>NZ_FMTV01000002.1:496894-750046 GCF_900100445.1 Mucilaginibacter sp. NFR10 | reverse complement strand
AGAATAAATGGTATTCTTAAAACCGAATTTCAGTTAAGCCGGATATTCAAATCACGGCCAGAAGCGCTATTAGCTGTTAAGAGTGCTGTAGAGGCTTATAACAACGTTAGGCCGCATATGAGTTGCAGTAACCTGACACCGGCATACGCCCATCAGAGTACAGAACCGCTTATGAAGCACTGGAAGAATAGAAGAAAGAAAGCACCGTCGCCCGCACAGTAAATCAATAATTACTTTAAAAACAATTATTAACTTAGTACAACAAATAATACTTTAACCCTCCAAAAACTGTAAACCAAAATCCGGACAAGACCATCTGTAAACCTGTTTTAGGATCGGGACACTATCAATCGATCCCTTTACTTTTTAAGTATGACAAGGCTCGAGCCAAAACCAAATCATCACTCCTTATAACACTTTCCACAGTCTTTTTGACATATATGTCAATTTTGACCCCACGCCTTTGTGTTGGCGTTTTATTAGTATAGTAAACTCCGTAGCTGGAATAAGATATAACCATTTTCCCACCAACGGGTATGCCAATTTTAACGCCATCGGCCCCGGCTGTTTGGCTGCCAATGGTCACAGCACCCGGAATGGTCTGAAAACACATTACTGAATACTCCCCCTGGCTTTGGTTTCTTTCGTCAGCCAATACAATCACCTGTCCCTTATAGGGTGTTTTATTGATTTCACCCATCTTAGCGGACTGTTTCCAGGTAAAATAACCAGGATTGTCAGGAATCATTAGCAAAGAGTAATCTATTGATTTAGGATTTGGCAGAAACATGCCGAATATATTGTAAAAAGCATCATTTTGTGGATAATTACGTACGTCAAATATTACTGCTTTCTTGCTTCTGATCAGATTTTTTATGGTATCCAAATTCCCGCTCCAAATTTGTGCGGCGTATACATAAGCGATAGAATTTCCAACTGTTTTGTATCCGGTCGCATTAGATTGATATTCGGTTAAGTCCCGCCAATCCCGCTGTGATGGTAAAATACATTTTACTTTAACGTCCATTATCCGGACTCCCCTTTTAATTTTCAGTTTTTGGTAAGCTTTTGGGGTATTGAATAATACCCAGGACAGATAATGGTTACGTGATGCATTGTTCGATCCCGAAACATAAGCCCTAAATTGTTTCATTCTTACACCAACAGGACTATTGTCAATACTTAATACAATATCTCCCTTCTGTAAACGGGCTTTGTGTGTTAAAGTGTCGTTGACCAATTTGGTTATTATCACCGTGTTATCTACAATTTTTGCATAAACTGGTGCGGTGTATTTACCAAAAACAAGATTATTTATCGATGTATTATCCCCATCCTCGAAACTAAACTGTGCATGACCATCGTTGAGGGCAACGGTAAGTTGAAGCATGGCTCTATAATAAGAGAGAATATCTTTTGTATTGATCAATTTTGGGATAAACCGAGTAAGGACATTGTTCCAATCCTCGCCAATAAGGTATTTATATGGTGCAAAGTAATTGATGGCATTCCAGAAACGGGCTAAAAATAACAAACGGTACTGTTCATTTGGAAGAATCATGTTTTGGTATTTTTTTTCGCCGCTGTAGTCAGCCGCTTCATAATTTTGTTTTATGTATTTATTAGCACCTTGATTACGATAGACGTATATTTCTTTTAGTTTATTTTGAAGCTGATGACTGATGTATTTCGAATTTGCTATCCAACCCAAATTATGATTTAGCTTAAATAACGTATCGACAGTTGGTCGAGGCTTATTTTGGGGGATGGGTCCGAGGTTGTCTATGGTAGTAATTAGCATCTTGTTAAGCTTGCTTACAGATGCGTTTTGCATTTTATCAATATCATGCACATAAACAGAATCCCAGTCAACTATCCCGCGAGCTACTGATGGATGATGATATTTTAAAAAACCCCATATCTTATCGTAAATTGCGATCTTTTCATACCTTGTTTGACCAAAACCTGCGGTGCTTGTCAGCAGAAATAATAATACACAGGATAGCTTTGCGCAAAGGAAGTGTTTCATAATAATGACAATTAAGTATAAGTTATATGGAATTGGTTTATATAAAACAAAAATGACTCCTTGAACGCGGTAAGCTAAATAAATTAGACGAACTTGTTTATCCGCCTGTTGAATCCTGTCTTTTAATAGTTCAACATGCAGAACAAGGTGTTCATCGAAAATTCTATTGCTTATTATTTAATAAGTGTAAATTGAGCCATGCCATTTGCTACGCTTAATTATAAACAGAAGGGCTTAGTTGCCGAAACATCTTACTTATTTGTGATTAGTATTTTGAGCCCATTTGCAGTAGGCTTGGCAACCTGGTCTCAACATACATTGGCAAACTCATTTGGTTATGTTGTAATCAATGTTTTGCAATTACCTGTTATCATTTTACTTTATCGCTGGTATTTACCCGTTACAATCGGGAAAAATCGCTATTGGATGTTTATTATTTTATTGCCGATATATTTTGTTTTATATGGTTTAAATGAGCGATTCGGAATATTAGCGGTTATGTACATGCCTTTTATACCGGAAGTTTACCGGAACAATATCAGTGGTGCCCGGCCTTTAGATTTTACCCAGGGATATTTTAATACGGATATTGGCATTACTATTCTCGTTATATTAGCAGCTACTTCTTTATATATTATTAAGCTGCTATTCAAGCAGCAATATAAAGTCAGTACGCTGGAAACCGAAAAATTAAAGCTTGAACTCAACCATTTAAAATCACAGATTCGACCACATTTTTTCTTTAACACTCTTAATAATATGTATTCGTTGAGTGTTCATCATTCTCCTAAAACGCCATTGATGATTAAGGATCTCTCAGAAATTATGCGTTACGTGCTTTATGACACTCGTCATGAAAGAGTATCATTACAACAGGAGATAGATTTTATTAAAAGCTATATCAGCCTCGAAAATTTACGCCATACCAAGCCTGATATAATTGACTTTGCTGTCCAGGGTGATATTGACAATATAAAAATTGAGCCATTGCTGTTTATGCCACTAATCGAGAATACTTTCAAGCACGCCCTACATCGGGATATCATGGACAATTGGGTAAAATTGATTTTGGCGGTCGATGAAAACGAACTAATTTTTCAAACATCCAATGCCAAGCTTCCTGCTAATGATAACTATGACAAATCGCAAAGTGGTATCGGTCTGCTAAATGTGCGAAAACGACTCGACTTGCTTTACGCTGGCCGGCATGAGCTAATTATTTTTGAGGAAGAAGAAACTTTCACGGTAAGTTTGACCATTCAATTAGACCCTTTAAATGATTAATTGCATAGTAGTTGATGACGAGCCACTGGCAAGGCAGCTGATAGTTTCCTATATCGAACAGTTGCCTGGTTTGCATTGTTTAGGAAGTTACCCGACAGCCGTCGAAGCATTTACTGCTCTGCATCAGCACCAAGTAGATGTGATCTTTATCGACATCGAAATGCCAGGAATCAGTGGACTTAATTTTATAAAATCCTTGAAAACCCATCCGAAAGTTATTTTCATAACTGCATACACCGAATATGCCGTTGAAGCTTTTGAAATAGAGGCTACGGATTATCTGGTTAAGCCGGTCATGTTTGAGCGTTTCCTGAAGGCAGTTCAAAAGGTCGGTCTGAATAAAAATGAATCTCAACGGATCAATCAACCAACGGCTGAAATAACAAATATCTTTTTGAAGGTTGATAAAAAGTTAGTAAAAATTAACCTTTCATCTATCATTTATATTGAGGGTTTAGGTGACTACGTTAAAGTGCATACACCCAACCATACTTATGTTTCATACATGGCCCTGGGCAAACTCGAAGCACTACTTCCAAACTATGAATTTATCCGCATCCACCGCTCTATTATTATTAATAAGCATCTTATTCAATATATTGAAGGTAACTTTGTAAGAATTGCTGATATTGATTTACCAATTGGATTAACCTACAAAGCAAATTTGTTTAAGAGCGTAGAATAAGTGAACTACTAAATGCATGTTACAGTTATCTCATTAAAATCCTCTGCATTATATCAAATGATCCTTTGGTAAAATCATCAATTTGGGTATTCGTACATGAGCGGGTTGTCGCAGGATATAGAAAACCGCCTCGACAACATCAGCGACATTTAAAGGTTCATGTATTTGCATACTATCTTTAGGATGAACCTCCCAGTCGTTGTGAAGTTCGGTCATCACCAGGCCGGGCTCTATACAGGATACCTGGATGTTTGTTCCGGCAAGTTCCATGCGTAAAGCTTCAGATAGTGCTTCGATAGCAAATTTGGTGGCTGCATATGCGCCGGCCGTAGGGCGTACTTTGGTACCCAGCACGCTCGACAAATTGATCACATGCCCATATCCCTGAATTTTGAAACGCTTGAGTAAAGAATAAGTTAACCTGAAGGTAGCTTCAATATTTAACCGCAACATTCCGGTCATTTTATCAATATCCGTTTCCGCTATGGTGCCGGTATGAAGCGTTCCCGCGCAATTGAACAGATAATCACATTTTCCGTAAGTTTTGTAAATATATTCTACCAATGCATCCTGGTAACCGGCAGAGGAAAGATCACCGGGAATAATATCTACAAATTCAGATTGTAGCTCCTTCAATTTTTCCTCCCGGCGTGCCGCCAGTATCAGCCTGTAGCCTCCCTTATTTAATGCTTCGGCAATAGCGCGACCTATTCCGCTGCTGGCTCCTGTTATCAAAGCTATTTTTTCGTTAAAATACATTTTTCTTCATTTTAAGCTTACCTGGCATGATGTTAATTTTCCGAGAGTTTCGGCTATATATTCCAATTCTGTAACAGTTGAGGATGCGAAACCCAATCGAAGTGATTGTTCGGCC
Source organism: Mucilaginibacter sp. NFR10 (assembly GCF_900100445.1). NCBI lineage: Bacteria > Pseudomonadati > Bacteroidota > Sphingobacteriia > Sphingobacteriales > Sphingobacteriaceae > Mucilaginibacter > Mucilaginibacter sp. NFR10. Next base: position 745,174 of record NZ_FMTV01000002.1, on the reverse strand, counting down.
GACTGGCGCGTAAATTGACCCGAACCATCATTAATATAAATATCCCTGGCCAGGGCCTGTTTTTGCAGGTCGTAAATGTTAATTGATTGGTCAAACGTTGCCCATAATGCCATTCCGCCTTCGGGCATTTTGAAATCAACTTTGTCTTGCAGGTGATATTTTAATAACTCACAGAATAGGTCCCGCCGCTCATGATAAGCCCGCAATGATTTACGTACATGTTTTTGTATGATGCCTAATTGCAGTAACTCGGCTACCGCGTTTTCCACCAGATTGTCGCCCTGCCGATCTACAATACGGCGTAAAGTTGCTAACCGCTGTATTACATTTTCGGGGCCAACCAGGTAACCGATACGAAATGCCGGGGCGATGGCTTTAGTAAACGACCCGCAATAAAGCACGTGCCCGGTAACATCTGCGCCAGCCAGCGGTTGTAAAGGCTTGTTTTGATAATGAAAATCATAATCGTAATCATCCTCGAAAACAATAAAATCAAATTCCTTTGCCAGTTGCAATAGCTGCATCCGTCTGTCTGCCCGCAAGGCTACTGTAGTAGGGTAATTATGGTGTGGAGTAACATACACCATACGGATAGGCTTTACCCGACAAATTTCACGCAATTCATCTACTATTATTCCATGTCCGTCAACCGGTATTTTTATAACGTTTGCCCCCGCCTGTAAAAAATTCATATTTGCCCCGGTCCAGCCTAAGTCGCCAATAACAATGTTATCGCCGGGCTTAAGTAAGGCTGTTGACACCAGATATAACCCCATGATGGTGCCGCGGGTGATCAGTATATTTTCAGAAGTGATATTCAATCCCCTGGTTTCGGCAAAATAAGTACATAATTCTTCGCGAAGCCATATTGAACCTTTAGGGTCGCCATACCCTAAACGGACATATTGGTTGCCTGCCCGTAGTTGCGTGCGGTAAGCCCTTGATAAGTCAGTCAACGGCGCTAAGCGACCATCAGGATAACCATCATCTAAATGATATTGGCTGGTATGTTTTATAAGCTTTCTGGCTAAATGGTCGGCATTGTCAATGTTATAGCCGGCTGTTTTTAAGTTGCTCCCTTTTTGGGTAGACCTCGCCATTAATTTTTCCGGCGCTATAAATGGCAATTTTTCACTTACGAAAGTGCCGTTTCCGGTTTCGGATTGTAGCCAGCCTTGCACTAACAATTCATCGTATGCGCGTACGATAGTCTTTCTGTGAACTTTCAGTTGTTCGGATAATTCCCGGGTACTCGGTAAGCGGTGCCCTGTAGTTAATGTTCCGCCTTTAATCAGTTTCAACAATTGATTCGCTATTTGCTGGTAAACCGGCTCAACAGAATTTGAACTAATGATAATTAGACTTGCAAGTGAATACATATCAAATTGGACTACCTATTATATTCAAATTGGACGATTTTGATAGTCCGGTAAAAATATATTTTTATAATCAAATATCGAATGCGAAAATCACTGCAATTATCCGAAGATCGGATCAGTAAAAATTGGAAATTGATTTATCATTAAACGAGCATAATATTTTAACAACAAATATGTATAAACGCAAATTTTTAAAGGATGCCGACGCAAAGGCATTTGACGCGATGATGGGATTAGAGCGATACCTGGCAACATCTTCGCTATCAAAACTGCACTGGGAAATGATAAAAATACGGGTTTCCCAATTAAACGGATGTGCTTATTGTATTGATAAACATAGTAAGGATGCCATCGCTTTAGGCGAGAGTGCGCAACGCATTATTTTGTTACCTGTATGGCGGGAAACTAACTTTTTTTCAAAAGAAGAACAGGCCATATTAGCCCTGGCCGAAGAGATGACTTTGATAGCAGGCAAGCATGTATCTGATAAAGTATATGACACTGCTATTGAACTACTTGGCCAACAGTACACTACCGAGGTTATGATGGCAATTATTGCTATGAATGCCTGGAACCGTGTGGGCATTACTACGGGAAGAAGGGCTGAGAAATAAACGCCATAAGGCTAACAGAATTCTGCTCTATATCAACCTGATTTCCAAAAGGTACCGCCACCTTACTAAAGCAAATTCCAACCCAATCAGGCACGAGTGTGCGTCGCCGACAAAGAGCGGTTGCATACTCGTGACTCTCAAAGTACACGCTCGGCTGCCGCAAGTGTCCTCTCACGCTGCCGCAAGCGCCCATGCTTATGGCCCCGTGTTCAGGTAAATAAAGTTTTATTTACACCAACTTCACGGTTGCAATGATCACAACAAGAGATGCAAAGCCAAAAGAGCAGCATGCCGGCTATGCACACCATTTATCAAAATGCACACCAAGTTTTTTAAAAACTAAAGAAGACTCAAAAACATCCATTAAACAACGCTCCAGGCCCTTTTCGGCAGCAATCAATTAAATAAATGTTAAATAATTTTACGAAAAGTAAAATATACCAATAATTAAAGTTATATTGCACACTTATTAACAACAATATAATGCAACAAGGAACAGTAAAATTTTTTAATGAAGCCAAAGGTTTCGGATTTATCACACCTAACAATGGTGGCAGCGAAATCTTCGTTCATTCAACAGGTCTGATTGACAATGTTCGTGAGAACAGCGCCGTTAGTTATGACGTTGAAGAAGGCCGTAAAGGTCCGAATGCAGTAAATGTAAAAATAGCTTAATCACTATATCATCATTTTAAAAGCATCCTCCCATCCGGGGGGATGCTTTTTTGTTACACTTAATCAAAAACATGGGTAGATCCACCGAAACATTTAACAAGAAAGAGCGCGAAAAGAAAAAGCTCAAAAAACAACAGGACAAAAAAGAAAAGGCCGAAGATCGTAAAGCCAACGCTGTTAAAGGACAGGGTTTTGAAGATATGCTGGCCTATGTTGACGCAAACGGCAACATTACCTCCGTGCCACAAGATCCCGGTAACCGGAAAAAGGTATTGGCGCAGGACATCCTCATCGGTACGCCAAAACAGGAGGAAGTTGAAGTAGAAATTGTAAGAAAAGGCACAGTAACATTCTTTAATGAATCTAAAGGGTTCGGTTTCATTAAAGATCTGCAAACCCAGGAAAGCATTTTTGTTCATGTCAACGCGGCTTCTTTTGCCATCAAAGAAAATGACAAAGTTACCTTTGAAATAGAACAGGGGCAAAAAGGGCCTACCGCTGTCAAAGTCGCTAAAGCGAGCTAAGGCTTAATTAACCATTGCAACAATAAACAAGATAAATCCTCATACAATAAATATCAGAATGACCGATAAACAAACAGCACACTACAAAGCCAGCGAATATATTTATGACCTGGGTAATACCGCTTTGGAGAATGGTTTTAAACCCGATGAGCATTGGGAGGTACAAATGGCTACCGCCGCTGAGAAAAAAGCTTTTGAGAAACAGTACTATCCCACAGTAGCGACAAGCGTACTGCCCGAACTGTTAAAAGCGACTTTTGCCCTGGTAAAAACGCAATTGAACCAGGTGATGAAGGCACAAACAGTGATACCGTCGGATCGTTTCGCCCCCGAGCCAGTGTACGAATACCTGGTTGCCTTTAATTTAAACCGCGTAAGGCGTTAATGTTGATAGTTTCCCAACCTGGCGCGGGTATGCAGGGTTGGGTTTAGATGCGGCATACCAGTGACTTTCAAAGTAAAAAAGTGATTTTCACCCATATTTTCGCACCTTAAATTGCAAACATCAGCCTAACCCTGATTATCTTACGGGATTATTAGGATTGACTGAATGACCCGTACACTTTTACTCTTTCTACTGGCCCTGTTACCCCTGGGCGGCTTTGCACAGCAGTTTACGCTGATAGTTGTTAAAGAAAACGCCCAGCCCGCCGATGGTGCTACCGTTAAACTGATACAGGCAAACAAACAGGCCAGTATGATCGTAACTAACGCCCGCGGCCAGGCCAGGTTTCAGAACATTGCGCAGGGAGCATTCAGCTTCTCGGTAACTTATACGGGATATCAGCCCCAAACCACCCGCAGCTATACCATTGCGGAGAATATTAAGCAGGATACCATCCGCATACAAGCCCTGAGTACTGTACTGAAAGAGGTGAACATCACTGCCAAAACGCCGCCGGTAGAGGTGAAGCAGGGAAAGGTGATCGTAAACGTTGATGCTTCGGTTACGAATGTGGGGGCCACGGTACTGGAGGTATTGGAGAAATCGCCGGGGGTAATGGTCGACCGTAATGGCGGCATTGCTTTACAGGGCAAGCCCGGGGTGCTGGTGATGATAGACGGCAAGCCTACCTACCTCTCCGGCGCCGACCTCAACAACCTGCTCAGCAGCATGAGCTCCACCCAGGTGGCGCAGATTGAGCTGATTGCCAACCCTACGGCCAGGTATGATGCCAGCGGCAATGCGGGGATCATCAACATTAAAACCAAAAAGAACCGGCAAAAGGGTTTCAACGGGTCGGTTACGGCCACGGCGGCGCAGGGTGTTTACTTCAAAACCAATAACACGCTCACGCTCAATTACCGCGCCGGGCGCGTCAGCACTTTCTTTAATTACAATATCAGCCGGCAAAAATACCTTACCAACCTGTACGCGCTGCGCAAATACACCGGCGCCGACGGGGCGACCACCGCAACGCTGGACCAGCCATCGCACTTCACCGGCACACTGCTGAACAATACGGCCAAAGCGGGGCTGGACTATGAAGTTTCGCCTAAAGCCACGGTTGGCATTGTGCTTGGCGGAACCATGATCCACCGCGAGGGTAACAATACGGCTTCGGCGCGCTGGCTCAACTCCAGTGGTGCGGCAGATTCGGTCATCGCTACCGATAACGCCAATAACAGCCGGTTTAAAAACGGCCAGGTGAGCCTGAGCCTCCGCCATGCCATCAGCAAAAACCAGGACATCAGCGCTGATGCCGACTGGCTGCACTACAACATTACCAGCGACCAGAATTTCAACAACCGCCTGCAAACCACCGGCGGTTATAACGAATCTACACGCGCCAACATCCCCACCACCATCAACATATTCACTGGCAAAGCCGACTATACGCTTAAAACCGACAGCGATGGCCAATTTCAGGCGGGCTGGAAATCGGCACACAGCAGTACCGATAACTCCGCCGGTTACCAAAACCTCAATGCGGGCCAATGGACTGATGACCTGACCCGCAGTAACCATTTCCTTTACAGTGAGAACATCCACGCGGTTTACACGCAATGGGAGCGCAAGCATAAGGCCATTTCCTATCAGGTAGGCTTACGTTATGAGCATACCGATTATCACGCCCATCAACTGGGTAATGTGCTGCAAAAAGATTCGGCCTTTTCGCGCAACTACGGCAGCTTTTTTCCCAGCGGCTATTTCAGTTACCAGGCCGATACTGCAAATAGCTTTACTTTAACGGTAAGCCGCCGCATTGACCGCCCGGTTTACCAAACGCTTAACCCATTTTATTTTATCATTAACAAGTACACTTATCAAACGGGCAACCCTTATATTTTACCCCAATACAGCTGGAACCTGGAGCTGAGCCATCAATACAAAAACCTGCTCACCACCACGGTATCTTACAGCAATATCAACAACTACTTTTCGCAGATCTTTTTGAGCGACCCTACCCTTGCGGGCATTTTGCTGTATACACAGGGCAACGTGGGGCGCACGTATATCATCGGCATATCCGAAGCTATCACGGCCTCCCCCACCAACTGGTGGACGCTAACAGCACAGGCGCTGTACAATTACAAAAAGCTGAGCGGTTTTAACGGCAATCATTACACATCAGATATTAACCAGCTTAACCTCAACGCCAGCAACCAGTTCACCATTAGCAAACGTTTTACAGGCGAGGTATCGGGCTTTTATACCACCCGCGCCCGCAATGACGTGCAGGAACGGCTATACCCTACCGGGCAACTCTCGGCAGGGCTGGGCATGTCGGTACTTAAAAAGAAGGCGACCCTGAAGTTGAGCATGCGCGATATATTCTATACCAACGCCATGGAAGGCTTAACGCAGTTCCCTAACGCTACCGAATATTTTAAAATTAAACGCGATAGTCGCGTAGTAGTGCTTGCGTTCACTTATCGGTTCGGCAAAACCTTCAAAACGGCCAAGCGCGACAACGGAGCAACCGATGAAATGCAGCGTGTGGGGAATGGGTAAAAACCCCACCCAAACCCTCCCCGGAAGGGAGGGCTTAAAAAAATGCAGATCAAAAAAGTCTCCCCTTCCGGGGGAGATTTAGCGGGGGCTTATTGCTTTAATCTTGCGGTCGTTTGCAACAAGCGCTGATATTGCTTTTATGTAGAGACGCATCACATGCTTCTCCCATAGGCCAGGCTGCTTAGCAGTTCATGAACATCAGGCATCTGTATGCGGAAGACGCATATGATGCGTCTCTACATTAAACAATTGAATTTGAATAGGCTTCAAAGAAATGTAACCTGCTGGCCTGATTGGGCCCATGCATCAATCCCTCCTACTAAAGGCCGGATGCGCTTCAGGCCAACTTTACGCAATTTCTCGGCATATCTTGCAGCGGTTATTTCATTGGGGCACGAACAGTAAATAACAATCTCCTTATGCCCGGCATATCGGTCGGCAATATCATTAAAACTGTTTTCGTCTATGGGAACTGAGCCCGGTATAAATCCATTTCTTGTGCGCTGATCTATCGGACGTGCATCAAGTATCACAGGGTTCGATTCTCCGTCAATCAGTTCTATCAAATCATTCACAGTTAACCTATCCGTTTCAAACTGCCTGATAAGGCGATAACGACGCAGCCATTTGAACAAAAGGTATAAACCGAACAACACGACGACAAATAAACCGCCCATCGTGCCATAATGACTTAATGCAGCGATCAAGCCATCAACCTGGTGCCGAAAAACTGCACCCAGCGTCACCGCCGCGCCGAGATAGATAAGTGCTGCGATAGATGAAAAAAACACAAATAATGTCACCCGCATTGCATAAACTCCGGCAACAACAGGTGCCAGTGTTGACAGCCCCGGAATAAATTTAACAATGGTTAACGCAGGGGCGCCGTAGCGTTCAAAAATATCGCCGGTACTGCGAACACAGGTATCCGGTGACATAGAAATTTTACATAATTTCCCAAGGATCCCTGTTCCGTATCTCTTCCCGGCAAAATATAATATAAGGTCGCCTGCTAAGGTACCCAGTGATCCGGTTAAAATGAGTATGATGATATTAGCTTCGGTTGCAGGCGTTACAGCAGTAGTTACAATCAATACTGCAAATGCAGGCAGCGGCAATCCAACACTCTGTAAAAGAGTGATCAAAAATACCAGCCACAGCCCATAGATTTGTATTAAATCAACTAATGCGTTCATACTCAGTTGCAGCTAAGATAAGACACTTATTTTTATTGACCGGCCCGATTTTGCCGATTAACAATTATTTGACATCAGGTTGAGAGTAGTTTATTATTTTATGGATTTTGAGTTAAGCTGACGATAATTTGCCTGATGCTTTCAAATTATTTTCGTCAGCATTAACACAATTCAATCACTTGATATTCAATACACTTACACGTTAAAACAAATTATCATCAGCAGTAACCAGATAGTCTTAACATAAAATTGATTTGGATTAATCAATTTTATTCCTTTAGCTTTACTGCAACTTTAGGGGTGTCCTGACGGACTGAGATAATACCCTTTGAACCTGATCCGGGTAATGCTGGCGAAGGGAAAAGTGACGACGACACTATTGGTGTTGTTTTTTCTTTCCTAATACGGGGACATTCCTACAGTTGAAATTTTAATGCAACGTAATGGAAGTAACCGTTAATCAACAAAATTTTATTGTGCCTGATAACTGCAATGTGCGGGCTTTGCTCGCTGATGTCTTGCAGCACCCTGACCGGGGGCTGGCCATTGCCATCAACGAAGCTATTGTTCCCAAAACCCAATGGGAAAACCACAAGCTCAATCGGGGCGATAAAATCATCATTATTAAAGCCACCCAGGGAGGATAAACACCCAATAGCCTTTTATGAAAACAGAAAAAACACCTACAGCACAAGCCATCACGCAAACACCGTTTCCGGCGTCGCGTAAGATTTACGTTAAAGGACAATTGCACGACATTGACGTGGCCATGCGCGAAATAAGCCTGAACGACACCAAACTACATGGCCGTTTTGGCGAAACCGAGCCCAACGCCCCGGTAACTGTTTACGATACCAGCGGCCCTTATACCGATCCAAACATAGCCATCGATGTTAAAAAAGGTTTACCCCGCCTGCGCGAAAAATGGATCACTTCGCGTGGTGATGTCGAGCTGCTGGATAGCATATCATCAGCATATGGCCGCGAACGCTTAAACAGTAAAGAGCTTGATCATTTACGTTTTGGCTACCAAAGTAAACCTTTCCGCGCCAAAGCAGGCATGAATGTGTCGCAACTGCATTACGCCAAAAAGGGCATTATCACGCCCGAAATGGAATACATCGCCATACGCGAAAACCAACGCATCGATCTGCTGAAAGAACAGTTGAACGGGCAATATGATATAATGAGCCAACAGCACCAGGGCCATAGCTTTGGCGCCAACACACCTAAAGGTTACATTACGCCCGAATTTGTACGACAAGAGGTAGCCGCCGGTCGCGCAGTTATCCCATCAAATATCAATCACCCCGAAAGTGAACCGATGATCATTGGCCGTAATTTTTTGGTTAAGATCAACGCCAATATTGGCAACTCGGCAGTTACCTCGAGTATTGAAGAAGAAGTAGAAAAAGCCGTTTGGGCATGCCGCTGGGGCGCCGATACCATTATGGACCTCTCGACAGGTAAAAACATTCACGAAACCCGCGAATGGATCATCCGCAACACACCTGTACCCATAGGTACCGTGCCTATTTACCAGGCGCTCGAAAAAGTGAACGGCAAAGCCGAAGACCTTACCTGGGAACTGTTCAGGGATACGTTGATAGAACAGGCAGAGCAGGGTGTTGATTATTTCACCATTCATGCTGGCGTTTTACTGCGCTATGTGCCTTTAACGGCCAAACGTATTACGGGCATCGTATCGCGCGGTGGTTCTATCATGGCCAAATGGTGCCTGGCCCATCATAAAGAGAATTTCTTATATACGCATTTTGAAGAGATCTGCGAGATCATGAAAGCGTATGATGTCGCCTTCTCGCTGGGCGATGGCTTGCGCCCCGGCTGTATTGCCGATGCCAACGATGCCGCGCAGTTTGGCGAGCTGGAAACCCTGGGCGAGCTGACCAAAATAGCCTGGAAGCACGATGTGCAAACCATTATTGAAGGCCCCGGCCACGTACCCATGCACCTCATCAAAGAGAACATGGAGAAACAATTAAAGCATTGTTCTGAAGCGCCTTTTTACACTTTAGGTCCGTTAACTACCGATATCGCTCCGGGTTATGATCATATTACTTCGGCTATCGGCGCTGCCATGATCGGTTGGTTCGGTACCGCTATGTTGTGCTATGTGACCCCTAAAGAACACCTGGGTTTGCCCAACAAAAAAGATGTTAAAGACGGCGTGATCACGTACAAAATTGCTGCCCATGCTGCCGATTTAGCCAAAGGTCATCCCGGTGCGCAGTATCGCGACAATGCGTTGAGCAAGGCACGTTTCGAGTTCAGGTGGGAAGATCAGTTTAACCTGTCGTTGGATCCGGATACGGCTAAAGAATTTCATGATGAAACCCTGCCTGCCGAGGGAGCCAAGATCGCGCACTTTTGCTCGATGTGCGGGCCAAACTTCTGCTCGATGAAAATAACCCAGGATGTGCGCGACTTTGCCAAAGAGAATGGTGTTAACGAAGCCGACGCCCTAACCCGTGGCATGGAACAAAAATCAAAAGAGTTTGCCGAAAAAGGCAGCGAAATATACCTGTAATGGAATTGATCGTGATATCGGCCCCGGATACTGTGACGGATGAAGCACAAATAATCAATCGCTTGTTCGGGGCCGGGTTACAGCGCTTCCATCTGCGCAAACCGGATTGGAATCTCGATCAATGTACCAATCTGATTACTCAGATTGACCAGGCCTATCATCATGCTATAGTTTGTCATCAGCATCATAGGCTGGCCAAAGTTTTTGAGATGCACTATTTACATTATCCCGAAAAGGATCGTATCAAAAGCGACCACCTGGATTTAAATATTCAGCTTAATCAGGGTTACCGATTGAGTACTTCGATACATGATGTTAGCGCCACATCCTCACTAAAACATTTTGAGTACACATTTTTAAGCCCGGTGTTCAACAGCATATCCAAGCCAGGTTATCAAAGCATGCTGCCTGCCGGTTTTTGTTTAGACCGTAATAAGTCCGGACCAAAAATAATAGCGCTTGGCGGCGTGGATATAACCAATTTAAACCTGCTAAAAAAAATGAATTTTGACGGAGCGGCGGTTTTGGGTGCTATCTGGCAAGATCCCAAGCAGGCTGTTTCCAATTTTATAAGCATTAAAAAACAAACCGAACAATTAAATCCATGATTGATAAACTGCATTATATCTCTCAACAATCTCAAAATGGCACGCACCTTAGCGCTATCAAAGCGGCTTTGGATGCGGGCTGTAAATGGATACAGTTGAGGGTTAAAGATCAGCCCGAAGACATCATTCTGCAATATGCCATCGAGGCCGTTAAACTTTGTGACGGGTACGGTGCCAGATTAATAGTGAACGACCATCCTGAAATTGCAAAAAAGGCGGGTGCCCACGGGCTGCACCTGGGTTTACAGGATATGCCCATACAACAGGCCCGTCAGATTGTTGGCCATGATATGATCATCGGTGGTACGGCCAATACATTTGCGCATGTAAAACAGCGCGTTGCCGAGGGCGCCGACTATATCGGCCTTGGCCCTTACCGTTTTACAACTACCAAACAAAAGCTGAGCCCTATTTTGGGGCTGGACGGTTATTGGGATATTATGGATCAGATGCGTCTTGCAAATATGAGTATCCCGGTAATCGCTATCGGCGGCATTGTGCCGGCCGATATACCGCTGATCATACAAAGCGGCGTATATGGTGTTGCGCTGTCCGGCGCCATCACCCACGCCACCAACGCCAGGCAAGTGGTTTCGGAATTATACCATCATTTAAATCAACCTTCGTTTAACGAAGCTTAAAATCAACACTATGTTAACCATCGCTGATAAAACATTTCAGTCGCGCTTATTTACAGGCACCGGCAAATTTAACTCGCCTGCCATGATGGAGGAGGCTTTGCTGGCCTCAGGCTCTGAACTGGTAACCGTAGCCCTAAAGCGTGTTGATGTAAAAAACAACGACAACGACGATCTGTTGCTGCGTTTAAAATATCCGCATATTAACCTGCTGCCTAATACCTCAGGTGTGCGGAATGCTAAGGAGGCTGTGTTTGCCGCCCAACTTGCCCGCGAGGCGCTGGAAACCAACTGGATAAAACTGGAGATCCATCCCGATCCCAAATACCTGATGCCCGACCCTATAGAAACCCTAAAAGCTACCAAAGAACTGGCGAAACTGGGTTTTATAGTATTGCCCTATATCCATGCCGACCCCGTATTATGTAAAAGGCTTGAAGAAGCGGGTACTGCGGCCGTGATGCCTTTAGGATCGCCGATAGGTAGTAATAAGGGCCTTAAAACCATCGATTTTTTAGAGATCATCATCAGCCAAAGCAGCGTACCCGTTATTGTTGATGCGGGTATAGGTGCTCCGTCTGATGCAGCCAAAGCGCTTGAAATAGGCGCCGACGCCGTACTGGTAAACACCGCCATCGCGGTATCAAGTAATCCAGTACAAATGGCCGAAGCATTTAAACTGGCCGTTAAAGCCGGCCGGATGGCTTTTGAAGCAAAACTGGCACAACCGGTATCACATGCTATGGCAAGTAGTCCACTTACTTCTTTTTTAGATGAGTAGTTTTAACGACATTTTTGAAACCTATAACTGGGATGATACCAAGGCCAGCATCTACGCTAAAACCAGCGCGGATGTTGAACGCGCCCTGGCCGCAGATAAACGAACATTGGAGGATTTTAAGGCCCTGGTATCACCTGCTGCAGCGCCCTACCTGGAGCAAATGGCGCGGATCAGCCAGCGCCTGACCCTGAAACGTTTTGGCAAGGTGCTGCAGATGTACGTGCCGCTTTATCTATCCAACGAATGCAGCAACATCTGTACTTATTGCGGCTTTAGTTACGATAACAAGGTAAAACGCAAAACGCTTTCGCCAATGGAAATTATGCAGGAAGTGGCCGTTATTAAAGAGATGGGCTATGAGCATGTATTACTGGTAACCGGCGAGGACAACGTGAATGTGCATGTTGATTATTTTAAAAAAGTGCTCGAACTGATCAGGCCTCATTTTGCCCATATCTCGATGGAGGTGCAACCGATGGATCTGGAAGACTATCAACAGCTAACGCCTTATGGCCTCAATACCGTGCTGGTATACCAGGAAACTTATCATAAAGAGGATTACAAAAAACACCACCCCAAAGGCAAAAAATCAAACTTTAAATACCGGGTGGAAACGCCCGACAGGTTGGGCCTGGCCGGGATCCATAAAATGGGACTGGGCGTTTTAATAGGTTTGGAAGACTGGCGCACTGATTGTTTTTTCACCGCGATGCACCTTAACTACCTCGAAAAAAAATACTGGCAAACTAAATACAGCCTCTCGTTCCCAAGGTTAAGGCCTTTTAGCGGCGGCCTCGAGCCAAAGGTAGAAATGAATGACCGCGAACTGGTACAACTGATCTGCGCTTATCGTTTGTTTAACGAAGAGGTTGAACTTTCGATATCTACGCGCGAATCTGCCAACTTTCGCAATAATATCATCAAGCTGGGTATCACCTCTATAAGCGCCGGTTCAAAAACCAACCCGGGCGGATATGCTGTTGAACCTGAGTCGCTGGAGCAGTTCGAGATCTCGGATGAACGCAGCCCGGCCGAGATTGCAAAGATAATTACCCAACAGGGCTATGAAGCGGTTTGGAAAGATTGGGATAGCTGTTTAACCTAAGAATATGCTTGAGCGTGAAGAATTGAAACGGTATAACCGGCAGATGATATTGCCCGAGTTGGGCCTGCAGGGACAAGAAAAACTAAAAGCAGCCCGGGTGTTGATGATAGGTGCCGGCGGATTAGGTTGCCCCATTTTGCAGTACCTGGTAGCAGCCGGAGTAGGCACCATTGGTATTGTGGATGATGACATGGTTGATATCAGCAACCTGCACCGGCAAATATTATATGCTGCCGCTGATATTGGCCAGCCAAAGGCTTTGATAGCCAAGCAAAAACTAAACCAGCTTAACCCTTTTGTAGAGCTGATAACATATACAGAAAGGATTACCCTTGCCAACGCCCAACAACTGATAACCGGCTTTGATTTGGTGATAGATGGCTCTGATAACTTTACCACCCGCTATCTGGTGAATGATACTTGCGTCACCCTTGGCAAACCGCTGGTATTCGGATCGATATTTAAATTTGAGGGACAGGTATCGGTGTTTAATCATCAGGGCGGCACCGGCTATCGTGACCTATTTCCTGAAGCGCCACCAGAAAATGAAGTACCCAACTGTGCCGAAATTGGTGTTATTGGCGTGTTACCTGGTATAATAGGTACTTATATGGCCAACGAAGCCATTAAGTTGATTTGCGGTATTGGGGAGCTATTATCAGGCAAACTGTTAACCCTGAATGCGCTTGACAACAGCATCAGTATTTTCAAAATTTCTGCCGCAACGCCTTCACTCCCGGTTAACATTTCTCAGCCGGTTGAAAGTGACAAAGTTATAAATGAAATCGACGCCGACACCTTTAAAAAATGGAGGGCGGAAACACCCGACCAAATTTACCTGGTTGATGTGCGTGAAACCTATGAATTTGACGATGAAAATATAGGAGGAATAAATATCCCGCTTTATGAATTGGAAGAACACGCTAATATTTTTCCAAGCGGTAAAAAGCTGGTATTTATTTGCCAAACCGGCCAACGCAGTAAAATAGCGGCTCAGCAAACCAGGTCTTTGTCGGGGATAGCAGCCTTCAGTTTAAAAGGAGGAATTAACGCTTTTAACTTTTAAAACGCGCTTATGCAGTATTATCAATATTGTTCGGTATTAACCATTGCCGGCTCCGATAGCGGCGGCGGTGCGGGCATTCAGGCCGACTTGAAGACCTTTGCCGCCCTGGGTTGTTACGGCACCTCAGCCATTACTGCCATTACCGCGCAAAACACCCTGGGAGTAACTGATATTCACGTTATTCCACCGGCAATGGTGCAAAATCAGATCAGCGCAGTAATGAGCGATATCCGGCCTTTGGCAGTGAAGATCGGGATGCTGCCAAATGCGGAAACTGTGCAGGCGGTAGCCGATGCTTTAAAAAAATACGAACCGCTACCCATCATCCTCGACCCAGTTATCAGCTCAAGCAGCGGAAAACAACTGGCAAATAACGAAGCATTGCTTGCCATGAAGGAGCTACTTTTTCCAATGGTAACCCTGCTCACGCCAAACCTGAATGAAACAACTCAACTAACGGGCAAACATGCCGGCAATGTTGATGATATGATAAACGCGGCAGAAGCATTGTTAGATTTAGGTAGCCAGGCCGTTCTTGTAAAAGGCGGCCACTTAGATGGGCTTGAACTCTACAACGTATATGCTGATCGGCAAGGTGTAAGAAAAACTTTCGCTTACCCTTTTATAAACTCCTTAAACACACACGGAACAGGTTGCACGCTGGCTTCAGCTATCGCAGCTTATATAGCACGAGGGCAATCCATAACCGAAGCCATTGCTTCGGCCGGGAGTTACGTTAGTATCGCCATCAAAGAAGGGCAGAATGTAAAGACCGGCGAGGGCTGCGGCCCTCTTAATCATTTTTTTAAGCCTCGTAAGTTGGCGAAGCTCAATTTCTGAAGGCATATATCGCTGCTTTTCAGGAAAACGTGCTTTTCATATGCCATTTCCCTGCATGCCCGGTTATCCGGTTAGGGACAGCACATCCACGATATATGCACTCACTGCCTGTATCATGGATGTGCTGATCAGCCTGTCTTTAATACCTTACTGATATACCAAAGTTAAACGCCGTGCCCCGGCCTTTTGAATAAAATCCCGGTTGCATGAACCATTGTGCACGTGCCGGAAAATAGTCTTCATTAAACAGGTTTTCAATGCCCAGGCTCAATCGGGTATTCTTATTCACTTTATACCCGGCAGCCACGTTGAACAGGTTATAGGCTTTTACAGCTCCTTCATTGCCATTGTAGATACCGGCAGCATTTTTTGCGAAACGGTTACGGTTGCCAATTCCTGTATAATTCAGGGTTATGTCCACCACCCGGATTGGTGAATAAATAACATTACCGGTAATCTTAGGAGCAGAGATTCGCCTGCCATTCAGGTAGGCATCTTGCGGGTCATTGTATTTCCCGTTTTGATTAACGTCCCTTTTTCCTTCTGTATAACTGTAACTACCGCCTATGGTTAACCGGCGGCTAAACATGTAACTGGCAGCTAATTCAAAACCGTATATTTTTTCAGGACTGCGCGCGGTATTAAATAAGCCGGTGGCCGGATCATATAATACCTCAATTCCCAACTTAGAGGTGCTTTGATAGGCTGAAGCTGAAAATACCAGGTTTTGATAACGGCTTTCAAAGCCCGCCTCATAATTATTCACTTTAACAGCATCGGTATTGATCTTATTAATGCTGTTCACCCTGGCATCGCGTAAAGCTAAACCGATGTCCATTACAGAAAAACCCTGGGAGAAGCTTATATAAGGGCTGAACAGTTGAAAACGATTATACTTTAAACCGGCATTAAACAAAGCGGTATTATATTTCAATACGCCGCCCGTTACATCAAATGATGGAGTTACCGTAGCACCGCTTGCATTGGTGATGCGTAATGTACGATAGTTGTCGACATCAATGTTAACACGTTCATACCGGAACCCCGTTTTGAACACCAGGTCCCGAATGATCATTAAGTCAGCTTGCGCAAATGGCGCCAGGTTGGTCATGTCCATGGTCGGTACCCAAACATGGCCGTCTACCAGCGGTTGTGAGGTTTTGTCTTTCAGCAAATCTATACCATAAGACAGGTTAGCGTTCAGCGATGGACGGCTGACCAGTGGAGTTTGGAGGAATAATCGTATGCCTTTTTTATCATTATGTGCTAATGACTGGCCATCGCCGCCATCAAAGCGACCTAAGGACACATAAAAAACATCCTGGCGTTTTTCATAATAAGCGTCCGCGTTTAGGCTCGTATGAGCGAAAAGATTGTCAACCTTGTAAGATAAATGCAGGTTGTGATTGTAAGCCGCCCCGGTAGGAATGCCCGCCGGTTTACCAAGTACACCGGTAGCTTTCTGACCTGTAGCCAGGTTGCCGTTCACCAGCGTAAAGTTGCTGTTCTGTAAGCTGCTATAATAGTTATATACCAATTGCAACCGCTGGTTACGCGTTGGCTGATAACCCAGTTTAGCAAAGGCATTATAGGTGTTTGTTTCACCAAGGCTGTAGTTGGGCCCAACCACATCGCCCCTGGCATCTTTGTATTCTCCGGTTTCTTCTGCCATGCCGCTTGCTACATAATCAAATTTCCCTGTTTTGCCATAAAACATCTGACTGATGCGACCGCCTACCGAATTACGTACTTTCACCAGTGAGCCGTTTAAATAAACGTCGGTTTTACCGGCAAACTTTGCCGAAGTATCAGGCACCAATGTTACATAGTTAACCAGGCCGCCGGCGGCACCATTACCGTAAATGGCCGTTGCCCCTTTTACGACTTCAATTTGCTGCAATACAGACGGGTCAATAGACCGCAGGTCCACCTCAGCATTTCTGAGTGGTGACGACTGGCTCACACCATCAATCATAACCAGCATGGGACGCCCCCTTAAGTTTTGACCAACATTACTGCCCGATTGCGCTGTCGGGGCAAAGCCGGGTACCTCGTTTGCCAGGATGCTGGTCAGGTCCGGGTTAACAGCAATCTCATTATCGAGTTTCTTTTTTGAAACGATGCTCACTGTTGATACAATATTCCTGGGGCTTTCCGGTCTTCTGGTTGCGGAAATTACAACCTCACCAAGCGCCTGGCTGGCTTGCTGTAAACGCCAGTTAATAGCCGTGTCGCGCGTTAAAGCAGGAAGTGATACCAATATGGGCTGATAGCCGACGGCAGAAATTTCTATTGTCAGTTGCTGTCCTGCCGGTACAAAAGCAGTGAAGCGCCCTTTGGCATCACCACTTATCTGCGCGGTTTTCAACTTGATTGTGGGATAGGCCACTCCAGACACGGAGTCGCGGACGCTACCTTGTATTTTCACGTTTTGAGCTGATGCAAAACAGGATAATAATAAAAAACAGGTCGTAATAAAGTGTAATGGTACATGTGATTTCATCAGATTAAATTTTGCACGAAAGTATTTATTTAATCTAATTCTAAATAATAAATCTTAAGAAACCCTATTAAGTCATATAGTTAAGTCAATATTAAAACTGGCAAATAGCATCTCACATATCAGGGTTTCGGCGAAACTATTTCTATAGATTACTGTATGGCAGGTCTGTCTTCCGATTCCTTATTTCAATTGTTTTGCCTGGAAAAAATGTATACAACATGGCCGAATGCAAATCTTTTAAAATTTTATCTTTGCCGATGAAATCAAATACTACAAAAGATGAGTGAACTTGCCCCCTGCCCAATATGTAAATCTCCCTATGCTTATGAAATGGATAACCTGCTCATATGTCCGGAATGCGGACACGAGTGGAACCCGCAAGATAATCCTGTAAGTTCAGATCTGTTTGTGGTGAAGGATAGCAATGGAAATATTCTCCAGAACGGGGATACGGTTGTTACCATAAAGAACCTGCCGGTACGTGGTTCTTCTCAAAGTATAAAAGCCGGGACCAAGGTTAAAAACATCCGTTTGGTTGACAGCGATCATAACATTGATTGTAAGATAGATGGGTTTGGCGCTATGGCATTAAAATCAGAGTTTGTTAAGAAAGCATAATTTTTAAAAAATACAGCCCAAAGCGGGTAAACGTACTTATTTAATGGAAGGAGATCGGCTTTTACGGTATTCTTTTGGGCCGTATCCCATAGTTCTGTTAAACAATCTTGAAAAATAAAGAGGGTCGTCGATGCCAATGCGAAAAGCTATTTCACGTATCCTCAATTCCGTGAACTGCAAGTACTGACAGGCTTTTTGTATTTTAAGATGATTAAAATAATCTATAGGAGAAAATCCTGTGGTTTTCTTAAATAATGCAGAATAATGACTCACCGATAGGTTTACCGAGGCCGCGAGCTCAGCTAAACTTAGGGTCTTATCCAGATTCTTCTGCATAAATAAAATAGATCTGTCCTGCGGCTGGGAGTGTGTGTTTAAATTCGTTTTATAATATTTGTCCCTAAACAAAAAAGAACTTAAATATTGCAGCAACAGTAAATTGACGTAAGTAAGATTTTCTGTACTGTACCCCTGTTCTAAAAATACGTAAAGCTTGTCAAAAAGGGCGATCCGATCACCGTCAAATTCGATGCTGTACCGGAAACTCTGATCCCTTACATAAATTTGCTCTGTTATAGCATCCGCTTGCGGGCCTTTAAAGTGGCACCAGTAAATTGTCCAGGGGCTGGTTTCATTTGTTTCATAAAAGTGCTTAACACCATGAGGAATAACAAAAAAGTCGCCGGGCTTGATCTCATAAGTATGAGTGCCTATCTTAACCATCCCTTTTCCGTCAACGCAGTAAATCAGGATATTTTGCCCCGCACCTGTATATCGCTCCCTGCGATGAAATTTTGCCTTGGGATAGTATCCAATATCCGTTATAAATGCTCCTTGTATAGCCGCATTTCCCTCACAAAACCGCTGTAATATAGTTTTGGGTATCACGATCGCTCGCTGACCTTCAAAACCATCTTTTTTGTAACTTGCTGAATATGTGTTCATTTGATTTATTTAAATCCTATCGCGGGTTACACATGTTTGCGAATGCAGACATGCTGTGTTAAAAGGCGAATAGATACTGTTTTGCCACAGCCGTTATCAATGCCGGATACTGACATTAAAAGTAAAATTTCTGAACGGTTGAATTTCATAAATCCATTAAATTATTATCTTTTAAAATACTGCCCTACCCCATTTTTTTGGATATGGACAGGATTTGATATTCATTGATTTCAATCTGTAATTGTTAGTCGGTCAACATTGGTATTCACAAAAATATTTAATAACAGGGCATTCTATATAGATGAAAAAATTAAAAACATGGACTATATCACTATCGCCGGAACGTTAAAACACTTTACGTTCATTGCGAAAATAAGGTCAGGCTTTTATAAGAAACAAGCCTGATGAGTACCCCTGATTCGGCTATTTATGGCAAACTTTTGTGCTTTTTATCAAACAGGACGAACTGAAATCATTTAACATTTGTTTCATTCCCTTCAATTTTCTCCTTCCTATAATTTAATGCGCCACTACGCATTCATTTTAATCAGCAATGTCACATTCGAAAGGCTCTGACATACCCTATAATTAAATAGTAAAATTATCCATATAGAATAACCAAACTCATGAATGCCCGCCTTCCGTTTTTAACTAAAAGAATAAAATAACGCCATATGGCTCCAAATGGCAGAAAAAAGGCATAGGTTTTTATTATCCAATAAGGAGCAAAACAGCTTAATGCAATAACAATCAGAATATTATCCATGTATTACATCATATCGTCTATACTCAACGATCCGATTGCCATTAGATTTGTCATCCTTAATAACCCAAAATAACCCAATTATGAGAACAAAATTTACACTAACATTAGTGTTATTGTTACCACTTTGCAGCCTGGTTTTCGCCCAAACCAAAGCCTTAAAAGGACGTGTAACAGATAACACGCATCAAACGCTTATTGGCGTAAGCATTTTGCTTAAGGGCACAAAAACCGGTTCTGTAACCGACGCAGCCGGTCAGTTCCAGATCAGAGCAAGCAAAGGTGACATACTGGTATTCTCCTACCTTGGTTTCCAGGCCAAAGAGGTTCCGGTGGATGACAGAGAAACTTATGAGGTAACACTTAACCCTGCCGACAATCAGCTTAATGAGGCCGTGGTAATTGGATACCAAACCATTACCCGCAAAAGCGTAACTACAGCGGTGTCCTCTGTCGGGACTAAAGACATTGCCCCTACCACCACCAGTAATGTTGCAGATGCTATTCAAGGTAAAGTACCCGGCCTGCAGGTATTTCAGGGGGGCGGCAATCCCGGCGCGCAACCGAAGCTGCTGATCAGGGGCTTCTCCACAATCACAGGGTCCAGCGATCCGCTCATTGTTGTTGACGGCGTGATCACCTCATTCGGCGGCCTTAATGACATCAACCCGTCAGATATTGATAAGATCGACGTGCTGAAAGATGCGGCAGCTACTGCTATTTATGGTTCCCGTGGCGGAGCCGGTGTTTTGCTGGTTACCACAAAAAGAGGGAAAGAGAAAACGCAGATCAATTTTAACGGAACTTCGGGCATGAACTATTGGGTGAACCCGAAACTTGCACAGACAGACGAGTTTGTAAGCCATTACCGCCAGATCTATGCTAATAACAACCAGACCCTTCCGGCCAATGGAACGGTGACAGGTGTTAATACTGATTGGTGGAATGAGGCAACCAAAAAAGCTTACACACATAACTATAATGTCAGCGCATCCGGATCAAAAAACGGGCTCACCTTTTACGGAAGCGCCGGGTATTTTGATCAAACCAGCAACTTTGCCGCACAGCGTGGTACTGCTGACTATCAAAAAATCACCACCAGGTTTAACATCGATTACGAAATTTCAAAAGTATTTAAATTTGGTGTTAGCCTTGCACCGCGTATGGAGCGATATGGCGACGGTGGCGGCACAAGCCTGTTCAACATCATGTCTATTGCACCCAACGTAGCGGCAACCAGATCTGCTGCCGAGACGCAAACGGCTGTTAACGCTTATGCAGCAACCAATCCGAGCTGGAGCTTCACTGCCTATAACCCGGTTTACAGCCAGTTTACGCGTTCCAATTTTAATAATATCAATAATCCATTAGCTGCCATGGCCCGTGATTTTAACCAATCACGATTATTCGGCACACAGGGTTCCTCCTATCTTGAAATCAAACCAATTAAAGGCCTGACATTAAGAAGCAGTATTTCCGGCTTTTATAACTCGATAAACCAGACTAATTACCAACCTAAATATTACATCGATCCGCAAGACCGCAGTGATATATCAGGCGCATCCCAAAACTCGGTGATCAACTACCGCTGGCAATTGGATAATACGATCAATTATATTGGTAGTATCAACAAACATCATTACAACGTTTTGATAGGCCAGTCTGCCGATAATTACACGTATAATAACACTTACGTGTACCGCCAGGATATTCCTTATGATGCGGAGCCTTATCACTACATTTCTGCCGGCGCAACGCTTGCCGACGGATCCGGCTCTCATCAACCCGGCGCGGGGCCCTTCGGTAAAATGAGCTCTTACTTTGCCCGCGTATCTTATGATTTTAATGAAACCTATTTCATTGCCGGCTCTTTCCGGGCAGATGGTTCATCAATGTTATCACCCGCCAACCGCTGGGGTTATTTTCCAACCGTTTCAGGTGCTTATGTGATTTCAAACGAGTCATTTATGAAGAACATCAAATGGCTGAACTACCTCAAATTGCGCGGATCATTTGGCCGTGTGGGAGGCAATTTGCCAGGCTCGCCAGGCGCATACGAAAGTACTCTGGGCTTATCAGATTATATCAATGGCGCAAACAGCCGGGTTTATGGTTATGTTCCCTCTAATGTACCAGACCCAAATATCAAATGGGAAACAACACAGGACGTGACCATCGGCTTTGATGCGGACTTCTTCAATAATAAATTATCCATAACTGCTGATAAATACTGGCGCTCGCCTAAAGATATGTTGCTTTACCTCCCGGTACAACCCTCGCTGGGCTATCCGCAGGGATATATCCCAACAGTTTATACTAACGTGGGTACCATGCGTACCAGCGGTTGGGAAGCAGCCATCAATTATAAAGACAAAATCGGTGGTGTTTCTTTCGGTATCGGTCTTACAGTACAGCATTTCATTTCCAAAGCGGTTGACCTGAAGGGACAGATCCTGTATGACGAAATATCCAATGACGTATTTCAGTCTACCCGGAGGACCAAAACCGCTGCAGGTGATATTTTAGGCGGTTATTACGGTTATAAGGTACTCGGTGTTTTCCAAACAGCCCAGGACGTACAGAACTATAAAAGCCCTAACGGCACTGTATTGCAGCCTAATGCGAGGCCCGGCGATTTTATGTACGCGAACGTTAACGGCGATAATACCATTGATTTGAACGACCGGACATCGATCGGAAATCCATATCCTAAATTATCATCGGGCTTAAACCTTCAGGCTTCTTACCATGGCTTTGATTTCCGTATGGAATTTTATGGGTCCTTTGGCAATAAGGTAGCTGATGATTACCTGGTAAGGATGAACCCCATCTACGGGTATAACTTCATCAGCGGTAAAGAAAATAAATTTTGGACAGGTCCGGGCAGCACGAACAGTTATCCTGTGTTGAGTTTGAGTGATCCAAACGGCAATTTCTCTAAAAACTCCAGTTTCTTTATCAAAGATGGCACCTATGTACGCAATAAGTTATTGCAACTGGGTTACACCGTGCCTGAAAAAGCGTTGGGCGGCCGGGCAAAAGTGCGGATTTACGTATCTGCTCAAAACCTCTTCACCATTACCAAATATGACGGATTAAACCCTGAAGTACCATTTGCGGGTGTACTGAGGTATGGCATTGACAACGGACAGAACCCGATCCCCAAATTCTTCAATATCGGATTTAACGCGAATTTTTAAGACTTAGCAGTAAACAACAATGAAACACTTGAAATATATATTGCTCGTACTGGTTATTGCCGGCATGAGCGCTTGCAAAAAGACTTTCCTGGATCAGGAACCTTATGGTAACGCTATACAGGCCAATACTTTTTATAATACAGTTGATGAAGCCAGTGGCGCAACGATTGCTTGCTACAAATACATTGACTTTGACGACTGGTGGCAGACGCAATGGTGGAAGCAAGTAGGCGGCGAGGCCGCCTCCGACAATGAGTGGATCGGTATTAACGGTGGGCAAGGCACGGCGGTACAGGCCGCGCATTACACATTAAATGCCGAAAATGATCGTATTGAGGCACATTGGATCGAAATCTACAAAAGCATTTATATTTTTAATGCTACCATTGAAGGCATTCAGAAATCGCAGATTGACGACCCTACCAAACAGAAGCTTATCGCCGAGATCAAGTTTCTGCGGGCTTTCCAATATTTTGAGCTGGTAAGAAACTGGGGCGGGATTCCGCTGATCTCTAAGACACTGGGCCCTCAGGAAAATACCTACAGCAGGACCAGCGCCGCCGATGTGTACAATTTCATTAAACAAGATCTTAATAGTGCTATTGGCATTTTACCAAATAAATCCCAGTATAGCGCCACAGATAAGTTCCGCGTATCAAAGGGAGCAGCGCAAGCACTGCTGGCCAAGATCGACCTGTATACCGAAGATTGGGCAGGAGCTCAAAATCTGACCAGCCAGATCATCAGCTCTGGTGAATACAACCTGGAAACGTTTTTTGGTAATATATGGCAAACAACTAATCATAACGGACCTGAGTCTATTTTTGAAATACAGTACCAGTATTCTACCCAATATCCAAACCTGGGCAACATTTTTCCTACAACCTCCATGCCTGGGACCGAAGGCGGATGGGGATATTTTACGCCAACCAGCGATCTTGAAAATGCCTTTAAATCTCAGGCAGACAGTGTAAGGTTAAACTGGACGATCATGCGCCAGGGCTTCCCGGTTGCCGGCGATCCGGCCAATACCTCATTCAATGCCAATCCGGCACAATGTAAATCTGCCAGGTACAACCGAAAAGTTTATGTACCTCGCGGTGAAAGAACACCGAACGGCCGCTTTTCAAAAGATCATATTTACCTGAGGCTGGCAGATGTTTACCTGATGAATGCTGAAGCTGCCGCTATGCAGCAGCAGTCGGCCCAGGCTTTACAGTCAATGCGTGCGGTTAGGAACCGCGTTGGCCTCACTACCGATATGACACTTACCGGCTGGAACCTCATCAACGCTGTGCGATTGGAGCGCAGGCTCGAAATGGCCCTGGAAGGAGATCGTTTGTATGACATCAGGCGATGGAAAGATCAAAGCGGACAACCGGTGATCAACAGCATTTTAGGACCGAACGGAAGTTTTGTTAAATACAATACGCAACAAAGCAAAGACCCATATGAAACTAAGAACCTGAACGAACCTCAAAATAAGGGTGCTAATTTTATTGCAGGAACACATAATCTATGGCCTATCCCATCAAAGGAAATTATTGCCTCGAACGGAAAGATTACACAAAACCCGGGATATTAGCAAATAGCCGCCGGCATGCCGGCGGCTTTAAATAACTATTATGAAAATAAATTTGCGATCAGCACTGCTGTTCATGGTAATGCTGGGTGTATCAAACTCATTCAGCTGCGCTAAAAAAACAGGAATTAAAAAAGGAGACGACGGTTGCATCGTTAATGGCGTTAATATATGCAATACCGGCCCGGCCCGCATCACTATCAATTTGGGAAATGAGCAGCAAACGATGCAAAGCTTTGGTGCCTCTGATTGCTGGACAACCAAATTCATCGGAAAGTGGAATGATGTTACCAAAAAGAATCAGATTGCTGATTACCTGTTCAGCATGGAAGCCGACCAGCAGGGCAATCCCAAAGGCATTGGCCTTACGCTTTGGCGCTTCAACATCGGCGCCGGGAGCTATGAACAAGGTTCGGATAGCGGAATACCGGATGAGTTTCGCCGGGAAGAATGCTTTCTGGATGCAAATAATAATTATAACTGGAACAAACAAGCAGGCCAGCAATGGTTCCTGTCGGCAGCGAAAGCACGCGGTGTAAAAGACTTCCTGGCATTTTCTGTTTCGCCACCGGTACAGTTCACGCAAAATAATAAAGCTTATGGTTTGGCTAACAGTCATCTGAACCTGACAGAAAGCAAAAAAAATGCTTTTGCAGATTTTCTGGTTAGCGTTTTAAAGCATTTTAAATCAAGCAGTACCCCTTTTAATTATCTCAGCCCCTTTAATGAACCCCAGTGGAATTGGGGAGAAAATCCATCGCAGGAAGGCACTGGTGCTACCAATGCTGAAATTGCAGACTTTATACGCCTGTTGGGCCCGAAGATGAAAGCTGCCGGCTTAGCTACCACGATCTGTCTTGGTGAAGCCAATCAATGGAATTCGCTGGATGCTAACAACAGCGATGGTCGCGGCGATCAGCTCAATCAGTTCTTTAACAAAAGCTCCGCTAATTATATAGGCGATGTCCCTTCGATGGAGCACTTACTATCAGCACACAGTTATTTTACTACCTGTCCGGGCACCGATTTGATCAGTTACCGGCAACACGCAGCAGATAAGCAAAAGACTATTGACCCAAGTCTCCATCTTTGGCAGTCAGAGTTTGGTATATTAGGCGATATTTGTGGTCAATTGAATGGGTACCCGAAAAATACCGGTATTGATTACGGCTTGTATGTGGCCAAAGTTATTCATCATGACCTTACGGTGGCCAATGTAACTTCATGGCAGTGGTGGCTTGCCGTTGATACTTATAATTATAGTGACGGGCTTGTATACATTAACGACCCATCTGGTGGATATGACCTGAACAGCATGAAAACCAATGGCCTGGTTAGTGATTCAAAACAATTGTGGTGTTTGGGAAATTATTCGCGGTTTATCAGGCCGGGGATGATCCGCATAAATGCAGCATTAAGCGATGTTACCGATCCCGTGCTGGCAACAGGAACACAAATGGTTTCCGCATACAAAGATCCCGCTT
Source organism: Mucilaginibacter sp. NFR10 (assembly GCF_900100445.1). Taxonomy (NCBI): domain Bacteria; kingdom Pseudomonadati; phylum Bacteroidota; class Sphingobacteriia; order Sphingobacteriales; family Sphingobacteriaceae; genus Mucilaginibacter; species Mucilaginibacter sp. NFR10. The sequence continues at coordinate 719,149 of NZ_FMTV01000002.1, read as the reverse complement.
CAAAACAATTGGTTATTGTGCTGATAAATATGAGTACCGAAAGCAAACAATACACGGTTGATCCGGGTGGTTCACAATTGGCCGGAAATACATTTGATGTGTACACTACAACAGTTCTCAAAAATCTCAAAAAATCAACAACACCAATAGGCACAATAACACTTGAGCCCCGCTCTGTTACTACTTTAACCGCTCACTATCAATGATGCAGTATTCTTTAAAAAAAACATTTTTCTTGCTCGCGGCACTGGTAGCAAGTTCCACCATTTCGGCGCAGGTTAAACCAATCCCGGTTGCCGGCAAATGGCTGTACAGACTCGATTCGCTTGACAATGGTTTGGATCAGAAATGGCAGCAACAGCAATTTACTAACAGCATATGGCTGCCTGGCACCTTAGATGACGCCGGTATCGGGGCGCCTGTAAAGGTGGATACAACTGTGCTGAGCAAGGACATCATGCTGCATCTGTCCAGAAAACACAGGTATATCGGTGCTGTTTGGTACCAGCGCAGCATTAATTTAACCAGCCGGATGGCCAACGCCCTGCTGTCGCTTGAACGGGTGATCTGGAAAACCGATTGTTGGATAGATGGCAAACCAGCCGGCACACAGGAAAGCCTGATTGCACCACAAGTTTTCAAATTAGGTCCTCTGGCAGCAGGTAAACATGTGATCACCATTCGCGTAGACAATCGCAAACAGCATGATATCAGCGTAAATGACTTTGCCCATGCCTACACCGACGGTACACAGATCATTTGGAACGGCGTTATCGGAAAGATGCAGCTGATCGACATAGGCAAACAAGTTATTAACCAGGTACAGGTATACTCCTCGCTGGCCAATCACAGCGTAAAGGCAGCTATCAGCCTGGGCGGTTCCCATCGTGGCGATACTTATCTGCGGGCTTCCCTCCTTTCCGGAAAAAAGGTCGTTAAACAAACCAGCCCAACCGTTATTCAGCATGATCAGCAGGAAATTAACCTCCAGGTTCCGGCGGTGCAATCATGGGACGAATTTCATCCGCGGCTATACAACCTTCGCACGGAAGTAATTGACAGCAAGGGACGAGTTTTGGATGCCAGGACTCAAAGTTTTGGCTTCAGGGATATTAACGCGACCGGGAACGAACTTCGTATCAATGGTCGTCCGCTTTTTCTGCGCGGTACACTTGAATGCAATATTTTTCCGCTGGAAGGCCATCCACCAATGAATACAGCCGGCTGGCTGAAGGTGTTTAAGACCGCTAAAGCTTACGGGCTGAACCATCTTCGCTTTCATTCATGGTGCCCGCCTGAAGCAGCATTTCAGGTAGCCGACTCGCTGGGTTTTTACCTGCATGTTGAGCTGCCGCTATGGGCACTAACCGTGGGCAAAGACCCAAAAACATTGATTTACCTGGAACAGGAAGCCGAAAATATTATCCGGAATTATGGCAACCATCCTTCATTTTGTTTTTGGAGCATGGGCAATGAACTGGAGGGCGATTTTGGATGGCTGGAGAAGCTGGTGCGTAAGTTAAAGCAGGAAGACAACCGGCATTTATACACCACAACCACCTTCAGCTTTCAAAAAGGGCATGGCAAAAATCCGGATCCTGCCGATGATTATTTTATTACCCAGTACACGGAAAAAGGATGGGTACGGGGACAGGGTATTTTTAACACCAACCCGCCCGATTTTAAGACAGATTACAGTAAAGCGCTGGAAGGGACAACAGTTCCCCTTATTATTCACGAGGTGGGCCAGTATTCTGTTTATCCGGATCTTGAAGAAATAAAAAAATATACTGGGGTTTTGCGGCCAGCTAACTTTGAGGCAGTACGGAACAACCTCCGCAAAAAAGGGATGCTTGGATTGGCTCCTGATTACCTTAAAGCAAGCGGAACACTCGCTGTTCAGCTTTACAAAGAAGAAATTGAACGCGCATTGAAAACCAAGGGTGTTAGCGGGTTTCAATTGCTTGACCTTCATGACTTTCCGGGACAGGGAACAGCACTTGTTGGGATTTTAAATGCTTTCTGGGATAGTAAAAGCTTGATTTCGCCGGCTGATTTTAGCAAATTCTGTGGCCCGGTGGTGCCATTGATCCGTTTTGAAAAGGCGGCTTACAGCAATCGTGAGCGTTTTGCTGCGGCTGCCGAAATTGCCAACTATAGCGACCGGCAAATAAATGGCGAAATTCTTTGGTCGGCAATTTCAGCAGATAAGCACTTTAATCTTCGTGGTTCGCTTGGCCGGCAGTCTATTGCTATTGGCAACGCTTCTGCGGGAAGTTTCTCGATAGATCTCAGCAAAATCGACCGGGCTTGTGAATTACTGATCACTGTAAGCATAGCCAATACCGGTTATACTAATCACTGGAAAATTTGGGTTTACCCAAATAAAAATCCGGAATCTTTTAATAACGTGATCTTTACTACATCCATCGACAGTGCCCTTAGTTATCTGCAAGCGGGGCGAAAAGTGTTGCTTAATCCGGATACTGCCAACGTTAAAGGTATCGACGGCCGTTTCGCTCCTGTTTTCTGGAGCCCGGTCCATTTCCCCGACCAACCAGGCAGTATGGGCCTGCTCATTGACAAGAAAAATAACGCGCTGGCTGATTTCCCTACTGACTTTTATACGGATTGGCAATGGTGGGACCTGGTGACCCGTTCCCGGTCGCTGATACTTGATAAATTGAGAGCTCCTGCAACGCCGATAGTCCGGGTGATCGATAACTTTTTCAGGAACCGTAACCTGGCAACGCTTGTTGAGTTCAAGGTTGGTTCCGGGAGCTTAATTCTTTGTACAATGGATCTTCATAGCCAATCAACGGAACGGGCAGCGGCAAGACAGCTCCGATACAGCTTGTTACATTATGCAGCCGGGAATACATTCCAGCCGGTACAGGAGATCAGTGCGGGCGATCTGCGCAGGTTATTAGATAACTAAAACCGAACCTGGAATATGGAAAGGTTATCAACAAACAGGCGGCCCCTCCGCCTGTTTGTTATTTGTTAAATGCTCTTAGTTCCCCGAAGGCGCTCCCTGAACATCGTCATTACTGATACCCCGTTTGTTTTTCTTAACCGCTTCCTTCAGTTTGCCGAAACGGTAATTAAGGCTGACGGTAAAGCCCCGGAAATAGGCGCGGTTAATATTTGTTTGGGTAAAATCGGGCCCGAATGAACTCCTGATATTATTCCTGTATTTACTGAAAGGGTTATTCACCGTGGCCGAGAACGAAAGTTTATCCTTCACTACATCTTTATTAACTGTAAAGGATACACTGGCGTAAGGATTCGATGTACCCTGGATAGAAAGGTTAGGCCCATTCAGAAACACGTTGGTACTAACCCGCCAGCCCTTCTCTAAATTATAACCGCTGTTTAGTGATGCGCCATACATAAAGCCCTGATTTTTCACCAGTTGGCCATTCACTATGCCCTGCACACGGCCATGCGCAATCCTACCGTTGAATGATGAGCTCCATTTTTTGGTGATGGGGTAATTGATATTGGCGTTAAAGGTGAACAGGCGGGCTTTGCCGGTGTTATCAAAAGTGCTGCGGGTAATATTCGTAGCCGGATCGAAAATCACAACGGGCATGATCAGGTCGTTAAAATAATTATAGCCAAGCATCAGGTTTAAGGATGCCTTTTTCGTTCTGCTATAACCCAACTGGATACTATTGGAAACCGCGGGCCTGAGGTTGGGGTTTCCCGACGATTCGAAGTTTGGGTTCGAGCGATCTACAAAGGGGTTTAGCTGATATATACCCGGACGCTGTATCCTTTGCGAAAACCCGAAGTTCAGCGTACTGGAGTTTTTAAACCGCTTATTAATACTTACCGAAGGCACTATATTAAAGAAATTTTTGTTCAGCTGCGATGAGGTAGAAATAAAATCAGCATCAATCAGCGTCTCCTCTACCCTGGCGCCTGCCTTAAAGCTCCAGTTTTGCAGGGTATAGGTATAGCTGTTGTATGCACCCAGTACATTTTGGTTATTATCGAATTTATTGCTTCGCGATGGGTCGGCCTCGAAATTACCGGTTGACGCATTAAATCCGAGATATTGAAAGTCACTTTTGTTATCACGAATAATTGCTTTCACCCCCATTTCAATATTCAACTTCTTTACAGGCTGAACGTAATCTACCTGGACAGTCTGTTCGGAAGATTCACCTTCATTGTGTTGCAGGTAATCGGGCGTCGTATAGTTCACGCGATTAGATGCCGTCAGCGACGCATCTTGCCTGTTGTTGAATGTATAGTACTGGTACGAAAAGGTGAGCAGCCTTTGCTTATTGCTTTTAAAACCCAGCTGGTAATTTAAACCGACATTCAGGCCCCTGCCGCCTGCCGTATTGTTATTGTACAGGTCGTACCCTTCAACCATGTTGCCGGCTTCGTTCAAAACAGAACTTTGCGTGTTGATGCCGTCCTGGTTATTTCCGTTAATATTGAATTGTCCCGAAATAAGGTTAAGACTGTCAATTTCGTAACTGATGCCAACTTCCGTATAGCCATTTTTGCCATCCCATTTCGCGGTGTTATTCTGGTTAAGGCTCGTAGGGTTGCTCCCGGTGGTAAGCCTCGAAATGGAACTGAGCACTTCGGGCGAATTGGAGATATTCCCGCCAAAATAGCCTGATAGTTCCAGCTTGCCTTGTTTAGACGAAAATGACCCGCCCAATCGTGGGCCGCCTACCGGGAATACATGGCTAAGGTTTAGCGTGCCATTGTACCCGTTACTTATTTTTTTATTGGTCACTATATTAATAATCCCCGCCATTCCCTCGGCATCATACTTCGACGAAGGGTTGGTAATTACCTCGATGCTTTGAATGGTTGACGCAGGCATACTTTTGAGGATATTCTTCGGATCGCGCTCCATCATACTTGATGGTTTACCGTTAACAAATATCCGGTAGCCGCTATTTCCCTTTAAAAGGATGTTATCGTCACCGTCTACTGTTAACAAAGGCACTTTGCGCATCATCTCCAGTACACTGCTGCTTTTACTGTCAGGGTCAGCCTTTAAGTCGTAGATGAGTTTATCAACCTCCTGCTTAATGATAGGCCTGTCGGCCGTAATAGCCACCGTTTTAAGCTGTGTAGTTTGTGTGCCCAGGGCAATGCTCCCCAGATTTATAGAGGGTTTATTATTATCTAAAAAATCAACAGGAAGTGTTTTCGTCTTAAAACCGACACTAACCATCGAGAGAAGATATTGTCCTGATGGCAGCTTTTCAAACCGGAACGTGCCGTCGGTTTTAGTCACCGTGGTGCGGACTAACTGCTTTGCTTCGTTGCGCAGGTTTACGGTTACATAGGCAAGCGGTTGTTTCGATAGTGAATCCGTTGCGATGCCGTTTACCGCGAATAACGCCTGCCCCGCCTGCCCGAAGGCCGGGGCCATAACGATTGAAAATAAGATGAGGAGTAAGAGCTTTAGTTTCATGCTGATGTGATAGGTGAACTGTTTGACCATTAATCTTTTTGAGCCAATCTTAACCAGGCTACAAATCCTATAATACCATGCAATACATAGTACTATAACCATAGGACTACCCCCCGAACGAATTTGTTACACCTATTTGAAATAAAAAATTTTAATAATGCTGTCGGGCTGACGTACCGGCATATATATGCCTGCCTTAAAACGGGTGCATTAGCCAAGTTTTATTAAAAAAAACCAGTAACCTAAGCCCATATTATTCACCGTACCGGCTTAATCGTGGAGATTTCGTTATTGATTGGGATTGCTTATGAAGTTCAGGATCCAACTAACGTTTTGGGCGTAACAGAAGCGATCACTTCTGTTTTATGCATAAAATGCCCCCAAATAGTGTCTAACTTTTTGGGGGCAGTAAATTTAAAACGGGCCCTTCACCGGGCTGTTACTTTGCCTTTTATGGTAATGAGAATGCAACACCCTGTAATGAGGGTGTTATTCTCCTTTCAAACTTTTTACCGGATTTGTTAATGCAGCCTTGATTGCCTGGTAGCTTACTGTCAAAACAGAGATCAGCAATGTCAGCGCGGCGGCGATTACAAATACCCAGATATTAATAGAGATCCGGTAACTATATCCTTTCAACCATTGGAACATTAAATACCAGGCTATTGGCGCCGCAATGCAAAATGAGATTGCGACCAGCTTCAGAAAATCCCTGGAAAGCAGTGTGGTCACACTGGCAACTGATGCGCCAAGCACTTTTCTGATGCCAATTTCTTTGATACGGTTCTGCGCCATGTAAGCCGCCAGGCCAAAAAGTCCGAGACAGGATATAACGATTGTCAATCCGGCAAACAGGCTGGCCAAAGTCCCGATACGCTGCTCATCGCCAAACTTCTTGGCGTACTCCTGGTCAACAAAACTATATTCAAACGGGTAATCCGGGTTGTATTTCTTAAATACAGCTTCGGCGCGGCGCAGGTTTTCTTTTGTCGAATTAGCGTTATTAAGCTTGTAGTGAATGATATTGAACCAGGAACTGGGGCCTTCAATCAGCATATGTTGTACAGGTTCATAAGGCGAACTGATGATAAAGTCTTTGATAACTCCAACAATATGCCATGTTTTGATGTCTTTACCTTCGCCCTGGGTAACTAATTTACCAACAGGATCTTTCAGGTTCATGACCTTCACCGAAGCTTCATTCACCAGCATGGCTGTTGAATCCGTCGGATAGTTTACCGGGTCGATATCCCTGCCTGCAACAAGCTTAAGGCCCATGGTTTTAATAAGGCTTCCGTCCGAAGTGTAAATAATAAAATCAACCTTGTTCTTGGGCTGTGAACCTGGCCAGTTAAAACCCCAGCTATCGCTGTATCGCTGGGTTATAGGCGAATTTGTTCTGGACACCGAAGTCGCGGCGCCACTGGAAAGCAATTCATTTCTGATGGATTGATAGTGCTTCGCGATTTCGCCGGACATAAATGTGTAAACAAGGTTATCTTTTTTATACCCCGTATCCCTGTCCTGGGCGTATTGTAATTGCTGGCGGATAATGATGGTACAAATGATCAATACCACCGCAAAAGTAAACTGAATAACCACCAGCAATTTACGTGGTGTAACCAAAGCATTTGCCGCCTTAAAAGTACCTTTCAGTACAGCTACGGGCTTGAATGAAGACAGGTACAATGCAGGATAGCTTCCCGAAATAACACCGGTAACCAGTATAAATCCAATTGCGGTGAGCCAAAAATAGGGATTGCTATATGGTACATATAGTTGCTTTTGGGTAAGCTGGTTGAAACCCGACATACTGATTTGTACGATGACGATGGCAAAAATACCGGCAATAAGTGCAATCAAAACAGATTCACCTAAAAACTGCCAGATTAACGAGCCCCTTAATGCGCCTACAGTTTTACGGATGCCTACCTCCCTTGCACGCGTCTCGCTCCTGGCCGTACTTAAATTCATGAAATTTATACAAGCAATAACGAGGATCAGTACAGCGATCAGTGAAAATACCCTGACCCGTTCAATTCTCCCACCAACTATCACCCCATCTTTAAACTGCGAATACAGATGCCATTTGGCTGCGGGGTGCAAAAACTGCTGAATATCTTTGGTATCGGAATGGTTCCTGGTAAAGTTCAGCACAGCGGCATCAGCATGAGCTTCCGTTACGCCGGGTTTTAAAAGAACAAACGTTTGAATGGAGTTATTGCCCCAGTATTCATCATCCTGCCCTATCTTTTTTAGATACGACCAGGGAATCAGGTATTCAAAATCAAACCGGGTATTATTCGGGAGGTCTTTCATCACACCCGTCACTTTAAAATAAGCGTTACTATCTATTTTAACTGTTTTGCCGAGCGCATTTTCCTCTCCGAAAAGTTTCTTTGAAAATTTTTCAGTGATAACTATGCTATGAAGGTCATTCAAAGCGGTTTTGGGGTCTCCATTGATTAATGGAAAACTGAACATGGAAAGAAAATCCGGATCAGTAAAATCGCCTGTTGCAGTTAAACGTTTGTCGCCAATGCTAAACAAAAAACTGGCATCAGTTACCCTGGCCACTTTTTCCAGTTGCGGCAACTCCGCTTTCATCACCCTACCCATGATTTTAGGCGTGGTTTCCCAGCTCCATAATTTACCGTCAAATTTAGAGCGGTTATATACAGAGTAAAGACGTTCCCGCTTTTCATGGAACTGATCATAGCTAACCTCATTCTGGATCCACAACAAAATCAGCGCTGCGCTGGCCATGCCTATGGTCAATCCGAGGATATTGATCAGGGAGAATGTTTTTTGGCGTAAGAGGTTGCGCCAGGTAATCTTTAAGTAGTTTTTTAACATATGATCAGGCTTTAATAACCATAAGACGCCGGCATTAAGGTTTTAGTTGCACTGCTTTTCTTTTTTCTGCTAAAGCAAAAATCGCGGTATTGCACAACACCGTAATACATTGTTTATAATGTTTACATCAGAAATTATAAACCGGCCTATGTTTGATTAAATAATACATCCCCTTTAATTTTCCGATTAATTTAGGATATTTACTACTACGCAATAATTAATGCCGGTAAGGAGTTGAACTATGTTTTTATAAAAGTTCTATGTACCAATTACGTTTATTGTAAAAAACTAATACCAATGACAACTTTAACAGAATTTAAAGCATCATTAAATTTAGAACAACCTGTTAACGGACTTTCTGCACAGCTAAAAAGCCTTTGGTTTGATGGTAAAGGCGACTGGCATCAGGCTCATGCACAGGTTGATCATCTGACAGATCAGGCATCGGCCTGGGTCCATGCCTATTTGCACCGTAAAGAAGGTGATATTGGAAATGCTGACTACTGGTATAGCAAAGCGCGGCAGGTGCGCCCCAACCTTTCTTTGGAAGAGGAATGGGAGCAATTGGTATTGCAATTCCTTTGATCGGATAAACCTTACCATATCCCTTTTACAGGCATAGCAAGACAATTATAACTGCCTTTTGAGTTTATTAAAAGCCTTATTAATGATAAGCTCTTCATCAATGAAAATTCCTGCCCTTATGAAAGGCGCTCTTATTGGGGATATTTCGCGGATCAGATGAAGGCATTGAGGTTTCATCCCCCCTGGACAGGCTCAGCAAAGAAGGCTGTTCATCAGATACAGCCGTCAGTTTACCCAATAAAGAATTGAGATTATAACAGCGGCGTACCACCACATGGATCACTTCGCCCTCAACCTGTAAATGCCCATCTACCAGGAGCAGTTGCGACTGAACGATCTCTTTACGGTACTTATCAAAAAACTTACCCCAAACCACAAGATTGGCAAAGCCGGTTTCATCTTTGATAGTTACGAATACCACGCCTTTGGCCGTCCCCGGCCGCTGCCGCACGGTGATCATCCCGGCAACACGAATTTTTTCGCCATTTTTTAACGATTGGATCCGATTGAGCGGTATAACCTGCAGCCGGTTCAAATCTTCCCGCACAAAACTTACCGGGTGCGCTTTAATGGATAAGCCGGTAGAAGCGAAATCCTGTACCACGTGCTCACCCGCGGTTATTAGCGGTAATTCAATTTGCTCACCTGCGCTGGCCGAAGGCAAACTTTCCAGCAATGCCACGGGGCGGTCACCTAAAGCGGCAACTTCCCAAAGCGCCTGCCTGCGGTCGAGGCCGATAGAGCGGAATGCATCCGCATCAGCCAGTTTCTCCAAAGCTGCCTGCGAAATCCCAACATTTGACAAATCGATAATATGTTGATAAGGTGCATTCTCAACCAGGATATTCATTTCTTCTTCTTTTAGCCCTTTCACCAACCGGAAACCCAAGCGTAATATCTTATATTTTCCGGCCTGTTCTTCCAGCGAATGATCCCAGGCCGAATAATTAATATCCACGCCACGAACAAAAACACCATGCCCGCGTGCATCGTCCACGATCTCAGCGGGCTGATAAAAACCCATGGGCTGGCTATTGAGCAAAGCGGCGGCAAAAGCATCCGGATAATAATATTTCAGCCAGGAAGATATATAAACCAGCAGCGCAAAAGAAGCGGCATGACTTTCGGGGAAACCATAACCCTCAAAACCTTGTAACTGCTTAAACACCCGCCTCGAAAAATCTTCCTCATAACCACGCGCCACCATACCCTCCACCATTTTCTTTTCGTACAGGTATAACTTGCCATTCGCTTTAAAAGTCGCCATGCTCCGGCGCAGTTCATCAGCCTCGGCCGGTGTAAAGCCTGCTGCAACAATAGCGATCTCCATCGCTTGTTCCTGAAAAAGCGGAACACCTAACGTCCGGCCTAAAATATCTTCCAGTTCCGTTGATGGATATACTACCTGCTCTTCGCCATTACGCCTGCGCAGGTAAGGATGCACCATATCACCCTGTATGGGACCGGGCCGCACGATAGCCACCTCTATCACGAGGTCATAAAAACATTGGGGCCTCAGCCTTGGCAGCATAGACATTTGCGCCCGGCTCTCAATCTGGAATACCCCAAGTGTATCCGCATGGCCAATCATTTCATAAACTTTGGGATCATCCTGCGGAATATTGGCTAAGGTAAGCTTTCGGCCATAATGTTGTTTTATCAGGTCAAATGCTTTGCGGATCATGGTCAGCATACCCAATCCTAAAACATCCACCTTCAAAATGCCCAACGCTTCCAGGTCATCTTTGTTCCATTCCAGTTGAGTACGGTTCTCCATGCGGGCGTTGAGCACCGGGCACAGGTCGGATAGTTTGTTATCGGTAATAACAAAGCCGCCGGTATGCTGACCCAATTGCCGCGGGAAACCCATCAGCAGTGTCGTCAGCTCCAGTACTTTGTATATCAATGGATCGCCCGGGTTAAGCCCCTGTTCCTGCAAGCGCTTTTCGTCAAAACCTTCTTCACTGAAATCCCATATCGTACCACCGATACGTTTAATCGTATCTTCAGATAAGCCCATCGCTTTGCCCACATCCCGAATTGCTCCTTTATGCCGCTCCTGCGTAACGGTAGCTACAATAGCCGCGTGTTCCCGGCCATAATCCTCATAAATATACTGGATGATTTCCTCGCGGCGTTCATGCTCGAAATCCACATCGATGTCAGGCCATTCCTCGCGTGCATCCGACATAAAACGGGAAAAAAGCAAACGTGACTTCATCGGGTCGACCGCCGTAATGCGCAAACAATAACATACCGTTGAGTTGGCTGCAGAACCCCTGCCCTGGTGCAAGATTTCGAGTTCTTCTGCTTTCCGGGTGTATTTATATACGCGGAGAAAGTAAGGCGCCAGCCTGCGCTTTTCGATAAAGGCCAGTTCAAAATCTATCTGCTTACCTATCTTAGGCGGTATATGCTCACCATAACGTTCATGTGCACCTTCCCACGTGTATTTTTTTAACCTTTCCTGTGGCGTTAATCCGTCAAAGATCTTTTCTTCCGGCTCAATGTATTTTAATTCGTCCAGCGAAAAAGTACAGGCTTCGGCAATAGCAAGCGCATTTTCAATGGCTTCCGGGTATTGCCTGAAGATCCGGTGTATTTCTTCAATAGGTTTCAGGTAGCGTTCCGCATTCTGATGCAGCCGGTACCCTGCGTTATGGATAGTGCATTTCTCCCGGATACAGGTCAATACATCCTGTAGTTCCCTCCTGTTCGGTTCATGATAATGCACATCACCGGCAGCAACCAAAGGTATACCCATACCGGCTAACCTGTGCAGCCGTTTGGCATCATCGCCGCTGTAAGAACGTAGGGCAGCCATGTATAAGGCATTCCCGAAAGCTTGTTTATATTCTGCTACTGCTGTTTTAAACTCATCTGCAAAATCAAACCGCGCGTTGAGCTCATCGGGCGGAATGATGATAAACAGGACGCCTTCCCGGTGTTCATACACATCTGCTTTATATAAATGGCATTCACCTTTTTCAGCGCGCAGATTACCCCTGGTGAGCAAGGCCGAAAGCCGGCCATAAGCAGCAAGATCAGTAGGATAAGCCAGCAGTCCCGGCCCATCCAGTAAGTCCAGGCGACAAGCGGGAATAAATTGTACCGGTAGTTTTTTTGCGGCAATATGCCCCCGGACAATACCGGCCAGGCTATTCCGGTCGGTAACCGCTATGGCCGTATAACCATGAACCACTGCTTGCTCAACCAGTTCCTCCGGGTGAGATCCACCGCGCAGGAAGCTGAAATTGGAGGTACAATATAATTCCGCGTATTTCATCATCAGGCAAAAAATCCGTGTAAATACCATTGGGCACCTCCGCTATCATAATGCCCCGAACGGAACAGCCAATAACGGCCCCCATGCTCATCCTCCACCATATAATAGTCGCGGTGCTCACCTTTGTCCAGCCACCATTCCCGTTCAATACGTTCCGGGCCGTCTGCTTTGTCCACAACATGGCGCTTACCCTTATAGATAAATATTTTTGGCGGATAATCCGGCAATAAAGCCATAACTTCAATGGTTTCCGGTTTGCTGAGCAAGCGTATTGGTCTTGGCTTGTCAGCCCGCCAGCCGGCCAGCGAGATATCTTTGAGTGAAAGAGCGGGCCGGATGGAACGTTCGGGCCAGTAATGCTCGGCAGGCAGGTAGCGCATAATTCTTTCGGGGCCGATCTTTCCGGCAATCCGGTCAAGCAGCTCAGCCAGTGCGGTATCCTGCAAGCCCGGGTCCCCCAGCCATAGCTTTTCCTGCAAGGGGTCGATATCTTCCACTTTTTGTGCTTCCAGCAGAAACAGCTCAATACCCAAAGCAGGTTCAATCTTGCTGATCTGTAAACCAAAGAGCTTGAATAAATGGGAAACACTATGTGAGCCGCGCGTGGTCGTTATCCCCGCTTGTACCATTTTGCCGTCAATCCGGAAACATTTCAGCACGGCCTTACGCACACCTTTTCCTTCAGCTTGCAAGCGGCTACATAGGCCTTGCAATAGTTTTTCAATGCCAATTTCTATGGCTTTATCCGTTCGTACCGGCTCCAGGCAGGGTAGCCGCTCAACATAAGGTACGGGCGGGATAATCGGGGTCAGGTATTCATCAGTAGTACCCAAAGCCTGGGCAAGCCTTAACAAAAAGCCTTCACCAAAACGCCTGCGCAGCACAGTACGCGGCATGATCATAAAATTTTTAACATACCGGAAGCCGAGTTTATACAGTTTGTCCAGTATTTCCGGTTCCAACCGGAGGGCGGCCGGAGAAAGACCGGCAATGGCCTCCGCTTGCCCGCCGCTTTCAATAATGGGCCTGATCTTACCATACCGGGCAATAGCCCAGGCTGCGCCAACAGTATCGGCAATAGCGGCCCGTGCATCGTAGCCCATACCCCTTAATTTAAGTACAATGGTTTTTAAATATCCTTTTTCATCACCCCATAGATGTGCACAGCCGGAAATATCAAGGGTCAAACCATCGGGCAGGTCAATAGCCACAACCGGTGTATAGCGGATACACCATAAACCCAAATGCCGGAGCAGCTTACTTTCCTGACCTAACGGAAAATCAATAACCTGTAAATTGGTGGTAATCGCTTTGGCATCTGCTGCCGGCATTCCTGTACGAACACCTTGTGCTTCGGCTTCGGGATTAGCTGCCCTGACGATCATACGGTTATGTTCGGGCACAACCAGCACAAAGGGCTGATCTTTCAATTCCGGCTGCCGGAGTGTCAGCCAGTCTGTCACCAGGTGACGAAACCAAATAGCCATATACCTGTGCTGCATAACTCACCCCGCTTTCCGTTTAAATGGTTTAGCTGTTTGCTCTTTTTCCACCTGTTTGAATTTACCTTCTGCCCATTCTATGATCCAGGTACCCGGATGCCCGTTACGGACACGTAATAGTTCTACCTCCCAGCGCGGAAAACCAAGACCAGGCAAATCGTCAACAGGCTCGCTCGGCAAAGGGTTCACCTGCCACCGGGCAGCGCAAGCCGTTGAACCGATCTTTTTAACGGCATTACGCAGCACAAACCCGGTAACATGACTTTGCTCAACAGCCAGCTGAAGCCTGCGCGATTGTTTAAAATCCAGCTCCCGTGCTTCTGCCACAACCGCGGCAAGCCCTGCGCATTTCAGCGCTTCTTCCATCACCCATAAGGCTTCCTGGTCTTTGGTCACCCGGATAAAGATCAAACGGCTGGGTTCTATACCAAAGCCGCTTAATGCCGGTGGGAAGATGTTTCCGGTGAGGCTGATCCATAAACAGGCCCCGCCATTTTGCATAAACACGGAGAGCAGGCCGCTAATCAATCCGCTGGAAGCAGTAGCCTGTTCGGTGGTACTGCAAACCAGTTCATGCACTGCACCTAAAGGAAAAACGCCGTTGGGGAAAGCCGTTTCCACTGCCCCCAGGCCTACCAATCCCTGCGTACCTGCAGGCGGCGGCCTATAGCCCTCCCATTGCAAAATATTCTTTTGCAGACTGTTAATCAGCGCTTTTCGGTCGTGTACCGTTTCCATCGTGTTTGTACCAAATAGGGTGTACAAATTTAATGCTAAAAATATTAGTATTTTATATATCTTTGAGAAAAAATTTCAAATGCAGGAATTGTTGGTCAAAACGTATTTAAAAAGCGAGGCTAAAGCCTGGCTTAAATACCGCGATGGTTCACGGGAAGTGGTGAAAATTGTACCGGATACAGCGCAAAAGCACGCTGTACAATGCTATGAGATCTATACGGCTTATGATCAGCCGCCCGTTTACATGGGCCGTATTTTATTTGACGCGAAGGGCTACTGGATATACGACGGCGATGTACTGCAACCAGAAGAACAGGAACAATTGGCCCATTTTATAACAACTTATGTGGAACGGATTTAGTGATGGAACAATTGACATTATTTGCCGAAACCGGGCAAAGTAAAGGATTGCCTAAGGATTTGCTGGAATACCAGCCCGGTTTAATTGATCCGGCAACGGGTGACTGGCTGTTAGAAAAACTGATCAGGGAAACACCCTGGAAACAAACAACGCAAAAACTTTGGGATAAGGAATACCTGACACCGAGGCTCACCTGCTGGTATGGAAACACCGACCGGATCGCAGGAACACTCCCCTGGACACCGGAACTGCAAACTATCCGGGGCATGGTAGAACCTTTAGCGGGTATTACCTTCAATAGCGTATTACTGAACTACTATCGTAATGGAAATGATTCCGTAACCTGGCATAGTGACAAAGAAAGCATTATGGGCAGTCAGCCAATTATTGCTTCGGTAAGCCTGGGGCAGGTGCGCAGTTTTGACATCCGCAATAAAGTTAATCACAAAGAACATTACTCCGTCAGGCTCGGGCATGGTTCATTCCTGCTGATGAAATCAGGATTGCAGGAGTATTGGGAACACCGGATTGCCAAGTCTAACAAATTAATGAAGGCGAGGGTAAACCTCACCTTTCGTTTGGTGATTTAGCCCGTTGATATTTGCTCAAACTCATATTTATTCTTTACGAAAAAGTGCAGATAGCGGCCTTTCACCCGTGAGGATCTCAGTTCCTTATAAACACTTTCAGGAACGTTCTTATACAGGCCGGCTTCAATTTGACGATTATAGCGGTCGCCTTTCTTTCCAAAGATTCTGTAATTTTTATCCCCTATTAAATGTTCAATTAGTTATAGAACCGCGTTTGAGCAGTTTGATATCTTCATCGCACCGGCAAATAAGATTCATATCTTTAGCCAATGAGCCACGATGCTTTCTTCCAAAAAATAAAAACGTACGCTGAACTCTCACCGCAGGCCGAAGCGGCATGGGCGGCTTTGCTCCGCGAAAATACTTATAACAAGGGCGATTATTTTGTTACCGAAGGTCAGGTACCTAAAAAAGTGGCGTTTGTTGTGAATGGATTAATGTATCAATACTACGCTGCCGAAAACGGCGACATGGTGGTTAAATATTTCTTCCCCGAAAACCGGATTGCCGGTTCCATGACAGCAACGCTCACACAGTCGGCGGGTAATTTTACCATAAAAGCCCTTGAGGATACAGATGTGCTCGAATACAATTTTATGGAATTTAAAAAACTCGTTACCATTTATCCCGATATTGCCGCTTTTTATATCCGCTACATGGAACAGCATTGGATAATTGAAAAGGAACCTTATGAAGTGTCGCTGCGATATGAATCGGCTAAAACCAATTATGATAATTTCCTCCGCAAATATCCTGGTTTAGTGAAAAGGCTAAAGAAACAGCACATTGCCGCCTATCTCGGCATTACTCCAACGCAGCTAAGCCGCATATTTTTTGCAAATAAGTGAAGATTTTTCGCTTTTCTCAACATATGTAAATTTTTAAAAAAAATGGTTGCCGCAACTTTGTGCCATCAATAACAATTAAAAAATTTAAAATCATGGCAACAAAAATTTTCATCAACCTGCCTGTTAAAGACCTGGAGCGGTCAAAGGCATTTTTCAGCGGTCTTGGCTACAGCTTTAATCCACAATTTACCGACGACAAGGCGGCCTGCATGGTGGTAAGTGAGCATATTTATGTAATGATGCTTGTAGAAAGCTATTTTAAAACCTTCACCAAAAAAGAAGTAAGCGACGCACACCTGGCAACTGAAGTATTGCTGGCGCTTGATGCAGCCTCGCGCGAGGAAGTGCAGCAAACCATAACAAAAGCAACCGGGCTTGGAGGCTCCATTTATGCCGAACCTCAAGATTACGGCTGGATGTACCAGCACAGCTTTGCAGATCCGGATGGGCACCAATGGGAAATTGTTTATATGGACGCAGCAAATATGCCCAATTGAGGTTGAGGCCTAATCCTCTCTGTGGTAAAATTAGCCACAGAGAGGATTTTTTGAATTTAGCTTAAAATAAGTTTATATAACCAAAATGCTTTATGATAACCGCAATACTTTAAATACCAGCTCCCTATAACTGTTCCCTATCGGAACTTCCGTAGTTCCGAATTCTATTACATTACCTTTAATACTGGTGATCTTGTCCAGATTAATGATATAGGAACGATGTACCCGCATAAATCGTTTAGCCGGCAATCTTTCTTCCAGGATTTTCAGATGCATACCTGCAAGTAGCCGTTTACCGTTACACAGATAAACAGAGCAAAAGTCACGTTCCGCCTGCACATAACTGATCTCATCAAAATTCACTTTTAACAGGCGGGTATCCTGCCTGAGAAAGATATACGGCGGCGGATCCAATTCTGGTTGATGCGAGACCAACCGCTCCTGCGCCCGCCGCACGGCCTGGTTAAACCGCTCAAAAGTGATCGGCTTCATCAGATAGTCCACAGAATTCAGTTCAAAACCTTCGACAGCATAACTGGAATAAGCAGTGGTAAAAATAACCAGCGGCGGATTAGGTAATGAACGAAAGAATTCTATTCCGGTAATTACGGGCATTTTGATGTCCAGGAAAATCAGATCGACAACATGTTCATAAAGCGCCTCATAAGCTTCATTCGCATTGCGGCAGCTTTTTATTAAAGCAATTTCCGGCAGGCGTTCGATATACGTTTCCAATATACTTCTTGCAATGGGCTCATCGTCGACGATAAGGCAGCTCAGTTTTTTCATGTCAGCTCAATAGATAAGATGGCGTTATAAACACCGTCAGCAAAATTATCTTCGTACCAATACTTGCCGGGGTAATACATTTCTAAACGCTTTTTAAGGTTGCCCAACCCTATCCCTCCGTTTTGCTGTACCCGTTCCCGACGGTCTACTACATTGTCAGATGTAAAACGCAAACGGCCATCAGCCACATCCAGAAAGAAATGAATACGGGCTCCCGGTTCATCAGGAGAAAACTTGAACGCGTTTTCAACCAGCGGCATGAGTAAAAGCGGCGGTATTTCATATGTCATGGAATCCACAGCGATGTTTACTATGACCACGGTATCGTTCAGGCGCACTTTTTCCAGCTCTATGTAATTTTGTATCAGCTTGATCTCGCTTTGCAAAGGCATAAATGCTTCATTGGATTCATAAAGCATATAGCGCAGCATCTCAGACAAGCGAGCGACCAATCCGGCAGACCGTTCCTGGTTACCTTGCAGTATCAAGCCGTAAATGTTATTCATCGAATTGAATAAGAAGTGTGGATTGAGCTGCGCTTTCAGAAAGTTAAATTCCAGCTCCAGGTTGTCTTTTGCAAGCTGTAAAGCTTTTAGTTGCGATCGCCAGGCGTTAACCGCCAGCTTCAGGCATAACGGAATACTCAGCGTCAGCAAAAGGCCAAATGGGGTGCCCAGGCTAAGCAGACGCTTCAGCACAATGTTAATGAGGCCGGATTGTACCAGGGCAAAATATTGCGGCTGACCTTTCTGCAAACTGAGCAAGCAGCCGGAACAGGACCTGAGCAAAGCCTGCTCCGCTACCGCCTCGATCAATGTGTAGCCGCATAACAAACCAAAAAAATAGAAAGTAAAGTAAAAATATTGCCTCCGCTGCAATAGCTTCCATAGCGGACCTGTCATCAGATAAAATACAGCCGCGATAAGCAAAGTGCTGTTTAGGTTCAGCAGGAAAACAATACTAAAAGACAAACCGCTGTAAACGTTGAAGGTAATCAGCGTGAGGTATAGCCTAACTATAAGCAGTACAAGCCAGAATAAAAGGTGCACCATTTTGCGGTACCCGGGCCGGGAGGTGTATAGAGCAAAGCTTTGAAACATTGTTATTTAAAGTTGGCTTATCTTTGTCAATTACACAACATAAATCGACAAAGAGGTATTTTAAGGGCAACGAGCAGGGTTGCGGGGCAACAAAAGATCAATTATGTTATCATGATTGAACCGATCGTTTGTAATAATAAGCGATGGCCAAACCGGCAAATAACGCGGCACCGACAAAAACGGACAAGCCTATAACTTCAGATAACGCTTCCCTGCCCGCCGTGATCCTTTGGGTAAAGATGCCAGCATCACCTTTGCCTCCCCAGCACCACTGTCCCATATTCCACGCTGTATGCAGGCCAAGCGGGAGTCCAATTCCTTTACTTTTAAGAGCCGCATAGCCAAATAGCAAGGCCCCGGTTCCTGAGCCAATCAACGCCATCCACCAGTTCATTCCTCCCCAGATGTGCTCAAAAACAAACAAGGCGGCAATAAACAATTGCGCTGAGCCTGCTCCAAAGCGGTCGGCAAGACTACGTAAAGCATAAGACCTGAACACAAGTTCTTCGCGGCAGGAGATCAACGTAAAAAGCAGCATATGCAGACCGATAACATGCGGATCAAAGGCGTTAAATTGAAGCTTCACGTAACCCATAATCATCAGTATGCCCGGTTGCAGGCATGACATCAGCAGCCCGGCGAGAAATCCGGTAATTATACGGCCCGGGCTTCCTTTGTCAGGAATAGTACCTGCTTCAGTTAGCGGTATGGCCCGCAGCCTGCAAAATATGATCACCAATAAAAGGGTAAAAAGCGCGGCGGTTGCCATTGCGATATGCGAGGCATATTTCTCTCCCAAATCTTTAGCCCAAAGATCGGATAAGATAAATACGAATACTGTCAAAACGTAGAACAGTAAAGTTTGCAAGATAACCTTCATGGTGTTAAATGGATTGAGGAGATGAAGTTAAGGGTACCGTGCTTATCCTCATTCTTTGTTTAAGTAACCACAAAACTGCCATTGTACATAAGACAACACCCAAATATGGGCCGATTATGTATAGCGAACTATAATATTTAGGATCACCATCCACCGTGATAATCGTCCTCCCTGCAGCGCCTGCTGTTCGGGGGATCAACGCCTGAGCATAGTTCCATCCTACGTGCAAACCTATTGGCAAAGCTAAGTTGCGGGTATATAGATAAGCCATCCCGAACAAAACCGATCCCAACCCTGTCGTCAACATAGCCATCAAAATAGTTTGCATGTCCATTGTACTGTTTACATGCATCAAACCAAAAGGTATCGCAATGATGAGCTGTGCTTTCCATGCTCCATAGTGACTGTTCAGCGTCTGGAAAGGATATCCGCGAAAAGCAAATTCCTGCACAAACACCGACCACAGGTTTGCCAGAAAGCACATCAGCAGGAATATGATGTCAGGCGACGAGTTGAAATGCCATTGGTCGCCGGTGAGGTAAACGGTTATCATCGCCGTGACGATTAACATTAAAATGCCGCCCACGGTTCCGCATAGTAACTGAAGCCAATTACTGCTACACACCGGAATAAACTTTAGCGTCTTTAGTGTTTTCCCTTCTGCCCATAGCAACAGCCAGCTTATTAGCAATGAGACGGCCATATAAAAGGACAGATCATTTAACGCAGGAACAGCGTCTGCGACGAACCTGGCGGCGGTAAGCAAAACAAAATAAAGAAATACTTTTAGCCATGCCGGGAGATTACAAATGATGGTTTTCATGTTTTTTTTTAGGCAAATAGCATGAAAAGTCACCTATAAGGAAAAAATATCGACCAAGTAGTTCTTTTTTTCGGCAAATGCTACATTCCTGGCAATGAACGACACCTGGATTTTTTTCTAAATTGATTTACCGGCTGGTGATACAATTAGTAAAAGCAACTTAGCATAAGTGCTGATAATTGTCGGATAAGTTATGCTATTACACTTTATATGACCGAATACCTAAGGAATAAGCCCGGATACTACACTCCCGGGCCTTATTCCTTAAAAACTGTTGACCGGGCGAATGAACTTACGTAACATCAGATCGAACATTCCATGGATCATTCTTACAAACAACTAATTTTACGGCTGCTTTTTATTAACCGTCCACTCAGCCATCTGGAAGTCACGACTGCCATTATTAGTCTTAATGCTTATCCTATAAAACTTATAAGCCACATTGTTATTAAAGTGATATAGGATGCGCTGAAAGCGGTTGGCAAAAACTTCGTTGTTCTTGCTGTGCAGGTTTATCCAGCGTATACCGTCCTCAGACCCCTGGAGGATCCATCCTTTCGGGTCACGGGTGGGCGAATCATTTGCAGATGTCATGGTATAGGCTCCTGCAACGGCAGGTGTTTTAAGCTCATATTTCATCACCAGGTCGCCGGAGAACCCCGATTGGAAAAACTTGGTATTCGGATCACCGTCAACCACTTTTAGTGACCCCTCGTTTGCATTTGGGCCGCCCCCATTGTCGCGTGATACAGTCAATGTACCGCCTATGGTAGCAAAGTAACTTTCACCAACCTTGGTGCGGTCAAAATTAGGGTCGGCAACGTTCAATATTATTTCCCGCGCAGCTGAATATCCCTGTGAATTTCTGGCCGTTAATGTTACGTGATATAAGCCATCAAAGGCATACCTATGCTTCGGTGCTTTTTCTGCCGACGTGCTATCGTCGCCGAATTGCCACAGGATATCTTTATAATTGATGGATGTACTGGTGAACTGATAGCTTAAAAAATCAACGCTATCTGTTCGTGCCACTGTGAAACCTGCGATGGGTCTGGGCTCATCCGGTTCGGGTTGGGGCGCAGGCTTATCTTTTTTACACCCGGCAAACAACAGGGCTACTGTTGAAAATACCGAGATAATATGCAATATTTTTTTCATGTCCTTAATTTTCATTGATCAATTGGCTTAAGGGGCGGGGAATAATTGGCTTTGTGGTACTATTCTTCTGCCGTTGATGCCGGCCGATGGAACTTCAAAAGTTAAACGGGCGCGCTGGCCACCCACGTTTTCGCGATGATCTGCTTCTATTTTATAGCGTTTACCGCGTTCCAAGAAAATTTTGGCAGTACGGCTATCCTTATCCCACTCGGTAGTGAAATCATTAATAATGGCCTTGCCGTCTATATATAATCTTGATCCGTCGTCCCATTCGTTCTGCCAGAACACGTATTCACCCCGAACGGGGGCAAGGAACTCGCCAGTCCACCTGGTGGAGAAATTATCATGACTTATACCTGGTATAGCGGCTTGCCAAACCCCGTCATTAGGCCAATCAATAGTAGGTTCTATTTGTACAAGATCGGGCTTTCTGCCATCAAAATCAAGCAATTGATTGTTTGAAAAGTATTCCGCTTTTAAGCCCGTTCCGTTTCCGGTTATGTAAGAGTTATTATCAAGATTAACCTCTGGCTGTACCAAAACGATCAACTTGCTTTTTGTTGGATGCAAGATGTGTTTTGACGGATTAACCAAACTCACCACAAAACCAAAACGTTTATTGGCAACTATATTGGCATCAAAAACAGGCCATCCTATTGATAAGCGCACCACCGCTGTACTGGCGTTGGAATTTACCCTAATCAGGGTATCAATAGAAAATTGATCGGGGTTAAGTGCTATAGTGTTATCAGGCAGCACTTTTTTACTTACCAAAGTTGTAATGGTATCCATGTTTAATTTTACATGAACATTAAACGCGCCGGCCGGTACACCCGCCATGTTTATGGTTAATGGAATGGTGATACCTGCCGGTGATGTTGTATAGTTTTTTTGATAATCAACATCCATAATACCACCGCCATTCAAAAGCGACACATAATGAATATCACTTTCTTTAATAAACTTTTTGGTATCAAGCACCACCAGGATATTTGATTGCGACCCTTTGATTTGATTGCCCTTGCCGGGATCAGTAAGTTTAAATGCAAAAGCTACGTTTTTACCATAATTAGCCTCAATGGCCGATAACCTGACGCTGGCAACGGCAGTGGCGGTATCTGACCCAAATGCTACGTTGATTACGCCGGGATAATCAATTGCACCCGCAGGTAATATTACAGTATTTTTAAGTGTACCATTTGCTATTAGTTTGGTTACCGTATCATTATTAAATGTTATACCAACCTGGAATGCTTTGGTTGCCGGTCCTGATAAGGATATTTTAAATGGAACTTTAACTATTTCGTTACCGGCAGTTGCATCACCAGTATTGGCTCCTGCGCCGGAAACGTTTCTGTCGGTGTTTTGAATTGGCTTCAGCTCATCAAGATCATTTTGCTTGCAGGCTCCCGCTATCAGGACAATTAACCCGATAAACAAGATATATCTGTATTTTTTCATCATCAAATAATTTAGTTTATAATGGTTAGCTTTTTACTGGTCAAGCCAAACGCGGCCGTCAAGCCCCCAGGCCTGCCTGTTAGGTATTCTGAACCAGTTTATTATTTGCGCCGGGATATCTGCCGTTTGCGGAACAAATATGGCCAGTGCCCCTGCCGGCGGCGGGCAGATCAGATCATTAAAATCTTCCCATTGATAAGGGCCTTTTAATTGAAAGTCGCGGGCCTGCGGGCCAATATCCCTGATCTTGTCGCCCTGGCCATCTGTGCCCGGCCAGTATGCTGCCAAAAAGGTATAATAAGGATGACCTTCGCTAATGGATGTTTCGCAGGCATAATTTCCAATCACGGCATCGGGTACGTCGACCTTGAAAAATCTGATGTCGGTTACATACACATCAGGTGTACCATGCCCGTTACCGTTTAAATAGCCCAACTTCAACGGGCTGTGGTTGCTTAAACTTCCCGATGCGGTTATCTCCAATTCATTATTGAAAACCCCGTCGGTGTAGGTTCTGATATATCGCTTGCCTGCGCGTATCTCACATTTAACCGAAAGGTTTTGCCATCTGCCTTTTTGAAGGTCGCCGCCACGGCATTGATGATAATCACCATCCTTAGTGCCCCGGTATTCGAAATACCAGTAGGCGTCTTCGAGGTAAATTACCCAGCCAACTCCCGGGTGACCTGCTGACCACTCCGGTCTTTTACCCAGGATACTTGGCCAAAAGAATTTATCCTCATTCTTCTTAACTTTTAGCTCGATGGTGAACTTGGTAGTATCATCGATGTTAAAGATATCAGCTGTATCTATCTCGGCTCTCACCCCCGTATCTTTCAAACGTACTGTGCGCCCCAAATACCTGTTGCCGGTAAATGGTTTACCTATTACTCTTTGTTTATATTTTGGATTGTAATAGATAGTAAATGTATTGGCGGCGGTGTTACTGAAAACTGTATTATCGTTCTCGTTAGCCGGGATATTAAATTTACCACCACCGCTCGACGCAATCACTACCAGCCAATCTTCATTGGCATAATTTTTCCTTTTTTTCAGGGCATTAACAATCTCACCTACATAACCGTCAAATTTTTCGATAGAAGCTTTGTACTGCGACGATGAATTGTCGAATCCGTATTTGGCACCTGCTTCTTTAATATCATTAAAATGGCCAACTATCAATTGTGCCGTGTCGGTATTCAGGTCATTAACTACAGCCGTTTTAATTTGCTCATCAGTACTATACAACTCGCTTACTGCAGCACCCTGTGTTAACTTATTTTTAAAAATAGCCGAGGAAGAAAAAGAAACGATTTTGGCATTTGGTCTTTCTTCTTTTATCCTTTCAAAAAACACAGGATAAGTTGCCAGATTATTGCCGGCAAAATCATCCGACAAGATCTTGTGCTTTTCTTTTTTTACGCCGGTTAGCATATTGGCCCAGTTGCTTACATCGCGGGTCGAGTCCGGATCGCTCAATGCAACCCAACTGTAAATTGAACTGGGCAGTAATGCTTTAATATTAGGCACATTGGCGCTATTTACTGATGAGCCCCGTGCCCCGTCAACAATCAGGTACAAAACCTTACGTTCGCCGGATGTTGCTTTGGCCGTGTCAGTATAATTTTTATCGGGCAGCGTGCGCACAAAATCCTTATTACATGATATTGTTGCGACAGCCAATGCACAAATAATTGAAAAAATGATCTGTTTGTATTTTTTCCTGTTCTGCATTTCTTTATAGATTATAAGTTCAATTAAAATTTATTCGATGGTAACGCGTATGATATTGCTAACCTGGGTATTATCAAAACGGTCAAAGCCACCAATCAGCAATAATGCCCGCTTACCATCAGTCGATTTGGTTTCAATAATATCAGACAATGTACCTGAAAATGGTCCGGTAGTATTGTAATTCCCGGCCAGTTCACCTTTGGTATTTAGTACCATGAAACCATTGCGGGTAACATTATTATACTTTTTAAAGCTGCCGCTAACTACTACCAGTCCATCATTAAGCTGGCGGGCAAAACCAGGATAGCCTCCCTCAAATGTTTTAGCTACGAAAGTTTGGTCAAGACTACCATCCAGGTTAACCAGCGCCATGCTGACGGCCGGTTTGCCATCGTATGTTCTGAAGATCCCTGTTATCAGGTATTTTTTGGTTACAGGATTGTACGTTAAAGATGAGATGCTATTATCGGTACCTGTCCCGGTTTTAAATGAATCATCAATGGTGCCATTGGGGCTCAAACGAACCAGCCGTCCCGCTGTTTTTTGGTCAAACGTGGTAAAACTTCCAAACAGCACCAGTTTTTCCAGCTGATCAGCGTCGGTATGCATGTACGAGTCAACAGGGCCATTTGCCGAAGGCAGGCCTTTGTTTGTCGCTATGTTAAAACGATAGGTTTTGTCAAGTGTTCCATCCAGGTTAAAACGGGCTATTTGCCGGATTTCCGTACTGTCAAGAATCACCGTATCGCGGGTAAAATCATGATTATGTTCAGTATAAACCCGTCTTACATAATATCTGAAACTCCCTGTTGCCAGTATTTTGTTCTGATGCTTGTATATTTTAGATATATAGTCGTTAGTACCGCCGTTAAACTTCGGAAAATATTTGGTTGTATCTGTTTGGGATGGGCGCCTGTAGGTTTTTACGCCAATGGTATCAATACTGCCATCAACATTTAATGTGGTAATATTACTGATGTTTTCTGTGCGCTGATTGTAGCCGCTAAATCCTCCGGCTATCACATATTTTCCGCCGAGTTCTATTACTCTCGATAATAATCCGTTTGCTGCCTTACCTGTCCGGAACGTACGGTCAAATTCACCATCAGCCGATGTTCTTACAATGCGGTTAAGCGGGGTAATGATCCCTTTATTATCATAATTGGTAAACCAACCCAGCACCAGGTTCCGGCCATCGGCAAGAGGATACACCTGGTTTACATTGCCATTTGCTCCGGCAGTTGCCCGGAAAGAAGGATCGATATTAATTAATCCGGATACCTTAAATAAGGGGCCAAGCACTAACTGATCATCAATGGCAATTGAGGTAATACCGGTGCTTCCAAAAGGGGGCACCTTTACCTTAATAGTTGATTCTGTTACCTCGGTAACCTGACCGGGTTCGCCATTAAACATGAACTTTATTTTGCCTTTATAAGGAATAAGTCCGGTGGCTTTGAATGTTACCTCGGTACCCACCGTCCCATTTGCCGGTGCAGGTATTGCGTCACGGCTAAGGATGACGCCCAACGGCGGCTTTCCTTCCCCATAGGGGTCAGAATAAACTGTTTTATCCTTTTTGCAAGCTGCTATTATGAGCACCAGCAGGATAAACGTGATGATATAGTTAAATCTTCTCATATTCAATTTATTATCATTGAAAGAATATTGTTAATAATGTTTTACTCAGAATGGTGAAGGCCTGCAAAGTATATTTCCTCATAAAAGTCGTACCGGTTAAACCCAAAATAGGCTCCGTCATATTGCAGGGTATGTACTATCCCGTTCGTAGGTTTGATATCAGACGATGAAACCTTATTCCCGAAAACTACGTTTTGCGCATTATTGATGTCATAGATATAACTGATTACCAATGTACGCGAACCAATGTATTTGATGTTATTCGCGTCGTCATATATCACACCAATGTTCACCACATCGCCGCTGTATGAATAATAAAGCGCTCCGGGATACTGATTTTGCAGGTTAAAATCTATTTGCGGATAATCTTTAAGCCGGTTGATTCCCTTGAACATATACCGTTGCAGATATTTTTTCCATATAGCAGAGTCGATGTCCGACAGCTTTTTCACGGTATCACGACCGGCCTCGTACAAAAATTGATTTAAAGAGCCTCTGGTTTTGTAGTCACCTATCGTTCTTTTTATAACATCATCGTCTGGTGCAAAAAAGGTAAAATCACTTTTGCGAAATGTTTCTTCCATACCGGCCAGTTTTACGATCTGGGCAATGGTATCAAACGGTACTGCTTTATCCTGCAGGTATTGAAGCATATCGGCAGGGTAATCGGCCTTAGCTTTACCTCCGTCTTTATAATACTCATCGCGTTTACAGCCGGTAAGCACCAGTAAAAACCCGGCAAAAACAATAATTATATTTTTCATATTTCTTATCATTACTTTTTAGGAATAGGTTAATTACCTCCGTTAACCCAGTACATGTTTAATGACATAAATGGGTTATTGGCCAACGCGTTACTACTAATTGGCCATGTCCAGGCACCGCGGTTAAATTTGTCCAGCGTCAATACGTTATATGACCACTCGCTGTTCATAATCCTGCGGGTACGCACCAGGTCAAAGTAATGGTGCCCCTCGCCCATCAGTTCCCGGGATCTTTCCAGGAAAATAAAATCCTTAAGGTCTTGTCCGCCGCCACCGGTATAGCGCGAAGCTTCGGCCCTGTCCCTCACTTTATTCACCAGTGCAATAGCCTGGTCATCCTGACCAAGTTCGGCCAGTGCTTCTGCGCAGAGCAGTATTTCACCAGCATATCTGAATATCATAAAGGTGTTGTCAGGATTGGCGTCCTCTTCGCCGGTTGCAAATGAATTTTGAGCAAATTTGAGCATCATGAACTTTCCGTTATCGGCGTAGATGTCTGAATTAAACCAGGTTGTAGCGCGCTTGTCAGCCGTACCTGAATATAGTTTTTGCATATACTCGGCCCTGAAATAGGCGAAGCTTATACGGTGCGTATATTCTGGCCTTTTATATGGATAATGCAGAAACATATCGCCAATAGGGGCAACATTGGTGTTTTGATCGCCATAGTTTATACTGCGATAAAACTCAAACAAACTCTCGTCCGACCGGCCTTTGATAACCGTGGCCCATTCATTGATGGGTAACAGCCTGTAAGCATTGCTCTTAATCAATTCCTGCCCAAGGTCTGCAGTCTCCTGGTAGTACTTGGTTGCATTGGGTTTGTCGAAACCGGCATTCCACATGTTCATGTTCATGATAAGCGCGATAACGCTGCCCCTGCTTGCACGTACCCCTTTTAAAGCCGGGTCAGAATAAGTCCAAGGCAAACCGTCCTTATATTTTTTAAGGTCGGCGATGCTTTTGTTTAAAACAGATACCATGTTTTCGCGCGGTAAAGCTGTTGAATGGTAAGCATCGGTATAATAAGGAACGTCGCCATAAAGCCTTACCATAAAGAAGTATGCAAGCCCGCGTATAAAAGCCGCTTCGCCCTCAAACTGTTTTTTTTCGCTGTCTGATACGCCAGGCACACCTGCTTCCAGTTTCGAGATGAGGATGTTGGCACTTTGTATTACCTGGTAATAACCTGTCCAATCGGTAATGCGATAAAAGTTGTAAAAATTCCAGGGCGGGTTGCCGTTGATAAGCCCAAGCAGGTCATTCCGGCCTAACACCTCTACATATGCACGTGCCGGCCCGTTATCTGCCTGAGGTTCAGATAAAACCTCTCCCGAACGATATTCGCCCGTAGCGCCAATAAAATGCGTTTCGTTGATCTTGCCAAAAAATGTTCTTGACATATCATAAATATTGGCCACAACGTCATCTTTCGATTGGTAAAAGTTATTCCCTGTTAGTTTATCAATGGGTTGTACGTTCAGAAACTTTTTACAGGCTGGTAAACACAAGCTTGCTGCCGCTGCTAAAATGTATATAACACTTTTTTTCATGATCTTGAGTTTTATTTACTTGTATTGAGTTCAATATTTAAACCTAAATTATATGTACGCGGTACCGGGTACCCGCTTGATATATCCCGGCCCAGAGAAGTCACGTTCTCGGGGTTGGGGCCATTATATCCCGAAAATGTGACCAGGTTATTGGTTGAGAAATAAACCCTAACGTTATTGAACCCGAACCTTCGTACAAACTTTTTGTCGAACATGTAGGATAGAGTAACCGTGTTGATCTTCAGGTATGAGCCTTCTTCCTGCCACAAATTTTGATCGGAACGAAGTGGCTTTATCTGATTGAACCTCGAAAACGAATAGGGATTAGGATACTTGGATTGATCACCCGGTTTTCGCCATATATCCAGATCGTCCAATGGAACTGCTGCCAGCAGGGCATAAGGATCTTTCATGATCGACAACCTGTCTGATAACGCATTATTTAATATCGTTCTCTTGGCGGTATAGGAGGCATAAATATTTAATCCAAAATTTTTGTAGTTGATATTTGTCGATATACCACCGGTAATTAAAGGTTGTGAATTACCGGTTATCTCATAATCCCGGTCATCGAGGATGTAATCGCCGTTAACATCTTTAAACCTCGGGTCGCCGCCTTTGAAAGCGAGGCCACCGGTTTGATATTTTTTACCGGTTACAGGGTCTACCGGTACATCAGCATCCGTTGAATAAACGCCCTGGTTAATCAGCAGGTAGTTTGACAATGTATTTTTACCTACCCTGAAAACAATGTGCTGATAGTTATTATAATCAAATTTGATGTATTGTCCGTTGTATTCGGCAGGTAACCTCAATAGGTAATCGCGGTTAATGGCGCCGTTAAATGATACCGTCCAGTTAAAATCCTTGGCGGTTAAAGGCCTTACCGTTACCATCAGTTCATATCCATAATCGGCAATGGATACGTCATTACTTGATTTTTTCTGAAAACCTGTACTATTAGGTAAAAACCTATCAAACAACAAGTTATCAACCTTTTTATAATAAGTATCAAAAGTCAGGTCAACTTTACCCTGCAAAATCGTCATGTCAAACCCAAGGTTGTACTGCGTAGTTGTAGTAGGCTTTAATGCCGGGTTAGGCACAAATTCATAATTAATACCAATGGTTGGATTGTTGTTGAAATTACCATTAAGGTTATATAAGCCGTAAATACTTTGCAAACTGCCTGTTGGTACGATATTTTGTCCCCAGGTTAACCTTAAACCTCCTGAAGTGAGCCAATCCCAATTTTTAAACCAGTTTTCCTTGTAGTAATTCCACCTGAAACCGGCTGCAGGATTTTTGGAATACGGATTCTCTAAGCCATTTGAGGATGTACCATCTAAGCGGTATGATAACTCCAGTACATACTTCTTTTTATAATCGTAGTTAAAGGAGCCTGCGAATGAAGCGATGGTGGCATTTTTAAAGTTTGACAATACACCTCCACCTCTTGAGTTATATGGGTCCGACCCTACTGGCCCCTGCAATTGATCATTAGGTATACGGTTTTGCCTGATGATACCGCTTTGGCCGCCTTGTTTATATATTTCATTAAACGTATTAATGAATATGGTGTGGTCGGCGCTGAATGTTTTGGCATAAGTAAGTGCATTACGGTTGTATAATGTGAAATTACGGCCCTCATAATCATATACCTGCGCAAACTGGGCATTTGCAGCTGCGGGCGTGAAGGTTGATTCGGCATCTGAGGTATAATCATAACTGATGCTTGAGGATAGCGCCAATCCCGGTATAAACTCATAACGACCATCAATATTAGTACGGATGTTTCTTGTACTGTTACTGTTTTGGGTTTGTAAAGCAGATGTTACGCCATCTGGTGAAAGATAAAATGAAGGAGGCGGCAGCAGTGTAGATGCCTGACCGTTCGAGGCCACTCCTTGTTGCAGTAAGCCCACACCATTACCCTTAGCCTGGCTTCCCAACGAGCCGAACAATGAACCAAAGAACCTGAATTTGTCATTTGGCTTAAACTCCATATTCATATTCAGGTTATACCTGTCGAAACCGGTGTTTTTGATCACGCCTTTTTCCGAATAAAGCCCCATGTTCACTTTGTAGTTAAAGCGGTCGTTGCCACCGTCTAAGGCTACGTTATGGCTTTGGTTATGTGTTGTGCCATAAAAAATGGACTGCCAGTTTGTTGAGTTATTCCAATATGCGTTCAAACTATCAGCCAGGAAACCGGTTTGCCCCAATTTCCTTAACTCATCAATAATTGTTGCATTGGATAATATCTGCTGAATTTTTGCCCGGCGTTCGGAATTACCACCCAGTGTTGCGCGCAGCTGTGGGACGGCGTTAACGAAGAAGTTGCCCGTATACCTTACCCGGGGTACTTTAGAATTTCCTCGCTTGGTAGTTATGATGATTACGCCATAAGCCCCCCTTGATCCGTACATGGAAGTTGCCTGCGCATCCTTCATGATCTGTATGCTTTGGATATCCTCTACCGGGATCAATGATAACGGGCTTACCCCCGGCCCCTGCGTTTGAAAACCAAACTCAGCAGCCTTATCCGCATCTAAAGGTACCCCATCAATAATATACAGGGGGGATGTAGGTTGCAGGAACGATTCACTGCCACTGCCTGATACACTCAGGGCTGATAAACCACGCACCTGAACGGAGCCCCTGAAACCTGGAGCACCAGTATTGTTCTGAACGTTTAAACCAGCTACTTTTCCTTGCAGCAGGTTTTCGACGTTTGATGCCGGCACATCCTGGATGTCCTTTTGGGTTAAGGTAACCGCAGCGCCTGGTGATGATTCTTTATTCCTGTTTTGGTAGGCCACAATAATTACTTCATTAAGGCCTTTTTTGTCTTCAGTCAGCGTTACAGTTATGTTTTTTTGCCCGGGTTCAAGTTTTACTTTTTCCGTAACAAAACCTACAAACGTAAAAGTAAGTGTGCTGTTAGCCGGTACAGAAACGGTAAACTTTCCCTTATAATCAGTTTGTATCAGGCCTTTACTGCCCATATAGATATTTACACCGGGTAAAATTTTATTGGTAGCTTTTTCAACTACCGTACCGGTAACCGTTATATTTTGTGCTTGTGCATGAACATCTGCACAGAATAAGATCGTGCAAACAGCAAGCACTATATAAAATAGTATGTGTTTTCTCATGGTGATAAGTTTTAATTCGGTTATTCGTCTTCAAACTTTGGATTGTCCTTCAAAAAATGGAACACTATCTCCCAGTCGCCTTTTTTGTATATAGCGAAATCTATCCCGAAGCTTGCCACTACCCTACTGCCACCAAAACCAATTCGCGAATATTTAAATTCGGCATGGTCCCTGGTTCCTCCTGGGGCATATACAGTTGGTATTTCCACTAAAGGAATAGGATAGGCAACATCGTATTGTACATATGTTGCAGTTTTTTGCATGTTAAAGCCATGTACTATTTTATCCCAGGTAGTTTCGTTAAACAGGGCCGGATTCATCTCTACTGAGTCTTTGTTCAGAAACTTGAACCTTAACGAATTTCCCGTACCGCCGGTAAACGGACGGATATAAACCACCACATCCTTTTTTTCGTCATTACTCTGCAGCGGAATGTCGGTTACCTGGCCTATTACCCCGTTTAAAAATGGCCTGATGTAGTTTCGGCTGGCCGGATTATAAGGCGTTTTGGGATGAGGCGCAGGCAGGCCGGAGTAAATGTTAAAGTCGTCAGAAGGTTCATAAGGGCGCTCGCGGAAAGGGCGTACCTGCAGGTCGCGAATTATAGTACTGCCACCCGTGTTGGTTATCTTTATGTCAAAATAGCGCGTATCCTGCGGAAAATTGGTACTATCAGACGGCCTGGGCTTGATCAGCTCATTATTGGAAGAAGCCCACATAATAAACTCGCCCGATGAGCGCACTTCAAATAAGGGGTGATCTTCCAGCTTGCGTTTTGCCTCTATCTCGGCCAGGCTCTTTTCAAGCCCGTTATAGGGCGCTGTCCATACATAGGTTGGTCTTTTTTGAAAAAGATCTGTAACAGGCTTACCGTCGCCAAAACGCGCGTTGATGATCTCAAACTTTAACGGCTGGGTTGAGTTATCTCCATTAAACCCGCCCATCAAAGTGGTTCGGCCTAAAATCGGTTCAAAAACTTTATTGCTGTAGTTTACATTCGAACTCAGATAATCTTTTTCATCGGGAATGCTATACATCTTCTTGCAACTACTGAGCGCGACTGCAGCAAATAGCAGAGCTACAGATCCCATTTTTATGAATGTTTGCATCTCTTTTCGTTTTTTTAATGTATTGATATTTTGATCTTCCATGCCTTATTTTACTTTATTGATGGTCCATTCGGCCAGTTGGAAAAGGCCCCCGTCACGCAGCTCGGAAATATCCACCCGGTAGAACTTATAAGCGGTGGTGTTAGGGCACCTGAAAACTTTGGTCTGGTATCGTTCTTCGAAGAAGAAGTTACTCCGGCGATCTAACTCCGTCCAGGTTTTGCCGTCATTTGAGCCTTCATAAGTCCAGGCCCTGGGGTCGCGTTCAGGTGCATCATTGGCAGATGTGAGCGTATACACCCCTGATACGGCAGGCTCATTTAGCTCAAACTGCATCCATAACCGTCCCTGAAGTTCGGCCAGGAACTTGGTGTGATCATCGCCGTCAATTACTTTTTTAGAGCCTTCGCCATTATCCGGACCGCCATTGTTATCTCTCAAAACGGTAAGCTTGCCACCTATCAGGGTCATTAGGTTTGGCGGTGGCGGAACAAAGGTTAATCGGGATACAAATTCATCAAAACCGAAAATGTGATCGGGACTTACCACATGAACAATACCATTTTTGGTGCTGATATTATTGGAGCCGGTAGTAGTGGTTGACCAGTTTCTGATAAACTTGCTGCGTTTGGTATTGCTAAACTCTATAAGATCCGGGCCGCCACCGGTAAGGCCGGAAGCTGATATTTTGGAAACCTTGCCATGCATAGGATATCCGAAACGTACGCTGAAAAGATCAAGCCCGTCCTGCAGCAGCAGGGAATCAGTTGTACGTTTACCCCTGATAATATAATATGAAACCATGGTGTCCAACTGCACGCCATCAATTTTTGCCAAAAACAGCGGATCTTTGTCGCTTTGCCTTCTTAATGTATTCAGGTTATTAATTGCCAGCTGAAAACTTGGATTAGTAACCGCAAAAAGGGTAACATTGCTGTCCATGAGCGTTTGCTGAAGTCCCATCCGGTTGACTACCGCCAATAATGAATCATATACACCGGGTTTGCTTTTTAAATACTCATAAGTATTACCCGCAAATTTTGAGTTGGTGCCTGTAGCGTCATGGTAGCCGCCATCCTTTTTGCAGGCAGTTTGCAACAGGGCTGCAATCAACACCGGCGTTAAGGCACTCATATATTTTTTTAACTTTTTCATATATGGTCAGTTTATTTCCAGAATGGGTTTTGGGTTAACAGATTGTTTTGAGCGATGAGCTTACGCGAAACAGGCCAGTATATCCCCTGCGAATTGATGAGTTTCATGAATGCCGGGTTGTTTTGCTTGATTTTATTATAGCGTACCAGGTCATACCAGCGATGTCCCTCTCCCATCAATTCGCGATGGCGCTCCTTAAATATCAAATCAATAATGTCCTGGTCGCTGTCTATCGTAAGATCTCCCATCCCCCGGCGGGTCATGATATTAAAAACTTCATTTTCGGCCCCGTTCACATCCCCTAAAACAGCCAATGCCTCGGCCCGGAGTAATACGATATCCTCTATCCTTGTAAAGATCAAAGCACTGGTGAAGTATCGGAAGTTAGGATCAGAAACGCCCCCCAGTATCACTTTTATTTTGCTAAAAATGGGGTACTTGCCATTGATATTGGTGAAGTATCTTTCGGTACGGGGCTGACCAAGCGTATCTATACTAAAGCGCTCATCCTTGGGCATGTCAAATATTTTCAGGATAGTATCCTTAGGCATGTAGATATCCGGCACTTTTTTATTCACCACGGGTTCGGCCAGGGTTAACTCTTCCAGGTGGCCTGTTACCGATCCGTCAATATGCCCCCAGTCAGAGTTAAAACCAAACATCTGGCTGGTGTTTTTATTGAAAAAGAACCCGTTTGATTTGGTCAGATCTTCTGTGCTTTGAAAATTGATGCCGCTTTTACCATAATTATCTTCAACAAACTTGGTATAGGTAGCTACATCGGTATAGTTACCTTGCCAGGCAGCCAAATGAGCCAGGACCGCATAGGCTGAGTTCTTCGTGGCTAAAGCACCTCCCCAGCGGGTAGCATCTTCATTATAATAATTGCCGGGCTGCTGCACATCGTTGTTACTGTATACAAACGGCAGATCGGCTGCGGCCTTAAGCATTTCCTGCTGCGCCCATACTAATATTTTGCTGCCACTTTCGCGGGGTTGATTTTCAAACTTGCCATCGTGGGATGAGGTAATGAATGGTACATCTCCCCAAATCCTTACCATATAGAAATAGGTAAAGGCCCTTAAAAAACGTACCTGGGCAACATCAACTATCAAATAGTTTTCTGTATAGCGCTTATCGGCAGCTTTTACATCGCCAATACGTTCAAGGAAGATATTCGCAGCATTAATTATGGCGTAAAATCTTGTCCAGTCGCTCAAGGCCTCAACAGTTGGATATGAGGCGTTGAGCTGATTACCTGCAATTGCTTTCAGGTCCTGCCGGTTCGGACTAATAAATTCGCCTGTACGTACATCGCCATAAAGCCAGTGACCATCGTTGTCAGATAAGGCTGCTCGGGTAAGTGCATACACTCCTAATAAGCCTGCACGTGCATCTTCAAGCTTATTCCACATGTTTTTTTCGCCCACAACCCTTGTTGAATCAATATCCAGTGTTTTATTGCAGCTTGTTATTGCCGCAGTAAACAGGATCAGGACGATACATAATGTCTTTTTCATTTTTACAACATGATTTTTGTGATCGTTTTTCATATCATAATTCCATTTTTACACCCAGGGTATATGTTCGTGGTATAGGCAGGCCGTAACCGGTATCATAGCCATCATAATTCACCAATTCAGGGTCCTGACCGGTATAAGGGGTTATGGTGAACACATTATTTGCCGTGGCATATACATAAAACCTGGTTAGCTTGATTTTCTTTAAGCGCATTGCTTTGGTTAGGTCATACCCAATGGAAACAGTTCTTAATTTCAGGAATGAAGCATTTTCAAGAAAAAGGTCCTGATCAACACGATATGGGA
Organism: Mucilaginibacter sp. NFR10; assembly: GCF_900100445.1. Taxonomy (NCBI): domain Bacteria; kingdom Pseudomonadati; phylum Bacteroidota; class Sphingobacteriia; order Sphingobacteriales; family Sphingobacteriaceae; genus Mucilaginibacter; species Mucilaginibacter sp. NFR10. The sequence continues at coordinate 683,283 of NZ_FMTV01000002.1, read as the reverse complement.
TAACGGTACTCCATGGGTTATACAATGGATATTTGTTGTAGTCGCCTCGTTTTTCCCAGAAGGTGATCTCCTTAACAGAGTTTACATCGCTGTTACCTTCCCGGTTAATAAAATCAAAGCGGTTGGCCATTTCCTGGTGTATAAGGTCGCGCCCCAGGTTGAAATAGAGATTGACATTTAAATTCCAGTTGCCATATCTGAAATTATTATCATATCCACCTGAAATTTTTGGTAAAGCATGTCCCTTTAATACTTTATCGTTATTATCAATTACGTTGTCGCCATTGATATCACGCCATCTGGGATCGCCGGCATGCAGGGCGATGCCATTGTACTTAAGTGGCTGCCCATTTACAACTGGTATTTCGCTTTCCGATTTATAAATGCCATCATTTACCAGTAACCAATACCGATCAACCGGGCTGCCTACTTTTAAAAGCCTGTTATCAATAATGATCTGATTTAAGCCCCTTGGTAATGCTTTGAGCTTATTGATATTATGATTTAGATTCAAAGAAGATGTCCATCCAAATTTTGTGTTCCGGATGATATTGGCAGATACAGATACATCTATACCGGTATTGTTTACAGCCATACCGCTCTCAATCGACTGCTTATACCCATACTCCGCAAAAGCGGGAATACCTATCAGCAAATTCTTTTCCTGTTTCAGGTACCAATCAACCGAAAGGTGCAGGCGGTTATTAAGGAAACCGGCATCTGTGCCAATATTCAGTTGATTGGAGTATGACCAAGGTATTCCGTAACCGATCCAACCGGTAGAATAAGGCCTGGTAAGCACACCAAACGCATTATAGCCAGGCACGGTTAAGTTACCGGTATACCCTACCGATGCTGTATATTGAGGACCCTGTGCATAATTATCAAAAGCATTGAGGCGACCGATCCTACCCGCGCTTGCACGTAAAATAAGATCGTTTATAATAGTACTATTGCTCAGCACCTCTTTTTTGATATTCCAGGCCGCAGATAATACCGGCGAATAGAACCAACGGCTGGTAGGTTGAGCGTTTGATGATCCATCTGCGCGTACTGTTGCCGAGAGGAAGTATTTTTCTTTGAATGAATAATCGGTCTTGGCATAAAACGAAACCAGGTTATGCTTGATCTTATCCAGAAAACGGAATGTTAACTCGCGCGGAAAGGCTGTTGGGTTGAGATAATTATCGTTGTCAGATCCGTCTGGGTTTTTTGGGTTCGAATCCAGCAGATCTATCTTAATATAGTCATTTACACCTTTGTAGGCATAGGCGTTGCTATATTTATAAATGTCCCATTGGGTTGATTGACCAAGCTCAAAATGGAAATCGTTTACTTTATTTACTGTCAGATCATAGGTTGCCCTGTTATCTGCCATTATCCTTTGGCTAAAACCAAAGTAATTGGAAGCATAGCTGTTGCCCTGCAAAAGGGTACGCGCATAAAATACATCGCGGTAGCCTTCATTATAATCTAAATTGAAGGTGGTTACGAATTTAAATTTCCCGAGATCGATGCCTATTTTGGCATAGCCATCAACAATATTTGTTTTGTTGTTATCAAAGCCTTTTTTGTATTGCGCCAGGTAATCGGCATAATACTCTTTGTTTGGTGGTAGCGGGGCGCTCAGATCGGGGAAATAATTGATCTGGGCAAATCTGTCGCGTAGATATCTGTTTCGTTGCCGCTCAATCCGGTTGGCGTTTACCATAGCCGAAAAAAGAAGCCATTTGATAGGTTTCATATTAATGTTGAACATGGCGCTATATCGGTTTAGCACTGTCCCATCAGCAACACCATTATTCTTCAGATCCCCCAATGAGAAACGGAAGTTAGCACGATCTGTACCCCCGGAAATACCGAAGTTAATACCATAAACTGAAGCATTACGATAGTAAAGATCGCTCCAGTCTGATTTCCCGCTATAAACATTGTTTAATGAATCGCTTAGGTAGATGGGATAGTTCTCATCATCAGAGTATCTGCCATTGGTAGTATAAAGGTCGTAAAAACGCTGTCTGAAAGCATTTTCATACCTACCGTTTATAGTGGTTACATGCGGCCGCTGTGCCAAACCTATATACGAATCAAAAGTGATGCTTTTGGCAGCGATAGGAGTTTTAGAGGTTAATACAATAACTCCATTAACAGCGCGGGGCCCATAAACCGCCGTGGCCGACAGATCTTTTAACACTTCAACCGAGGCTATATTATTCATATCAATACCAGCAAATGGGTTGGTGGCTGTTCCCATCCTGTTATAGTTATATAGCTGTATATCATATGCAAACGGGTGTTCTGTTACAAGCGGAATACCATCCAGTACAACCAGTGGCTGCGATTGGTAAACATCCCTTGGAGAAAGAAGCGGCATGGGCGCCCCTCTCATAAACATATTTTGAACGGTACCGGGTTCGCCCGAAGGTTCCTGTATATACAGCCCTGCAAATTGCCCTTTTAACAATTGCTGCAGGGAAACAGCCGGGAATTTGGATAGATCATAAGGCTTTTTGGTAACACTATCTGCCAGCTTATTATAAAGGGTATGCTTTATAATAATATTTATGCTGTCTTTTAATAATGAATCTTTTGCCGTTGTATCCTTACGGATATAGGTTTTATAAAAAACAGAACGTTTTACTTTGCTTTTTTTACCCTCATTCCCCTTAGCTAAGCCTGTAAGTGCATTTGTGGTTATTGCTGCGAAAACCACAAAGCACAGCCATAAGTATCGCATAATGAATGGATCTTTTAGATTGTAAAATAATTTTTGATTTAACGGGCCATGTGCTTTTATGCCTGCAAACGAGTTATGCAGATGACATGCACCTTTAGATTAAGTAGAATGTAATTCTTTTTCCATAGCGCTGATTTACAAGCGAAAAGAACAGAAATCAAAAATAACCGGCAGGAATATTTTTGATAGCGGCGCATAGTTATACACCCCCGGGTTTGCCATCAAAAATGACCATACCCAAGCGTTCTTTTCACTTTTGGTGATTAGGTTAATTAATAAAATTTTTGATACCTAAAATCTCAACAAGAGATTTTTTCGAAGGATCAAGCCTGTCAGATGATGGGCTTCTGAAAGATGTGGTACAGGTAAATCATGTTTTTCATGTCAGTGATATTGGTTAATTTAATGATTACATAAATCTCAAAACAAGCAGTTCAGGTAGCTTAAACGATTAAGTAATAAAGTATTTTTCACAATTGGTTTTAACAAATATAATTAAGAAAAACGTTTTACCAAGTAATATCAAAAAAATAATAAACTTTTATTATTTCAAATAGTAACAATCGATCCCTATTGAAAAAATGACAAAAAAAGTAACAAAAATTTTAAGTTTTTTTACAAACTATCAATAATGCAGCCGGTAAAATCCTGATAAAATGTTAAAAAATCATGCTCCAACCAATTAAAATCAGCCATAAAATGTAAGAATTACATTTTTAGTTAGGTACTGCAACCCACACTTCATATTCTGGCCCGCGGCAATCGGTCTTTTCCTTTCTTTATTTCCATGTTGCTTGTTCACTTTCTGCGAGTTAAGTCCATCAGTATATAAGCTGCACACCGCTTCCCGGCGTCGCCATCATTCACCTTTGGAAATATTAAAACGCGGGGAAATTAGGCCGGACAGACGGACATCCACCGGTAAACCAATCATGTATATATTGATAAGATTGAAAAATTTATAGCCGCCGGAATAGCATACCGAAAAATTAAATAAAAACCGGGCAAAAGATAAAATTATTGTAATGGGGTTATAGCATCTTATTTTGTTACTCTTGGGCCCGAAGGCAAAAAATACAACCAGCCAAAACCGATTAAGAAAAGAATTGATGAGGCGATAAAAGATGGGAAGGCTATATCTGTATTTTTTTCCAATGCGTTATTTAGCGCGGTGTACAATAGCCATACCTGGATACTCACATTTAATATCAGGATCATGATCAATGCCAGCATGAGTGTGTTGGTTTTATTAGGATGTGCCTGATTTTGGGCTTCGCGGAAATTACTCATAACTTAATTATAATGTTTGTAAAGGTTAATGACCTTATGATCTGGATTGACGATTCGGATCTGGTTTGTCGTTATCAGGTTTAAAATCTTTGACGTATACTTCTTCCCCTTTAATCACTACAGTTAAACGGGGTAACGGCCGGGGCGGTGGGCCGGCAAGCACTTCGCCGGTAAAAGCGTCGAACAAACCATTATGACAAGGGCATTCAATTTTTCCACTGCCGGGTTTATAAAAAACCGCGCAGGATAAATGGGTGCATTTTTGTTCGTAAGCCCTAAACTCATCATTTTCCATACGAATAAGGATATAAGGAATAGTACTGCCATTGATCACAAACGAGCGGGTCCCCCCTACCGGAAGCTCGTGCTTCTTACAAACAAAGTGTTCACCCACGATTTTATCCGGTGGAAAAAAATTAGCTTTTATGGCAACATACCCGCTTCCAACGGCCAACCCACCAGATACGAGGCATAAAAATTTTGCAAAATCACGTCGGCTTACCTGGGTAGATTCAAGCTGATAGACCGGAAAATCTTCTTTCCAGTGATTATCCTTTTTATCTGTGGCCATAAATAATGTCAGTCTATAATTAATGAAGTACTTCCTTTGGGCATCATGATGTTTACTTTGGTGCTCACACTTTCTTTTCCGAAAATAAAATTGTTAACAGGTGTACTGTTTGGGCGCATCTTTGCAATTTCTTCCCTTGTACCATAATACAGTGCCTGTGTTGGGCAAACGGTGGCACACATCGGTTTTTTTCCGGCGCTGGTTCTGTCGTAACACATATTACATTTCATCATCAGGTCATAAGCCTCATCTTTTTTAGGGACGCCGAAAGGGCATGCCATTACGCAGTTTGAACAGCCTATACACCGTGCTGTATTGGCGGTGTGCACTACGCCAAACTCATCTTTCGTTATAGCATCTGCCGGACAAACGTTAGCGCAAACAGGATCGTCACAATGCATACAAACCTGTACGGTGGTTTGTACGGTAACGGCGCGATCAATATAATTAACATGGATCATAGATTCGTGGCCGTTTGTTTCACACTCTGAACAAGCCATTTCACAAGCTTTGCATCCAATACATCTTTGCATATCTACAAAGAATTCCTGTTCTGTTCTGTAATTGGTTACGGGCATATCTTATAATTTCGGGTTACAATTTATTAAATACTCGCATACGCGCCTGACGCCGTTGATGGCGGCGATATAACACCCAAAGGCTTCAGGTTACAGGCACAAACTTTAAACTCCGGGATTTTTGATACCGGATCAAGTGTTGCCGGGGTAAACTGATTTGCCGACTTTTTGCCAGGCCAATGGTAAGGCAAAAAAACAGTGTCGGTGCGGATAGTCTCTACAATATTGGCAGGAAACTCATCTGTGCCTCGACGGGTAGATACCTGCACCAGTTCATTTTGTTTAATTCCATATTTCCGGGCAAGTTCCGGGTGTATTTCTAATTTAGGTTCAGGATACAAATCAACCAGTTTACCTATCCTGCGGGTTTGCGTTCCGCTCAGGTATTGAGATACAACCCTGCCGGTTGTTAATATTATCGGGTATTCTTCATCTGTAATTTCACCGGGATCCCGGTAAGTCACCGGGTTAAAGTGGGCTTTGCCGTCGGGAGTCGCAAATTTTTTATCTTCCCATAAGCGCGGTGTACCCGGATGATCCAAAGTAGGGCAAGGCCAGAAAACGCCCATTGTGTCTTCAATTTTTTGGTAAGTAATACCATAATAATCCGCAGTGCCGCCTTTTGAAGCAACCCTTAACTCATTGAATAACTCTTCGCTGTTACGATAAGTGAATTTATCTTCGGCACCAAGTCTTTTTGCCAATTCCAATATGATGGATGTATCGCTGCGTGCATGTCCCGGCGGGTTCACGGCTTTTCGGATCCGAACTACACGGCCTTCGGCGGTAGTAACCGTTCCTTCCTCTTCTTCCTGTAACGATCCCGCCAGAATAATATCAGCATGACGGGCGGTTTCATTCATAAAAAAATCAATGCAAACATAAAACTCCAGTTTCTCCAGCGCTTCGCGCACATAATTATTATTAGGCAGAGAAACCAACGGATTAAAACAAATAGATAGCAGCCCTTTTACTTCGCCCCGGTGAATGGCCTCAATAAGTTCGTAGGCGGTGTAACCTTTGCCGGGCATATCTTTTTCATCAATCCCCCAAACCCCGGCTATATACTTTCGGTGTTCAGGATTGGTAATATCACGATTTCCCGGCAGCTGATCACATTTGTGACCATGCTCTCTCCCCCCCTGTCCGTTTCCCTGGCCTGTAATAGTACCATAGCCGCAATATGGCTTACCAATACGGCCGGTTGCCAGGACAATATTGATACAGCCAAGCACATTATCTACACCTTTTGAATGATGTTCAATACCTCTGGCGTGTAACAAAAAGCTTGTTTTTGCTTTGCCCCACCATTGTGCTGCCAGTTCAATTTTCGCTTTTTCAATACCGGTAATTTCTTCGGCCCATTCCAGCGTGTAATCCTTAACAGCTGCCAATGCCTTATCAAAATCTGTGGTATGGTTGTCAATAAAATCATGATCGAGCATATCATGATCGGCCAGGTATTTAAGTATTGCGCCGTACAAAGCGGAGTCGGTTCCGGGCCTGACCGGTAAATGCAGATCGGCGGTCCTGGCCAGTGGAATTACCCTGGGGTCAACCACGATTAATTTTGCCCCATGGTCCCGCGCACGCCAAACCCAGTGTGTTAAAGTCGGAAAGGTTTCGCTGATGTTAGCGCCCGCTACAATAATCACTTCCGCCTTCTCCAAGTCGGCATACGTATTTGAGGTACGGTCGAGTCCGAAAGCTTTTTTATTTCCGGCTCCCGCGCTAACCATACATAAACGACCATTATAATCTAAATTGGCGGTTTTTAATGCTACCCGCGCAAACTTGCCCATCAGGTAGCTTTTTTCATTGGTAAGCGAAACTCCCGACAGCACAGAAAAAGCGTTCTTTCCGTATTTTTCCTGTATCCGTTTTATTTCGGCCACGGTTTTATCCATCGCTTCATCCCACGAAACCGGAGTAAAGCCTACGCCTTCATTGCGTTGCAAGGGCTGTAAAATCCTGTCTGGATGATTGTTCTGCATATATCGTTGTACGCCTTTTGGGCATAAACGTCCCTGGTTAAAAGGAAACTCCTCCCAGGGATCAAAACCAACCACTTTATCATTTTTAACCAATAGCTTTATACCACACTGCATTCCGCAGAAACAGCAGTGTGTTTTTACCGCTTTATCCGGCTCATCACGGCCGGCAAAACCTTCGCGGGGAGGATAATTTAAATGCGGGCCAAACTGTTCTATAAGCTTTTCGGGCGAAACTGGTAAATGGGCCATAAATTTGTACTCTATGTTAAATTACTACTGCGTCAATTAACCGAAAAGGTTACCTCCATTTTGCTGCCTGGCCTTAAGATGAGCCATTGCCAACCTTGAGCGCTTCCCCTCGGGGCTCAGATCAAGGTGCGATGTACCATCCTCAAGTGTAAAGTCAAAGCCTAATTCTTTGGTTACAATTTTCAAGTCGTTTATATGCAACTGGGTAGCAAATTCCTTGTGGGTATGAGGGCATACCGCCATGCCCCTTTTTATGCCTTCCTTTTTGTAAATATGAGCGCCTATTTGGGCCGGCCGTTGTATAATATGAAAAAACTTACCAAACGGAATCCAGATAAGAAACATAATAACTGTTATAGCATGGGTTACGGCCATATAATCATATGCAATGCCTTTCATATATTCATAACCATAGCTCAAGCCCAGGCCGGTAACAGCGATAGCTAAAAGCAGTATTAACGGCAGCAAATCACCCTCAAAAGTTTGCGTGGCAACTAAACCGGCATTAGTGAGGCGACGACGCATAAATATCAATACGCCGGCAATAACTAACCACGAGCACCAGTAAAGGGCCTTAAAAATCACAAAAGCCACAAATGAACCAAGTGCAAATTCAAACATTTTGAATCCGAAGAAATGGGCTTCATACATGTGCACACTTGAGGGGTTTATACTCGTGGCGGGGTTCATGGTAAAATTTATCCAGCCAAAGGTTAACGGAAAAGTAACGCAGAAAGCCATTGTGCAACCTGTTGCCATTAAAAAATGGCCTATCCACCGGCTCCGTCCGCGGGGATAAATAAACTTTTGGAAGCCAATATTTTGTATAAACTCTTTTGCAAATGAAATAACATGTAAAAATATCTTCCCTGTAAAAAAAAACTGAAAGGTGCGCTTAAAATACATCCAGGTAGGTGGCCGTTGCAACCATACGGTATATCGGTAAACTATTCCGAAAAAAGCGAACACAGTTCCGAATAAATAAATAATTAATGCGGGGTCGAAATTTTGAAGCTTACGTGAGCCATAAAAAACGAACGAGATTAACAATAAGGAAACTCCTGTAGCTATAAATAGGGCCTTTTTATTAAGAGACATATCCATCTGCTAATTGTATTACGAAGTATGATAATTGCCGGTTTCACTAAGCCGGATTAGATTTTCACCAAAAATATACAGCTATTTCTGATGCGGGTTTTCCAGGTTTCTGTTTGTTATTATAATATGCCGTGGCTATTATAAAACATTTAAAAATACAAAAAAAACAGTTTCTTGTATCGGTTTTAATTACATTAGACTATATTCTTCAATAATTACCTTTTATTAATGCCTCTTTATCTCCTGTTATCATAAACTTATTACGAAAATATGGAAGTTCAGCATACAGCACTACCACCTAAACCAGGCGAACCGATTACGGGCCATTCACTCCAAACTTTTTTTCCGGGTTACTTTGCTTTGGTAATGGCAACCGGGATAGTTTCGGTTGGTGCCTTTTTATATAATATGAAACAGGTTGCCAACATCTTGTTATGTGCTAACGTTATTTTTTATATTGTGCTTTGGGCTGTGCTCATATTCCGGGCAATTAAATACCCTACAGATGTATGGAAAGATATAAGCAGTTCCTCGCGTGGAGTTACTTTTTTAACCATTGTTGCCGCGAATAATGTTTTAGGGAACCAGTTTGGCTTAATGACCTCCTATAAAGATGTAGCCATTTTTTTATGGGAATTTGGCATCGTACTCTGGGTGATGATTACTTACACCTTTTTTATTGTGATCACCGCCAAAGAACCTAAACAAGGAGTGGAAGCGAGTTTAAGCGGTGCCTGGCTGCTCATTGTCGTAGCCACCGAATCTGTAGCTGTGCTGGGGGCTATTATTGCCGGTGAAATGGTTCATAAGGATGTTATTATTTTTATATCGTTTTGCGCTTTCCTCATTGGTGCAATGCACTATATGGTATTTATATCGTTAATTATATACCGCTGGCTTTTTATAAGCATGAAAGCGGAATTGCTAACCCCTCCATATTGGATAAATATGGGTGCCGTAGCCATCACCACGCTGGCGGGTTCTCGTTTATTGATGTATTCACATAATCATGAATGGATAAGCGGCATTAGCTATTTTTTACCCGGGCTCACGGTTTTTTTCTGGGCGTTTGCCACCTGGTGGATCCCGATCCTGTTTTTACTACCTATATGGCGGCATATCATACAAAAGGTTCCTGTGAAATATGATCCCCAATATTGGTCGCTCGTTTTTCCGGCCGGTATGTACGCCGTCGCTACCTTTAATTTTTCCAAGGCGCTTGATCTCCCGTTTATCCTGCCCATTTCCAATATCTTTATTTATTTTTCAATTACAGCATGGGTGATTGTTTTTGCAGGAATGTTAAGAGAGTTCATCCGTTTTTTGTATTCAGAAAAGAGCCTTTAAATATTTCAAAAACTTAAGTATAAAGGCATTGCTTTATTCTAAACTCAAAAGCAACGGAAAGGTAAACAATCAATAATAGTTAAAATCTGTTTTGGAAAAAGCGGCTAAGATTGTCCGGAGTTTTTTATTTAAAGGTCATTGTAATGTTTTGGCATAATTAACCGTATTGGTAATCAAATTGTATTTTTTTTATTAAACTTTAAAAAAGGTTTTGAAATTTCAAAAAAAAGCCGATAATTGCCATCGAAATATCAGAAAACCCGAGCTATTGATTAAAGATTCGCATCTGGATACGATGCACCGGTCAATATTAACAGAAAGATATTTTAATATTACCATTTGGTTAATTTATTAGTTTCCTAAACCTTTCTTTTTGATGAGCATCCGTATAACTATCCGATCCTTATATATTGTAATTTTACTATCCTTCACTGCTGCGTTAAAAGGCTATAGTCAAACCATACCAGTTGGAAGCTATGCTGAGGAGCTATTACGCAGGGATCAGGTAGCAGGAAATACAAACAGTACATCATCACTTGTTATCAGGCCATTAGCTTCAACTATTGCTGATCCTGCGCTTCAGCCATTAATTTCGAGCCATGAGTATATAAAATTCAATTTCATGGGCATGCCATCGTGTTTACGCATCCTTCCGTTTAACTGGTTAAATGAATACAACGTGAACCGTCCCTTTGGCTACAATAATTCCTCATTGTATCCCAATGCAGGCTATCAAAGCATGCTTAGTGGCGGCTTTTGGTTAAAAGCCGGAATTCTCAACGTACAGATAAAACCTGAGCTGGTTTACGCGCAAAATAAAAACTTTTCAACTTTTGCAGATATACAGGCCCGAAACAATTCGCCGGCACTCATAGGTGCTTATTTTGGCCAAATCAATGGTATTGATGCACCCGAACGATTTGGTACATCTTCTTTAAAACATCTTTATCCCGGGCAATCAAAAATCACTTTGACGTATAAAAGCATTGAAGCCGGCGTATCTACAGAAAACTTGTGGTGGGGACCAGGAATAAGAAATTCAATCATGATGAGCAATTCGGCCCCTGGCTTTTTCCATTGGACCTTCAATTCAACCAAACCGGTTAAAACACTGGTTGGCTCATTTGAGTGGCAGATCATAGGAGGCAACCTAAAACAATCGGGCTTTGCACCAGACGATGTAAGCAAACTTATATACGGCAGCAATTTATATAGCCCCAAACCTAAAGTTACAAGGTATATTTCGGCCTACAGCGTTAACTGGCAGCCTAAATGGCTAAAGGGCTTATACCTTGGCCTTTCTGCTTATGACTATCTTGACAAAGACTCTCTTTATCATAATAAAAACATTATCCGTAAAGTAATTCCGGTTATTACCGGCTCTTCACTTAAGGCGAATGACATCAACAACGGACAAAACGGCGACCAACAGGATTTTGCTTACGCGCTCAACATCAGGCAGCTGCTACCTTTATACAAAGCTGAAATTTACTTTGAATGGGCTCGTAACGACCGCACCGGAAGTATTTCTGACTTTTTACAGGAACCTGAGCATTCATCAGCATATACCTTTGGCGGACGCAAACTGTTTGAACTTAGCCGGGGCGGCTTTATACAAATTAAATCGGAAATAACACAGTTGCAAAGAGCGCCAACCTATTTGCTGCGCGACGAACCTTCATGGTATATCCATTCGCAAAGCCCGAGAGACGGTTATACCAATTATGGCAGATACATAGGTGCTGGAATCGGGCCGGGTGGAAACAGTTTTATTTTTGATATAAGTTACCTCAAAAATTACAACTCATACGGCCTTATGCTGGAAAGACAGTTACATAACAACGATCTGTATTACCAGGCTTTTACTGAAGCCAGAGTAAGCAATCTTCACTGGGTAGATCTTGCAGGTACATTTTATGCTAATCATAAATTTAAAAACTACCTGCTCTCGGCCGAAGCTACGCCTGTTTACACATTGAACTATGAATACAGAAATGGTTCGAGCTTTAATTTACATGCCAGGATTAACTTTACTTATTTTTTTAATTAATGAACAATTTTAGCCCATTTTTTTAGTTTATCGATCAACGCACCAGTTATACTACAAATTAAAAAAATCACTTTACCCCCTGAAATGGGAAATTGGTTTACTTTTGCAGAAAATATTATCATTTATTGGAGTGCTATTTTATACTCTGATGACTTTCACACATGAACAGACTTCGCTTTCTTATATTTTTAATTGCTGTACTCAGTTTCGGAGCAGTTACTAATATTACCGCCCAAACCAACTTACAAAACATTTCCTCAATTAATGTCGACGATATTTCAGATCAGCAACTGATTCAGCTGTTACAGCAAGCTCAAAAATCAGGATTAACCGACGCTGAGTTACTACGGCAAGCTCAAAGCCGGGGAATGTCAGCCCCACAGGTTCAAAAGTTAGAACTTCGTATAAAAAAATTAAGGACCAAAAGCAACGAATCATCCAATACCAGACCCGATTCGACACTTACACAGCAAGGAAGGCAACTTAATTATAAACCAGATACTACTGATACCCTTTACACCAATAAAGATTTATTTGAAAGCTTAAAGCCCAAAATTTTTGGCGCCGATATTTTTAAAAATAAAAACAGTTCATTTGAACCCAACCTTAAACTGGCTACCCCTTTAAATTATATTGTTGGGCCTAATGACCAGCTTAACATAAATGTTTACGGCAGCTCGTTGGTGAACTGGAAACTGGAAGTATCCCCCGAAGGAAATATAAACATTCCGGGGGTTGGCATTTTAAATGTTGGAAGTAAAACTATTGAACAAGCTACGGCCTTGATAAAAAGCAGGCTTGCAGCTAACAACTATGCGGTTGGCCGCGGTACAAGCGTACAGGTTACCCTCGGTAATATCCGGAGTATCCAGGTAATTATCATAGGGCAGGTAGCTAAACCAGGCACTTATACCCTGCCCTCTCTCGCTACCGTTTTTAATGCATTATATATGGCAGGCGGCCCCAACGATAATGGTAGTTTAAGGCAGATAGAGGTGATCAGGAATAACCGCATTATCAGGCACCTGGATGTTTATGATTTTTTGTTAAAAGGCGATCAGAAAAACAACATTACCCTACAAGATCAGGACATTGTACGCGTACCAACGTACCGGACCAGGGTGCAGCTTGTTGGTGAGATTAAAATACCTGCCTTGTTTGAAGTTTTGCCGGGAGAAAGCCTGGATAACATTATAACTTATGCCGGTGGTTTTACTGACAGCGCATATACTGCCAGGATCAAAGTATCGCAGGTAAGTGATCAGCAGCGCAAAATAACGGATGTGTTGGAAGCCGATTATAAAAACTACATTCCGTTAAGGGGCGATAAGTATACTATTGAACCTATTATATACCGGTTTGAAAACCGGGTGGTAATAAAAGGAGCTGTTTTCCGGCCTGGCGATTATGAACTGCAAAGTGGGCTAACACTGCTGCAATTAATTGACAAAGCCGCGGGATTAAAAGAAGACGCTTTTACCGAACGCGGTACAATTACCCGCCTAAAGCCGGATAACAGTACCGAAATAATAGGATTTAATGTTAAGGACGTTATCAATAAATCTGTAAATATTCCCCTACAGCGTGAAGATATTGTTAACATCTCATCCATATTTGATTTAAGGGATAAATACACCGTTACTATTAATGGTAATGTAAGGAAGCCAGGGAAGTTTGCTTTTTCAGAAAACATGAAAGTAGAAGACCTGATTTTAAAAGCCGGCGGTTTTGCCGAAGGCGCAAGTACAAACCGTATTGAAGTAGCCCGGAGGATAACCGATGCCGATCCTTCATCTAAAAACAGTTCAGTATCGCAGGTTTTTAGCGTTAATATTGACGGTAAACTAAAACCGGCAGATGCTAACTTCATGCTTACCCCCTTCGATATTGTTTCGGTATATAGCCTGCCCGGATATGAAAAGCAAAAAACAGTAAAGGTTGAGGGCGAAGTTTTATACCCTGGCTCCTACACCATCAAAAGTAAAAACGAAAAAATATCCGATCTGATTGCCAGGGCTGGCGGGCTTACCGCCTCGGCCGATGCAGCGGGTGGTTCGTTAAAACGCGATAATTTTGCAATACTGGGTATAGATAAAAACAAAGCAGATACTGCATCGGTAAATGCAGAGCGCTCGGCCCGGATCAGCAGGTTAAAACGGTCATACAAAGACTCGACAAACATAGCCGCCGATACTACACAACTAAGAAATAACTATGTAGGTATTGAATTGGATAAGATCCTGAAATCACCAGGATCAAAAACCGACCTGCTTCTGGAGAATGGCGACGTTATAAGGGTTCCGAAACAGCAGCAGGTTGTGCGTGTTAATGGCCAGGTACTTTATCCAAGTGCCGTGGTGTTTGACAAATCAAAATCATTTAATGATTTTGTTTCAAATGCTGGTGGTTACGGTCCCGATGCGTTAAGACGTGGTGCCTATGTGGTTTATCCAAACGGAACTGTAAAAGGCACACGTAAATTCCTGTTTTTTAATAACCATCCTTCGGTGAAACCGGGTAGCGAAATATATGTTCCTAAGAAATCTGAGGGTAAAGGCAATACTGCCCAAACAATTTTAGGATTTACTACAGGGCTGGCTTCATTAGGTGCTATTATTTTGGGGATCTTAAGTTTGAATAAATAATTAATATCAACAGAAATTTTTCGGCTTAATTATGTTAATTAATGGAAACTAACCCACATAATAGTACAGTTTCAAGTCAATCAGCGAACGATATTTCACTTGCCGATCTTGTTAAAAAAATTAAAAGCTTTACGCAATATCTTCGCAGTAAATTATTACTGATAGTTTTGACCGGGTTACTGGGCTTAATCTCAGGCCTTGTATACAGCATATTCAAAAAGCCCCTGTACACGGCTGTTTATACCTTTGTGCTTGAGGAAGAAGAAAAGGGCGGCGGACTTGGCCAATATGCAGGTTTGGCATCATTGGCAGGTATTGATGTAAGCGGCGGTGCCAGCGGAATTTTTCATGGCAATAACATACTTGAGCTTTACAGGTCACGTAACATGATTAGTAAAACCTTGTTAAGCACGGTCATATTTAACGGCAAACCACAAAAGCTTATTGACAGATATATCGAATTTAATGCACTAAGGGAAAAATGGGATGATAACCCCACATTAAAAAACATCAGCTTTAATGGAAACCCAGATTCATTTAGCCGATTACAAGATAGTATTATCATTGATTTGACAAACACTATAAATAAAAATGTCCTTAAAGTTGACAAACCAGACAAAAAGCTTAGCATTATAGAAGTTGCCGTATTTTCAAAAGATGAGTTATTTGCAAAAGAATTTGCCAATAATATAGTTAATACAGTAAACAGTTTTTATGTGTTAACAAAAACTAAAAAGCAGCTTCAAAATGTAACTATACTTCAAAAGCAGGCAGATAGTGTCAAATCGATACTTAACAGCTCTATTGTAGGTGTTGCTTCCGCGGCAGATGCTTCACCAAATGCAAACCCGGCATTATCAATTTTAAGGGTTCCATCCCAGCGCAGGCAGGTTGATGTTCAAACAAGCACCGCCGTTTATGCCGAAATGGTAAAAAATCTTGAATTATCTAAAATTCAACTCAGAAAAGAAACGCCGCTTATTCAAGCCATCGATACACCGGTATTACCTTTAATGGTAAACAAACTGGGTAAAATCAAAGCCTCAATACTGGGTTTTATGGCCGGTATCTTTTTGGCTTGCATGGGAGCTGCTTTTAAGAAAATTTCCACTAAAATGATAGATTAACCGATGGTTGATAATTTTAACACTCCACAAATAATAAAGCTTCCTCAGATATTAGATGAGAGAGGTAACCTTTCGTTTTTGGAGGAATACAACCATATCCCGTTTAAAATCGAACGGGTTTATTGGATATACGACGTGCCGGGTGGTGAAGAACGCGGCGGGCATGCCTATAAAGAAAACAGAGAATTTATTATCGCCTTATCCGGAAGCTTTGATGTGATATTAGATAATGGAAAAGAAATAAAAAGCTACTCATTAAATAGGTCATACTATGGTTTATATGTACCTGAAGGAATTTGGAGGCATATGGAAAATTTTTCGACTAATTCATTGGCTTTTATTGCCGCGTCCACGGCTTATCAGGAAGATGACTATATAAGAGATTACGAGGCATTTAAGCAAAATAAATCATGAGAGCTTCGGTATACAATTGCAATGTAATTGAATTGAAAAAAATTCATAATAGAGCAGGAAATATTACATCTATTCATGGCTTATCAGAAATACCGTTTGATATTCAAAGGGTTTATTACCTATATGATGTTCCTGGCGGCGAAATACGCGGCGGGCATGCCCATTATGGATTGCAACAACTAATTGTAGCAGCCAGTGGAAGCTTTGACGTGGTGATTGATGATGGCCATATGAAAAAAACAATTACGCTTAACAGGCCTAATTTTGGATTATATATTACGCCCGGCATCTGGCGCGACCTCGTCAATTTTTCGTCTGGAGCGGTGCTGTTGGTTTTAGCATCCAATAAATATGATGAAAAAGATTATATAAGGGATTATGATTATTTTTTAAATTTTAGCAAAAGAAATGATTAGTGACGTTATAATAAAATACAATATCGTATTAGAGTTAGTTACTGAAGAAGATGCTCAGTTTATTATAGACTTAAGATCAGGAAAGAGAAGTACGCATATATCCTATACAGAACCGGATATCTTAAAACAGGTAAGTTGGATCAAGCAGTATAAAATAAGAGAACAAAATAATTTAGAATATTACTTTATTGTTAAAGACCTTGATGGGAACAAATGGGGAACTACAAGGTTGTATAATTTCAATAATGATAAGTTTGAAGTGGGAAGCTGGGTTTTTTTAGACGATAGCCCCGCAGGAATAGCGATTAAGGGAGATATCGCAACCAGGGAAATAGCATTTGAGCAATTGGGTTTTACCACCTGCAAATTTGACGTAAGAAAAGAAAACAAAACGGTACTAAGATACCATTATGGATATAAACCACTTTTAGTGGCCGAAGATGAATTGAATTTTTACTTTGAATTAAATAAACAGGATTTTTATAAACAACGTGATAAATTAATAAAAATACTATTATGAATATAGATGAATTTATAACAAAATTCACTTTACAGCTTGAAGACGTTGAGGATACTGAGGTAAAACCTACAACTGTATTTCGTGAATTACCTAACTGGGACTCGCTAACTGCAATGTGTGTACAAACAATGATATTGGATGACTACGAAGTTAAGCTGTCTGACCAGGAGCTTCGATCAATGGTAACTGTTCAGGAAATGTTCGATTTTGTGCAAAGTAAACAAATATAATATGCCCGCTTTTCTTAAGGCTACGTCGTTTTATCTGCCTGAAAAGGTATTAGACAACGACCAGCTAAACAGCGAATTTCCTGAATGGTCTGCCGAGAAAATTTCTCAAAAAACCGGTATCTACAAACGCAGAATTGCTGCAGAAGATGAATATTCCAGTGATTTGGCAATCAAGGCTGCGACAGCATTATTTGAAGAAAATGCAATTGATCCAAAATCAATTGACTTTGTTTTGTTTTGCACCCAAAGCCCCGATTATTTTCTACCCACTACGGCATGTATCCTGCAACAAAAATTGGGTATTCCAACATCTGCAGGTGCTCTTGATTATAATCTTGGGTGCTCGGGCTTTGTGTACGGCCTTGCATTAGCAAAAGGCCTGGTAGCAGCAGGAATAGCTAAAAGTATATTGCTAATTACAGCCGAAACCTACAGTAAATTTATTAATAACCAGGATAAAAGTAATAGAACGCTTTTTGGTGACGCTGCATCTGCAAGCCTGATTGTTGCTGATAGCGGGGATGGTGCAGAAATAGGTGACTTTAGTTTAGGGACTGATGGAAGCGGTGCGGAAAATCTGATTGTTAAAAATGGTGGGATGCGCTATCGAAATGTCGAAGCAATGGACATTTATGGTGACAATGGCTTTGAAAGAAATGACAGTGATCTTTACATGAATGGTTCGGAAATTTTCATGTTCACTTCCAGGGCAGTTCCGGCGCTGGTAAATGAAACATTATTAAAGAACCATTTAAATTTAGATGATATAGATCTGTTTGTTTTTCATCAGGCTAACCAGTTTATGCTTGATCATATAAGAAAAAAACTGCAGATACCGGCCGACAAATTCTTTATCTATTTGCGAGATTGCGGCAATACGGTTTCTTCAACAATTCCCATAGCATTATATAATGCCATGGCCGAAAAAAGGATTAATAAGGGCAGCACAGTATTACTTGCTGGCTTTGGTGTTGGTTATAGCTGGGGCGGGGTAATATTAAAGTATTAATTATGGTTAAGTTTTTAGATTTATTAGAGATTAATAAACAACATAAAGAGGAATTAAAGAAAGCGTTTGAACGTGTTTTGGATTCGGGCTGGTATATAATGGGCGATGAATTAAAAACATTCGAGACCGAGTTTGCAGCTTATTGCGGAACTAAACACGCAATAGGCGTTGCCAACGGGCTGGATGCATTAATTTTAATTATCAGGGCATATAAAGAGATGGGAGTATTTCATGACGGTGATGAAATTATTGTACCTGCCAATACCTATATAGCCAGTATTTTGGCCATATCTGCTAATAACTTAGTTCCGGTTTTGGTTGAGCCCGATATCAATACCTATAATATTGATCCTGCATTAATTGAATTTCATATAACAGCAAAAACGAAAGCTATTTTACCTGTTCACTTATACGGCCAACTGTGCGATATGAACGCAATAAATGCTATTGCGCAAAAACATCAGTTAAAAGTAATTGAAGATAGCGCACAAGCTCATGGCGCAACAAGTAATGGTAAACGGGCCGGTAATTTTGGCGATGCCACTGGCTTTAGTTTCTATCCGGGTAAGAATTTGGGTGCCTTAGGCGACGCAGGTGCTATCACCACTAATGACGATACTTTAAATAGATCTATACGGGCTTTATTAAATTATGGATCACAGAAAAAATACGAAAACCTATATAAAGGGATAAACAGTCGTTTGGATGAATTACAGGCTGCTTTATTAAGCGTTAAATTAAAAACGCTTGATCAGGAAACAGCAACAAAAAGAGCAATTGCCAATCGTTATCTGAAAGAGATAAACAATGCTAAAATAATTTTACCAAAAGTAGCTGAACAAAGTGCCCATGTTTGGCATTTATTTGTGGTAAGAACAAATGCGCGGGAGCATTTACAGCAATACCTTACCAATAACGGTATTCAAACGGTTATCCATTACCCTATACCACCCCACCAGCAAGAGGCTTACAAAGAATGGAATAATTTAAGTTATCCTATAAGTGAAACTATTCATCGTGAAGTTTTAAGTTTGCCTTTGAGTCCTGTATTAAAACCCGAAGAGGTAGATTACGTTATAAAAACCATAAATAAATATTAAAGAAGGTTAAAAATATCATTTAATCAGGGCACTTGAAACTTATAAAAACCTCCTTTTTCTCGGCTATAATTACTTTTATCCGCATTGCTTCAAGCTTTGTAGCGAGTAAAGTAGTGGCATTAATTACGGGCCCCGCTGGCATAGCGCTAATTGGGCAGTTTTCTAACTTTATAACTATTGCATTAACATTTGCTAATGGCGCAATTAATACAGGTGTAATAAAATATACGGCGGAATTTGAAGGCGATGAGCCGCAATTAAAAAACCTTTTTAGTACTTCACTTAAAATAAGCATTTTCAGTTCAGGTATCTTTGGTTTAATATTACTCTGTATTGCAACCTATATTTCTCAATGGCTATTTCATTCGCCTCTTTATATCAATCCTTTAAGAGTTTTAGGTGTAACCATTATTTTATATGCCCTTAATTCACTTTTAATTTCCATTTTAAATGGAAAGAAAGAAATAAAAAGGTACACTTTAGTTAATACCACAGGCAGTATTGTTGGTTTAGTTTTTACAGTTGTATTAGTTTACTTTTATAAAATATCAGGCGCACTTTACGCTTTGGTTTTGGCACAATCAATCGTGTTTTTTGTTACTTTAATAATGGTTATAAAAAGCAGCTGGTTTTCAAAATCATATTTTAACCAGGCATTTGATAAGGAAACAGCCCGAAAATTATTAAAATTCAGTTTAATGGCCATAGTTTCGGCCTTAACTGTACCCGTTTCTCAAATCATCCTGCGTAATATGGTAATCAGTAAATTGGGGATCAATGACGCCGGTTATTGGCAAGGTATGATGCGCATTTCTGACGGATACCTGTTATTGGTTACTACCTCTTTAAGCACTTACTACTTGCCTAAATTGTCATCACTGCAAAATGATGATGATCTGCGTAAAGAAATATATCAGGGATATAAGATCATTCTGCCTGTTGTTTTTGTGAGTTGTTTGCTCATTTATTTTTTACGGTTTTTTATAATTCATATCCTATACACTAAGGAGTTTGAAACCATGAGCGAACTCTTTGCTTTTCAACTAATAGGCGATTTTTTTAAAATGGCAGCCTGGGTATTGGCCTACTTAATGTTGGCCAAGGCCATGACCAGGGCATTCATAATAACAGAAGTCGTATTCAGCATAAGTTATGTTTTGTTAGGATATGTTTGCATACATTTGTTTAACCTAAACGGTATCACTATAGCATTTGCAATTAATTATTTTATTTATTTAATAATTATGATTGCACTTTTCAGAAAATTATTGTTCAAATGAAGTATCCTTTAGTATCCATCATCGTTCCTTGCTATAATCACGAAAAATATGTGTCTGGGGCTTTAAATAGTATTGTAGATGACACTTATCCCAATAAAGAAATTGTTGTTATTAATGATGGCTCCACTGATAATTCAAATAATGTGATAAACCAGTGGATAAGTAGACATGAAGCTATAGTATCGATAAAGTATATAAACCGCGAAAATAAGGGACTTTGTGCTACGCTTAATGAATTATTACGATTATCAAAAGGTAAATATATATTGCCTCTTGCAAGCGATGACGCGTTATATGGTGATACAATAGCGGAAAGAGTATTCATTTTAGAAGAGAATGAAAAAAACGGGAAGCTGGTATTGATCAGCGACGCTTTGGTGATTGATGAAAATAATGTCATAACAAAACAGAGTTCAATGGCCATTAATAATGGCAACAAGCTAAAATTTCAAACTGATAATGGCATTTTGGAAGAGATGATATACCAGCCTTCAACAGTTGGGCCAATTTCATTAATTAATAAATTGATCTACGATAAAATTGGTTACTATCCTGAAGATTTGCCAGCAGAAGACTGGTTTTTTTACCAAAGAGCCGCCTCTATAAAGGCCATTTTATTTTTTGATAAAGTGGTGTCATTGTATAGGGTACATTCTGGTAATACATCTGTCGGAAATATACCAGTCGATCAAAAGCTCCGGCTTATTCGCGCAATTAAAACGTCTATATATAGAAATATAAGTTGGTATCCTACATTATATTTTAAATTTCTTGGGATAAAAAAACTTACAAGGGTAATGTTAACTATTTTAAAGCTCAGGGTAAAAAAGAGCATTAGT
Organism: Mucilaginibacter sp. NFR10; assembly: GCF_900100445.1. Classification (NCBI taxonomy): domain Bacteria; kingdom Pseudomonadati; phylum Bacteroidota; class Sphingobacteriia; order Sphingobacteriales; family Sphingobacteriaceae; genus Mucilaginibacter; species Mucilaginibacter sp. NFR10. The sequence goes on along the minus strand of NZ_FMTV01000002.1, from coordinate 661,789 downwards.
GACGTTTAAACTTATTGAGCCGTTTCTATACAAATCTATAATAATGCAGTTATACTGCCAGGTACCGTTTTGGGCAAGTATACCATAGTGGGCTAATCTTGTGGTTAGTAGGGTATTCCCTGATTATTGTGTTATAGCAGGAGGCCGGCAAGAATTATAAAACTGTATAATGTAAGAACGGGTAAGTGGAGAAAAACAGAAACAAATAAGGTTTATAATTATAAATAAGAATTGATAATTTAAGTATGGATTCTACTTCCATAATAGCAGATATATTGATATCTATTGAATGTATTGCTTTAACAATTTTATTGTTTTGGCTGTACAATTCTGCAAAAATAAATGCAATTGAATTTATATTATTTGGTGCTGCATGCTCTACGTTTTATATACCTTTTATAAGCATTACAGCTACGCCATTGTTTTTTATTTCCACCTATTTTTTTATCTCTGAAGGAGTAGCCATTTTCAGAAATAATTTAAGATTGAAACTTTCACTATTGATAATTCTGTTTTTGCCCGTATTATCTTCTATAACAATATCTGTTCTTTTATCATTAGGTTATGATGTTTTTGATGGAAACAACCCTTCAATAGGTCGTGTTTTATACGATGGTGTCTTTTTTTATGTTAAATATTTTTTACCAATAATTTTTTTAGGAACGAAAATTTACCGCGAAAGCAGAACACATGACATCAATTATTTTTTTTCAATTATTAGAAAAGTAGCTATTTACTCTTGTTACATTGGCTTGTTTCAACTCGTATTATCATCTATAATTAAGGACGAAACTATATTGAGAGTAATTGGAATGCGATCTAATTACCTGGCTTATGTAGCTGGCGGGCAAGATGCAGCAAATGCGCGCGTTTCGGCTTTTTTTATTGAGCCAAAGTTTTTAGCTGCCTTCCTGGTGGTATCTATACCGTTATTTTTAAAAGAAAAAAAAATCGCATCCTTAATCCTCGTTTTAATAGTTGGTTTATTAACCGCGTCTCAAACCTTTATGGTTGGTGTATTGCTTACTGGTATTATATTTTTCATCATCAAAAAAATCAAAAATATCAGGGCTAACGTCGCGTTGGGATTAATAATGATCGTTATCGTGTTTTATTCTATTTCGTTACTTAAAGTAGCGATTTTGGATTTTTATAACGCACATAGTGGCAATTATGTGGTTAACCTGGTACTATCAAGAGCTGTTGACAGGTACAACGCGGATGCCGAAGATGGCGAAGCCAACATGAACTTTTTAGGAATACCCCTGCAAAAAGATTCTGATTTGCCAATAGCGCTTTTTTTCGCTACTAAACCATTACTCTATTTATCTGGATATGGATTGAAAAATGGGGGCTTTGTGCCAGCCAAGTATTATATATTCGATGAGGAGAGAGTGAAGGATGGCTCACTAACGTATAATTTGGATATACGCTGGTTTTATTTTACATGTGAATTTGGTTTGATTATTTTTTTAATATGGTTACACTATTTCACAAAAAAGTTTGACCCAGCCATAATCACCCCTTTTGAAAACAAGTATTACGCATTTTTGATCGTGTTTTTATTCTTTAGCGGCATTGAGCTATATATTATTCTTTTATACGCATTTTATATGGGCCTCAGTTATTACAATAAACCCGAAAGGATTGTAAGTCTTCATTAATTAAACACAATTAAAATTTATAGAATTTAGATATGATAAAAATAGGTTTAGTTACTGTTTTATATAAAAGTGATGATGTGCTTGAAGACTTTTTCAAGAGCTTATCCTTACAGTCATTTAAAAACTACCACTTATACCTTATCGATAACTCGCCTTCGGCCGAAACAGATAATTTAATTGAAATTTTATCAACTAAATATCCATTAACGAGTTATACTCATGTTAAAAACACTTCAAATGACGGTGTAGCAAAAGGTAATAACCAGGGAATAAAGCTTGCTCTTAATGATAATTCTGATTTTGTGCTTTTGCTAAATAACGATATCGATTTTAATCAGACATTTTTGTTAGATGAAATGATAAACTACGCTATCAGTAATAACGAGAACCTTTTGATTCCTAAAATATATTACCATGGTACAAGAAAAATATGGCTTGCCGGTGGCGAAATTCATAAATACAAAGGTTACGCAAGCCATGTAGGTTATAATAAAGACGACAGCGAAGTGTATAATTCAATTAAATATTTTGATTATGCCCCTACTTGTTTTATGTTAATCAGCAGAAAAGTTTTTGAGGCAGTTGGCCTTATGGACGAGAACTATTTTGTTTATTATGATGATACCGATTACCTTGCGAGAGCAGTTGAAAAAGGTTTCAAAGTATGTTATTTGCCAAAGCTTGAGGTTTTTCATAAAGTTTCCTTCAGCACTGGTGGGGGCGAATCATTATTTTCTATTTACTACCTAAACAGAAACAGAGTTTACTTTGTAAGGAAGAACTATCCTTTTTTAGTACGGCAAATTGCACTTAGCCATACTATTTTCACCAGGCTCATCAAGTATTTAATTTACAAAAAGGATGAGAAAAAAACATTGCTAAAGGCGATTAAAGACGGTTTTTCAATTAAAATCACTCAATAGTACAATCATATTACCCAATAATCAAACAAACGCACCGGATTTTATTAAACTGCATAATGGGTTTTCAGATTTTTTTAGATAACATAGTTTTCAATATCCAAAAGTTCGGGGGGGCTTCAACCTATTGGAATGAACTTCAAAAACGGTTTGTTAAACTGCAGGGTATTAATATCATTGTTCAAAGTGAACAGCAGAAATTGCATCAGCAAGTCCAAACAACGGGAACGGATGTTAAATTTATTATAGAAGATTTATTGCCACCATCAATCAGCCGATATTTACCTTTAACAAAGCGATTACCTGCTAAATCCCTTTATCATGGAAGCTATTATCGCACTTGTTTGCAAAAAAATGTGGTAAATATCTTTACTATTCATGATTTTACTCATAAAAAGGGATTAGCATCCAGGTTTCCCAGAAAGCTGGTCCATATTTGGTTAACTGCCCTTGGGATAAAGAATGCCGACGGAATTATCTGTATATCAGAAAATACAAAGAGGGATTTGATGTTGTATTTCCCTCAAATTCCTCAGCATAAAATAAAAGTTATATATCATGGCGTTAATGAAGATTTTTCTCCCATCCCTAAGTTAACTGGTGAGGTATTTAAGGATAGCGTTAACCTTGATGACAGGTTTATACTTTTTGTAGGTAAAAGGGATGGGTATAAAAAATTTGATATAGTTGCCGAAACCCTTAAGCTGCAGGATGATCTTAAACTTGTAATTGTGGGCGGGGGAAAGCTAACTGAACAGGAACGTGAGTATTTAAACACAAATGTTAGCGGCCGGTTCATAAAATTAGATGGGTTAAACAACAACGAATTAAATATTTTATATAACCACGCTTTTGCATTAATATACCCATCCATATATGAAGGATTTGGATTTCCCGTAGTTGAGGCCATGCGCGCTGGATGCCCGGTAATTTCAAATAACCTTTCATCTATTCCTGAAGTTGGGGGAGATGCTGTTATGATGATTTCAGAAATTTCTTCTTCCGCAATTATTGAAAAGATCTGTTTGCTAAACCAAAGTGAAGTCCGCGAAGCCATGATCAGCAAAGGCTTTATTCAAAGCAAAAACTTTAGCTGGGAAAAATGTTTCAACGAAACGCATCAGTTTTACATTGATATCTATAATCAGAAATTTCAAAGGCGCAATGATCTATAAAATTAAATGGCTTTTAACAACACTTTTAGTTAGGCTGCAAGTAAAGAAAGTTGGATTGTTATCATATGTGGGTAACCCGCTATTCATATTTGGGGGAAAAAGAATAATTATTGGTAATAAAGTAAGGATATTTCCAGGTGGCCGGTTTGAAACGCACAATGGCGGCAGCATCCTCATTAAAGACGATGTTTCCGTAGGACAGAATTTCCATTTGATAAGTTCAAATGAACAATTAGAAATTGGAACACATACAACCATATCGGGCAACGTATTCATTACCAACATGGATCATAATTACCAGGAAATTGGCGCTCATATTTTAAACCAGGAATACAAGGTTAAAACTACAAGCATTGGAGAAAACTGTTTTATTGGCTATGGGGCGGTGATTCAGGCGGGCACTGTATTAGGCAAACAATGTATTGTAGGTTCCAATTCTGTGGTAAGAGGGGTTTTTCCGGCGTACTGTGTAATTATTGGTGCTCCTGCACGTATTGTTAAAAGATATAACGAAATAAGCCGTCAATGGCAAAAAACAAATTCAAACGGCGATTTTATATAAGTACTACACAAGAAATGAAAAAACAAATATTAATAACGGGAGGTGCCGGGTTTATCGGTTCAAATTTAGCATTAAGATTAATTGAAAAGGGGCATAGCGTCACTATCCTCGATAACTTATCAAAACAGATACACGGAGACAACCCACATGTTACTTCTCCATTGTTTCAATCAATACAAAACAAGGTAAATTTCATACAAGGTAGCGTAACCTCGCGGGCAGACCTTTTACGGGCAATTGAAGGGCAGGAAGTAATAGTACATCTTGCAGCCGAAACAGGCACAGGGCAATCAATGTACCAGATAGAGCAATATGTAAATGTTAACATTGGTGGTACCGCAATATTACTTGACATATTGACCAACAGTACACATAATGTGCGTAAAGTTGTAATAGCATCGTCAAGATCAATTTATGGCGAAGGCAAATATAAAAGTGACGAATTGGGAGATGTTTACCCATCCCATCGTAGTGAAGCGGATATGACCGCCGGCGATTTTGAGGTCAAATTCCCTGGAGCCACATCCCCATTAAAATTAGTTGCAACCGACGAAGACTCAAAAATCCATCCCTCGTCGGTTTACGGCATAACCAAGCAAAATCAGGAGCAAATGGTGATGACAGTATGCCCAACCATCGGAATAGCACCAGTAGCGCTCCGGTATCAAAATGTATATGGCCCGGGGCAATCACTTTCCAATCCGTACACAGGTATCCTGTCAATTTTTTCTACACTGATAAAAAACGAAAAAGAGATCAATATTTTTGAAGACGGTAAAGAGTCACGTGATTTTGTGTTCATTGACGATGTTGTTGATGCAACTATATTAGGAATTGAACAGGAGGCTGCAGATAATAACGTATTTAACGTGGGCACAGGGGTTGCAACAGATGTGCTTACCGTTGTGAACGAGCTATTTACTAATTACCAAAAAGAAGTCCCATTCAAAATTTCAGGAAATTATCGCCTCGGGGATATCAGGCACAACTTTGCCGATATCAGTAAAATATCGTCAAAACTTGGTTTTAAACCTAAAGTTAGTTTTACGGCCGGAATCGCAAAATTTGCTCAATGGGTCAATTTACAAAGTATAAAAGAAGATAAATATGCCGAATCAATAACCGAAATGAAAGAGAAGGGATTATTTAAGTAACAGTAATGAAAGAAAAGTCCGTTTTATTTATCTCCCCAGCTTTTTTTGGCTACGAAGTTTCTATTTGTAACGCTATAGAAAAAAATGGCTATAATGTTGATTTTTTTGATGAACGAACCTCAAATAATTCATTCCTAAAAGCAATTTTCAGGGTTAAGAAAAGTTTGCTTAGCTCTGCAATTAATAAATATTACAATAAAATTTTAAACAATATAAGGCAAAAGCAATACACCCATTTTCTACTGATAAAGGGTGAGGTAGTACCAATTTGGTTTATTAAAGCATTTAAACAACTAAACCCCGGGGCAAAACTTATTTACTATACGTACGATTCATTTAACAACAACAACCAAAATTCGCTTTTTATACTTGAACATTTTGACCGGTGCTACAGCTTTGATTTTGAGGATGTGAAATTAAACCCGATATTCAAATTAAAGCATCTTTTTTTTACCGACGAGTTTTTAAATCGCTCAACTAATCCCTATAAAAAATATACCATATCCTTTATAGGGACGTTGCATTCGGCCCGGTATAAAATAGTAAAAAGTTTTTTTAGCAAAATTGATAACACCTTTGTGTTTTTTTATTCGCCGGCTAAATGGTTCTTTTTCCTGGAAAAAATATTGAAGAAAGACCATAAAAATATAAGCACATCCGAGGTTAGTTTTAAAAAGATTTCAAGGGAAACTGTAGCCGACATCTTCAAATCGTCAAAAAGCGTTTTAGACATACAACGTACCGGCCAAACAGGTTTAACCATGCGTACCTTTGAAGTACTGGCATCCGGGGCTATTTTGATAACTACCAATCCTTACATAAAACAAGCCGTGTTTTATAATCCATCATACATAATTGTTTGCGACGATTTAAACCAGGATGAAAAACGCTCTTTTAAAACAGAACTTCAGAAATTACCTCCGCCTAATACTCCCCTTTTCAATGAATTGGATGAGTACTATATAAATAATTGGGTGAAGGAGTTTTTTACTTAACTCATGTGCGTCCCTTTTTTTAATCACAACCTGATTTTCGCTACAAGAAACTCTTTCATTTAAATATTTCATTATCTTAATATAATCATCAGGTTAATTTTATATTAGTTTTATAAAATTATACCTGGTGAATTTTATTTTAAATAATTAATTTCTCACTGTAGCGTTCTTGATGAATACCCCGTAATTAAGTTTAACAAACATTGGTTTTATTTAAAAACGATTCGTTTTAGTAAAATTGTTATATTTGCACAACTTAACCCTGATCGCAAATGCGCTACTCTAAACTACTTCAGCCATTCACGTTTTTTTGTGATTTAATCTTATTAAATATTGCGCTGCAATGTGCTCACCTATTTATATTTGCATTCTATTCGTCAGAAATACAGTCGACTGATTTTTTACTATTAGTTAACTTAACCTGGATTACCATTGCTTCGGTAACTAAAAACTATATCATAAAGAGGCCCCTGATATTAAGTGACAATTTAAGCAAATTCATGTCCTCTATGGTGTACCACCTGGTAATGGTTCTGGGGATTGTTTATTTCTTTAAGCTGTATGAGATAAGCAGAATGGTGATGTTTTGCACATATCTTTTGTTTTTTATCTTCATAGTTGTTCAGCGCTCTCTAATCTTTTTCACACTCGATTATATTCGTAAAAAAGGCTATAATATTAAACATGTCATCATAATTGGCAATGTGGATATCGTTAACCGGGTAAAAAAATCATTTTCAAGGCATCCGGAGTACGGGTATAATTTTATTACCACCATACCCGAAGAAATGATTGAAAGCCTGCCCCATGAAATATTATTTGAGAAAATCCTTGAAGCCAGGCCGGATGAAGCATTTATATGCTACAAATTTATGGATCAGCTTTTATTAAATAAACTGGTTGACCTGGGCGATCAGCATTCCATTAAAATTAAACTGGTTTCGGACCTTGTACTTGACAACAGCTATGCCAGCATCGTTAATTATGAAAATCTTCCTGTAATACAGCTCTCCTCTTCTATTGAGCTCAGCCTGAAGATTATTTTCTTCAAGCGTTGTTTCGACATTATGTTTTCCCTTTTGGTAATGATCCCAGGGCTTCCTGTGTTTATTGCGTTAGCTATAGTAACTAAATTAACTTCAAAAGGCCCGGTTTTTTATCGCCAGGAAAGAATTGGCAGAAATCATAAACCTTTCAGAATGTACAAGTTCAGGAGCATGTACGTAAACTCAGAGCAATCCGTGCCGATGCTATCAAAAGATAAAGATCCGCGGATTACGAAATGGGGTGTATTTTTACGCAAATCCAGGCTGGATGAATTACCCCAGTTTTGGAATGTTTTAAAGGGCGATATGTCTATCGTTGGCCCCAGACCGGAGCGGCAGTATTTTATTGAACAACTCATAGAAGAATCGCCCAATTACAAAAAATTATTAAAACTTAAACCCGGCCTCACTTCTATAGGGCAGGTAAATTATGGATATGCCGAAAATGTTCAGGAGATGCGTCACCGGGTTCGTTATGATCTTATATATTTAAAAAACGTCAACTTTAATAACGACTTAAGTATAATTTTCCAAACTATAAAAGTGATGGTGCAACTTAAGGGAAAGTAAACATTATTCTAAAACCCGGCACAACGATCTTCTCGAAGATATAATAAGTATTCAAAAGACAGAGCAGGATGGTAATGAAACCATCCTGCTTTATTTTTATAAATCAATTTACCGGTTACCCTACACATTAAATTATGAGAACACCATTTCTTATTGGATGTTTTTTATTTTCATGGCTCACTACCTCGGCACAAGTGGTTTTAAAAAATCTTTTAACCGAAAACCTGAAAAACCCAATTTGTATTGATGCACACAATCCGCGTTTTAGCTGGCAACTTGCAGAAAAAAATAATAGAGCCGTCGGCCAACAAGCTTATGAAATACAAGTAGACTCAGCCTCGTTCAGCGAAAATAATACAACCCCGCTATGGTCGAGCGGAAAAATAATATCAAATCAATCAGTGTACATACCTTACCGCGGCAAAACGCTGCTATCATGCCATAAATATTTTTGGCGGGTAAGAATCTGGGATACCAACGGATTACGTTCAGCTTGGAGTGATCAGGCATTTTGGAAAATGGGCCTGCTATCTGCTTCTGACTGGCATGCCCAATGGATTAGGCCTGCCTTAATTGATACAGTTAACGCTCCCGCTCCTTTGTTGAGGACTAATTTTTCATTAAACAAAAAAATACGGGAGGCCACAGCTTATATAACTTCGCATGGCTTCTATGAAGCACAACTAAACGGGCATAAAGTAGGCGATAGCTTCCTTACACCAGGATGGACAAGTTATAATAAAAGGTTACAATATCAGGCCTATGATGTTACAGCTCTGTTAGCCCAGGGAGAAAATGCCATGGGAATTACACTTGGCAGCGGTTGGTATCGTAGTCCGCTGGGCCCATATACACCCAGAGCTAATTCTTATGGCGATAAAACAGCGGTTTTAATGGAGATGAGGATCATCTTTACCGATGGCTCAGAGAAAATCATATCGTCAGATCAAAGCTGGAGATCATCTACAGGAGTTTTACAATTTGCCGAGATCTACAACGGTTGTATTATTGATACGAGGTTAGAAAAACCAGGATGGGCAGGACCCGCTTTTGATGACCATGACTGGCATCCTGTGCGCATAATGCCATACACTAAAAACACCCTTATTGCTACTTATAACGAACCCGTTAAGCAACATGAAACATTTAAGCCAATAAAGGTCATAACTACGCCACGCGGTGAAAAGGTGATTGATTTTGGTCAAAATCTGGTGGGCTGGGTAAAAGTTACACTGAAAGGCCGTCCGGGAGACTCAATTAAAATTACTCACGCAGAAGTACTGGATAAAGCAGGCGAATTTTATACAGAGAATTTACGGGCGGCAAAGGCCGAAAACACTTATATACTAAAAGATACCGTAAAACGTACCTTTGAGCCGCAATTTAGCTGGCAGGGTTTCAGGTACATTAAGGTTAGCGGTATAAAAGGTACATTAAATCCAGATGACTTTACCGCTGTAGCTGTTTATTCGGATATGAAAGCTACCGGAAGCTTTTTATGCTCCAACCCCTTACTTAATCAATTGCAACACAATATCCAATGGGGGCAGAAAGGTAACTTTCTTGATGTACCAACAGATTGCCCGCAACGCGACGAGCGCTTGGGCTGGACAGGAGACGCGCAGGTATTTTCACGTACTGCAGCATTTAATATGGATGTTCACAATTTCTTTACCAAATGGCTCAGGGATGTAGCTGCCGATCAGTATCCAGGCGGTAGTATCCCTTTTGTGGTTCCGGATGTGTTTACAAATGGCACAAATGAGGTGGGCGGCAGTTCAGGATGGGGAGACGTGGCAACCATCATCCCATGGAATATGTATTTTGCATATGGAGACAAAAAGATTTTAGAAAACCAGTTTCAAAGCATGAAAGCCTGGGTTAATTATATCCAAAAGCAAACCAGGAACAATTTATGGGTAACGGGTAATCATTTTGGCGACTGGTTGTTTTATAGTGTGAATAACGACAGGGATGGTACATCTGCGATAACCAATAAATATCTTATCGCACAATGCTTCTATGCATATTCAACCCAAATACTGATCAACAGCGCCAAAGTTTTAAACAAAACAACCGACGAGCAATATTATTCAAAGTTATTGCTCAAAATAAAACGGGCCTTTGTAAACGAATATGTTACCGCTAATGGCCTGATCTCATCAGATACCCAAACAGCATACATATTAGCTTTGGAATTTGATATGCTGCCGGTAAACTTGAGGCAGCAGGCTGCAGCGCGCCTTGTTAAAAACATCGGGCTATACCGGGATCACCTGACAACGGGTTTTTTAGGCACTCCTTATCTTTGTGATGCCCTGACCAGGTTCGGTTACGCCGACGTGGCGTACAAGTTATTATTGCAGGATACTTATCCTTCCTGGCTATACCCAATTAAACAGGGGGCTACTACTATTTGGGAAAGATGGGATGGTATCAGGACCGACGGCAGTTTTGAAGAGTCATCTATGAATTCTTATAATCATTACGCTTACGGGGCTATCGGCGATTGGATGTATCGCTATATTACAGGTATTACGCCTGCCGCACCAGCCTATAAAAAAATAACAATCAAACCGGTAATTGGCGGTGGGCTATCATGGGCCGAAGGAAAATACGACTGCCCGTACGGAACCATCTATAGTAAATGGCAAATCACAGATAAGAAATTAGATATGATGGTAACTGTTCCGCAAAATACAACAGCTGATATTTTTGTTCCCGATTTTTCAGGAAATAATTACAAAAAATTCACTGTGGGCCCCGGCAATTATCATTACAGCAGATGACAGCAATCTATCTCTGAAAACCGGGCACTCCCGCTACATAAATGATGAAACCCGGCAGGTTCAAGTATCTATAAAAATCATATATTCGGTTATAATCAAATAAAATTGAATTTATGGCTTTCGATATAGAAATCCTGGTCAGGTTTTTACTGGCCCTGTTGTGGGGCGGACTTGTAGGCGCCGAAAGAGAATACCATGGTAAAGCGGCCGGCTTCCGTACTACCATCATGATATCTTTTGGCGCCTGTTTTTTCACGCTTATGTCAACAGCTATTGGAGCACCCGATAATGCAGACAGGATCGCTTCAAATGTGGTTACGGGGATTGGGTTCCTTGGTGCCGGCGTTATTTTCAGAGGCGAAAACCGGGTTAATGGCATCACTACCGCAGCTACCATCTGGGCCGTTGCGGCAGTAGGCATGGGTATTGGGGCCGGTTACTACTTAGCTGCCGGGTTCGCCAGTATAATGATCCTGTTTATACTTTCCGTACTTCCTTTCTTTCAAAAGAAAATAGATTATTATAACCAATCCAAAACATTTTATATTAAATGCCCGGTCTCGGCAAATGGTATCATGTTGTGCGAAGATATGATGACAGCTCACAAACTGAAATTCAGGATGATTAGGAGAGTCAGAGATGGCGACTATATGCTTTTAACATGGCAGCTTCACGGGCCTTCAGTTAAAATGGATCTGTTCATCAACTCAATTAACGATATTCCCGTTATCGAACATTTTGAGTTTTCGTGATACCAATTGAAGCTTTAGAGCAGTTTGGAAATCGAAAAATAGCGGCTTTTTAGAATTAAAAAGGGTCACTCTTTTAAAGTGACCCTTTCAGAACTTAGACAAAGTTCCTATATGGTGCACCTAACGGTACAGAATTCGAACCATTTTTTAAAGGATTTGGCTATCCTATGCGGGTTATCTGCCGTTTAAGAACTTTTAATAACACAAAGTGTCCTAAGAACAGTTGTTTCAATTTATTTAGCTTTTGACAATTCACTTGGCGTAAAACCAAATTGTTTTTTAAAGGCATATGAAAAGTGCGAGAGGTTTTCAAAACCCGTTTCCAAATAAATTTCAGAAGGTTTGCGATTCTTTTCAGCCAATTGGTATCGGGCGAGTTCAAGCCTTTTTTGCGTGAGCCATTTCTGAGGCGTTGTACCATACACTTTCTTAAAATCACGCTTAAAGGTTGTTAAACTTCGTCCTGTCAGATAACCGAATTTTTCTATGGGCATGTTAAACATATAGTTACGTTCCATAAACTCGACAAGGTTAATTTTATGCGGCTCTGAAAAATCGGATAAAATATGGTCCATACTATCATTTATAGATCGCAATATGGCTATCGCTTCCTGTATTTTCAACGCCGAAAGTTCGCGCGGTAATTTGTATTCCAGATCAAAATAAGGAAGCATTGAGGCAAAAAAACTGTCCAGTAACGGCCCTTTAGATAAAGGAATTATGGCATCAGTTTTAAATACCGTAAAGACTTCATTTTTTTTATGCTCGTAAAATGCTTTCAGCACATCTTGGGTTAGTTTTACAATAATCGCTCTGTAGGGCAAATCGTTTTTTCCCGTTTTAATGAGCCGGGCTAACCGGTTCTTAGGAAATAAAAAAGTTTCCCCAGCCTCAAAAAAATAAGCTTTATTAGATTCAATAACTTTCAATTTGCCTGACAATACCCGGACTACAGAATGCTCCTCAGCAACCAGTTCACTATTTTGGTGAACCGCTTCACTGCAGGTAAATACAATCTCTGCATAATTATTTATTTGCCGTATTGCCATTATACAAAAATAAGCAAATAAAGCCCAACAGCTTGGGCCCTATTTGTTTTGTTTATTGAACATCAAATTTTGTATCAGTAAGTTCCTCGCTCAAAACCCAGAGCCTTTGTGCCGCATTCGGCTCCAGGGCAAATGGGGCCACACCGAATGTCCCGCCAGGGTTGCGCTTCCCTGCGTTACTATCGTAGGCATCGGGATTGTAACTGGCAACTTCGACATCTTGCAGATAAACACCGCCTATATTTTGCAATTGCGGACTTGTTGCGGCCCATACTGTTGTGGCGGCGCCTTGCTCTTTAGTCTTAGACATTTTCTGCATCGCTGCCTGGGCTTCTTCATTGGGTGTACCGTTAGCATTTACAGCACCCAAAGTAATAAAATCTTCAAAGGTTAGGTGCCTGCCCAAATTGGTATCCAATATTAGACCTGGATGCAGTGAATAAGCGCGGACACCGAACGGACGTGCCTTTTTATCGAATTCTACGGTAAATAACACGTTAGCTGTTTTAGACTGGCCGTAGGCCTCAAATTTGTTGTATTCTCTCGTATGATAATTAACATCATCAAAAAGTACAGGAGAATAATGGTGTGCCGAAGAGGAAACCGTCACGACCCTTGCTCCTTCTGTCTTCTTAAGGGCTTCCCAAAGTTTTGCTGTCAGTTGAAAATGTCCTAAGTGGTTCGTAGAAAACTGTGCCTCATAACCTCGGCTGTCACGTTGTAAAGGTGTCCACATGATGCCCGCATTATTGATTAACATATGCAATTGCCTATCTGATGCCAGGAATTTTTCAGCAAACGAAGTAATAGAGGCAGGTTCCGTTAGGTTCATCGGCTCCACTTCTACATTGGCAATTCCTTGAAGATTTAATTTTGCTTTTTCAATATCCCTGGCAGGTACAATTACTGTCGCACCTGCCTTAGACAACGTTTTGGTGATTTCCAGGCCAAGACCTCCGTCGCCGCCTGTGACAATAGCAATTTTTCCATTAATATCCACTCCCTTTATAACGTCAGATGTCGTGGATGCTGCGTTGAAGCCTGAACCTACCGGTTTTTGCAAAGCTCCATTAAAATTATTTTGTTCCATTTTAATTGAAATTTATGAATGCAAAATTAGAAGGTAGCCTATTCAGATGTTTTGTTTTTAAGGCCGAAAAACTTTGTTTATAAGGCCATAGAATCTAATGCGATTTTTAGGTCAGCCAGGCAATGAATTAGCATGTATAACAAAGATTTTTTGAACTTTCAGCAGTTGGATTGACGTCTGGACTCGAACTGCTAAATCACTAAAATACAAATACTTAAAAGAGGAAGTAGATTAATAGCCTATTTATCGAACCAAAAAAGCCTTCAAAATCAATGACTTTGAAGGCTTTTATCTTTTTGTGCGGAAGAAGGGACTCGAACCCCCACGCCGTGAAGCGCCAGATCCTAAGTCTGGTGCGGCTACCAATTACGCCACTTCCGCGTTTCTGATTTAACAGGCTGCAAAGATAGCGTTTAAAATTATACTTAAAAACATAATTTTCATTTTTTTGCTATCATGCTCATTTAGTAGGAATTAATTTTTCACAAGCCCATTTATCAGCCGTTTGAAGTATGCCGGTGCGTATAAAAGCCTGCTGCCATACCATGAAAACATTTCACCATCTACCAAAACTATCTTTGCATTTGGTAAAAGCGACCTAAACTCCTCTATATGTTTTTTAGCGAATGGATATGGCTCTGATGATAGAAAAACAAGATCCGGATTAGCCGCGACTAAAGCATCTGCATCAATCTCCGGGTAACGCTCCCCCTCTGTTACATTGTTTAGTCCACATGTTTGCAGCATACTATCAATGAAAGTTCCCCTGCCGGCAAGCATATAGGGTTTACGCCAGATGAGATAGGCAACTCTCAGCCCTGTTACAGGAAGCTTAATACCCTTAAAACGACCATTAATTTCCGTGCAAAGCACGTTTGCCTGCCCGGGCTTACCTATCATATCACCAATGCAAACAATCATTTGCAAAGCCGATTCCAGATCAAAAATATCACTGATCCAAACCGGGCATATATTCATTAACTCTTCTACCTGAAGACGGTCGTTCTCCTCTTTATTGGCGATAATCAAATCCGGGTTCAGCAATCGGATTTTTTCGACATCAAGCTGTTTAGTCCCTCCTACTTTCGTTGTTGAATTAAACCTATCTGCCGGATGGATACAAAATTTAGTAATGCCTATCACCTCAACGTTTAAGCCAAGGTAAAAAAGCAATTCTGTTTGTGAAGGGACAATGGATATGATCCGCTTAGGGATTCCGGAAAGTTCAACCCTTCGGCTTAGCTGGTCCCGGAATACCGGCATATTAAAACGCGTTCTTTTCGCCCCTAAACACGTTCCATACCGTTAGGAAGATAATCTTCATATCCAGCAGGAACGACCAGTTTTCAAGATACCAAACGTCGGCCTCCACACGCTCAAGCATAGCCTGTGTGGTTTGAGTTTCGCCCCTCAGGCCCGACACCTGGGCCCAACCCGTAATACCAGGTTTAAGAAAATGCCTTACCATGAAAGTATCAATTAGCTGCGAATATTGTTGCGTGTGGCTTATCATGTGCGGCCTCGGGCCTACTACAGACATATTGCCCAATATTACGTTAAAGAACTGTGGCAATTCGTCGATACTTGTTTTACGGATAAATGCCCCGGATTTGGTTATACGTGAATCGCCGCGTGTAGCTTGTTTTTTATCCGAATCGTGATTTACCCGCATGCTACGGAATTTATAGCATTTAAACGGCTTATTGTCCCTGCCTGAACGCTCCTGCACAAAGAATATCGGCCCTTTTGACTCAAGCTTTATAATGATGGCCAAAATGGGGAATAACCAGCTAAAAATAAACAGGATCACAAATATTGAAAAACAGATATCAAACAAGCGTTTAATGGAGCGGTTCAGCATGTTCTCCAAAGGTTCGGGCCTTACGGATATAACCGGGATATGACCGAAGCTTTGTATAAAAGTTGGCTTTTTAGCGTAGTCGTAATATTCTGGCACAAATTTAAACCTGATCAGATTTTTATCCGCATCAAGCATCAACTGCTCTATTTTCTCGGCTTCAGAGTTTGGTAGGGTACAAAATATTTCATCCACTTTATTGTTAAGCACATAGCTTATACAATCATTAGTACCGCCCAAATAAAGGCTTTGATCAAGTACGCTGTCTGATGCATCATCAAAAAAGCCAACAAGCTTATACCCACGCTCTGGGTTTTGTTTAAAAAAGCTATGCAGGTCTGACCCGATGCGGCCCCCGCCTATAATGATAACAGTACGTATATCAATAAGCGTTGCGCGGTCGCTTTTACGGATGCTCAGGAATATTAACTTCCATAAACCAAGCAGGAAGCCGAATAAGGCCAACGAATAAAAAAGATACTCGCGTGTTATAAAATACGCCTTAGTGCCTATTAATATAATGATAGTGAAGCAAATAAAGCTTACAAACAGCAGGTAAGTTTTAATTACGCCGCGATAGGTTTTAATTGAATCTTTATTCAGAACATGTTCATAAAGCCCGGTAATATTAGCTGACAGCAGCCAAATTAGATTAAAAACTAACACAATAGGCAGGTACTGCCTGTTGTTAATCCAAAAAATATATGACCGGTCTTCAATGAAGTAAGAAATTACCATGCTCATATTAAGTATAATATAATCAATGGTAAGGTTCACTGCTTTAATAAAAGTAGCGTATCTGTGAATCATGTATATGTGCTTATGTAGTATGCAACCCTGCTAAAATTACTATAATTATTTACTAATAACAATGTCATAATTAAATGGAGACACGGTTACAAATGTATTATTTCCACAGCCACAAAATTAAAAATTAAGAAATTTATTCAAAATGAATTCTCTGTTAACAGTGAGAAAAAAATGATTTTCTATGTGAAAAAATAATTGTAAAACCAACACTTACAACCGTCCGCTTACAACATCCTTGTTTAAAATACCTTTTATATCATAAATTACCGATGATGATTTATGTTTTAAGCTTGCATAGTCTAAATCATAAAACTCGCGATGTGCCACAGCCATAACAATAGCATCGTAAGCGCCGCTTAGTTGCCCGTAATTTTTTAATGTAGAGATACCATATTCTCTTTTTACTTCATCCGGGTCAGCCCATGGATCATATATTTCACAGGTTGCGTCAAAACCATCAAATCCCTTAATAATATCAATTACCCTGGTGTTACGAACGTCCGGACAATTTTCCTTGAAAGTAAAACCGAGCACCAGGATCTTTGAGTTTTTTACCGAAATATCATTCTTCACCATCAGTTTAATGACTTCAAGGGCAACGTACGTACCCATACCATCATTAAGCCTTCGCCCGGCCAGGATAATTTCGGGATGATACCCCATTTGCTGGGCTTTTGCTGCAAGATAATACGGATCAACTCCGGTGCAGTGCCCGCCTACAAGGCCTGGTTTAAAATTCAGGAAATTCCACTTGGTACCTGCCGCCGCCAAAACCGCATGAGTATCAATATCCATAATGTTGAATATTTTGGCGAGTTCGTTTACAAAAGCGATATTGATATCGCGCTGCGAATTTTCGATCACCTTACAAGCTTCTGCAACTTTAATGGCGGGAGCTTTATGGGTTCCTGCTTTTACTATTGACCGGTATAGGCTATCAATAAAATCAGCAGCCTCGGGTGTTGAGCCCGATGTTACTTTTAAAATATTGGTCAGCGTATGAACTTTATCCCCCGGATTTATACGCTCGGGCGAGTATCCTGCAAAAAAATCACTGTTATACTGCAAACCCGATTCTTTTTGTAAAACAGGCACACAAACATCCTCAGTTACGCCGGGATAAACTGTTGATTCATAAATAACTACATCCCCTCTCTTCAATACACCTGCTATTGATTTACTTGCCCGGATAAGCAGGCTCAGATCGGGCCGGTTGTGCTGGTCGGTAGGTGTGGGTACCGAAACAATATAAACGTTACAGGAAGCAATGTCCGTTATCTGCGATGTGAAAGTAAGTCCCTTGCTTTCATCCTTTAAATTTAAAACTGTCGATAGTTCGTCGCTACTGGTTTCAAGGGTACGATCAAACGCGTTATTCAGCTCATCTACCCGGCTTTGTTTAATATCGAAACCTTTTACAGGATATTTTTTGGCAAATTCAACAGCAAGGGGCAATCCCACATAGCCAAGACCTATTATTGCAATATGAATATTTGCAGGAGCCTGAAATTTATTAGTGATCGAATTTGATTGATCAGACATTTAATTTAACACGGTAGAATATGATAGATACCGGTAAAGATAATCAAATATTACCAAAATCAGCTGCCTCCCGATCCAAAGAATGCGCGGCTTAGGCTAATCAAAAGTGTTTCAGGCTGTATATATCTGGTAAACACCTGTTATTGACCTGTTTTGTGCAGAACCTACCAGTAAGGTAGTGATCTTCTTTTCAAGCATTAACTGCTCGGCATAGCCAACAAATTCATGCTCATCAATAATAACCGGGTTAACGGTCATGATTTCGGCGATAGTTAAGGTTGAGGTATCGGGGTGTTTAAGCAAGGCCCGGCGAAGGTCGCCATCTGTAACCACCCCCTTAATCTCGGACGCCTCACCTACTATAACCATACCTAACCTGCCTTCGGACATGCGCAGTAACAGGTCCATAAATGAAGCTTCCTCATTAATAAAAGGAAGCTTATCGGTACGCATGAGGTCTTTAACCTTTACCAGCAGTTTGCGCCCAAGGCTACCGCCTGGATGAAAGCGCGCAAAATCATGCTGCTGAAAGTTTCGCGACTCCATTAACGCTATAGCCAGGGCATCGCCCATAACCAGCGCCGCGGTAGTTGATGAAGTTGGCGCCAGTTCGAGCGGACAAGCCTCCCTTTCAACTTTTATATTAAGGTGATAACTGCAGTTTTTGGCAACGGTTGATATAGGATTACCTGTTATGCCAATCATAACATTCTTATTCCATTTTAAATAAGGAATAAGTTTCAGCACTTCGTCGGTTTCGCCCGAATAGGATATCAATAAAACAATATCATTAGGGCCTACCATGCCTAAATCGCCGTGAAAAGCCTCTCCCGGATGCAAAAAAAAGCTTGGTGTACCTGTACTGGCCAATGTGGCTGCTATCTTTTTACCGATAAGCCCCGATTTGCCAATGCCAATAACAACCAGCTTTCCTGTTGATTTTAATATGGCATCAACAACCCTTGCAAACTCATCATCAATTGAGCAGGCTACCTGCTGCAGCGACTCTATTTCAATATCAAAAACCCTTTTTGCAATATCTTTCATGGATCCGGACATTCAGAACAAAAACTTACCCTACTAATGGTGCTAAAACCTTATCCAGTTCGTGCAGCTTAACCATGTTAGGGCCATCGCTCAGGGCATTATCAGGGTCGGGATGCGTTTCCAAAAAATAGCCATCGGCTCCAAAAGCCTTTGCTGCCAGCGCCATCATGGGCACAAAAGTACGGTCGCCGCCGGTTTTTCCTCCTGCTCCGCCCGGGCGCTGAACCGAATGGGTACAATCCATACAAACCGGGTGGCCAAAAGCTTTCATATCGTAAATATTCCTGAAATCGACAGCTAAATTATTATAACCATACATATTGCCACGCTCGGTTAATATTACCTGGTTATTGCCGGCTTCAATAACTTTTTGAGCCGGATAAAACATATCATGCCCCGAAAGGAACTGGGCTTTTTTTACGTTGACAATTTTACCGGTTTGAGCAGCCGCAACCAACAGGTCTGTTTGGCGGCATAAAAAAGCGGGGATCTGCAATATATCCGCAACCTCGGCTACAATAGCTGCCTGGAATGGTTCATGGATATCTGTAGTAACCGGTAAACCAAAACGCTGCTTAACATTCATCAGCATTTCCATGCCTTTCTCTAATCCTGGGCCGCGGTATGAATGAATAGATGTGCGGTTGGCTTTATCAAATGACGATTTAAAGATTACCGGCACATTGTATTTCTGCCCGGCTTCGGCTACTTTTTCGGCAACAGTATATAATAACTCCTGGCTTTCCATTACACAGGGGCCAAGAATAAAGAACGGCTTTTGGCTTATTTGTTCAAACAGCATATTGTTAGGATCTATTTATCAGCCACAAAGATGATGATTTTTTTGAGAATCGTACAGAAGGGCCATTTCACTCCCGGGCAAACGCAGATAAATAGGGTTAACAGGGTTAACACTTTTTTAAATATTACTTACAAGATACTCATAATCAAATATTTATTTTTTTGAGGGGTTACACTACGCTAATGTTTTTAAGTGCTTAGGCAAGTCCGAATATTTAATTGTTGGCTCTGTACTTCTCCCCTTCTTTATTTACAAATAAAAATATTAAAAATTTGCGTAAGTGATTGCTTACATATAAATTTGTAAGCAATCACTTACGTATTATATTTGATTTAGATGAGACGAGATGTTTTCCAGGCCATTGCCGATCCAACCCGCAGGGATATCATTAACCTGATAGCCTTTAAACCCATGAACCTGAATGCCATAGCGGATAACTTTGATGTAAGCCGCCCCGCTATATCCCAGCATATAAAAATTTTAACCGAATGCGGTCTTATAGCCATTAAGAAACAGGGCCGGGAACGGTATTGCGAACCCCGCCTGAAACAGCTTGAAGAGGTTGCTCAATGGGTTGAGCGTTACCGCAAGGGTTGGGATGAAAAATTTGACGCGCTCGACAGCCTGCTCGAAGAATTAAAAAACAATGATAAACCTTTAAAATAATCAATTATGACGAAGCAATTCTGGATCAATCTGCCTGTAAAAAATGTAAATGTATCAAAGGAGTTTTTCAGCAAACTCGGCTTCCGGTTTAACTCGCAATTTGGCAACGGCCCGAATTCTGCGGCCATGCAGGTTGGCGAAAAAGATGTTACCGTAATGCTTTTTGACGAAAGCACCTTTAAAGGCTTTGTTGAAAACTGCGGTCTTGCGGATACGGCAAAGGGAGTGGAAGTTCTGCTGTCTATCGACGCGGAAAGCAAGGAAGAAGTTGATGAACTGGCTCAAAAGGCTATCGAAGCCGGTGGCAAAAGCAATCACAAGCCCCGGGAAATGGATGGCTGGATGTACGGCTGCCTGTTTACTGATCCTGATGGCCATAGCTGGAATGTGCTGCACATGGATATGAGCAAAATGCCAGGGAGATAAAAAATCATTTTGTCGCTAATGCCCCCTTATCTCGTCGTTTTTGGACACTATTAGCCCTTGCCAGGGCAGGTAACTTTGAGATATCAAAAGCAACAAATTTTTAATCAATAAAAAACAGAAACCATGGCAACATTTAAAGCAACCCAGAAAGTAACCCCTTTTTTATGGTTTAACGGCAACCTTGAAGAAGCATTGAAATTTTATACTTCGGTATTCAAAAACTCCGAAAGCGAAGTAAGCTCGCTTACCGATCCCGGCAATGGTCGTAAAATGTTAGTTGGAACATTTCGTATCGAAGACCAGCAGTTTTTAGCGCTGGATGGAGGACCGATGTTTAACTTTTCGCCGGCTACTTCCTTTTATATAAACTGCAAAACCCAGGAGGAAATTGATTACCTGTGGGAAGCACTGCCTGCAGGGGGTGGCAAAACCAGTCAGTGCGGCTGGCTCGACGATAAATTCGGCGTTACCTGGCAAATTGTTCCTGAAGTTATGAGCGAATTACTTTATAACAACGAAAACCCTGAAAAAGCCAAAAAAGTTATGGCTGCCATGATGAAGATGACCAAAATGGATATCAAGCTTTTGCAGGAAGCTAACGATAACGATTAATCAATCACCTAAATAAAAAACACCATGATCACCACAAAAAATCAAACAGAAATTAAGGCCGAACCCGGCAAACAGGAGCTTTTTATAACCCGCGAATTTGAAGCACCACGCGAGCTTGTTTTCAGAGCTTTTACCGATCCTGAGCTTATTGTTAGATGGCTGGGGCCGCGCGAACTTAAAATGCGCATAGATAAGTTTGACTGCCGCAGCGGAGGCGCTTACCGTTATATCCATACCGACCCTGCTGGTAATGATTATGGCTTTCATGGTGTTATCCATGATGTAACCGCGCCTGAGCGTATCATCCAAACATTTGAGTTTGAAGGATTGCCCGAAAGTGGTCATGTTACCTTAGAAACTACCCGATTTGAAGCCCTTCCTGATAATAGAACAAAAGTAACCGTTCAGTCGGTTTTTCAATCCGCGGCAGATCGGGATGGCATGCTGCAATCGGGTATGGAACGGGGCGTAAATGATTCGCACAGCCGTTTGGATGAACTGTTTGAAGCAGGGGAAATTATTTGAAAGCTAAAAGCAGAAAGCACAAAGCTTAAAGCTAATTTTTAACGCAATTCATAATATCCTGTTATTGCGTACCCTTTTTGATTGCTTCAAGTATCGTTCTCATTTTTTCCCGGACAGCAGTTGTGCTGATCTCATGCTTCATCGCCATCAGGCATTTGCGGCAAAGGCAATCCGGGTAGGTTAAGCGGATATAGTCGCGCTCCTGGTCGGTGAAGCTGATGCCCTGGCACTGGCACAACAGGATGCTGCCTACTTTGCATTCAAACGGCTCTTTACACCGGGGGCAGTATTTATTTTCATGCTTTGTCATATTAGGTATATAAAACTGCTGTGCACCTGTTACGGTACACAGTAGTTTTTTTTATTTAAGCAGTTACATTGCTGATAACATTTTCGCGGACAGCTTTCGCGGCTTCAACCATTTCTATTAAGGCTTTTTGGGTTTCATCCCAGCCCCGTGTTTTTAAGCCACAATCGGGATTTACCCAAAGCTGGGCATCGGGTATTACGGCCTGGGCGCGTTTAAGCAAACGGATCATTTCCTCCCTGTTGGGTACGCGGGGCGAATGGATATCATATACACCGGGGCCAATTTCATTAGGATACTTAAAATCGGCAAAAACATCCAGCAGCTCCATTTGCGAACGCGATGTTTCTATCGTGATCACATCGGCATCCATATCGGCTATGCTTTTAATAATGTCATTAAACTCCGAATAGCACATGTGCGTGTGGATCTGTGTACTGTCCTGAACGCCGCTCGCCGAAATCCGGAAAGCTTTAACTGCCCAGTCGAGGTAATTTGCCCTGTCATCCCTGCGAAGCGGTAATCCTTCACGAATGGCCGGTTCATCTATCTGGATGATCTTGATACCGGCGCTTTCCAGGTCACAAACTTCGTCACGAATGGCCAATGCTATCTGCGTACAGGTTTCGGAACGGGGCTGGTCATTGCGCACAAACGACCATTGCAAAATAGTCACCGGGCCGGTTAACATACCCTTCATCCATTTTGAGGTTAACGATTGCGCATAAGCCGACCATTTTACCGTCATAGGCTGTGGCCTTGATACATCGCCATAAATAACCGGTGGCTTAACACAGCGGCTGCCATAGCTTTGCACCCAGCCATTTTGTGTAAAGGTAAAACCGGCCAGTTGTTCGCCAAAGTACTCAACCATATCATTACGTTCAAACTCGCCATGTACCAGCACATCCAACCCTATTTCTTCCTGCCATTTTATAGCCTTTTCAGTTTCGGTAGCTATCAGTTTGTTATACTCCCCCAGGGTTATCGCACCTTTTTTTAATTGGGCACGCCAGCTTCGTACTTCGGTTGTTTGCGGGAACGAACCAATAGTTGTGGTAGCAAAAAGCGGCAGGTCAAGCAGTTGCTGCTGCTGTTCTTTCCGTGCAGGAAAAGCACTTATACGCTTTGCATCATTTTCGGTGATGGCGCTTACACGCTGTTTAACTGCTGGGTTATGGATCAGTGCAGATGTTCGGCGGGCCTCGTTTGCCTGCCGGTTTTTTGCCAGTTGATGCAGGCTGCTATCGCTCACCACATCTTCCGATAACTTGCTGAGCAATACCACTTCGTTTATTTTCTGCCGCGCAAAAGCCAGCCACTGTTTAATTTCAGGAGTAAGCACTTCATCGTTGGTTTCATTTTGCAGATCGCATGGCGAATGGATCAATGAGCATGAAGGGGCTATCCAAACGCGGTCGGCACCTAATTTATCCTTCGCATTCTTTATAATGACCAGCGAGTTAACAAAATCATTTTTCCAGATATTGCGCCCGTCAACAACACCTAAAGAAAGGATAGTTTTTTGGGGCAGATGCTCTATTACTTCATTCAATTGCTGAGGCGCCCGCACTAAATCGACATGTAAAACATCAACAGGTAAAGTTGCCGCTAATTGAGTGTTATCGCCCAGGCGTTCAAAATAAGTTGCCAAAACTATCTTCAGGAAAGGAAATTCTTTCCTCAATTGCTTATAGGTATCTTTAAATACCTCCTGTTGTTTTTCGCTTAAATCAAGCGCTAAAAACGGCTCATCAAACTGGACCCATTCGGCACCCAAAGCTTTAAGCTTATTCAGGATATCAAAATAAACAGGCAGCAGATTTTTGATCAGGTCTATCCTATCGAAACCAGCCTCTTTCTCTTTGCCCAACAACAGGTACGATACAGGCCCGATCAACACCGGCTTGCTAACGATGCCCAATTGTTTAGCCTCATAAAACTCATCGATAACTTTGGTGGAGAAAAGTTTAAACTGCTGGTCTTTATAAAACTCGGGTACTATGTAATGGTAATTGGTATCAAACCATTTGGTCATTTCCATGGCTACCACATCCAATCCATCTTTTTGATAGCCGCGGGCCATAGCAAAATACAGATCGAGCTCGGTATTGCCTTTTTGACTGATCACTTCATGATAGCGTTTAGGAATAGCGCCAAACATCAGTGAATGATCAAGCACCTGGTCATAAAATGAAAAATCATTTGATGGGATCACGTCGATCCCGGCTTCTTTTTGCAGCAGCCAGTTTTCTTCCCTGATGTATTTACCCACGGTAAGCACATTTTTTAAGCCCGTTTTGCCTGCCCAATAGTTTTCGCAGACTTTTTTCAATTCGCGCCGGCTACCAATACGCGGGTAACCTAAATTTTGCGTTAGCATTTCTTTTAATTGATTAAATGAATAAATCGGTTAAAAGCCCTTTCAGCTAAGCTTCGTAATGTTTTATGATATGTAAAATATGGAGAGAATATATGGTCACAGCCCGTCATAACGGGCCATAGACCCAAACAGGCAAGTAATCATAACCCAGACCAAGCTTCATACCGCGAAAGCATTGTCAATTCAGTATTAGGCAGGTCTCCTGACTTGTAACATTTTTGCCGTCCTTCCCATCCCCATTCATCAGGACAGTGGACATTACTGGCAAAAACCTTTGTGTTACTTACAGTTGCGCGACAGTTCGTGATTTACACACGATTCCCTATTAATCTACAATTAAGTAAAACCTATACCGGTTGATGAAGTAAAGTAAAGAACTTATCGGGGCAAATATAAGGATCTGCCGGCTGAATATTCAGGTTATTTCTTGGTTAAATTGTAACCCGCACAATGGTCAACAAACAGATCAGCCTAATAAAGCGTTGAATTGTACCATTCTTATGTATCATTGTAAAACAGGTGAAGCCGATAATTAATTACCGGCTTCACCTATTATTTAAGGCGATATCATTCAGCTTATACAGCTACCTCAGCATTTAAAATAACAGCCGCTTCTTCTTGTTTTTGGTGCGAAGCCCTCGCTTTGATGAAAAGCACCAGTGTAACAACAGCCAGTATCGCGAACGATAAATAAGCGGTTCCTAATAACTGCTGATTTTTGATGGCCATAATATTTACAATGCCGTAGCTAAAAAATGAAGTGATAATATAAAGTGAGCCGCCGGTCACGCCGCTTGCGATACCCGCATTTTTTGAAAACCGGCCTAAACAGTAAGCAAATATATTATTGAATATAAAGCCAGATAATAGGTGGACCAATGCTGTAAATGCCATCAGCGTAAATAAATTTGTTTTAATCCCTGCTGTAAACACCATTAAAGCTGCAAAGCCTAATTGCAGTGCAAGCGCTATCGATACTTTTTTGATAAGCGGTTTCCTGATGAGGGTTTTTGAAATAATACCGCCCGCCATCAATGATACCCCCGAAAGCAGCGAACAATAACCGGTTACCACAGGCGACAAATGAAATACATGCTCAATTATAAAAGGGCTGCTCATACCATACACCACCAGCATGGCATAGCTCAGGGAGATCAGGATGAGGCCCAGGGAAAAATCGCGGGTTTTAATGGTAGCCAGGTAAACCTGCAGAATACTTTTAGCTTTGAACGGGTGATAATTTTTTAATGATTCGCCACCGTATACCAGCTCTAAAACAAGTAGCGAAAGAGTGGCTATTCCCAGGAAAAGGAAATTGGATTCCCAGCCAAAGGCAGCTTCAAGGTAACCTCCGATAAAAGGCGCTACAATAGGCGCGGTTGCCCAGATGATAGAAAAAAGGCTGGTATAATGTTTAAGCTGCTCGCCCGAATACATATCTACAAAGTATGCCCTCTTCCCTACTACAATAAGCGCTACCGTGATGCCCTGCAAAATACGCATTGCATAAATAAGCTCGATATTATGACAGATAGCTATGACAAAACTTGCAAATGCAAACACCAGTAAAGAGACAGTACCGATACGGTACCGGCCAAAGCTATCGAGCAAGCTGCCAACAAACAACTGACTAACGCCCGAACTGATCATAAACGCGATGAGCGAAAGCTGAACGGCCGAATTATTGACAGCTAATTCCCTGGCCATAGAAGGTAGGGAAGGTATATAAATATCAGTTGCAAAACCCGAAAGCGGGATCAGCGCGAACGCTAAAATTGTGCTGATGCCCCTGTGATGTTCTTTTATAAGTTTCATAGCTTAATGTTAAAATTTAACAAATCGTAAAAACAGTATGCTGTGCGTTTTTATTTAAAACAAAAGTAGACTAATTGGTTTATTAAATAAAACCATTTGGTCTGCTTTTAACCATGTTTACATTACTATGTCAATCACTGCTTAGCCGGCTTATAAATACAGGCATTCATAAGATAAGTGTAAAAAAATCAACCTAAAGTTATACATTCACAAACCAAACCTGAAAATAAAACACTAACTAACAGCTATTTACAAATAATAAAACACTCAGTTAATTTCAACCAGCCAATCAACGGCCTTTATTTTTTTAAACCATTTAGTCTATATTTGCATAGTAAATAACTGAAGATGAGCAAAGGCGAGCAAAAAAGGCAATTCATTATTGAGCAGGCAGCGATTTTATTTAATGAGAGGGGAATTGCCGGCACTTCGGTTGATGAGATACTTGAAGTTGCCAATACCAGTAAGGGATGTTTTTATGGCCATTTTGAAAGCAAAGACGAACTGGCACAAGCCGCTGTTGATTACCTTTTAGGAAAACTAAACGACAGGAGGAACAACACAGTAAGCAAACATAAAACTGCCATTGCCAAGATCAATGCCGCTTTAGACAACAGCAAAAATCCATTGAAAAGCTATATTGAAGGCGGCTGCCCGATAGTTAATTTTTCGACAGAGACGGATGATACTAACCCGGCCATCAAAAAAAAGTTAAAAGACATGGTTGATACCGCTATAACAACCTATGCCAATATTATTCAGGACGGAATTAGTAATGGAGAACTCTCAAACGCCATAAACCCCGTTGAATTTGCAACCCGGATGATGCTTTCGATAGAAGGAGGCAACGCGATCTGCAGGGTATTAAACAGCACAAAACCAATGCAGATCATGATCAATAGCCTGAAAACTGAACTGGCATCATATGCCCTGGAAAAAGCATAAACACACTACGGCTTCGCGATTGCTTCATTGATCAATTGTTCGGCCTGCGCACTCCCTGGGCCGGGAGCGTCAAAACTGAGCATTTTGCCTTCTTTATCAATCAGTATATATTTTGGAATTGCATAGGCTATGTATGATTGTGCAACTGTACCGTCTTTGTCATAAAGCTGCAGCCAGTCCGGCTTTTCTTCTTTGAGTGCATTTCGCCATTCCTTTTCTCCGTCATGTACGGCAATACTGACAAAAGCAACCTGCGGATTAGTTTTAAACTTGTCGCTTAGTTTTTTATATGCGGGCATTTCCTGGCGGCAGGGCCCGCACCAGCTGGCCCAAAGGTCAATATAAATAACTTTTCCTTTAAAATCGGCCAGGTTAAAAACCTTGCCACGGTCGCTGGGCAAAGTAAAAGCCGGGGCCGGTTTCCCAATTTGTACCTGCATCAGCTGGAGCTTTTTTTCGGTAAAATTCCCGGCGACGTTATTTTTTAAAGCCGGGTTATTAATTGCGTCAATGAATACGCGCATCTCCTTTTGGGCTATATTCAATTTTTCAAGAGAGTTAGCACTACCAATTCTTTTTTCAACGTACCGGTTTAGATAATAGTCCCTTACCTTGCCGGTAAAAAGCTGTTTGATTTTGCCAAGTGTGTACCCGGGCTGCTTCACCGATGCAGAATCGCGCAGCAGATCCAGCCGCTGTTCATAGGCATAATAAAGGGGCAAAACCCATGATTTATAGTCTTCTGATACTAAATATTCGTCATGCGATATACCTTTTGAAAATGCTGAAGGGGTATTTTTTGATACCAGCTCCCTCATCTGCGCCACATTGTATTTACTCAAATCAAGGTGTTGAAGCAGCATGTAAAAATTTAAGCTTTGATTATCTAAATCAATCATTTTCTTAAACGTATTGAAATATTGATCTTGCTTTGCCGGCTTGTTAAACACAACACTTAGTAACGAGTCTTCCAACGTTTTGCTTTTTTTAAGGAATTGGATTAACTCATCGGTCTTTAGTTCATACCACGCTGTCTTGTCGTTCCGGGCAACCAGGATTGAATCTAATTTTACACGGTATTGATTGGTTTCGGCACCTATACCGGTTATCTTTTTAGTTTTCGACAGGTTGACATAATCAATAGCGTCACCGGTTATATGGAGATCATAACCCGGTGCCACATAGATCCGGTTGATTTGAGTGTTGTTTTGCTGGATGCTGGTGCGTTGAGGCTTGGCTATTTTGTACGTTTTTAAATAAAACTCGCCCGAATCATTAAGCCTGATGGTATCCATAAGAAGTTTACCGTTGGCATCTTCAAAAAAGACCTTCAACATTTTTTCGGCCGAATTGCTGAGCTTTCCCTGTATAACAAGTGGCTGAACCGGGTTTTGAGCTACCCCCCTGCCGATAAAATAAAATGAAAGCAGGAACAGGATCATTTTTTTCATAGATGTAATTGGTAGGTTTAAACAAATATAAAGCTCAGCAGCTTATTTCAATACAACTTCGGGATTTAGTTTGCATGTTATCCCAACCCGGAGGCAGACCGGACCAACGATGGTTCAAAAATGAAAACATAGTTCCATCAGCCTTGCCGATCATAAAAAATTAAAAATTATTATAAAATGCTAAATCGATTTATTATATTAGTCAAACCAATTTATCTACTTAATGCAAGCAGGGAAAACCAACCTGACCATCACCAATTAATCAATGAAATCTACATGAAACACTTTCTGATTTTAATTTTATCTGTAAGTACCCTTCTCTCATCACAAAACAGTAATGCCCGGTCTGTTCATAAAACCGCAGAGGAAAAGACATGGAATGCACAATGGATCTCCGTGCCCAACATCACCGGAAATGAATACGGTATTTATTATTTCCGTAAAAACATTGAGCTGACCAACAAACCGGCCAGCTTTGTTATTCATGTATCGGCAGATAACCGGTATAAACTGTACGTAAACGGCACATTGGTATCATTAGGCCCGGCAAGGGGCGATACTTTTTACTGGAACTATGAAACCGTCGACCTTGCGTCCTATCTCGTAACCGGTAAAAATACCGTGGCTGCTTTAGTGTGGAACGAGGCTCAATACCGCCCTGAAGCGCAGATTAGTGTCCGTACCGCCTTTATTATACAAGGCAATTCGACAGCCGAAGAGATCCTCAATACCAATAACACCTGGAAAAGCATTCAGGACAAAGGCTATCAGCCCATCTGGGGCTATTTCGCTGCCAGCACCGGCGAAATGGTGGATCTGAATAAAAGCATTATGAACTGGTACTCGCCTAACTTTGATGATAGCAGCTGGCCAAAGGCAGCTAACCTCTTCGGCGGGCAATTAAAGGGCCGGTGGGATGGGTTCGGATGGCAATTGGTTCCATCCTCCATTCCGCACCAGGAATTAATTTATGAGCGGATACCTGTTGTACGTAAAGCCTCCGGGATGGATGTTCCCCCGGCTTTTCCGGGCACTAAAGCACCGCTTACTATTCCTGCAAATACTACAGTTACCATACTGCTTGATCAAACGCATCTTACCAACGCCTATCCTACTGTTAATTTCAGCGGTGGGAAAGATGCGGGGATCTCTTTAAGCTATGCCGAATCGCTTTTTGATAATTTAAGCAAATATGGAATGCGCAAGGGCAACCGTAACGATGTGGAGGGCAAGGATTTTTCGGGCAGAAATGATAGTTTGATCTCCAATGGCAGCAAAGGGCAATCATATACTACGCTCAACTTCCGTACTTTTAGGTACATCCGCTTAATTGTGCATACACAAAACGAGCCTTTGGTTATTGATGACCTGTATGGCACCTTTACCGGTTATCCATTTAAGCAACGTGCCGTTTTCAATACCGATAATAAGGAAATAAAACAGATGCTCGATATTGGCTGGCGTACGGCCCGTCTTAATGCATTTGAAACCTATACAGATTGCCCTTATTATGAGCAACTGCAATACATCGGCGATACCCGTATCCAGGCCATGATATCCTATTACTATAGCGGCGATGACCGGCTGGCCCGCAATGCCATTAACCTGATGGACCATTCCCGTTTAACAGAGGGCGTTACCCAAAGCCGTTACCCTACTCATGATACCCAAATTATTTCAACTTTTTCATTATGGTACATAGGCATGCTGTATGATTACTGGATGTACCGCAATGACAGTAATTTTATTAAGGATAAGCTGGATGGCGAACGGGCAGTATTAAAGTTTTTCAGCCAATACCAACAAGCTGATGGCTCATTAAAAAACACCCCTTACTGGACTTTTGTGGATTGGGCCAGCGGCAAAAACTGGGATATAGGCTCGCCGCCAAAAGGCACCGACGGCAGTTCGGCCATTATTGATTTGCAATTACTTTGGGCTTATGAGTGGGCTGCCGCTATGGAAACAAAAATTGGCATGCCCGGTTATGCCACTTTATACCACAAAGAAGCTGCTAAGCTTAAGCAAACTATTCAACGCAAATATTGGGACCCGGCAAAAATGCTGTATGCCGATACATGGGACAAGAAACAATTTTCGCAGCATGCCAATTCATTAGCCATACTTACAGGCATGGTGAAAAACACAGATCTGCCTATGTTATCCAAACGATTATTAAGCGATACCTCATTGACCCAATGCACCATTTATTTTAAATATTACCTGCACCAGGCATTGGTAAAAGGTGGTTTAGGTAACGATTATATGAACTGGCTGGGTATCTGGCGCGAGAATATTAAAATGGGCTTAACCACCTGGGCCGAATATTCCGACCTTAAATATAGCCGTTCAGATTGCCATGCCTGGGGAAGCAGCCCCAATATTGAATTCTTCAGGACAGTTTTGGGTATTGACAGCTATTCGCCCGGATTCAGCAAGATCAAGATCGAACCTCATTTGGGAACAATGACCAATGTGAGCGGCGAGATCCCACACCCTAACGGTAAGGTTGCAGTAGCTTATGTTTTAGAAAATAACAGGTGGAAAATAAAGGTCAGTTTACCGCAGCGTACATCCGGCGTATTGGTTTGGAAAGCAAAATCATACCCGCTTAAAGGCGGTGAAAATGTGATGGTTATTTAAGAAACTCTAAGAAGCTATTTAAAAACGATAATTTCCAAATGTAGAGACGCATCACATGCGTCTCCCGCATGCAATTTACGCATGCTCGCCCCTATTGAATGTGGCTTGTCCTACGAGAGACGCATGTGATGCGTCTCTACAAAAAACATTTATTTTATTCGTTTTTAAACAGCTTCTAAGACTTACGAAGTTTTAAAAACTTCGTAAGTCTGGTTTTTATTAAGATCTTTTAATTGAGCAAATGCCTTTCGTCCTGCCTTAAAATCATTTGTTCCCTGGCGCTTAGTAGCACCATAATAAATAATCCAAGTAAAATACAAACAACCACACCAAAATTGGCTGTAAGTATACTTGAACTTACATTTCTTTGTCCGTTTTGTAGCAGGCGGTTGCTCTCGCCAACTTGTATCGCTATCAGTTGATCAAGCGATTTAAGTGCCTGATTAAAAACATACTCTGCATTATTCAGGCCAGCTTCCTGCTGCTGCAGATGACGCAATTGCACACGAAAGGTCTTCCATTTTGCTGATTCTTCGCGTGTTAATTGGGTGGCCTCATATTTCTTTGCTAACGCTTCTATAGCTGCATAATTACCATTAATTTTTACCTGAACATCTGCACCAGAAACAGCTGCCAGTTTATTTTCATAAAGCCGACTGCTTATTTCATGTACAAAAGTAGCCGGCAATAAGCGGTCCTTCATAATGGATGTCAACGTTTTATCCAATTCTTTAACATTGTCGCGACCATTCCAGTTGGCTAATAAAAGCATAGCGGTAAGCACAGCTAAGGCCAATACCATTCTTGCTTTATTTTTTATAATAAAAGCCCGTTTCATAACAGTAAATTTTTATTAAAGATAATAAAAGAGTGCCCGGTTACAGAAAACCTATCCCCTGCAAGTGTGTCATTTACATCTGCTAATATATGGTTCTTTTAAAATTAATCAATCTTTAAACCGGATGATGATCCCCTGATCTGGAGGTTGGTTTTAAGAATTATGGAATGAGAAGCAGTACTAACCCCTTTTGTATTAAGCTTTTTGAGTAGCACGGTGATCACATTATCGGCAATTTCTTCAACCGGCTGAGCTATGGCGGTTACCGGGGGCGAGTACAGCTTAAAAACGTCATAATCATCAAACGATATAACGGCCATATCCCCGGGCACTTTAATACCCAGCGTGTTAAACACTTTTAACCCACAGGTACCTACATGGTTGGTGCCAAAAACTACCGCGTCGAGATCCTGATGCTTTTTAAAAAAGGCAGTCATCGGTTTAATGATCATTTCTTCGTCCTGGTTAAAAACAATCTCTTTAACCACCGGAGCAAAACGGCTTTCCTTCAGCGCATCCTTATAGCCCTGCATCCGGGCCAGCATTTGTGTTTGTGACGAAGCGAAAGTAACGAAGCCTATATTTTTGTAACCCTGTTGTATTAAGTGCCTGGTGGCATTATAGGTGCTGAAAAGGTTATCAATCTCTACATAATCGGTATTTACTTTGGGTAAATGCCTGTCGAACATTACCACCGGCAAGCCATCCTTAAGCAGTTGTTCTACATCGTCTTCAATACCTTCGGGCGGAGCAATAATATAGCCATCCACATGCCTGTCGCGGAACATATTGATCAGTTCCCTGGTTTTTTGGGTGTCATTATCGGTACTGCAATAAATTATTTTGTAGCCATTTTTATAAGCTCTATCCTCAATAAGTCGGGCTATGCTGGCAAAAAAGGGGTTTGAAATATCTTCAACCATTAAACCAATGGTATTTGATTTACCGGTACGCAGGCTTTTAGCCAGGGAATTGGGTTTATAGCCCACTTCTTCCACGTATTTAGTAACACGCTCTACCAGATCCTCACCTATCCGTTTTTCCTTTGCACGCCCGTTCAGTATAAACGATACGGTGGTTTTAGAAACTTTTAATTCATTGGCGATATCAACAATCGATAGTTTTTTCAATGGCTTATAATTGGCTAAAATCAAATATAAAATATAATCGCTTAATAACCATGATTTATTAAGCGATTATTGGCCAAAATATAAAAATAAATCGATTAAGCTAATTTGATCATATTCCTTTTTTATTCAGTTTAGGATAACTGATCCCAAATAAAAATATCACCATATAACAAATGATAGGCAGGTAATAAGCTGTAGCAACATTGTGATTAGCAATGAGGCCCATAACCGGCGGAAACAATCCCCCGCCTACAACTCCCATTACTATAAATGATGACGCGTTTTGCGTTTGTGAACCTAAATTTTTCAACCCCAGGCTAAATATGGTTGGGAACATAATACTGAAGAAGAAGTTGATGAACAGCAATGCCACAAATGACACCACGCCAAAGCCCTGTGCTACAATAACACACATCAGGATATTGCCCAGGGCAAATACCGCCAGCAACTTGTTTGGCGCTATGTAACGCATCAGGAAGGTGCCAATAAAACGGCCGGCCATCATCATCACCATGCTTAATGAAAAATAGTAGCTCGCGCGTTCGTCGGTTAAATGCATGATCTCGTGACCGTAATTGATAAAAAACGCCCAGGTGCCGCCTTGTGCTGCCACATTAAACAGTTGGGCTATGGCTGCAAAAACAAAATGCTTTTTTTTGAACAGGCTTTCCGGAATATGTCCTTCACCCGCAACCGCATATGAATCTGTTGCTACAACATGCGGATCCTGCAATGACGGCACTTTTAAAAATGAAAATGCTACACCAACCAATGCAATCACCGCTCCTATTACAATATACAGGTGTTTGACAGATATCAGGTCGTTAGAATGCTCCTGCCCTCCTTTTAAAACGAAATAGCCGCCCAACAGCGGACCAATAACGCCGCCGACACCGTTAAAGGCCTGCGAAAAGTTAATGCGCTGGTCGCTGGTACGCTGATCGCCGAGAGAGGCAACAAATGGATGGGCAACGGTTTCGAGTGTAGCCAGGCCGCAAGCCAGGATAAACAAGGCAATCCGGAAGAAGTCAAACGATTTAGCATCAGCCGCCGGAACAAACAGGAATGCCCCTGCAGCATACAGCCCCAGGCCTAAAAGCACACCGTTTTTATAACCAAATTTTTTCATGAACATACCTGCCGGGATGCCCATCACCGCGTAAGCGCCAAACAATGATAACTGTACATAAGCCGAACGTGATTTTGAAACATGTAAAACATTTTGAAAATGCTTGTTTAATGTATCGCCGAGGGTCATGGCTATGCCCCAGAGCATAAATAATGAGGTAACAAAAATGAGTACTACAAGGAACTTGCGTTCGGTGAATTTGGGTTTGGTATCCATTGTGCAGGTTTGTTTGTTAATTGGACCGGTAAATTAGTTTAAAACTTCAACGTACCAAAGGCCTATTATTACTTTTCTGTTATTACCGGATCATTATAAGGCTGTACCAATAGTTTCAGCTGATCCTTGCCCAGCAAGGCTGCGTCAAATTCAATCCTGATATCTTTTGATTCGCCCTTCATCAGCGAAAAATAGTTATCATTCATTATTGCCGGCAGTATCTGTTCACCCGTGGCGGCTTTTGTTGCCTGTACGCGAATGCTAAATGCAGCCGCCTTTGATGAGGATGGGTTGCTGATCTTTGCATTCACATAATACTTGCTGTTAATTTGTTTTATGGTTGATGACACCTTAAGGTTAACCTTTGGCAGTTGGTTAAGGGCGGTAAAATCTGTGCGTTTATTACCCCGCCAGTAAAAATTATCTGATACCAGTTTTCCGTTTTTATCAATCAATCTTAGTTTGATGAAATGAACATCCGTAAGACCACTGCTTTTCGGCGCGCCGCCGTACACCTCAAAATCCCAAAGCGAGTAGCCCCATCCCGATCCGCGCTGTAATCCATACATACGCACGTAGCGGCCTTTTACCTCATCAAAAGTGATTTGCTGCACGCCAACATGCCCATCGCCGCTTTCATAAACATCTTTCCAGCTTTTGGCATCGTCAGATACCTGGATCTTGAAAGCTTTACCATATGCCTCCTCCCAATTCAATTTAACACCGTTTATATCTTGCTCCCTGCTAAGATCAACATAGATCCATTCGGCATCGCTGGAATTACTGGCCCACCTGCTTCCCGGATTACCATCCGTTACAGAACCGGCCTCACCCATGGTGGTTGATGATGCAAAAGCAGGTTTGTTTAGTGCCAGGTTTTCGCGGTTATCAGCAAAAGCCATGGCAAAGCAATTCAGCGCTGTATTCGATGGCGCATCGATAGTTTTTGACTGGCTATATTCTTTTACGATCTGTCCATCGCTGTTATAAACATCGGCATAAGCAATGAGGCTGTTTTCGTCGGTACGGGTGGTGTTGATCACTTTAATAGCATTATTTACCGGGTTCCATTGAATATGTACCGGTTCGCAGGCTTTTTTAGCTCCCCAGTAGGCACCGGTGAGGTCATAATAGTAATCATAGGTTTGCCACACCAATGAAGGATAGGCCGACTGGCTCATCCAGGTCATAATACCTGACGCATCTTCCCATATATTATCTTCCCACCCCTCGTACATGGCTTTATTGGTTTCGATGTTCAGCAGCTGGGCTTTGCGGCAATAATCCTCGATACCCGTAGGCGCACCGTAACGGTTTTTAATACCATCGTCGTACCTGTCGGGTCCGGCATTGCCTGCGGATGGGCCAAAGAAATGCAGGTTCCACATCTCGTTCCGCGGCCACCATTTGTCCTTCGGCATAAACTTTTTAAAGCTGTCGAAATTGGTAAACACCGCCGTACCTATCTCACTACGCAATCCCCAACCCTGATTACCGCCAAAGCCATTAGGAAAACGGCTGAAATACCAGCGCGGATCAAAGTTAGTCCACGGACCGCTGCCTGTTAGGTTACCGGCATGCGAGTTAGGTTGATAATACCTGTCGTTACCATCGTAAGCGCTAATGTCCTCACGAAGCCAGTTGTTAAGCGGAGGTAAAGGCTCGCCCTCATTATCACCGCACCAAATGGCAATGGATGGATGGTTCCTGAACCGTTTTATTTTTTCGATGGCATTGGCATTGAAAGTATTTACATCATTAGGCAGGTTGGGGATGGAGTTAAGCCAGAAATCATCCCAGATCATAATGCCGTATTTGTCGCAGGCATCATAAAATTCTTCGTCCGTGGTTGAGCCTATCCAGTTGCGGATGATGTTAAAATTCATTTCCTTATGCAGACGCACTTTGGTATCATACTCGTCTCCCCGGCAACGTAACATATACTCGGCCATCCCCCAATTGCCGCCCTTTAAAAATACTTTGGTGCCATTTACATACAAATGCAATACATGGCCCACGGTATCATAGCTGTATTTTTTGATACCGAACCGGATCTGTTTGCTGTCAGATACTTCATCGCCAAGCTTCAGGCTTAAGTTACAGGTGTACAGGTTGGCATCGCCATAGCCATTGGGCCACCACAGCTTTGGGCCGTTGATCACCAGCTGCGAAAAATGTTTTGGGTCGATTTTTACCTCGGCATTGCTGTTAGCACCCACAAATACCTTTTGCGTAAACTGGATATTTCCAGGATTAATAACACCGGTTAAGGTCCCCGATTGAAAAGTATCGGTGCTGTTTTTCACCCCAACCGAAACCGATACTTCAGCCCGGGCGGTAGTAGGCACATCTGTACGAATCCAGGGATCATTAATGGTAAGGCTACCTGTGTTGCTCAGGTAAACATCATCAGTAATGCCGCTATTAAGGCCTGGTACATAAGGCATCCAATCCCAACTGGCGCTGGGTATATATGTTGGGCTGGCATAATTTACCAATGGGTTCAGCGGACAGTAAACCAAAACAGCCAGCGTATTTGCCCCTGTTTTATTTAAAAGTTTCGTTACGTCATACATGCCCCGCTGCATAAAACCATCTAAGCTACCTATCTTCTTCCCATTCAGGTAGATCTCGGCTTTGCGGTTAATGCCTTTGAAATTAAGCCAGATTTTTTGTTTAGCGAAACCTGCAGGTACGCTGAACTGCGTACGGTACCAGAAATTGCGGTCGTACTTCTTTTTATCAACCTTATAAATATTATCGCCAAAATTGGGATCCTTTTCCAAACCGGCTGCTACGTATGATGAAAATACAGTACCGGGTACGATAGCCTTTACCCAATCAGTAGTGGCGTAACCGTTTTTGTAGATGTCAAGACTGTCGGCTCCCAGATCGGCCTGGGCTTTTACTTTCCAGGTGATTTGTTTATTGGTGTTGTTGAGGTAAAAGATTTCCTGTGCTGATGCCTGGTTGAGCAGCAGTATCACCGAAGTAAGTAATAGAATTGACTTTTTTATTTTGTAAATATTGATCATAAAATCGTTTTAGCTAATATTCTAATAATTCTTAAAGTAAACCGTCATTGTGAGGAACGAAGCAATCCCTGATTTGCAGATCGGCTCTGTATAGTTTGGGATTGCTTCGTTCCTACCCATGACATGATAAAAAATACAGTCATGCTGAACTTGTTTCAGCACCCCACATGCAAGGCCGCTTGCATAGCCGCTCAGCGCGTGGGATCCCGAAATAAATTCGGGATGACGGGTAGTGTAAATGTCATTTCACCTTCAGAGGCCTCCGGATTTTACCTATTCGCAATGACGTTTTCTATATTCTTCTTAATTTTGTTATTGAGCTTTTGATAGCGAAAACGGCCTATCTTCAGAAGCGACACCCCGGTTTATAGCCGGTTTGTCGCCCATTTCAAAATGCAGTACACCGCCGTTCATAATATCGACCTGGGTGATCCAGTTATGGGTATAAGGCTTACCATTAAGCGTCGCCGACTGGATATACACGTTCTCCTTGTTGTTATTGTTAGCTTCTATCACGAACTTTTTGCCATTTTCCAAAGCGATGGTCATCTTTTTAAATAGCGGGCTACCAATCACATACTGATCGGTACCGGGGCAAACACTGTAAAAGCCAGCGGCGCTCAACACAAACCAAGATGACATCTGTCCTTCATCCTCATCACCAGGGTAACCATTTTCGCCGGCGTTATACATCTTATCCATCACACTGCGCAAATGTAGCTGCGCCTTCCATGGCTGGCCGGCATAGTTGTACATGTAAAGCAAGTGGTGAATAGGCTCGTTGCCCTGCGCGTACTGCCCCATTTTAAATTCGGCCATCTCTGTCATTTCGTGAATCACCTGTCCGTACCCTCCTACCTTGATGGTTCCCGGTTCAGTAAATACCGAATCAATCTTAGCAGTAAAGTTCTTCTCTCCGCCCATCAAATTGATCAAACCCTGCGTATCCTGGAAAACCGACCAGGTCCAGTGCCAGGCATTACCTTCGGTATAGGGGCCACCCCAATCCATTGGGTCAAAAGGTTCAACCCAATTACCTTGCGCATCTTTCGCGCGCATGAAACGCGTTTTGGGATCAAACAGGTTTTTATAATTGTACATCTGCCGGGCAAAAACATCTTCATAAAATTTATTGCCGGTGAGTTTAGCCAGTTGATATCCGCAAAAATCATCGTATGCAAACTCCAGCGTCCAGGCAGTTGAACCAAGAGTTTGCAGCGTAAAAGGCACATAACCATTGGCATAATATTCCTTCCAGCCCGGGCGACCATTGGCACTGCCCCACGGACCTTTATTGGTAGCTTCATGATAGTAAGCCTCCAGGGCTTTTTTGGGGTCGAAGGTGCGGATCCCTTTTACCCAGGCATCGGTTAATAGAGAGATGGCATGATTACCCAGCATTCCTCCCGTTTCACCCGGGAACGACCAGGCCGGCAACCAGCCGCATTGCTGCTGCGCATCAAGCAAGGCTTGTACTAATCGGCCCTCCATTTTTGGATGCAGCACCGTATTCAGCGGAAATTGGGCACGGAAAGTATCCCAAAAACCATTATCGGTATACATATACCCATCATGTACCTTGCCATCATAAGGGCTATAATAGTATGGTTTTCCGTCTTTATTATATTCAAAAAACTGGTGTGAGAATAGATTGGCGTGATACATGCACGAATAAAAAGTCGCCTTCTGATCTTCCGTAGCCCCCTCAATGGCCATACGGCCAAGCAACTGGTTCCACACTTTATCAGCAGCTTTACGGGTATCATCAAATGATTTGTATTTACCCAGTTCAGTTGTCAAAGTAAGTTCGGCCTGCTCCGGGCTGATATAGGACGAAGCTACTTTGACTTGTACCGTTTCGCCATCTTTAAATTTGATATAGGCCCCGATACCTTCGCCCTCTGCCGATCCGTTCTTTTCAGAAAGGATATTCTTTTTATTTTCCCAGGTGCCGTAATCGGTAAAGGGTTTATCAAAAATAATGACAAAGTAATTCCTGAAATCTTTAGGGGCCCAGCGGTAGTTGTTTACGTAGCCTGTTATCTTCCGCTTGGCCGGGATGATTTTTACCCCGCTCATTTTAGTGTAGCCATCTAAAACAAGATAGGAAGCTTTACCTTCCGGGAACGAAAACCGCAAGTGCGCTCCCCGTTCGGTCGGCGACATTTCGGTTGTAATATTATTATCAAGTTTTACCTTATAGTAACCTGGTTGCGCTATCTCGTTATCGTGGCTAAATGATGCCGCCCGTTCATCTTCATTAACAACTAATTTCCCTGCAACCGGCATGAGCGAAAATACCGCATAATCATTTACCCATGAACTGCACTGGTGCGATTGCTGAAAACCGCGGATAGTATGCTCAAAATACTGGTACTTCCATCCATCGCCGTTTTTGCCGGTTTGCGGTGTCCAGGTGTTCATGCCAAAAGGCAATGAGGTAGCCGGGTAGGTATTACCATATGAGAACTCATATTTGGTATTGGTGCCCTGCCGGGTATTTACATATTTAACAAGATTAGCCTCCTGCGCAAACAGGTTTCCGGCATAAATAAGCGCAGCAGCGCATACAAGCGAACGTATTTTCATTGGGTTATATTAAACACTAATTCCATTCGTGCTCCTTCAATTCGAGCCTATTCGTGTTCGTTAAACTTTACCCTGATAAATCTTGGCCTGTACAGGTTTGGATATTTCTTCAGATCGTTTAAAAAATCAACCGAGTTAATGTTATAGCTGATCAGCAGTTCACCGGGCTTTGATAGGCTTGGATGCGCCTTGGCATTATAAACCACAAACGTTTTGGCGATAAGATCAGGCTTGCAATCCCATAATTTAATGATCGGGCCAAACGGACCTACCGGGCTTGCACCTATCCGCATCCCCACCGATGTGGTCATCCCCCCTACCTGGAATATCAGCGCGTAACGACCATCCGGAAGCGGACTAAAACTTAACTCATTTGATACGCTGCTTGTTACATTGGCAACCTGTTCCATATCGCTTACCCAAGCTTTACCATCGTAAAAAGTCCATTTACTGTAATCTTCAAAATCTTTTGGCAATACACGGGCAACCATCAAATGCTTGGCCACGCCTCTCACGCCATAAACATAAATATAACCATCGGGCTTGGGAGCACCTGCCTCTTTGGTGTTTACATAAATGCCCGCACCAAAGGAGCCGCTTTCTCCTTTTTCATCTACCAGGTAAAACGGCGTATCCATTTGTTTAAGGTCTTTATAAGGAGGTTTACTGTTTGCCGGGATCTTGATGAGCGTGTTGCCAACCTCTCTGAAACCAAATGCTTCGTTGCTTACGTTATGTACCCTGTAACCAAAAATATAGATATTGTTATCCAATGCCTGGTTTACAAAGCCATCGCCAAGCCAGTAGTAATCTGTAGCTCCTGTTTTAGGTGTATGGGGGATAAAAATAGACTCCGGTTTTCCTTTAGCATTTTTATCCCAATAAAATTTCATTTGTTTATCCAAAGGCTCATTGCCTTTTAGTTCAGCTACGGCATTGTGGATCATGATGGCCCCCGGAGCCATAGTGTTATCACGCACCGCGCCTATCATGCTGTCGCTGAAAATAAAAAGTACTTTATCGTTATGTTTCGCCTGGCCGGTCTCCTTGCCATTCAAAGGGATAGTATAAATACCATCGCCCCCAAACCAGCCCGAATCACGCTTTAACAGGGCCGACCATTCCGGTGCGGCCTCTGCCTTAAATTTAATATCGGTAAGATTAACAGTGTCAGCTTTTTGCGCAAAGGCTCTATTGGTTAAAACCAGGCCCAAACAAGCTAAACAAACAAGGGTAATTTTCTTCATTAAATAATATTTATACTGGTAAATGTTTATAATGATGGCTTTTGCGTTTAATAAACAGCGCAATAAAGCCTGTTAATCCACCCATCAGCATTAAAAAGCCAATGAAGCCGGCCTGGGTAAATGGTAAACCTAAAAAATGATAAACCGGGTTTATCCGGATCTGCTCTATCAAAAAACGCTCGGTACCGTTTAACACAAGGTACAGGAAAAACATAAAACCGGGTGTAACTATCCGTTTACGAAAAACCCACATCAGCAAAAACATACCAATGCAAAGTGCAGCCTCATAAAACGGCGTGGGGTATACCGGGTTGGCCAGTTGATTGCAATAGTTACCCAGGCAACCAGGTATTAGTGTACCGGCATTGACAGCATTATGCGGATAATTGAACGCCCATATCCAATCGGGCAGCCAGCTTAAAAAACCGGGTTTTAGATGTGGGTTAACCTTACCCCAATCACCGTCACCCGCCAGTTGGCAACCAATACGACCAATGCCATACGCCAGCATCATGCCCGGCGAACCGATATCCGCAAGGTGGGCCAGCTTCATGTTATGCCGGTGGCCGATATACAAATAAGTTAATGCGCCAAAGATCAGGCCGCCGTAATAAGCAAACCCGTTGGCCGAAAATATAGTACCCAGCGGATCATGTCTCAACCTGCCAAAATGCTCAACGATATCAAAAAGTTTGGCACCAATGAAACCGAAAAATCCAACACTGAAAACAATCAGCCCCATTAATTGATAAGGGTGTACCGA
This sequence comes from Mucilaginibacter sp. NFR10, assembly GCF_900100445.1. Classification (NCBI taxonomy): domain Bacteria; kingdom Pseudomonadati; phylum Bacteroidota; class Sphingobacteriia; order Sphingobacteriales; family Sphingobacteriaceae; genus Mucilaginibacter; species Mucilaginibacter sp. NFR10. Next base: position 619,244 of record NZ_FMTV01000002.1, on the reverse strand, counting down.
ATATTCAGTTGTTTGCGGTTTAGGCAATGCAAATTTCTTGCGATCGCGGTAAATCCAAAAGGCAAATGCACCGCCAATAAGTACGCCGGCTGTTAAATTTCCCTGCAATGAAAGAATATATGCCCGCGGGTTTGCAGCAAAAACCTGGTAATTAAAAACGGCTCCAAAAAGTTTAAAGCCAAATAAAAAACCGGGCAAAAAATTAATGATCATTTCAGTTGCTGAAGCTGGTTTTCCGATGATTACCTTCCGCTTAAATGCACTGATCTTTCCAATAGTTTCATACCGTTTAAATTCTGAAGTAAACACTATGTAGGCAAATAAAAAGGCGAGTGCAATAAAAAAGCCAAGCGTTTGGATAGGAAATCCTATCCGGATATGGAAGAGATGATATATCAGATCGCCGATGATTGGAAACATATCCTAATTTAAAGTTTATCTGCCAAATCAAAAAAGGAAGCCGGCACCGCAACGCCGGCCCCTTATGGTTTATCTATTGGTTTTTAAAAACCTGCCTGGATGCCCAGGTTAATCACCCGCTGGTTAATGTACGCATCGCCCGCGGTATTGGTAGCAATTTCGGGGTCCTGCTGATATTTTTTGTAGTTATCAAAAGTGAGCAGGTTATACGCGCTCATATAAATGCGGGCGTTATTAATCTTAAATGGTAACAGCTTGGTTGGCAATTGATAACCGATATCAACCGTTTTTAACCGCACGTAATGCGCGTTTAATAACCAGTAATCAGAAAAATAAGCCGTAGGGCTGTTTACCGAAGTTGGATTGGTAGTTAACCTTGGGAAGGCGGCATTAACCGGGTTTTCGGGCGTCCAGCGTTCCTGGTGTATGGGTTGAAACTGGCTTTGAAATGGTTCGATACCTGTACCAATCACCGCGAAACTGTAATTGAACGATCCCTGCAAAAGCACACTTACACTAAAACCTTTGTAAACTGCCTGCAATGAAAGACCGAGTATGGTGTTTGGCAGGTTCGGATTGCCTATCGGCCTTTTGTCAAACACATTAATAACGCCGTCACCGTTCAGGTCCTGGTATTTCAGATCGCCGGGCTGTAGCGGGATACCGTTATCTGGTACGGGTACCGATTTGCTTCCCGAATTGATGGCGGCAATATCGGCAGCGGTATAGTATCCCAAAAAGTGATAACCATATTGCTGCCCGATTGAATGACCGGTTTGCGCCAGCCATGGATATGCCGGGGTAGCCTCATCCTCATAGAGGATCTTGTTTTTAGCGTACGAGAACACGAAACCAACGTTATACTGTACTTTGCCAAGCGTGCTATGATAGCTGATCTGCCCGTCGAGGCCCTGGTTACGGGTTTTACCGATATTTACGGCAGGCAAACCAACACCCAAAATCTCCGGTATACTCCCCGGTGTAATCAGCTGATTGTAACGGATATCGTGGAAATAATCGGCCGTAATAGATATTTTATCATTAAACAAGTTGGCATCCAGGCCTATGTCGATCTTTTTAGCACGTTCCCAAACTACGTTCGGATTGCCCAATGAGCCTTCATATATAGTATTGTAGTTTTGAGCTGTTTCGCCAAAATTGTAACCACCGCCCTGGTTGTAAACCTGGTTATATACATAACGGTTACCCGGCGCTGCATCCGAACCAACCAAACCATAACTGCCCCTTATTTTCAAAAGACTGAACATAGGGAGCGCCTTTTCAAAGAACGACTCTTTGGCGATATTGTAACCAAAGCTCACAGCCGGAAAAATCCCAAAGCGATGATTAGCGGCAAAGCGGTCGGTGCCGTTATAGGCTACGTTAAAGTCGAACAGAAATTTCTGTTTAAAGTCATATCCCACCTTGCCCGATATACCGCGGAACTTTTGCGGCACACCAACCTGCGCGCCATCAAGCAGCGGATAGGTGAAATACGTTTGCGAAGTTTGATTGAACAACAACAATCCCGAAAAATGGTGCGAACCACGGAATGTCCTGTCGTAGTTGGCATAAAGCTGCAGGTTGTAGTTATTGGTATTGATATCGGTGCTGCCCGTTAAAGCATAAGTTTGATACACATAAGTAGCACCCGGCCTTAAGGAATATTGATTAGTAGCCGGATCGTAATGATAGGCAGGGATACCACCGTTAAAAATTTGCTTGGTAAATTGTTCAATGCTTGAATAAGCAACCCTGCCCGTTACCGAAAGGCCATTGGTTAAAGCATCGAGCCTTTGGGTAGCACCAAAAAGCACGTTAAAATCGGTACGACGGGAATGCTGATAGCCGCCCGTTGCCAGCCTGGCGTTAAGCGTTGGCAGGTGATCGGGATTAAACGATGAATAGGCGTATGAATAACTTCCGTTAGGGTTAAGATACGGCGCTGTAAAAGGCGTTTCTTTGGTAAAATTATATACCTCACTCACGGCGTTCTGGTTATAAGGCTGGTTCAGGTCCGAAAAACGGGCGGTAATGTCCAGTCGCAGATCAAGCGTTTTATTGGCTTTCAGATCGAGGTTTGAGCGAAAGTTATAACGTTTGAAATAGTAATTGGTATTCACCAAACTTTGCGGATCGGCAAAATCACGTACCAAACCATTTTGGTTTAAGGCACCTCCGGAGATAAAATATTTCACCCCGGTTGTACCACCCGAAATATCCAGGTTGGCATTGGTTTGATAGGTATATTTCTTGAAGATCTTGTTATACCAATCAACATTGGGGTGACCGTATGGATCGGATCCATTTTTAAACAGGTCAAGGTCCTGCTGGGTAAAGCTAAGCGGGATGCCGTCATTATGCTGGGCCTCATTAATGAGTACCGCCGTATTGTACGAATCTAAAAACTGCGGCGTTTTAGTAGGCTGCTGGATGCCACTTTCCACACGCAGGTTAACTTTAGGGGTGCCGGCCTTGCCGCGGCGGGTGGTTACCACTAATACGCCGTTAGCGCCTTTGATACCGTAGATAGCTGTAGTTGAAGCGTCTTTCAGAATCGAGATGCTCTCTATCTCATTCACATTGATCTGCTGCAGCTGGTCATAGCTATATTCAATGTCATCTACAATAATCAACGGCTGGTTACCCGATGGGTTTAACGAGCTTACCCCGCGGATATAAAAATCGGAAGCATCCTTACCCGGCTGGCCCGAACCCTGCTGCGAAAAAAAGCCCGGTAATTTACCGGTTAAAGCATTTTGCACGTTGGCTGTTGGCACGGTACGAATCTCACTGGCCGAAATGGAACTTACAGCACCGGTATTGGTGATCCTTTTTTTAGTTCCGTAAGCTACTACGGCTACTTCATCCAAACCGTTGGTATTGGTTTGCAGAATAATATCCATTCTGCCCGATTCCGACACGCGGAGCTCACGCTGGATATAACCGATGAAACGCACAATGATGGTATTTGACTGCCCTTTAAGAACAAGCCTGAACTTACCACCCTGATCTGTAATAGCACCGTTATTGGGGACACCTTTTTCAATAACCGATACCCCTGGCAATACCCCGGTAATATCGCGTACAGTACCTGTTACGGTCCTGCTTTGCGCAAATGACACCGCCGGGAGCAGGATCATTAATATCTGGAAGAGAAGTATTATTTTTCTCATAAAGCTTAATTTTTTTGGTTTAACTGGCTGAAGTTTTGAGATTACCATCCTGGATTTTGTTTCATATTCGGGTTCTTCAAAACCTCGTCATAAGGTATCGGGTACAGGTACATCTTAGGCGCTTCGAATTTGGTGGTGAGCGCATTCACCACGTTATAGGTAAGGCTGGAGCCTATCTTCACAATGCTGATCCCCTTTTGCGGCTGGTTCATTACCGTTTCAGCAATTTTCCAGCGGCGGATGTCCCAGTAGCGGTTCTCTTCAAAAGCCATTTCCAGGCGCCGCTCATTTTGGATGATGGCGCGCATCTCCGCTTTGCTCATACCGGCTTTAAGTCCGTAATTGCCGGTGCCCGCATCTATCCCTGCCCTTCTCCTGATGCTGATAACAGCATTATAAACCTCGGGAGTTGCTCCGGCCGATTCATTGAGTGATTCGGCATAGCCTAAAACCACATCAGCATAGCGCAGGATCTGCCAGTCTATGACATGAGCAGCGTAGGCATTGGTGTTTTCAAAATTGCCCATGAACTTGCGCATGTAATAGCCTGTTTTGGTTTGCTGTAATGAGCCGTTGGGTTTGCTGGCCCCTCCTTCATACAATTGCAGATCTGAGTTAAGCCATCTTGCACCGTTATAGAGCACGGTATAGGTTAAGCGCGGGTCGCGGTTCTGGTAAGGATTATCAGGGTTATAACCTGATGCCGGATCAGTAATAGCCAAACCGCTTTTCATGGGGAAGGCATCAACCAATTGCTGTGTCGGACTGGTTTGCCCCTTGCCTACTGCCCCGGTAAATCCAACCGGACCGTTAGTGGTTTCAATCGAGGATGAATTATCTGTTTGCCGGATAAATATATTTTCAGAGCTGTTTTGAGTCAGAAATACATCTTTAAAGCTGGGCAATAACGAATAAACATTCAGGTCCATTACCGCTTTTTCGGCAGCAGCGGCCTGTGCCCACCTGTCGGCGCTAAAATCGGTGTAACCGGTTAGCGGATTTGAGGCATCGATATTCTGCCCGTTAAATAATGGGCTTGCCGCATACAGCAGTACTTTAGCCTTTAAAGCCATGGCGGCGCCTTTGGTAGGGCGGTGATAATCGGCATTAGGGTTGCTTAGCGGCGCGGTCATCAGGGTATCCTTAATGGCATCGCATTCGCTTACAATATATTTGATACAATCGGCGAAGGAATTACGAGGCAAGGCCACATTATCTGTTATAGTAAACACCTTGTTGCCCAATAAGGGAACGCCACCGTAACGTTTAACCAGTTCAAAGTAATATAGCGCCCTTAAAAAACGTGCCTCGCTTTTCCATACATATTTCATGGAGTAACCATGGTATTGTGCAAGTACCGGCACTACATCAATATTGTTCACAAACTCATTTGCCTTGCGGATGCCTGCGTAGTAATAAGCCCAAAGGTTTTCACCGGCGGGGATGGTATATGAATTATAAGATGCTGTTGAAAGTATGGTTACTACATTTGATGATACCGAAGCCGATGACATGGCATCATCACTGGCCGCGTCAAGGTAGTCGTTCCCTACCCTGTTGTGCCCGTTTTGGAGCGCTGCATAAATCCCATACAGGAACATTTGGGCATTGGTACCTAAGGAGTCCTTTTTGTCAAACACGTAATTGATAGTCACCTTATCAACCGGGAACTGCTCATATTTTTTACAGCCGGCCATTATGGTTAAGATGCCGGCGGCCGCTAAAATTATTTTGTTGAAACTCTTCATGATCGTAATATTTTTATGATGGCCAAAATCAAAGCTTAATGTTAACGCCGGCATTTATTACCCTTTGAATTGGGTAAGCAGTACCGTATACCTCCGGATCAAAATCTTTGTAGCCATACAGTGTATACAGGTTTTCGCCGTTCACAAATATTCTCAAGCCCGATAGCCTAAGCTTATGCGCCCACTCATAAGGCAGGTTGTAACCTACCTCGGCATTTTTAAGCCTTATATAGTTGCCCTTGCGCAGGTACAAGGTTGAGTTGGCGGTATTATTGGCGTTACCTATTGATAACCTTGGCGCAGTAGCCGTAGCAGCGGTTTCGGGTGTCCACCGGCCTAAAATGGTGTTGTACGCCTGCCCGCTGTAAGTAAGCCCGAGGAAACCCACACCTGCAAAGCCGTTCACCTGCGAGTTATTGAACATCAGCTCACGGTTCGCTACGCCCTGTAACAGGAAACTCAGACTAAAACCTTTGTAATTGAAACCCGCCGAAAAGCCATAATAAACCAGCGGCCGGTTACCGCCTATAGCCGAAACATCAAACTGGTTGATAATATGATCGCCGTTAAGGTCTTTGTATTTTACATCTCCTGCCTGTGCGGTGTAACCGGTAGTTGTTGCACTGGTGGCAGCATCCTGGGCATCCTTGAAATAACCGATAGCCGTGTAACCATAAATAGCGTTGGTTGAGCGACCGGTATGCCTGAGCCATGGGTAAGGATATGGCTCTTCGTCGCTAAAAATAATTTTTGACGATTGGATAGAGGCATTACCCGAAATAAAGTAATTGAAATTTTGGATGTGATTTTGATAAGTTAAAGTAAGCTCAGCGCCTTTGTAAAGATTAATACCCAAATTTTCGTAAGGATATGAAGTACCTAACAAAGCAATACTGTTTCCTCTAACCTGCAACAGATCATAATACCTGTCGTGGTAATAATCGGCAGTAATATTGAAATGATTATTAAACAGGGAAATATCGGCCCCTATATCCAGCTTGCGGGCTTTTTCCCAACGGATGTACGGGTTGGCCAATGTGTTTTCAAAATAACCCTGTACCGGGCTTTTGCTGGTACCCGTGCTGTATGAATAACCCTGCGAAGGGCCGTAGGTTTGCAAAAAGTTATAATAACCGTAATTATCTACGTTGTTGTTTCCGGTTTTACCATAGGTGGCGCGCCATTTCCATGAGTTTATCCAGCTGAAATTATCTTTAATAAAATCCTCTTTACCCATTTGCCAGCCAATACCGCCGGCGTAAAACAAGCCATATTGATTGCCCGGAGGATAACGGTTATAACCGCTACTGTTGACAGCCGCTTCAATAAAGTATTTACCGTCATAATTATAACCCGCTTTTAATGCACGGTTTGTTGTTACCTGCGAAAGGTCATAGTTTAATACAACCGAGCGTACATCATACAGTGCCATACCGGTTATATTGCTTTTGCCAAAAGTCCTGTCGTAATTAACTGATGCCTGGGCAAACGAGTAGCGGGCGCTTGAAACCGTACTGAACGAATTGTTTTGCGCAACCGATGAGCCCACTGCCGAATAAGAACTGTCGGCGTTAAAAGAATAGGCATTATTTTGCAATGAGCGATTTAAAAAACTTTGCGATGAAAAAGCAAGGTTGCCTTTTGCCTTTGCCGATAAGCCTGGTGTTATGCTGCTGAGGTTATAATTCAGATCGAGGTTGGCCAGTACATCATTGCTGCTGGTGCGCTGATAGCCTGAAAACTCGGTTTGCGAAAGCAGGTTGTTGGTATATGTTGTTGTACCGCCAAATGTGTTATTTGGATTATAAAGCGGATATGCATTGTTTGGCGTGCTGTAAAGAGCGCCCAATATGTTTCCATATCCTGCCCCTGGCTGCGTGCTTTGCTGGATACGGCCAAATAACTGAAGATCGACCGTAAATTTTTTGGTTACGTTAACCGCGAGATCGGAGTTAATGATATAGCGGTTAAGATCATTATTGGTGTTGTAGGGTACAGCTGATGCGGTGCGGAACATCCCGGCCTGGTCAAGGTAGTTTAATGACACGCTGTACCGCGCTACCTGGGTACCGCCGTTAACATTCAGCTTGTAGCTGGTCATCGGCGAATTATCGCGCAATATGGTTTTAAACCAGTTAACGTCCGGATGTCGTAAAGGGTCGGTGTGGTTGCGGTAGGCGTTAAAATCGGCACTGCTGTAAAGGGCCGGCTTACCATCGTTTTGTAACGCTTCATTATATAAATACGCATATTGATAAGCAGGCAGCGGGTTTGGCAAGCCCAAAGGCTGCTGGGTGCCTGTTTGTGCAGTGAATGAAATATGCGGCGTACCCACCTGACCGCGTTTAGTAGTAATAAGTAAAGTACCGCGCGAACTGTTGATGCCCAGCATCATATTTGAAAGCGCATCCTTCAACACTGAAACCGATTCGATACTTTCCGGATCAAGCGACGCTATCTCACGCTGAACACCATCGATAATCGTTATCGGCCCCTGCCCTCTTAATGAAAGGCCGAACTCGGTATTGTCATTGGCCGAATAATTATTGTGCTGCACTACCGCCCCGATAAAGTCATTTACCGTCTGCACGCCGGTTTGAGGTGCGGCGAAACCGCTATACTGCTGGGTATATAAACCGGGGAGTTGCCCGGGTAAAGCATAGGTATATAAAGTTGCAGGGGTGCTGGTAAGTTGATTGGTATAGATAGTTGATATGGCACCCACATTTTTTGATGTGCTTATGGTATCATAAAGCACATTAATGGTTTTAGGTGCCTGAATATAGGTATCTATGAGCCTCACCGTTAATTTAGCAGTGTTTTTAACGGTAACCTGGCGGGCGTTATAATTCGCGGCAGTAAATACCAGGGCATCTCCCTTTATGGCGTTGATAGCAAACATGCCGTCTTTACCGGTAGTCAGGGTACTATTTTTTCCTTTATTGATTACTTTAACACCCTGCAGTGGGTTACCATACTCATCAAGTACAATACCGCTTACCTGACCGGGCCGTGCAGGCGCCACGGCAGCTGTATCCTGCTGCATGGCTGCATAGCTGGTTTTAACCAGTAGCAGCATCAACAGCGTGATACCTGTTAAACATTTATTTATGTAGCAATAAGCCATATTTTTCAGGTTTAAAATTGTTGGCAAAAGGTTTAAATATCGTTTTAGCAGATCCTGTATAGTTAGATGCATCTGCTTGTTTATTTCATCTACAGATCAACCGCATTTAAATGTATAGGTGAACGGGGCATCAGTATTACCATAGCCTACTTTTACCTTGCCAGTTTTATCTGTAAGGAAGTACTCCATTCTTGTGATGGTTTGCGTATCCCCTGCATTAAAGAATGATCTCGGCCAAAACGTAAGCTGGTACTTTTTACTGGTGGCAGTAGTTTGTTTCAATAATGTTTTAGAGGTTTGCTCACAAACGTTTATGGTTTTGCCATCGCTGGTGTAGGCCTTTGCGCACAGGTAAACTTCACTTGCGCCGCTTAACTGTGTATCGGTAACTGTACCATCAAAAGTCAGGGTTACAAAATCGTTATCCAATGATTTTGGCGGATCGATTGTGGTAAGCTGCGGGTTACAAAAGTCAACCAGGTCACCGCTGCCGCCGGTTACTTCAAAACAGGTATTACCAAGCAGCACACTGTAATAAGTACCATTGCCATCGCTGGTAAAACCGTTACCGCTGTCGGTTATGGTATAGCCCAGTTTAACCAACATGTTATTATTATCGGCGCCTACTTTTGTTTTGATATTCAGGTCGACAATAAACTCTACCCCACCGGTATGGCTGTAGGCTTTATCAGTTTGGTAAGCCACCCATTCCATGTCATCAATAAGGTTACCACCGTTACCGAAAGTTTTTTTCATGTATGCCGACCAGGTAAGGCCGTCGCCCTTTTTAGGTAAAGTACCGTCGGGTATCAGGGACATGGTTCCGTTACCTTGTTTGCTGGTGTAAGTTATGGTGGTATTCTGCGCTGCCTTCCAGCCTTTAGGCACCAAAAAACCAAAAATGAGGTAGTCGGGGCCTCCATCTCCCACGGTAGGGATATCACAGTGTACCGTTATCGGCACAACTGAACCTACGGTAGCTGTGGCCGGCTGATCAACACTGGTAATTTGTTCGCCGCAGCAGGCTAAAGCAATACCCAGCACCACCAAAGCACACAGCTTCCATAAATTTTTACCTTTTATATGTAAATATGATCTCATAATTTATCGGTTGCTTTTAGTTTATCAATTGGCTTTTTCAAGCACGTACACATAAGTATTATTGGTACAGCCCGGACTGAAGGTGATACTAAGCTGCCTTTTGCCGTTTACTATAGGATAAGTAAAAGCTGTTGAAACCGGTTTATCGCCCGTGGCAGTAAAGGTGATCTTAAACGGGTACTGCGGATCATCAAGTGCAAAAGCACCATCCTTGCTTACCAGAAAGGGCAATTTGTTCACCAGTGTATACCCTTTATCGGTAAAGCTGATCCTGAACTGGCTAAAATCAATAATGGAGGTTAAATCGGTGCCATTACGGGTAGCTTTGATCACCCGCCAGTTGCCGGCGATATCTTTGGGAGCCTCGCTTCCGGGAACTATCTTTTCGGTTTTACATGATGATACTGCCATCATAAAGACAGCTATCAACAGCAAGTAAAACCATTTTGCTTTGTAATTATATTTCATATCAATACTATTATACTGTCGGTGATTAATAGCCCGGGTTCTGGATCAGTTCGGGCGATTTGGCTACCTCGCTTTGCGGGAAAGGCCACAGGTACATCGCTTTACGGAAATTGCGTTTGCGCACATCAAATTGTTTGTAGGCCACTGCAGCACCATCGCGGTCAACTTCCATCCCTTTGGTAGTGATGTTGTCAGTTTGGTCGGCAATTTTCCAGCGGCGCACATCCCAAAAGCGGTGCTCTTCAAAAGCCAGCTCAATACGGCGTTCGTTTTGAATAGCCGTACGCATTTCGGCCTGGCTCAAACCCGCGGGCAGCTGGTATGGGTTTAAGCCCGCACGTTGACGGATAGCCTCAACTGCCGAATAAACTAATCCGGTCGGCCCTTCATATTCATTAGCAGCTTCGGCATAGTTCAGCAGGATCTCGGCATAGCGGATCAATGGTAGGCAACGATCTGTCCGGTGCATAAAATCGTTGGCCACGGCAGCCGGGTCGAGCATTTTATTGGTGTAGTATCCGGTGGTAGTGCCAACATGTACGGCATCAGGTCCCGTTGTATTTCCGTTGTATTTACCAACAAAAATATTTATGGGCGAGGTACCCGACGAAAGCCTGATTTGCAGAGGCGTTTGGTCATGGATGATGCTATAATCCAAACGCGGATCGCGGTTAGCATAAGGATTATTGGGATTATAGTTTGATGTAGGGTCTGTTATATTTTTACCGTTGCTCATCGGGAAAGCATCAACCAATCCCTGCAGGGGGAAAGCACCGTTTTTGCCCGTACGGGTCGGTGGCTGCCATAAGTTTTCTAAATCCACGTTGCCGGTCGGGCGCATCAACTGGAAAATATATTCGGTGTTTACACGCTTGGTAAACAGCTTTTGAAAGCCAAAACCCGGGGCGGTGGCATTGTCAACGTTGAGGCTATACACCCCTGTTGAGATAACGGCGGCCGCAGCTTGTTCGGCAAGTCTCCAGCGCTCTTTATCGTAAGCCGGGTATCCCACCAATTCAAGCGTTTTACCCTCACCGATAGATTGCCCGTTGAACAAAGGACTTGCGGCATAAAGCAGCACCCTTGATTTTAAAGCAAGGCAGGCCCCTTTTGATGCACGGCCATAGTTTACCCCCGATTGCACAGTCGGCAGGTCCTGCGCTGCCGCGTCACACTCGGCAAGGATATAATTCACGCAATCGGCATAGGTATTGCGGGCAGCCGGGATCTTATCCGTATAGGTGTAAACACTGTCGCCAAGTAAATGCACACCGCCGTAATGTTTCAGTAATATAGCATAATACCAGGCCCGTAAAAACCGCGCCTCGGCTTTCATTTGTGTTTTGACGAAATTATTGATTGGTGCCTTAGGCAAATTTTTAAGCAACTGGTTTACCGAGCGGATATTGGTATAACAGGTTTTATACGCATCATCGGTAACCACGGCGGCATTGATGGTGCCCGTTTCAAATGCCAGGGCTGTTGATCCGGCAGATGCTGATACTTCCGCTTCGTCGGAGGCAGCATCGATACCGCCGTTAGGCGTAGGCGAAAGTATTGGCCCGTAGGTAAACCTTCCTGCCGCCGCACTAAAACCAACATTGCTGTAAATACCGGCTAAAAACGATACGGTATTAGCACTATCGGTAAACACCGTCTCGCCGGTTAGGTTTGATGTTTGTGTTTGCCCCAGGAAACCTTCCTTTTTACATGAAGTAAAAACAAGGAAGCCCCCGAAAACCGAATAAGCAAGAACCTTAAAGTAAAGTTTTTTCATACTATAGGGGTTAGTTAACATCGTGCTTCGACAGAGAAAATATAAAATCGTTTTAGCAATTTCATATTTTTTAACCCGCGGAGCAAATGTTTTAAAAGCTGTTTGTTAATTGGTTTATAATTCAGATGTTGAAATCTGATACTAATATAGTTTATAAAAACGATTTAGCAAATTTTTCGAGTTATTTTTTTATAATTTTTAAAATCACAATTTCTATACTGGAATTTTAACAATTACAACATTTGCAATCGGTTGAAAATGTTGTAATTGTTATTATAAAAGCGTTATCTATTTAAGTCCATAGTACTTAAGCGGAAGCCACAGGTCTGATTTTCTCTTTTTCGATACCTGAACGTGTAAATTGAACTAAAAACTTAGCACCAATTTATTGGTAACCCGGCATCATTTATTTCATTCCGCCAAAAAAACGACTAAAAAACAGTGCCTGGTAGTTGATGGAATTGCCCCAAAATTCCCAGGTATGGCCTCCCGGCCTTACAGTATAATCATGGGGGACTTTGCGTTCAAGCAACTTTTCATGCAGTTCCTGGTTAGCCTGGTAAAGGAAATCATCATAACCAACATCAAAAGTAATAGCAAGTGAGTTGGGTTTTAACAGGTAGATGAGGTTTACCACGCTGTTTTGTTCCCACCTGTCGGGGTGTTCGCTGTATTTACCCAATACGCGTTCGATGCCGAAACTATCCGGAAAAGGCCTGATATCAACCGCGCCACTCATGCTCCCGGCAGCACCAAATTTGTCTAAATGCTTAAAAGCTATATACAACGCGCCATGTCCGCCCATACTCAAACCGGTTATGGCCCTCCCCTTTCGGTCAGTTATGGTTGAATAATGCTTATCTACCCAATTCACCAGCTCGGTACCTACATAGGTTTCGTATTGTGAATCCTTAATGGTTGGGCTATCAAAATACCAGCCAGCAAAATCGCCGTCGGCACAAACTATAATAAAATGATAAGTATCGGCCAAACCGGCAACAGCAGGGACTTTTTTAATCCAATCGCTGTAATTGCCGCTAAAGCCATGCAGCAGGTATAATACCGGGTACTTTTTGGTGCTTGAATAATCGGCCGGCTTGATCACCACAGCCTTAATGTCTTTATTCATTATAGCACTGTGGGTCAGCACCGTATCAACCGTTGCGGCAGCAGCTTTCCAACTGTAAACCGCAAGGCCAATAAATAATGGAATAGATAGTAACTTTTTAATATTCATCAGTATATAGTGATTTTATTTTGAGGCGATGATGGTGATGCGATGGTTTTGCGGTTTATTGATAGCATAGATCTGGTCGGTAAGTACATCCATTTCTTTTTGCCAGGCATCGCGCAGGCTTTTGTAACGGGCACGGGTATAGTTATCTTTATTTCCGTTAACAAAAATGTCTTTTTTGGCATACTTGCTTATGGTATCCATAGCGGCGTTGGTATCATGGAATAACAAGCCTTTGCCTTTTAAAAAGTCAAACTGCATCCAGGTATACATGCGGATACGCCTTTCAATGTCCCAACGTTCCTCGTTCAGTTCCCTGATCTGGATGGCCTGCTGATATTGCGGTGTTATAGTGATCTCGGCCAGGTTGATACCTGCGCCCAATTGCTCAGCCGACCAGCTACCCATTTTTTCGCCATCGATAAGTACATTATAATTAGCTGCTTTTAACCCTTTAACGGCAAGCAACTCCTGGTTCATTTCTTTGGTAAACGGCACAACCTTAAGCGCATCGGCTTGTTTTTTTCGGTTTCCCCAGCCACGCGGAATGGTATCAATGGGGTACGGCAATGAATTTGCGAGGTAATTGAACGATACGGAATCTGCCGAAGAAACCACGTTAGTTACTTTACAATTCACCGCCTTAATGGTCTTTTTACTTTTTGCATCAACAGCCACATCAGCCACTACCTTATTGCTGAAGCCCTGCGCCTTTAGAAAAAGATAAGCCATCACCAGGTGTCCGTCATTGTCCGGATGCACCCTGTCATTAGGCGTTAAGCTGAAGGTGGAATCTTTGGCTTGCTCACGCAGGTTGATCTCTGTCATGGGATGATAGAAATCAACATAACCCCAGTTATTTCTTTTCGCTGCTGCTTGCTGAAAATCGATCACCTTTGAAAAAGCCGCACTTTTTTTAGGATAGATGTTTTTTGTAGTAAACTTGCTTGTTTCATCATAAGGCGAACCAAGAATAAAAATTTTACGGATCTCGGGGTGTTGCTTTAGTTTGTTTTCCAGCAGTGCATAGTTATCGTATGAGCCCTGGATCCTTTTATCCATAACATCCTGTGCATCGGGGCGGTACCATTCAAAATAACCGGTGTCGTTCATGCCCCAGGTAAGGGTTAACACATTTGGCTTTTTGCTGAACACATCATCTTCAAAACGGTCGTTGATCTGTCCTACAACATCGCCGCCAATGCCGGCGTTATAGCAGGTTATCCGCATGTTAGGGAAACGGGTCATATAATACAGCCAGATGTACGAGTGGTAATGGCCCCCATCTGTAATACTGTTGCCAACAAAAGCCACCCGGTCGCCCGCGCGAAATGGCGCTATGTTTTGGGCAGTTACTGCTCCCCGGGCTGCTATCAGTACTAATAATAAAATCAACTTTTTCATTAACTGTTAATTATAATGTGTTCAGCAAAAAATAAATTCAAACTATAAACCCACCAGGCTGTACGGAACCCTTACTGCTTTTACCTGGTAAAAGTTAGGATCCTGGTTATTATTTACGCAGGTGGTTGTGCTGCAGCTGCCGCCATCACCATTATAATTAAGGCAATAGGTAACAAGCAATTCGTTATGTCCGTTTATAAACTCAGCGTGGATGGCCGGGGTATAGTACTTTGCCAAATGGCCCTGGTAAACATCATTGATGGTGAAAACCATTTTAGGCGCAGTGAAAGGCCCCTTAGGACTATCGGCCGTTGAAATATAAATGTTATGGCTCGCCGGATCACAAAAATAGCCCAGGTCCATTTGCATCATTACATATTTATTGTTCACTTTTGATATGGTCACATTTTGCTGCGTGGTATTGCCCGCACCTACGTTTATAGCTGCCGCCGAAGCGGTTGTACGGGTTGACGACCATGAAGAGCCTGTCCAGAACGACCAGTTAGACGGGTTACTTACCGGGAAGCGGGCCAGGAATACATTGGACGTATTGAAGAAAACGCTTTTGCTTCCGTAAACATATACCGAGTCGTTAGTAGCGTTTTTAACCATCCCGTTTGAAAACCCGGTTTCTGTTTGGCCCGACATACCCGCAGGTGTTAACCGCGCGGCTGTACCCCAGTTAAGTCCGGATGTGTTTTGAGTTAAGTCATAAAGCACCTGGTTTTCGGGTGTAGATCCGTTGGCCGATTCAAATGTGTAAAGATAAACGTGGCTACCGGCCTCAATTCCTGCGCCGGGCCAGCGATAGGTTGAGTTATGATCGCCCGGGCTTTCAATGATCTCCATGCTGTTTACCGGCGAATTATTGGTAGTGATATTTGGCGTAAGTGATTGATCCCAGCTGTGACTGGCCGGCTGCAGCAGGGCCGAATTATGATATTTAAAAAACTGGCAATATAACTGTCCGTTACTTTGAAGCTGTGACGATTCATAGGCATCTTCGGTTATCCAAAGCACTTTTCCGTTGTTGGCCCCATAGGTAAGCGGGATACTTTTTCCCTCATCAAAAGCCACGGTGCCATTGGTACGGTGAAAAAAGTTCACGACATCATCGTCGCGGTAAGCCTCGGCTGTAAGCCCGTTAAGCAGCCAGGTTTGCGCCGTATTCCCGGCAACAAATATTTCCTGGGTAATAGGCGTACCATTAGTGGCAGATGATCCATGATTGGTGACCGCAAGCCCATTACCCACATTAATAATTTTATAAACGCCGGTACTTACTGCCTGAATATACCATTGCTGGGCATTGTTAGTGTTGGCTTTATCCTGCCATAGGCCTGTACCGGGATTCGTGGTGGCCAAGGGTACTTCCAGATATTTACCGCTGGCTACGTTCATGATCTTAAATTTGGTAGTGCTGGTTATAGCGCCGCTACCCTGTTGTACAATTATCCATTTTTGGTTGGGAGCCGTGGCCGTACCACTGCCCGAGTATTGGTTTTGCTGCGCACCGGTGCCATCATTAAGCATACCGCTGCTATTAATTTCAATAGCTTTACCGCTTAACACGTTGGTGATGAAAAAGGTTCCGTATGAGCTTACCGGCGATCCGCTGGTTAGTTGTACAGAATCTGTGCGTACAAAAGGTTTGGGGTACTTAACGGCAGCTTGTTTGCTGCATGAGGCCAGCAAGGCCATGGCCGTCATGGTACAGGTGAACAGGTTTGTTTTCATAATTTGGTTTGGTTTATAATTTGGTTTGATGTTTGGTTAGTGCTGTCAAATCATTCAATTTATAAAATCGATTTAGCAATTCTATATAAAAAACCTGCTCATCTTTCCTTCACGCATATCCTAAATTATCAGATCCCCCAGTTTTTATTGGGTGTTGCGCCCATACTTAGTTCAAGGGCGCCGCCTGCCGCAATATCCTTATAATCGATATAGCATTTATTATAGGTTTTGCCGTTAAGCTTTGCTCCCTGTATATAAATATTTTTTGCCGAATTATTATTGGCGATGATGGTAAAGGTTTTACCCTTTGCGTATTTAGGATCAAGCTTTAACGTTACTTTATTAAATACCGGACTGGTGATCTCCTGCCTGGTATCGCCGGGACAAACCGGATGCAAACCACTCGCTGCCAATACATACCAGGCCGACATTTGCCCCACATCTTCGTTGCCTACTAAACCCTCTACCGAGTTTTTATAAGCCCGGCGGCAGATCTCACGGGTCCATTTCTGGGTAAGCCATGGAGCGCCCAACCTGTTATATAAAAATGGAACATGGTGCACAGGCTCATTGGAATGATTGTAGTAATCGTTCCACATCATGTTATCGGGCGTTTTTTCAAAAAGATTGTTCAGATCAGCTATCACCTTGTCGCGGCCGCCCATCAGTTTTGCCATACCATCAACATCCTGCGGCACAAACCATCCCTGCTGATAAGGGTTGCTCTCAATACAGCCGTACCATTGTTTAATCCGCCCCTCTGCAGGCCATGGAAGCCAGTTGCCGGTACTATCCTTAGGCCGGAACCAACCTTTATCCGTATCAAAGATGTTTTTAAATGCCTCTCCCCTTTCGCCGTATTTTTTTACGTCTTTTGTTTTGTTAAGCGCTTTTGCAAGCTGTGCAACGCACCAATCGTTATAGGCGTATTCAAGCGTATAGCTTATGCTGCCACCACCCGGAGTAAAACCCTTATCGCCATTGCCAAATTTTTCAACAGTGCTCACCGCTAATTTATAGGCATCTGGTATATTATAATTACGGATGCCTTTGGCATAAGCATCGGCCAATACAGCTACAGCCGGGTTGCCAAGCATACAACCGCTATATGCATTCAGCAGTTCCCAGCGCTCCAGGTAATCTTTCTTCTTTTCATTCGCAAGCGTAACCAGCGAATTAACCAGGTCATTAACCAGCGAAGGGTTAATAATGGTTTGTAAAGGCATCTGGCTCCTGAAAACGTCCCACCCGCTAAATATGGTGCGTTTTTTAAATGTTGTAGTATGATGAACCTTGCCATCACCACCCATATATTGCCCGGTAACATCGCTTACAATGCGGGGATCGATCATGGTATGGTACAATGCTGTATAAAACACCGTTTTTTGCTCTGTAGTGCCCCCCTGGATACTTACTTTTGATAAGGCGTTATTCCAGAGGTTAACGGTATGCTGATGAACAGCATCGAAATTCCAGTCCTTTATTTCGGCTTGCAAATTGGCTTTGGCACCGGCTATACTCACAAATGAAATACCCGATTTAAGCAATACCTGTTCACCTGCTTTGGTAGCAAATTCGCTATAAAAACCAAGGTGCTTTCCCTGCTTTTCCTTCAATCCTTTAAGGATCTCAGCATTAGCTACGCGTTCCTGGTATTTATCGCCGGTATCGCTTGGAATATCGGCACTCCAGATACCATAGTTTTTAAGCGGCTTGCTGAATTGTGCATAAAAATACACTGTATAATCTGCATGTCCATCACCATTGCCCCATCCGCCACCGTCTGGGGTGCATTTCATAAAGCCCTCAATAGTGTGGTCATCAACTACTTTTACATATTGCAGTGTTGACGTTCCCCCTACCCTTCGGGCCAGATCAATCTGGATACGCGATTGTTTATTTTGAGAAAAGGTAAAGCGCAACATGCCGCTATGAGGGGCGGCAGTGGCTTCGGCCTTGATATGATTATCAGTTAGCAGAACACTGTAATATCCGGCCGATGCTTTTTCAGTGCTTTTATCGTAAGCAGAACGATATCCAACCCCTTTAGTGCCTGGTTTACCGGCACTGGTTTTAATTGGCCCCGCTGTAGGCATTACCAAAAAATTCCCCAGATCGCCATACCAGCCAATGCCACTCATTTGAGTAAAAGCAAAGCCTTCAATACTTTTATGTTCATAGCTATAGCCCGAGCCATTGTCGCCTCCGGTTATGGTGTTTGGGCTTAACTGTACAAGCCCGTAAGGTGAGGCAGCGCCCGGAAACGTTTTACCTAAGCCATGGTAAACCCCTGCCCCATCGGCGCTGGTGCTGGCACCTATAAAAGGATTAACATAGGCAGCCACATTTTGCGCTTTCAGCACTGTTGCCGGAATAAACAACATACCCGCGGCAAATACGGTTATTAAACATTTTTTTAAGGCTGGCAGCGTAGTTATGTTCATAATAGCAGTACCGGATAGAAAGTTTAGTTTACCGTAAGTTTTTTTTGACAGATAAACCTTCAGAACTAAAATTGACCGGTATTTATAAATTGGTTATTGCACGACCAAATTATATAATAAAATCGATTTAGCAAATTTTTGTTAATTTTATTTTTTCAGATAAATATTCTGTCTGAAGCTTCCATTAACATTGCAGTGACATACATACCTACAGCCATTTGCTAAACCAATCCAACGTCATTTTTAAATGTTCAGGCGTAGATGTATGGAATAGCTTTGGCGTTACATCGCGCATAATCTTATCGGTTGCCCCTTTCGATCTATATGCTTGTATGGCCGAAGCGTAAGCTATGTTTGCTCCGGGAAGCGGGCAATTGGGATCATTTTCTGTGCCTACAATCAACACGGCACGGGGCGCTATCAATCGCAGCATCGACGGACAATCGAACTCGCCGGTGATACCGGGTAATAGTTTATCCCATACAGCCTGTACATTATGCTTGTTTAATACCGAATCGCCAAGGTCTTTGGCTGCCTGCAAATGCGCTCCCCGGATAGTACCTGCCCGCCCCTGCCATTTATCATTATCTAACGACCATTTGAAACTCTGCACTGCAATATCCAGTACAATTACTTTTATCCGCTTATCTACTGATGCCGCAAGCCATGTTTCCATCCCTCCCATGGATATGCCGCCCATACCAATGCGGTTGGCATCTACATCAGGCCTGCTTGCCAGGTAATCGGTTACCCGCCAAAGATCGAAAGCGGTATCAAACAAAAATGGATGCGTTTGATGGGCTTTGTCCTTATTTTCCCAGGCAGCGGTGGCAGCTGCTACGTATTCTTTTGAGCCGTGCGCGCCTCCGGCAATGCGTTCGCCATGAAAGCGGGCATCAATGGCTACGCCCATGATCCCTCTTTTAACCAATTGGTACAACATGTTTTTGTTGTCTTCCTTTTTACCACCTGTACCATGTAAAAAAATTACAGCAGGGTATGGTTTTATACCGGTAACCGGCTTATAAATAAGAATAGGCACCCGTTCGTCCTTTTCGCTGTAAATAAAACCGTGCTCTATAATAACCGAATCTGTTTGTGTTATTGTAATGGATGGATTTAATGGAACGCGTGGCCTTTCCAGCAGTTTTTTAAAATCAGCGGCAACCTTATCAACTGGAGGATAATTTATTTGCTGCGCAAATGAAAGCAAAGAGCATACCGATAATGTAATACAGGCACAAAGCACCCTGATCTTAAACAACATAACATGATTGATTTATAGGTACAATGTATAAAATATACAGATTAATGAGTGTAACAATACTAACATACTACGTGAGAATATTGAAGTGTACAGGCCGGGACAGGAAGCGGGGAATTGGTAAAAAGAATAATAGTTTTGTTGAGTACATTTTCCTACTCCTAAACTAAGGGCAGAGTAAAAAGTACGAAAGCTGAATGTCTCCATCCAGCTTCTGTAAAACTACCATTAACGGTAACTTTCTGAGCACATTAATTTTCTTCGGCGTATTTTTTAAAGTTGTTAAGTATCGCCTGCCAGCCATTTTTTTGCATTTCAAGGGGATTTTGATCTTCAGGATCGAAAGCTACCTCAACTTCAGTTTGATTATCATTGGCTTTGAAGGCAACCGAGGCCTGCCTGCCGTTTGGCATGGTATAGGTAAACTTTTCACCGTCAACAATTTCGTCATAAGTAGCTTCAAAGTCAAAACCAAAGCTCCCGTCTTTAGCTTCCATTCTTGCCGAGTATTTTCCGCCTACCCGCATATCATTTGATGCAGAAGGACATTGCCATGAAGGATCTGCAAAGTTCCATTTTGTAATGTGTTCGGGATTGGTGTAATAATCCCAAGCTTTTTTAGCATCTGCATTTACCATAGCGGTAACGGTGATCTTGTTGCTCATTTTTTACTTTTTTAAGGTTAATAATAATTGGTCAAGCTTTTCAAGGGTTGCCATCATTCCCTGTTCCATGCCCATCTGGATAACAGTTTCCAAATCTGAAAGCGATTTGTAAGTTACAATGGTTTCTACCAAAGCGTTTTCTCCTTTATCGGTAAAATTCACAAGCCACTCCGCACGGGGAAGATCCTTATTTATTTCACCTTCTGCGTTACAAAAAGCATCCAATGATGTATAGTAATCAATGGGTTTGATTTTCAGATAGTCTGTCCAGCCCCAATATTCTGTACCGTTGGGCTCTACCATGGCATAGTGCCAGTGGCCACCTTCGCTAAAGTCCATTGATTTGGTTTTGGTGGTTAAGGGCGCTGGCGCAAACCACTGATCGAGCAATTCGCTTTTAGTATAACAGTCCCAAACCAATGGTCTGTCGGCTAAAAACTCACGTCTGATGGTCAGCGTATTTTTTACTTTGTCGGCAATAAAATCAAAGTGCAAGTTGTTTTTCATTTTTGTTGTTTTTTTAAGGTAGCTAAAAGGTTATCGAGTTGCAGGAACCGAGTTTCCCAAATCTTACGGAATTGCTCCAGCCATTTGTCTATTTCTTTCATTTTGTCAATCTCCAGTTGATAGTAGATCTCACGCCCCTGGTGTTCCTGTTTCACCAGTTCGCATTCGGTCAAAACCTTCAGATGTTTTGAAATTGCCTGCCGCGTAGTGTCAAAATGCTCGGCGATGGCATTAGGTGTCATTGCCTGTAAGGCGATTAAGGCGATGATAGCCCGCCGTGTAGGGTCGGCAACAGCCTGAAAAATATCTCTTCTCATTGAAGTACTATTTACGAACCGGTTAATAAGACCGCCGGTTCATTTAAAACTTATTTCCTGATCATGGGCAGGTATTTTTCCCAATTGTCAATAATTACCCAAAGAACAATTGCGATCAATATCAATACGATAGGTAAACCTGATGGGGCCATACTGATATTAGCCAATAAAATACCGGTTAAAAGAGGTACGAGTACTACAGCACCAAGCGCCCTGGTTCTTGGGATGATCAATAATACACCGCCAAGGATTTCCATGGCACCCACCAGCGGCATTAGCCAGCCTATTTGCATAAAGGCCTGCCCCGCTTTCACCATTTTTTCAGGCATTTCTTTAGGCATGGGCATGTAATGAAAAAATTTGTCAAGACCGGCGTTGATAAACATTAGCCCGGTTAACAGGCATAAAACAAATAGGATTTTAGTTTTCATGGTTTGGTTTATTTAAATAAGAAACTGATTGGTTGCAAATATATGCGCAACTAATTGGTTTCACAAATTTATTTTGATTTTTTTAGTTATAAACACAAAGCCCCGATATTTGCGATATCGGGGCTTCTAATTATCCAATCTTATAACTGTTATCCCAGTTGCAGATCTTTTTGCTGTACAGCGCCTGGTTGCCCAGGTGCACACTGATGGCGGTGCGGGCTCCCGTGAATACATTACTATCCGGTAGCTCATTATGCTGTATTTTCTGATAAAAATCGTTGAATGCATACCAGGTACCATCTTTCGTCGCCTCGGGCAGAATGGGTGTGCCTCCTTCTTTATTCCATACAATACGTGTTGCACCGGTTACGCCGTCTACTGTCCCTTTTTCTTTCAATAGTTTTTTCTCGGGGTAAAACATGCCCTGATCAGTTAGCAGGGATACAGTACCCAGGGTACCTTTAATCTTGAAAAGATATCCGTCATGCGCATTGCCGCACATTGCGCCGAAATTACCGATCAGGCCCAGGTCCGGGTAACGTAACATCAGTTGTACATTATCATAGGTCTCCCTGCCATCTTTAAACACATCTATCCCGCCAGTGGCAAAAAACTCCTGCGGATGGGTATCAAAAACCCAGTTAATAAAATCAATCTGGTGCGAAAGCAGTTCGGCCGCCAGTCCTCCCGAATATTCTTTGTACATGCGCCAGTTGATGGCCCGTTCCAGTGAAGGATCAGGCACCGGGCGTCGCCAATTGCCATTGCGGTCCCAGCGGCAATCCACTTGTGTTACTTTACCCAGGTAGCCTTTATTGATCATCTCCTTAACCCGGTAATATAAAGGCGAATAGCGGTACTGGTGACCAACCTGCAGCACCTGGTTGCTGCGGCCATGCATCAGGCTCACAAGCTCAAGCGCTTGATCAATGGCATAGGTCATCGTTTTTTCCAGGTATAAATGTTTGCCCGAGCGGATAACATCAGCAGCCACAGCGTAGTGCAGGTACAGCGGAACAGCAACGATGATCGCCTCCACCTGCTTATCATCAATTAATTTACGGTAATCCGTATATATTTTTACTGAACCTGGCTTAACCAGCTTTTGTGCTGCTGTCAGTCTGAAATCGAGCACATCGCATAAGGCAGTAATCTGGAACTGATCGGGCATTCCGTTAAGGATATTCATAATCCCGGTACCACGGTCGCCACAGCCTACAACTGCAATTTTAACGGGATCGGCCCCGGGCTGTATTGCGCTCAGGTTTTGGTTTAGCAATAGTCCGCCTGTTAGCAGGCCTGTATTTTTCAAAAAAGTTCTTCTCTCCATTTATCCAGTTTTATTGTTGATATCCTTTAAAGTAAGCAGTAACCGTATCTGCTATACGGCCATCCGGCTTCCGGTATACAATATAAGCACCCAGATCCTTCCGGTTTTTCAGAAAGTTCAATGTGCGTTTTAATCCCATTGTCATAAACCCGTTATCATAACCATCCGCTGTTATTGCATCTTTTGCATAAACGGTAACGCTGATCATTTCGTTTTGAATTGGATAACCTGTTAACGGATCCATCAGGTGCGAAACCTGTTTGCCGCCTGCTTCATGATGTTTGCGGTAATTGCCGGATGTAGTAATGGCGCCATCCCCCGGCTCAATCACTTTCCGCATCGGGGCCGGATTCAGGTCATCGCCACTGATGCCTTCAATGCCCACCTTAAACGGTTCGTTGCCGGGTTTATGGCCTTTAATACGTAATTCGCCACCCAATTCGATGAGATAGTTATGAATGGAATGCTGTTCCAATAACGAAGCCAGCAGATCGACAGAATAGCCCTGCGCGATGCCGTTGAGATCCAGTTGTACTTCCGGCTGGGTTTTGTGTAAAAAAGTACCTTTCAAACTGATTTTATCCGCTCCTACATGATGAAGGAGGTTTTGCACTTCTTCCCGGTCGGGGTCATGTGCCGGTTTAATTACACCAAATCCCCAGGCATCAACCAAAGGTTTCACTGTGGGGTCAACCAGCCCCCCGGTTGCGTGGCTGATCTGCAGCGCACGGGTGATCAGCACACGAAAAATTTCATCTATACGGATACCTTTTGCAGAACGGTTGAACTGGCAGATAAGCGAATTAGGCTGATATAGGGACACCGACTGATCAAAATGCTTTAACAGGCTATCCGTTTGCGCTGTATTCACCAGGCTGTCGGGCGCATAATACACGATACCATATGTGGTACCTTGTGCATACCCCTTCAGCTCGAAGCGGCGGAGCGGCTCCTGCTGTACGAAAGCACAGCATACCAAAATAAAGACGCAAGGATACGCCAGTAAGGTCGTTTTCATAGTCAGATAGCCAAATGTAAGCATTCAGCCGCTTTTTCATCTCATTGCGTGAAATAAGCATAGCGATCATCTGCAGTGCCGGGAGTATTTGTGAAAAAAATGGAGGTATTTGTTGGATCTGTGCGCTTCAAAGTATTTCCAGAGAGAGTCAAGCCGGATATTCAAATCCATTCTACAGTAAGCTCAACCTATGAATATACAATGGAGTTGTTCAATCTCTCTGGTTCCTGTCTTTAATTTCAAAATAACATTGATTGCAAACAACTTTAATGTCTGCGAAAGCCATTGCGTTATCAGTCCACTCGCCGTCTCTGAGCCTGATCTTTTCGCACTCATCACACCATGCCTGATAGTCACCATCAGGATCAAATGATGGATGGGAATCGAAAGCCTCATGGAAACCAATAGATTTATTACTAATTAAATGCTGACAGACAAATGCAACACGATCAGACACATGTGTTTCACAATCGATATACTTATTTTTGAGATCGTTGTATTCTGCTTGTGTTAGTTCATTAGTAAAAATAAAATACATAAACAGATGATCGTGCGGTATGCGATATGAACCAATCGCGTTTAACAATTTTGCCGAAATCGCGGTCATTTCCCAACCTGTATATTCATCCCCTTCAAACAGACCTTCAATAAGCTGTTCAAAATCGTTTTCTAATCCGAAAGCTTTCACTTTTTCCAAAGAACGGCTGACGTGTTTGGGGGTGGTAATGTTATCCCAAGCCCATTTCCAGGTGTTGTCTTTGGTTGAAAATGAACCGACATCAACGTATTTAAAATACAAATTTCTTTCATTGTCCGATTTGAAATGAAATGCACCAACGCCATGGTCGTAAAACCATTCATCATAACTATCAATATCATACAACTTCATAAATTCAGGTTGTAACGACATTAGATGTGTTACACATTGACTTTTAAATTCTTCAAAATCGTGTTCCTGTGACAGCATAGAACGAATTAATTTTAAGTAAACTTAAGATTTTCAACAATAAAAAAACCGTAAGCAAAACATACGTTCAACTTACTATTTTTCTTTTCGTACTCAATCCCGATCGCCTCACGAACCAATTTTTAGATGATCTGAAACAGTTGCCGTTCTATTTGATGATTGCGGTCGATCTAAAATTTCTAAGCCGTTTTCAATTAAACCTTCATCGGTACAACAAAAAGGTTAATAGTTGTTCTAATATCTTCGCACTGTATGGATAACCTGCGTATAAGGAAAACCCAATTTAGCATCAGAGGCTCATCTTTTTTACACCCCAGCCAATAGTAAGCTGTATTTCGTTCTACCTTATCATCAAATTAAAACGGCTGGCTATAAACAATCAATACCAGCTATTTGGAATGGTAACCTATTTTCTTTAATTAATCGATTAATAGCTTAGCATTTAAATACAATGCCATTATTTCATCTCTGTTCAATATCCGGCCAAACACTTTTATGTTAGTTAAAAATGATGAAGCTGAAAGATGGCCGCAGCTGCTTCCTATTGTTTTTAGCGGGCAAACGAATTGCTTTTCGACTGACTCTGTTTCTTTGCCATCGATATACAAAGTACAGGTGTTATGCCCGCCGGTCAAAGTTATTTGCGTCCATTTATTTACAGGGACAATGCCGGTAAATACCTGCCGGTAAAAATCTTCGCCCTCACCTGCGTACTCTTTATAGCCAACAGTCCGGGCAATACCTAAACCGGTCTTGCCCGATTTTTTATCTTTAAGGTTCAGGAAAATTGTTCCGTAAGGCGATTCGAACAGTACCGTCGTTGTATCGCGGGTATCTGTTTTTTTAACCCGGAAGCTCAATGTCCAGGGTTGTTCTAACTCGTCGGCTGGTAAGTTTAGCCGAACAAAATCATGCTGATCAAGCGCTAATACTGATTTTGATTCGTAACCTGTTAAAGGTTTTATTAGCTGTTTATTTGCAGCATCGGGTAAAGTATTTTCTTTAAAATCGAAGTCAATGATTGGATCACTATTTTTGGAAGCGTCCAATAGCCTTGTATCATTTACCTGAGGTACGTTTTTCAAGCCGTCAACTCTCTTTATAAATTCATCAAAAGTAGGTGACATTTTATTGCCCCATAGTTTCTCAGCCATTACGGGTAAAGCCACCGCAACTTCTTCTGCCGTTTCATGATAGGTAAAACCCATTGGCCCAAGATCATTCCATACATGCAGCTTCGCCCCTAACAAATCAGGTTCGCCCGGGTTTAGCTGCTGGTTTGAACCGAAATCGTTGGGAGCCCATTTTTCATATAAAAACTTATTATCTACCCCATAGTAATTTGTACCTGGAACAATATACAGCCATCCGTCCGTTGATTGTACCACCTGGTGCCCTGCTTTAATCTCTTCTTTGGCATTATTGCCCAACCACATATCAATCACTATATTGCTATCAATTGGGGTAAATCCTGGCATTTCGTTGTATCCGGACCATATCATTACTTTTTTTCCCTTAGCACCTATGTATCTGTTGAAATGATTGATATAGTTGCAAAACCCTGCTGCAAAAGCCTTACGGTCTTCTGTCATAGTAGCCTTTTTAAATCTGTACTCATCAGTTCCGATATGGAAATAGGGTGATGGAAATAACGGCACAAATTCATCGAAGATCTTTTCCATCATGGCGGTGGTTTTGGGATTTAATACATCCAGCTGTCCATCCTGTAATTTTTCATTTTTTAGCTCGGGGGCAATATCTAAAATACTCATGGCGTGGGCGGGCGCATCAATTTCAGGGATAATATTTATGCCACGATCTGCGGCGTATTGTATCAAATCCCTGATTTCCTGCTGTGTGTAAAACCCATCTGTTGATGTTAGCTGCGGATATGTTTTGCTTTGGATCCTGAAAGCCGCGTAGTGCTGCCCGTGAAAAGCCTGATCGTTTAAATGCAATTGTAATTGATTCATTTTATACCAGCTCATGCGGCATATGTAATCTTTCAGCTGCGATACCGGGAAAAATTTGCGCCCAACATCCAGCATAAATCCCCTAAAAGGATAGGCAGGGATATCTGAAATAATATAACAAGGGATGCTTTGCTTATCGGTACTCTGTTCAATTAACTGCAGCAAAGTCCTGGTAGCATAAAAAACACCCGCCTCGTCCATTGCCTTTATAATAATCTTATCCGGTTTGATTTCCAGGTGATAAGATTCTTTTTGGAGTTGGGTTAAATGACGCTGCAGTTTGATTTTTATGATGATATCATTCTTCCCTCCTTTTGCCTGTAACCCGGATTGTTGCTCCTTGCCTCGCAACGCAGCCAGGTCTTCAAGGAATATTGCAACAGTTTTTTGTGTTGATACAGATGGCTTAAATTTAAATACCGTAGCAGCGCTGATAATAAAACTACCGTTACCTGCCTGCCATTGATGAACCGCCGGTATGATATTCGGCGCAATATTATTCACCTGGGCGTGCAGGCCCGATTGTATTAAAACAAAGAACGTGATGTACGTGATTAATTTTTTTGTTGAGATCATTCAAATGAATTTCGATGTGGTTGTAAATAACAATTAAGAAAACTGGAGGGGTAATTTTGTTGCTTCGCCGGTGGTTTTAACCATATCCGTAGCCATTTATTCAATAGTGAACCATGTATAACTCTCGGGCGCAATATTGAAGGTTAGCGTGATCTCATATTTCCTGTCAACAGGATACTTTTTAGCTACCCCTCCCTTTTCCCTGAGCAGGGCCGAACTTGTTAAACCTGTGTAGTACAGGGGTACCTTAATGGTTCTTGTGATCGCAACTTTAAGCGGGTTGTAAAGCATGATCATTCCTTTTGTACCTAGTTTCGGGTTCACATGCAGCAAACCATCCCAGTCCCTGCCGTCGGCCCGGCGAAGATGGATAATATCGGAGTTAAGGATGCTGCGATATTTTTTATACCAGTCAATTACACTTACCACCATCTTGCGGGTAGCCTCGGTATCATACAATCTTGGGCCGCGGTAACAGGCCTGGACTCCCGCCCCGTAATATTGCACCATCAATTGTTCATAATCTTTCAAATGATCCGAAAGCGGTTCCAGCACGGCTTCGGGGCCACCGCCCTGATACCGGGTAAGCGGCACAAATCCCCAGCCCATTGCAGGGGTCTTTTCCCAGGTACCATCAAAAATATTCTGACGGTTCAGGATCATTTGCTGATCGCGCGGCAAAGAAAAATTAACTTCCCGGTAGCCTAAGGCAATTTTGTTGGTGCCATCCAAAAAATACCAGTCGGGAGCGTTCACATAAACACCATGCTCATTGCACCAATGATATAAACCTTTTTGCAGTTCCATTTGCCGCCATTGGCTATCATCCAGGTTTTTATGGCCGGGATGTGTAGTTGAAGCACAAACATCGCCGGGATAAGGGCCGTCATTTTCAAAAATATCGAACCCGGTTTTACCAATAAAGTATTTTAATTTATCCAGATAGGCCAGGCCCCATTTGCTGCCCAAACAAGGGGCATTACCAAAGAACGCAGCTGCATCCGGCTTTTTTGTTACCGGATCGATCACATCATCTTCATCGCTGATCCGCCTTGAACTAAATAAAGAATAGCACCCTATCAGGATATGCTTACTGTGTGCATAATCGGATAGTGTTTTCCAGCGTTGTATGTTGACAGCCGAACTGTCTTCCATATTGCAATGGCTTCCAAAGCTGAGGATCAGGGCTTCATATCCTGTCGCCGCGCATTGGTCTATAGCCTTTTTTACATCATCATCGTTACGGCTTACGAGGTGCATGAAGATGGGGTTTTCGGTCGTCCATGGAGCTATGGTGCTGTACATTTTCCTGATAGCCAATCCCCGCCTTTCGCGGTCATAACTATCCATCAGTAACTCATAAGTGCGAACCGAGTTAAAAACCTGCCCTTTTCCCAACCTTATACCAGTAGCCTTTTCCGGGTATACCTCTAATAAACACGGCGTTTGATAATTATAATTTACCTGTGATGTATAATTGCTATCGGCTTTCCAATGGGTAGTTTGGTCGCTGATATCATATCGCATAGAGTTATTGAAGGCATAGTTAGTCTCCAGATAAAGGCCGTGCTGTTTTTCCATCTGAGCCGGCGAACCAACTACGGCACTTTCTTCCTCTACTGTTGCAAGCACTTCATTTACTACCCTGTTTAACGTTATCGCTTTATTTCCTTTATTCTGAACCGAAAGCCATTTTACAATAAGAGGAATGTTATTATACAGTTCATAATGTACAGTAACAAGCAGATCTTTTAAACCGTCAACATTTGATTTATAGGTAAATGACAGCATTTTACCGGAGCCAGGAACAGTATTCAGTGCCCATCCCCGCGGTTTCCAGCGGATGTAAGGAGGAATATCCGTTACCGAAAAGGATTGAAACTGAAAATCATTTTCATTGCCTTTGAATCCGCTTACCCATTCGGGCAGCAGATAGGCATTCTCCTTTTGCCCGTAAAGGCCTCCGATATTATATTCCCTGCCATCAAGGGTTAACTTCGCTTCGGGCTTAACAGCCCTCAGCAGTTGCTGGCCGTTGCTCATATTGCTGTAATCAATGCAGGCCACATTTTGCTGAATCCGGAAGGTCCTTTTTACTAAACCATTGCTCAAAATAATGTTTTTACCATCAGCATAAACATCGGCTTTTTGCTGAACAGGGTTTACCAGCCAATCCTGAGAAAGGACCGGACTGTCGTTTTCCTTCCAGGCGGGTAATTTATTATTCGCTTCTTGTGAACTGGCGATGTTGATGATGCCCCAAAAAGCAATCGTCGAAAAAAACAGCTTTCTTTTCATTTATTTCTTTTCAATTTGTTCAATATTTTAAAAGCAACACTATACGGATAACCTCTTCAGTCAGAACGAATGCGGATAATAGCGGTTACTTACGCTTCCATCTTCAAATAAATCTAATATAGCATAGCCAGGCGGGGTTTCGCGGTAATAACATTTAGCCGCCGAATCACTATCGCCGTCTTCCCACCAAAATCCACTTAAGGCGCCGTTACAATAGTAGCGAACGCCATCATACCCAGCCTCATCACGTAAATGGATATGGCCGCTTATACAAGTGATTGTTTTGTCCCGGTGTTTATTAAATAAATTAGTGATATATCTCGCATCTGTATGGTTGCCTCCTTCCATTATGGTGCTTACGCTCAAAATCGGGTAATGGCTCATACACAAAACGGGCGTGCCGCGCCGCAGTGACGCCAGGTCGTTCTCCAGCCATTTTCGCTGTTCGGCATCTAATGAACCTGCATTATCATTATTACTGTCGAGAATGATAAAATGCCACCCATGCTTTTCAAAACTGTAAAAGCGGCCCGGCATTTCAAGTTGAGCGATAACATGCGGTTTGCCATACATGCTGTCGGATTTGTCAGGGCAAGCCCACCACATATCATGATTGCCCAAACAACTGTATACTTCATATCCCTTAAATCTTTCACGGGCGTTTTTCCATATCGCCCACTGTTCGTTGACCCGTTCACGGGTAATGTTATTGTAGTCGGCAGCGAATATGGAATCACCTCCGTTTAGAAAAAAATCGACCTTATGTTTCTTTATTTCTTCAATGCAGCGCCCGAAACGTTCCGGCGCATTGTATTCGGGGCGGATATGTACATCTGTAATATGTGCTATCCTTAATACCCGTTTCTTTTCATGCGGACCGGCCAAAGCATTCGGTTCGCGTTTTACTCCTAATGGCAATGATATGGCGAGCAGCCCTATCCCCTTTACCAGGTCCCGCCTTTTTTTTGAGTCGACAGTGTTTGTCATGTTTTTAGTTAAGTGTTTTAACGGCCAAAATTTTGTTGCCGGCTGTGATTTGCAGCTGTACTTTTTGTCCTGTTTTTACCATCACTTTAGGCCAATGTAAAAACGCTGTATACGGAAGCGGCTTCTGAGCCTGCGTAGTGCTTTCCGCAAAAACGGCTACGTTGGCATCATACCCGGTGTTGTTGCTCAGCAGCAGTGTGGTCAATTTCTTATCCTTCTTCAAAACAGCAGCTTCCACATGATCAAAAACCAGGAGTTTTCCCTTATCTGTCTGAAGATAAATTCCAGGCAGTTCAATGGCCATTAACATGCCGTTCGTTTCCGTCCACGAATTCCGGGTGTTTATGAAATTGCCGACACTGCCCCTGCCTTCGGCGTCACTGGGCTGAATTCGTTCCATGCTTGATCCGATAAGGTTGTTGGTAGTATAATGACCTGGCATGTTTACCGCTTCGGCGTGCGCATGTTGAATATCCTTTATTAAATCTGCATATAATTTGTTACCCGTCGCACGGTATAATTTGAACAGGTAATCGCCCGAGGCTTCACAAATACCCGGAGCTGAATGTTTATTTTGAATACTGGCCCAAACTGCCCCGGCCATATGGCAGTTCAACTTTGCGATCTGACTGCCGGCTGGAAAAACAGGATCATAGGACAATACCCAGGTTGAACAAAGCGCCGCTTCTACCTCAGCCTTCTGTAACCAGCTTTTATCGCCCGTAACGTTGTATAAGGCCATCAATGATTCTAAAAAACCAAATGCTGATTCTGAATTAGCATCCATACTAATATCCCCGCAGTCGCCGCCGGTAAGGCCCTGGTTTACCACATCGCGTTGGTAATAATAATTTGCTGTTTCCCTGGCTACTACAAGCCACTCCGGATTACTAAAGTAATTTGCCGCAATAGCCAGTCCGCCGGGCGCCATCGCCCCTGCCGTGGAGTTAAATACGGCTATCTCGCCAGTTTCGGGTACGATGTACTGCCCAAACTCGCCGTATCTTTTCCAGGTGTTAGTAAAAGCTCCGGCCAGTTTCTTAGCGGCCGACTCCCATTCGGGCTTAATTATGTTTTCAAAACCCTGCGCTTTGAACAGTAACAGATGTTTCATCAGCCACAGTAAAGCATCGCTGTTTTTGCGTACCATGGCCTGGCCCTCCGGAAAATCAGGGTGCATTTTTTCAAAAAGAAGGCGGCCATTTGCTTCTATTCCGCCATAAAAAAAGCCGCTTTTCCCCTGAAGTTTATTCACAACGAAATCGATCTCCTCTGCTACCCGCTCACGTTCTTTTGCATTATCAAGCACCAGCATAGGATAGGTATTAATCATACCGCTCACCCAACCTAACTGAAAATCGTCATTATTTTCGGGCTTGTAATAACTACCGGCAGGAACATGTATAAAATTACCGCTGCATATTGCCGAACCTACTGCAAGTAACTTACTCATAGGTAATATATTGCGGGGGCTATTTGGCCCGGTTATATCCTTACGTACCTGCATAAACTTCGTAAGCAAATCGGGAATGCTGCGGGCATCAAATACATATAACCTCATCGCAATGGTTATATGGTCGCCGGGTTTCCAGTCGTGTGCTTTATCACCACTTTCATGAAAATCCCCAAACCCCGGCGCCAGTCTGCGCACTGCCGGTGCCGAAATGCTAAAGCTGCAACTATCTTGTTTTGCATTTTCTGCAATGGTAAGGCCACTATTGCCCAACTGGGTCTGCTGGGTGGTCAACAGGATAAAGCCTTTCTTTAGCGATGGTGAAAAAAAGCACATTGCCGGCGTTGCTGCGTTGCCGGTTTGTAACTGCACCAGCGATGCTTTATCGGGTTCTGCGGATAACCTGGGGTTATTTGAAATGGTTAGCGGTACTTTGGGGTTATAGTACATATCCCTGGTATAGGGTGGGTTGTACCCGTTGCCAATGGCAGGATACCTGTTCCCGTTATACATACTTGCAGGCACCATAACATAATTCTTCCTGCTCCAGCGGCTGAAGTCAAAAGACACCTCCAGGGCCGTGGCAGCTGCATGGCCTTCTTTTAACTTAATATCGGCGGTGATATCCAGTATCCCGGCGCTTGCACCCTGTTTTGCGGTTAAGTTAAGCAACCACTGGGCACTGTCTGTTGTCAGGCTATTGTTCCCGAACTCAAATTTATTTAATGCTTTGGTACCCTCATATTGGATAGCGCTTACACGCATATTTCCATGCACAGCTTTTAAAAAATCAGGAGTTATAAGCTTTTTTGCTCCCTGCGCATGGGCAATGCCTAATAAACACGTATAAATTATGGATGCGGAAAGGCAGCTTTTTTTGTTAAAATCCATGTTAAATCATCAAAGTTTTATGCCCGGTCCTACAGATGAAACCAGCAGTTCCATATTTACTTTTTGATTGCTATTTTGCAGGGCGCTAACCTGGATTGATGATGCTCCATGCGGTAGTGTCAAATTGCCCTGGGCTGGAATTTCAGCGATCTTCTTTCTGTTCTTATCCGCTACATAGCAAGCATTATCCTTCAGGATAATAAATTCGCCATTGGTAATTTTTTTGTCGATTGAAAGTTCTGTACCGTCCTGAAAAGTGATCCTGATGCCATCAGCATACCCATCTTTTTCGGCAGATGATATCCGTATCGCACAATCCAGCGGCTGCGCATCAAATTCATTATTTAACCGGCACGTATTTTTTTCGACAGTGTATTGCTGGTCAGGAAAACGGGCTTCACGTACAGGATATAAAACGAAAGACTTTTCGCCGTTTTGCACCAGGTGAAATTTATAATTTAAATCTTTTAAACGCTCTTTTACTGTTTTGGTGAAAATATTCAATGCCCTGGCATTTTCCCAGGCGCGGTATGCCTTGAAAATATTATTCTTTTCCGGGCAATTTTCAACAGCATGCTGGCTCAAACCAAGCATGTAGGTTGCATTCCATCCAATTGATTTGGCTTCCAGGTTTTCAGCATCGTATAAACTCCAATCACTATGCAAATCAACTATTCCGAATGTTGCAGGTAAATAACTGCCCTCAAAAACATATCGCATATCTTTTCCCTCTATTCCCCATTGGTTCAATACCGGATTAAACATATTATTGCCGCCGCCAACATTGCAAACGCTCATATAATGCCAGTTGCCTTCATAAACCGCGCTCCCCATTACGCGGAGATAATCACCTCCATTTTTTGCGTAGGTATCAAATAACTTCCTGAAAAACTGCTTAAAGGAGTACTGCCCTTGCCCCTGGTACATACAGCTCTCCAGGCCATCAAAATCAATATAATCCATCCCTCCTTCTGTTAGCCACTTGCCATAATAATCTGCATATACTTTTTGCAAATTCATATCCGGAACAAAACCACGATAGCAGTTAGGCTGCAGCTTTACTATTGTGGTACCCTTTCTATAGGTACCTCTTTTTGTTCCATAAAGCCCTCTTTTGATATGTAAAAAGGTGTAAGGCTTGCTCTCGCTAATGCCATTGTATTCTATAAGCTCCTTCCCTATTTTCAGCACATTGGTATGGTTACCTTCCCACCCGCCAAACTCGTTGAAATAAGCCCTGTCGGCCACCGTTATAACCGTGTCCTGATCAGTAAGATCTTTGGTTATCATGGTGCGCTGCATAATGGCGAGGCTATCGCTTGGTACCGGGGCCACATCGCTGTTATTATCAGGCTGCAGAAACTCGCACAGGGTATGCAGTCCATACCTGATCCCATTTTTCTTCATCAATGCGCCGTAGTCCGGAATGTTCATGGGAGCCGCGTTGTTGAAATTTATTTTTCTGTTGGTCCAGCGATTTTGCGGGTTGGGATAATATTCGCCCCATCCTTCGTCCTGTACGCCTTTGATGGCTAATTGATGAGCATAGGTGATCAGGCTGTCATGAGCGCCATGCCACGCGATGTCAGGGCGGTATGCTTTAGGGTCTTTGATCCATTGACCATCAATTTCGGGATGCGGCAGCCCTTCCTTTAAAACTATTTGTTCGATAGTGCGGAGCCCGACAGAATCGGGGCAGGCAAGCAAAGCAACCGACGATCCGATGTAATCGGCATTAACCGGCGGCACCAACTGGTACCTGGCCGAATTTACCTTCCCATCCAAATTATCGGGCAACACCGGGAACCGTATCATCTGTTCCTTTCTCCGGTCTCTTGAGTGCATGCAAACTGTAGAACCAAAAGCGGGCTCAAGTCTTGCCCCGTTTCCGTAATTCATCCGGTAATACTCTTCCGGATGTGAATAAAACGCCACATCATTTATGCCATCTCCGCCGATTGTGAAAGTTTGGCCTTCCTTAAGATTTGGCGGCAAGGGGTATTTCAGGGGATCAGGCGAATGAATAAAATAGTACATGAAAGACATGTCGCCTCCTGTTGGGGGGCCGCCGGTGGTATTGTCATTTAAACCGAGTATGCCAAATGCGAAATCATCATCTCTTACTACGCCCAGGATATCTCCTATTGTTTTAGAGATAGTTAATTTATAAGGGCCCCAAACGATATTGTCAACCCCGTTTCGCGGCTTAAGCGATACCAGTTTCAATCGTACGTACTCCCCTTTTTCATCAGTTTGCACCGTTGCCACAGAACCATTAGGATAGCGTAGCGTAATGCGCTTATTGAGCGTATTAAATGCAGCAGCTATCGGCAGTATATAGTTTTCGCCTTTGTACAGACTCAGTAAGGCAGAAACTTTACCGGCAGGGCAATATTCTTTATGGGATGATTTATCCTTAATACTGGTAATAAACCCACGTTTGTTTATACTAAGCATAACAAACTTTGTGTTTAAAGTAATGGTTTGTGCATTTGCCTGCGGGTGAATTACCAGCATCATACTGAACGCCAGGAGAACTAAAAAACCTGTGTTCAATTTATTTATCATGTTATAAAAACTCATATATAATCAACTAAAAAGCATTTCTAATTTCCAAGCACCGCTTTCTGATCAATGATAAAAGAGGGCGCCCTGTACCACCATACAGGGACGCCTCTTCAACTAAACCTCAGGTAGTCTCATTACCGGAAGTACACTTAAAAAATAAAACACATTCGGCACCTATTGTATCACCGGATTAAATGTTCCGCCATCCCAGCCTGTATTTTGCTGCAGATTTTTATTTTGTAAAATATATTGCGGATCAATAGGACCGAAATAATAGGCATCGGGTATATTGATTTGACTGGTGGCACCAGGATCTATCGGCTCATATTTGTAATTGGTAATAGCCTTAAGAAAAGCGTTACGATCAAACGATGCCGGTGAATTTACTATCAGGTTAGAAAGCTGTGCGGCAATCCCGCTATTACTTTGCGTAATATTAATACCATATTGAGCGGATGCAGCCGCACTGTTAAAGTACGGCCCGTAAGCGTGCAGTGTGCCCATGTTATTCAGTACACTAAACATCCGTCTGCGCCTCAAATCCCAGAACCGTTTTCCTTCAAAAGCAAACTCTATTGCCCGTTCGGTCATAACAGCGTTCAACGTGGCCTGATAATCAGAACCAACCGATGCAGCCAATCCATAATTTCCTGCTCCTGCTGTGATATGGGCCCTTTGGCGGATTTGAATAATATAGGCCCTTGCTTCGGCCGGGTGCTGTACTTCATTAGCAGCCTCAGCAAGGTTAAGTAAAACCTCAGCATACCTGATGATAGGCCAATCAAAAGCCTGGCGGTTCCAAACGCTTGAACCCAATGTGGTATCAATCCCCTTACGGCAATAAAAACCAGTGATATTATAATTGGGTGTGGCTTTGTACGCATCATCGCCGGCTATCGTGTTAAAAATCCATTGCACACGTGGTGTAATATCCGCAAAATCATACCTGGCGCCATTATACACAATTGTTTGATAGAAGCGCGGATCCCTGTCCTTCCAAAACTCTGTAGGGTCATATCCCGAAGCCGGGTCGGAAATTGGGAGACCATTTTTCATGGGATAAGCCTGCACCATTTCCCAGGTAGGATCGCAGGAGCCTGCAGCGCCAGAGGTTTCAGTTAAAGGCCTTTGCCCCTGTTGAAAGCCATTTGTTTTTTCGGGATAATGGTAACGTAAGCTCAAAACCATTTCCTTAGCAGCCCCTGCCTTATCATACCACATGTTTTCATTTGGTTTTGCAGTATTATCGGTATATAAGCCATAACCATCAGCATCTAACTCAGTTTTAGCGGCCAGCAAGGCACTATAAGCATCATTCCAATAAGTGGCATTAGGTGTTTTGCAAAACAGGGGGCTTGCTTTTAATAACAGGGCTTCGCCTTTTACCGCCATAGCAGCGCCTTTGGTAACCCGGCCAATATCATTTGAACCCCAGGTAGCCGGCAATAAATTAATTGCGCTATCCAACTGTTTGCCAATAAAATCAAAACACTCAAGTGATGAATTCCTTTTTACCAGTAAAGTATTTATGTCGGCCGTTGGGTCCTGAACCGCTGTAATGATCGGTACCCCTCCTAATACTTTTACCATCCTATAGTATAAATACGCGCGGAAGAAGTATGCCTGGCCTTTCAGGCTTTTATAATCGGCATCGGATAAAGCAGATTTACTTTTATCAATATTTGCAAAAAAGTTATTGATAGACCTTACCCTTCCCCAGTCCCAAACCCTGTCGGGGTAACCGCTTTGGCTTGTATAGGTGCCTTTAAGGAAAGAGTTAAGGCCGTTTCCGCCGCTGCCGCCAGAATAAGCCTCGCCGGCCAGTTCTTCGTTCCTGTTCCATGAAGGCAAAATATTATAGAAGTCGGTTACATATCCTTTTACAAAATCAGGACTGCCCCATTCCTGCTCCGGCGTAATTGGGCCTCCCGGATGATCAACATCAAATACCTTTTTACAGGATATTGTTAAAGCAATCATCCCCAATAAAACGAATAGTATATTGAATTTAAGTTTCATGATCTAATAATTTAATGTTTTAAAGTGTTACATTAAGCCCGCAGGTAAACCCTCTTAATACCGGGTACATTCTGAAATCGCCGCCCAGTTCAGGGTCCCAATCGGTTACATGGTTCCATTGATACAGGTTTTCGCCGCTGAAATAAACTTTCACAGCTTTAACTTTTATTTTCGCCAACAAGCTTGCCGGCAAACTGTAGTCAACAATTAAGGACTTTAACCGCAGGAAAGCGCCATTCTTTAACCAGAATGTAGATGACACCTCGCTATTGCTTGTGCCTTGCCAGTCGGTCATAATAGGACTTGGCATGGTGGCGGTAGAGGCTGTTTGCGGAGTCCATGCATTTTTCCAGATGGTTAAATTATTATTGCCAGGCAAAGGCCGTCTGTAGTAAACATCGGTAGGCATAATATCGTAACGGCCCAAACCGGCAAATACTGCCGTGAGGTTAAGCCCTTTCCAACCAAACGTGAAGTTGAAGCCATAATTAACACGCGGTACCCCGTTTTTTGAGATGATTTGCTGGTCGTTCCCGTCAATTTTCCCATCAGGCGAATCGATACCCAGCGGGCCCCTGATATCTTTGTACATCAACATCCCGGGCTGTGGCTTACTACCAAATATGGTGAAATTAGGGCCGTTAGCTTTTAAAATATTATCCGCGTCCTGCTGCGTTCTGATAATGCCGTCGGATACATAACCCCATATAATCCCATTAATAGGTTGCCCGATCAAATTCTGGTAACCACGAACTGATGCCGCCTGGTCAACCTTCAGGTATTTATTAGCAGAATATGACCAGTTGCCAGACACACGATAGAAAAAGTCATTGATGTGCCGTTCGTGGCTAAGAGATAGTTCAATACCCCGTGCCGATGCTATTCCATAATTAACTGCAGGCAAGTTTGCTCCAACCGTGCTTGGGACTGATGCCACACGTGCGCCAAGGATATCGGTGGTTTTTTTGTACCATAAATCAACAGTTCCGGTAAGGATTCTTTTTGGCATGCCAAAGTCTAAACCCAGGTTGTAGTTATGATTTTTTTCCCATGTGATATTAGGGTTGATAGTTGAACCCAACGTTGTTGAAGGCGGAAGCCCGGATCCTATATAAATACCTGAGTTTGCGTTAAAGTTGTAGGTTTGTTGCCACTGCCATGGAGCGGTATTATCTGTACCGGTTATACCGTAAGAAAAACGCAGCTTCAAAACATCAAGGACTTTAGTATAATTTGCAAAGAAGTTTTCATTGGCGATATTCCAGCCTGCTGAAACGGCCGGGAAATATCCCCAACGCTTATTTGACGGGAAAATATAAGAACCGTCGGCCCTCATGGTAAAGCCAAGCAAATATTTTGAGGCGTAATTGTAATCGACCCTGCCAAAATAGGAAGCAAAGCCTGTAGGCTGGTTCTGATCGCCCCTGATGTACCAGTCGGTGCTATTGGTTGAGCCACCGTTAATTTGCTGATAGTTAGGGTTACTGTAATTGTCATCCCAAATGGTTGAATAATGGCCCCTGTATGCCGATTGTTCATAGCCGGCAAACGCGCTGATATTATGAAGGCCAAAAGATCGGTCATAATTCAACATCAAATCCAGTTGGTAATTAGATGACTGCGAATATGACTCCTGCAATTCTGTAGGTGCACCAATTCCGGAAATCTGGGCTTGGTCTAATATCTGATAGCCTCCTGATCGTGTTAAATCCAATTTATCGGTAACGATGTGGTTATGGTCTCCACCGGTTTGGAAATAATAAATGTAAGGTGCATTACGCCATGCTTTGGTGTAATTATTAGTGGTATTGTAAGCGAAAGTACCCTTTGCTGATAGTCCGGTTATGCCGGGGATATCATATTTCAATTGAAAAACCGGGGTGATATTGTTACCCGACGGCTTGGTGTAGCCACCATTTCCCTTTGCCAGGTTGGCGGTATTGGTATTATCAAAGTTGCCAACAGGAAGGCCATTAATAAAAGACGGCCGGCCGGGATTTACCATTAACAACCTGTTGTACATGTTCGACAAATTGAAATCCCCATAATCATAGGCCCAAAACGGACGGCTGCCGTTATTCCATTCGCTTTGGATATTTAAATTATAGCTCCACCGCTCAGAAATTTGTCCATCCACTTTTGCTGTTAAATTATATTTACGGAAGGAATTTGAGGTTGCCCCTTCCTGCTGGAAATAACCTGCCGAGATGTAGTACCTGGCTGCTTGCGAACCACCACTTACGGCTAAGTTATGTGAAGTATTCCAAGGATTACGCCAGGTATCTTTTAACCAATCGTAGGAATGTGTTTTGAAATAATCTAATTCATCAGGCGTATAATAGCTTGGATCGTTTGCCGGCAAACCTTTTTGGGCAAACGCCTCATTGGCAAAAGTATAAGCATCAAAAGCGTTCATTCTCCGTGGTGTAATTTCACGGTTATTCATTGTATATGATGCATTGTAGGATATAAAGGTCTTATTAGCTACGCCATGTTTTGTTGTAATCAAAACAACACCGTTACCGCCCCTGATACCATAAATCGCGGTTGACGCGGCATCTTTCAGGATACTGATGTTATCGATATCGGCCGGGTTAATGGTGGCAAATGTTGTTGCATCCCTTACAAAACCGTCTATCACGTATAGCGGGTCTGTTCCACCCTGCCAGGTGGAGGATTCCCTGATTTTAATATTAGCGCTTGCGCCGGGATAACTACCTTGCGTAGTAACGGTAACGCCCGGCGACAGGCCTTGCAACAAATTGGCGGGGGAAGATGTAGGGCGGTTTTCAAGTGCAGATGATTTAATTACGCCTATTGCACCTGTCAGGTTTTCTTTTTTCTGTGTACCATAGGCAACCACAACTATTTCGCTAAGCCCGCTTACATCTGCTTCCATCTTTACCAGCATAGGTGTGCCGGGAGTAACCTGCAATTCTTTTTTCACATAGCCAACAAATGAAAAAACAAGTGTTGCGTTCCCATCAGGAACCTCAATATTGAATTTACCATTAGCGTCGGATATAGCGATGGTTTGACTTCCCTTTACTGAAATAGTCACGCCGGCCAGGGGTATATTTTTGGTATCAAATACTTGTCCGCTTATCTTAACCGGGCTTACATTTAAGTTTGTTACAACATTATCAACAGCCTTTTCAATTTGCTGAAGAACAATGTTGTTATTAACCTTTTTATAAGTTAATGGCTGATTTTTAAGGCATTCCTTTAATGCCTCATCTATTGAGGCATCTTTCAGATGGATGGTTACACTTTTATTCTGTACATCTTTTGAATCATAAAAAAACACATATCCTGTTTGTTTATTTATCTGGTTAAGTACTTTTTTCAGTGAGGAATTTGTTTCATCCAGGTTAATTTTTTGACTATACACTTTTGCGCTACATTCAAGAAGGGCAACTAACATGATCAAGGTAGTCAATTTCATAACTAATAACATTTTGCGCGGCCACGGACAACGCATGGCCATTAAAAAAGCATTTAATTTCATACTTTTGCTGAGTTGGGTTAACAGATAGTTAGAGACACTAAACATATTCCCGTTTTGCGGGGAGGGTTAACTCAATATTTAACCGCATTCCGATTGCCCTCGGGATGCGTTTTTTTTTGAGTTAACCTTATGGGGATGGGCCTAAATTTTGAAGGCCGGATGTGTATTTATTTTTCCATATGGTTCCTTTTATTTTGAGGTGAATAATTGGTTAATTACAGGTGTTAATTCATTACAATAATTATT
Organism: Mucilaginibacter sp. NFR10; assembly: GCF_900100445.1. Taxonomy (NCBI): domain Bacteria; kingdom Pseudomonadati; phylum Bacteroidota; class Sphingobacteriia; order Sphingobacteriales; family Sphingobacteriaceae; genus Mucilaginibacter; species Mucilaginibacter sp. NFR10. Next base: position 577,590 of record NZ_FMTV01000002.1, on the reverse strand, counting down.
TTCCCATCTATTTTGTAATGTATTTGCTTAAAGCTCAGAATATCCAGTATTTGTGACAGATTGACGTTCCTGGAAATTTCGCCCGAAAACCGCCGTGAGGGTAATTGTCCTTCATATTTGATCTCCACACCATACCAGCGCGAAAGCTGCCGCATTACTTCCTGAATATTATTGTCTTCAAAAAAGAAAAAGCCATTTTTCCAGGCCACCACTTCATCCGCATCTACATTCATAACATCGATCAGGCCGCGGTCAAACCTTGCCTGCTGGCCCGGTTTAATGATATTACTCACTTTCCCGGCTGACACTTTTACACTGCCTTCGAGCAGGGTAGTTTTAACAGCCTGTTCATCATTGTAAGCATTGATATTGAAATGGGTGCCTAATACCTCTACTGTTTGCCCGTTTGAAATAACTTTGAACGGCTTTTTGGCATTGTGTGCAACTTCAAAATAGGCCTCGCCGGTAAGTTCTACCCTACGTTCGTTACCATTAAAAACTACCGGGTATTTTATTGATGACGATGCGTTTAACCATACTTTAGTACCATCGGCCAAAATAAATTGATACTGCCCGCCTTGCGGCGTAGCTGCGGTGTTGTATATAATGTTCTTTGACGGATGGAAGTCCACAACAACATCCTTATAACTAATTTGGCCATCGGCGGCTTTTTTTATAACGATGTTACCCTGACGTGCGAGTTTTCCAATCTTTGCACCATTTAATACAATGGTACTCCCATCCCCTAATGTTAATATGGCTTTGTTTCCGCCGGGGGCTACATCCTGTTTCTGAGGCTTAATTGCAGCTATTTGCCGGCGGGAATTATTATTAATGGTAAAAAAGTATCCCCCCACAGCCATAAAAAAAAGTATTGAAGCAGCTATTGCCCAACGCGATAATTGTATCCTTTTTGTTCTTCCCTGTATTTCATTCAGCAGATTATGAAGGCTCTCTTTCTGATCTTCTTCCAATTGCTCCTGCGACAAATAAGGATCGCTGTGCTTGTATTTTAAATACCAGCTTTCAACCAAAGCATTCTCTGCCGGAGTAGTCATGCCGCTGTTATACCGTTCTATTAAATCTTCGATGTCTTGTGGTTGCATAATCGTTAAAGGATATATCATCCTTATTACCCCATATACAACTACAACCGGGGGGAGGGAGTAGATGAAAATAAAAAAATTGAAAATAATTTACCAGATCATAGATTGGGGGAAGGTATCACCTGCTATTATTGTAAGAAAGCTTATTGAACACCTGGCTTATATTCAGCTATTTCAAGTCGCCGGATCAAGATCGTTAATGCTTTCGGATATAAGAATTTATCACAAATAAATTCAACGCAAACGTTTGTTTATCGCAACAAGGCTTATAAATATGTTTTTTGAGTTTTATAAGCGCGAAGTGTTGTTATTGAAAGCCTGCATTAATTACCCCGACGGTAAAATCTTTACCAATCAGTTAAAAATAGCGCTCTTAATCAGCTGATTAAAGCGACATAGCGCTTGCATTGAGGGCAAGAACCTTTTTGTTAAAGCTGATTCGCCCAAATTAACGCAAACGGTTGCGTAGAACTTTAGCGCTTAAAATCACTCCAGTCCTCTTAATTTGTAACAACAATTATACGATTAGATAAACAGGGACCCGGTTTCAGGCGATTCGTTTATCCCGGGCCTTAATGGTCATCAATCAATAAATATCGCTTTGCAAATTTATAATCAATGTAAACTTTAATGGCTTTGTACGGTAAATATAGTGACGACGATTTGATAACGCTGTTAAGGCAAGATGACATATCTGCTTTTACGGCGATTCATTCGCGCTATTACGGAGCGTTGTATCAGCATGCGTATAAAAGATTGCCGGACAGGGATACCGTTAAAGATCTTTTACAGGAGCTTTTTATCCATTTATGGGACCAACGGACATCAATTGATATTAAAGGCAGTTTACAGGCTTATTTGTGTACCGCTGTACGGAACAAGGTTTTAAATGTTTTTAAGCACGAGAAAGTAAAAGCCAATTACATTACTTCGTTAATTAACTTTGAGGAAACCTGCGAATCTACAACGGATGAAAATTTAAGAAATAAAGAACTTATTGCCCTGATTAAGGCCGAAGTAAGCTCTTTACCTCCAAAAATGAAACTGATATTTGAGTTAAGCAGGGATTCAAACCTGTCGCACAACGAAATTGCCGAAATATTGGAGATAAGCCCCTTAACTGTCAGAAAGCAGGTAAACAATTCTTTAAAAATACTGAGGGCAAAATTAGCATCACATCTGCTAACGCTGTTTTTATAACCAGGTTTTAACACTTACGTGGTGTATTTTGATATGCGATAATAGCATCCTAACAGATTACAAAAAATTTATGCTGTTTTAAAATGTTCCCGGTTTTGATTCGTCTTCATTATTAAAGAAGGTTAAAATCATTAAATAAACAATAACATGAAAAAGCATATCATATCAACAGCACATAGTCAGTTGTGGGAGGGCATAGACGACTAAAAGAGTAAATTAACAAAGGTTATTAGCGGCAGGTGCTGTATCTTAGCGCCATGACGGATTATAAACTGGAAGCAGCTAAAGCCGCTTTAACCTTGATTACCCCCAATCAAATTATTGGTTTGGGAGCTGGGAGCACCATAGCTCATTTGGTTAATATGTTAGCCCAGGATCGTAAGCTTGCGGCTTCCTTAATATTTACCTCATCATCATTCAAAACAACTCAACTGCTAAGCACATACGGTTTGCGCATTCAGTCGCCTGCCTTGCTTAATAAACTCGATATCTATTTTGATGGCTGCGACCAGTTTGACAACGAGCTAAACGCCCTGAAAAGCGGCGGCGGCATCCATACTACCGAAAAGATCCTTGCCTCAATGGCGCATGAATTTATTTTGCTGGGCGATGAGGGAAAATTCTCTGCCCAACTTAACGCTACATATCCCCTGGTTATAGAGATATTACCCCAGGCTTTACAAATTGTACTGGCAAAACTGGCAACCCTATTTCCCCAGGCTGCACTTACCCAGCGTATGAGCACACAAAAAGATGGTGCGTTGATATCTGATAATGGCAATATGCTGATCGATGTACAATTTACTGAACTGCCCGAACCGGTTAAATTAAATACCCTGGTTAAAATGATACCAGGTGTTGTTGAACACTCTTTATTTTACCAAATGGGCGGCAGGGCAATTGTTGCTGGCGAAAATGGTATCCGGACTATAAGGCCTCAACGCTAACCCTCAGTTGGGATTATTTAAAACGGCGATACCCTTGAGCGTACACACGCCATAGTTAAAATGGTTTAAAAGCTGCAGCTGAACATCCCATAAATTAAATTCGACATGCGGGTATATGGAGGCGTTAAAACCAAGTTCAATCTGGTTAACCCGCATAATGGCAATTATTCTGGTATCAATTTCGGGACGGACATACCCTTGATCGATGCCCTTTTTTAAAAGCTTCCCGATAATATTTACCATGAAGCCTGTTTTAAATTTCAGGTATAACATCCAGCCTTCATGATGGTACTTTTGCAGATCGAACAAGACAGCAGGGTTTACCCTCGAAAAGATCTCCCCTGTACATTTGGTGAGCTCAACCATCTCATCCATCATATTACCCGCGTCACTAATAATTGAGCAAAGCATTGCCTCATCATCGGCCAGCCGCTTTTTTACAAGGGCGGTAACAAGCTCGTTTTTGTCCCTGAAATGCTGGTAAATTGTTTTTTTGGAGATCCCCAAATGCCGGGCAATATCATCCATAGTAACGCTTTTTATTCCCGCTTCAAGAAAAAGCGCTTCGCTCCCGTTTAAAACCCGCTCCTTATCAATCATAGCTTAGGTAGTTATCAACGCGGTGATCCCTCTTATAGCGCCGATCAGGATCTCCTGGTTCATTTTTTCATCCCGTGTGAGCTGGATCATGTTAATGGCTATCAACCCGTGAATTACGGCCCAGTAGGTGTAATATCTTTTTTGAACCTCTTCGTCACTTACTTCGCGGGGCGCGTATAGCGTACGGATCACTTCAGAAACCATCTCCGGAAAAACCAATGCTTCCGCTATCCGGTTTTCTACCGGGCTGCAACCTGTACCAACGGCAAACATCAACTGGTAAAGCTCCTTATAGGCAATCGCAAAGTTCCAGTAAGCCAACCACATAGCCTCCATCTGTTCAATGGCGTCTGTATGTGCCTCTTTTGCCAACTTCACCATAGCTGCCAGTTTCAGGTGTCCCTTGCGGGCAAGCTCGGTGTACAAAGCTTCCTTGCTTTCAAAATATTCGTAAATAGCGGGAGCCGTGTACTCGATATGCTCAGCAAGTTTCCGCATACTTAACGCATCACATCCCTCACACTTGATCATATCCAACGCAGCGTCCAGTATTTTTCGGCGGGTATCATCCTTTTGCCGCAATATCCGTTCTTTACTTCCCATGTTTTAACCTCTCAATCACAAGCAAAATTTACTTTAATTTATTCATTAATAAATAATTAACCATAATTAAATTATCAATTTGGTTTAGATGATTGTATGATAACAGGTTTTACAAAAATCAATTAGTTGGCATAGATAATAAATGTTTAAACAACTTCAAAATATGTCAAAATCACCACTGGCTATAAAAAAGCCCGGCAGCTCAATTGCAAACCGGGCTTCTTGATTAACAGGGAGGTAATTCCATCTATTTCCAGCCACCCCCTAAAGCGCGGTAAAGGTTAACTATGGCTTGTAATTCCTGCAAATGATCGTTAACGCCGCTTAACTGGGCAGCAAGCAAGTTTTGTTCTGAAGTTAAAACATCGGTATAGTTAGTTGCCGAGCTGTAACGCAGCAACTCCTTGGTATAATCAACCGATTTTTCGAGCGCCTGCAACTGTTTAACCCTTGAACCTTGTTTTTCAATGGCGTTTTGATAGGAGAACAACGCGTTGGTTACCTCCTGCCCCGCCGTGAGTAATGATTTTTGATAAGCATAATAAGCTTCCTGTTGCTGGGCTTGTGCTGTTCTTAAACGCGCCCGGTTTTGACCTTTGTTAAAAATGGGCTGGGTAATGCCGCCAACAAAGTTGTAAAATATGGAATGATCAAAAAAGTTCTTCAACTGCAGGGTTGATAAACCGGCCTGCCCGGTAATGGTAAGCTGCGGATAAAAATAAGTACGTGCCAGGTTGGTATTTTCAAACGCGCTCCTGAAGGCAAACTCAGCTTCCTGCACATCCGGGCGGTTTTTTAAGAGCTGGGATGGGATGCCCGTTTTCAGGTCGGCTACGGGTTTCTGCTCGCTTAGCGTTGTACGTTTGATAGTGCCCGGGGCCCTTGCCAGCAAAATGCTTAATGCATTCTCGGCTTCGCGGATGCTTTGTTTAAGATCGGGGATGGTAACCTCGGCGGCATAACGGTTAGCTTCGCTTTGTACCACCGCCGCTCCGTTTACAACAGCCCCTTCCTTCAGGGCTTTTACGGTCTCTACATCTTTTACCCGTATGGTAAGGGTTTGCTGAGTGATAGCCAATTGCTCATCAAGCGCCAGCAGGTTATAATAAGCGTTTGCTATATCGGCTATGAGCTGGGTTTGAACCGCTCTTTTAGCAGCGTCACTTTGCAGCAATGATGCCAGCGCCGCTCTTTTCGAACTGCTTAATTTACCCCAGATATCGGCCTCCCAACTGGTACTCAAGGCTGCCTGGTAAGTAGTGGTTTTCAGGTTGAACGAGTTGGCAAACTCAGGCGGAAAATTTAAGCTTGCTGCTGATGTTTTTGCCCGCGTAACGGTTCCGCTTCCTTCCAGGCTTGGCAGATATGCCGCCTTGCTTTGGTTAAATGTTGCCTGCGCCTCGTTAATGCGCTGTACGGCAGTTTTTAAATCGAGGTTTTCACGTAGCCCCTCCTGGATCAGGTTTACCAGTACGGTATCAGAAAATAGCTGGCTTACCGGCATGCTGGCCATTGATGTGGTATCGCTGATAGTGGTATCGCGATACAACTTATCGGTATTTACTACCGGCTGCTGGTATTTTTTTGTAACACATGAGGCAAGTACCGCGGTTGCTGCCAGCGTAGCCAGTATTTGCCGTTTATATGAATGGATCATTTTTTTGCTTATTTATTGTTCTTAAAAATTTTGCGGTCAGGCTATCGTTTCGGTTTCAATTTCTATTTCTTTTCCGGCAGGTTTACCGCTTACGCGTTCCTGGAGCGACTGGAAGATGATGAACAGTACCGGGATCACAAACACACCGAATATGGTACCGATCAGCATCCCGCCTACAGCGCCTGTACCTATTGAGCGGTTACCTTCGGCACCTGCTCCTGATGCAATCATTAGCGGGACTAAGCCCAGTATAAATGCGAAAGATGTCATCAGAATAGGCCTTAAACGGGCAACCGAGCCATCAATAGCGGCCTGCACAATGCTTTCGCCGTTACGCCTGCGGGCTACCGCAAACTCAACTATCAGGATGGCATTTTTGGCTAACAGGCCGATGAGCATGATGAGGGTGATCTGCAAATAAATATTATTTTGGATGCCGAAAATCCTGGCGAAAATGAACGCGCCGGCCAAACCTATAGGCAGTGACAGTAATACAGCAAATGGCAGGATATAGCTCTCGTACTGCGCACTTAATAAGAAGTATACAAACACTAAACACAGCAGGAAAATAAAAATAGTTTGACTGCCGCTGGCAATCTCCTCGCGGGTAAGGCCCGAAAACTCGAATCCATAACCGGCAGGCAATGTCTTTGCGCCTACTTCCTGAATGGCTTTAATGGCATCGCCTGTGCTGAAGCCCGGTTTCGGAGCGCCGTTTACCGAAATAGAAGTAAACAGGTTAAAACGGTTAACTGATTCAGGGCCGTAAACCTTTTTCAGCGTAACAAACTCAGATATGGGCGCCATCGTATTATTGGCATTGCGCACATACATGTTGTTCAGGCTGCCGGTGGTACCCCTGTAAGCGGCATCTGCCTGGATCATTACACGGTATTGCTTGCCAAATTCGTTAAAGTTGGAGGCATAAACACCCCCAAAATATCCCTGTAAGGCGCTTAATACCGAGTTTACAGTAATACCGGCATCCTTACATTTAGCCACATTAACATCAACCAAAAACTGCGGGAAGTTGGTATTAAAAAACGTAGACGCATATTGAATTTCCGGACGCTGGTTTAATGCGCCCAGGAACTTGCCGTTTATTTCGGCAAATTTCACAATGTCGCCGCCGGTTTTGTCCTGCACCTGGAACTCGAAACCGCTGCTGTTACCAAAGCCTTGCAAAGTTGGCGGGGCAAAGAACAGGACGGTAGCACCTTTAATACCGGCTGTCATGCCAAATAGTTTACCGATAACGGTGTTCACATCAGATCCTTTGGCCGTGCGTTTGTCCCAGGGTTTCAGCTTAACCATGATTAAGCCATATGAGCCACCCGCGCCGCTCAGTATGCCTTGACCTGCAACCCTGATAGTCGACTCCACTTCGGGCAGGGACCTTACCATACCTGATACCTTGTCGATAACCTCGGTAGTACGCTCCAGTGACGCGGCAGGCGGCAATGAGATATCGCCAATAATAAAACCCTGATCTTCATTAGGCACAAAGCCCGATGGCGTTGTTTTTAGCAGGAACCAAAATATCAACCCAAAAACCGCAATGCCGGCAATCGAGAGCCATTTTTTGGCCGCAAGAAAGCTTACAGATTTTTTGTATTTGCGGGTAATTGTATCAAAACTGGTATTAAAGGCTGTATAAAATCTTTGTAACAGGCCTGTTTTATGATGCTCGCCTTCGGGATGCGGTTTCAATAACAGCGCGCACAATGCCGGGCTTAATGTTAAAGCGTTTACTGCAGATATAAAAATCGCGACAGCAAGCGTTAAACCAAACTGTTTATAAAACACCCCGGTTGAACCGGTAATGAACGTTACCGGGATAAACACGGCAGCCATTACCAAAGTGATGGATACTATAGCGCCGCTGATGTCATTCATGGCGCTGATTGTAGCCGCTTTTGCCGATTTAGCCCCATGATCAAGCTTGGCGTGTACGGCCTCAACCACCACAATGGCATCATCCACCACAATACCAATGGCCAGCACCATGGCAAATAGCGTAAGCAGGTTAATGGTAAAACCAAACAGTTGCAGAAAGAAAAAAGTACCCACAATAGCCACAGGCACCGCGATAGCCGGGATCAGCGTGGAACGGAAATCCTGAAGGAATACGAACACTACGATAAACACCAATACAAATGCTTCAATCAGGGTGTGCACAACTTTTTCTATCGAAGCATCTAAAAAGTCATTAACACTAAAAAGGGAAGTATAACTAATGCCCGCAGGGAACGTTTTCGACGCCGCCTCAATGGTCTGCTCGCAGTTTTTAATTAACTCATGCGCGTTTGAACCCGCGGTTTGATAAATGGCTATAGCTACCGCAGGTTTGCCATTCATGGTAGTAGCATTGGCGTAACTTTGCGCGCCAAGCTCAACCCGCGCTATATCTTTCAGGCGCAACAGCTGACCTTTGGTTGAGGAGCGGATAACGATGTTTTCAAACTCAGGCACACTGGTAAGCCTGCCTTTATATTTCAATACATACTGGAACGACTGGTTATCGTTCTCTCCTACTTTACCCGGCGCGGCCTCAATATTTTGCTCGGCCAGGGCATTGTTCACGTCATCGGGCACAAGGCCGTAGGTGGCCATTACATCGGGCTTTAACCAAATACGCATGGAATAATCCTGTATGCCAAATGAGGATGCATCACCTACACCGCTGATACGCTTGATCTGCGGCAGCACGTTAATGTTGGCGTAGTTCTGCAAAAATTTCTCGTCGTAGCTTTTATTATCGCTCGACAGGGAAAATACCATCACCATACTGCTTTGGCGTTTACTGGTGGTAACGCCTGCCTTGGTAACCTCGGCAGGGAGCAAACTGGTGGCTTTTGACACCCTATTCTGCACGTTTACCGCCGCCAGGTCGGGGTCGGTACCTTGTTTAAAATAAACAGTGATAACAGCGCTACCGTCATTACTTGCAGTAGAGGTCATGTAGGTCATATTCTCCACGCCGTTAATTTGCTCTTCGAGCGGTACGATAACACTTTTCATTACCACTTCGGCATTAGCGCCCTGGTATGATGCGGATACCTGCACGGTAGGCGGTGCTATATCGGGGTATTCTGATATGGGCAAGGTTGCAAGGCCCAGGATACCCAGTATGACTATAATTACCGATATTACGGTAGATAATACTGGTCTTTCAATGAATGTACGTAACATATTGTTTATGTTGATGCCGGGTAAAAAGGAATCCGGCCGGTGTTGTGAAAATTATTTTAGATCTTTATATACCACGGCGTTTTCCTGTACTTCCGGTTTGATAACCATACCGTCTTTTAAACTGCCTGCGCCATCGGTAACAATGGTATCACCTGCCTTAAGGCCCTCGGTAACTACATAATATTGGCCTGTGGTGAGGTCCATAACGCTCACTTCGGTATTTTTAACCGCTCCTTTACCGTCAACCACATACACAAAATGCTTTCCCTGCAGCTCATAAGCGGCCTTTTGAGGGATTAGCACGGCATCTTTTACAGTCTGGGGGATCTGTATAGTAGCACTTCCGCCGCTGCGGATCAGGCCAACAGGGTTAGGGAATGCTGCCCGGTAACTTGCCGATCCGGTTTCGGTATTAATTAAACCGCTGATGGTTTCCACTTTACCTTTTTCGGCATAGGTGCTGCCATCCGGCAATACCAGTGAAACAGGCGGCGTGTTAGCCAGCTTTTCATTCATGGTTTTTCCTTTTACCGTTCTCGAAAAATCAAGCAGCTGCTTTTCATTCAGCGCGAAGTAGGCATACACTTTACCAATATTGGATACTGTTGTTAATGGCTGCGCGGTTGAACCGGTGATGAGGCTACCTAATTTATAAGGAATGGCCCCTACCACGCCATCAACCGGGCTGGTTATTACCGTATAACCTAAATTGGTTTCGGCGTTTGCTAAACTGGCTTTTGCCTGAGCGAGGGTGGCCTTGCGGGCTTTTAATGTATACTCCGCCGATTCAAGCTCATAATGGCTGATGATATCTTTTTCAACCAACGGCCTGGTCTTGTTAACCTGCAGTTGGGCAGCGCTTACATCAGCTTCGGCACTGGCTATGGCCGCGGTCGCGGTGTTTACATCCTGGGCATATTGCGGCGCGCTGAGCTTAAAAAGCAGCTGGCCCTTTTTTACAACGCTGCCCTCGTCAATGTAGATCTTATCTACATAACCATCAACTTTAGGACGGATCTCTATATTCTGCTGCCCCTGGAGTGTGGCAGGGTATTCGTTGTTTAGCGTAGCGTCATGTAAACTGATTTTAAAAACCGGGTAGCTTTGCGGTGGTTGGGGAGCTCCCGCAGCCATGGCGCCGCCCTGGTTTTGGCTGCCGCCACATGACGACAATAAAATTAAGGCGACCCCAAAGCCGGTTAGCAGTTGAACTGTATTTTTCATAAATATAAACTTGTAGTTATTGGAGTGAATTGATATTGAAGACATTGTGATGTGTGTTAAATTATTTTGTTTGACGATTGCGTTAATCACCGGATAAATTTTTTACTGGAAAATCATTTTACAGATCATCTTCTTTCGCTCATTAATGAGGCAGGTATAACTTTCGTTGCTCAGGTTAAAGGCCTTTTTATATATGGGCCCCATGATAAGCGGGTATGACATCAGCGAAAACAGGTTCAGCACAAAATGCATGGGGTTCATCCGTTCAATATTACCTGCTTCCATTTCGGCGCCGATCTGCTCCATGAACTTATTGATATGATGCGGCCTGGCCTCGTTTGTGTACTTACAGATGTTTGAATTGATCTCGGTGATCAGGAAAGTTTCCTGGTAGGGATAATTGTTGGCCTCAGTTAAAAACAACTCTATAAAGCTTTCAACCTTGCTTTTAAACGGCATGTCGGATGCCATAACAGCGTCGAGACGGGTTGTTAAAGCAAGCATTGCTTCCTTAAACACCTGTTCAATTAAAACGTCCTTAGTGCGGAAATAGTAATTTAACAAGGTGCGGCTTACACCGGCCGCGTCGGCGATATCCTGGGTATTGGCATGGAGCCGGCCCTCGGCAAAAAAAATGTGTTTAGCGGTGTCCTTAATTAATTGTTCGGCACCTGTGTCCCTTATCGGCATAAACAAACCTGGCGTTTAACCGGGCACACTATTACGCCCGGCTGCATCAACAACTGATGACAGGGCAAAAGTGGCTCAATTATCGTTTTTGCAGAATGTTTAAAGGATGGCGCAATATGTCAAAAAGTCGTTTTCACTAAAAACATTGTAATGGAATGGTAATAATAATTACAGCGTTGCAACGATACTTATCATTTGCAATTAAAATTATAACGAATAGCGTAGTAACTACGCACCAATGAGATCGGACTGAGAAGAATTTCTCCAGGGAGGGCTATAGGCTTATAAAGGCGTTTGACGGTATTTACTGGGACTGGTACCGCATTGTTTTTTGAAAAACTTGCTAAAAAAGAACTGATCGGCAAAGTTGAGATAAGCAGCAATCTGGGCTATGGTTAACGAGGGGTCGTTAAGGGCGACTTTAGCTTCCAGGATCACAATCTCGTCAATGAACTCGCCCGCGGTTTTGCCAGTTATTTCCTTTACAGTTTGCGAAAGGTATTTAGGGGTGATATTCAGCATGGCAGCATAAGCCTGTACGCTTCTTTCTTCCTTAAAATGCTGCGGAAGGATTTTTAGAAACCGAAAAGTCAGTTCCTCCTTTCGTGTACCCTTTACTTCCGCTATTTTTTGTTGCTTTTGATATAGCGCGCCTATCTCATAAACAAAACCGGTAAAAATGCTTAGCACAACTTCATCCTGGAATGCCAGATCATTACGATTATCCATTTTACTTTCAAGGATTTTCATAATTGATATAAGATTATCGGCCGGCTCCTGATCAATAACCAGTAACGGATTTACCTGCGATGATAAAAAATCAAACGCTTCCACATTTTTTGTGTGGATACTGGTAGCAGATAGATAAGCCGAGGTAAATATGATCGAGGTAAGCCTGCAATCTGGCGAAACATTCAGAAACTGGCGAACGGTATTGGGCGCTACCATCAGGATGTTATTCTTTTTTAAGTTGTACTCCAAAAGGTTGGCATTAATTGATAGCTCACCTTCATGAACAAGCGTTAAAAAAAAATGGTCTGACCGGAAGGGATGCAAAATAGGCACCTCAATATCCCCCGGATTAAACGACATAATATGCAGGCCTTTATACTGATTGGTAACACCAAGCGGAGCAAGCAATTGCTCCATGGTATGCATCTGTACAGGTCGGATATCTTTCGGCATAGGGCAATAATAACTATTATTTGCACGAATTATTACGCCTCGTCCGGGCATTCGTGTATATCAGCTCATTGACGGGAACGAAATCCCCTTAATTTTTCTGAACAACTCAACCGCATACAGATCGGTCATGCCCGAAACAAAGTCAAGAACGGTCTGGATCTTTGAATAATCGTCATTGGCTTTGGTTAAAAACTGTTTAGGGATCAGTTCGATCAGTTTCTCGTGGTATTTTGAATTATTTTTTAAATAAGCAGGGACAAACTCTTCCAATAAACCACCCATTACCTTATAACCAGCAACTTCCTTTTGCACTACCGAACTATAGTTGTAGATCTTTTTTACAGAAACCTTTTCGATTGCTTTCATGGCAGACCGGAGCGGTTCTTCAATCGCATCCATCAGCGCCGAATTAAAATCACCGTTCATGATCTCTTCCTGTTTGTCATAAAACAGATTTGAACATTGGTTTACCAAAGTATTTATGGCTATTGCCCTCAAATAGCCAACTTTGGCATCTGTATCATCAAACTCTTCCAGTCGCTCTTCCATCCTGGGAATAGTACACAACGGTATTAGCAATGCTTTCACTTCCTCATAGGAGAGTATTTTAAGGCGATGGGCATCTTCCAGATCAACGACATTGTAGCAAATATCATCCGCAGCTTCAACCAGGTACACCAGGGGATGCCTTTTGTAAATAAGTTCATCGTCCTCTACCCTGATCAAACCCAAATCATTGGCTATCTTTTCAAAGTCCTGTTGCTCGGAAGCGAAAAATCCGTATTTCTTTCGGTAGATGATACCCTTTTTATGCCCGGCTACAGATGAACAGGGGTATTTTGCAATAGAAGCGATGGTTGAATAAGTCAATGCCAAACTCCCCCGGCCTTTACCGGCAAACGGATGCGTTAATAATCTCAGGGCATTGGCGTTACCTTCAAAATGCGTCAAATCTTCCCATTGCTGCGCGGTAACAGTGTCTTTGTAATCCTTACCTGCTCCTTCCGCAAAATAATGTGAAATGGCTGATTCGCCCGAATGACCAAAGGCGGGATTACCCAAATCATGGGCTAAGCAGGCGGCAGCCACCATATTACCGATCTCACTGATCAGCGGATATTTCCTTTCTACATCCGGATCTTCTTTAAGCATCCGGTTGAAATGCATCCGCCCTAACGAGCGGCCCACACTGGCTACCTCCAAACTATGCGTAAGCCGGTTATGTACAAAAATGCTTCCGGGCAAAGGGAATACCTGGGTTTTGTTCTGCAACCTCCTGAAGGGGGATGAAAAAATTATCCGGTCGTAATCCCGCTGAAACTCCGATCGTGCGTCGATATGGTTTGCAATATATTTATCCTCGTAACCCCAGCGTTTTGCCGATAAGAGTTGATCCCAGTTCATTATAGTTTGATGTATATAGAGCGGCAAAAGTAGCCATTATGCATGAAAGAAATAATAAGCTACACCACCTCAAAATGCTGCCTTAATTTCTCTTCTTCCAAATCAAGCAGATCCAATTGCTGCTTTACAATATCATCGCTGATGTTTTCTTTTTTATTCAGCGTAAGTAACAAGGTCCGCTGCTGTGCCATTACATCATTTAAAATTACGCGGTAATCATGATAAAAATTATCGGCGCGTTGTTCACTGCCATCTTTTTCCCAGTCTTTCAGCAGTTCCATATCGGCACTCAACCTTAACCTGAATGCCTTGATCATATCGTTGCCGTCTAATCTATCGGCATATTTATCTTCAAGTATTTGTAAAGCTAACCTCGATAACTTTTTCCTGACCAACTGCTTTTGCTGCTCCGGCGAAACGGTATAGTCGCGATCGGGCATATTTACAAACTTCACCAATAAGGGCAACGTAAGGCCCTGAACCACCAGTGTAAACATGATCACCACGAATGTGATAAACAAAATAAGGTTACGTTGAGGAAAGGCAGCGCCCGACGGTAAAAGCTCGGGGATACTCAAGGCAGCGGCAAGTGAAACCACACCCCGCATCCCTGCCCAACCCAGCAATAACGGCCCCTTCCAACCCGGGCTCGGATCGGCTGTAGTGATGTAACGGCTAATGAAAACGGTAAACACGGAAGCACCAAAAGTGCTGGCTAAACGGGCTACTATTAACACGCCTGTTATGATAAGGCTATAGTTTATAGCCGGTCGCAGCCCCTCGGGGCCAAGCGCCTTGATGATCACCGGAAATTCTAACCCTATCAGTATAAAAACGAAACCGTTTAAAACAAAGGCAACTGTTTCCCAAACGTTAACCCCCTGCAACCGGCTGCGGTAACTTAATATCACATGCCTTTGGGACGACAGGAACAATCCGCCGCTCACAACGGCCAGCACGCCCGAAAAATGGAACTCTTCGGCTACCATGTACATGGCATAAGGAGTAACAAACGTAAGGATAATATCAATATTAGCTGTTGTTGGCAGCCAGCGGTGTATGGCATAAAAAATCAAACCTACGGTCAATCCAATAACGATACCCATTACAATTACCAGTACAAAACTTAGCGTGGCTTGTCCTAATGCAAATTTGCCGGTAACAACCGCGGCAAGCGCAAACCTGAATATCACCAGGCTCGATGCATCGTTCATCAAACTTTCGCCCTCAACAATGGAAATAAAGCGTTTAGGTATTTTGATATTTTTAAGGATATTGCTTGCTGATACGGCGTCAGGTGGTGAAATTATCCCGCCGAGCAAAAAACCCAGGGGCAAGGTAAAACCTGCTATCAGGCTATTTGACACTACTGCAATTAAGCACGATGTTAAAATAACGATCAGAAACGCGAAGCTGGAGATCACCCTGCGCCATTTCCAAAAATCTTTCCAGGATGTGTTCCAGGCCGATTCATATAACAAAGGCGGCAGAAAAATAACAAAGATCAGATCGGGCTGTATTTCGATACCCTTTAAAAAAGGAACAAAACCAAGTGGCAAACCAACCAAAACAAGTAAAATGGGATAAGCTATTTTTATTTTTTGCCCCAGCATTACCACAAAAAGGATAACTATTAACAGGCAGGTACATTGAACAATAACGTGATGCAGCATGTAGCTAAAATACAATTATTCGTTGAGTAAAGCTTGCAAACTATATTATTAGGCAGTATTAAGGAAGCATGAACAAATAATCGTTTTTGCTGTTATGAAATCATTAAATAAAACTATCGAAGTAAAAATTGAGTTATAAAAAGATAAAATCCTAAAAAACAGCAACAAAAAATAAAAATAAAGTCATTTTATATCAAAAAAAATACAAACCTATTTCGATAGCTTCAAATATTTTAGTATTTTCGCAATCATGGCGCCGACGATAAAAAAAATATTCTTCGCATTATTTTTTTTCCAGCTTGCAATAGCTGTAGCCCCTGCTAACGCCGAATCAATTTTAACCCATTACAAAAAATCCGGCCAGGCTGCCGATTTAATTTCCCGTACCCATCAAAGGATCATCGGTCAAATTCAGCAGCAGGAGGTTCAGGATGATTCACCTGATTCAGATACTAACGAAGCTCATCATAACCGTACCATCATACGCTTTTTACCCAGCCGGGTAAATTATTCATCAGCACTAATGCCTGGTCAGCAGGCCTCACTTGCAGATGTTATATCATTAGTCGAAAAACGACAAAACCAGAATAAATCCATCAAAGGCTTTTTGCCTGCGTATTACAATTTCCTTTTCAGGCTCAGCCCGTTCTGATCCTTTTTCCGTTTCAGATGCCCTTTGCGGCAAATCCATGTTTTTATAAATCAAATTTTAACATTGGCTAACAGTACGTGATTAGCACTGCTATGCCTATAATCTATCCGGAAAAAAATGAAAAGGATCATCATTTATATACCCCTGCTGGCCATGGCTGCCGGTATACTTGTCACGGGTTGCTCATCAAAAGCTAAAACCAGTAACGAAGCTGCCGCTTCCGATACGCTTCAGCTGCCTGTACTTACGTTAAATACGCAGGATACCGTTCTTCAAAAATCATACGTTGCCGATATCCAGGCACAAAAAAACATCGAGATCCGTTCGCGTGTTCGCGGCTTCCTCGAAAAAATATACATCGATGAAGGAAAGCAGGTTAAAAAAGACCAGCTTTTATTTAAGCTTAACGACCAGGAATTTAAAGTAAACCTGTCAAAAGCTAAAGCCGCGTTAAGTAATGCCGTGGCCGCAGCCAAAGCAACCGAACTTGAGGTAGCAAGGGTTAAACTACTGGTTGACAAGAAAGTAATATCTAAGTCTGAACTGGAAGTTGCCGAATCAAAGATGAGTGCCGATCGGGCAACCATTGAAGAAGCACGCTCTATGGTACAAAGCGCCGAAGACCAACTGGCTTATACCTACATCCATGCGCCGTTTGATGGCATCATCGACAGGATCCCGCTTAAGTCGGGTAGTTTGATTGACGAAGGCACATTGCTTACCAGTCTTTCGGATATCAGCTCCATGTATGCTTATTTTAGCTTTCCTGAAAATGAATACCTGCAATACATCCGCAAAAAAGAATCGGCACCGGGCCAAACAAGTGATAAGGTTAAACTGGTATTAGCCGATGGACTGGACTTCCCCTACCAGGGCGAAATAGAAACTGTAGAAGCAGAAATTGAACAAAAAACAGGTTCTATCAACTTCAGGGCGAAGTTTCCTAACCCTAACAAGCTGTTAAGGCATGGCGCTACCGGTAAACTTTTTATCTCTACTAAAGCCGATAGCGTGATCATGGTGCCACAGCAGTCGGTGTTTGATATCCAGGATAAAAGTTACGTATACATAGTCGACAAGGATAATAAACTACATATGCAGGCCTTTTCGCCGCAAACTCGTTTTTCTACCTATTACATTGTAAAAGACGGCTTAAAGGCAGGCGACAGGATCTTGTACCAGGGAGCGCAGAACGTACGTGACGGCATGATCATTAAACCAAGGAAAATGGCAAAAGATTCGTTGCTGGCAATGAAATAATTATTGCCAAGGTTTCCTTTTTCCGGCTGCGTAAAACGCGCGGCACGGGTTTATTGTACACTTACCCTAACAAACTATGTTCGAAACTTTTATAAAGCGACCAGTGCTGTCGCTTGTTATCTCATTGATAATTACCATGCTGGGTGTGCTGGCGCTTATCACGCTGCCCGTTACCCAGTTTCCTGATATTGTGCCGCCATCGGTAACTGTAACCGCCAACTATACCGGTGCCAATGCCGAGGTATGCGCCAAGGCTGTGGCTACCCCGTTGGAGCGCGCTATTAACGGCGTGCCGGGGATGACCTACATGTCGACCGTTTGCAGTAACGATGGCTTAACGGTGATCCAGATCTACTTTAATGTTGGGGTTGACCCCGATCAGGCCGCGGTGAACGTTCAAAACCGCGTAGCCACCATTATTGACGAAATGCCGGAAGAGGTTATCAAAGCCGGTGTTACTACAGAAAAAGAAGTAAACAGTATGCTGATGTACCTGAACATCATGAGCCAGGACACCAGCATGGACGAAAAATTCATCTATAACTTCACCGATATCAACGTTTTACAGGAGCTTAAGCGAATTGATGGTGTAGGCCGTGCCGAGATCATGGGCGCCAAAGAATACTCCATGCGGGTATGGCTTAAGCCCGACAGGATGATGGCCTACAAGGTATCAACCGATGAGGTGATAGATGCCATCCGTGCCCAGAACGTTGAAGCCGCACCGGGTAAAACCGGCCAAAGCTCGGATAAAACCCCGCAGATGCTGCAATATGTATTGCGCTATCCGGGCAAATTCTTTGAGCCTAAACAATACGAAAATATTGTGATCCGCGCCGAGGAAGACGGATCGGTATTAAGATTGAAAGAAATTGCTGATGTTGAATTCGGTTCCCTAACCTACAGTATGGTTTCCAATACTGACGGCAAGCCTTCGGCATCAATCATGATAAAACAACGCCCCGGTTCTAATGCCCGCGAGGTGATCAATAACATTAAAACCCGCATGGCCGAGCTTAAAGAAAGTTCATTCCCTGCCGGGATGACCTTTAACGTAAACTATGATGTGTCCCGCTTTTTGGATGCATCCATACATGAAGTATTACGTACGCTGGTTGAGGCTTTTATCCTGGTTTTCATTGTAGTATTTATTTTCCTGCAGGATTTCCGGTCGACGTTAATTCCCGCCCTGGCCGTACCCGTAGCTCTCATCGGTTCACTGTTTTTTATGCAGATGCTGGGGTTCTCCATCAACCTGCTCACGCTCTTCGCATTGGTGTTAGCCATCGGTATTGTGGTAGATAACGCGATTGTAGTAGTTGAAGCCGTGCACGTAAAAATGACGGAGAACCACATGAACGCCATGGATGCTACCATCAGCGCCATGCGCGAGATCAGCGGAGCTATTGTGGCTATCACCTTGGTCATGTCGGCTGTGTTTGTTCCGGTCGCCTTTATGTCGGGACCTGTTGGCGTATTTTACCGGCAGTTTTCGCTTACGCTGGCTATTTCCATTGTGATATCGGGCGTCAATGCTTTAACGCTTACCCCTGCCCTTTGTGCTATCATGCTGAAACATAGCCCTGCTTCAAAAAAGAAAAGTTTGATGCAGCGCTTTTTTGGCGGTTTCAATAAACGGTATGATGGGTTGCAGAACAAGTATTCTACCTTCATGACTTACCTGTCGCCACGAAAGGGTATTACTTTGATATTGCTGGCGGGCTTCTTTATCCTTACCTGGGGAACCAGCGCTATTTTGCCAACGGGCTTTATCCCAACTGAAGACCAGGGTATGCTTTACGTGAACGTAACCACCCCGGCAGGTGCTACAGTTGAGCGTACCGAACAGGTGCTGAAAGAGATTGAAGCCAAAACCAAATCGATGAAATCTATCGAATCGGTTTCAACCCTTTCAGGTTACAGCTTGGTGAATGAGATTGCCGGCGCATCATACGGCATGGCCATGATCAACCTTAAACCATGGGATGAGCGCAGTGAATCATTGGATGATATTATTGCCGAACTAACCGCTAAAACGAAGAATATCGGCGATGCATCCATTCAGTTCTTCCCCCCGCCTACCGTACCGGGCTTTGGTAACGCAAGTGGTTTCGAGATAAGGGTACTTGATAAAAGCGGCCAGGGCGATTTGCAGAAAGCTGCCGATGTAACTAAAAACTTTGTAAATGCGCTGAACGCTTCACCGGAAATTGCCGGGGCATTTACCAGCTTCGATCCTAACTTCCCGCAGTATATGATCTCTGTCGATCAGCAAACGGCGGCCCAAAAGGGCATTACGATTGATAAAGCCATGTCGACCCTGCAAACATTGATGGGGAGTTTCTATGCTTCCAATTTTATCCGTTTCGGGCAGATGTACAAAGTGATGGTACAGGCCTCGCCCGAATACAGGTCGCGCCCGGAGGATGTACTTAACCTGCAGGTTAAGAACGATAAAGGCGAGATGGTACCTTTCTCCACCTTCATTAAAATGGAAAAAGTATTTGGCCCCGAACAACTTACCCGCTATAATATGTACACGTCGGCCATGGTTACCGGCGATGCAGACAAAGGCTTCAGCAGCGGCGATGCCATTAAAGCCATTGAACGTATTGCTGCCGAAAAACTGCCGAAAGGCTATGCCTTTGAATGGTCGGGTATGACGCGTGAGCAGATCCTATCCGGTAACCAGGCTATTTACATTTTTGTGATCTGTTTGATCTTTGTTTACCTGTTGCTGGCTGCCCAGTATGAAAGCTTTTTGCTGCCGCTTCCGGTTATCCTTTCATTGCCTACCGGTATTTTCGGCGCGTTTTTCTTTCTGAAAATCACGGGACTCGAAAACAACATTTATGCCCAGGTGGCACTGGTAATGCTTATCGGCTTGTTAGGTAAAAACGCCATCCTGATAGTTGAGTTTGCTATCCAGCGGCAAAAAGAAGGATTGAGCGTGCTAAAAGCCGCTATTGAAGGTGCAGTATCCCGTTTACGGCCAATCCTCATGACCTCGCTGGCATTCATTGCCGGTTTGATACCGCTTTGCGTAGCAAGTGGCGCCGGTGCAATGGGTAACCGGTCGATAGGTACCGCTGCTGCCGGAGGTATGCTGATGGGAACTATTTTCGGATTGATCCTTATTCCGGGTTTATATGTCATCTTCGCGGGTTTGGCCGAACGCAATAAAAAGCAAAAACCAGCCACAGAAGTAGCTCACCATGAGCTCGATATCGTTAATAATTAATCAAGATTTGCAATGCTAAAAAAAGCAATTTTCTATATACTCCATACAGCACTTTTGATGGTAATCATGACCGGCTGTAAAAGCTACAAACCGGTCACGGGCCAGGAAGTGGCCGCTGATCTGCCATCGTCATTCAATAACAGTACTGATACGGCAACAATTGCAGCCTTACCAATAGGCCAGTTTTTTGCCGATCAGAGGCTCGTTAACCTGATTGACACAGCCCTTAAAGCAAACCCTGATTTGTTAAGCGCCCTGCAAAGGGTTGAAGCCGCGCGGGCCAATCTACGGTTCAACGCCTCAAAGCTTTTACCTACCATAAACCTGGCCGCCAACGCAGGGGTTGAAAAATATGGTGATTATACCCAAAACGGCGTAGGTAATTACGACACCAATTTTTCAAATAACATCAATAGCGATCAGCATATCCCCAATCCTGTACCTAACTATTTCATGGGTTTTCAAAGCTCATGGGAGGTTGACCTTTGGGGTAAGCTAAACAACCAAAAAAAGGCCGCTTTTGCCCGTTTCATGGCCAGTCAAAGCGGATATCGCCTGGTAACAACCGCACTTACAGCCCAAATTGCAGGGCTCTATTACCAGTTACTGGCTTACGATACCGAATTAGGCATCATCAAAAAAAATATCAGGTTACAGGAACACGCCCTGGAGATCGTTAAAATCCAAAAACTGGGTGGCCGCGCTACGGAGTTGGCTGTTCAACAATTTGAGGCGCAGTTGGCCCGAACCAAAGGTTTGGAGTTTACCACCCGCCAGCAGATCACCGAAACCGAAAATCAGCTCCGCTTTTTAACCGGAAGTTATACCGGAACGGTAACACGGGATACTTCTATCATGAAAACGAAACTACCAGTGGTTGTTGGTACAGGAGTTCCATCGCAAATGCTGTTAAACAGGCCGGATATCCGCTCTGCCGAACTGGAGCTTACCGCCATGAACGCGGATATCAAAGCGGCAAGGGCTAACTTTTTCCCCACTTTAACTTTAACTCCCTATGTTGGCTATAATAGCTTCAGGGCAAACCTGTTATTCGATCCCGCTTCATTTACTTATGGTATTTTAGGAGGTATCACCGCCCCTGTTTTTAACCGCAAGGCTATCAAAGCAGAATATGAGCGGACTATAGCCGAGCAGAAAATAGCGGTTTACAATTATCAAAAAAGTATCCTTTCCGGTTTCCAGGAAGTGAAAAATAATTTGAGCGGGATAGAGAATTTTAACCGCGCTTTTGAATTTAAACAACAGGAGCTGCAATCGCTAAACAATGCCTTGTCTGTAGCCAACGATCTATACCTTGTTGGCCGGGCCAATTATTTAGAGATCATCACAGCCCAGCGCAGCGTACTTGACGCCGAGCTTGAACTGGCCGGTATTAAGCGGGATATTTTCTTAAGCTCGGTTAATTTATACCAGGCTGTGGGCGGTGGTTGGAGATAAATAGATAGATAACATTAATAGAAAAAGGGTACTTATTTAGGTACCTTTTTTGTTTCTATGGGTCATCAAAAGCGTGGAAATGTGCGATTCCCCTCTTGAGAGGTTGTAGGGCGTGTTTCAGCATTTTTGCTAAACACGCAGCAGAAACACCCTTGCCGTCGCTCTTTTCCTGCGCGCCGCCTCTCTGCCCACAAAATTGTTGCGTATAATCAGCAAGGCGTTTGTTTTGCCCCTCTGGGGCAAAGGATATTTCTATTTTTCAGCTACAAACCTTTTGCACCTCTGGTGCACCTGTTTTTAAGCGCGTCTAAAGTAATACCGGTCTGTTAAATAGTAAAAGTCCCCCAGAGGGGGAAAAGGTTTATAGAATAGCATCCTACCCTTATCCGAACCCCAGAGGGGTTCAACTAACCTGATTACTAAATTGGCAACAGCTATTTGACCATTATTTTGCGGGTGAGCTTAAACTTTCAGGGAGGGAATTGAAAAATACACGCCACACCCGTCACAAATCCGTTACACAAATCAAATTACATCGCAATAATATTAACCAGTAGTATATATTGCTTAATATAGTGGTTCCGGTGTTTACCAAACGAAGCACCGGTTGACTGACTAATACTTAAACAATTAACACAAATGATCAAACTTTTAAAGCATGCATTGATCACTCCATCAATTGCTGTACTGGCGTTTAACGCGGTTGCCCAAACCGCCGCGCAACCAAAGCTTATTGAAAAGGTTACCCGTAAGGGAACCGAGCTGGTGATCCCCTATGAAAAATATGTATTACCTAATGGCCTTACGGTTATTTTGGCCGAAGACCACTCCGATCCGCTGGTTCATGTGGATATCACCTATCACGTAGGTTCGGCGCGTGAGGAGATCGGTAAATCGGGCTTCGCTCACTTTTTTGAGCACATGATGTTTCAGGGATCAGATCATGTAGCCAATGGCGATCATTTTAAGATCATCACCGAAGCAGGCGGTACCCTAAACGGTTCAACTAACCGCGACCGTACCAACTATTATGAAACCGTACCCGCCAATCAACTGGAAAAAATGCTTTGGCTGGAGTCGGACAGGATGGGCTTCCTGCTCGATGCTGTCACCCAGCAAAAATTTGAGGTGCAGCGTGCAACCGTAAAAAACGAACGTGGGCAAAACTACGATAACCGCCCATACGGTTTAGTTAGCCAGTATGCTTCAAAAACACTTTATCCATACGGCCACCCCTATTCGTGGCTTACCATTGGCTATATTGAGGAGCTGAATAAAGTAGGCGTAAATGATCTTAAAAACTTTTTCCTGAGATGGTACGGCCCTAATAATGCCACGCTAACCATTGGCGGCGATCTTAACCCAAAACAAACCCTTGCCTGGGTGAGCAAATATTTTGGAGGGATCCCAAGAGGTCCTGTGGTAAAGAATATGTATTTACCTGCACCCGTATTAAAGGCCGACAGGTATGTATCCTACACGGATAATTACGCCAAGTTCCCCTTGTTGTCTGTAAGTTATCCCGGCGTAAAGATCTATGATAAAGACATGTCGCCTCTTGATGCTTTATCGGCCATCATCGGGCAGGGCCGTAACTCTATCTTTTACAAAAACTTTGTAAAAACCCGTAAGGCGGCACAGGCCACCATGAGTTCATCCAATACCGAACTGGCCGGTGAGATCAGCATGCGGGTTATACCTTTCCCGGGGCAAACTTTGGCTGATGCCAAGAAACTGGTAGACGAGTCATTAGCCGAGTTTGAGAAAAAAGGTGTAAGTGACGATGACTTGGCCCGCTTTAAAGCCACCGCCGAAGCCGATTACATCAACAGCTTATCGAGCGTAAGCGGTAAAGTATCTGAACTGGCACAGGCGCAAACTTTCACCGGTAACCCTAACCAGATCGGCCGCGAACTGGCTGCTATCCGGGCGGTAACCAAAGAGGATGTAATGCGCGTTTATAACCAGTACATTAAAGGTAAACCGGCGGTAATATTAAGCGTATTGCCTAAAGGCGGTAATCTGCAACCTGTAGCACCCGATAATTTTACTGTTGATACCACAGGCTACAAAGCCCCCGATTATGGTTATAATGGTTTAACCTATCACAAGCCTAAAGATAGTTTTGATCGTGCTGCAAAACCGGGCGTTGGCCCTAACCCGGCCATTAAAGTTCCGGCTATCTGGTCGGCCAATACATCAAATGGTATCAATATCATCGGCACGCAAAATAACGAGATCCCATCGGTATCCATGTCGATCTCTATTAAAGGCGGCGGCTTGTTTGCCATCAATGATCCATCAAAAGCAGGTTTGGCAGGTATTGTCGGCCGCATGATGAATGAAGAAACGCAGAAATACACTGCCGAAGATTTCAACTCCGAACTGGATAAACTGGGCAGCAGTATTACTTTTTATGCCAGTTTAGATCAGATTGATGCTGAGGTATCGTCGCTCACCAAAAACCTGGGCAAGACAATGTCCCTGCTCGAAGAAAGGTTATATCACCCTAAATTCACCCAGGATGCGCTCGACAGGATCAAGAAGCAAACTTTGGAAGGCTTTAAACAAGCTAAAACCCAACCTGCAGGCGTAGCCAGCACAGTTTACAGCAAAATCCTTTATGGTACCGATAACGTACGCACTTACGCTGCAGGCGGTAATGAAGAAACTGTTGCGGGTATAACGTTGCAGGATGTTCAGGACTATTACGATAAAAACTTTTCACCATCGTTAACCAAAATTGTTGTGGTAGGCGATGTTAGCGAGGCATCTGCAAAAAGCGCGCTCGCTTTCCTCAATACCTGGAAGGATAAAAAGGTGACCATCCCGGTTCCTGCTGAGGGTAAAACATTTGATAAAACCACTTTATACCTGGTTGATATCCCAGGCGCGGCACAGTCTGAGATCCGTATCGGGTATCTGGATAAACTAAACTATGATGCAACAGGCGATTATTATAAGCTGAACATAGCTAACTACATTTTAGGGGGCGCTTTCAACAGTCACATCAATCTTAACCTGCGTGAGAAAAAAGGCTGGACATATGGTGCCCGTTCATCTTTCAGTTCGGGTAAATATGGCGGCGACTTCACCGCTTCGGCCGGCGTATTGGCTACGGCTACCGATAGCTCGGTGGTTGAGTTTATGAAGGAGATCACCAACTACCAAAAAACCGGGATTACACCCGAAGAATTGAAGTTCACCCAAACTTCTATCGGCCAGAGTGATGCCCGCCGTTATGAAACCAACGCCCAAAAAGCGGCGTTTTTATCGCGCATCCAGGAGTACGGCCTTAAACCTACTTTTGTTGACGAGCAAAGCAAGATACTATCGACCATTACTCCCGCCGAGATCAATGGGCTTGCTTCAAAATACCTCAATCCCGACAACATGATCATTTTGGTTGTTGGCGATAAGGCAAGGATCTATCCGGGCCTGCAAAAACTGGGCTACCCGATTGTTGAGCTTGATGCTGATGGCAAGCCAAAGCAATAAATTAACTTAACAACAAGCGGATAAATCCCTTATACCCTAACCGGTATAAGGGATTTTTACTTAAAAAACCAATCCTTTACAGTTAAGCACCAACCCTGCCGGTGTTATTTATACCGCCGTTTTGCAACTGAAAAGTTACCATTCAAAACCTATTTACTAACATTGATTTAACCTAAATTGAATACACAAAGTTCAATTTTGAAAGGTTGATATAGTGCTTATGGCGACTGCCAAAGCCGGTGACAGTAATATTTAAATTTTAACTATTAGTGTGCAAACACTGCACCGGCCTTGTAAAGGCACAATAATATCCCAACAGGAGCATGTGAATGCGTATTCCTGTTTCTTTTAGTTCCCCTAAATCTTTCCGGTTTTAAAATTTACGCAGCGTAAACGCATTTGCTATGCATTGTATCTATCTATCATAAAAAACAACATTATGAAAATTAACAACCTACTTATTGGCCTGGGTTTAGCTTTAACCTTTGCCGGATGTTCCAAAGACCTTAAAAACTCGCCTACCCCGCCCAAAACCGGCGATACTACAGTAAACCCTCCTGCCCCGGTTCCTTATTCCATTACCGAAGGTTTTGAACAGGGAAGCAAAACCGCCTACGCGGCAGCCGATGTAACCCTAAGCACTGGAAGCTGGAATTTTAGCGATGCGCTGATAGGCAATCTCGCTGCCGACCTTAAAGATGGCAGTAAATCTGTAAGGCTCCGTACCGGGGATATCGCGATGAATTTTGATATCAAAGGTCTTACTACTTTATACATTAAACACGGTAAATATGGCAGCGATGCCACATCCACCTGGCAGTTGCTAATGTCGACAGACGGCGGGGCGAATTATACGCAGGTAGGTACCGATATTACTGAAACCAATACCACACTGGTAACCGACTCATTTAAAGTGAGCGTTACGGGTAAAGTTAGGTTTGAGATCAAAAAAGCAGGCACAACCCGCATCAATATTGATGATATTACCTTTAAGGGTACCGGCGATCCGGGCATTACCGTTGGCATACCAGATACGGGCGGCAGCGATACTACCGGCACATCAAATTCAGCAACACCGAGGGATGTTACTGCCGGCGCCGATGCGCCTCCTGTAAGCGGCGATAACAGCAACCTGCTTTTCGGTAACCCATCAAATGCCCTTTCAACACTGGCATCTAAGGATAACTACCTGATAGACCAGAAGTATTATGTAGAATCATACAACGCTACCAAAGGCGAACCAAACTGGGTAAGCTGGCACCTTGACGCGACCAATACCACCAATGCGACTGGCCGTTTGGATAATTTTGCCGGCTGGAGCGGGATCCCTGCCGGCTGGTACCAGGTGGAGAGCAACAGCTATTCGGGCAGCGGGTTCGACAGGGGGCATAACTGTCCCTCGGCCGATCGTACCAGTTCAGCCAACGCTAATTCCTCAACCTTCCTGATGACCAATATGATACCGCAGGCGCCTCAAAATAACCAGCAAACCTGGGCCAATCTTGAAAATTACCTGCGCGAACAAGTGGCGGCCGGCAATGAGGTTTACATAATTATGGGCAGCTATGGTACAGGGGGAACAGGCTCAAACGGGGCTGCCAGTACCATCAATAATGGCCACGTAAATGTACCGAGTAACGTTTGGAAAGTCGCCCTGATCATACCCAAAGGTGACGGCGACGTTGCGAGGGTTACCGCTTCAACCAGGGTTATCGCGATAAATACCCCTAATGTTAACACCATTAACTCCGACTGGACCAAGTACATAACAACTATCAAAGATATTGAAACAGCAACAGGTTATACCTTACTGTCGAACCTGCCAACTGCGGTTAGGACAGCGCTTGAAGTTAAGGTAGATACCGGAGCCTCGGGAACATAAGAAATTGGTAATTGAAAAAAGAAGCCGGGGGTATATAATATTTCCGGCTTTTTTATTGGCTTTTTCGCGGGTGTTCAATTTTTGAAAAAAGGGGTGTTCAACTTTCAGAAGCTCAATATCATAACACATTGACTATCAGCACCAAGATGTTCAAATTCCCTTATTGGGCGTTTCTTAATATTTATAAAACATTGATTATCAGTGGTTAAAATTTAGACAAAAACAACAAGTGTTCACACTTTTAAAAATTGAACACCTGGTGTTTGTCTTGCTAAATATTTAAATCCTGTGAACTCCAAAGGTGAAATGACAAAAGAGGCCTGTCAGTCTGAGCTTGTCGAAGACTCGCGCGCAGAAGCCGCGCCACCATGCTTCGACAAGCTACCCATGACATAATTAAATTAAGGATGCTCCCGTCAGCAGGTAAGCTTTGGGTGAAAGCGGGCAGAACAATGGTGGTCTTGAGCGCAGGAAGGGGCATAGCAAGTTTTTGCAGAAGCATTGGGAAAGCGCGAGCGTAGCGGGGCAAAATAATTGCAGCCCGTGGTTCTGCCCGTTTTGCAGGGCAAAGGCCCGCGCGACGGGCTGTGGAGTGGGTGAGCGCAAAGAAGCCTCCCTGCTGACTTGATTTTTTGGGTACTTTTGTATCAAGACAAAAGTACCTGGCCCCGCGCGGCCAAGAGCGCGACAATGCAAGTTCAATACCACTAAGCACCTTGTCTGCCGATAAAGGGATTGCTTCGTAACTCAGCAATGACGTGGAAGAGATGTCATTGCCTTCAGACTCCAGCGGATTTAAATCACTCAGGATGACCCTTACTTTATTTTGTCATGGGTATACTGATAGTACAGTGACCGGATCAATCCACTCCTTTTACATTCATTTTAAAGGTATAAACTGCCTTTGATGCGGTTATAAATAATACATCTTTGTTTTTTCCGCCAAAACAGATGTTGGCAGTCCATGGTTCATCGATATCGATGTGACCTATTTTTTCGCCTCTGGGATTAACAATGGTAACGCCTTTGCCGCACATATAAATATTGCCATGCTCATCTATCGTCATGCCATCGCAGCCCATAGCTATAAACAGGGTGCGGTTAGATAATGTACCATCTTTATTGATATCGTAACGATAGGTTTTGTTATCGCCGATATCGGCTACATACAAAGTCTTACCATCCGGTGTACCGATTATGCCATTAGGGCGTACAAACTTATCATCGACCATAACAGCCGGTGCTTTTCCTTTGGCCAGGAAGTATAATTTTTGTCCGTCAAGGTCGGGTTGTTTGCGGGTCCAGTAATCACGTTGATAGTAGGGATCGGTTATGTAGATGCCCCCGTCCGGGCGTACCCAAACATCATTGGGGCCGTTAAACTTATGCCCCTGATAATCTTTCAGCAAAATAGTAACCTTTCCTTTGGGGCTGATAGACCAAAGCTGATCATCGGCATCAGCACAGCTAATGAGGTTGCCTTTTTTATCAAAATACATCCCGTTTGAGCGGCCAGCACTATCCAGGAAAACAGAAAGCTTGCCATCGGTATGATATTTCCAGATCTTATTGTTGGGCTGATCGGTAAAAAACACATTGCCTTTTTTATCAACAGCGGGTCCTTCGGTAAAGGAGAATTGTTTGGCAACCAGTTGGGGTTTGGTATTGGGGTCGTACAAATTGGCATCGGTTTGTGCAAACACTTTAACAGAGAACGCCGATATCAATAAAATGAGGACAGAGACTTTTTTCATGGTTTACGGGATGTTATAATGGTTTTGCTAAAGTAATATGTTTTTGAGACCGATTATTTTAAAGGGGTAAAATATTTGATACAAGTGGTGGTTTTGTAGGATTGAAGAATAAACCCACCGGCTGCGCTTACCAATCACATTTTTGATTGGTGTGATAGCGTGATAACTTAAAAAACCTTACTTTTGCACCTTTATTAAAATACCGTTCATCACATGAGTATTGCATTATCCGAACAGGAGATCATTCGCCGCAAATCTTTACAGGAGCTACGTGCACTGGGTATTAACCCATACCCTGCCGAAGCTTTTAATGTTAACGCCTGGGCACAGGATATAGCCGATAATTTTAAGGATAAACCCGAGGCCTACCAGAATGTTGTAATTGCAGGCCGCATCATGACCCGCCGTATCATGGGCAGCGCTTCGTTTGCCGAATTACAGGATTCGACCGGTCGTGTACAGATCTATATAAAACGCGATGATATTTGCCCTGACGAGGATAAAACTTTATATAATACCGTATTCAAAAAACTACTGGACATTGGCGACTACGTTGGCGTAAAAGGCTATGTGTTTCTTACTCAAACAGGCGAGATCTCGGTTCACGTAAGTGAGCTGGTTGTGCTTTCAAAATCTCTGAAACCGCTACCAGTTGTTAAGCGCGAAGAAGACGGAACTATCCATGATGGTTTTACCGACCCTGAACTGCGTTACCGCCAGCGTTACGTGGATTTAACGGTTAACCCCGATTATAAACAAATTTTCATCAACCGCTCAAAAGTGATCAGCGCTATGCGCGGTTACTTTAATACCCAGGGATGGATGGAAGTGGAAACCCCTATTCTGCAGCCTGTGCATGGTGGTGCAGCGGCCCGTCCGTTTGCTACGCACCATAACACGCTGGATATGCCCTTGTTTTTACGTATTGCCAACGAGCTTTACTTAAAAAGGCTTATCGTTGCCGGCTTTGACGGTGTTTATGAGTTTGGCAAAATGTTCCGCAATGAGGGCATGGACCGCACCCACAACCCGGAGTTTACTGCCATGGAAATTTATGTAGCTTATAAAGACTATATATGGATGATGGCTATGGTTGAGGAATGCCTGGAAACTGTTGCCAAAGCAGTTCACGGAATCCCGGTTGTGCAGGTTGGCAGCAATGAGATCAACTTTGCAGGCCCGTACGAAAAATTATCGATGTATGACTCGATCCTGAAATACACCGGTATTGACGTATCTGCAATGGACGAAGCAGGCTTACGCGAGGTTTGCGAAGAACTAAAAATAGAAGTAAACCCAAGCATGGGCAAAGGCAAACTGATCGACGAGATTTTCAGCGCTAAAGTTGAGCATCACCTGATCCAGCCTACTTATATTACCGACTACCCTATCGAAATGACCCCTCTTGCCAAAAAGCACCGTACTAAAGAAGGTTTGGTTGAGCGTTTTGAGTTATTCGTAAATGGTAAAGAGATAGCAAATGCTTACTCGGAGCTGAATGACCCTATCGACCAGCGTGAGCGTTTGGAAGAGCAGCTGATCCTGGCCGGTCGCGGTGATGACGAAGCTATGGCCATGGATGACGATTTTTTACGTGCGCTTGAATATGGCATGCCGCCAACATCTGGTTTAGGTATCGGTATCGACAGGCTGGTAATGCTGATGACCAATCAAAGCACCATCCAGGAAGTATTGTTCTTCCCGCAAATGCGCCCGGAGAAAAAAGCTAAAGTAGCTACCGCCGATGATTTTATAAATATTGGCGTACGAGCCGAATGGGTACCGGTATTGAATAAAATGGGCTTTAATACCGTTGAAGAATTAAAAGCAGCTAACCCCAACAAGGTATTTAATGACCTTGGCGGGATGCGTAAAAAACTAAAACTCGATATTACCATGCCAACCAAAGAAGAGGTAATGGCTTGGTTTGAATAATTAAACCTTGATTTGTAGGATTTTCGGATTACCCTGATATTTAATAATGGCCTGCTTCGTGCAGGCCATTTTAGTTTATAATCAATCGTAAAATCTTTCAATCAAGAAAATCAACGCAATCAGCGTAATCCCTCCATTCAGCGGTTATAATTTCTTAACAAAAGCTTAAAAAAAATAATACTTTCATTTAAAAAGAGTTAGCTATTATTGTAATAAACATATATTACAAATATCATGACCAACTCAATATTAGAGATCACCGAAAACGAATACCTGATCAAACTTAACAGGAGCAATTTTAACCTGTCGTTCATCAGGAGTTTATTGAAACTTGTTGAAGTGGCCAATCCGTCTGAAGAATCTGAATATTCATCATACACAGACAGCTACGTTCAGCCTTATCAAAACCATTCAGCAACGCCTGATTATTTCAGCGCCATTGAAGAAAAATAAAAGGGACGCGGTTTTCGCGTCCCTTTTATTTTTATCCCTTTTTCTTACCTGTTCTTTTTCTTAGAACTGACGATATCCACCTCTTACTACTTGCTTATCCATTTGGGCTAATTGGCCTTTCATCATTTTAATTTGTTCGGTAAGCAATTTGTTCTTATCATCTTTTGAAGCTTCTGACAAATACATTTGCGCCTCGCGCTTGTTACGCTTAGCCATTGAAATGCCGGCCAGGCTCAACTTCGCCAAAGCTATATTGTGCGACATTTTCATACCCAGCGACAGAGCTTTCTTAAAGTATTTCTCTGATTTCATTGGCGCCTTGCGTGATTCGATCAAACCGATCAGCAAGTTGTAGTAACCGTGCTGGTTTTTGTGAAGCTGTTTTTCGTAATCGGTAATTTTCAACAACCATACTTCCGACTTTTCAGAATTTTCCTTACGTAAAAAATACTGGGCGATGATCATATTCTCGTTAAAGAAGAAGCTAAGCAGTATAACACCGCCCATTAACAGAACAAAAATACCCCATCCCCAAAAACCGAATGCACATAGCGCAACCGCCGCACCCATCACTACACAAGCAATAACTAACCGAACAATATTTGACATAATTTTGTGATACTAATATTAGCGCAAATATCTGTTTATTTGTACGCTTAATCAACTTCTATCTAAATATTTATGGCGATTGCATTACCACCATCATGGCTTGAGGTTTTACAACAGGAATTTGACAAACCTTACATGATAAAACTTAAACAATTTTTAAAAGAAGAGCAGCAATCAGGGCAAGTTGTTTATCCCAAAAACGGCGAAATTTTCAATGCTTTCAATACTACACCTTTTGATGATGTTAAAGTTGTTATATTAGGGCAGGACCCTTATCATGGCGCTCACCAGGCCCATGGTCTTTCCTTTTCAGTACAAAAGGGCATTGCTATTCCCCGATCATTGATAAACATTTACAAAGAGCTGCAAAACGATATTCCCGGATTTAAAATCCCCGCACATGGCAACCTCGAAGAATGGGCTAAACAAGGTGTATTGTTACTGAACGCTACATTAACCGTTAGGGCAGGCAATGCAGGTTCGCATCAAAAAAGAGGATGGGAAGAATTTACCGATGAGGTAATCAAAACCATTTCCGATAAAAAAGAAGGCATCGTGTTTATACTGTGGGGAGCCTTTGCCCAATCAAAAGCGGTTTTGATTGATGAGAAAAAACATTTCATTATTCGCTCTCCCCACCCCTCGCCTTTCTCAGCCGATCGCGGTTTTTTTGGCAGCAAACCATTTTCAAAAACTAACGAGATCCTGAAAAAAGAAGGTAAAAAAGAGATTGACTGGCAAATACATTAGGGGAAAGAATCAAGACGGCAAGAGTCAAGAAATCAAGATTTAAAAAAGTCTGAAACTAAAAAGAGTCAAGAAATGAAAGATATTTAATCCTTCTTCTTGACTCTTGATTCTTATAGTCTTGACTCTTATCTAATACTCCAGCGGCACTATAGGCTCTTTTTTACTGGTAGACATGATCATCATGGTTTGGAATGTTTTAACCACAGTAATGCGGCTGATCTTTTCCATGATGAGTTGCTCGTATGATTTGATGTCGCGTACGTATACCTTTAACAGAAAATCACACTGCCCGGTGACGTGATGACACTCAGTTACTTCTTTAATATTCTTGATCTCATCCAAAAAAGTTTGAATGGTATTTTTTTGATGAAAATCAAGGGAGATCTGGATAAAGGTTTTGATTCCTAATCCTAACTTCTCTTCATCTACCAGTGCATGATAACTTTTTATGTATTCGGCGTTCTCAAGTTTACGCACGCGTTCAAGAGTAGGTGCTGGCGAAAGCCCTATCTCGTTAGACAACTGGAGGTTGGTTATCCTTCCGTTTTCCTGTAAAATCTTGAGTATTTGTAGGTCTATTTTATCTAATTCGGCGGCCATAGTTGTATGCAAATATAGTATTTTCCTTGCTTCGCAAAATTTAATTTTTCGTTAAAGTACTTCAACGAAAACATATTTCCTAACGTTTATTTTTTTAGATTAGTCTAAATTTTTTATTAGATTTGTTTAAATGAACACTTTAGCCGAGGAAAACTACTTAAAATCCATCTATCATCTCTCTGTAAATGATGGAAATGCAAGTACAAATCAAATCGCATCCTCGCTAAATACCAAAGCGTCTTCGGTTACCGACATGCTAAAAAAACTTGCTGAGAAAGCGCTCATCAATTACACCCCTTACCAGGGAGTAAGCCTTACCCCTTCCGGCGAGAAAATAGCGATAAGCATTATCCGCAAACACCGGCTGTGGGAGTACTTTCTTGTAGAGAAACTCAATTTTAAATGGGACCAGGTTCATGACCTTGCCGAAGAGATGGAACATATCTCGTCTGAAGAGTTAATTGACCGCCTTGACAAGTTTATGGGTTATCCAACACATGACCCACACGGCGACCCTATACCTGACTGTAACGGCCGTTTTAACACGCACGAGTTAAAACCGGTTTCGGCAGTAACAGTTAATCAAAGCGGTATAATTTCAGGCGTACGCGACCATAGTTCATCCTTTTTACAATACCTCGATAAAAAACAGCTTACCATCGGCTGCAAAATAATGATCACTGATATTATTGAATATGACCATTCGGTAGTGGTACAAACCGGCAATAAAGAAGTGCATATCAGCCGCGAAGTAGCCAACAACTTGCTTATAGCCCTATGAACAATACACACAACGAATCTTTAGGCAATGTACACGGATCAGTAACCACCGAAAACAAAAACGGCTGGCGTAAGCTGATGGCTTTCCTGGGCCCGGCTTACCTGGTGAGCGTAGGGTATATGGATCCTGGAAATTGGGCAACGGATATCGCAGGCGGCAGTGCTTTTGGATATAAGCTGATCTGGGTGTTGTTTGTATCCAACATGATTGCCCTCCTGCTGCAATCACTGGCAGCCCGGTTGGGGATAGTGCGCGGGCTTGATCTTGCACAGGCTTCTAAAAATGCCTATCCTCGTTTTGTAAACTTTTGCCTGTATATACTGGCACAAATAGCCATTATAGCCTGTGACCTGGCCGAAATTATCGGCATGGCCATTGGTTTAAAACTACTGTTTCATCTTCCATTAATCTGGGGGGTATCGCTTACCATTACCGATACCGTGCTAATGCTCTACCTCATGAATAAGGGTATGCGCAAACTCGAAGGTTTTATTATTTCGATGATCTTTATAGTCGGGCTCTCTTTTTTGGTCGAAATGTTTATCGTTAGACCCGATGTAATAGAGGTAGCAAAAGGTTTCATTCCCGGCAACCTGTTTAAAGGTGATAAAATAAGCCAGCAAATGCTTTATATAGCTATAGGCATTATTGGCGCTACGGTAATGCCACACAACCTGTATCTGCATTCATCGCTGGTGCAAACCCGTCAAATAACACGTACCGAAGAAGGATTCAGGGCGGCGATTAAGTTTAATCTTTTTGATACGGTTATAGCCCTTAATCTTGCTTTTTTTGTAAATGCGGCTATTTTGATATTAGCAGCAAGCGCCTTTTTCAGAAACGGCTATTTTGAAGTAGCGGAGATTCAGGATGCATTCAAGCTGCTGGAGCATATTTTCGGTGCAATTGCGCCTACTTTATTTGCCATAGCGCTCATTGCCTCGGGGCAAAGCTCAACCATTACCGGTACGCTTGCCGGGCAAATCATTATGGAAGGGCACATTAACCTGCGGATAGAGCCCTGGTTACGCCGCCTGCTTACCCGTGTATTGGCTATTGTACCGGCAGTGTTCACCATACTTTTTTATGGCGAGGAAGGTTTAGGAAAACTCCTGATCTTAAGCCAGGTTGTATTAAGCCTTCAGTTGGGTTTTGCGGTAATCCCCCTCATCCATTTTACGTCCGACAGGAAAAGAATGGGCAAGTTTACTATCAATTTCCAAACAAGGGCATTGGCCTGGGCAAGCGCCGTGTTAATCGTTGCCTTAAACGCCAAACTGGTATACGAACAAATTGGTGATTGGGTAAATAGCACATCGTCACCAGTTTGGATCTATGCTATTGTGGTTCCGATTGTTATCGGCATAGCGATATTACTGATCTATGTGTTTATACGGCCATTATTATTTAAACATCACGACAGACCTGCTATTGTACCGCATGGTATAGCCAATGCCATTACCGAACTCGATGCGATAACTTACAGTCACATTGCCATAACTATAGATTTTTCAAAGAATGATACTGATTGCCTGCGCCATGCTATTATGCAGGGAGGTAAAAAGGCCGATTATACATTGATACACGTTGTTGAAACTGCCGGTGCGCGTTACTATGGCGGCCAGGTGCTGGATAATGAAACCCAAATTGATTTTAACAACCTTGACAAATACGTTTGCGCTTTAAAAAACCTTGGCTACAATGCCCAGGGACAAATTGGTTACGGCAACCCGGCCAGTGCTATTGCCGAAATTGTGAAAGACGAGAAAATTGATTTCATTGTCATGGGCTCGCACGGACACAAAGCTTTGAAAGATCTCATATTTGGCACCACTGTAAATTCTGTAAGGCACAAGGTTAACGTGCCTGTACTGGTGGTAAAGCCACAGTCAAACTAATTTTGTAAGTTTGCGGCTGAATAATTATGAGCCAGGATAACATCTATATAAAAAATAAAAAAGCCTACTTTGAGTATCACATACTTGATAAATATGTAGCAGGCATACAGTTGCTCGGTACCGAAATCAAGTCGATAAGGCAGGGTAAGGCTAACATTAATGACGCTTTTTGTACATTCATTAATAACCAGTTATATGTACGCAACCTGCATATCTCTGAATATTCATTCGGCTCGTTCTATAACCATGAGGCCAAGCGCGACCGCATCCTGCTGTTAAATAAAAAAGAACTCAAGAAACTCCAGACCCGTGGCGAAGAACGTGGATTAACTATAGTTCCGCTGGCACTATTTATCAGCGAGCGCGGCTTTGCCAAACTTGAAATTGGCCTTGCACAAGGCAAAAAGACATATGATAAACGCGAAACCATGAAGGAGCGTGATACCAAAATTGAACTGGACAGGGTGATGAAAAGATAGTCGCCCCCCAGCCCCCTAAAGGGGGAGGTTAAGTGCATAATTGATCAAATATTGAAATAATAACAAGGCCCGGGTTTAAAAATCCGGGCCTTGTTGCTAACATGCTGCTAATCAAAAGTTCCCCTTTTAGGGGGTTAGGGGGCGATTTACCAGGCTTTATCCCCTACCAATGGTACAAACCTAAAGGTGTCCAGCACAATCTTTTCATAATCGTTATCTCCCACTTTTAGTATTGTAACCATTTTTTGGGTTTCCTCATCACCAACCGGGATAACCAGGATACCGCCTATTTTTAATTGCTTTAACAGCACGTCGGGTACGGTAGGTGCTCCGGCGGTAACAATGATCTTATCATAAGGTGCGTGTTCGGATATCCCAACAGAGCCATCTCCCAGGAAAAAACGGGCATTGTAACCCATTTCATTGGGCAGCACATATTTGGTGCGGTGATAGAGCTTTTCCTGGCGTTCAATAGTGTAAACATTAGCTCCCAGTTCAAGCAGGATACAGGTTTGATACCCCGAGCCTGTGCCTATTTCAAGAACTTTATCCCCTTTACGGATATGCAGTAATTCGGTTTGATAGGCCACAGTATAGGGTTGCGATATCGTTTGCCCTTCGCCTATCGGGAACGCAATATCCCTGTAAGCCTGGTTCCAGAAAGTTTCATCAAAAAAACAATGACGTTTTACCTTACCAATAGCCTCTAAAACGTGTTCGTCGCCAATTCCCTTCTTTCTCAAAACATCCACCAGCCTTTTACGGGCACCCTGTTCGCGGTAATTATCAGTATACTTGTAAGCCATTTTCAAAGGCAAAGTTAATACGAATTTTCACACAATTTACCCAACAAGCATCATTTACGGGGTTTTGGACCCTGGTAGTTATTTATGTGCTTCATTAGTACAAATTTAAAATTCAATTTTATCAATAATGAAACGCATGGTCTAAAAACACGACACGCCGAACAGTTTGTCCGGCGTGTCATGTTTTTATGTAATTAAGAATTTATACCTCCCTGTTACTATCCCACTTCTCTAAATAATCGGCCACACGCCTTACAAACGAGCCACCCAAAGCTCCATCTACTACGCGGTGATCATATGATAATGACAGGAACATCATGTGGCGTATGGCAATCATATCGCCTTCTTTTGTTTCAATTACAGCCGGCTTTTTCTTAATAGCGCCAACAGCTAAAATGGCAACCTGCGGCTGATTAATTATAGGGGTACCCATTACGTTGCCAAATGAGCCAACGTTGGTAATAGTAAATGTACCCTCTTTCACATCATCGGGCAGTAACTTGCCGTTACGCGCCCGGTTTGCCAGGTCATTAACTGCCTTTGTTAAACCAACAAGGTTAAGCTCATCAGCTTTCTTTATTACCGGCACAATCAGGTTACCGTTAGGTAATGCTGTTGCCATACTGATATTGATCGCAGCTTTCTTTATGATCTGTGTGCCGTTAACCGATACATTGATCATCGGAAAATCCTTAATGGCTTTCGCCACCGCCTCAATAAATATAGGTGTAAAGGTTATTTTTTCGCCTTCGCGCTTTTCAAAGCTATTTTTTACTTTTTCGCGCCACAATACCAGGTTGGTTACATCGGCTTCAACAAATGAGGTAACATGTGGCGATGTTTGCTTGCTCATTACCATATGGTCGGCAATCAAACGGCGCATCCTGTCCATTTCTATGATCTCATCAGCACCAGATACCGAAGCGGCAGCAGGCTGCTGCTCAACAGGGGCAGCTTTTGGCGTTTCGGTTTTTGCAGGTTCCGGAGTTGCAGCAATTACCGGTTGCGGCGCAGGTTCAGCGGCCGGTCGTGCTTCCTTAGCAGGCTCAACTACTTTTACTGGTTGTTCGGCAGTTTGAGCAGTAAACGACTCAACCTGAGTTGACGAACGCGTATTTTGAACAGATGAAGTTTTTGCCTGCAGATAGTTCAGCAGGTCATCTTTGGTTAAACGACCATCCGAACCTGTTCCAGGGATGCTGTCCAACTCCTCAATACTGATACCTTCCTGTGTGGCAATATTTCTTACGAGAGGCGAATAAAAACGGCCTTCGGATTTAAATACCGGAGCAGCAGGCGAACTTTTTTGCTCAAGCTGATCAATACCAGGAATGCCAGATAAATTTTCCGGCTGAATTTCGCTCAGTTCCGGTTCAGGAGTTTTTTCAACTTCTTTAGACGGAACAGTTTCGTGATAAGTTGAGTCTGCTATTTTTGGTTCTTCAACAGGTTGAGAAGTTGGAGCTTCTTCCGGCTGAACGCTTACCGGGGCAGTTTCGGCTTCATCAGTTTCAATGATAGCTATAACCGCGCCTACCTGTACCACATCATTTTCCTGATACAGTTGTTCAACTAACTTACCGGCTACAGGCGAAGGCACATCAGAATCGACTTTATCGGTAGCGATTTCCATTACCGCGTCATCGGCATTTACCTTATCACCCGGATTTTTAACCCATTTGATAACGGTTGCCTCAGCAACGCTCTCCCCCATTTTTGGCAATAACAGCTGGTATCTGGCCATACAGTAGAATATAGTTTAACCCCAAAATTATGTATTTAAATCTTTACTTTTTAATTTCAGTAAGCAAAGTATTCAACATTGACAGCGCCATCACAGCACTTCGCTCAATGTTTTGCCTGCGTTTACTGCCAAATGTGTATTTCTTTATTAATGATTTCCCTTCTGCTGCAGCCGCAATCCACACAGTACCAACGGGTTTATCCTCCGTTCCTCCGCCCGGACCAGCTACACCGGTAATAGCGACAGCCAAATCCGACTTGAAATTTAACAGTGCGCCTTCTACCATTTCCGTTACCGTTTCTTCACTAACGGCTCCATGTTGCCACAAAGTTTCGTTCTTTACTCCTAAAATACTCTCCTTTAACTCATATGAGTAGGATACAGCGCCTCCTAAAAACACCTGTGATGAACCAGGATGCTGGGTAAACAAATGGGACAGATAGCCTCCGGTACAGCTCTCGGCTACTGATAAAGTGAGGCCGTTTGCTTCCATCCTGTCAAGTATGGCCTTTTCAAGCGGGATGTCCTGATCAATAACAAACGGTGAACCTATGCGTTCAATTAAACGGGAGGCAAATGCATCCACCTCTTTTTGCAAAGCAGTTTCATCATTGCCAAAAGCGCTTAAGCGTAAACGCACCTGGCCTAACTTGGGCAGGTAGGCCAGTTTAATATGCGATGGCAAGTCATTTTCGATATCCGCAATCCGTTCGGCCAAAAATGATTCACCCTCGCCAACGGTTAGCAACGTTTTATGAATGATCACCGGAAGCTTTAAGGTAGCCTTAATTTTAGGCAATACCTGCCCTTCCATCATGTACATCATCTCAAACGGCACACCCGGCATCGACATATAGATAACCCCATTATGATTAAACCACATGCCCGGAGCAGTGCCGTTTTCATTAAGCACAACTTCGCAATTGGCTGGTACAAGCGCCTGCTGTTTGTTGATCTCCAGTAACGGGCGATTATATTTGGCAAAAATGCGTTCTACATTAGCAAATGCATCCTTGTTTTCAACAAGTTCAACACCAAAGTATTCGGCTAATGTTTTTTTGGTAATATCATCTTTTGTAGGGCCAAGTCCACCGGTAATAAAAATGATACTGGCCCGGCTTGCTGCTTCGGCTAATGCCTTCAGGATATGTTCTTTATCGTCGCTTATTGATGAGATCTGCTTTACCCTTATCCCTATCTTGTTAAGTTCGGTAGCCATCCAGGCCGAATTGGTATCAACAATTTGTCCGATAAGTATCTCGTCGCCGATGGTAATTATTTCTGCCAGCATTATTATATTAATAAAAAGATGATTGTGGATTGTAATCGCTTTTCTTGCTTAGTTTCAAATCCTGCAAAATGGAAGCTTTAACCTTTAAAGTTACGTTATACATTTTGTATACACCGAAAGGAATCCATTGAAAGGCCAAATCCCAGCAATGCAAATCGCGGTATATTGAAAACGAGGTAGCACTTGCAAATTTCGCCGCCTTGATATCATACGTAGTAGAATATTGGATCTTCCACTTTTGCGTAAGGTTCACATCGCCCGAGATCTGGAGTGTATTACTGGTTGTTTTGTTGTTTAAGTAGTTTTGATAGCTAAAACTGTAATTGAGCGAGATATTCCACGGCACGTTAAAGTCAACGTATGCATTCGGATCGCTATTTACCAGGGCCAGTCTCTGAGCTTGGGTGGGATTCATGGTTGCGATAGTATTCAGGGCGGCATTTCCCGGAGTTGCTTTAGTTGAATTCAAACTCCCACCCATAGAGATGTTTAAACCTGATAAAGTTGGGAATTTGCCGTCCTGCCAGGCATACCTGTTTATATAACGGCTTGTTCTTACAATCTGATTATTAGAGATTGAATCGCTTACCTTGGTTACGTATGGGCTAAACACTCCCGAAAAACTGATACTTAATTTTTGATTGAAAATAGCGGTATGCCCCGAAAATGAAATATCAGAAAGTTTCATTGAGTCGGCTGCAAAATTATAAAAGGTGGAGAACGACAAACCTTGTAAAATCATGATTTTTCGGTCGGTGCCGGATGTGTCCGTGCTTTTAGCTTTTACCTTAGCTTCTATCGTGTTATCTACCGAAAAGTTTAAACCCGCCTGCTTACCTGCTGAGGGGCCGCCGTAAACTCCGTTCTGGAAAATAGAATATTTTTGATAGGTATACGGATAAGGAACCGTGGCTGTACTAACAGCTGTTTTGTAATAGCCAAAGCTTGGGTCGCTGAAGTCGGGACGATAGCTAAAACTTATTGACGGAGTTGCCACGTGCCTAATTGCTTTCAGGTTACCATGTTTAAAGTTTATGGTACCGTACAATTTAGTTGATATACCTGTACTGATGCTATACTCCCCGGCACGCTTAAACCCAGGTATAGTATCAATAATTAACTGATTTGAACCGGCAATGCTTCCCCTTTCAAATCTTTCATTAATGCTTTGAAAATACCAGCGTTCGGTATAGTTAACACTGTTATTAAACTGAAAGTACTTTAATACGTTTAAGCCCAAACTAACCGGGATGGTATGCTGAAAACCATTTTGTAACCGTTTTGATAAAGTTTCGCCTTTAAATAATTGGGACTCGGGTATATCGTTAAGCTTGTTGGTACCTACTAAATTATAGCTCACGGTAATTTTCTGATACCATTTTTGTTCGCCAACCCTGTTTTTAGAGTCGAATGGGTTTATCGACGACATACCGAAGGCAATAGTGGGCAACTCGATATTCACCGTTTTACGGGCTATATCCTGGCTATGCGAAATGCCTACACTTAAGTTAAACGGTGTACCTGCCCAGGTTTTACCATAAGCGATACTTGAGCGTAAACTACTTTGAGCAATGGAGTTAACATTATAGTTACTTGCCGATGGCGTGTTCCTAAAAAAACCGGAAGTACCTGCATCAACCGAAGCACTGAAAGTTGAACCGGGATTAGCATTGGCATCCTGCACGTGCGACCAATAAATATGCGCGTCTTTAGTGGCCGGGTCGCCCTCAAGGCCATAGTTATGCGAGCCGAAGCTTAGCGTAACGTTGCCTGTATATTTATAACGTTTAAGATATCGTGCCGTGCTGCTTAGTTCATACGAGCCTTTTGAGTAGATAGACCCGGTTGTAGTCAAATCTACATAATCACTTATGCCAATATAGTATCCAAGCCCTTTTAAATAGAAACCCAGGGTGTTGTCCTCACCAAAAGTTGGCAAAATAACACCTGATGTCCTGGTGTCCGGCTTAGGGAAAAAACCAAAAGGAATGGCAAGCGGTAAGGGGACCCCTTCAATCTCCAGGTAGGCGGGCCCGGATATAATGCGTTTCTTTTCGCCGATGCCACGTGTAATCACTATACCAAAGTGTGTATCTGGGTAAGGCAAATCGCAGGTACTGAAAATAACGTTACGGTATGCAACCTCATCGTCATTGAGTTTTTTTGCCTGCCCGCCCGAAATAAAGTTGCCTTCCTGCTCGGATGCAGGATTATATATCTTTACTTTTTTTGTTTGATAATTAAAAATCAGCGAATCGGATGCTACGGGCTTATCCGTTTTTTGCTTCATAATAGGCCTGCGGACATATTGGTGTGTACGCGGGTCAATGCTTCCCCGTGCAAATATGAGGTGGTTTTTATCATCAACCCTGATATAGTCTGCGTCAAGCTCAAAATCTTCATAGGTTACACGGGCCTTGCCGTAAAAATAGGTAACCTGGTGCTCCCGGTCTGAGTGGGTCGAGTCCTCGGCAGTTGCCTTTACTTCTGATTGCAGACCGCCTTTATTCTTTTTAGTGGTATCATTTGCAGGTAAAGAATTTACCGGCTTACCGTTTCTCAACGGCGTTATTGAGCCGGATTGTTTACCTTTAAGAAGTTTCTTATCACGAAGCGAATCAAGTTTGATAATAGTATCAGTTAAAGGCCTCCTGCCATGGCTGTTATTTAAAACAGTGCCGGCATTAGCAGCAAGTCCGTTTACTATTAATATAATTGCAAG
This sequence comes from Mucilaginibacter sp. NFR10, assembly GCF_900100445.1. NCBI lineage: Bacteria > Pseudomonadati > Bacteroidota > Sphingobacteriia > Sphingobacteriales > Sphingobacteriaceae > Mucilaginibacter > Mucilaginibacter sp. NFR10. The sequence goes on along the minus strand of NZ_FMTV01000002.1, from coordinate 534,296 downwards.
CAGAAAAAAAAAGGTTATGAATTTCAAAATTGATTATGAATAGTATTTTTGCAGATATAGTTAACAGCGTTCAAAAATAATGAAAAATAAGGCATTGAAAAGATTGATTTATAGTTTGTGGGTGTTGCTGGTTCTCCTTTCATTTTTTCCCTTTAAATCATACAGTTCTATTTTAACCAATAGTCGTCCTCGTCAAACAGACACTGTTGTCAACAGTACCGGTTTTAAGATTAAAACCATTATTATCGACCCCGGGCATGGTGGTAAACCATCAGCCTCTACAGGTCATTATTCACACGGTGCATCGGGCTCTTATTCGTCAGAAAGGAATGTAACGCTGGCTATCGGCTTTAAATTGCAAGCCGCTATAGAAAAAGAATTAAGCGGTGTTAAAGCTGTAATGACCCGTACTACCGAAGATGATGTTTCGTTTGAACGCAGGGCTGAAATAGCCAATGAAAACAAAGGGCAGCTCTTCATTTCCCTGCATTGCAATTCGCTATCCGACAGAACAATTCGCGAAAAAGTTGGCACCAAACGTCATAAAGCGGTATACCGTACCGTTAGGGTTCCGGACAGGTCGGGCAAAGGCGTACTGATTTTAGTTTATGGTTTACACCGTACCCGCGAAGAGGAAAACGCCATTCAAAAAAACCAGGTTGGCGAAGAGACCGAACTCGACGGCGGCGCACTGGACCCGAACGACCCCATGACCATTATTTTAACAAACGAGTACAAAAGAAAGTTCAGGCAGCAGAGTATCAAGCTGGCTACTTTAATTAACGGCGAGTTTGTTGATACCGATGGAAGGCGTAGCGAAGGGATCAGGGAGCAGGGCATTTACGTACTTTGCCACAGCGCAATGCCATCAGTATTGGTTGAAACCGGCTACATCAATAACCCCGACGATGAAAAGTACCTTAATTCAGAAGAAGGACAAAATGAGATTGTAGCTTCAATTATCCGTGCATTAACAACCTATAAAAAAGAAATGGAACAGATTTCGCAATAATTATAAAAGCCAAACTGTTACCTTCCTTGTAAATAAAACGTACATCATAAAACATATAAGCCTGGTTGCAGGTTTATAGCCTTAAACACAATTAACGCATAAACTCTACTTAATGAAAATCTCTAACGAAACCAAAATTGGTGCACTTACGGCAATAGCAATTACCATACTCATATTAGGTTACAGTTATTTACGCGGTAATGATGTTTTTTCAGGATCAAATAAATACTATGCTATTTATAACAGCGTTGAAGGTTTAACCGTTTCAAAACCAGTATTGGTAAACGGTTACCAGATAGGCCGCATCTCTAAAATGAAGCTTCAGCCAGACGGGCGTACCGTGGTTGAATTTAAAATTGAGCCAGATGTGGTTGTGCCTAAAAACACCCTGGCCAAGCTTGAAAGTACCGATCTGCTGGGCAGTAAAGCCATTGTTTTTGAGTTAGGTAACAGTAATGTGCCCGCCGAAGACCAGGATACACTTAAAGCCGATATTCAGGGCAGCCTTGCGGAAAGCCTGCAGCCCATACAAAAAAAGGCAGAGATGCTTATGTCTAAACTCGATTCGTCACTGAGCGCTGTTAACAAGATCCTGAATCCTAACTTTCAGAAAAACATTGACCGCAGTTTCATGAGCATTGCGAACTCATTGCAAACGCTTGAAGGCACTACCAAAAAAATAGACCACCTGGTAGGTTCACAAACCGGACATATCGACGCCATACTTACCAATGCTGAGGAAGTATCAGGCAGCTTAAAGACAAGCACAGCACACCTAAACGGAATGACAGCTAACTTTGAAAAAGTAAGTAATGACGTTGCTGCTGCTAACCTGAAACAAACACTTGATAATGCAAATAAAGCTATGGCCGATTTGCAGGCAACTATTGCCAAAATCAACTCCGGCCAGGGTTCTTTGGGCCTTTTGCTTAATGACGATAAAATGTACAAAAACCTTACAGATGCATCAAACAACCTCAATAACTTGTTTATTGATCTGAAGGCACATCCAAAACGTTATGTGAGCTTCTCGGTATTTGGCGGTAAAAAGGATTAAGGAAAAGCCGAAAGCAAAACGCATAAAACCTAAAGCTATATGCTGGAGTTAATCAATAAACTTTAGATAATTTAGAAGCTTTCAGCCTTCGGCTTTAAGCTTTAAGCTCCCTACTCTAAAAAAAAGGTTTTCCCCTCAATTGCAAGTTCAGTTGAGGGGAAATTTATTTTAGCCTCATCCAGTAACTCATTCAGGGTTTTATAACGGGCCGAAAAATGGCCTATGAGCAGTTTTTTAGCATTGGTTTTCAGGGCTATCTCTCCGGCTTGCAACGCGGTGGTGTGATGGGTTATAACTGCCCTGTCAAGCATATCATTTAAAAAAGTAGCCTCGTGATAAAGCAATGTGGCGTTGGCGATTTGGCCGAAATAGTTTTCATTATACATCGTATCGGAGCAGTAGGCATAGGTTTTAGGCTCGGCCGAATCGATAGTTAGCTCTTCATTTTTGTAAACTTTGCCTTTTTCATCAGTATAATCCCCCCCTTTTTTCAATACCGAATAATAGGCAACCGGGATGTCGATACTTTCTATTTTCTCCTTAATAAGTTTACGAAGTCTTTTCTTTTCCTTAAACAGGAAGCCGGTACAGGCAATGCGGTGATCAAGCGGTATCGTTTCAACTACAACATCACTATTATTGATCACCACTTCACTTTGTTGGGCATTGGTAAATATATATTCAACAGGGAATTGCAGTTCGGTATCTGAATATCTTAATTGCAGATCAATGATTTCTTTCAACTGCACAGGGCATACCAGTTTAAGCGCCTTTTTACGACCGTTAAGGTGCATGGATGATAATAAACCAACCAGGCCTAAATAATGATCGCCGTGAAGATGACTTATAAAAATATGATCAATGCGACTGGCTTTGATATCAAAACGGAGCATTTGTTGCTGAGTGCCTTCGCCGCAGTCTATTAAATACAGGCGCTCATTGATATTGAGCACCTGTGAAGTAGGATTTCTGTTAAAGATGGGGGTTGCGGAGCTGCTGCCAAGTATTGTTACCTCAAATTTCATAATAGGTAAACAATCAAATGGTTTATCTTGCTTCCTTTTTTAATTCCTTTTCAATCTCTTCCATAAAAATAAGATCGACACCCTCCTCGGCGGTTGGGACAATGGTTAATACATTATCCAATTGTGATATGGTTATTAAACGCGCAACGGCGTCATTTAAACCCGCCAAAATAAATGAACCCGTAGCATTTTTACACAAGCGGTGACCAACCAACAAACTGCTTAAGCCTGATGAATCGGCATATTTCACCTGCGACAAGTCGAGAATGATGTTGCGCTGCCCCTCTGTATTGATCAAAATCAGTTCTGATTTTAACTGAGGCGTTACTATTGAATTTAATTTTGATTCATTAAGTTTCAATAATATATATTTCTCATGTTTATCTACGGTAAATTTCATTCTTATTAAATTTAATAAGCTAAGATAAATATTTTATGGATATTTTAAAATTACATAACGCTCAACGCGTCATTAATTGCTGTTTCAACGCGGGCTAATACATTCCCTTCGGCAGGCTTAACAAATGGCTCGCCGATAATCTTTTCGTAAAGCTCTATATAACGCTCAGATATCGAATTAACAATCTCTTCGGTCATAACCGGCACTACTTGCCCTTCTTTACCCTGGAAGCCATTTTCGATAAGCCATTTGCGTACAAATTCTTTAGAAAGCTGTTTCTGCGGCTCACCTTTTTGCTGACGTTCCTCGTACCCTTCTTTATAAAAATATCTTGAAGAATCAGGCGTGTGGATCTCGTCGATCAGGTAAATCTGACCATCAACTTTACCAAACTCATATTTGGTATCTACCAATATTAAGCCTTGTTTCGCTGCAATCTCAGTACCACGTTTAAATAGCGCCTGGGTATAGGCCTCAAGCTTTACATAATCTTCTTCCGATACAATGCCTCTTGACAGGATCTCCGCGCGTGAAATATCTTCGTCATGCCCTACTGATGCTTTAGTGGTAGGCGTAATGATAGGTTGAGGCAGTATGTCATTCTCTTTTAAGCCTTCAGGCAAAGCCACTCCACATACATGATGCCTGCCTGCAGCGTACTCGCGGGCAGCATGACCGGCCAGGTAACCACGGATCACCATCTCTACCTTAAACGGCTCGCAAATACGACCAATGGTAACACTTGGGTCCGGAACAGAAATAACCCAGTTCGGAACAATATCGGCTGTAGCCTTTAAAAAACGGGCTGCTATTTGGTTAAGCACCTGTCCTTTAAACGGAATAGCTTCAGGTAATACAACATCAAAGGCCGAAATCCGATCGGTAACAACCATGGCCAGGAATTTATTATCTATCGTATAAACATCGCGTACTTTCCCCTTGTAAAAAGCCGTTTGCCCCGGAAAGCTGAAATGTGTTTCTTTTATTGAGTTCATTATTTTTAGTTCATGGTTGATAGTTCATAGTTCATAGCCGATTTGCATTATTACCATGAACCATCAACTATGAGCTATGAACTAAACTTAATTACTGTATATCCCCGTAAGCTTCTAATATCTTACGTACTAATTTGTGCCTTACTACGTCTTCGCCGCTCAAGTATACTATCTCGATACCTTTGATATCGGTCAGGATCCTTAAAGCAGTGTGCAGGCCGGATTGTTGTTTTTTTGGTAAATCTATCTGGGTTACGTCGCCGGTTACAATAAATTTAGCTGATGGTCCCATACGTGTCAGGAACATCTTAAGCTGCATATCGGTGGCATTCTGGGCTTCGTCCAAAATAACAAAACAGTTATCAAGGGTACGGCCGCGCATAAAGGCCAGCGGTGCAATCTCAATGGTGCGGTTCTCCAGGTAAACCTTCAGTTTTTCGGCCGGGATCATATCATCAAGCGCATCATATAAAGGCCTCAGGTATGGGTCTATCTTTTCTTTAAGGTCGCCCGGTAAAAAACCAAGGTTCTCCCCTGCTTCAACCGCCGGGCGGGTTAGTATAATGCGTTTAATCTCTTTGTTTTTAAGTGCCCTTACGGCCAATGCCACCGCAGTATACGTTTTACCGGTACCCGCAGGCCCGATTGCAAAAAGGATATCGCTTTTGTTAATACTATCAACCATGCGGCGCTGATTGGTGGTACGCGCCTTAACCATTACGCCGTTAGGCCCAAACACAATCACTTCGCCACTCGCAAATTTATCGGCAGTAACAGGTTCAGATGTAGCTGCATTATTAACCTTCGAACCAAGGATCCGCTCGAGATCAGTTATGTTGAGATTTTCAAATTTCTCAACGTGATTTATCAGATGAGAAAATTTTTCCTGGAAAATATTCAGTTCGTTATCATCGCCCAAAACCTTCACTTCACTGCCGCGAGCAACTATTTTAAGCTTGGGGTATTGTTTCTTAATGATCTCAAAATGATCATTATTAGGCCCCCACAGTACTGCAGGGTTTACGTTTTCAATTGATAGCTTAAGTTCGTTCAATACTAATTTGATTTTTTAGTTACGGATTTTTATGAATTAAAAATTGAATATTTGTAGCTTCAAATGCTACTACAAGATTAGCAATAAATATTTATAAAATTAATGGCAATTATAACATTAACTACTGATTTAGGCGATAAAGATATTTACCAGGCTGCGTTAAAAGGCAGTATCTACAAATTGTTGCCTACAGTAAATATTGTTGATATTACCAACAGTGTTGCGGCCTTTAATGTACAGCAGGCCGCTTTTATACTTAAAAACAGCTTTCATTATTTCCCGGAAGATACCGTACACCTTATCGGTATTGATACCGTTTATAATGACCATACCAAATACCTCGCTGTCCGCTACAAAAAGCACTACTTTGTGGGGGCTGATAACGGTATTTTTTCGCTGATGTTTGACCAGGAACCCGAAGAGATAGTTGAGATCAACATTATGCAGGACCTTAAATTCCTTCACTTCCCCCTGGCCGATATCTTTGTTAAAACGGCCTGCCATTTAGCCAAAGGCGGCAAACTGGATGAAATAGGCCTGCCGGTGAGCGATATTGAAAACAAAATGAATTTGCAGCCTGTTATTGAAAAAAACATGATCAAAGGTGTTGTAATTTATATCGATTCATTTCAGAATGTGATAACCAATATAACTAAGGAGTTTTTTAACAGTGTGCAGCAAGGCAGGCGTTTTGTGCTCAATTTTAAGCGCAACGAAACCATAAACCATTTAAGCTGGCATTATAATGAAGTACCCGTTGGCGAAAAACTTTGTTTGTTTGGTATCAGCGACCATTTGGAAATTGCCATAAATAAAGGCAATGCAAGTGGCCTTCTAGGCCTGAACCTGAATGATAAGGTGATTATTGAATTTCAATAAGGCAATTTATATAAATGAAAAAAAAAGTACTGCTTTTTTTATTTTGCTTGATAACAACCGGTTGGGCATCGGCCCAAAGCCCTGTTAACTCCGATTCGGTAGCTTACCAGCTTCAGCGTAAAAAAATAAATAATATGCTGGCTGCCCGTAAACAAAAATTCGGGCAATATGAACAAAGCCTGGGTCAGCATACCGGCATTTTCGGCTTTCAAACCAAAGGTGATGTCCGACGTTCGGCCGGCATCCTGATGGATATCGCCAAAACAGACGATGCTATTTTTAAAGAGCTCAAGATCCTGCTTGAATATCGTGATTTTCAGCAACGGCAGATCCAAAGTCACAGCAAGGAGGCAGAAACTACAGCTGCCGGTTATATACAGGTAATTAACAGGTTAAGGCAACAAAATGCGCGTCTTAAACAACAGTTAAACAATTCAGAAGAACACTTCAAAACCCGGCAAAACATATTTGTATTAGTGATACTTTTCATGATTGCGTCAATTTTATTTCTGCTTGTTAAAAAGAACCGTGTTAAAGCGTAAATTCGCGGCTTATAACATTCAAACGCATACATGGCAAGAGGACGACTGAACAGTGGCAGCAAGGCCGAAGCAGAATTACCTAAAGCAAAAATAAACCGGAGCAGCCTGCGCAACGTAGCTAAACTGCTCACTTACTTAAAACCTTACCGGGTTAAATTCATAGCCGGATTAGTTTTCCTGTTTTTGTCAAGCCTGGTAGGCCTGGCATTCCCCGCCATTCTGGGTGCATTGATTGATGCAGCACAAGGCATTTATAAATACAAGTACCTGCCGCATGGCTTAAATGCCATTGCCATCATGGGTTTTATTATATTATTTGCACAGGCTTTTGTGTCGTTTTTCAGGGTGGTTTGGTTTGTGCAGGTGGCCGAAAAATCTTTAGCCGATATCAGGCGTGATACCTATTTTAAGCTTATTACCCTGCCCATGAACTTTTTTGCCAACCGCAGGGTTGGTGAATTGAACAGCCGTATCTCTGCCGATCTTTCCCAAATCCAGGATACGTTGACCACCACTTTTGCCGAAATGATCCGCCAGTTGGTGATCATGATAGGCAGCACTACCTTACTGGCCATCGTGTCTATCAAACTTACACTTGCGCTATTAGCTATATTGCCATTCCTGGTTGCATTCGCTGTATTCTTCGGAAGGTATATCCGTAAGCTATCACGTGAAGCGCAAGACAAATTAGCCGAATCAAATACCATAGTTGAGGAAACACTGCAAGGCATTGCCAACGTAAAAGCTTTTGTTAACGAAGCTTACGAGGCTAATCGTTACGATAAAATTCTGCGCAAGGTGGTTAACATCGCTGTTAGGGGTGCAAAATTCAGGGGTACCTTTGCTTCGTTTATCGTATTTTGCTTGTTTGGCACATTTGTAGGCGTAATTTGGTATGGCTCGGTGCTGGTAGCTAAACATGAAATATATGTAGGCGACCTAACTACTTTTATCATGTACTCGATATTTGTAGGCGCCGCCATGGGTAGCTTTCCTGATCTGTATGCCAATCTGCAAAAAGCGGTTGGCGCAAGTGAGCGTGTACTTGAGATCCTTCACGAACAGGGTGAAGATATTTCCATTATTGAAAGTAAAAACGGCATTAAACAGCCTATTAAAGGTGATCTTGCTTTTGATAATGTATTGTTCGCATATCCCTCTCGCCCTGAAATCACCGTATTAAAAGGTATTTCTTTTAATGCTGATGCAGGGCAGCGTGTTGCTATTGTTGGGCCAAGCGGTTCGGGAAAATCAACCATGGCTTCATTAATCCTGCAGTTTTATCACCCACAAAACGGCAACATCTTATTTGATGGCAAGCCAGCAGATAACTATTCTCTTACCGATATCCGTAACCAGGTAGCCATTGTTCCGCAGGATGTATTGTTGTTTGGGGGCACCATTATGGAAAACATTGCCTACGGTCGTTTAAATGCCTCAAAAGAAGATATCATCCAGGCTGCCAAACGCGCTAACGCTCATCAATTTATATCTTCCTTCCCAGAAGGCTATGAAACCGTTGTGGGTGAGCGTGGTGTTAAACTTTCAGGCGGACAAAGGCAACGGATTGCCATTGCGAGAGCATTGCTAAAAAACCCTTCGATATTGATACTTGACGAAGCTACATCATCGTTAGACTCTGAGTCGGAACGCCTTGTACAGGAGGCGCTTGAGGAATTAATGAAAGATCGTACGTCGATCATCATAGCTCACCGTCTGTCAACTATTCGCGAAGCAGATAAGATCATCGTACTTGAAAAAGGCCATATAGTAGAAAGCGGCAGCCACGTCGAACTCATTGGCAATGAACAAGGTCTTTATAAATACTTAAGCCAGCTTCAGTTTGAAAGCAACCAGGCTTAGTAACACTCCTTAAAACTTATTGGTTTCTAACTAAACTTATAAAGCATTAATACGTTTACACTCGCAATAAAGCGGGTGTAAACCGTTATATTCACAAACTGAAGATTACTTACAACGTAATATAATTATCGATACCCGCTTTAGCACAGGTATCACTTATAAAAATGAAACTAACTATACACGGGGCGGCCCGGCAGGTAACCGGGAGCATGCATTTGCTCGAGGTTGGACAATATAAAATTTTAGTGGATTGCGGACTTGATTATGAAAAGGACCGCAGTATCATATCTAACGAAAACTTTCCTTTTCGGCCCGAAGACATTGACGTGGTAGTACTTACCCACGCTCATATCGACCATTCGGGCAACCTGCCTACCCTGATCCGCTTAGGTTTTGAGGGGCAGATCTTATGCACCCCTCCCACGGCAGACCTGACTGAATTATTGCTGCTCGATTCTGTAAACATATTCATGCGCAAAGCGGCAAGCAAGGGCGGTCACCATAAACGCGGCAGAGGCAAATTTAACACCCACGCACAGCCCCTATACATGCAAAAGCATGTTATGGACACAGTAGAGCGCTTCGTTACCATAGGATTTAACAAACCGTTTAGGATTACCGGCGATATTGAGCTAACTTTTGTACCGGTAGGCCACCTGTTGGGCGCAGCAGCAGCTGTATTTAAAGTAAATGATAAAGGCGAAGAAAAATCAATAGCTTTTACAGGTGATATTGGCAGGAAGAATTACCCTGTTTTGAATGATCCGCAGCCCCTCCCTCCTGTTGATTTCCTGGTTTCGGAAGCAACTTATGGCGGCCGCTACCACAGTAAGGACAAATCCGTTGAGCAAACCCTGATAGAAGTTATTGAAAAAGCCTGTATTAAAGAGCAGGGCCGTTTAATTATCCCGGCATTCAGCATCGGGCGTACACAATCTTTGGTTTATACGTTGAACAAAATCTTTAGCACTGGTTTACTGCCGCCGGTTAAAGTTTTTGTTGATAGTCCGATGGCTACCCAGGCTACCGAAGTATTCAGGAAATTCCATAATCAGGTTAACCAGGAAGCACAGGAATTTTACCAAAAACGTGGCGATGAATTTGAGTTTGACAACCTTACCTATGTAGAGACATTGAAGGATAGCAGACAGATTTCCAATTACTGGGAACCCTGTATCATCATCTCATCCGCAGGAATGCTTGAGGGCGGCCGCATCCAGGACCATCTTTTTTACAACATCCAAAACTATTACGCCACCATTCTTTTCATAGGTTACTGCGCCAAAGGCACGTTAGGCCATCGTTTATTGAGGGGAGATTCTATAGTACACATCAAAGATCGTGAATTAGCTGTTTATGCAACTATTAAACAAACCGATGTCCTCAGCGCCCACGGTGACCATGACGACCTTATGAATACGGTAAAAGCCATTGATAAGGAAAAATTAAAACACGTATTCCTGGTACATGGCGAAGGTGAAAGCATGCAACTATTAGCCGATGATCTTGAGAAAGAGGGTTATGGCGTTACCTTGCCGGAGAAAGGTGTTTCGTATATTATATAACACGAATACTTCCGAATTAAATCGAACTGCACGAATTCGCTTACTATACAACAAGAGGCACTGATCTTACCGATCAGTGCCTCTTGAAAAGCATTCGTGTAATTCGCCCTGATTAGAGCAAATTAGTGTTAAACGTTTTTGAAATGCTCAATGATCAGGCTTGCAAGCTCTACGCCAATCCTTTCCTGAGCTTCGTTGGTAGCAGCACCAATGTGCGGGGTCAGGGAAATTTTTGGATGGGTTAATATCTCGGCACGTGGGGTTGGCTCATTGTCAAACACGTCAAGTGCAGCAAATGAAACCTGGCCGCTGTTTAGAGCGTCAACCAAAGCAAGTTCATCAATTAAACCACCGCGTGAGATGTTTACCAGGCCAACACCTTTTTTAGTTTTAGCCAATTCCTCAGCACCAAAAAGGGCTTTGTCGATAAATGGAGTATGTAGGGTAATGAAATCTGCAGTAGTGATGATTTCATCAAGAGTAGCTTTTTTAACAGATGCTTTAACAGTGATACCACCGCCTAAAACAAGATCCAGCTCGGGGTTAAAATCAAAAAGGTCATAAGCTAAAACATCCATGCCAACACCGATAGCTATTTTAGCTACTTCTCTGCCGATACGGCCAAAACCTACAATACCTAAAGTTTTGCCGCGAAGCTCAACGCCTTTAGCGTAAGCTTTTTTTAGGTCGTTAAATTTGGTACCGCCATCAACCGGCATTTTACGGTTGCTATCAGGCAAAAAGCGAACAGCTCCAAATAAGCTGGCGAATACCAATTCAGCAACTGATAATGAAGAAGATGCTGGCGTGTTGTAAACACCAATGCCTTTTTCTTTGGCATAATCAACATCAATATTATCAACACCTACACCACCGCGACCAATCAGTTTAAGATTAGGCGTAGCGTCAATTAATGCCTTACGTACTTTAGTTGCACTGCGCACGGTGATAGCATCATAGTTTTTCAATTTTTCAGGAAGCTCTTCCTGTGGGATATTGTTGGTATCTACAAAAAAGCCGGCATCTTCCAGCATTTTTTTTCCTATCGGGTCGATACCGTCATTAGCTAATATTTTGATCATCTTATTTGGTCATTGAGTCATCAGGTCATTGAGTCATTGCCATAAAAATGACATAATGACTCAGTGACCTAATGAAATAAATTATTTATTCTTTTCAGCAAATTCCTGCATTACGTCAATCAGCACGTAGATGCTGCTTATTGGTAATGCGTTGTAAATAGAGGCGCGGAAACCACCTACGCTCCTATGGCCTTTAATACCTACTATACCGCGTTCTTCGGCAAGTTTCAGGAATGGTTTCTCCAACTCCGGATTTTCCATTACGAAGCAAACGTTCATTTTTGAACGGTCTTCAACAGCTGCCACTGCTTTAAACAACGGGTTGCGGTCAATTTCTTCGTAAAGTACACGTGCTTTGGTAATGTTTTCCTGCTCAATTGCCGGTACACCGCCTTTTGCTTTTAACCATTTAAGGGTAAGCATAGATACGTAGATAGCAAATACAGGCGGGGTATTGTACATTGAACCACCTTCAATTTGAGTTTGGTAGTTGAACATCGCAGGAATTTTGCGACCGGTTTTACCCAGCAAATCGTCCTTAACAATAACCAAAGTAACACCTGCAGGGCCCATATTTTTCTGAGCACCGGCATAGATCAAACCAAAATCGGCAACATTAACCACGCGGCTGAAAATATCTGACGACATATCGCAAACCACCGGAATTGGCGATTTAAAGAACTCCTGTAACTGCGTACCGTAAATGGTATTGTTAGAAGTAATGTGGATATAAGCAGCATCGGCCGGGATTTCGAAATCCTTAGGGATGTAAGTAAAGTTGGCCTCTTTTGATGAAGCTACAATTTGTATTTCGCCAAAATATTTGGCTTCTTTCAAAGCTTTATTGGCCCAAACACCGGTTTCAACATAAGCAGCTTTGCCGCCTTCCGGTAACAGGTTGTAAGGAGCTAAAGCAAATTGGGTGCTGGCGCCGCCTTGCAGAAACAATACCGAATAACCTTCAGGAACGTTGAACAATTCTTTTACCAGGCTTACAGCTTCGTCTAAAACGGCCTCAAACTCTTTTGATCGGTGCGAAATTTCAAGCAAAGAGAGTCCAGTACCATTAAAATCAATAACTGCTTCTGAAGCTTGCTTTAAAACTTCGTGTGGTAGAATGCCAGGTCCGGCACCAAAATTATGTTTCATAATATTAACGAATTGTAGGTTCTAAATACACTATTAGGAAGTTTGTATTTTGTTGGGCCGAAGTTAATTAATTTGACAAAATATATAGACATTATTTACATTTTTTGAAAAAATATACAATTAATCAACAAACGGGCCTTTGATTGCAAATAATTAAACTAACCCTACAGGGCTGGTTTAATTATTATCATTATAATAACTTTTAGGGATGTTTGAGTTTTGAAATTGCGGCCACCTGGTTGGCCGACGAGAACACTGAAGTGCCCGCAACAAACACATTTGCTCCGGCTTCTATCAGTTTTGCGATATTGTTAGCATCTACCCCACCGTCAATCTCAATTAACAGACCGGGATTTATTTCGGCGCTTAGTGTCCTGAGTTCTTTGATCTTTTTATAGGTATTTTCAATAAAATGCTGTCCGCCAAAACCGGGGTTAACCGACATGATCAAAACCATATCCAGATCGGCAACAATATCCTCCAATAAAAAAACAGGCGTTGCCGGGTTAATAGCAACTGCGGCTTTGCAACCCAATTGTTTAATTACCTGAACAGTACGGTGCAAATGCGGACAAGCTTCCTGGTGAACAGTGATACTATCAGCACCCGCGTCTTTAAACGCTTTCAGGTAACGATCCGGGTCGACTATCATCAGGTGAACATCGAGTGGTTTAGTTGCGTGTTTTTTTACCGCACTAATAACCGGGAAGCCAAAAGAGATATTTGGAACAAACATGCCATCCATAATATCAACGTGGATCCAGTCGGCTTCGCTGTTATTGATCATTTCAATATCGCGTTGCAGGTTGGCAAAATCGGCCGCTAAGATAGATGGTGCTATGAGGTGATTCATATGCAAATATATAAAAGCAGGTAATCTATGGGACTGATAGTGTAATTATTTTTATGGGAGAATTGTAAAAAAGAGCCTGTCCCAAAATCGCCGTTCTCCATAAAAAAATGAAATCATGCAGACACCGTTTTTTAACTGTTCCATTTTTTGAGTGTAAAAACACGAAACGCCTTAAAAATGAAACAAACTGAAAATCAATGATTTAACATATCGCCCGAAACGACACTAATAACTGATAATCAATGAATAAAACTCTTAAGAATAAAAAATATGCGTTTCCAAAAGCACTTTATTTACCCTTGTTTTTTGGTGATTTTTGGGTTGTTTTTTTGATTTTTTCGCTCAAATCTAAAATTGACAGGAAGGTACTGACAGAACAGAGCCACCAAAAAATGCGGTTAATTTAGTTAAAGCCGAAAACTTTAACCATGCTTACCACGGTTATGCTGCGCTAAACCCGCGGCTATTATGCAGCTATTTTAAAATCTAAACCCAATAGATATATAAGGCAACGATCCTTCTTTTGAAAAGCCCATTACGGCTTCAATCAGCACCAATTGCGCTGGAATAATATACAAACCGCCGCCATATCCATCGTGCCACCTGTCAGATAATTCGCCGGGGACCCATACCCTGCCTACATCATTAAAGCCGATCAAACCAAATGAGCCGGGAAGCAGGTACGATGTGAAATCCATAACCTTTAAACGTAACTCGAGGTTATTATAAGCGATTGTTTTACCGGTAAACCTATTGGTATGAACTCCCCTAAAATTTTGCGAGCCGCCAAGTTTCATCTGCTGAAAATATGCTGCATTACCTACCGTAGTACCTAATCCCGTGCGGTTAGCTATTACCAATACCGAATCCCTGTCGGGATTTAGATAGAAACTAAACTCAGATAATACCTGTCCGTAAGTATTGTGACTACCTGAACCACCGCCGCTAAAGCCGCTTACAGTAGTCGTCCATAAAACACCTTGCGTAGGTATAATTAGTTTATTCCGGGTATCAATGGTTGCATTGGCCGTTAAACCTCCGTAAACTTTAGTACCAAAAACTGCCTCGTTAGGGAACGCGGTGTTATAGTCATTCAAAAACCTTTCAGTATTGTTTGATGCCTTGCTGTTATAAAACTGCCCTGCAACGCCGGCGCTTACATGCCACGTTCCAAAGTCACGGTGCAGGGAAACGTCACCGGTAACATAATCGTAGCGGTTACGATAGTACGAGATCTTCCTGTCGTCCTTATTTTCAAAAACCGTGTTATTCCCAATTCCGAAAAAATTGCTCAGGTTGCTTGGCCCGCGCGAAAGCAGGTTAACCTTCAGGTCGTTTTCACCGATTGCTTTTTTCCAGTCGGCGGTATAGGTAAACAAAAATGATTTACGCTGAAGCGAATAATTCGTCAAAAACTCTTCGCGGAAAGCGTAAGGTTCCTTACGAAACCCGTGCCGTTCGTATGAGAAGCCTCCAATCAGCAAAATACCAATATCATTACTGTAATTAGCCAGGATGATTGGCTCAAACCTATCGAACTTAAAGGCGGTTTTATCATAGCTATTTACAGTGGTATCTGTCGAGGTCCGGTTTTTAGCCAGCGATGAGGAAGGCAGTATATTTTTCTCATCCGAACGATCGTATATATAAGTTCTGCCCCTGTTATTTAAACTGCTGTCTACCGCAAAGGTATCCATTCCGTCTCCACCTACCATCCGTACAATTATAGGCGATGGCGTTGAACCTGTTACAGCAAAAAAGTCATCGCCATCAAAACCATACATCCTGATCTCTTTGGTAACATCGGGCTTAAAAGTACGCCGGTAGGTAACTTTATCAACGCTGCCATCTTTCTTTATCTTATTTACAGTAAGGGTGATATCGCCATTACTTTCGTGGGCAACAGTAAACTTATCCGTTTTATCGCTCGCCGGTACATCTACGTATATGGAGATAAATTTATAATACTCAAGCGCCTGTTTCTGCAGGATGTTACGCCGGGCAATCATTTTGCTGATGATCCCCGGGCCCGAAAGTTTGTAAATAGTATCGGGCATTAAATGCACCGCTTTTTTTATCAGGTCATCGGTCAGTGTGCTTTGCACATAGGCTATTTGCTCTTTCCAGTCATCTTCACTCAATTGGTTCAGGAAATAGCGGTCAAAGTAGCGGGCATTGAAATTCCATCCATTGATATCCCTGATCTCGTCACTGTAACCCTGAAATTTTGATTTAAGCCATTGGTGCGCTACAATCCAGGGCAACACACCCGAAGTTTTATAGTACACCTGGTCACGGTCGCGCGGAACGGGTTCGTAAACGGTTTCGTGCTTGCCGTCGATCTTTTCCCAGCGCCATTGGTCTTCATGCCTGTCCCAATCGCCCAAAAGCATATCTAATAGACGGGCGCGGAGCACAGTCTTCTGATCAACCCGGTTATCATTATCATCCTGCAGTTTGCGCTGTACCTTTTCGGTATTATCCGTTTTTTCGGCATCAAGCGGCTCGCGTTCTTCAAATAAAAATACCTGGTTGGCAAAATCTTTTTGATACTCGCCAAAAGCAGGATCATCAGGAACATAAACAATTTTAGGGTTTGAATGCGGAACGCCAAGCGCTTCGGCCAGCGGTGGTACGGTGAGCGCCGAAAAGGGATGTGCAGCCGATACCTGGTCTTGCAGGATATCTTTGGCTACCGTCGGCCTTAAATCAACAGGCAGGCCTTTTTCAGGATATTTTTGAATAGTACGCAATACCCATTGCTGGCCGGTAGGATCCTGAAGGCGTAATGATTTGGTTTGCTTCCCCCCGCCCCTTTGTAATATTTTCAGACCGCCTTTTTCTGTAGTAAGATGAAATATAGGCAGTGTGACAGGTGCAGCCCAAAGTTTACGGTAATTATCGCCCAGAAAAAACTGGTGGGTACCGCTTACCTTATTATAAGAGGGCTCGATGGCCAGTTTAATACTATCGGCATGGGTTTGAGCATATGAAATATTGCCGGCTAAACACAAGCCAGCCGTTAAAAAAAGAGATAAAGCATTGAACAGTTTTTTGCCGCTCATGAGGTTTTGTAAGTAATGCAACGTAGAATAAATGCATATTACAAAATAGTTTTAATTATACACAGGGAAATTACTTTAAAAAGCATGGTGAGCGGCTGTTTAAAAAACAGAATATTCATTGCCGTTGGTTTTAACCAACGGAATAAAAAGCTAAAAAGTCTTGGCTTTAGCCTAATTATGCAAGCGAATTTGGGCTGAAGCCCTCATATTGCTGCTCATTATTCCGTTGGTTAAAACCAACGGCAATGAAGTTTTATCTATCTGTAAACGATATTCTTCAGGCTTTGATAGTTTCTAAGAAGAATCGAACAAATAAAAATTTCCGCACTATTTTTCCGAATTAACCTAATAACACCAATTTCAAATTTACGCTATTGAAAAATCCGTGTAATTCGATTAATTGGGACAGGTATGAAAAGCAATTCGCATAGAAATTTCTGATCCTACTATTAAAACTTGATTACTATCTGCCCTGATTAATCAACGCATGCATTACCTGGTCTTTGAGCTGCCTGCTGATCGGCACCTCAAATGTGCCTATATGCAGCATATTTCCTTCTATCGATGTGATCTTATTATTTGCAACTATGTATGATTTATGCGTTTGCATGAATTTACGCGGAGGTAGTTTTTCGGCAAAGGCCCGCAGGGTACTGTGGGTTATGATCTTACGCGCCGGGGTATAAACCTCTACATAGTTTTCCATGCCTTTAATGAACAACACTTCGTCAAAAATTATCTTTTCGAGCTTACCATTACTTTTAACAAACAGATAATCAGAAACTTCCGAGCTACTTCTTAAATCAAAATAATCTTTAGCCTTAAAAGCTGCCTTCATAAAACGCTCAAACGAGATAGGTTTAAGGAGATAGTCGAGCACATCCAGGTCAAAACCATCTGTAGCATATTCTTTAAAAGCAGTAGTGAAAATCACTTTTGGCGGATTGGGCAGCGAACGAATAAATTCAACGCCGGTTAAATGCGGCATCTGGATATCCAGGAACAGCAGGTCTATAGGTTGCTGCGCTAACAAGGCGCCTAATTCCATAGCATCCTCACATTGAGCTTTCAAGTCGAAAAAGCCTGCTTTGGTAACATAGCCTTCCAGCCCCTTGCGCGCAAAGGGTTCATCATCGGTAATAATGCAGCTAATTAATGCCATCTTTTATATATTCAATTCAAGTATTGCTGTATAATGATCTTCTACGCGGCCAGCGGTTAGTTTATGTTTATCCGGATAAAGCAATTGTAATCTGCGGCTTAAGTTTTCCAAACCAATACCGCTGTAATTATCGGGGGCTTTCATATTTGCGGGTACATCGTTATAAACTTTAAAAACAAATTTATGGTCAATAATGCGCCCTTCAATGGCTATTTTATATTCACCGCCTATATACTTAAAAGCGTTTTCAACCAGTGGCAGCAAAAGCAGCGGATAGATGAGCTGATCCGTTAAACATCCTTCAAAATTAACATTGAGCTGCATTTTGCTGCTCGCCCTGATCTGCTGCAGCCGGATATAATTTTCAAGATACTCCAGCTCCTGCTTAACGGGCACTTGCTGGTGTTGGTCATAAAGCTGATAGCGCAACAGGCTCGATAATAACTCGGTACTCCTTTTGGCACCGGGCACATCTTCATCCATCTGGAAATAAATAGTATTCAGGGCATTAAATAAAAAATGCGGATGATATTGGGCTTTTAGAAACTTCAATTCGGTTTCCAGCTGATCGTTGGTGAGCTTTTCCAGTTGCATCTTATTATTTACATAGGCCTTTAGCCAGGTGCTGCTACGTGCAATTCCATAATAAACAATAGCGTACAAAGTGGGGATCATATTAATATCGGCCACATCTGCCCAGGGCATCAGCTCATCTATGCCCTGGCTTACGTGCAGGGCCATGACCATCGGAACAAATACGACGTTCACTAATATCAAATTTGCTCCCACCAATATGGCCAACTCCCTCACTACAGCCCCGTAGGATAGCTGTACCGTCCGGTGCCTGTCATAGCACTTAAAAAGCCGTTCAAAAATATAGATTGCCAAATAGCCCACCAAAATTGAACAGGCCATTTCAATGCCATTAACATAAAAATCCCTTTCCCAAAAATGCTGGCCAATGTCAGTATCATGTAACAGCCTTATGGTAAAATATACCAGTAAGCCATACGATGCCGGAAAAATGTACTTCCTGAAAAATTTCATATCAGCAAATTACAAATTTAAGGCAGAAAGGACAGGTTCGGGTTTTGTCTCCACTATCTCCGGGATCGGCACAGTTTTGAGTTTTTCCTTTGGTTTCATACCAAATAAAAACCGGGTTAAAGCGTAAGGGCGTACTAACAAATGATAGGTAAGCACCGTTACAAAAAAGGTAATGCCTACTGTATAAATATATTTTGATAGGATGCTTTCATTTTGCGTTTGCACAATATAATAGGCAATTAATACAATAACGGTTTGGTGCAATATGTAAAACGGATATACCGCCTGATTTAAATAATTGAGCGCGTTATGAGGCTTATTTAAATAATGTTTGCCATAGCCAACCAGCGCCAACACCCATCCCCAGGCAATGATTGGGCGCAATGCGGTAAAAGCATAGGAGAATGCGATATTTTGAAAAGGCCAGTGGGGATGCAAAGGTTCGATGCCGTTCCAGCGCATTACTTCCCACATCATCAGGCTTAAAAAACCGATGGTTAAGGCAAAACGGCGATTGCGCTCAAGGCTGTCCATCAGTTTAGGCTGCAGGATGCAGATAAAACCTGCCAGGAGGAACAATAGCCAGTAAACAAAGTAACTGCCATCATGGATCAGGTCATTGGTTTCGGGGAGGTCCCAGCTGGTGAAGGTAAACCACAGGATTCCGGGCAGCATCAATAAATAAACCCATTTTCCCCGGGCCAAAACGGCAAGCTTTTGTTTAAAGCCGTTGCTTTTGGGCGAGATCATCCAGGCAAATAATGGCGCGAAGATGAGGTCATAAAGAAACAGATAGGCTATAAACCAGAGGTGGTGCCAGCTGAAATTGCCTTTGGGATATGGCTGAAAGTTAAATGTACTGGGATAGAAATTCAGGAATGAGCCTTTGTAACCATTGGCTAATCGTTCCATGTAGATCTGCGGCGGCACAATGATGAACATGCCCACCAACAACGGAATAAAAAGACGGCGGAAGCGCAAGCCGATGAAACTGAGTGTAGAGCGCCGCTGCATCATGTAGTAACTCACGGTACCTGAAATAAAAAAGAGCAGCGGCATGCGAAAAAGGTGTAAAAAATGATTTGATTCCATCATCAGGTTGCTGGTTTCGTGGTTTTTGATGTGCCAGCCGTCCTCGGCAACAAAAGGCATTGCCGAATGAAAAAATAACACCCCCAATATGGATAAGATCCTCAGCCAATCGAGGTAGGTTTGACGTTGTGCGGTTTCCATGATTTCTTTTTTTATCAAAAGAAGTCACAACCCATCGCCCCATAAAATTACTTTGACCAATGGTAAAAAACCTTTGACCATTGGTTGAAAGCAAGAACATTTCCCATGGCGGCCAGAGGCCGGTTGATAGTTGCCACCCGGCTGGAGCCGAGCGGCGTTCGGAAGATTTTTAATTCCCTCCCTTGGGAGGGGTGTGGCTGGAATGTGTAGTGGCAGGGAGGGGTTTATCCGCCATTTCAAAGGAATAGGCAAAACGATGAAACCCCTCCCTACACCCTCCCAGGGGAGGGAATCGCACAATCCTGCGCCTTTTTTAAACAATTAACTCGTCACAAAACAATCAACGGTCAGCCGCGCATAAACGGATTAAAATTCCTCGTACCAATTTCCATTCCGGCAGCCCGGCAGATGGTTTTATCGCCGAACTTGAAATTGATCTGATCCATGGCCTGGTAAAGTTTGATGCGTTCTTCATTATCCTCAAACAGGTTGATCTGGTAACTTCCTGTGCAAAGATCGCTTAGCCGTACGCCTATCAGTCTGATAGGCCGGTGCTGGTCCCAGGCCATTTTAAGCAGGTTCTTCACCCCGGGGATCAGGATATGTTCTGCCGCTGTAAGGGCTATTTTTTGCTGTTGGGTATGGGTTTCAAAATTACCGTAGCGCAACTTAATAGCCAGACATGATGAAAGCTTGTTTTCCCGACGTAATTTGGACGACAGCTCTTCCGTCATGGATACTAAAGTAGTTTCAAGTGTGCGGTGATCAGACACATTGGTATGGAAAGTATGCTCGGTGCTAATAGATTTTCTGTGGGAATGGGAAACGATTTCGCTATGATCGATACCATTGGCTTTTTCCCAAAGCGAGTGCCCGTATTTACCAAAAATAGTTTCCAGGAAACGGATATTGGTGCGGTGCAGATCACCTATTTTTTCGATGCCGTATTGATATAACTTATTGCGGGTACTTTCGCCCAGGCCAGGGATTTTACCAATGTTAAGCGGGGCCAGGAACTTCAGTTCATCTCCATGCTTTACAAACATTTGCCCGTTGGGCTTGGCCTGGTTTGTAGCCATTTTTGCTATGGTTTTGCCTGATGCCATACCGAAGGATATAGGCAGGCCCGTTTCTTTGATTACCTTCTGCCTAAGCTTAGTGGCTTCATGGTAGCAATCAAAAAAGCGGTCCATCCCGGTATAATCTATATAAAACTCATCAACCGATGTTTTTTGATACAGGGGCACTGTATCATGAATGATCTGCGTAACCTCGCGTGAGGCTTCGCCATAGCGCTCGTGCGAACCGCGAATAAGAATGGCATCCGGACAAAGCTTTAAAGCCTGCCGGGTAGGCATAGCCGAATGCACACCAAAAGCCCTTGCCTCATAACTGCAGGAAGCCACAACTCCCCTTTCGGCCGAGCCTCCTATGATCACCGGCTTACCGATCAGTTCAGGATGAAACTTCCGCTCTACCGAAACGAAGAACGAATCAAGATCGATATGAACAATATAACGTTTAGCTTCCACATAACAAAAATGCTAATATTTTTTGTATTTTGCTAATTTTATTAGCATATTTGACGTATAGAAATTGTGAAGCAAATGAGTATATACGAAGATTACCTGCTGTTATTATCCCCTCCCGAAACGGTGAGGCATGAGATTTCACGCTATAAAAAAGCATCGGCAAGGCTCATCGGCAATTATAAAAGTATGGATTCGCCTGCTCATATCTCTATACAACACCTGGAAAGGCAAAAGCCTTTTATGGCCGATAAAAACCTGGAATTGATGGAACAAGCCCTGAATACCATGCCACCGGTATTGCTGCATATGGATGGTTTTTATCATTTCACCCACTTACATAGCCGCATGACCATTTACGCCAACATCCGCGCAACACCCGCTACCGACGACTGGTTTAACACCTTAAAAAAGAAGCTGCGCATTAAAAAGAATCTTATCCCACATATAACGGTTGTGCGTGATATTGCCGAAAAAGATTTCGATACACTTTGGCCGCATTTTAAGCATAAAAAATTGGTGGAGCCATTTTGGGTTAAAGAACTTACCATATTAAAACGGGATACCCTTGATACCTTTGCCAAATGGGATAAGTTTAAGGTTTTTGAATTTAAAAACATGACCGGCCCGGGTTATACCCGTGATGAACTGGAGCTGCTCAAAACCGGCGATCCCGATCAGATCAATTTATTCATTTAAAAAATAATAATCATGGACTACGCATTTTATCATTTTATCCTCCCGATACCTGATCATGTAGATGTTATGATCCGGAAATTAAAAAACGAGGCAAAACGCGTTATCGGCAATTATCCCAGCATGCATGCACGGGCACATATTACTATAAACAATTATCCGCGCAAACCGCTTGATGTAGACGTTCAGGGCTTCTCGTTCCTGAGCAGGAAACTTAGTTTGCTGCCTCTGGTTATTTTTGAAATAGATGGATTTGATTGCTTTAATGAAGGCAATAACTACAATAAAACCATTTTTGCAAAGCTTAAACTTACAGAGCAAAACCAATACTGGTTAAAATTCTTAAAGGACATAGTCGGTGATAGCAGTACCATACCTCATATTACCGTAGCAAGGGCCATCACACCCGAACAATTTAACCTGCTTTGGCCCTATTTTCAAAAAAGGGAAATGAAGGTAAAATTTGTTGTGAACCGGCTTACTATTTTGAAAAATCTGCTGCTGGATCTTGATCAACATGCCAAAACTTATCGCGAATTTGAATTTCGGGGAGATGAAAACGTGTTAACGAAGTACGATAATCTGGCTATAGCAAGGCAAATTAAAAATTATCCATCTATAAATCAACAGATAAGCCTTTTTTAACATTTTCTTAACCATAAACGCTACCTTTTTCTATATTTGCGCCGGGGTAAGTCTTTTACGGCCAGCTCCTCTTGAACTCCCCCAGGGTGGGAACACAGCAAGGGTAGAGAGTTGAGCGGCGCGATAAAAGTAGCTTACCCTTTTTTATTTTCTTATTTTTGCCGTACCGGCAAACGTGCCCCGAACCTGCACCGGTTCACAATTTCTTTAATTTCTTAACTGTATATAAATGCTCGATATATTCATTATTGGTGGTGGCCCGATAGGTTTAGCTTGCGGACTTGCCGCTCAAAAAGCTGGTTTAAGTTTTGTAATTGTTGAAAAAGGCACACTTGTAAATTCATTATACAACTACCCTGCTACCATGACTTTCTTTTCTACATCCGAGAAGCTGGAAATTGGCGGGGTTCCCTTTGTTACCGTACATAACAAACCAACCCGCAATGATGCTTTGGAGTATTATCGCCGGGTAGCACTTTCAAATAACCTGCCTATTCACCTTTTTGAAGAGGTTACCGAAGTAAAGCCGGAAGATGGCTTTTATACCATCATCACAAAAAAGGCAACATACCAGGCTAAAAAAGTGATCCTTTCAACCGGCTTTTATGATATCGCGGTAAACCTTGATATCCCCGGTGAAAACCTGCCCAAAGTAAAACACTACTACCAGGACCCCCATTATTATACCCTGCAAAAAGTAGTTGTAGTAGGCTCGAGCAATTCGGCAATCGACGTGGCGCTTGAAACTTATCGCAAAGGCGCCGAAGTAACTTTGGTGATCCGCGGCAGCGAGGTAAGCAACCGGGTTAAATATTGGGTAAGACCGGATATTATTAACCGCATCAAAGAAGGCAGCATAAAAGCCTATTTCAATTCAAACCTCGAAGCCATCCGCGAAAATGAAGTCGATATTCAAACCCCGGAAGGATTAATCACTATCCCTAATGATTTTGTAATGGCGATGACAGGCTATAAACCCAATTTTGAGTTCCTGAAAAAGCTTGGTATTATTCTTTCTGAAGATAAATTCATCCCCCAATACAACCCCGAAACCATGGAAACAAATATGCCTGGTTTATACCTTGCCGGGGTGGTTTGCGGCGGCCTTGATACCCATCTTTGGTTCATTGAAAACTCCCGCGTTCATGCTGATATGATCATCAATGATATTGTGGCTGGGAGGTGAACGGTTGATTGGGTTGATTAGGTGAATAGTTATTGCTGTAAATCTGCGAGTTACAACAACAAACCAACCACTCATTCAATAAACTTAATCAACCATTCACCAACCAACAAATAATCACATTTTTTTCTTGTATAAATAAAATTTTATAGCCTAATTTGCAGCAAATTAAAAACACAGTAATTCAACAAAAAAATGAATACACCAAGCTTAAATAAGCCCGCTACAAGAGCAAATTTTGCTCCGGTTGCTGCTGCCTTGGGTTCAACTGTTTTTTTAAACTGCCCTCTCCGACGAAGGACCTACATGCCACGGGTTTGAATTAATTTTTCTCCTGTCCACACAAAAAGAGTTTTTTAAACGTCTTTTTAAAAAAACCATCTAATTATTTAAGGCTTATAAAGCCAATTAATTTCACGGTAATTATCTATTTAAATGACAATACAAGATTTTGATATTCAGGTTGCTACTGCACAGCATGTAGATTATGCCACTATGATTTGCGATGAGATGGCCGAATCGGCCAAGGCGCGCGGAACTGGTATAGCTACACGCTCGCCCGAATACGTTGCTAATAAAATGCTGGAAGGCAAGGCGGTTATAGCCCTGCATAAAGACGGTACCTGGGCCGGTTTCTGCTATATTGAAACCTGGAGCCACGGCGACTTTGTTGCCAATTCGGGCCTTATTGTTAATCCGCAGTTCCGTAAGGCGGGATTGGCAAAAGCCATCAAACACCGAATTTTCCAGTTATCGCGTACCAAATACCCTAATGCCAAAATATTTGGGTTAACAACCGGTTTGGCGGTAATGAAGATCAACTCGGAGCTTGGTTACGAGCCGGTTACCTATTCAGAACTAACCCAGGACGAAAACTTTTGGGCCGGCTGCAAAAGCTGCGTAAACTTTGACATTTTAACCAGCAAAAACCGCAAAAACTGCATGTGCACCGCCATGCTTTTTGATCCTGCCGAAAAACAAAAAGAATACGAGGAGAAAATGCAGCGCATTACGCACAAAGCGACTTTGCTTGAGCGTATTGAGAACGCCATAAAGAAACGTATAAAACATGATGTTTAAGAATTAGGTAAAAGGTTAAAGGCGAAAGGTTAAAGGTAGCTGCACCATATGAGAGACTATAAAAAACTTGATGTTTGGAAAAAGGCGCATTTGCTTACAAAGCAAGTGTATGCGGATATACTGCCCATAATGCCCCGTGAAGAACAATTCGCCTTAACTAATCAACTACGTAGATCCACTTATTCTATCCCTTTAAATATAGTTGAAGGGTGTGGTAAAAACACTGATAAAGATTTCACTCATTATCTGGATAATGCGTTGGGGTCTGCACACGAAGTAGAATATACCGTTTATCTGATTTATGATTTGGGATTTATTCCAACTGAAATTTACGATAAAACAAACACCTCAATTAACGAAGTGAAAGCAATGTTAATTGGGTTTATAAAATTTTTGAGAAGCGATAATTAATATAAAACGTACAAGGCGAAACCTTTTAGCTTTAACCTTTCGCCTTTAACCTTAAAAAATGAAAAAAGTAGTATTAGCTTATAGCGGAGGTTTGGATACCTCATTTTGCTGTATTTATTTAACACAGGATCTTGGTTATGAGGTTCATTCGGTTATTGTAAATACCGGCGGTTTTAGCGAGGAAGAGTTAAAAGGCGTTGAGGAACGCGCTTATAAAATGGGCGTTACTTCGCACCATGTGGTTGATGAAACCGAAAACTTTTACAACACCTGCGTACGCTTTTTAATTTATGGTAACGTATTAAAAAACAACACCTATCCGCTATCTGTAAGTGCCGAACGCGTAAGCCAGGCAACTGCTATTGCTAACTACGCTAAAGAAATTGGTGCCGAATTTGTTGCCCATGGCAGCACAGGCGCAGGTAATGACCAGGTGCGTTTTGATATGATCTTCAATATCCTTGTACCTGAAGTAAAGATCATCACCCCTATCCGCGACCTGAAACTGAGCCGTGAAGAAGAAATCGAATACCTAAAAAAACATGGTGTTGATATGAACTTCGAGAAAGCTAAATACTCTATCAACAAAGGGATCTGGGGCACATCAGTAGGTGGTAAAGAAACACTTACTTCAAACCTTGGCTTACCTGAAGAAGCATGGCCTACACAAGTTACCAAGTCTGAAGTAAAAGATCTTGTGCTTACTTTTGAAAAAGGTGAATTGGTAGCTATCGGTGATGAAAAATATGATCATCCAACCAAGGCTATCCAGGCATTACAGGCTATCGCTCAGCCTTATGGCATTGGCCGGGATATTCACGTTGGTGATACCATTATCGGCATTAAAGGCCGTGTAGGCTTTGAGGCCGCTGCTCCTATGGTGATCATCAAAGCTCACCATACTTTAGAGAAACATGTGCTAACCAAATGGCAGCTTTCATGGAAAGATCAGTTATCATCTTTCTATGGCAACTGGCTGCATGAAGGTCAGTTCCATGACCCGATCATGCGCAATATCGAAGCTTTTTTAACCGATACTCAGAAAAACGTTACAGGTAAAGTATTTGTTCAGTTACACCCATATCGCTTCCAGGTAGTAGGCATTGAATCACCATACGATCTGATGTCGAACAAGTTTGGCAGCTATGGAGAAATGAACAACGCCTGGAGCGGCGAAGACGTTAAAGGGTTCTCCAAAATATTTGGCAACCAGGTAATGATCTATCATAAAGTAAATGCCGCCCCCCAGCCCCCTGAAGGGGGAGCAAATGCTCAATAAAGAAAGAATGGCTAATCCAATCAATGAATCCAACGTTCCGGTTCCCCCTTTAGGGGGCGGAGGGGGCGTATTTTCAAAAGGTGATTGCATAAAGCATTATAACTGGGGCGATGATTGCCACGGATGGACCTTCATTGATACTGAAGCCCTGTCCGTTAAGCAGGAGCTGATGCCGCCAGATACTGCAGAGCAATTGCATTACCACGAAAAAGCCACACAGGTGTTTTTTATTTTGAAAGGAAGGGCTACATTTTCGATAGACGGCGAGGTTACGGTATTGAAGCCCGAACAGGGTATCGAGATCCATCCGGGTCAAAAGCATTTCATCAGCAATAACGACCGGAGCGACCTCGAGTTTATTTTATATTCATATCCATCTACAAATAATGATCGGATAAATTTAGCCCCCTAACCCCCTAAAGGGGAATAATTGTTAAAATTATGACTGAATTTAAAGATAATAATGACGCTACTCTTGCTCCCCCTTCAGGGGGCGGGGGGGCGATACGTGCAGGCATAATTGGCGGAGCAGGGTACACCGGTGGCGAAATGCTCCGGATCCTGATCAACCATCCTAACGTGGAGATTGCTTTTGTTCATAGCAACAGCAACGCGGGTAACTATGTTTACCAGGTACATACCGACCTGTTTGGTGATACCGATCTGAAATTTGCGGCCGAATTATCTACAGATATTGATGTACTTTTCCTTTGCGTTGGCCACGGTGATGCCAAAAAGTTCCTGGAAGCAAACGCTATTCCCGATTCGGTTAAGATCATTGATTTAAGCCAGGATTTCAGGCTTAATCAAAACTCAACTTTAAACGGCAAAAGCTTTGTTTATGGCTTACCAGAATTAAATCGTGAAGCCATAAAAACGGCTGCTAATATTGCTAACCCGGGGTGTTTTGCTACCTGTTTGCAATTGGGCCTGCTTCCCTTGGCTTCAAAAGGTTTGCTAAACAACGAAGTACACGTTACTGCTACAACAGGTTCAACTGGTGCAGGTCAAAGCTTGTCACCTACCTCGCATTTTACATGGCGTAATGATAACCTTTCTGTTTACAAAGCATTTAGTCACCAGCATTTAAACGAGATCGGTCAGTCATTGAGGCAGCTACAAGCCGGTTTTGATAAGGCTATCAACTTTATTCCTTACCGTGGCGATTTTACCCGTGGCATTATCGCTTCAATTTATACTGAGAGCGATCTGAGCGAGGAAGAAGCATTAGCACTTTACCAAAGCTACTACGATGGTCATCCGTTTACGCATGTAACCAATCGAAATATTGATTTAAAGCAGATTGTGAATACTAATAAATGCTTTGTGCAGGTAAAAAAACACGACAACAAAATATTCATTATCAGCATAATGGACAATTTACTTAAGGGCGCTTCCGGTCAGGCAGTACAGAACATGAACTTATTGTTCGGGCTGGACGAGCGCGCAGGCTTACGACTTAAGGCGATCGGCTTTTAACGGAGCTGCTCGCCGAATTCTGAAAGTTCTGTTACTAATTAAGTACTAAATTTTTATACCATTTAAGAAATGAAATTATTTGACGTTTATCCTATAAACCCTATTAATATAGTTAGAGGTCAGGGCAGTTTAGTTTATGACGCTCACGATACTGAATACCTTGACATGTATGGTGGCCACGCTGTAATCTCAATTGGTCATACCCATCCGCATTACGTAAAACGTTTAGAAGATCAATTGCATAAACTTGGCTTTTACTCTAACTCTATCGAGATCCCTATTCAAAAAGAGTTAGCGCAAAAGTTAGGTAAAGTTTCGGGTAAGGAAGATTACCAATTATTTCTGTGCAACTCCGGTGCCGAGGCTAATGAGAATGCTTTAAAACTGGCTTCTTTTTATAATGGTAAAAAGAAGGTTATCGCGTTCCGCAAAGCGTTTCACGGCCGCACCTCATTGGCGGTTGCCGTTACGGATAATCCTAAGATCGTTGCGCCTATCAATGAAACTGATAACGTGATCTTTTTGCCATGGGCCGATGAGGCAGCGCTGGAAGAAGCATTCAAAAACAACGAAATCTCTTCAGTAATTATCGAAGGTATTCAGGGTGTTGGTGGTATCCAGGTTGCTCCTGAGGGCTTCCTGCAAAAGATCCGTTCATTGTGCGATGAATATAATGCCGTATTCATTGCCGATTCTGTACAATGCGGTTACGGCCGTACAGGTAAATTCTTCTCGCATGATTTTGCCGGTGTTAATGCTGATATCTACAGCATGGCTAAAGGCATGGGTAATGGTTTCCCCGTGGGAGGTATCATTATTTCGCCTAAAATACAGCCGGCATATGGCATGTTAGGTACTACTTTTGGTGGAAACCATCTGGCTTGCGCTGCAGGCTTGGCTGTTCTTGAAACTATGGAACAGGATAACCTGTTACAAAACGCCGCCGAAGTTGGCGGCTACTTAATAAAGGAGCTTAACAAGCTGGAACAGGTTAAGGAGGTTCGTGGTCGTGGGTTGATGATCGGGATTGAATTGCCTGAGGAATTGGCCCATGCGCGTAAAGAACTGCTGAACAAGCACCATATATTTACCGGCGAAGCTAAGCCAAACGTAATCAGGCTATTACCTGCTTTGAATTTAACTAAGGCCCACGCTGATAGGTTCCTGGAAGCCTTTGTTAATGTATTGAATCAATAAGACGCTCCCTCTAAATCTCCCCCTGAAGGGGGAGACTTAAAAAAATAAATAGCAGAACAACTCACCCAAAAATTGTAAGTTCATGAAACTATTCTCTTCTGTTAATGATGTTGCCGATGTTAACGCGCTTGTAAAAGAGGCATTGGCGCTTAAGCTGGATCCATTTGCCCACCAAAAGCTTGGTAAAAATAAAACACTTGCATTGGTGTTTTTAAATCCAAGTTTACGTACCCGTATGAGTACACAAAAAGCTGCTATCAATTTGGGCATGAATGTAATGGTGCTCAATATCGATAAAGAAGGCTGGGCACTTGAACTGCGCGACGGCGTCATCATGGATGGCACTACTGTTGAGCATATCCGTGAAGCCGCAGGCGTTATGGGCCAATACGCTGATATTATTGGGGTTCGTTCGTTCCCCGGCTTAAGGAACCGTGAGGAAGATTATAGTGAGATGATTTTCAACAAGTTTGTTGAGTTTTGCAAAGTGCCTGTTGTGAGCCTGGAATCAGCTACCCGCCACCCGCTGCAAAGTTTGGCCGACTTGATCACTATTGAAGAGCTGAAAACAACAGTACGCCCAAAAGTGGTATTAACCTGGGCACCGCATATCAAACCATTGCCGCAAGCTGTTCCAAACTCATTCTCGGAGTGGATGTGCAAGGCGGATGTCGACTTTACTATCGTGCAGCCTAAAGGATATGAGCTTTGTACCGATTTTACCCAGGGTGCAAATATCTCCTATGATCAGGATGAGGCTTTAGCCGGCGCGGATTTCATCTACGTAAAAAACTGGTCGGCGTATGAGCCTTATGGCAATATATTAGGTAAACACGAAGAGTGGATGCTTACTAACAAAAAGCTGGAGCAAACCAACAATGCCAAAGTAATGCATTGCTTACCGGTACGCCGTAACCTGGAGCTCTCTGACGAAATATTAGACGGGCCAAACTCAATTGTGGTACATGAAGCCGGCAACCGTGTTTGGGCCGCGCAAGCTGTGCTCAAACAGATGTTGGAACGTATGTAAGTAATTGTTGTTCATATAAAAGCAAGAATCAAAGCAAATCTGTCTTGGTTCTTGCTTCTTCTCGTCTTAAATCTTTCCTTCCCATGTATACGCCAAAACATTTCCAGTTAACGGATGAGCAGGAAGCAATCAGCTTTATGCAGCGCTATAGCTTTGCAACAATTGTAACAGCTACTGATAACGTTCCGTTTGCTACCCATCTTCCCTTCCTGGTAAGCAAACGCGATAACAAAATTGTTTTGTCGTCTCATTTCGCCAAAGCAAATCCACAGGCTACGGAGATCATTGGGAAAGATGGATTGGTGATATTTACAGAGCCTCACGCCTATATCTCACCTAAACATTACGAAAAGGAAACCAACGTACCTACCTGGAATTATATCGCTGTACACGCTTATGGCAAAGCAACCATTTTATCAGAGGGTGAACAAACTGCCGGTTTGTTAGCGCAAATGATCAGTAATTACGAGGCTGATTATCTAACCCAATGGAATAACCTGCCAGATGAATATAAACAACGAATGATGAAAGGGATTGTAGCTTTTGAGATCATCGTTGATGATCTGCAAGGCAAACAAAAACTTAGTCAAAACCGTAGCGAAACGGAACGGGAAAACATCATCAATGCATTAGGCAAAAGTACGGACACTACTGAAGCGGAGATTGGCAAATACATGTCGCTTCTTAAATAATATCCTACCGGGTTACGCTGCACCAAACCCGCGCAGCATGGTTTATTCTTCTATCTTTTTGGAAGCGCTGTTTATCATTCTGTTCAACGTCAATCCCTGAACTATTACCGAAAATATCACAATAAAATAACTGCCGGACAAAATCAGGTGCCGGTATGGCGTATTGGGTAAAGACAACGCAAGGGCTATAGATATAGCCCCGCGCAGACCGGCCCAGGTCATAATGTTGATATTGCTATAGTTCACTTTAAGAGTATGCCTTAAAAACGTTAGAGGCAGCATAATACTCAGCCAACGGGCTATTAAAACTGTAACTATAGAAAGGCTTCCTGTTACCCAGTAGTTATTTACAAAGGGCAGATTGACCAGCTGCAGGCCTATCATCACAAACAAAATCGTATTCAGTATCTCATCAACCAGTTTCCAGAATTTCTCCAGCGCCTCGTGCGACCGTTCTTTATTATCCTGGTTAATAGATTGGCTCCCGGCAAACAGTCCCGCTGTAACAACCGACAATGGAATTGAAAAATCAAGCAAAACTGCCAATACGGATAAACCCATTACTAAGGCCAGCGAGATCAATACGATAGTCTGAAAATCCTTAACCGAGCGCATCAACCGGTGAGCGACATAACCTAAAATGACGCCGGCCACTATCCCGCCAATAATTTCTTTAACAATAAGCAATATAACCTTAGCCAGTTCAATTTTCTCTTCTCCTACCCGAGCCACCTCCAGGATGATCACAAACAGGATCAGCCCAATTCCATCATTAAAAAGGGATTCGCCCGAAATAATGGTTTCAAGATTGGCAGGTAACTTTGAATTACGGATAATGGCTGCAACCGCCACCGGATCGGTGGGTGAAATCAAAGCGCCGAACAACAGACAATAGATCAGCGGCATATGGATATGAAAAAATGGGGCTACATAAAACAACAGGCATCCAAACACCGCAGTCGAAATGATAACCCCCAATGTGCTCAACACAAATACCGGTCGCATTTCTCTCTTCAACTTCCGGCCATCCAGGTTAAATGAGCTTGAAAAAAGCAGAAAACCAAGCAGCACATTCAATACCGCTTTTGAAAAGTTGATATTTTTGGCAAGTGTACCCAGGTAATCCGCTATCGACGAATCAATCTTATCTACAATAAGTATGGTGATAGAAGTAATGGTTGCCAGCAGCACAATGCCGATAGTGCCCGGCAATTTAATAAACCGCGCATTAAGGTACGAGAAAACCGCGCTGACAATAACCAATAAAGCAATTACAACAAACAGATCCATAAATACTTACAAGTAAGGATTCAAAAGGATTATTGTTTGTTTTTATCTCGATTCGGGATCCGTCATTCGGGTTTCGGTATCAAAATAGCGTACGATGAGTCGGTTGTCGCTATTTTTGGTAAAATAGTTGATGGCCCAGCTAAAAAATATGATACCCTTATTGGTAAAGCCTGCCAGCGACATGATGTGTACAAATCCCCACACCAGCCAGGCAAAAAATCCCTGGAAATGAATTTTCCCCAAGTCGGCCACGGCTTTATTTCGGCCTATGGTTGCAAGCGAACCTTTATCCCTGTATTTAAAGGGCACCAACGGCTTACGGTCGAACATTCGGTAAACGTTCTCACCCAGATTTTGTCCCTGCTGGATAGCTACCGGTGCAACACCTGGATGCCCGTTTGGATACTCCTCGGTGATCATAGCGGCAACATCACCTATGGCGTAAATATTTTCGTAGCCTTTTACCTTATTAAATTCATCAACCAGGATTCGGTTACCCCGCGCTATATTATCGGCAGAAATACCTTCAGGAAATTCCCCCTTTACTCCTGCCGCCCAAAGTACATTACGGGTTAACAGTGATGTGCCGTTATCTATCTTTAGTTCATAGCCATTATAGCTTTCCACGTGTGCGCTGTTATAAATGGTTACGTCCATATCCTGCAAAAACTTTTTGGCCTTGGCCCTCGCCCCCGGCGAAAACGCGGCCAGCAGTTCCGCTTTACCTTCAACAAGGTAAACACTCATGCTGTGTTTACGCAAACCATGGTAATCCTTCATTAATATCAACTCGCGCATTTCGGCAAGTGCACCAGATAACTCCACACCGGTTGGCCCTCCTCCTACAACCACAAAGGTCATTAGCGCCGCTTTTTCTTCCGGATCTTTAGATACGAGCGACATTTCGAGGTTTTGCAGGATCAGGCTCCTTAAGTTTAAGGCCTCCGGGATATTCTTCATCGGCATAGCAAAATGCTCTATCTCTTCGTTACCAAAAAAGTTGGTATTGGAGCCGGTAGCTATAGCAAGGTAATCGTAATAAATGGTACCGATGTCAGTATCAAGCGTATTAGTTTCGGGATTGATCTTTTGCACCTCAGCAAGCGCGAAGCGAAAATTCTTTTGCCGCGTAAAGATCCGTCGCAATGGAAAGCCAATTGAATCGGCAGCTATGGAGCCCCCCGCCACCTGGTACAACAAAGGCTGAAACGTGTGATAGTTATGCTTATCAATCATCAGTACGTCAACGGGCGCATCTTTCAATTTTTTGGCTAAATGGATTCCGCCAAATCCTCCTCCTATAATTGCCACCCGCGGTCTGGTATTCTTTTTTTGCTCCATAGATAGTTATAAGCAAGGATAATGCCTTAAAGTTTTCCAATATTACTAATTCTTTCATAATCAAATTGTAAACTTAAACTGCAAGTCCCATTATTCATTTTTAAATCAATTTTTGAAAAAACACACGATATTTTCGTAATTTTAACAGTTTTCCGCTTAAAAAAGTGGAAATTTGGCACCAAAAGAGTTATATTAACAGCTGGAATGAATAAAATTGATACAGATCATATCAAAACGGGTAAATTACCATCAAATAAGAGCCTTTATATAATCAAAATAGGTGGAAACGTTATTGATAACTCTGAAAACCTATATCATTTTTTAAAGGACTTTGAAGCGCTCGACGGCCTGAAGATCCTGGTACATGGCGGTGGAAAAGTGGCCACACAAATGGCCGAAGATTTAGGTATTGAATCGAAAATGGTTGATGGCAGGCGCATCACTGATATTGAAACGCTGAGAGTGGTCACCATGGTTTACGGAGGCCTCATCAATAAAAATATTGTAGCCCAGTTGCAGCGTTTTGGCAACAACGCCATAGGCCTCACCGGTGCCGATGGCAACTTTATTAAAGCGGTTAAACGGCCGGTAAAAACTATTGACTATGGTTTTGTGGGGGATATTGTTAAAGACTCTATCAACCCCGAAAATATCAGCCGGTTAATGGAAGCAGGCTTTACCCCCGTTTTCTGTGCTATAACGCATGATGGCGAAGGGCAGCTGCTAAATACCAATGCAGATACCATTGCTTCGGCACTGGCGGTATCGTTATCGGGATTATATGAAACCACCCTCATATACTGCTTTGAAAAAAAGGGCGTGCTAAAGGATATTAATGACGAAGAATCGCTGATTAGGGAAATTAACCCGCAGCACTACGAGGAACTAAAAGTGGAAAGGATAATACATGGTGGTATGCTACCTAAACTTGACAACGCTTTTACCGCAATTGCTTGTGGTGTAAAGGCAGTAATTATTGGCAAATCAGATGATTTGGGCCAATTGAAAGATAACAAACCATTTGGAACACGTTTAACAAAAAGCGCATGAACGCACAACAGCACATTTCAATATTAGGCTCCGGTAACATAGGGCTGTCATTAGCCAAAGGTTTAGTTAAAAAGGGTATTTGCAAACCCCAGCAAATATCATTAACCCGTCGTAACGTAGCTGCGCTGGCCCAATATGCCGAGCAGGGGTACCATGTGTCAGACAATAACCTGCGTGCCGTGCGCAAAGCCGATATTATTGTGCTGGCCGTACTGCCGCAACAACTCAATAAACTGTTAGATGAGATCAAACCTTCCTTAAAGCCAGATAAGCAATTATTGATATCTGTTATCTCTGGTGTTAGCTGTGCCGATATCCGCCAGCACCTTGACCTCAATGTACAGGTGATCAGGGCAATGCCGAACACCGCGATTGCGATAGGCCACTCCATGACCTGTATCGCTACAGATAACGGCACCAATAAAAATATCAACATGACCAAATCATTGTTTGATACGGTTGGTGTAACTATCCAGATCAATGAAGAATTGATGACCTCAGCCACAGCTCTTTGTGCCTGTGGTATCGCTTTCTTTTTAAGGTCGATCCGCGCTGCTTCACAAGGCGGAACGGAGATTGGCTTTCACGCGCATGACGCTTTAAAGAT
The DNA here is from genome assembly GCF_900100445.1 of Mucilaginibacter sp. NFR10. Lineage (NCBI taxonomy): Bacteria > Pseudomonadati > Bacteroidota > Sphingobacteriia > Sphingobacteriales > Sphingobacteriaceae > Mucilaginibacter > Mucilaginibacter sp. NFR10. The sequence goes on along the minus strand of NZ_FMTV01000002.1, from coordinate 498,804 downwards.
GGCAGCCCAAACCGCTAAAGGTGCGGCCGACCTGCTATTACAACTGGCATCGCACCCTGAACAGGAAATAGATAAGGTAACTTCGCCAAGCGGCTGTACCATTGCCGGCTTAAATGAAATGGAGCACCACGGTTTCAGCTCAGCCATGATCAAGGGCATTCGTTTATCTGCCGAAAAAGCAGGTGATTTGTATAAAAAGGATAGTTAATTAAGCGAAAAGCTTAAGGCCGAAGGCTCAAAGCTTTTAATCATTATATTTCAATCGTTTTGATAGCGTATATCAAAATGAGTTATTTTAAAAAAAGCAGTTCAGATACAAGCTATTTACATTCAACCAATTAATAAATAGCTACAACAATTGGTATGGTTATGGTATTTGACTGTCGATCTTTCAATATAAAATGTTAACAGTAGAAAAAATTGGCGGTACATCCATGACCGCTTTGGGTGATGTGATCAAAAACATTATCCTGTTTGAACGCAGCGGGGAACAACTTTACAACCGCATATTTGTAGTATCGGCATTTTCAGGGGTAACCAACCTCCTGCTCGAAAACAAAAAGACAGGCGCGCCGGGCGTATATCACAAGCTTGCCAATTATAAGGACTTCCATACGCCGTTAAAACAATTAATTACGCGTTTAAAGCAGATCAATAAAACTTATGAAGGCCTTGGTTTGAACATAGCCGAAGCCGATAGGTACATTGAAACAAGGATCAACGATGCTCAAACCTATCTGGAGAACCTGGCTAATATTCTGGCATCAGGGTATGTAGGTAAAGAAGGCATTTTACAGGCCGCGAGAGAGATCCTGGCCTCAATAGGTGAAAGCCACTCGGCTTTTAACTTTACCAATATCCTGCAAAATATGGGTATCAATGCTACTTTGGTGGACCTGAGCGGTTTTCATGACCACCGTGCATTAACCATTGATCAACGCATTAAGAAAGACCTTGCCCATATTGATTTTTCAAAAACCATTACCGTTGTTACCGGCTACGCCAAAGGCACGGAAGGTATTATGCGCGAGTTCGACCGCGGCTATTCGGAAGTTACCTTCAGTAAAATTGCTGTGGCTGTACAACCACAGGAAGCCATTATCCACAAAGAATACCACCTTTGCACTGCCGACCCTCAATTGGTTGGCGTTGAAAACTGTTTCCCGGTAGGTAATACCAACTATGATGTTGCCGATCAGTTAGCCGACGTGGGCATGGAAGCTATCCACCCAAAAGCATCAAAACCGCTGGAAATAAATGATATCGACCTGCGGATCAAAAACACCTTTCAACCGGAACACCCGGGTACGCTGATCACCCGCGAATATATTTGTGATAAAAAGCGTGTTGAGGTTATCACCGGTACCGATAAGGTGATCATGATTGATATTTACGATCCCTCAATGGTAGGTAACGTAGGCACCGATTTTCATATCATGCAGTTGTTTTACAAGTTTGGCGTTAGCTACAGCTTCAAGGCCACCAGCGCAAATAGCATTTCTATAGTGATATGGGAGAAGGACTACAATAAAAAACTGATTGGCGAACTGGAAGACAATTACGAAAAAGTTGCTGTTGAAAAAATGGCGATGGTTTGCCTGATAGGTTCCAACATGGATCAGCCGGGCTTACTTGCCAAATCGGCAACAGCATTGGCCCAAAAAGGGATCAATATCAAAAGCTGTGGCTTTGCACTAAGAATGGTCAATATCCAGTTTTTGATAGCCCGCGAAGATTTCGATGAGGCGATCCGCGCTTTGAACAAGGCGATGTGCTAAGGGAGGCATTCTTTGAGGTGAAAGGCGAAAGGTAAAAGGCCAAAGGTTGTTTTTGGTAATTTAACATAATGCCTTTCACCTTTCACCTTTCACCTTTCACCTTTCACCTTTCACCTTTCACCTTTCACCTTT
>NZ_FMTV01000002.1:0-496884 GCF_900100445.1 Mucilaginibacter sp. NFR10 | reverse complement strand
CCTTTCACCTTTCACCTTTCACCTTTCACCTTTCACCTTTCACCTTTCACCTTTCACCTTTTACATCAATTGTAACTTTACAGTAACTAATTTCTTTTAACCATAAGTTTTCAGCATATTTAGGTTTGACATCTTTCCTGTATGCGTAAACTTTTACTATCAGCCTGCCTGTTATTAGCTATTGGGTTTCATGTATCTGCTCAAAAAAAAGCTAAAAAACCTTTAGATCATACTGTGTTTGATGGATGGCAAAGTATAACAGGCCAACGCATCAGCAATGATGGTAAATGGATAGGTTACGTCATAAAGCCGCAGCAGGGCGATGCTGAACTGATTATAAAAGACGCCAAGAACGCTACTTTGGTAAAAATTCCAAGAGCTGACACAATTAAGATAAGCAGCGATTCAAAATTTGCTGTATGCCTTATCCGGCCGTTTTATAAGGATACCAGGCAGGCCAAAATAAAGAAGAAAAAGCAGGCGGATTTCCCTAAAGATACTTTAGGCATAATTACTTTAGGATCATCATCCGTAAGCAAAGTCCCGGCCATCCGTTCATTTAAAATAGCCGAAGATGCAGCTGTTATAGCCTACCTGGCAACGGCCGATACACTTAAAAAACCAGCACCAGGCGATACCTCAAAAAAAGCTGTGGCTGCAACTGTTGCCCCGCCTACGCTTGAAGGTGCAGACCTAACTGTTAAAAAATTAAAAACCGGCATCGCACGAACTTTTAAATATGTGACCGAATACCAGGTCAGCAAAAACGGCAAATGGGTAACGTTTGCTGTTACAGCCCCGATAAAACAAAAAGAGACTGTATCCGGTCTGTATCTATTTGATTTGGAAAAAAACTCGGTCAAACGGCTAAGCACCGGCAGAGGCAATTACCATAACATCAGTATTGATGATGCCGGGCGCCAGGTAGCTTTTACTGCCGAGAAAAATCCGGAAAAGGCATTGGTAAAACCATTTAAGCTTTATTACTACAACACTGCAAAAGATAGCGCGGAAGTTATTGCCGCTGTCGGATCTGCAGGCATACCCAATAACTGGGCGGTAAGCGGCGATGGCAAAGTAAGCTTTAGCAAAAGCGGCAATAGCCTTTTCTTTGGCACTGCACCTATCCCCAAACCTGCCGATACCACCCTTGCTGATTTTGAGGTAGCCAAGCTGGATATCTGGAACTACAAAGATGATTACCTGCAGCCCCAGCAGCTCAAAAACCTGCAAACCGAGTTGAAGCGTAGCTATCTTGCAGTGATAAAACCTGAAGAAACGAATGCCAAAATTATTCAATTAGGTAGCAAGGCCATTCCCGAAATGTTAACTGCCGAAAATAAAGATGCCCGCTATGTTTTAGGGCTTACAGATACCGGCGCCCGCGTATCGGCCCAGTGGGAAGGCAGTACCAGGCAACAAGCCATTTTAATTGATACCCGGAGCGGCAATCACAGGTTTATTAATGCCTCTTTGGGCCGTTATTATATCTCTCCGCAGGGCAATTATGTACTATGGTTTGATGCTAAAGATCAGGCATGGTACTGCTATACCATAGCAACGGGGCAAAAAATAAACCTGAGCAAAGCAACCGGCACCAAAACGGGCGACGAACTGAACGATGTGCCCGGCTATCCTTCAGCTTACGGTGTGGCAGGCTGGACGGCTGGCGACAAGGCCGTATTTATTTACGACAGGTATGATATTTGGCGTTTTGACCCGGCAACGGGCGACGCGCTTAACTTTACCAAAGGCATAGGGCGCAAAAACAAACTGATCATGAGGTATGATCAAACCGATCCGGAGCAAAAATTCATCCCCCTGAAAGAGCCGATGTGGCTGTTAACCCAAAACGAAGAAACCAGGCAATGGGGATATTTCCGGAAGTTTCCTGAGACTAACAATCTGCCCGAAAAAGTGACCATGGCCCCAATGAGTTATGATAACCTGCTGAAAGCTAAAAATGCAGATGCTTACATCTACACCAAGGCAAGCTATAAACAGTCGCCTGATTTGTACTTTTCATCTGATTTGAAGAAAGAGATCAAGCTGAGCAACATCAACATACAACAAAATGAATATAACTGGGGCACTGCCGAGCTTGTGAGGTGGACGACACCTAAAGGCTATCAGTCGCAAGGCATCTTGTATAAGCCCGAAGATTTTGACCCGGCCAAAAAGTACCCGATGATAGTTTATTTTTATGAGAAACTTTCTGACGGGCTTTATAATTACATTGCTCCGGCTCCCACTCCTTCCCGCCTGCCTATCTCATTTTTTGTAAGCAACGGTTATCTTGTTTTCGCACCTGATATCAGCTACCAAACCGGTCATCCGGGGGCATCGGCAGTCGAGTTTGTAAATTCGGGCGTTGAGGCTTTAAAGAAAAACACATGGGTTGATGCTGCACATATTGGCTTACAGGGCCAAAGCTGGGGTGGTTACCAGGTGGCTTACCTCATTACCCAAACCAATATGTATGCCGCAGCCTGGGCAGGCGCGCCGGTAGCTAACATGACTTCGGCCTACGGGGGACTCCGCTGGGAATCGGGCCTGAACAGGCAATTTCAGTACGAAAAATCACAAAGCCGCATTGGTGCCACGCTTTGGGAAAAGCCTGAGCTGTACATCGAAAACTCGCCCTTGTTCCAGCTGCCCAAAGTAAAAACACCGGTGATGATCATGAGTAATGACGCCGACGGCGCTGTGCCATGGTACCAGGGGATTGAAATGTTTACAGCTTTACGCCGTTTAGGTAAACCTGTTTGGTTACTGCAATACAATGGCGAGGCTCATAACCTGGTACTGCGCCAAAACCGCAAAGACATTACTATACGTGAGCAGCAATTCTTCGATCACTTTTTAAAAGGCGCGCCAATGCCGGTTTGGATGGATAAGGGAGTGCCTGCGGTTGATAAAGGGAAAGACTTAGGCCTGGAGCTGGAAAAATAAAAACTTTATATAAAAATTAATTTTACATAAAGTAATAGGATTAATAATCTACAGCTCCTTCAAAAAACCCAGCAGCGCAATGACTACACCAGCTAATACCGCCATCATTTTACGCATATTGAAACGGTGATCAGCACTCGATTCAAAGAGGATGGTAGTGGAGATATGCAGGAAGATGCCGATAACAACCCCCATGATCCTGTTAAAATAATGCTGTAGGTTACCAATGTTTCCGCTGCTTAACGCGTCGCTGAAAAAATAACCTGCCGGCGCCATTACCGCGAATACCGCCACAAAAAGTATGGTTTTGTTTTTACCTTGTTTATTAGTGAGCAACACTGTAGCCAGTGCGAAGGCTGCCGGGATATGGTGTAAGGCAATGCCGTAAACTAATTGGTCCTGGTTGCCCTGGGCAAGCGGCATTCCCTCCAAAAAAGCATGCAGGCAAAGGCTTGCCATGATACCAATAGGGAAAACTGCCAGATCATGCGGGTGTTTCTGCATGTGGCCATGCTCAATCCCGTCCGAAAATTGTTCAAGCACAATCTGGAACAGGAAGCCGACCAATATGAATACGCCGACGTAGTTATCATTACCGTGGTAAGCATCGGGAATCAGGTGCAAAACGGTAATACCAAACAGGTAAGCCCCGCTGAACGACAGTACCAGTTTCAGCGTTTTATGGTTATCGCCCTTAAATAAAAACACAGAAGTACCGCCAAAAAAGGCAGCAAAAAAAAGCAGCAGAATTTTCCAATATCCCATTAAAAGGCAGGTTGTAATTTTTTAAACAATAATGAAAACAGCCATCCAACAAAGGCCCCATATAAAGCGCCGCACAATACATCTACCGGGAAATGCACCCCCACGTATACCTGTGCAAAGCAAATGCTGCCTGCCCAAAGTATCGCCCAAAGCCATACCCACTTCCATTTTCTGAAAAACACAAAGCTAAGGAATATCGCCATGGCAAAATGATCGGTGGCGTGGGTTGATGGAAAACTATACCCGCTACCACAGGGCACGCGGCTGATATCGGTTGCAGATACAACCGGGTCACGGCAAGGGCGAAGCCGCTGAATATTGTGCTTAATAATAACTCCACTGGTGAAATCAGCAACGCCTGCCGATGCCGCCAGCAGCATTATAATAATAGCGCCTGTTTTTTTATATCGCCATAAACAAAAAATAATGATGAAAATATACAGCGGGATCCAGAATTTGGGGTTACGCAACAAGGGCATGATCCAGTCGAAAAATGAATTGGACAGGTCATGATTAATGAAATAAAATAAATGCCGGTCGAGGTTTAAAAGATAGTCGGGCATTGTTTTTTACTATAGGTGTTTGTTTGCTGTAATTTCCAAAGTTATCAAATAGCTTAAAAAATCCTTTAAATTTTAATACTTAGCAGCAGCATTATCCCGTTAAGCATAAAATAATGCGCAGGGATGACAATTGAAACCACCCTGCACCGTATTAAAAAACAATAAATTAGCCGTAACCTTATATGCAAGCGTTTGCGTAAATCCTTAAAACAATATCATTTGTAGCTTATATTTTTTACTTTTACCACACCAAAAACTTCGCATTTTGACATTAATAAAATCTATTTCAGGAATACGCGGCACCATAGGCGGTGCTGTTGGCGATGGTTTAACACCGCTTGATATTGTAAAATTCACTTCGGCCTACGGATCATGGGCTGTAAAAAAATCGGGGATTAAAAAGATTGTAGTAGGCCGTGATGCCCGTTTATCGGGTGCTATGGTGAACAATCTTGTTATTGGCACGCTACAGGGTTTGGGGATTGATGTTATTGACCTCGGGTTATCAACTACGCCGACAGTTGAGGTTGCCGTTACCGGTGAGCAGGCGGCGGGTGGTATCATCCTAACCGCGAGCCACAACCCAAAACAATGGAACGCCCTTAAACTGCTCAATGCAAACGGCGAGTTTATCAGTGATGCCGATGGCAAGGAAGTGCTAACAATTGCCGAATACAGCGACTTTAATTATGCCGATGTAAACGATCTGGGTAAAGTTACTCATGATGATACATGGCTTCAAAAACACATCGACCTTGTACTGGCCTTGCCGCTGGTTGATGTTGAGGCTATAAAAAAAGCCAACTTTAAAGTAGTAATAGATTGTGTTAACTCAACAGGCGGTATTTTTGTACCGGCCTTGCTGAAAGCTTTGGGCGTTGAAACCGTTCACGAACTGTATTGTGAGCCGGATGGCAATTTCCCGCATAATCCCGAGCCGCTTCCTGAAAACCTGATAGCTTTATCAAAAGAGGTTGTGGGTAAACGTGCCGATTTGGGTATTGCTGTTGATCCGGATGTGGACCGCCTTTGCTTTGTTTGCGAAGATGGTAACATGTTTGGCGAAGAATATACGCTGGTTGCCGTAGCCGACTATGTTTTGAAAAACAATGTGGGCAACACGGTATCTAACCTGTCATCAACCCGTGCGCTACGCGACGTAACTGAAAAAGCAGGCGGCGAATACCACGCGGCTGCGGTTGGAGAGGTTAACGTGGTTAACAAAATGAAAGAAGTTAACGCGGTTATCGGTGGCGAAGGTAATGGCGGGGTTATCTACCCTGAGTTACATTACGGTCGTGACGCTTTAGTTGGTATCGCGTTGTTTTTAACTCATCTGGCTAAATATGGTAAGTCGGTTTCAAGTTTGCGTGCGTCATATCCGGGTTATTTTATTTCAAAAAACAAGATCACTTTAACACCTGAAATGGACATAGACGCCCTTTTGGCGAAAGTTGAAGAAAAATACATCAAGCAGCCCCACTCAACAATTGATGGCCTGAAAATAGAATTTGATAAAGAATGGGTACATTTGCGGAGGTCAAACACCGAGCCCATTATCAGGATTTACTCTGAAGGCAATTCTGAAACCGTGGCAAACGGTTTGGCCAATAAGATCATCATCGATATTAAGGAGATCTTACAGCTGAAAGGTTAATTTTACTGGTATTAAAAATAGCAGGCAACCGGCGGTAAATACCGTTGGTTGCTTGCTTATATATACATTACCGGGCATGTGTTTTTGAAGTTACTGATCCATTAATTTATAATTTTTAAAAAAATGCGCGTTTATTTTGATAATGCCGCCACTACACCGCTTGATCCTGATGTGATGAAGGAGATGTATAAGGTGATGGAAAGCCAGTTTGGTAATCCGTCGTCAATACATGCCCACGGCAGGGAAGCCCGTACTTTAATTGAGCGTTCGCGGAAAACGATTGCCGGTTTACTGCACACCTCGCCCGCCGAAATCTTTTTTACATCAAGCGGTACGGAGGCCGATAATACGGCTATCAGGTGCGGGATCATTGATCACAAAATTACCCATGCTATCACCAGCCCCACCGAGCATCACGCAGTGCTCCACACGCTGGAAGCAATGGAAAAATCGGGCATTATTAAATTGAGCCTGGTAAACATAGACAGCAAGGGTGTTATTGATTATAACCACCTGGAAACATTATTGAAAGAAAATGAACGCAGTTTTGTTTCATTAATGCATGCCAATAACGAAATAGGCACCCTATCAGATATGGAGCGCATTGGTGACCTGTGCGAAACATACAATGCCATTTATCATTGTGATACTGTGCAAACCATGGGCCATTACCAGCATGACCTGAGCAAGCTTAAAGCTCATTTTGTGGTATGTGCCGGTCATAAATTGCATGGGCCTAAGGGTGTAGGGTTCCTGCATATCAATCATAAAATCAAAATAAAACCATTTATTTACGGCGGCGCCCAGGAACGCAACATGCGCGGCGGTACCGAAAATATTTACGGCATAGTAGGTTTGGCCAAAGCGCTTGAACTTGCTTACGGCGAAATGGAACAGCATCAAAACCACATTCAGGGCTTAAAATCATACATGATGGAGCAACTGATTGCCAACGTGCCCGGTGTAAGCTTTAACGGCGAAACCGACCCCGAAAAAAGTTTATATACAGTATTGAACGTAGCATTTCCTGAGATGGAAATGAGCGATATGCTGCTGTTTAACCTTGATATTGCCGGCATTTCTGCGTCGGGCGGCAGTGCCTGCAGTTCGGGCAGCGATATTGGTTCGCATGTGTTAACTGCTATCGGTGCCAGCTCTTCACGGCCATCGGTACGTTTCTCGTTTTCAAAGTATAATACAAAAGAAGAAGTTGATTTTGTAGTAGCTAAAGTTCGCGAGCTTTGTGCTGTGAATGTGTAAACTTTGAAAGTACTGATATTATAAACGCCTTAAGGACTGGTTCTTAAGGCGTTTTACTTTGATAGGGGCATGCTGAGTAAATTAAATCCGGGGCCTCTGAAGGTGAAATGACAAAGAGGGCTTGTCAGTCTGAGCCCGTCGAAGACTCGTGCGCAGAGGCCTGCCCGCCATACTTCGACGGGCTCAGTATGACACCTCTCTTTTTAAGTTGTCATGGGTAACTTGTTTCAGCACCTCATATGCTAAGCACACTGCCAAGCAAATCGCCCACCCGTCCAGTGGGGTGCTGAAACAAGTTCAGCATGACGGTATGGGGGATTTTTCGTTAAGGATCGTGATTTGCAACTAATCTCTAATCTCCGGCCTCTAATCTCTAAGCTACAACTCCTTCCTTAACCTTGCCACCGGGATGTTCATTTGTTCGCGGTATTTGGCTACAGTACGGCGGGCTATGTTGTAGCCGGCATCTTTAAGAATCTCGGTCAATTTTTCATCAGCAAGCGGATGACGCTTATCTTCTTTGCCGATATGCTCTTCCAAAATCTTTTTAACTTCTTTATTGGATACTTCCTCACCGCTTTCGGTTTGGATGGCTTCAGAGAAGAAAGATTTCAGCAGGAAGGTACCAAACTCGGTTTGTACATACTTGGAGTTGGCTACACGGGATACCGTTGAAATATCCATGCCAATCCTGTCGGCAATGTCTTTCAGTATCATCGGCTTCAGATTTTTATCATCACCGGTAAGGAAAAACTCATACTGGTACTGCATAATGGCATTCATGGTTTTGAGCAGCGTTTGCTGGCGCTGTTTAATGGCATCAATAAACCATTTGGCCGAATCAAGCTTTTGCTTTACAAATTGCACTGCTTCCTTCAGTTTTTTATCCTTTTGGGAAGCCTTGTCATAATGCTGAAACATTTCCTGGTATGAGCGGCTTACTCTAAGTTCGGGGGCGTTTTTTGAATTGAGGGTAAGGATGAGCACACCATCATTGTTAGTGATATGAAAATCAGGGATCACCTGCATTTGCTTGGTGTTGATCTCGTTTGAATCGCCGGGTTTGGGATTGAGTTTCAAGATCTCATTGACCACCGCACGCAACTCAACGGAGTTCATATTCAATGATTTTTCAAGCTTATCGTAATGTTTGCGGGTAAACTCATCCAAATAATGTTCAACAACCTGTATCGCTTTTTTGATGATAGGGTCGTTTGCATCTTTTTTGCGAAGCTGGATCAGCAGGCATTCCTGTAAGCTGCGCGCGCCCACACCGGGAGGGTCAAAGCCCTGGATCACCCTGAGCATCTCTTCTACTTCGTCATCCTCAGCCAATACATTTTGTGAAAATGCAAGGTCGTCGGTTAGCGACATGATGGGGCGGCGCAGATAGCCGTCGTCATCAAGGCTGCCTATGATCTGCTTGCCGATCATGAAATCTTTATCACTCAAAGGAAGCAGGTCTAACTGGGCTTGCAGGCTTTCAAAAAATGAGCTTTGCACAGCAATGGGGATCTCTTTACGCTCATCCTCATCGTCACCATTTTGATCATAGCGCGATCCGTAATCATTTACGTTGTCTTCCTGCAGATAGTCGTCAATATTAAATTCATCCATCTCGCCCTTTTCCTCGTCATTGTTATAATTATCTTCGTCGGGGTCGCGGTCAGGATATTGTTCTTCGGGTTCGTTTAGGTTGGTAAGGCTCAGATCTTCAAGTGCGGGGTTTTCTTCCAGTTCTTCTTTTATCCGGGTATCAAGCGAAACAGTAGGCACCTGCAGCAATTTTATAAATTGTATTTGCTGGGGCGAAAGTTTTTGTAAAAGTTTTTGTTGAAGGTTCTGTTTAAGCATAATTAAGATGTAGCCAAAAATACATCAAATTAATATTAACTAAAAATTACTTGAGGTATCTGCTTTAAAGTTGTTAAATGTTTTAGGCATGCCAATTGTTTTAGCGCTATCAAAAAAACTATATGAATTGATAGTTTATGTAATATTATTAACTTTAAGTAACCAAACTTTAATTTATGGCAATAGTAAAAGAGTTCAAAGAATTTGCAATGCGGGGCAACGTGGTTGACCTTGCTGTAGGTGTTATCATTGGCGCTGCTTTTGGTAAAATTGTTACCTCGCTGGTTGCAGATATTATTATGCCGCCTATTGGCATGGCAACCGGGGGTATTGATTTTAAAGATTTAAAGTATGTACTTAAGCCGGCTGTTGATAAAACACCGGAAACCGCAATTAATTACGGTTTATTTATCAATAATGTAATTGATTTTTTGATCGTTGCTTTTTGTATCTTTTTAATTGTTAAGGGTATCAACTCATTGAAGAAAAAAGAAGAAGCAGCCCCTGCAGCACCACCTGAACCAACTAAAGAAGAAGTTTTACTTACAGAAATCCGCGATTTACTGGCTAAGAAAGCTTAAGTAATTTAGTTCGTAGTTGATGGTTCATAGTTCATGGATCATAGTTCATGGTTTTTGTGCTATATGGCTATGTATGAACCATCAACTATTTCTTAACTATCAATCATGGTTACCAAATTTTATGGTTCGCGGTTTTTCTTAATAGCTATGAACCATCGACACTAAAAACTTTTCGGCAGCTTAGGATCAGTTAAAATGATATAGTCGGCCATGCCAGCTAATTTGCTCCAGTCGGGCTTGTCAAAACTATCATCCATGTAGGTTGCTATGTTAAGCACACGTAATTTGGGTGCGTATTTTTTAAGTTGGGCTACCGCACCCAGTTTTTCTTCACTATGAAAGCCGCCGTTGAGCTGCAATACTTTAAAACCCGAATGGTTTTTCAGGAATTTCGCTATCGACCAGCCCATCGTAGCATCCCAAAGGTTTTGCGATTGGTAGATCTGCATGCCCGGCATTGAGGCATGACCTCCCATTATTTTAGCAAATTTATCATAATAAGCCCCGGTAGCGGTATCAATTGGCAGTGGTGCAAGATAGCTTTTAGCCTGGGCATCAAGCTGCTTTAAAGCATCAAGGCCGCCGCGTGTAACCATGTTGGTATAGCGGGTTGGAGCGTTGGCTGCTATTACCGGCAGATGATTGGATTTGGCAAGTTCAACAAGTGGTTTGTAATCCTTATAGTTAGGCCAGGTACGTGCATCTGTTACCAGATTTTTTTCGCGAATAAGCCCCGCGAGATATTCATTCAGCACCAGCTGACAGTCAGTTTGAAACATCTCCATGGAAAGCGCTGTTTTCTGCGGATATTTTTCCGAAAGCTTTTTGAACAAGCTAAATTCCAGGTAGTGCGCTGTTGAATCATTATGCTCTTCGCCAAAGAAAATCACGTCGGCATTGGCCATATCATTAACAATATCGTCGGGCGTGATAGTCTTTTGCGCGGATGTGCTGTAAATTTTATAATGTGTTGCAGGTAGCTCCTGCGCTATGGTAACGGCCGATAGAAATATGAATATTACGGAAAGGATTAATTTCATTTGTTAGGATAAGCTGTTGAATTTACACTTTGTTAATGATTCGGACCTGTTTATTCAGCTTTTTTTAATAAATGCACACTTCGCGAGTGCACATTGTTGCAAAATCTGAATCTGTAACAAATAATTAATGTTAAATTTAACTTTTTATTTAATTTGATTTGGAATGATAGCTTGCCGCTGTTATTTAGTTCAGATAATGAACAGGATTTCGAATTTAATTATTGCGCGTACAATTAGTTTTCCGAAAAAAGAGCCGCTGATTTACAGCCGCCGGGCGGCGGTACACATGTTATTATAAATAAGAAAAATAGTGTTTGAATTATTAAATAAAATAACTACATTTGCGCTCTTGTTTTAAAAAGACGAATAGAATAAAATATAGCCATGAAAAGAACGTTTCAGCCTTCTCAAAGAAAAAGAAGAAATAAACACGGTTTCCGTGAACGCATGTCAACTGCTAACGGTAGGAGAGTATTAGCAGCCAGAAGAGCTAAAGGCAGAAAAAGGTTAACTGTTTCTGACGAAGGCAGGCACAAAGCATAATTGAGGTTGCCCTACCCTATTTATAAGGGTTTGGAACCGCTTATCTGCTTTATCCTTCGGTTCAAAAATGGCAACTATGTATACTTTTAAAAAAGAAGAACGGTTATGTAACAAGAGGCTTATTGACAAGCTTTTTCATAACGGTTCTTCTTTTTTATGTTATCCCTTCCGGGTATCCTGGCTTGTCAATCCCGAGCCACAGCCCTATCCTGCGCAAATTCTTTTTTCCGTTCCTAAAAAGCGTTATAAGCACGCCGTTGACCGTAATTTGGTAAAACGTCTGATGCGCGAAGCGTACAGGCTCCACAAACAGCAGCATCTTTATGATATTTTGCAGCAAGCGGATAAAAAGATCATTGTTTCGGTAGGCTATGTAGGCAAAGAAATTGAACCATACCTTTTCATCGAAAAAAAAATGCTGAGGATGCTTGCCCAGCTTTCCGGTGAGTTAACTGCTGCAATACCCGTCACAGCTAATTAACATGAATGGGCTTATGGATACAATCGCCAGGTTTTTAAAAGTATTAGTTGGGGGAATTTTCATCATCCTGATCAAATTTTACCAATATTTTATATCGCCGCTTTCGGCGGCATCATGCCGGTATACACCCACCTGCTCGCAGTACGGTGTTGAAGCCATCAGGAAGTATGGTGCTTTTAAAGGTGGTTGGTTAACCATAAAGCGCATTGCCAGTTGTAATCCCTGGGGTGGTCATGGGCATGATCCGGTACCATAAATTTATAATATGAGCCTTATACTTCAAATAGAAACAGCAACAACATCCTGCTCGGTAGCACTTGCCCGCGATGGCAAGGTTTTAGGCTTTAAGCAAATAAATATCCGTAATATCCATGCTGAAGTTATTACTTTATATATCGATGAATTGCTGAATAAATCGGGATTAACTTATAACGAGCTTGATGCTATTGCTGTAAGCAGCGGTCCGGGGTCATACACCGGTTTACGGATAGGTGTATCTACCGCCAAAGGATTGTGCTTCGCCCTTGATAAACCTTTGATAGCGGTTGAAACACTTGAGGCTATGGCTTATGGCGTTATTAACAGCCCGGGGGATGCTACTGATGGTAATATGCTGTTATGCCCAATGATAGATGCCCGCCGAATGGAGGTTTATACAGCATTATTTGATGCTGCCGGCAACAGGGTGCGTGAAACAGCTGCTGATATTATAGAAGGAAACAGCTTTGCCAACTATTTGAAAGACCATCAGATCCTGTTTTTTGGTGATGGTGCCGAAAAATGCAAAGCTGTTTTAAGTGAAAGCCCAAATGCTTTGTTTTTGGATGATTTTGTAAATTCGGCAACATATCTTACTCAAAAAGCAGCTCAAAAATTTGCTGATGGCGCATTTGAAGATGTAGCTTATTACGAACCTTACTACCTTAAAGATTTTATAGCCGGGAAAAAAGCGCTTTAATTATTGGTTTTAAAAATACGGCCAAACAAACGGCCCAAAAACCCTTTTTCGCCCATAGGGATATAGCTGGAATTCATTGGATGTTCAATTACCCGTCCAAATTTCAGTGAAAAGCCCAGGAAGATATCCGCCCCGCTATAATTGCCTACCCTATTTATTTGATTGGTATTATTTAAAGCGGCCAGAGTAAGGCGGCCCGTATTTAGTAAGCGTTCGGAACCTATAAAAAATTCGACATTAGGGGATTTTACCATAATTTGTGCGCCGAGATTAAATAATTTATAATCGTCATAAGTGGCCGTTAAGGTAGCTATCAGGTTGTTTTTCTGTACCGAGTTAACCATTGCTCCGGTAAAACCGGAAAAGAACATTTCTTTTTGGGCTACAACTGTTGGGAAATATCTGTATGTTTTTTCATCATCAAGCCAATAGCTTTTGGATACGCTCAATTCGGCTTTGGCATTGGTTTTTGTGTTAAATGAAGTAACCATTCCGTTGCCCCTGACCAATTCATATACAGCGTTATATATATTCTCATCACGATGCTGGGATGTAATATCTGTTATATTTGTTGTGTTATTAAAATCAGTAATGGTTGAGCGCTTGTTCCAGTGAATAAAGCCAAGGTCTTTTATATTACCTTGTATCAGGATCCCATCCTCTGTTCGGTAAGTTGCACCCATTGATATCGCCGCACCTGGGTTGCGAAACGTTGGTAAAAAGTCACGCCCATCCAGTCTGCCGGGCACATAGCTCCTGTAATACCGTCCCCTCATATAAACGTCGGCATTGTCATTGTCAGGATTTGTCGGGTCCCGGTTAATCTGCAGGCTCGACTCCTCCACATCTATTTTGTTATATTGAACACCAGACAGGTAGCTCAGCTTAAAGCCTAAGGAGAGTTGTTTACTAACCTGCTCCCGGTAGATATAACTTAACTGGTCATACATCTGCATCCTATAATGGTTGTTGAATATATTATCATAATTATCACGCGCAAAATTTGACGGTCCATCAAGAAAAGCTATAGACTCATCGGTGACCAGGCCTTTACCTTCTACTTTGGTTTGGGCCGAAAAGCCCATTTCAACGTTGCCGTTTAAACTGGTGAAAAGTTTAACCATTACCGCATATGCATTGGCGTTTACATTGAAATGATTTAAAGCATTTTGACCGATGCGCAGTGATGAGGTATTATAATAAGAAGGGCTTGCAAATGCGCGGCTTTTTAGCGGCCGTTGTATATCGCCGGTTATATAGAAATTAGCATTAAAATTCGGGATTAAAAAATTGAAAGCTATTTCCCGGCTCGAATCGGGGATAAAGGCTCTTTGTGAAGGATTTTCAAATGAATCGTAAAGGGTGCCGGTATTATACTGCGAAAACTGTTGAGCCGATACCGATAAAGAATAAAAGATAAAAAAAAGAATAGTAAAGAAGATCTTATTCATAATTGGCCCACATATCTTGCCCGAATTTTCTTAAAGAAAAGAACTCAAAGCTGATTGTCTGTAAAATTTTTACAAATTGCTATTTGTAATGTTCTACGAAATTGAGCGGGTATTGTTGTGTAAACGTAAATAAATTTATTTTTTTACTGTACTTGTATCCGGAACATTCAGGCGCATACAAAAATTGGTATAAAAGTTTTTGTCGGATGCGGTGAGCTGGAAGGCAGCACCATAATAATTTTTCCACCCGGGGTCACTGTTTTCAAAAGCATCATAAAAAGTTTTTTTTAAATCGCGCTTTAATACAGGCTGTATGTTTTTAAAGTTAATAAAGAATGCCACATTGCTCCTTTCGGCCAGCAAATTATCAAACTGGGTATACTGTTCGGTTTTGCCGATGAATTTGCGATTGAAGTAAGTATCGTTATAACTTTCTAACTCGGATACCGACGTGGCAAGTATGAGATAATTATCAATGATCATAAAGTAGGGCTTCCGGAAAACGCTGAATGCATCCCCCAATAAAAAGAAAGGCAGTTTTTCATAATTAAACTGGCCTACTTTATCAGTAACCATATTACTGATGTTCATCATCACCGGAAAAAGCTTTGAGCCATCCCTAACAGAAATGATGGCAAATTTTTCAAAGTACCGCGTGGTAACTATCGCGAACTCGTTACCGAGCAGCTTTTCAAACTCAGGTTTTACAAACAGCCCTGCTTCTGATTTTACCTTGTTCAAAAGTTCATTCTTTTCCCTGCCCACTCCCGCTTTATCATGCCATTGTGAAAGGTCGGCCTCAAACTTTTTAGGATCTGAAACGGCGAAGCTTGTGCTGTAGGCAGTTGTAGCCGGGAAAATATCTTTTAAATGATTCTCGACAGGTTGCTGGGCTGAAAAAATGTTTAAATAACTGGTTGCATTATTTCGTTTAGTGGTGAACCCGTTAAACATCAAAGCATCGCTTTTATAATTTAAGTTTAATGCCGCATAGGCCGGCAGCATTCTAAAGCTCTTAAAAAGATCGGTAGTTTTATTAAGGAACAGCTGATCAAAAAACGGGTTTAGCTGGTTGTAATTAATATAAAGATTGGCAAGCGAATTGGCGTTTTGCTGCTCAGGCAACAGTACAAAGCCATTATGGCCTTTATCCTGCTGGTAGATGGCGCTATGATCAACCAAATCTTTTGAAAAACTGCCCGAAAATATATTGTCGCCGGTTTTAATGAGGTAAAAATGTTTGTTGAGCGACTTGACATATATATTATAACCCTGGCTTGCCGCTATTTGCATAGGTGCTATTTGTAAAGCGCTTTTGGCATTGCCTGTTAAATGATTGAACATGGTTGCCGAAAAAGCTTTTGATGCCGAGGTGGTTACGAGCAAGTCTATATTATCATTATTTGTAGGATGAAGGGAAACGAAAATGTTTTGGCCTGTAAAAAATTGATCAAGCTGTGGAGAGGCAATAAGCAACTTGCGTAAGGTGTCAAGTTCATGTAATTTGCCGGGGCCAACAAAAGTGCTCAAGAGCTGGTTGCCGGCAAAAATATCATAAAATCCCTTTTCATTACCAAACTCAAATACTGCCACCGCATTATCAGGAATAGCGCGCATAACCTGCCCGGTACGCACTCCCGGCGGACTTAAATTTTTAAAATATAACACCGTTACCAGCACGGTAGCTATAATCAAAAATATAGTGGTTACTATCAGTCGTTTCATAGCAGGGGGCGTGCAGCAAATATAGAATTTTACCCCACGGCGTTAAAGTAATACTTTCAATTGGTTAACTTAGCTTTTTATATCGCATGAACAAACAAATAATTATTACCGCTTCGTTTTTAGGTATGCTGGCCGTTATCACCGGCGCTTTTGGAGCCCACGGTTTAAAAGCGTTGCTTGCCCCCGCCCAGCTTGAGGTTTGGCATACTGCTGTACAATACAACTTCTATCATGTATTTGCTTTGCTTTTTTTAGCAGTTTTTGCGCGGGAAAAGAGCGGGGGCTTAATATCAGCAGCTTACTATCTGTTCACTTTCGGCATTATATTTTTTTCAGGCTCGCTGTACCTGTTATCATGTCGCGATCTGCTTGGCTGGAACTGGCTTATAGCCATGGGGCCAATTACACCCATTGGTGGTTTGTTGTTCATTTTGGGCTGGCTGATGCTGGCATTAGCTGCTATCCGCAACAAATAATAAACAATGTTAGAGTTTGCAGAAATTGAACATACCGACCGTGAAACACTCTTTGCCGAAGTGATTTTGCCATTGGCTATTTCAAAAAACTACACCTACCGGGTTCCTTATGAGCAAAATGATGCTATTGCTATTGGCAAAAGAGTGGTGGTGCAGTTCGGCAAAAGCAAGCTTTATACAGCCATCGTTAAAGAGATAGGGAAACTGGCGCCCGAAAAGTACGAAGCAAAATATATCATCGAGATCCTGGATGACCGCCCGGTTGTGACTCCTAAGCAGCTCGAATTTTGGCAGTGGCTGGCAGATTACTATATGTGCAACATAGGCGAAGTTATGAACGCCGCGCTGCCATCGGCATTGAAGCTGGCCAGCGAAACCCGCATCATGCTTAACCGGGAATATGAGATAGATAAAGCCACGCTTCACGATAAAGAGTTTTTAATTGTTGAAGCCCTCGAAATTCAACCGGAGCTTACCATAAGCGATATTACCAAGCTTTTGGGACAGAAAACTGTAATGCCGATATTGAAGCTGATGTTTGAAAAAAACATCATCAACATATCCGAAGAAGTAAACGAACGTTATAAGCCCCGCAAACGCACTTTTATTACACTTAACCCGGTTTATAATAACCAGGATAATCTGCGGGAGCTATTCCCGATATTGGAAAAGCGCGCGCCTAAACAGGCCGATGCCCTATTAGCTTACATCAAGCTTTCCCGTCATCAAAAAAACATCACCAAAAACGAACTTATTGAAGAGAGCGGTGCAGGTGAATCAAGCATTAAATCGCTCATTGAAAAAGAGATCTTCTTTTCGGAAGACAGGAGCGTTAGCCGCCTGCATTTTGAGGAAGAAGGAGAAGAAGGCAACAACTTTGAATTGAGCGAACAGCAAACGGAGGTACTTCAAAGTATCCGCGGGCAGTTTAAAGAAAAAGATGTAACGCTGTTGCATGGCGTAACCTCGTCAGGCAAAACACAATTATATGTAAGGCTGATAGAAGAGATTGTACGCAGCGGCAGACAGGTACTTTACCTTTTGCCTGAAATAGCCCTAACAACACATATTATTGAAAGGTTGCGGATGTATTTTGGTGCTGATATCGGCGTTTATCATTCGCGTTTTAATGACAATGAGCGGGTTGAGGTTTGGCAGAAAGTTTTAAGCGGAGAGTATAAGATTGTGCTCGGCGCGCGGTCATCCGTGTTTTTACCTTTTGCCGATCTGGGATTGATCATCGTTGATGAAGAACACGAAACATCATATAAGCAATTTGATCCGGCGCCGCGCTACAACGCACGCGACACCTCGATTTTTTTGGCTAACATGCACCAGGGTAAAGTGCTTTTGGGTTCGGCCACGCCATCCTTTGAAAGCTACTATAACGCCCGCACTCACAAATACGGTTTTGCAGAGCTCACCGAACGCTTTGGCGGCGTTGAGCTGCCCGATGTGCAGGTGGTGAGCATCGCTCACGAAACCAAACAAAAAACTATCCAGTCGCACTTTACCAGCGTACTGATGGAAGGCATCAAGCAGGCGCTTGAAAATAAAGAGCAGGTGATTTTATTCCAAAACCGCCGCGGATATGCCCCCATCCTGATGTGCAAAGTATGTGCTTATACTCCAAAATGTATCAACTGCGATGTAAGCCTTACTTATCATAAAAGCAGCGGCAAACTGCATTGCCACTACTGCGGTTACAAGGAAGATACGCCATCCATTTGCCCCGCCTGCGGATCTACCCACTTGGAATATAAAGGCTTCGGTACCGAAAAAATTGAAGATGAACTGAGCGTTTTATTGCCCGAAGCCCGGATTGCCCGGATGGACCTGGATACTACGCGGTCACGGAACTCCCTGCAAACTATCCTCAACGATCTGGAAGAGAAAAGGATAGATATATTGGTTGGCACCCAGATGGTGGCCAAAGGGCTTGATTTTTCAGATGTGACACTTATTGGTATTATTAATGCTGATAGCCTGCTGAAATTCCCTGACTATAGGGCAAATGAGCGTGGTTATCAACTACTTGCACAGGTAAGCGGCAGGGCCGGCCGCCGGGGTAAGCAAGGCAAAGTAGTAGTGCAAACCTATGATATTTATCACCGGGTGTTGAAGCAGGTGATTGATAACAACTACGCCGATCTTTATTTTACCGAGATGGAAGAGCGGAAAAGCTTTAAATACCCCCCCTTCTACCGGATCATTAACCTCGATATCAAGCATAAAAATCCCGATGTGCTCCATAACCAGGCAGAGTACCTTGGCGCACGGCTCCGGGAGCATTTTGGCGAGCGCGTGATTGGCCCGGAGCAGCCGCTCATCAGCAGGATCCGCAATTATTACATTAAAAGCATTATGCTCAAATTTGAGAAGGATGGGATCTCTATCATAAAAGCAAAAACTGTTTTAAGGGATGTGATCACTCAGTATTATACAACCAAACTTAGCACGGGCAGTATTGTACAGCCCGACGTTGATCCGTATTGATACAATCTTGAGTCGTGCCGGGCGGGAATTTTCTGATTAACAAATTCTGTATCTTAGTTAAATGCATATTGAACGCTTTACGCCCGGCGAAATACTAAAGCCTTTTATACGGCAATACGTTTTTATCGAGACTGCAAATGATCTGGTCAATCGTATTTTGCCCGATACATCGCTGGTAATGGCATTCAGGTACGGTGGCAAGATTAGCGATATTACCGAGGCACATAGCGGTAAGCTTCCCTCTTCTTTGATCACCGGCTTAAAAAAATCGCCCAGGCTAATTAATTACGCATCAGGCACAGGCAATATGTTGGTTTTATTTAAAGCAGCCGGCGCGACAGCGTTTTTCAAAAATCCGCTTCATGAATTGTTTGAAACAACTCTGCCGCTTGATAACTTTATTGACCGGTGTGAATTAGCGTTAATTGAAGAACAACTGGCAGAAGCTGCCAATAATCAGCAACGGGTAATCATCACCGAACAATTTCTGCTTAAACATATTGAAAGCCACAAACAGGACCAGTTGATCATATCTGCCCTGCAAAAGATCCGCTTATCAAAAGGCATGATCAAAATTAAGGACCTTGCCGATACACATTATATAAGCCAGGATGCATTTGAAAAACGCTTCAGGCGAGTGGTTGGTACTTCGCCAAAGCAGTTTTCCAATATTATTAAGATCAGGTCGTTAGTTGATAGTAAACCTAAAAACGTTTCGCTCAGCCAGGTAGCTTTAGAAGCCGGGTACTTTGATCAGCCGCATTTCAATAAGGAATTTAAACTGTTTACAGGGTTACCCCCTACCGATTTCTTTAAAATACCGCAAGCCTGGTAAATCAATGATTTTTTACAAGTATTGAGCTTCCATTATCCCGATTTTTGAAGAAAAACAAGGATAATCATGAAACAGATATTTATAGATCAATTTATTGTTCCCGCAACAGCTCAACATGAATTTAAAGAACGCATGAAAGTCAACAGGGATTTTATTAAAAAACTTGAGGGCTTTATTGAAGACAGGGCTTTTGAACGTTATGATGAGCAAGGCAACCTCATTTGCATTACAACTGCCATTTGGCAAAACGAACATGTTTTGCAAAAGGCTAAAGAAGCAGTGCAGCAGCTATATCAGCAACAGGGCTTTGATATGAAGGCGATGTTGCAAAGGCTAAAGGTAAGCATGGAAAGGAACACTTACCGGGAGATTGCCGATTAGAAACCAGCAACATATAATCAACACATAAAACGTTTTATATTGAATTAAAAGAACAGGCAAATATTACCCGGCCTAATTTTGCCGGGTAAGCCCGTTTTGTAATTTAATTTCTGATAGATTTGTGTTACGATTATAGTGTTTTATGACAATAACCAACTCCGATTTTAAAATAGATGTAACCTCCGAAATTGGCACACTCCGCACTTTGCTTATTCATAGTCCGGATAGCGGTTTGGGCAAAGTTGTGCCTTCAAAGGCGCAGGACTGGCTTTTTGAAGATATAATTCACCTGGATACGGTACGCAGGAATGAATACGATTACTACGTAAAGCTGTTGCTCTATTTTCTTGACCCGGATAAAATAAAAGGCAAGCTGCATCAAATTGATGATGAAGCTACCCGCCGTTCGTTTTTTAAACCTGATAATGCAGGCTTCCATTCATCAGATAAGGTTATCGAGATCCAAACCCTGTTAGCCGATATTTTACAGCAGCCGGATATCCGTAAAAAACTGGTAGCTTCTGTATGCGCGGTTGAAAGCTGCAATTACCGTTTACAACAGCAGCTTACCGATACCGACCCGATTGAGCTGGCCAAGATCTTTATTTCGGGCTCGTTAACAACTGAAGAAATGATCTTTGCCCCTATCCCCAACCTTATTTTTTCGAGGGATCTGGGTATAGCAGTGAATAATCATATGCTGCTCAACAAGCCGGCAAAGAAAGCCCGTTTCCGCGAAACTTTGCTGATGCGTTACATATTTTTCAATCATCCGCTGTTTGAGGCTTATCGCGATAATATTTTGGAGATTCCTGAAACCGCGCAGCATTTTTTACGCCCGGGCGAAGACGCGGAAGGCCGCACAACTTTAGAAGGCGGCGATGTGATGATGGTAAGTCCCGATCATTTAGTGATCGGCTGCAGCGAGCGGACATCTGTCAGCGGGGCTAATGAAGCTATCAGGCTGTTGTTTGAACACGATGTACTGAAGAAGGTAACCATCGTAAAAATTCCAAACAAGCGTGATTATATGCATATCGATACTGTTTTTACGCAGGTAAAGCGCGATACCTGGGTACTACTCCGCTCGCTTGCGGTGGCCGAAGCCCCCATTGAGGAACGGGAGCCGATATCATGGTTTGCTGATAAAAAACAAAAAGAACGGGCAGAAATTGTACAGTTTGAAAAAGATAAAAAACCAAGGCTATTTGGTTGTATTGAGGACCTGCTTTCCGACATCAGCGAGAACGATCTCAAAAGCGGTGTAAAAACCAAGTTTATTTACTCGGGCAACAACACCTTCCCCTTTGATGCCCGTGAACAATGGACAGACTCCTGCAACCTGCTTGCCCTAAAAGAAGGCGTTGTTGTTGGATATGATCGGAATGATAAAACTGTAGAGGCTTTTAAAGAAGGCGGTTTTAATGTGATCCGGGTAGCCGAACTGCTTCAAAAATTTGAGAATAATGAACTTGATCCGCAAAGTTTGACTGATACGCTGATATTAATGCCTTCAGCCGAACTTTCCCGTGCCCGCGGTGGTTTCCATTGCATGAGCATGCCGGTATTCAGGGACACTGTAATTTAATTTATCATTGAGTCATCTGGTCATTAAGTCATTGCTTTGCATGATTTAAAAAAAATGACTCAATGACTCAATGAAATAATGACAAAAATCATGAGTCAATCAACATCACATATATTAATGATCCGCCCGGTTAATTTCGGGTTTAACGAAGAAACCGCTGCAAGCAATGCTTTCCAAAACCCTGATGCCGAAAAAAATGGCGTACAGGAAAGAGCCTTGAGTGAGTTTAATAGTATGGTTAACATTTTGCGCCATAATGGCGTAGATGTTAGCGTTGTAGATGACACCCCACAGCCCTATACACCCGATTCAATATTTCCTAACAACTGGGTATCTTTTCACAACGATGGCGGCATTTTCCTTTACCCCATGCAGGCCGAAAACCGCCGGCTTGAGCGCAGGGAAGATATCATAACTGACCTGGAGGATAAATTTAAAGTAGCCCATGTAATTGACCTGAGCCGTTTTGAGCACGAGCACCGCTTTCTGGAAGGCACCGGCAGCATGGTACTTGACAGGGAGAATAAAATAGCATACGCCTGTTTGTCTCCCCGAACAGATAAAGATGTGCTTAATTATTTCTGTGAGCAATCGGGTTATCAGCCCATTAGTTTTGAAGCTGTAGATGAAAAAGGCAAGGCTATTTATCATACCAATGTATTGATGTGCATCGGCAGCCGGTTCGCGGTGATCTGCCTAAACAGTATTCCTAACCCGCATGAAAGAATAACGGTTATCGAATCGTTAAAATCATCGCACAAAGAAATTATTGAAATCACTTTTGAGCAGATGAGCCAGTTTGCAGGCAATATGCTGGAGGTGCAGAACAAAGCCGGTGATACTTTGATCGTGATGTCGCAAAATGCTTTTAGCGCTTTAACTGAGGCGCAGCGTTCCGCTTTACAACAGTATGGCAAATTGGTTCATGCTGATATCAATACAATTGAAACAAACGGCGGCGGCAGCGCAAGGTGTATGATGGCAGAGGTGCATTTACCGACTATTTAACTTAGCAGCTATCGAGCGAAGGCACTGCAGAGATAAAGAATTATCATTATGACGATATGCATAAGCAGGTACTTATCCTTAAACATACGTTATTAATTAGGATTTTTTACTAACGAATAAGCCCCTTCGTCAGGGGCCTATTCGTTAAGTATCCAATTAAACAGCTATTTAAGTTTATTCTGTAATGAAATAGAGGTAAGCCTGTTTTTGCTTCATTTTTGAGCGTACGCGTTTAAAACTATCTTCAATGTCTTTACGCTCGTCTTTTTCGGTCACTTCCATAAAGGCTTCCTGGTAATAGCCTAAGGATTTATTCCAGTCCTTTTGCTTTTCATAAAATAAACCAAGCAGCTCAAAGGTGCGGGCCTTGTTCACTCCCGGTGTGGTTAAAGCCTGGGCCGAAATTGTTGAAACCAGCTTATCCATTCCCAGGAATACTACCAGGTCAAGATAATGGGTGTAATTATCCGGAAAAGATGGCTCCAGCTCCATACAGGTTTTAAAATGATAACCTGCGGTTTGGTAATCCTGGATCTTGTAATAGTAGATCATCCCTAACTGGTAATGCGCCCTTGCAAAAAATGGCTCATCTGTAATGATCTGGTTTAATATGTTTAAGCCCTTAGGTGTCTCTCCGAACGATAGTTCATCAACAGCCTGGAGGTACTTTTCTTCTATTGAATAATAATTGTCCATATAAATTTCAAATTCAGTTAGGCTTACGTTTATGTAAGGCTTAATGTTATACTAATGTGGTAAATGCAGGATCGGTTTGGATGCTTCGAAAGCACTACACCGGAGTAGAGAAGAGAATTATCGACACAAAACCCTTCTGCTGTGACACCATGGGCCACATTATTGTTGAGCAGATTGATTTATTAAACAGCATCGGTTTGTACTTTATGAATACAAACTTACAATTATTGAACGAGAAAAGCAAGAGAAGAAGTGTTCATGCACAGCCCAATACTCTGTGCATGAGGTTTATTGACTTTATATGACTTGAAAAAGCAATGTGAAAAAATAGCAGCCTAAAATCAAGCTGCTATTGCGTTTTGTTTAACTGCCTCAATCAGGAAGTTGTTTTTTAATTCTTTTTCAGAGATCATGACGCTGAAATCATCAAACTTAACGCCGTGTTCAAGCGGGTAAAGTACATAGCCGCGTTTAAGGGCATCATATGCGCCAAGTTCAAATATTTCGTCGTGCTTTTTGCCTTTTATTTTCGCACCGTTTACTAACTGGTAAGCGTCGGATATGGTTTCAAAATTATTATTTTTCATAGTACGGGTAGCTATACAATTACTTTGCCAATTTTTATGCAAACCAGTCGAACAAGTCGCTTTGTTTTAAAGAAGCTTTGCCCGCGCCAGATAAGTCGTTAATAATCAACCCCTCGCCCATTTGTATTATTCGTGTGCCATAATTAAAAGCATCCTTCAAATTATGCGTAATGAATACTGCCGTTAAATTAAAATCGCGGATCAGTGTATCAGCTGTCCGCATAACCACGTCGGCCGAGCGTGGATCGAGGGCCGCGGTAGGTTCGTCCAGCAATAAAACTTTACAACTATCCATTACACTCATCAGCAGGGTAAGCGCCTGCCGCTGCCCGCCCGATAAAGTACCCATCGGCTGTTCTATCTTATCCTGCAAACCCATGCCAAGGACGGCTACTTTTTCCTGCACCTGTTTTTTAAAAGCGTCATTTACCCCAACGGATAAACCTTTTCTTTTTGTGCGGATAGATGCCAGCCGGAAATTATCTAAAATACTAAGATCTGGCGCAGTACCACTCAAAGGGTTTTGGAATACCCTCGCGATCCATTGGCTGCGTTTATAATCAGGCATGTTGGTTACATCGTTACCATCGATGCTTATAGTGCCGTTATCGGGCGATACGCTGCCGGCAATTAAATTAAGCATCGTGGTCTTGCCTGAGCCATTAGAACCAACTATCACCAAAAACTCACCGCTTTGTATCTCCAGCGTAACGCCATTAACCGCGTTTACCTGGTTAGCCTTACCTTTATTAAATATTTTATGTACGTCGGTTATCGTTATCATGATGATCTTAATAAGGATAAACGCGGCAAGCTTACAATTACCAGCACAAAACCGGCGGTAACTATTTTAAGTAATTTAGGGTCGACACCAACTGAGAGTGTAAATGCCAAAACCAGCTGAAATATCACTGCCCCTGCTAATACCAATACCAGACTTAACCATACTGAGGTAAGCTTAAACCAATTAATTAATGTTTCGGCAATGATCACCGATCCTAACCCTACTATCACAATCCCAATACCCATGCTGATATCTGTAAAACCCTGGAACTGGGCTACCAGGTAACCGCTCAAAGCCGTGAGCGCATTGGCCAGTGCCAGCCCGGTAATTTTCATCCTGTCGGTATTTACGCCTAATGAACGGATCATGGATTCACTGTTACCTGTAGCCCGCATGGCTATGCCAAAATCGGTTTTGAGCAGGTAGCCGATCAGAAAAGTGATCACGATAACAAAAATGGCAAGGATCCAGAATGTATTTTGATTAGGGTCGCTCACAACACTTACTATAGTAAATAACGAAGGCAAATTGATAAGCGGTAAATTTGAGCGGCCTAAAATAGTAAGGTTAACTGAGTAAAGCGCCGTCATAACCAGGATGCCGGCCAGCAGTGCATTGATCTTTAATTTGGTATGAATAATGCCGGTAAGTGCCCCCGCTGCTGCGCCTGCCAAAAGCACAGCAGGTAAAATAACATAGGCAGGCTGATGATTGGTCAGCAATACTGCCGTAACCACGCCACCCAGTGTATAACTGCCATCGGTTGTGATATCCGGAATATTGAAGATTTTCATGGATATATAAATCCCCAGCGCTATGGCCGAAAAGCATAGGCCCTGCAGTAAAGCGGTAAGGTAAAAATCCATTTATTTTACAGGCTCAAAATTTGGCGGAATGGTAATATTGTATTTTTTAGCAGCAGCCGGGTTATATACCCTCTTTCTGACCTTTACCATTTCGGGTTGCAGGCCATCGGTTTTATGAGTTTTAAGAAATTGGGCTGCCTGCTCGCCGGCTTGGTACCCCCATTGATAAATATCAGCCCCAAAAGCAGCGACGGCTCCACGCTGTACCAAACCTGCTTCGCTTGTAAAAATCGGGATGTTTTTTTGATTACAATTTTTAAGGATAGTTTCAAAAGATGCAAAAACGGTATTGTCCGGATTAGCAAAAAAGGCGTCGATGTTTTTACTTAGCAGCGACTGCGTAACCAACTGCGCATCGGCAGATGTATTTAACGGAAGCGCAACAATATCAACGTTTAGTCCTGCGGCCAATGATTTAATACGGTTTAAGGCATCGGCCGATTGCGGCTCCGACTGATTATAGATCATCCCGATAACCAGTTTTGCGCCTTTAGGCTTAAGTAGTTTGGGAATAATGCTAAACGAAGTATCGATATAATTTAGCTCTTCTACCGCACCGAAAAGGTTGGCGGGCGCTTTCCCGTTGGCATCAGTTACCTTCATGCGTTCGGCAGTTGGGGATACCATGGCAAAAACCGGGATATATTTTGTTTTTTGAAGCGCTGTTACCGTTGATAGCGTTGTACACGTTGCCAGCAGGTTAACACTATCAGTAACAAAGTGGTTAACTATCTGTGTAAGCGTTGGGATATCGCCCTGGGCATTGCTGTACTCAATCTGCACGGTCTTTTTTTCTTCGCTGAAACCATTTTTGTTCAAGGCATCAGTAAAGCCTTTGCGGGCCTGTGATATGGTGGCATCTTCAAAAGCATCAACAAAACCAACTACAGGCACCTGCATTGATTTGGTTTTGGGCTTACAGGATACAAAAAAAACAAGTAATATAGCTACCGGCAGATATTTGATAAACTTCATTTTACTAAATTAACTTTTTAGCCGTAAAGCTGAAAGTACAATGGCAAAAGCCGAAAATTGTTTTACAATAAGATTATCATTATACGAAAGCTTAAAGCAGAACACACAAAGCCAAGCCGGCAAGCCGATTGTGAAAGTCGGTTAATTATATATAATAATTTACTGCATTACCTTTCCGGGTAATGAGCTAACAACTATTCAACCCTAATATGATTAAAACACAATAATTTTAAAGCAGCTCTTTAAGGCCGGCAAAATTACTGATAGTTGCTACCATGCCATCAGGCACAACGCCAAAACCATAATTTGCAAAAATAAAAGGTACACCGGCTTGTTTGGCGGCATTATAATCGCCCATGGTGTCACCTACGTAAACCGGAGCTTTCAATTGGTGGTCGTTTACTACATCTTTGATATTATCGGCCTTAGGGTTTCCTTTTGTGCCAAAACACTGATGCCCAAGAAAATGGCCATGCAATTGGTTCAGATCCAAAAACAGTTCGATATAACCGTTTTGGCAATTACTCACGATATAAAGTTTATAATTTGCAGCAAGGTATTTAAGCGTTTCTACCAATTGCGGATAAAGCTCCCCTCCTTTGGTATGTAATATTTCCAGTTCGCTGACAGCACAAAGCGATTGTACTTCTTTACGTTGCTCAATATTTAGTTCCGGGAATAATTTATCAAAAATGGCATCGTAGGTCATTCCGGTGATGGAACGCACACGTTCCTGCGTCATTTCCTCTTTAATGTAATCAACCTTGCTTATAGCTGCCTGCCAAGCAAGAGCTACGTTTGCAGTGCTATCCCAAAGTGTACCGTCAAGGTCAAAAATTATGCTGTCGTATTTATTTTTAAGCGAATCATTCATATCGCCGGCAAAAGTAAAGGTTTTTTATTCCTGCCGGCTATCAGATTGATGTTAATTTAGGAAGTAAAGAGATATGAGGTTATTGAGCTGTAAGTACCCTTATCATATTATTAAAAGTATCAGCCACATAAACCTTCCCTACTCCTACAGACAGGCCATAAGGAACTGAGAAACTTGCCTTAGAACCCTCTCCATCGGCCAATCCCGAAAAACCTGTACCCGCAACTGTGGTAACCTGTCCAAAAGTATCAACAGCCCTGATAAAATGGTCTGAATCCCCTACATAAATGTTACCCTGATTGTCGGCGGTTATACTTACAGGTGCGTTAAAAGTAGCAGTATTACCAGCACCATCTGCCGAGCCTTTGATTCCGTTACCGGCCAATGTCGAAACAACGCCATCAGAAGTAATCTTCCTAATCATGTTATTGCCCAAATCTGTTACGTAGAGGTTACCCGACAAACCAATTACAATACCTGTAACCTGTGAAAAACTTGCTGCAGTTCCTGTTCCATTTGCTGAGCCACTTACACCCGAACCTGCAAACGTAGTCACAACACCGGCCGGAGTTATTTTACGGATCTTATAAACATCGGCAACAAATAAATTTCCACTTCCATCTACCGCTATTCCGGTTGGCGCACTGAAGCCTGCAGCTGTGCCTGCACCATCAACCCCGTTCGCCCCTCCCCCCGCCAATGTAGTAACAGCACCTGCCGAAGTTATTTTCCTGACCACTTTACCTGTACTTTCGGCTACATATAAGTTACCGTTCCCATCCAGTGTTATATCCTGAGGATTGTTAAAACTGGCAGCGGTACCAATACCGTCAGTGTCTCCCTGCGCACCACTCCCGGCAAAAGTAGTAACTACACCAGCCGGGGTTATTTTACGGATCAGGTTATTGCCAGCATCAGCTACATAGATATTGCCTGCTGCATCTGTGATCATACCGCTGGGCCTGTTAAAAGACGCTGTCGTTCCGGTGCCATCAGCTTTGCCCGGATTTATATTGCCTGCAAATGTGCTTACTACAACCTTTAGCGCCTGGGGAGCATTGTCATTATTTTTTTTTGAGCATGCGGAAACAGCAAGTAAAACTATTAGGCATGATATGGTCACTTTAAAAAAGGCTAATTGAGTTTTTTTCATAATGTAGTTTTAGATCGATGACCTCTTAATTGGTTTTATTGTAGATAAATGTAGTGAGCCAAATTAATTAAAATCAGGAAAGGCTAACCTGATTAAACACTAATATCACAACTGAAAATTTATTCATCTTTTAAACAAGATTACGAAGATAAACTGCTGTTTGTAACAGTGTAAAAAGTTTAATTTTTTTTATCGATCTTATAACGTTATATCAAATTTTCTTTCTACATTTAACTATTCATCTGTATCTATTAAAAAATGCGTAAAACTACGTACGCAAAACGGTGAAATCCCTGATTATTTTTTATAAAGCGTTGGTTATTTTTGGAGCATAATATGTTTCTGAACATCCGGAGGCATCTTTTAAAAACTTATACCTTGCTTATGAAATTATTCTACCATTTTCTTGTTTTGGTTGCGGCGTCTCTCATTTTGGTAGCTTGTGCCAATATGTTTTCCTCAACACCCGAAAAAAAAATCGATAAACCTGCGCAACGCAGCGGCATCTACTTAGGCAAAGATTCATTGTATAATTCAGAAATAAACACCCGGCTCACATTCTCGGATTCTTATTACTATGATGTTTTAAACCGGTATACAATCGGCAACCACCAGGCCTGGCACAAAATCAATAACAATTTATTTATTGCTGCAAATTACCTGGGCCTTAATCCAATCGAAAAATAATTTAGTTTAATAGTTAGTTAATTAGTTAGGAACAGTTGTAAACAGTCGCCGCAGAACGCTCCGACTGTTTTTTTATGATCAGAATTTGGGAAATGAACCCAGCCCGAAAAATATGGCGAATAAAGGGATAGCCAGCAAAAAGTATGCTTTTGCCAATTGCCTGTCATCGGCATTCCCTACTACAAATACATTATATAGATCGGCTTTCAGTGATTTAAGTTTCGCTTTCATGATAATAGATTTTAAGTAATTATAAACAGCTTAATTTCAAATACTTATTTAATTTACATAAATTAAGCTTGTTATTATTATGACTGTAGCTGCAGGTTTTGGTTTAAATGAAAATGCCCTTGATTTTTCAATCAAGGGCATCTGCGTGTATCTCAGTCAA
Organism: Mucilaginibacter sp. NFR10; assembly: GCF_900100445.1. Taxonomy (NCBI): domain Bacteria; kingdom Pseudomonadati; phylum Bacteroidota; class Sphingobacteriia; order Sphingobacteriales; family Sphingobacteriaceae; genus Mucilaginibacter; species Mucilaginibacter sp. NFR10. The sequence goes on along the minus strand of NZ_FMTV01000002.1, from coordinate 467,257 downwards.
TTAAATTATTCCGGTTTATCCTCGCTCATCTCCGGATGATAATGCAAGCCCGGTGTAAGCCAGTGCAAAAGCATCACTCTTGAATACCTGAAATTAAACGGCGCTAAAATTACCGCTACCCCTAAAATAATAGTTACATACAACCAGGGGTTACTGCTACCTGTTAAAACGCTGATAGCAACTGCCAGTGTAACCATCTCGGCAACGTTAAGCGCATAACTGGCAAACATTGCTACATAAAAATAACCGGGTTCACGCTCATACACCAGGCCGCAGTGTGAACAGGTTTTATACATCTCCTGTCCTTTAAATTCATACATACCGGTGATAAATAAGTCTCCCCTCCTGCAACGCGGACATTTGGCGTTTACAAAGGCAGACCAGGCGGATAATTTATATTTAGGGGTTTCCATAACGTTATGATTTATTGTTTAAGGTTTTTTTTCTGAACTCTTCGGGGGTAATGCCCTCAATTTTTTTAAAGAACTTGGTAAAATAGGAGTTATCGCTAAAATTAAGGTTAAAAGCTATTTCACTTATATTAAGTCGCGGATTAGTTAATAGCCTTTTTGCTTCAAGCAAAGTACGGTTACGGATCACCTCTCCTGCCGATAGGCCAAGCACATCTTTACATACCGCATTTAAATGATTGGGGGTGATATAAAGCAGTTCTGCATAATCTTTAGGAAGCTTTACATCGATATAATGCTGTTCAATCAGCTTCTGAAAGTTACGGATCAGTGTTTGATTATAGCCCTGTTTGCCAAAGCTATCGCCTTTGCCCTGGCAACGATTTATCAGAATGAAAAGCTGAAGCATAAGCACCCTTACCATATCGCTGCCCAAAACTGCAGGCTTTTCAACTTCAGATACAATCCTTTCAAAAAGGGCAATGATTTCGGGTAACTGGTTGGCAGGTAAGTCAACTACTTCATCCTTTGGATTGCCGTTCAAAAAGTTAAAATTGTCAAAGTAGCCTGAGCGTAATAAAAACGACTGGATAAACGAGCTTGAGAAATTGATGATATAACCGTCAGTAAAACCTTCAAAAGCCCATGAATGCACCTGCCCGGGAATCATAAAGTAAATCTGCCCCGGCCTTACCTCAAAGCTTTCAAAGTCAATGGTATGTGATCCTCCGCCATCAGTAAACAATACCAGGTGGTAAAACGAGTGGCGGTGCGGGAAGAAAAGGTTTTTATGAGCATCCAAATAAGACGCAAACCTGCTGATCAGGATGTCATCCTGTTTAATATCATCGGCAAGTGTGCAAATATCAATTGTTGGAATACTTTGTAACATGACACAAAACTACACACAATAGCTTTGCCCTTAATGGTACTATTTTTATTTTGTATGGTACTAATCAACGATTGACATTTTTTTGATAAATCACGTCCATTTTTGGATGATATCTTCCAGCCGTTCAAAAGTAAAAGGTTTACTTACAAAATCTTTCATACCGGCCTGGGTGCATTCACGCTCATTTTCGCTAAGCACGTTGGCTGTCATGGCAATAATAGGCGGAGCGCCTTTACCATGCTTTGTTAATATATGGCGGGTAGCCTGTAAACCATCCATTTCGGGCATTTGAATGTCCATAAATATCAGATCGTAGTTACACTGCTCAACCATATTTACCGCGGCCAGTCCATTTTCGGCAATATCAATATTATAACCAACCTTTTTAAAAATCTTACTGGCTATTAACTGGTTCATTTTATTATCCTCGGCCAATAAAATGCGTAAAGGCCGGTACTGAAAAGCTTCCTTTTCATCCGGTTGCATCTCCGGTTCAATAATACCATAGGTAACATGTAAAGGCAAGGTAAAGCTAAACAATGAGCCCTGGGCTTCCTTACTTTCTACCCAGATTCTGCCGTGCATCATCTCCACAAGTTTTTTGCAAATGGATAAGCCCAGCCCCGTACCGCCATATTTGCGCAAAGCGGTAGTATTTACCTGTGAAAATGGTTTAAATAACTGTGCTAATGCCTCTTCACTTATGCCAATCCCGTCATCTTTGATGCTAAAGGTTATGTCCTGGACGTTGTTCCTGATCTCAGATGCCGTGACGCGTAAACTTACCGAACCTTCGTCGGTAAACTTAATGGCATTTCCGATCAAATTAACCAGGATTTGCTGAAGCCTGCCCTCATCTGCTATTACATAGTTTGCTACATTAGCATCAACATCATAAGTTAAGCTTAGGGGTTTGTGAAGAGATGTAATGGCCGGTTCGGTAATCTCAATAACTGTTTTTATACAGTTACGCAAATGCGTTGAAACCGGGTGAAGGACCAGTTTATCTGCTTCGATTTTTGAAATATCAAGAATATCACTGATGATGTTAATCAATAAATTACTGCTCGATTGTAAAGTTTGAAGCAGTTCCTGTTGCTCGGGCTGTAAATTGGTGCGGGATAGCAATTGAGCGGTACCGATGATACCATTAAGTGGTGTGCGAATTTCGTGGCTCATATTGGCCAGAAAATTCGATTTGGCAAACGTGGCCGCCTCAGCCTGGTCACGTGAGGCCGAAAGTTCAATTTGAGAAGCTTGTAACTCTTCACTCTTATGAATCAGGTCGCGCTTATCGGTTTCGTGGCTTTTTTTAATAAAACCTACCAGTAGCCCAACAGTCAATATGTTTACTACAGCCGAAGTGATGAGGTCAGATTCTTTTGATGCCGTGCTATCATAAGGCTGTACTAAACCAGGAAAATGTTTTTCAATAAAGTAGCATCCTAAAAATATAGCTATCAGCGCGCCAATAAAAATATAATGATATCGTTTTTTTACAAGCAGGGTTATAAGTACAATAAAAAAGACTCCCGAAAGCGTTGTTGATCCGGAGATACCGCCATTGTAAAACCAGCCCGGAATAATTGCAAACAGCCCTAAGCAAATGTAAATGAGGGTTGCATCCTCTTTATACTTTACGAACCTGCTCCTGTAAAAAGCCCAGCCCGACATCAGTATCACAAAAAGCTCAACAAGCTCAAGCTTATAACTTAAGCCTAAAAACAAATTGCAGATTAGCGAAAAAACGCTGCTGGCACAAATGAATAATGAGAGCGCATTAAACAGCTTATTCTCCAGCGACAAATCAGGCATCCCGTAGCCAATAATCCGCTTCAGCTTTTCCATTTAAAATAAAAAATTAATTAGAGAGAACTCTTTATACTCAAAAACAGGGAGTTCGGTTTAGTAAATAAACTATTTTTTAGGAAATATTTAAAACTTTAGTGTTTAAAAAAGTAAAAAACAGGATATTATTGTTTAATAATTAATTTAAAAAATCAATGTAATTATTAAGTAATCCAAAGTCAGTGATTGAAATGTTAATCAGGCAACTAAAAACAAACAGCGCAGCTTTCATTTAAAAAGCGCGCTGTTATATATAGTGAAATATAAATTAATATTTAATAAACACTGGCGATATTCAGCATTTCAATAGCTTCATTATCTAATTTCAAAGCGGCTGATTCAAAAAGATCAGTAAGTTGCTCCAAACTGGTGGCACTAACAATGGGTGCTGTAATACCAGGCCTTGCAATTAACCAGGCCAGTGCAATTGCCGACTGACTGGTTTGATACTGCCCGGCAAGGTCGTCCAGGACTTTTAATATTCTGTAGCCTCTTGGGTTAAGATATTTTTTGACCATACCGGCGCGGCTGCTTCCCTTCAGGTCGGCTTCCGAACGGTATTTGCCGCTTAAAAAACCGCTGGCCAACGAAAAATAACTGATCACCCCAAGGTTTTGCTCTTTAATGAAAGGCTCGTAAGTAGTTTCATATTTTTCCCTGTCGAACAGGTTATATTCGGGCTGAAGCGTTTGATAAGCTACCAGGCCTTTTTCAATACTCGTTTTGAGCGACTCATGCAACCGTTCGACAGACATATTGGAAGTTCCTATAGCCCTCACCTTACCGTCCTGCATAAGTTGATCATAAGCACGCAGGGTTTCTTCAACCGGGGTTGAGGGGTCATCGTAATGGGTTTGATACAAATCAATATAATCGGTTTGCAAGCGCTTTAATGAAGCCTCGGCCGATTTAATAATGTAATCCTTTTTAAGCCCTTTACTGCCCGAATCCATTTCGGCGCCTACTTTAGTGGCTATAACTACTTTATCGCGTTTGCCGCTTTGCTTAAGCCAGTTACCAATTTCGGTTTCCGATTCGCCGCCTTTATTGCCCTCGACCCAGCGCGAATAAACATCAGCGGTATCGATAGTGTTAAAACCGGCATCTACAAATGCATCCAATAAAAGGGCTGTATCTTTACCTTTAACAGTCCACCCAAACACATTTCCGCCAAAAACCAATGGCGCTGTTGATATGCCGGATGCTCCTAATTCACGATTTTTCATAATAATTTATTTAGGGTATTACAGGGATAAAGCGGCGTTAAGCGTATTTGTTTGTCAGTATAATGAAATAAAGGCTCAACCTGCGATGATGTTACAAAACGCACAAAACTTAACAAATTAGAGATTGAGAAGACATATCCTCAGCCAAAACTAAGTACATTTGCGCTTTGTTAACTTAATATAATGGCTAAAGTTTCTATCAACCTGGCAACAGGCTCATTGCAAAAAGAAGAAATCATTGTAGGAATTGATCTGGGTACCACTAACTCGCTGGTAGCGTTCATCAACCCTGATAAAAACCCGCAGGTAATTAATGATGCAGGCAAAGGTGTATTGGTGCCCTCTGTAGTTCATTTTGGTGATGCAGGCGATGTGCTGGTAGGTAATGAGGCAAAAGAATTCCTGATAACCGATCCGCAAAACACCATATTTTCGGTTAAACGCTTGCTTGGCCGCAGTTACCACGATATTGAAAACTACAAAGACTTTTTTAGCTATAAAGTAATTGACGACGATACCGAAAGCCTGGTTAAGATCAAAGTAGGCGATAAATTTTACACCCCTATCGAGCTATCGGCCCAGATATTGAAAGAACTTAAGGCACGCGCCGAACATGCCCTTAAAACCCCGGTTAACCGTGCTGTGATCACTGTTCCGGCATATTTTAATGATTCGCAGCGCCAGGCCACCCGTGATGCTGGTAAACTTGCAGGGCTTGATGTATTGCGGATAGTTAACGAACCTACCGCGGCAAGTTTGGCTTATGGGATAGGCCTCAACCCCGAAGAAACTAAAACTATAGCGGTTTATGACCTTGGAGGCGGTACGTTTGATGTATCCATACTGCAAATTCAAAACGGCATTTTTGAGGTATTATCTACCAATGGCGATACCTTTTTAGGTGGTGATGATTTTGACCGCATTATAGTTGATTACTGGATTGAGAAAAACCAGCTTAATAAAGCCGAAGTCCTTGCAAATAATGAGCTGGCCCAGCAACTACGCTTAAAGGCCGAAGAAGCTAAAAAAGCCTTCGCGCACCAAAGCCTGGTTAATGATAAAATCGGCGAGATCTGGTGTACGCTTGACCGCACTACTTTTGAAGAACTGATATTACCAAAAGTACAGCAAACCATCACCAGTTGCCGAAACGCACTTAAGGATGCTAAACTAACTATCGATCAGATTGATGAAGTGGTTATGGTTGGCGGCTCAACCCGTACGGCATTGGTTAAACGTATGGTTGCTGAGTTTTTTGGTCGCCCGGTGCATGATGATGTGAACCCTGATGAAGTAGTTGCTTTAGGCGCCGCCATACAGGCCGATATTTTAGCAGGCAACCGTAAAGATATTTTACTATTAGATGTTACCCCCCTGTCCTTAGGTATTGAAACTATGGGCGGCCTGATGGATGTGATCATCCCCCGAAATTCTAAAGTGCCAACCAAAGGCGGCAGGCAATATACGACATCAATAGACGGACAGGTAAACATGAAAATTGCCGTTTACCAGGGTGAGCGCGATCTGATCAAAGAAAACCGTAAACTCGCCGAGTTTGATTTAAAAGGCATCCCTTCCATGCCTGCAGGTTTCCCTAAAGTTGATATTAACTTTTTATTAAATGCCGACGGCATCCTAACCATACAGGCCATCGAACTACGTTCGGGCGTAAAGCAGGAGGTTGAAGTAAAACCAACCTATGGCATTACCGACGAACAGGTGGAACAAATGCTGATGGACAGCATTACCCACGCCAAAGATGATGTAAATCAGCGGATGCTTATTGAGGCGCGCACTGAAGGCGAACAAATGGTTTATACCGTTGAACGCTTCCTGCAAAAAAATGCTGATTATGTTTCGGTTACAGAAATTGCCGATACTACCAAACTTGTTCAGAAACTGAAAGAGGCCCTCACCAGCGGCGATAAAGACCTGATTTTAAAAACGATTGATGAGGTTAACGAGTTCACTCGTCCGTTTGCCGAACGCTTAATGGATCAGGCAATAAGTACAGCTATGAAGGGCAAAAGTATAGAATAGGCACAGATATTGCTCATTAAGTCAAAAATCTTAAAATTTGAAAAGGACAATTTCTGCTTTAGCCCTGTTTATTTTTATTGCCGTTGCTAATACGGCCTGTTCTACAACCCGCAAACATTTCCGCGATACGTCGGCAAGGTCATCCATGCTGGATACTTTAAAGTACGATTCGCTGATGAAAAAACTGGCCAACGGCGATAAAAGTGGTCGCTGGCCGGTAAAAACCAAAGAATATCCGCTTCCCGGAGCTATTTTACCATTTAACCGCATTGTAGCGTTTTATGGTAACCTCTATTCAAAAAACATGGGCGTGCTGGGCCAATACCCACGCAAAACCATGCTCAATAAATTAAAGGAAGAGGTAAAGAACTGGGAAAAGGCTGATACAGCTACTAACGTGGTACCGGCCTTACATTATATCTGCGTAACGGCCCAGGCTGATGCCGGCCGCAACGGCCTGCATAATCTGCGGATGCCTTTTAGCCAGATTGATACCGTGATTAGCTGGGCAAAAAGCATCAACGCACTTGTGTTTTTAGATATCCAGGTTGGCTTCAGCACAGTACAAACCGAATTGCCTTTATTAGAGAAATACATGAAGATGCCAAACGTTCATTTAGGCATCGACCCGGAATTTTCTATGAAGGAAGGCAGTGTGCCCGGCAAACGCATAGGTACCTTTGATGCCGATGATATTAACTACGTAACCGGCTACCTGGCCAAACTGGCAAAAAAGAATGACCTCCCACCTAAAATATTTGTTGTACACCGCTTTACCAAACGCATGGTAACCAACTACAAGGATATTAAATTACGTCCCGAAGTACAGGTGGTGATGGATATGGATGGCTGGGGTGGTCCGGAACTTAAAAAAGGCACTTACAAATATTTTATTTCAGAAGAGCCTGTACAGTTCACCGGCTTTAAACTTTTTTATAAAAACGACTTAAAGAACGAACCACACAGGATGCTTACGCCTAAGGAAGTGTTAAGTCTGAAGCCTGCCCCTATTTATATTCAGTACCAGTAGTGATGAACTATAAGACTTGCGAAGCTTAAAAACTTCGTAAGTTATAAGTTATTCAGTACCTGTAAAAGTTAACATTTTGGTTAAACTGGTTTCATATATTTAACCCATCTAAGCTTTATATATGAAACTTTTATTAAAGTACGTTTCTCTTTTTTCCTTTGTTATTTTAGGAAACTGTGCCTCTGCTCAAAACGGATTGCCCGCTGTTAACAATACATCTAACAAGCAAAACATGGACTTACAAATGGATCAACAGACGCCTCTCGCTATGTGGGACTTTTGGAGTGATCACAACAAGAGTACCAACAACCCAGCGTATACTTTCCTGGTAACGATGCGCAACGGATCTAAAAAAGAAGTTAAGTCCAGAATTTACGTAGATGCCTATGCACACAAAAGTTATCTGCTGTTTGTTGACCAGTCACTATCTAAAGCGGATACAAACAGGGAACAAGTGATATATCCGGAACAAACTATTGAAATAGCCCGAAACCTTACACCTCCATCAGCTGAAAAAAATGCCAATACTTTGGCCCCCAATTATTATGCAAGTATTGCTAAAGATAGCTGCTGGATGTTCAAGTTTATAAGCGGTCATATCAGTGCATACTCGCTTTTAAGCGAGCCTGAAGGAAAAATGTTCAATCCCAAATCCATCGTTGCCATTCAGCTTAACAATGGGCCAATTGTGCAATACAGCGAAGAAAATCTTAGGGCAATGGTTGGCGACGATCTTGATGCCATTGAAAGCATCCAATGGAAAAATTATCTTCAGGCCATAAAAAGGTATAACCGGAATAGTGGAAAAATCAACAAAAAATAATAGTGCTTTAGTATTAACACAACTATAAAAAAGAAAGGCCCCGGTTTCCCGGGGATTTTCTTTTTAACTTATTTTCCTAATGCTTCCTGTTCTTTCAGGGCTGCGATATTATTGCTATTGCTGAAGTTTTCAGTCTGATTAGCAAAATCCTCAAGGATAGCTGCAATAGTATCCAGGTTTTCGGATACGCGCTGGTGCATATCGGGCAGGTCCTTTTCAAGGCGTTTATCACCAAGTTCGATATTATCAACTTCTATTTTAGTTAACTTAGCAATAATAGCCTGCTGGCTGTTTTTCAAGTCTTCCAGTTCATGGACAATTTTTTCCATCAGTCCAAATTTCTTTAACTTATCCATAATGTGTGGTTTTAAGTATCACTTTACATTTTAACCACACCAATAAAAAATTGTTTCAGATTTGGATTTAACACCCATAACTAATAACTTAGTTTAACTAAATAATTAGTTATGAAAAATCTATTTATAACCCTATTCCTTATCCTATCAGTATCGCAATTATGCGCTCAGCAAGCCGCTAATGATTCGCTCCTGCTTGATTATTATCAAAACCAGCGTTTTGCCGACGCAGCAGATTACCTCAAAAAAATATATCCCGAGCCTGTTACCGACATAAAAGTATTGGCTAAACTGGCCTACACCTCCAAAATGGCCTCCCGCCTGCCCGATGCTGAAAACTATTATCAACGTATTTACGCTACTGATACCACCAGCCTAACTAACTTGTATAACATGAGTGAGATCATTAAAAGGCGCGGTAATAATAAAAAAGCGATCGTGTTTGTAAAGAAGATCCTGTTGAAAGATACCACCAACTTTGATGTGTATAAGCAACTGGCAGACCTGTCGCAAAATTTAGGCGATATAGAGGGGAGCATTGTATATCTGCAAAAAGCCAATAAGATCAATCCGCTTAATCCTGATGTGGCATATGACCTGTCGTCCTTCTTCATCAACCTAAAACTATATAGCAATGCTGAAAATATTATCGACAAAGCGCTTGTTGCCGATACTTCCAATTTGCTGCTCCTGAAAGGCAAGGCCCAGGCCTCGTACGCATTAAAAAGGTATCCGGTAACTATCGCCATTACCAAAAAACTAATAGACGCGGGCGAGCAGGCCGGCAGTATTGTATCCATGCTGGCCACTTCTTATTACATGACCGGCAATTATCCGGATTGTATTAAAACTTTCAAAACATTGGAGGACGGCAATACCGGCACCGAAGCTTCATATTATTATACAGCCATGAGCTACAAAGCCCTGCACAACAACTCAAAAGCGATAACTTACCTGGATAAGGCCATTGAAGAGGCCATATCTACAGGGGTGAGCTCCTATTGCAGTGAAAAAGGTGATTCGTACGACAGGCTACACCAGCTTAGAAATGCAGTTCAAGCTTACCAGAAAAGCTTGCTTTATAAACCGGACCCTATTACCTATTATGCCCTTGCAACCCTGTATGATACCGAACTGAAGAATAAGGCAACAGCTATTAAGTACTATAAAAAGTACCTGGCAAGCAAGCCAAAAGAGTCACAAAAAACTTATATCGCTTACTCCAAACAGCGCATTAAATCATTAGGGATTTAGCGTTGCATCAAGCGGGCAACGTATTTGCCTATGATATCGAACTCAAGGTTAACCTGGCTGCCAACTTGCACATTGTGCAGGTTGGTATGCTCAAATGTATAAGGAATAATTGCTACAGAAAAGCTGTTGGCGTGCGAATTAACCACGGTTAGGCTGATACCGTTCACACAAATGGATCCTTTCTCTACGGTTACGTTGCCGCTTGCTGCATCATATTCAAAGGTATATTCCCAACTGCCGTCAAGTTCTTTAAACGCGGTGCAAACAGCCACCTGGTCAACATGGCCCTGAACAATGTGGCCATCGAGCCGGGCATTCATTTGCATGCAGCGTTCCAGGTTTACCGGGTCGCCAACTTTGAGCTGGGAAAGATTGGTTTTATTTAAGGTTTCCTCAATCGCGGTTACCACGTGCAAGCCATCGGCTAAAGCCACCACAGTAAGGCATACACCATTGTGCGCTACCGATTGATCGATCTTGAGCTCGTGCGATATAGCCGATTCTACTGTAATATTAAGGTTGCCTTTTTCCCGCTGCAGATCGGTGATCTTCCCTAAAGTTTCTATAATTCCTGTAAACATATGCTTCCCGGCCCGTTGAAAGGGGCTATTTTGATTGGCTCAAAGCTAAAATATTTTGCACTATGGTTTGTCAGCAGTAAATGAAATTATTTGAAACTTGAGAACAGGTCTTTACGCTTATTGCGAAGATCTTTGCCACCCTCCAATACCGATTTCAGATTGGCCAGATAAAATGTCCAGCCAAGTTGGCATTGCACATAAAGGTTTTTTTCGGGGTCTGCTTCCTCGGGGATGTTTTCCTGCACCAGTTCAACAATAACAACGCCCAGTTTAGCAGTGATAGATACACTCACTATACTACCGCCTGTAAAAGTAAATTTTATGAAATCGGCACCGTTGGCTTCCAGCACCTGCCCGTTTTCGGAAATGGTATCATCAAACCCATGCCAATGCCAGGTATAAGTATCCTCTTTTTTTATAAATTCCTGCGGTTCACGCTGACGGCCTGCTATGGCAAAAAAATCGGCTTTACGCAAAAACCAGGTTTCCAGGCCTTCGGGAGTAGCCCAGGCTTCATACATGCTGCGTACGTCCGTATCAACATCAGCAGTTACTTTAAATTTGCTCCATCTGTTGTCTGCCATAATAATTGTATATCGGTTTGGGGCGTTTGTATCAAAAATAACAATTATAATTAAGCCTTTCATTAACTTGCCTTTAAATCTTAAACATGCCAAAGCAAAGCGCAGGGATCTTATTATACCGTAAAGCAGCGAAGGGTTTACAGGTATTTCTTGTACATCCGGGGGGGCCGTTTTTTAAAAACAAGGACGAAGGCTCATGGTCGGTACCCAAAGGTGAATATCTTCCCGACGAAGATCCCCTCATGGCGGCAAAGCGTGAATTTCAGGAAGAAACCGGGCATGAAATAACCGGGGATTTTATTGCGTTGAACGCTATCAAACAAAAAGGGGGTAAAACGGTACTGGCCTGGGCTGTTGAAGGCAGTATTGATCCGGGAAATATCAAAAGCAATACATTTGAAATAGAATGGCCGCCTCGCTCAGGAAAAAAACAAACTTTTGATGAAATTGATCGTGCCGAATGGTTTGATATGGCGACAGCAAAAATAAAGATCAACCCTGCTCAGGCAGCTTTGATAGATGAACTGGCCGCGATCAACAATTATTAAATCTGCTTCCTGTTCTTGATCCAGTTGCTTGAGTTAGCTACCTCCACCGGGGCTGCAATTGAAACCCTTTTTTTGCTCAAGAGCTGTTCCATTACTATTGCTGCTACTATAGCTTCATCCTCGCGACTTTCGCGCAGCACCTCGGGCGAAAAATATTTTTTTACAAAATGGGTATCAAAATTACCAGAGGTAAAAGCTTCGTGCTGCATTACAAAACGGCCGAAACCGAGGGTGGTAGTAATACCGGTGATCTGATATTCATCTATAGCCCTTATCATCCGCTCAATTGCTTCAGCGCGGGTATCCGCAAAGGTTATCAGCTTGGCTATCATCGGGTCGTAATAAATGGGAATCTCCATGCCTTGCTCAAACCCATCGTCTACCCGTACACCGGGCCCTTTGGGCGTTATATAAGTTTGCAGCGTACCAATATCTGGCAGGAAATTATTAGCCGGATCTTCGGCATAAACACGCAGTTCGACGGCATGACCATGAATTTTCAGATCTTCCTGTTTAAAACTGATAGCCCCGCCCCTTGCAATTTTAATTTGCTCCTTTACAAGGTCAATACCGGTTATCAGTTCCGTAACAGGGTGCTCAACCTGTAAACGGGTATTCATTTCCAGGAAATAAAAATTCAAACCTTCATCCATGATAAACTCAACCGTACCCGCTCCTGTATAATTTACAGACCGGGCTACATCAACCGCACAACGCCCCATCTTTTCCCTGATTTCAGGCGTTAATATTGCCGATGGAGCTTCTTCAACTACTTTTTGATGGCGGCGCTGTACCGAGCAGTCACGCTCAAACAGGTGCACGATATTACCATGCGTATCGCCAAGTACCTGGATCTCGATGTGTTTGGGGGATGATACATAGCGCTCAATGAAAACAGAGCCGTCGCCAAAAGCTGATGTAGCTTCAGATACCGCTAACTGCATCTGCTCTTCAAAGTCTGCCGGGCTTTCAACAATGCGCATCCCTTTACCCCCGCCCCCCGCAGCCGCTTTGATCAATATTGGAAAACCTACCTCAATAGCCCGCTTCTTAGCTTCGTTAACATCAGTAATGGCTTCCTCCGTTCCGGGGACCATCGGGATATTATACCTGAGTGCCGCAGCTTTGGCCGATAACTTGTTACCCATTACTTCCATGGCCTCGGGAGAAGGGCCAATAAGAATAAGTCCCGAATCCTTAACCAGCCTGGCAAAACCGGCATTTTCGCTCAAAAAACCATATCCCGGGTGGATACCTTCGGCCCCGGTTTGCTTACATGCAGCTATGATCTTTTCTCCAATAAGATAGGATTGACTGGATGGAGCTTCCCCGATATTTACAGCCTCATCGGCATAGCGCACGTGCAGGGCGTCCCGATCAGCATGTGAGTAAACCGCAACGGTTTTAATACCCATTTCGCGCGCCGAGCGCATAATTCGTAAAGCTATTTCACCACGGTTGGCAACCAGTATTTTCTGCATAAAACAAATGTAATTGATTTACACAAAAAGATACTACATACCCAATGCTTATAAAACGATTGAAATATTATTTGGGTGCCCACCTGTAGGTTTTACGGGAGCACTTATAACAGATATATTTTTTAAAGGGTAAACCCAACAATAAAAATTTGGCAAGGCTGCTCCGTTTGATACGGCTCAACCGGCTTTTGCAATTCCGGCAAAATAAATCGCTGGAATTTGTTGAGACATTAGCTTGCTCCTGTGGCTTAATCCGAAACTCAGCAGTCATTTATTAATTATGATAATATTAAAGGTTACAATAATCAGTCCCCGGTTTCATAAATCAACATTGCAAATTTGATCATAAATCAACCAGCAATTCCTAAATAAAACCAACGAATCTTTATCGTGTATAAAGATCGTTACCAAGCATGAATTTTTCATGAATACAGTTTGAAGCTATCTGTCAAAAAGGATAAATATTCAATAGTTAAATACAAAATCCTTAACCTAATTTTTACTTGCAGGTAAACACAGCTGATAATAACCCCTATAAAACAAAAATGCCCCTGGGATCACCAAAGGCATTTAATTATACTAATACGCTTGTTAATTATGGCTTAGTTGGCGCAGGGTTGCCCGGGGCAGGACCAGCAGGCGGCGGACCAGGCTGACCACCCGGACCTTTTCCGTCAGGTACCATAACCTCAGGATGAGCTGTACCACGGTGACAGGTATTGCAGTTAACACCACTTTGCATAATCATGCCTAAAGAATCCTTTTTGGCATGAAAATACTTCTGATTAATTTTGTTCATCATTTTATACATATCGCGCGCCATTGCTTTTTCAGGCTTGGCATCGCTTGCCCAATCCATCTTTTTAGTTTCTTCATTACGGGCATGGCAAAAGTTGCAATGTACACCTAATGAATGTTCCCAATCTTCCATAACCTTGTGCAGGTTCTCGCCCGAAATGTTTTTAGGCAAAACCTTAAGATTTTTAAAACCTTCGTCCTGTGGTTTAATGTTGGTCATGGCGCCAAACACTACTATGGATAGCAGACCGAGTGTAACTAATAATTTTTTGTTAACAGGCATAATTGTCATGTTTAAGTCATCTAAATTAAATCATTGGTTTTAATGTTGCAACATTTTTAAGCAAATGATTGAATTATTCACGGTAACTTCATTATTACAGAAGCATGTTTCCCGATAGTTAACCTGGCCGGACTACGCATTGCTGCCGACATTGTTAAGAAACTAAGTATTTTAGGAATAGCTTAAGGTTCCTCCACGAGTTTAAATTTGCTCACAAAATTGCTTGTCGTTTAAACAGCAAGTCGTCGTGTTTCGCCCCTCTGGGGGCAAAGGGCATTCTATAACTTTACGAGCTACAAGCCTTTTGCACCTTTGGTGCATCTGTCCTTGGGCAATTAATACATGTTTAATAAATTGTAAAATCCCCCAGAGGGGGAACAGGTTTGTAGAAATTGATTAAAGCAGAGAAAGGGAACACTAAATTACTTTTGCATTACCATTACACCATTCATGAGCAGGGTGCTACCGCCATCGGCAACAATGTTATATACTCTTTGTACACCGCCCGCGTGTTCTGTTTTTTGCAGTACGGTGAAAGTTTCATATTTGCCGGTTAGCTCGTTCAGGCAAAGTACTTCCTGGCCGGTAGCTACCTCTCCTATTTTTATATTGCCCTGTTTGGTTAACATAGGGTGATTAGGTGTTGCCTGTAACACTTTACTATTCAGTTTTACCTGCCTGCCTTCGGCCGTGTTTTTTGTTTGGGCCGATACCAGTACCAGTTGCGTTAAAGCGTAGTTTTTGGCCTCATGTATGGTAAGCTCTTTTACTTTTACAGCTGCACTTTTTTTAGTCAACGGATCAACCGTTATTACCTCATCGCCACTTTTCACAGCTTTCAACATTTTTTTATCGCCATTGGCCATGGTAACCAGTTCTTCGCCAGGAAAACAGATATCATTGCCATAGGTAGCTGCCTCTTCCTTCAGATCCTTACCCGCGTTAAGTGCCTTATATTGTTGAAAGCTAACTTCCTTTGACAGCACGTACGACAGCTTCAGGATAAAGTTCTGCTCCACTTTGTTGATATTATCAATATCCTGAAAATACTGCTCCCAAACTTTAGCATCGGCAGTAAAATCGGGCACGAGGGCTTTGTAAAGCTTGCCTTTTTCGTTGGTATAAAACACCATCAGACCTATTTCCTGCATACCTTCTTTGGCAACCAGTTTATACAGGTCGATACGTTTTTTCAAGCCGTCGGCCCCGGTTATAAAATAAGGCTTACGGTTTTCATAACGGTCAAGTACGTAGGTATTTTCAAATTTAACGTAGGTGTCATTATCCAAATTAGCAATCGCGAATGATTGCGCCTTTTTATACTCATCCATAGTAAGCGGACGAGGGTTTACAGTTTGCGCCTGGGCAAAATACAATGAAGAGCTCAGTAATAGTGTTAATGTTAGTTTGTGCACTTTGTTTTAGAGATTAGAGGTTGGAGATTAGTGATTAGGGAATGGTCAGAAATTGAAAGTTAGGGTTATTTGTATAAAACTATTGAAACCTAACCTCCAATCTCTAACCTCCAATCACTTAAGATAACTGTTTAAACGCATCGGCAAAGGCTTCCATTTCGTCCATGCGGCCAATACTTACGCGGCACCAGTCTTTGCCGTTAAATTGCCAGTTACGAATGCCTACGCCGCGCTTCATCATTTCGCCGACAAATTTTTTGCCGTCCATTTTCAGCGGGAACATGACAAAGTTTGCCGATGAGGGGATGTATTCATATCCTTCTTTTTTAAGCACCGAGTACAGGTACTCCTTAGAAGCATTTGTTTTTTCCAGGGTTTCTTTCAGAAATGCTTCTTCGCGATAACCCGCTATGGCGGCGGCGAGTGTAGTTGCGCTAATACTCCAGGCCTGGGTAGTATATTTTTCAAATGTTTTGATGGTATCCGGCTGCGATATAATATACCCGAGCCTTAAGCCGGCAAAGCCATAAAGTTTTGAAAAGGTACGTGCAACTATCACATTATTACCCGATTTGACAGAACTTATCATACTTGCAGCCTTCGGATCAGGCAGGTAATCTATATAAGCCTCATCGACAAAAACGGTTGTTTTTTTTGACACCCGCTCGCAAAAGGCCTTTAACTTTTCGGTATCAACCACAGTAGCGGTTGGGTTATTGGGATTGCATATATAAACTAAACCGGTATTGTCATCAACCTTTGCTTCCATGGCGTCCAGGTCGAGTTTATAATCGACGGTCAGCGGCACTTTTACCCACTTTCCCTCAAGCGCCTGGGCCCTGCCTGGCAGGTCATCATATGAAGGGTCGCCGGTGATTACGCTTTTACCACCCTTAGTAAAATGCATGGCAGCCGCAAGTAAAAGCGGGGTTGAGCCTGCATCCATCAGTATATTATTTGAGTTTACGCCTTCGTACGCAGCAATTTTCCCATAAATCTGGGACAGCTGCATAAAAGGGTACTGATAACTTTTATCAATAGCATCCTGAATGGCTTTTTTAACAGTAGCCGATGGACCAAACGGATTCTCGTTAGCAAGGAGCCTTGCTTTTAATTCAAAGCCTGCATTGGTAATAGCTTCCTGGTCGGTTAGGCCGCGGGTTAAGGGTTTAAATACACGGGCCGGCATGGCTGCCAGCTTACCAATTGTTCCTGAAAAAAGGGCCAGTCCCCCGGCCATAAATGCGCTGGATTTGATCCAGTTTCTGCGGTTAATTGTACTTGACATGGTGGTGGTATTTAATGTTTTTTTAACGTCGTTTTATTTTTGAACCGGGTATTGGGTACGCTGGTTGGTAACCCTTGCATGTACAGCGGCAACCGTGCTCCTGGCCGATTCAAAGGCACCGGCCATCCAGGCATTAAGGTATGTCAAATGCTCACCTGCAAAATATACCTGCTTATCGGGCTTTAACAGTACCGGGTATTGTGTTTTGCGGGTTTCTGTGGTATAAACCGCCCATCCGCCTAAATTATATTTTGTTTTATGCCAGCTTACCGAAAACGAGCTTTCAAACTCCTTGTCATATTGCGGGTGAATCAGCCTGCCTTTTTCCAGCGCGAACTTCTCCCTTTCGGCGTAGCCTAAAGCGCCGATCTTTTGCGCTTTTTCGTTAAAGTTGTAATATCCAATCAAGATACCCTTTTTTCCTAAATAATCATAGGATGGATAAAAAATCTGCGTTAAATCATTGTTAGTGTGCGTTATACCCCCGTATATATGTTCATCCTCCTCCCAAAACCTGCGTTTAAACTGCAGGCCAATCTTCCCGGTTTGGTTATAGCTGATATAATCAATAGCACGACTAACATCACCGCTGAAATTATTGCTGATATTGCTTAGTACCGGCAGCGGAATAGTGCAAATACACAGGTCGCCGTTTAAGGTATGCTCCCCTGTAGCGTCTTTATAAGTTATCTTAACACCATCAGGTACATTATTAATGGCAGTAACCTCCGCCCCCGTTTTTATTGACGGCGCCACTTTCTTTTCCAACGCTTTAGCTATCTGATCCATCCCACCCACGGCCTGAAACATGGTCATCTGCAGTTCGTAGGTATATTCGGCCACATTATAAAAATCGGGATCCATCAAACCTGAATGCAGCAGATCGGCCAGCTTATGCGGATCAGCAACTTTACCGGGCTTGTCGCCGGCTCCCGGCGTTTCGACATAACCCCGGCGTGCCGAAGCTTTGTACAGTTTATCAACATCCAATCCACCTTCGGCTTGCAGGTATTCGATGATCTTTTCGCCATCCTCTTTGGTAAAGCTGCTATCGAGACTACCGTGGTCAATGCTTTTAGCCAGCATTTCGGTCATGTATCCACGGATATCATTATGCACCTCCCTAACCTTTATCTTTTTGTTGGATAAAGGGCCTTTGCCTTCGGCAAAGTAATAAGCGCCTTCATTTACATTGTTATAAACCTGAATAGGCACCCCCAGCTCTTTACAGTAATGCAGCGTAAGCTCATGGTTGTGTGGTATGCGCGATGGGCCGGCATTGAAATATTGGCCGGCATCAAAACGGGCTGTAGCCGCAGGCTTATCAATTTCGGTATTGGTACTGCCGTTACGAATACTAAAGCAGCGACCGCCGGTGCGTTGCCGCGCCTCCAAAATGGTACATTGATAGCCGAGCTTACCAAGCTCATAGGCACAGGTCATGCCGGCTAACCCGGCCCCTAAAATAATAATGTGTTTGCCTTTGCCGCTGCCCTCAAGATTGAAAGCATGTGCTGGCGATGGTTTCAATAAGCCAAGGGCAAGCATAGCGGGATAAGCACCGCCAGCCAACATGGCACCTTTACTTAAAAAGTCCCTGCGGGTAATAGTTTTCAATAAGCGCGTATTTATGTTTTACAATCAACTCTGGTTTAAATATAGTTTTTTGTTTGCTTTTATGTTAAGCGTAAAACAACTTTTGTTACAGCTTTTATAAAATTAACAACGTTGTTTTGATGACCGGGGAATTTATGTTAAGATATGGTTGATGTTTTTGTCTGAACTCGAATTTTAGTCTGAATCAGAATTTTCAGAATTAATGAATTAACAAAATAACAGGCAAATTCAATAAATTATAACAATTGGTCTAACTCGGGTTCAGACAATTTCAAAGTAACATCCTGCCAATCCATTAATCCTAAAAATCATGGTTCAGATTAAGGGCGTTGCCTGCGGCCGGGCTTTCCGCTCATACGCCTGCAGGCCTTACGCTCATTGGCTGGTATCCGCTCCTCTCCCTAACGCATTTGTCTGAATCAGAATTTTCAGAATTATAAAATTTTCAGAATTGGTAATTTTCATGGAAGTAGCATTCAGTTAATTCTTAAATCTGTTAATTCTGATTAAGACAAGATTCTGTAAATTCTAAAATCCTGTTAATTCTGATTCGGACAACCTCCTAATCACTGATCTCCAATCACTAACCTCTCCTCCCAAACGTTAAATTCTGTTAAAAAGTTAAAATAAATTTGCATTACTACGAATAGTTCGTAGATTTACGAAACAATCGTAAAAACAATGGAAAAACTATCGCAACAAGAGGAAGAAGCAATGCAAGCGGTGTGGCAATCGGGCCCGGGATTTATCAAGGATTTTTTAGATCAGCTGGCCGAACCTAAGCCACCCTACACCACCCTTGCCTCGACCATAAAAAACCTGGAACGCAAAGGATTTTTGAAAAGCGAAAAATTAGGCAACTCGTTCCGCTACCTGCCCCTGATACAAGAAGAGGAATATAAAAAGCGCTTTATGAGCGGTTTTGTAAGCGACTATTTTCAAAACTCCTATAAAGACCTGGTGACGTTTTTTGCCAACGAAAAAAAGATCAGCGCTACCGACCTGAAAGAGATCATTAAACTCATTGAAAAACAATAAACCTTACAACCATGCCGGCAACATTTGTTTTTTTACTGAAAGTGAACATAGCCCTGCTATTGTTTTGCGCGGGCTATTACCTGGTGCTAAGGCCCCTCACCTTTTATACGCTTAACCGGATCTATTTGCTTGCAGCCATCCTGTTTGCCAGTATTTATCCACAGATCAATTTTTCGGCTTTTGTGCAGCGGCATGAGGAGCTGGCCAAACCTATGGAGCAGATAGCCATTAACTGGCAGTCGCCGGCTCAACTGGTGAACCAGCCGGTTCAAACATTTGATTACTGGTACTGGCTGAGCATTATTTTCTGGACGGGTGCCGGCTTGCTGCTCATCCGCCTGGCCTTACAGCTTTTTTCCCTTTTACGATTGTATAAAAACTCCAAACCTCAATACATAGGCGACCATTTAGTTAGGGTGATGGACAAAGACTCCGCCCCGTTTTCCTTTTGGCGAAGCATTTATGTAAACCCCGCCAAACATGAACCCGCCGATCTGAAATCAATCCTGCTGCATGAGCAGGTACACGTAAACCAGTGGCATACTGCCGATATTTTGTTAGCCGAGCTCAGCAGCATTTTCTACTGGTTTAACCCGGGCATCTGGCTTATTAAGCGGGCGGTAAGGGAAAACATCGAGTTTATTACTGATCGAAAGATCCTCAAAAACGGTATCGACAGTAAAGCATACCAATACAGTTTGGTTAATGTAAGCTTTAACAACAACCAACCCGGCATTGTAAACCATTTCAATATTTCAACTATAAAAAAACGGATAATCATGATGAACGCGAAAAGATCGTCGAAACTTAACCTCACCCGCTACGCTTTTGTAGTGCCGGCCGTTATGGCCCTGTTGCTGGTATTCAGCATTTCAAAAGCTGACTTTGCCAAACCGGTGAGGATCACCCTTGCCGCCGCGGTACAACCACTGGCCAGGATCATTAACATCAATGCAGACGAAATTCCATCTGCAAAACCGGTAAAAGCAGGTAAACCAATCCACAAAACACCTGCTGCAAAACCAATGGTTACACCGGCGGCCGTGCCTCAACCCTCACTTACACCATTAATAGCTATCGCGCCAATGGCCGCCAAACCGGATACTAATAAAGAGCTAAAGATATCTTTTGCATTCATTAAAAAAGATTCTTTGGTATTTGTGATAAATGGCGTGGTATCTACCAGTAAAACCCTCGATCCGACAAAAATCGAGAACATGTATATACTTACCGGCGATAACGCCCGAAAGTTTGTAAAAATTGATGATGACAAACCTGTTAAAGTTGCTTACATAATTACTAAAGACGCTCCTAATAAGGACGAGCTCGAAAAAGATGTACCCAACATTACTTTTAAAAAGGTTAACACCAACCTAAGCGGCTATACTGTGCTAAATGACAATGACAATATTAACATAGTAACTGTTGGTCCGGTTAGTAAAAGTGGTGGTAAAACTTACAGCAATGTAAAAACTTACATTTCAAAAAACACTACCAGCTCATCAAGCGGAACTGGCAGTAGCAGCATAACCATAAACGGCGTAAAAGCTAAACCAACGGCCCTTTCATACAGCATAAAATCCGATGATGACGCGATAGTGGCAAATGGAGGCGATGTGGTTGTTACCGGCTACGGCAAAAAAGCAAACGTTAAGGCGTTAAACGTAAACGGAATGAGCATTATGACTAATGGCGATAAAGACCCATTAATTGTAATAGACGGTAAAACAAGTTCCACAGAAGCCTTTAAGAAACTTAATCCCGACAAAATAGAAAGCATTTCGATATTGAAAGGCGATGACAGTACGAAAAAATACGGCGATAAAGCCAAAGACGGTGTAGTAGTGATTACCACCCGTAAAAAGTAAAGTAATTGGTTGATTAAGTTGGATTAGGTGAGTAGTTTTATTTCGATAAGATAAGATCAGTTAATATTTAATAGAAATAACCACTCTCTTAAGCAACTTTAAACATAATCAACCTTCAACTGGCCTCGGCCAGTTTTTCCGTTTCCAGCAGGTTGAGTAAGGCTTTCTCAGCAATATTAAGTTCGGCGGCTTTTACCTCTTCGCGTTCATCAAGCTGGCTGATATACTTAAAAATGGTGCCTTCTTCATAACTTTTAATAACCGATGGGTGCACGTAGTACTTTTTGCACACAGTACGCGTGTTCCCAAGGTTTATAGCAACTTCATCCAAAACGCTCACAATCTTCTTTTTGCATTCGGTTATACTATTAAACTCCCCGGCTTCTTTAAAGGCGTATAGCGCACTCACACTGCCGGCCCAGGTACGGAAATCCTTGGCTGTAAAATCCTCGCCGGTTATTTCGTGCAGGTAATTATTGATATCGCCTGAACCAACACTGCAACGGGTTCCATCCTCATTATAGTATTGAAAAAGCTCTTTTCCCGGAATATCCCGGCATTGCTTTACTAAACGGGCCAGCTTACGGCTCTGGAGCGATACTTTGTGAAACACCCCTTTTTTACCTTTAAACTCAAATCGTAAATTAGAACCTTCAACCTTTACATGCCTGTTTTGCAAAGTTGTTAAACCAAATGATCCATACAACTTTTTGTACGACTCATTCCCCACCCTGATACTTGTCAACTCCATTAACCTTACAACCAATGCTACCACCTTTTCATGACCAAGATCACGTCTTGCCAGATCTTTATCTACCTGCTCACGAATTGCCGGTAAGTGCGCGGCGAAAGACTGCATGCGATGATATTTGGATTGATTGCGGATCTGGTTCCAATAGGTGTGGTAACGGTATTGTTTGCGCCCAGCGGCATCTGTACCGGTAAATTGCAGGTGACCGTTGTCGTAAGGCGAAATCCAAACATTCGTATAAGCCGGCGGAATCACCAGCTTATTGAACCTTGTTATTAACTCTTTGTCTTTTATAAGGTTACCATCCGCATCATAATAGCTCCAGCCCTTTCCCGATTTTTTGCGGGTATATCCCGGCGATGAGTCAGAAACATAACGCAAGCCAACTGCCCTTGCAGTGATCTTAGGATCGCGGCCAATTTTTTCGAGCTTTTTAAGGAGACGGTTCATGTTGAGATAACATGTCAAGGCAAGATTAAGTTTTAATTAGGGATTTATCTTATGGAGATATTTCTGCAAGCTCAAGCGTGCTAACACCGACCACAAGCTGAATTATTGCAAATCTTTCGCGTAACCCCAACATCTTATTAAACAATTGACAATCAATAATTTATTTTAATAATTTTCAAATTATGTTAACCCTGTTAACCCCCTCCTGCTGCCTGTGTTATCATGCTATCGCATAATTTGATAAATTCTGTTTCATTGGAAAAGGTAAGCAGCCTGCTGGTGCGGTGATAATACCATAAGTGTTCGGAAGAAATAACAGAGCGTGGGATTGTGCGACTCCCTCCTTTGGGAGGGTGCAGGGAGGGGTTTCATTGACGTACTTATTCGTTTGAAATAGCGGATAAACCCCTCCCTGCCACCGCACATTTCCAACACACCCCTCCCAAGGGGGGAATTTGAAATCTTCCGAACACTCATAGTGATAACACCGACCACGCGCAAAAATTAAAAGGGATGCCGCCGGGCATCCCTTTTTAATTCAATAAACTCATGTCATTGCTGTAAGGTACGAAGCAATTGCATGCTGTACATGGCGGCTCTGCTTCCGTGCGATTGCCGCGCTACGCTCGCAATGACGTAGCAAGATGATCTACTTCCAAGAGGATCTACTTCAACACCGAGACCGCTTTGTTAGCTTCCCCAACGCCCCAAACAGTACCGGGCTTATCGCCCATGGTAATTACCAGTTCACCGCCTTGCATCACATCAGTGTGCTTGATATAAGTTTTGGTGTAATTAGCTCCATTAAGCGTCATGGCCTGGATATACTTATTTTTAGGGCCATTATTTTTAACTACTACATGGAA
The DNA here is from genome assembly GCF_900100445.1 of Mucilaginibacter sp. NFR10. Taxonomy (NCBI): domain Bacteria; kingdom Pseudomonadati; phylum Bacteroidota; class Sphingobacteriia; order Sphingobacteriales; family Sphingobacteriaceae; genus Mucilaginibacter; species Mucilaginibacter sp. NFR10. The sequence goes on along the minus strand of NZ_FMTV01000002.1, from coordinate 443,810 downwards.
TTTCTTGTTTCCCTGCAATTGCAGTGTAGCCTCGTTAACCACCGGGCTGCCAAATACGTACAGGCCGTTAGCCGGGTTAACCGGATAAAAACCAACTGCGGATAACACGTACCAGGCCGACATCTGGCCAACATCTTCGTTACCGATAATACCATCTGGTTTATCTGTATAAAAATCATCAAGGATGAACCTTACCTTTTCGGCTGTCTTCCATGGCTTGCCTGAGTAAGCATAATAGTAGCTCATCGGGTGGCTTGGCTCGTTACCGTGGGCATACTGACCTATCAAACCAGATACATCCGGCGATTTAAATTTACCCATATCGCCCTGTGCAATAAATAATGAATCGAGCTTGGTATTGAATTTATCAACGCCACCCAGCATATCAATCAAACCTTCCACATCCTGCGGAACAAGGAAAGTATATTGCCAGCCGTTGCCTTCGGTAAAATCGCCGGTTTCATGGATAGAGATGAATGGGCTATAAGGTGTACGCCATGCATCCTGCGATAAACGCCCACGCATAAAACCAGCTTTGGCGTCATAATAGTTTTTGTAGTAGGCACCGCGTTTGCTGAAGTAAGCATAATCTTCAGTTTTACCCAGTTTTTTGGCCACCTGCGCCAAGCTCCAATCGTCAATGGCATATTCCAGACCCATTGAAACTGATTCCCGGCTACTATCTGCCGGGATATAACCATATTTTTTCACATATTTAATACCACGGTCATCGCCCATGGCTGTAGTTTTCATGGCTTCGTAAGCCAGATTAGCATCAAAGCCTTTATAGCCTTTTAATAAAGCATCGGCAACAACAGGTACTGCGCTATAGCCCACCATACAATTGGTTTCATTAGCCATCAAATGCCAAACCGGCAAACTGCCCTGTTGCTGGTAGATGGCCAGCATAGAGTTGATCATATCGTTCACATGCTCCGGGTGGATAATGGTTGACAACGGGTTGTTGGAGCGATACGTATCCCATAATGAAAAGGTGGTTACATTATTGAAACCTTCGTTTTTGTGCACCTTTTTATCGGTTCCCCAGTATTCGCCATTTACATCGTTAAAAATAGACGGCGCTATCATAGTGTGATAAAAAGCTGTATAAAACTTCTTCATCTGAGACAATGAATCAGCTTTGATCACAATTTTCTGGAATTGCTTATTCCAGGCTGCATCGGCATCTGTAACAACTTTATTGAAATCCCAGCCCGGGATCTCCGCCTTAATATTAAGCATGGCATTTTCTGCGCTTACCGGCGAGATTCCCACTTTAGCGTAAACCACTTCACCTTTGGTGGTAGTAAAACTGATTACGCCTTTTACCTTTTCCCCTTTTAGCTCAGTACCTTTAACGTTGGCCGTACTGTCGTAAACCGCGAAAGTTTTAATGGGCTTTGAAAACACAGCAGTAAAGTAAATACGCTGATCATCTGCCCAGCCTTTGGAAAAACGGTAGCCGCAAATGGTATTCTTATCAACCTGTTTAATATAGGTTTCCATTGGCCTGTCCCAGCCTATGCCTTCCTGCAGATCAATAAGGATGTGCGCATCTTTTGACGCCGGGAAAGTGTACTTATGCATACCAACACGGGTACTGGCGGTAAGCTCGACGCCGATATCATATTTTTTAAGCTTTACTTTATAATATCCGGGTTTTACAACCTCATCCTTGTGACTGAACAACGACACATAACCACTTTTTAAATCTTTGTTACTGCCCTTGTATACGTTGATTGGCCCGGTTGTTGGCATAAAAGAAATATCGCCTAAATCACCTATGCCGGTACCGCTCAGGTGGGTATGCTGGAAGCCGATGATGGTAGAATCAGAAATGTGATAACCGGAGCACCAGTCCCAGCCTTCAGAAATGTTGGTTGGGCCTAACTGCACGGCACCAAAGGGAACGTTTGCGCCCACAAAAACGTGACCGTGGAAACCGGTACCGATGTACGGATCGACATATTGCGTTAAACCGCCTGCTTTTTTCATAGGCTGCGATTGATGCCTTTGTGCCTGGGAGCTTAAATTAACCAGGGCCAGTAAACTGGCCAAAACGAGTTGTTTTTTCATTCTTTACTTAAATGATAGTATTGAGGTTTATATTGCTGCCAATTAAACCCCAATACTTAATAGATTATTAATAAACGCTTAATTCGGCTACGGTAATACCATTGCCTGCAATTACATGCGTAGCTTCAAATTTAATATAACGCGCGCTAACCTCCTGCTTTAATGCGACAGGCTGCTCAATTGGGTTCGATTTGATATTAGAAAACTCGCCCGACGCCACCTTTTCCCAGGTTTTGCCGTCGTTGCTGACATAAAACACGTAGCTATCAACAATGCCCTGGGCCTGTTTATCCTGCCTTGGCAAATAGCCAAATGCTTTTATCTTTTGTTCTTTACCCAAATCAACGCTGATCTGCTGCGGGAATTGCGCATCTTCTTTTTTCAGTGTGCTGTAAAGACTACCGGTATTTTCATCAAAGGCATTTTCGGCCTTGTTCCATTGGTCATTAGCCGCAGTAGCATCCACTAATTTCCAATCGGTTTTAGCAAAGCCGAATGATGCATAAGCGCTTTCACTTTGTTGATTTTTACCTTCAAAGCTCCGGGCTTTTACTACTCCGCCCTCATTAAGCACAAACGGCTTAGTATAAACCGGAGAGCTCGATGTTGGCTCATGCCCGTCAAGCGTATAGCGTATCGCGCTTACCGGCGCTTCGGTGGTAATACTAATCTCTCCTTTTTTATTGCGTGATACTTTTGGTGCTGTTAAATGCACCGGCTCTTTATAGATCCCGAAATCGCTCAAGGCAATAGCCACCGGCGAAGCAGTAACCCTCAGCCGTAATTTACTTGCAGTGATATTTTGCGTTAAACGGATCAGCCTGTTACCTCCAATACTGGTAGCTTCGCCTATTTGCTCCCATTTGCCATTTAAATAAGCATCTACGGCAACGGCTTCAATACGCTGTCCAAGCTTGATATTTTCGCGCAGGCGGATCACATTAAATGTTTTAGGTGAATGCAGATCGATAGTTAATTCAGGAGTAGTCACTTTATCGTCAGTTGCCCAATAGCTGTAACGGTTGTCATCTAACAAAAACTGCGGACCGAATTTGGCTTTGTTGCCACCACGCACATTACTGGCTGTTAGTGTTGCGCCTTTTGCCAAATTAACTGCGAAAGTTTGTTTAAGCAGGTTACCAAACTCAGTTAATGATTTAACATCGATCTCGTTAATAATACCACGCGGATCAGGAGATAAACCTAAATCAAGCGCTGCACCACGGCCTACACTTTTGTAATACAGATCAAGCAAGGTATAAGGCGATTTCACACCTTCATCCTGTGTTTTATGGTAAAACCATCCGGGGCGTAATGAAACATCGCACTCGGCAGGCATCCAATATTTACCGTTACGGGTGCCTTCGGTGCCTTCATAATCTTTCACATAACCATTAGCCGGGGTTTTGCCTTCATCAGGAGCATGTGGCGTATAAGTTGCCCAGCAGGTTTCGCCCGCATGACCTTCCTCATTACCTACCCAACGCACATCCGGACCAACATCGCCAAATAAAACAGCATTTGGTTGCAATTTGCGGGTTATAGCCCAGGTAGTATCCCAGCCATAATAAGTTGAACGGTCAATTTTTCGCACTTCTCGTTTGCCGCCATAGTAGCCATCGCCACCATTAGCACCGTCATGCCATGAAATAAACAACGGACCGTAATTGGTATACAACTCTTTCAATTGCTCACGATAAGTCTTAACATATTCGGCCGTGCCATAGTTGGGGTTGTTCCTGTCCCATGGCGAGCAGTAAACACCCAGTTTCATACCAAGCTTATCGCAAGCCTCACGATATTCTTTCAGCATATCGCCCTTGCCATTTTTATATGGGCTTTTGGTGATATTGTGCTCCGTAGTTTTAGTTGGCCAAATACAAAAACCATCGTGGTGTTTGGCAACCACAACTACACCCTTAAAACCGCCGGCTTTTGCGGCTGCCACAATCTGCAGTGCACTAAACTGCGATGGGTTAAAAATCTTTGGGTCTTCATCGCCAAAGCCCCACTCCTTGTTGGTGTAAGTGTCCACCCCATAATGGATAATGCAATACATCCCGGTTTCCTGCCAGTTGAGCTGTCCCTGTGTGGGCAATACGCCATAAGGTTTTGGGGCCGTTTGACTAAAACCGTTTAAGCCTGTAGCCAATAATAATAAGGCGATGCCTGTAAACTTCTTCATAATTGGTTATTAGATAATTAGTTTTTGAACCATGACGACGGCACATCCTGTGGGGCCGAGCCATTAACACTATATTTTAGCAGCAGTTTAAAGCCGCCGCCGCCTTCAATAAAATCAAGCTTAAACGGATGTGCACCCATTTTAAGGGCAACCTGCCCGCTCCGTTCCTGCGCCGAGTGATTGCCATCGTTATCTACAACCGTTTTATCGCCAACGTAAAGTACGCCACCATCATCGCAGGTTAAATAAAAGCTGTAAATACCATCAGCTGGCACATCGATGTAACCTTTGTAAGTAATACCAAATGACGGAGCTTTAACCGTAGCAGGTACTTCTATTTTATCAGTACTAAACGTGCTGTCAACCTTTGCATTTTGCATTAACGCAGTCTTTTTAAAGAAAGCCTTATAATAAGTAGCTGTAAGCCCGGGTTTAGGTGGAGCAATTTTTACCGGACCAAGCATTTGCTGTTGTGTGTAGTTCAAATTATAAACATCACCACGTGTCCCGGTTGGTGTAAACGCGGCAACCCTTACCAATTCCGACTTTGAAATAGTTAATGGAGATGGCAATACAGGTGATTTAGCATCTGGCAAAGTACCATCGGTAGTGTAGCGGATAGTAAGGCTTGGCAATGGAGACGCTATGCTTAGCTTGCCTTCATCTATAAAAACATATTGATTAAGCAAATTTGGCAGATCGGGCAAACGATAGTTGATCTTCAACGCGTCCATCCTTTTGTACTGCTCTGTTAAACGCTTCAGGTATGAATCGTACTCACTATCCTTATGTGTCCAAAGCATTTCAGACAATGCGGTTAAACGCGGCATGTACATATAATCGGCACGCTTTTCTGAAGGGATCATTTCTGACCAAAGGTTAGCCTGCGCGCCTATAATTGACTTTGCTTCTTCGGCATTCAGCACTTTGGGTACCGGGTTAAAATGATATACCTTGCTAACAGAATACTGATCTGGCTGATTATCGAAATAAAGCGGTTCGCCGGGTGTCATGATTACGGTGTTGCCATTCTTAACAGCTTTAACCGGTGCATCAGGTACCCAGGTGCGCCAGTACATGATAATAGCCGTTGGGCTAATGCCACCTTCAATTACCTCATCCCAACCAATCAACTCACGACCTTTGGAATTGAAGAATTTCTCCATACGGTTAATAAAATAACTGTGCAAGCCGGCCAGGTCTTTAATACCTTCTTTAGCCATCAGGGCTTTACAAGCATCTGATTTGCCCCAATTGGTGCGATCAACCTCATCGCCGCCAATGTGGATATATTTTGACGGGAAGATCTGCATGATCTCGGTAAACACATTCTCGGCAAACTCAAAGGTGCTTTCGTTACACGGGCAGATTGGTTTGGTGAACAGCTCGCCCCATTTATTTTCGCCATCGCAGGTTAAAAACGGATATGAGTTGATCGCAGCCATCATGTGCCCCGGCATATCAATTTCAGGAACAATATCGATGTGACGTGCAGCAGCATAAGCAACAACGCCTTTCATTTCCTCCTGCGTATAAAAACCACCGTACATGGTTTTGCCATTTTTTTGAACGATGTGCTCTTTATCGATCACAAAATCGGGATTGTCCTTAGCCTTTTTCATGCAGGCCGAATCCTGGTTATTGAACGTACGCCATGCGCCAGCTTCGGTAAGCAGCGGGTATTTTTTTATTTCGATACGCCAGCCTTGATCATCCGTTAAATGCAGGTGCAGCTTATTCATTTTGTACAAAGCCATCCGGTCGATAAACTTTTTCAGGTAACTTACCGAGAAGAAGTGCCTCGATACATCCAGATGCATACCACGCCATTCGTAAACAGGTGCATCCTCTATAGCCACAACCGGCAATGACAATTGCCTTTGCACAACACCAGCTTCTATACCAACGGGCAATAACTGACGAATAGTTTCTACCGCATGAAACACACCTGCCGGATCTTTCGCGCGGATAACCACCTGCTCTTTAGTAACACTCATGCGATAAGCTTCGGGAGTAGTTATGCTTGCATCATAAACAAGATTTATGGCGTGGGCCTTCTTTATCTTGCTCACTTCAACAGGCGTGCCTAAACCTTTGTGCAACAAATCCTTCAAGGCATAAGCTTCGGTATTAAAAGCGCCGGCATTTACAATAGCCGTTTTAGAGGTGATAGTAAATGAGCCCTCTCCCGCAGTTAATTGGGCAGGATAAGGTATCAATGGAAATTTCGACGCCGTTTCCTGGGCATTAACACCACTTGTACAGGCAAGCAATAATGCTGCAGCCGACAAATATTTTGAAATAGTCTTCATTGTCTTCTTTTTGTTATTTGTCGATAGATATAGTACGTTCTGTTATGTTCCAGCCTCCAATAGTTACTGCAAGGTTTTTATCTGCACCTGGATTATGGTCGATAACAACTTTTTTAGTTTGTCCCGGCAATACCGTTACATAATTATCACTGTAAAAGGCCGGGAGGACGCGTTGTTTCGTATCAGCATTAACTAAAGACAGGCGGTTGAAAAATGCAAGCGCGCCATTACCTTCGTTGGTCAGCGTTACTTCTACTTTGCCATTTTTCAAATACCTGGCAGTAGCGCCCAAATTACCTTTCGGCATTGTTTGTAAGCCGGAGAAATCGCCGTTAGCGTCGGGCAGCCAATAAACGTTTTCGCTGATCACCTCTTTATCCGATTTAAACAGCTGCAGGCAAAGGAAAACACCTTTGTCTTTTGCTTCTTTTTCAATCTCTCTTTTAAGCGATAAATAGCGTTTGGTAGTAGTTGGTGTAACATCGGCAAAAACCTTTGTCAGCACTTTCTCCTTACCATCCATATCATAGGTTTTGGCAACCAGTAACATATTACTATGTGTTTTAAAAGTATTGTTGGCTACCATAACCATACCATCGGTTTGGTTATACATGATGTGTAACGGTTCGCTACCGTTATGTAAACCGTAAAGACAAGCATTAGGATCAAGGTAATAATCATACATCTGGCCACGCATGGCTGTCCATGGGTTTTGGGTTTTCCAGATGATAGTGCCTGTATACCAATCCCACATATGTGAGCTGAAGCCTTCCATGAGGGCACGGTACTGATCGTAATTTACTAACTGTGCTTTAGTTGCAAAGTCTTCAACGTTTTTAGCCTTACTGTATTTATCAATAAACCCATCATAACCAATGTATTTATGATACTCCCACACCGGGTCTGTTTTAGTTTTTCCGGTAGAAGCGTCAAACTCGGGCACTACCATATTTTCGGCAGGGATAAAGCGTTTTAATGATTCATAATCGCTCACCCCAACCGAACCTACTTCGGAGTTGAACGGATAGGTTTGATGGTCCCAGAAAGTTGTAAGGCTTTGGATGCCATAAGGGCCATCCCCGTTGCCGCCCTGTACATTGCGCGACATTTCTTCGGAGTTTGAATACGGGATAAACCAACGGGTATTATCGAGCTTAGGCATAATGGTATCACGCAGGGCCGCAAAAATATCTTCGGGCGGAGTGATCTCATTACCACCACACCAGATAGCAAGCGATGGGAAGTTACGCACCAGTTTAACCTGATCGGCAACCGATTTTAAATACAGGTCATGATCATCAGGGTATTTGCGGCGGGTCCATTGGTCATCAGCCTTCATCGGATCTATCCAGCGACCATTGCAATCGCCCGATCCCCACATATCCTGAAAAACCAGCATACCGTATTTATCGCAAGCCTCATAAAACTCCGGGCGTTCAATCAGCGCACCACCCCAAACACGGATCAGGTTCAGGTTCATATCACGGTGAAAACGAACTTCGGCATCATAACGGGCATCGCTGAAACGTAACATCTGATCAGAGATGATCCAGTTACCGCCTTTAATAAATACCTTTTGGCCGTTCACATTAACCTGGCGACTTTCGGTTTTATTGTTCCACTCGGTAGTGATCTGGCGTACGCCAACTTCAATGCGTTTTTGGTCGGATACCTTGCCACCTGCTACAAACTGCAAATTAAGCTTATACAAATTTTGCGGACCGTAGCCATTAGGCCACCAAAGCTTAGGGTTTTTAAGGCTGTAATCCGCCAGTTTAACTTCCTGTTTTGAATTGGCTTTCAGGGTAACCGGCTGTGACACCAGCTTGCCATCTAAATTATATTGTAAAGTACCACTTACTGCAGTACCTGTAGTATTTTCAACTTCGGCAGACACCTGTACAATAGCCGGCTGCTGCGCACCTTCCGGCTGACGAACACCCGGAACAAGGGTAACTACATGGGGATCTTTAATAACTACCGCGCCGGTATGCTCAATAGTTACCTTATCCCAAATGCCTGTGTTACGGTCACGAATAGGCTGGATCCAATCCCAGCCTGCGGTATATTGAATACCTACGCCACGTGCAATAGTGCCATCGCCACCCTGGCCCCCATTGGGGTTACCAACCACATCCGGAGGATAGACAACCACCGCTAAACGGTTATTACCATTTTTACTCAGCCATTTCGTAATGTTATAGCTCTGGCGCAAAAACATACCTTTATGTAGTTTGCTGTTAAGCTTATGCCCGTTAAGAAAAACATCGCAACTGTAATTTACACCCCTGAGGTTAAGGTAAGTTTGATTGCTGCCGGTTGGCGCGGCCTCTTTAAAATCTTTGGCGAACCAGTAAGTATAATAATCGCGGCCTACCTTATAGATATCAGGGATCTTCTCATTATTCATCCCGTAAAATGGATCAGGTACCTGTTTGTTGGCTACCTGGGTTGTAAGCACCGTTCCAGGCACAACTGCAGGATTCCATGCAGCCAGATCATAATTGGCTTGAGATATAATAGTGCCATTATCTTTAACACTATTCATTGACGTACATTTCCAGCCGCTATTAAGCTCGTAGCTGGTTTGCGCCCCTGCGTTTTGATAAACGCCAGAAGCAAGGACGGATAACACTAATGAAAATTTAAACAATGCAGATCTGCCTGCCGAACGGGTTGTTGTCATTTATTTGGGTTGGATGGATGATCAAAATTAAAAACTGCAAAATCATTTTAGCTGTAAAAACTTGGCTATATAATATGGGATTTTGTCGGTATAATTGTCATTTAGACGAGTATACAAGGCGTATGTGGTAGTAATCAGGAGAAATCTTGTACACCCTGTAAATTTGCCCGTCGCTTGTACAAGATTTCTCCTCGCCTTTCTTAGCCCTACCCTATTCGTCGAAATGACATTGTGGTTATTTGGTTGTTATGAAATATTAATAAACTATTTTAAAACCGGCCGCTTCATTAAGCCCGCTCGCTTGTTGTAATTTTGCCGGAATACTGATATCAATACCATCAGTCACCCGTTTCCATTTAAGGCTTTGAGTGCTGCCAAGCAAGGTCACTTTCTTTACCCTTTTTATATCCTTTAATTTTATAGATACTGTAGCAGGTAAAACCACCTTTTCCTGATCACTCAAAGCGAAGGCATAAATAGTGTTGCTGTTTTTAGCTTTCGTATAGTATATATTACCTGTTGAATATGGTGCAACCGACTGGCTGGCATAAATACCTTCACCGTTGATTTTCATCCAATTGCTAATACCTTGCAGGCGTTCATAGGCAACCGGATCCCAATCACCATCAGGGCCGGGGCCAATATTCATGAGCAGGTTACCACCGCGCGATACGATCTTCACCAACAACTGAACTATTTGCTGTACCGATTTATAATGATCGCCGGGAACATAGCTCCATGAATTACCCATGGTTATGCAGCTCTCCCAGGGATGATCAAGCGGTACTTCGGGTACTTCCTGTTCGGGAGTAGTGTAGTTTTCATATTTGCCTGCAACGGTACGATCAACCACAATCAAGCCTGGTTGCTTTTGCCTGCCCATAGCGGCTATTCTTGGCATGTCAATATCCTGGTCAAACTTAATTCCTCGCTGCCATTCTATGGTAGTATCAACACTGCTTTTCGGGCGTACCCATCCCCCATCAAGCCATAAAATATCAACCTTGCCATAATCGCTCATGAGCTCGCTGATCTGGTTATAGGTAAAATCTTTAAACTTTTGCCAGCGTTCAGGATATTTTTTCGGATCGTAATTTACGTTACGATCTTTAGGCGGGAAGTATGGCCACCAGTAATTTTCGGTGTGCCAGTCGGGCTTTGAAAAGTAAGCGCCAATCATAAAGTTATCTTTACGGAAAGCGTTGAAGATCTCCTTAGTTACATTGCTCCTTGGATTGCTTGAAAAAGGTGTTTTGCTGCTGGTGATCTTATAATCGGTTTCTTTGGTATCAAACATGCAAAAGCCATCGTGGTGCTTGGTAGTGAAAATCACATATTTCATTCCGGCATCTTTGGCCGCCTTTACCCATTTTTCGGGATTGAATTTGGTTGGGTTAAAAGTTGTTTGGAGATTTTCGTATGCCGCCTTATAACCATTATAGGTAGCGCCGTACGGACCGCGGCGTTGTGTCCAGCCTTCATCCTCGGGGCAAATACTCCAGCTTTCAACTACACCCCACTGGCTGTACGTACCCCAATGCATAAATAAACCGAACTTGAGATCCTGCCAGTTTGCAATTTTTTGCTCAACTGCAGGGTCGCCGGCAGGAACATATTGTTTTGACATATTGTGCTGTTGTCCAAACACTTCAAAGCCACCCAAAACCAAAAGAAATACTGTAAATAATCGTTTCATCAAGCTATTATTTTATTAATTACTGACAATTTTATATGGTGTATTGCTTACACACTTTTTAAAATTTTTTAAAAAACATCGCAACTTACATCATAAAATTTTATTTTTTGGTATTAATATGTTATTATTGTTACACCATTATTAAGTTTTAAATTTAGTTGATTAATTAAAAATCCTTCGGTTTGAGAGACAGAAAAGTTGATACGCTGAAATTATGGAAACTCATTTGTAATAATGATGATGAGAATGCTTTTGAGCTGTTTTTCCATATCCTTAACAACTCGCTCATTAAATTTTGTGTGTTATACGTACATCAACGGGAAATTGCCGAAGAGATAGTGTCAGATGTGTTTGTAAAGTGTTGGCTTAACCGTAAAAACCTCATCGAAATTCAAAACCCCGAAACCTACCTGTTTGTAGCGGTAAAAAACCAGTCGCTAAACCACATCAAAAAATACTCAACCATTCATCTTGTACAAATTGAAGAAACCAATTCGGTAGAATTTGTAAATACCTATAATCCCCAAAAAGAAATTGAAAACAAAGAGCTTATTTTTAGGATGGACCAGGCCATAGCCGGTTTACCGCAACAATGCCGCATTGTTTTCAGGCTGATAAAAGAGGATGGTATGAAGTATAAGGAAGTGGCCGAAATTCTTAATATTTCGCCCCGTACAGTACAAACGCAACTTTTCAGAGCGATCAAGAAGCTTAGTGTCGTTTTGACACAATATAACAAGCACCACGAAGCTGTATTAAAACCAATACAATCAACATTTTAGGAAGCACAATTGTAATTTTCAATTATTTTTTTTAACCTTGTAAGTAATTAACCTAAATAAGTTGTCCTATCATAAATAAGGATGCAATTATACGATGGGCAATGATAAATTTATAGAGCTGGTGGGCAAAAAACTGTCGAATGAAATCAGCTCTGATGAAAATAATGAATTTCAGCGTTGCTTAGCTAATGATGCTTCCCTTCGTGAACAATACGAAGCCCTTTCTGCTTACTGGAAACATAGCGATGCCCAATATGCCGACAATGCCCTCGCCTTTCAAAAAATAAAGTCAAAAATTAAAGCACAGGAAGTTATTGAACCTGCAACGGCCATTAACCCCGTTAAAAAGGGCACGATGCATTATCTTTGGCGTGCTGCGGCCGCTGTTGTTCTAATAGCAGGTTGCGCGTACCTTTTTTATTCAAAAACAGTTACTTTGGGCCACGGAATTGCAAGCGCAACATCCGGCGCCTGGCAAAATAAAAACACTTCTGCCCGCGATAAATCAACCATTGTATTAACCGACGGTACGCGTATCACCCTTAATTCGCAAAGTTCGTTAAGATATCCAACAAACTTCACAGGCAAAACCCGCGAAGTTTATTTAAGCGGCGAAGCCTTTTTTGATGTACATAAAGATCATGAACATCCGTTCATTATCCATACCGAAAAAATGAACATTAAGGTGCTGGGTACCGCTTTTAACGTTAAATCATACCCCGATGATCCGTCAAGTGAAACAACCCTGATCAGGGGCGCCATTGAAGTTACCCTTGACGACCGGCCATCGGACAGGATTATTTTAAAACCAAGCGAAAAACTGATTGTTAAAAAGGGCTCGTTTACTACTGTACGTAAAAACCAGGCTAAGCTTTCACCAGCTACCGACAGCAGTGCCGGTACGCAATATGTCTTAACCAGCTTTACCCGTCTTCACCAGGACGACAGTGCCATTTTAGAGACTTCGTGGACACAGAATAAACTCATTTTCAGGGATGAAAGCTTTGCCGACCTCGCCATGCGCATGGAACGCTGGTATGGTGTTGAGATCAAATTTAAAAATGATGAAATGAAAAAGTACCGTTTCAGCGGCACTTATGAAAAAGAATCCATTACTCAGGCTCTTGACGCATTACGCATTACCGAAGATTTTCATTATAAAATTAAAAATGCCGCTATTTATATCTATTAACTGATAATTCTACAGTTAGTTATCAGTACATTTGTTCCCATCAGTTGGCTTGGCTGTGGCTTTACAATATTCGTAATTGTTACCTACCAATTCGGTCATTTTACACTATTACCTGTGCTAATTATAAAATTTATGTAAATTTAGGCATCCCCAATGGATGTCGGCGACAGGTTTAGGTTATCAGTATAAATGAAAATACGGTTTACGTTAATATTATTCTTCAATTTACTGGCTATATTAACTGTATATTCACAAACCCGCGTCACTATCAATTTAAAATCGGCCGATTTTAAAAAGGTGATCTCAGCAATCGAACATCAAAGCATTTATCATTTTGTTTATAGTGAAAGAAAAATCCCTGCTTTAAACAAAGTTGACATAGATTCTGATAATGAAGATGTTAAAAGTATTTTAGATAAAATTTTGGCCAATTCGGGCTTCGCTTATACCGAGCTTGCCAATCACCTGATAGTAATTGCCCCGATTGATGAAATAGTTAATGTAGTTAAAGTAACGGGCGTTGTTGTTGATGAGAATGGCGCGCCGCTTGCAGGCGCTACAGTTAGGGTAAGAGGTTCAACCATGGGCTCACTCACCGACGCGAAGGGGGCGTTTTTGCTTGAAGTACCCTCCGGGTCAACATTGATAGTGAGTTTCGTAGGCTACGTTACAAAAGAGGTAAAACTTATTGGCGCTGTACCGGTAACTATTTCGCTTACGGTAAGTAACGTGCTAAACGAAGTGGTTGTAACGGCACTTGGCATTAACAAGGAACAAAAAAAGGTGGGTTATTCAGTAACTACTATTAGTGGTGAGGTGCTTGATAAAGCCAAGGAATCAAATGTAGCATACTCGTTGGAGGGGCGCGTAGCAGGTTTAAGTATCAATGGCATAAACGGCGGACCAGGATCTTCTGCGCGTATTTTACTAAGAGGCGTTACAAGTTTTGGTGCAAGCGCGCCACTCTTTATTATTAATGGTGTGCCCATGGATAATACCCAAAGGGGATCGGCCAATGAATGGGGCGGGGCCGACTTTGGCGATGGCATCAGCAATATAAATCCCGACGATGTTGAAAATATGACCGTTTTAAAGGGCCAGGCGGCATCGGCACTTTACGGAGCGCGAGCGGCCAATGGCGTAATTTTAATAACTACCAAAACAGGAAAAAAAAACACTCCATTTGGTGTTGAGTTTAATACCAATTACCAAACTGATAAGGCAATTAATACCTTTGATTATCAAACACAATACGGCCAGGGTTTGTATGGGATAAGGCCGACTACCGTAACCAATGCAATATCCTCAGGCAACTATGGCTGGGGTGAAAAACTGGATGGTAAACCCACAATTCAGTTTGATGGCGAATATTACCCCTACTCCGCCGTAAAAAATAATATCAGTAAGTTTTACCGGCAAGGTTATACTTTTACCAACACTGCTGCATTTAGCGGCGGTAACGACAATGGTAATTTCCGGTTGTCGTTATCAAACCTTAGCAACGGCTCAATAGTGCGTAACAGTGATCTCAATCGCAAAACGTTCAACTTATCGGCAAGTCAAAATGTTACCAAAAAACTGAATATTAATGTTGTAGCTAATTTTATCAACGAAACTTCTAATTTAAAACCCAACCTGAGCGATGGGCCTTTTAATGTAAATAACATTCAATACCTGGCAGCCAACGAAGATCAGGCTATCCTTGCGCCGGGTTATGCCCCAGATGGCAGTGAAATAAGATGGAATAGCGACACCTTTACTACAAACCCTTATTTTACCGTTAATCGGTTTATTAATGATGTAAACCGTAACCGCTTAATAGCCGCATTATCGGGTAAATACAATTTCAATAATTGGATGTATGCACAGTTGAGGTTAGGTAACGACATCCTTTACGATAAACGAAAAACGGTTACCCCAACCGGAACCGCTTATTACGCCGGCGGAATGGGAGGACTTGATGAACAGTCAAACACGCGACGATCTGAACTAAACAGTGACCTGCTAATAGGTGCCAAACATGACATTATTGCTAAAGTGCTGAGTTTTGACATATCTGCAGGGACTAACCTACGTAAAAACACATACGAATACACGAAGCTTTTTGGAGGCCCATTCATTATACCATATTTTTATAGCTATAATAATTTGAACATCAAAAACAGCAATTACAACTATAATAGTACCGAAACGCATTCAAGCTATTATGCTGTTGATTTTTCATTAAGAGACTATTTAACAATAACTACTACCGGCCGCTACGATACCTACTCCACGTTGCCAAGTGATAACCGGAGTATCTTTACGCCTTCGGTATCGGCAAGTCTTTTATTTTCCGATCTCGTTCATATCCCCAGCCTTGACTTCGGAAAATTAAGGTTATCGTATGCGCAAACGAGCGGCGAGCCAACTGATGCATATGTAACAACCCAATACTACACAACAAATTATTCAATAAACGGTGTTGCCATCGGGAGTTTCAGCGACAGCCTGCCCAATTTATTCCTTAAGCCTTACACGCTTACCGAAATGGAAGCCGGCACCGAGCTTAAATTTTTAAATGGCAGGCTTGGAATTGATGTAGCCTATTTTCACCGTAAAACAAAAAATGAGATCATTAAAGGAGACCTTGATCTGGCAACCGGTTTTGCACGGCGGTTTATCCCTACGGGCTCAACCCAAAACAACGGCATTGAAATTGAGCTAAGCGGCACTCCTGTTAAAACAACGAGTTTTAACTGGTCGCCATCGTTTAATTTTACCTATGTACAAAACAAGATCCTTCAAACAGACGGTACTCCCGAGTCGGCTAACATAAGCTTCGGTACTTACCGCCCGCTAAATGCCGCTACAGCACTGGTTAAAGGCTTGCCAGGTCCCCAGATTATGGCCAACGATTACCTTAGAAACGATAAAGGACAGATCATTTTCGACGAAAATGGTTTACCCATGGCCGGCCCCCGTGTACCTATGGGTAGCGCGGTACCTAATATATACGGCGGATTAAACAACAATTTCGCATTTGGCAAACTAAGTCTCTCATTTTTGATCGATTACCGTTTTGGCAACAAAATATTATCGGCTACAAATTATAATAGCATTTACAGGGGCTTTAACCAGCTTACCCTTGCAGGCAGGGAAAACGGCGTTGTTGGCGATGGCGTAAACGCCAATGGTGAAAGGAATACCATTGCTGTACCTGCGCAAAACTACTACCAAGCGCTGGCCCAAAATGTATCTGCATTAAATGTGCTTGACGGCAGGTTTATTAAATTACGGCAGGTTACTTTTGGCTATACTTTTTCAAAGGGCTTTCTTAATAAAACACCGTTTGAAGGCATAACCTTTTCACTGGTAGGCAGAAACCTCTGGACCATCATGAAGCGCTCGGCCAATATCGATCCGGAATCTGGATTTTCGCCGGATATAAAATATGCCGGAATCGAGGGAGCAAGCCTTCCGCCAACCCATACTTATGGAATAAATATTAACTTTAAACTCAAAAAATAAATCATCTAAAAATGGCTTCCACCATAAAACACAAACTCCTATGTTGTTTGGTAATGCTTACGGCATTACTAAAATTTTCTACCGCAAATGCACAAGCTCCTTTTTATAAAGACGGTTCGCAATCGATTGATTCACGCGTAAAAGATCTTTTATCGAAATTAACCATCGAAGAAAAAATCTCCTTATTAGGCTACCGCAGCCAGGCCGTGCCACGTTTAGGCATCCCTGCCTATAACTGGTGGAACGAGGCTTTGCATGGCGTAGCCCGTGCCGGTGAAGCTACCATATTCCCACAGGCTATCGGGATGTCGGCTACATTTAATGAAGATCTGTTAAAACAGGTATCAACGGCAATATCAACTGAAGCCCGTGCAAAATATAACCTGGCCATTGCACAAGACAGGCACCTGCAATACATGGGACTTACCTTTTGGACGCCCAACATCAATATTTTCCGCGATCCGCGCTGGGGACGCGGGCAGGAAACTTATGGCGAAGACCCTTTCCTGACCGGCCGTATGGGCTCAGCTTTTGTTAAAGGTTTGCAGGGCGATGATCCTAAATACCTGAAAACATCTGCCACGGCCAAACACTTTGCCGTACACAGCGGCCCCGAAGCCACCCGCGATAAATTTGACGCTAAGGTTGATGAAAAAGACCTTCGCGAAACCTACCTGTATGCTTTTCACGAACTGGTTAAAAACCACGTTGAATCGGTAATGAGCGCCTACAACCGTGTTAACGGTGTACCAAACTCTATCAATAAAATGCTACTTACCGACATTCTGCGGAAAGAATGGGGCTTTAACGGCCATGTAGTAACCGACTGTGGTGCCCTGGATGATGTGTACCTTACCCACAAAACACTACCAACTGCGGTTGAAGTAGCTGCTGCTGCCATCAAGGCTGGTGTTGACCTGGATTGCTCATCCATTTTGCAGAACGATGGTATCAAGGCCATTAAACAAGGTTTACTTACCGAAAAAGATGTTGACCAGGCCTTGAGCGCTATCTTACGCACCGAATTTAAACTGGGTTTTTATGACGATCCGGCCGCTAATCCTTATCATGGTTACGGGGCCGACAGTGTTCACAATGAACAACATTTGGCTTTGGCCCGTAAAGTGGCCCAGCAAAGTATGGTATTGTTAAAGAACAACAACAATGTTTTGCCATTCAAAAAAAGCAGCTACTCCAGCATTATGGTGGTTGGGCCAAACGCGGCCTCGCTCGACGCCATGATAGCTAATTACCACGGCACCAGCAGCAAGGTGATCAATTTTGTTGAGGGCATTACCGGCGCTGTTGATAAGGCAACCCGTGTTGAGTATGATTTAGGGTGCGACTATAAAGATACCACCCATTTTGGCGGCACCTGGGCTGCGGGTAATGCTGATGCTACCATTGCTGTGATAGGCCTCTCCCCCGTTTTGGAAGGCGAAGCAGGCGATGCTTTCCTATCTGAAAGCGGCGGCGATAAAAAAAACCTGAGCCTGCCTGCCAGCGAAATTGCCTTTATGAAAGAACTGCGCAAAAGTGTAAAAAACAAGCCCCTTGTAGCAGTAATTACCGCAGGCAGCGATGTTGATATATCCGCTATTGAGCCTTATGCCGATGCCATTATATTTGCCTGGTACCCCGGCGAACAGGGCGGTAACGCTTTAGCTGATATTATTTTTGGCGAAGTTTCGCCATCTGGTCACCTGCCGCTTACTTTTTATAAAGATATGAGCGACCTGCCTGATTACAGCGATTACAATATGAAAAACCGCACCTACCGTTACTATACCGGCCCGGTGCAATATCCTTTTGGTTTTGGTTTAAGCTATACGTCGTTTAACTACACCCTGGGCAGTAAATTAAAAACTACCTATAAAAAAGCCGATACCCTTGCAGTAACAGTAAACGTTAAAAACGCCGGTAAATTTAATGGCGATGAAGTAGTGCAGGCGTATATTAAATATCCCAACATCGACAGGATGCCGGTTAAAGAATTGAAAAGCTTTAAACGCATCAGCCTGGAGCAGGATAAAGAAGGTACCGTTACTTTGAAAATCCCTGTTCAGGATTTACAGAAATGGGACCTTGCCACACACAAATGGAAGCTTTATCCCGGCAGCTACAAATTAGTACTGGGCAGCAGCTCGGCCGATGAAAAGTTGGTAGCTGATTTCAAGATATCTAATTAAAAACTAATAAAGACTTACGAAGTTTTAAAAACTTCGTAAGTCTGGTAATACTTAAAGGTGTCATTGCGTGGAACGAAGCAATCCCAAGCTATACAGGCGAACCTGCTTATCGGGGATTGCTTCGTTCCTCGCAATGACGTTTTTTTTATAACTAACTCACAGTAAAGCCTCTAAATCCTTCATAATTCTACTTTTATCTGTAGCGGTCTTAGCCAGTTTCAGGGCAGTTTGCAAATGCGATACTGCCTTTTTACGATCTACCCCTGTATACAAGTAACCAAGCAGCACATGGTACAAATGATTAGTATCCAATTTTAACTTTTCGGCCTCAATAATGGCATTCTCCTTCCCTTTTACCTTTGCCAGGGCATAAGCCCGGTTCAACGCAGCCGCGGGCGAATAAGCAGCGATAAGTAACCTATTGTAGAGCATTAATATATTTTCCCACTTTTCGGTAGTATCAGTTTTAACGGTATGCCAATAAGCTATAGCAGCTTCAATATGATATTTACCGGCGTCGTTTCCTTTTTTTGAGGCAAGGTTTAGGTAGTATCGTCCTTTTACTATCAAATCATCATTCCAAAGCATTCTGTCCTGGTCATCATAGCGGATCATTTCGCCATGTTCATCTACCCGGGCATCAAACCTTGAAGCATGAAAACACATCAATGATAACAAGGCATTCACCTCGGGCAGGTTGGTTTGCTTGTTTTCTATAAGGAGATAGTTAAGCCGCATGGCTTCTAAACACAAATCTTTTCGCAATGTAGTGCTCTGGCAGCTGGAGTAATAGCCCTCATTAAACAGCAGGTATAAAGTTTTCAGTACGATGCCCAGCCGGTTAATAATATCAGCCGGTTCAGGAAAAACGATCTTTACTTTTTGTTCCCGAAGCTTTTCCTTAGCCCTGAACAGACGTTTGTTAATGGTTTCTTTATTTGATAAGAAAGCCTCCGCAATTTCATCAATTCCGAAACCGCAAAGGATACGTAACGCCAGGCCAATCTGCGCCTCGGCCGGCAATACCGGGTGACAAATAGCAAACATCATTTGCAGCTGGCTGTCGCTAATATTTTGGTCAGAAAGATCGATCTCTACATCGTAATTATCCTCTGCAACAACCCCTTCGGCTATTTTTTGCTTAAACCTGGAGCCACGCCTTACATAATCGGTTGCTTTATTGCGGGCCACAGTATATAACCATGCTTTAGGGTTATCCGGCAACCCTTTGATCCCCCATGTTTCGGCAGCAGTGAGGAAAGTATCACTGGCAATATCTTCGGCGGCTTCTATATGTTCAAAGCCGAAATAACGGCATAATACCGCGATTATCTTTTGATACTCGGAGCGGAACAAATGTGGTAGAAGCTGATCTTGCTGCATAAAACAAGCAGCCTCCCGTATATGGGAGGCCGCAAATCAATTAAATTTCCATTGGGATGATAGGACGCACCTCAACACTTCCCCCTACCGACAGGATCGGGCAGCCCTTTGATAACTCCGTGGCTTCTTCCAGCGATGACGCTTTGATAATACTGTAACCGCCTATGGCTTCCTTAACCTCAACATAAGGTCCGTCTGTTACCACATTGTCAGGTTTTACTACGCTGCCGGCGGTATCCAACCTGTTGCCTACAGCAACCAGTTTGTTTTGCGCGGCAATCCCGCCAATCCATTCGCGCCAGTAATTCATCATGGTTTGCATTTGCTCGGGCGACCGCGTTGCTGCAGTGGCTTCTGCGTCTCTTCTGAAGATCAATAAGAACTCGTTCATGTTTTTTGAATTTAATGGTTAAAAACCAAAAGACGATCAGGTTTAGCTGAATTGGACAACCACTCGATTTTTTTTTCAAATTAACCAGAAAAAGTTAATCTGCAATGTATAACCTTACATAATACTTATAAATTGAGGTTGATGTGCTTTTGTAATTTCACGTACTTTGATAGTACAACAATACTACCACGTTATGAAATACAGAAAATTAGGAAAAACCGAAGTACAACTTTCGGCCATTGGACTGGGATGTATGGGCATGAACCATGCTTACGGCCAGCCGGATGATGATGAATCAATAGCCACCCTTGAAAAATCAATAGAAATAGGTATTAACTTTTGGGATACGGCCGATGTTTATGCCAATGGCCGAAATGAAGAACTGGTATCCAAGGTATTGGTACCCAATCGTGATAAGATCTTCATTGCCACCAAATTTGGTTTCAGGGCCGGTGCCGATGGCAGGCTGACTGAATTTGACGGCTCGCCGACTTATCTTAAAACCGCGGTTGAGCAGAGCTTAAAACGCTTAAAAACGGATGTGATTGACTTGTACTACGCCCACCGGATCGACCCAAATGTGCCTGTTGAGGACATGGTTGGCGCCATGGCCGATCTGGTAAAAGAAGGTAAGGTAAAATACCTGGGCCTGTCTGAAGCTTCGGCAAATTCTGTCCGTCGTGCACATGCGGTGCATTCAATCAGCGCATTACAAAGTGAATATTCCTTGCTAACGCGCGATGTAGAGGCTGAGATATTACCAGTTTGCAAAGAGCTTGGGATTTCATTCGTGCCATTCAGCCCACTGGTACGTGGTTTGGTAACAAACGCGTTGGATGTAACCAAACTGGCTGATAACGATTTCAGGAAAAGCCTGCCCCGTTATCAGGATGCCAACGCCGAAAATAACATGGGGCTGGCTCATGAGTTTGCAAAGCTTGCCACTCAAAAAAATTGCACACCTGCCCAGTTGGCGCTTGCCTGGGTGCTGGCACAAGGCGATAACATTATCCCTATTCCAGGAACAAAGAGGAGAAAATACCTTTTGGACAATGCAGGTTCGGTTGATGTGGAATTAACAGCCAATGATTTACAGGATATTGAAACCGTTTTAGCTAAATACCCGGATACCGGCGACAGGTATAATGAGGCTAATTACAAATTTGTTGATAAGAATTAATTGTAATTTTATTTCACTAAGGCGCTAAGACGCCGGATTCCGTTGCCGTCTTGGCGCCTCTGCGTGAAAAAATATAAACCCTTATGGCATATAACGAACAAATGGCCGATCGTATTCGCGAAGAATTAATGGACCTTCCGGTGGTGGAAGAAAAGAAAATGTTCCAGGGAGTTTGTTTTATGGTAGATGATAAGTTATGTGTTTGCGTACGCGACAATAGCATTTTGTGCCGCATTGGCGAACAACAAGCCGCTATTGAACTTGAGAAAGGAAACTGTAACCAAATGGTAAGCGGCGAAAGAGTAATGAAAGGCTATGTTTATGTTGAAGACTTCAACCTGCAAACCAACGACCAGCTGAATTACTGGATTAATTTGTGCCTTGAATTTAATCCGCTGGCAGAAGCATCTAAAAAGAGGAAATCCAAAAAGAAATAACCCTCATTTATTCACCGTTGGTTTATCGACCATAGTAGTCAGTCTGAGTGATTAAATCCGATGGCCCCTGAAGGTGTAATGACAAACTTTGAACTGTCAGTCTAAGCCCATCGAAGACTCGCGCGCAGAGGCCCCGCCCACCATGTTTCGAGAGCCTCAACATGACATCCTTTTTAACTTGTCATGGGCAGGTAGGAAGCAACAACGCTTTCTTTACTTTTAAATAGTCGCTGCAAAACGACAACGTTTTACTTCTTCACCATTTTATAATGTTTGATCCCGGCTTCTTCAAACTCCGGCCCTGATGCTTCAAAACCCAGTTTTTCATAAAAAGGTACCGCGTGGGTTTGCGAATTAAGATAAACATAATCCGCATCGGCCGGCAAATCAGTTAACACCGCTTTAACCAGCTCTCCTCCTATCCCAAATCCTCTGAACGTTTTCAATACGGCAAACCGCTCAAGCTTATAACCATTTTCGGTTTTACGCCAGCGGCAGGCACCGGCCGGTTCTCCATCAACGGTAGCTAAAAAATGATGAGATACATCTTCATGTTCATATTCCAGCTCGGGAGGGCAATTTTGTTCAACTACAAATACTTCCCTCCTTATGGCATGCACGATATCAAGATCAGCTTGCTCCGTTACTTTTTTTACTATGATTTTTGCGGGCATTGATGTAATGCGGTTTTGTTTTGAAATGATTGAGTTTTGTGGTGTGGTTTTCTCTTGCCGCATCAATAGAGTGCGTACAGGTGATATCATCTTCCTCTTCGGCAAGTCCGGCCAGTTCCACATAAAATTTATGCAATTGATCGAGCTCCTTTTCGGTAATATCTTCAATATCAACCATCCGGTTACTTGCCCCCTGGTGCGAGGCAAGCAGCTCATTCAGTTTCAAATGTATAGCCTTCGAATCTTTATTTTGCGATTTTTGGATCAAAAAAACCATCAGAAAAGTAACCACAGTAGTACCGGTATTGATAACCAACTGCCAGGTATCTGAATAATGGAATAATGGTCCGGTTATTCCCCAAACAATGATGATACCAAAAGCCGTGATAAATGCGCCCGAACTGCCCGTGGCTATAGTGGCCCAATTGGCAAAGCGTTCAAACAAATTCTTTTTCTTTTTATTAATTTCAACCATATAGCAGACTTTATCTTTTTTTAATGGAATCGCCAGCTGCCTGTAAACAACAAAGCGCCTGTACAACAAATGTACAGGCGCTTTGTTAATTTCTGATGAATATTATAATTTGCTGTAAACGTCGATACAGTTAAGGTCTTCAAAGGCAACAGAAAGCCTTTTTACAAAGTTTTCCTCACCTTTGCGTAACCAAACGCGCGGGTCATAATATTTCTTGTTTGGAGAATCCTCACCATCCGGGCTACCGATCTGGCTTTGCAGGTATCCTTCTTTTGATTTATAGTAATCTTTAATGCCTTCCCAGTAAGCCCATTGCATATCGGTATCAATATTCATTTTGATAGCACCATATGAAATAGCTTCGCGGATTTCTTCCTGGCTTGAACCAGAACCACCATGGAATACAAAGTTGATCGGTTTTTCGGCAGTTAAACCAAATTTTTGTTTAACATACTCCTGTGAGTTATGCAGGATAACCGGTTGTAACTTAACATTACCTGGTTTGTACACACCATGAACGTTACCAAAAGCAGCAGCTACAGTAAAACGGGGGCTTACTTTTAAAAGGTGCTCATATGAATAAGAAACCTCTTCTGGCTGGGTATATAAACGAGAGCTGTCAACATCAGAATTGTCAACACCATCTTCTTCACCGCCGGTTACACCCAACTCAATTTCAAGGGTCATGCCCATTTTGGCCATACGCTCGAGATATTTAGCCGAAATTTCGATATTCTCTTCAATAGGCTCTTCTGAAAGGTCGAGCATGTGCGATGAAAATAGAGGCTTGCCTGTTTCGGCAAAAAATTTCTCGCCATGATCCAGGAGGCCATCAATCCACGGTAACAATTTCTTGGCAGCATGGTCTGTATGCAGGATAACCGCAACGCCGTAATGCTCAGCCAACAGGTGAACATGCTTTGCAGCAGATACACCACCTAAAATACAGGCCTGAAGTTTTGAATTATCCAATGATTTGCCGGCGTAAAACTGTGCACCGCCATTTGACAGCTGAATAATAACCGGAGAGTTAACAGCTTTAGCTGTTTCCATAACTGCATTGATAGTATTAGTACCAATAACGTTTACTGCCGGTAAAGCAAACTGGTGCTTTTTTGCTGCTTCAAATAGTTCCTGCACCTGATCGCCGTGCAGAACACCTCTATAATTTTTTAAATCCATTAGCGTTTATTTGGGGCTCGAAGTTATAAAATTTATTGAATTCGGATAAGCAATCTTAAAAGTATATTAAAACGGTAGTAAAAATAGGGTTAATTTAAAAATATGATATAATTAATTAACAATCCGATCCTTTTATTACAAAAATAGCATTAAATAAGTAATTAAACTTTCAAGCAAACAATTTGCCCCCTATAACTTTTTATATACCGGCACCACATGTTTAATATTTTTTGTTTCTTTGTACCCAATTGAAAGAGTTAGACACAGATATGGCATGGTTTAAACGAGAGTTGAAAGGGATAATTACGACTACTGAGGAAAAGAAGGAAGCCCCCGATGGCATCTGGAATAAATGCCCTAATTGTAAGAAACCTTTACACTATTCTGAGCAGGTAGAAAATCAATATGTGTGCCATTACTGTGGCTTCCACCTGCGCATAGGTTCAAAAGAATATTTTTCGGTACTATTTGATAATAACGAGTTTACAGAGCTTTTTCCTGAGCTTACATCCGGTGATCCGCTTCATTTTGAAGACACCAAAAAATACACCGACCGGCTTAAGGAAACTCAGCACAAAACAGGTTTAAAAGATGCAATAAGGGCAGGCGCCGGTAAAATTGACGGTCAGGACCTGGTTATCGCCTGTATGGACTTTAACTTTATTGGGGGCTCAATGGGATCGGTAGTTGGCGAAAAGATAGCCCGCTCTATTGATTACTGTATCCAACATAAAGTTCCGTTCCTGATGATTTCAAAATCGGGTGGTGCGCGCATGATGGAAGCGGCATTTTCACTGATGCAAATGGCTAAAACATCGGCTAAGCTTGCCTTGCTTTCACAGGCAAAAATCCCTTATATATCTTTACTTACCGATCCAACCACTGGTGGCGTAACAGCATCATACGCCATGCTAGGCGATATCAACATTGCCGAACCGGGCGCGCTGATAGGCTTTGCAGGGCCAAGGGTAATTAAGGAAACTATTAAAAAAGATCTCCCGAAGGGTTTCCAGACTGCCGAGTTTGTGCAGGAGCATGGTTTCCTTGATTTCATTGTCGACAGAAGAGAAATGAAAGAAAAATTAGCTTCGTTTATTAAGATGATGGCCAATTAACGATATAATCAATCTTTATATGGTAAGGGATAAGCTTAAATGTTTATCCCTTATTTTTTGCTATAGCTTCTGGAAAATCGTCATTGCGAGGAGGAACGACGAAGCAATCGCGAACTCTGCAGGGGCACTTACATAGCCGTCTGTAAAGTTGGGGATTGCTTGGAACCTCGCAATAACGGGTGAATAAGCCTTACCTCCACGACTTATCTGACCAAATTCCCCTGCCCCTGCCATTTTGACAATATAATAACAATTGGAACACACATTGATGTTGCATTGGCGACAATCATTAAATCAATCCTATTAAAATATAGTTATGCAAGAAAAAGGCAGCATTTCGATCCACACCGAGAACATTTTCCCGATCATTAAGAAGTTCTTATACTCTGATAATGAGATATTTTTGCGCGAGCTGGTATCAAACGCGGTAGATGCTACCCAAAAAATTAAACGTTTAGCTTCATTAGGCCAGTACACCGGCGAACTTGGTGACCTCCGTGTCGAGGTTGCTTTTGATGCAGACAAAAAGACCATCACCATTAGCGATAATGGTATCGGTATGACTGCCGAAGAGATTAAGAAATATATCAACCAGATCGCTTTCTCAGGCGCCACTGAATTCATGGAGAAATTCAAAGAAGCAAAAGATGCCAACGAGATCATCGGTCGCTTTGGTTTAGGTTTTTATTCGGCTTTCATGGTAGCTGATAAAGTAGAGATCCAAACCCTATCCTACCAGGAAGGTGCAGAACCTGCTTTCTGGGTATGCGATGGCAGCACCGAATTTGAAATTGGCGAAGGTATTTTAGAAGAGCGCGGTACTGAGATCACTTTGTATATCAATGATGAATCGGCCGAGTTTTTAAGCCAGTACAGATTACAGGAAATCCTTGATAAATACTGCAAATTTTTGCCTGTACCTATCAAATTCGGCACCAAAACCGAATCTGTTGAAGATGGCGTTGATGAAGAAGGCAAACCAAAATATACTTCAGTGGAGGTTGATAATATCATCAACACTACCAACCCTATCTGGACAAAAGCGCCATCTGAATTAAAAGATGAAGATTATCTTGACTTTTACAAACAGCTTTATCCTTTCAGCGAAGATCCATTGTTCTGGATCCACCTGAATGTTGATTATCCTTTCAACTTAACAGGTGTACTATATTTCCCTAAGCTGAAAAATGATTTTGAGTTCCAAAAAAACAAGATCAAATTATTTAGCCGCCAGGTATTTATTACTGATGAAGTAAAAGATATTGTCCCTGAATTTTTAATGCTGTTGCATGGTGTTATCGATTCACCGGATATTCCGCTTAACGTATCACGCAGCTTTTTGCAAGCGGACAGCAATGTTAAAAAGATCAACAGTTATATTACCAAAAAGGTAGCTGATAAATTGTCAGACCTGTTCAAAGCAGACCGTAAAGCTTACGAAGAAAAATGGACCGACATTGGCCTGTTTGTAAAGTATGGTATGGTGAGCGAAGACAAGTTTTATGACAAAGCCAAAGACTTTGTTTTGGTTACCAACACCGAAAAACAAAACTTTACGCTGCCCGAGTATAAAGACAAAGTTGAAGCTAACCAAACAGATAAAGACGGTCAATTGGTTTACATCTACACCAATGACCCTGCGAAACAGGATTCGTTTATCCAGTCTGCCAATAAAAAAGGCTATGATGTATTGGTGATGAACTCTCCTATTGACAATCACTTCATCAGCCAGTTGGAGCAAAAATTAGAGAAAACATCATTAAAACGTGTTGATGCTGATGTTGCTGATAAACTGATTAAAAAGGATGACGCGCTTGAAACGGTACTTACCGAAGAACAAAGCACCCAGGTAAAAAGCATTTTTGATAAAGCCATTAACAGGCCAGCTTACAACGTTCAAATAGAAAGCCTTAACCCAGACGAGTTACCGGTTACCGTAACTATGGACGAGTTTATGCGCCGCATGAAAGATATGGCAGCTATGGGCGGTGGCATGAGTTTTTACGGAAACATGCCTGATAACTACAAAGTAATTGTAAATGGCAACCACAAACTGGTAAGCCGTATTTTGCAGGAAGAAGACGAAACTGTACAGGCACAACTTTCAAAACAAGCTTTTGATTTGGCATTGTTATCACAAGGCTTATTAACCGGTGCCGATTTAACCGAGTTTGTTAAACGCAGTGTTAGCTTGATATAATACATTGCTTTAATAAAGCAGCAAATCCTTTACTTTAAAGGCCATCTGAAAAACAGGTGGCCTTTTACATTGAAAGGATCTCTGCTAAGTTTTCTTTAAGAAGAATAATTTCAAAAGGATCATGTGTTATTTTGCAGATTTGGCCATTACTTTCAATCCCTATAAAATCACCGTCTTCAAGATCTTCTATATGATAAAACACCCGGCCTTTCAGGTTTAGTTTATAAACATTCTCCGGCTTAATCAACTTCAGGTCATCTTTACTTATTATCCTTTTCAGGCTTTCATAATCCTCATTGTCATCCGCATAAAACTCCTTGACATAAGCATCTGTATCAGCACTAATAACATCAATAATCTGTTTTTTTAAACCGTGTATAGAATATCCTGTGATAACTCCGTTATGTACGTATATTACATACATAAATGTTTTACTCCCGCCAATATCCCGCACTTTTATATTGGTAATTTTATAGCCATGCTCGCGCTTGCGTTCAAAAGCACTAATCCCGTCGGCATAAGAAAATGCCACATAATCAGGATAAGAGGCACTATAACCAACAAGAGATGAGGCAAATATATCTGCTTCTATCTGGCGTTTCAGATATTCAAACTCCGTTGGCAGTTTTTCAAGCGTTTTATACATCAGCACCAATTCCCAATCCTGTACAGGGCGCTTTGACTTTTTTCTATTAAATAGCCGAAACATAATTTCAATATCTTTTTAGTGCCTAAATCTACTGAATTACCAGTGGGCTTTTTTGTTTAAAAGATTGCTTAAATTTGAATGTACTTAAACCTAAATAACTCTTTACTGTCTAACCACTTAAACATTTATATCATGAAAATCTTAAACAAAATAGCCCTTTTGGCTGCTTTCATATTTATTGGCGTTAACGTAAGCTTTGCTCAAACCAAGGCTGAAAAAAAGGCAGCCAAACAGGCTGAAATCAAAAAGATGGTAGAGGACCAAAACTTTGTATTTAAGGCAAATTATGCTTTACCGATGCGGGGCGGTACCAGGCCGCTTACCTCTGATTATGACATGACGATAAGCAAAGATACCATTGTATCATTTTTACCTTACTTTGGCCGGGCCTATGTAGCGCCTCCTCCGGGAACAACAGATGGCGGCATCAAAGTTAATACTACCAAATTCACATATTCGTCAGTAAAAAAGGGAAGCGGATGGAATATCACGATCAAACCCAAAGAAAAAAACATAGCCGACTGGCGCGATGTACAAACATTTAACCTAAGTATTTCGCAGGATGGATACGGCTCCCTGCAAGTGATCAGCAGTAACCGCGACCCAATATCATTCAATGGTTATGTGGAAGCGAGAAAAAGTAAATAGGAAAAGCCTAAGGCTTAAAGCAGCAAGAATTGGCCCGGAGCACAATGCTTTGGGCTTTTTGCTTTCAGCGTTTAGCTCATTAACCTTCAGCTATCAACCCCGCATTATCCTTCAGCTCCACTCCCGACAGTTTCCGTTTGAACGCTTCATTAATTAAATAAAAAATTTTCTTTGCTGCTTTTTTATAGGTTAAACCTTTGGGGCGGATATTAGAAACGCAGTTTCGTGATTCGTCTGTCAAACCGGGTTTGGGATTATAGGTAAGATATGCACCAAGACTATCCGCGGCACTTAGACCAGGGCGTTCACCTATCAGGATCAGCGAAAGTTTAGCCTTCAGGCCATACCCAATATCGTCGCCAATGGCTACCCTCCCCTGTTCAACCAGACTTATTGGCGCAAGCTTTAAACCATCGGCAACCAACAAAGGAATTAGTGCATCAAGCAGGCCTACAGCGTTTTCATTTACAGCGGTTGCCGAAAGGCCGTCAACTATCATGATAGCTATATCACTTTTAGCGCTATAGGCGTTTAATTCGTTCAGCGAGGCGTCGTTCAGCCTTCGTCCAAGGTCGGGTCGTTGCAGGTACTGCCGACGGTCGGTTATCCGGCTATGCAAGTGTAAAACCGGCAGTTCAAAGTGCATCAGCGAGTTTGTTAGCTTAGCAAGATCAAGCTCAGAATATACGGCATCACGTGCATGTGCATGTGCCAGTTTAAACTCAAGCGACTGTTTTAAGGGGATACTCGTTCCCACCCGGCCAATAGCTATCCGCGCGGAAGTAAATTCCTGCAAAGCTTTTAGTGGCTCAATTTCCTGTGGGATATTTCGTTTCATTTAATGGTTTACTTATGTCCTTGATATAGCAGCAACCTGTCACTCTGCCTTCGCTCGGCTCCAGCTGAATGACCATTATTCATAGGCCTCCGGCCTGTGTGCCATAAGAGCTACGTCGGCCAGAGGCCGTGAGATAGCTGACACTCGGCTGGAGCCGGGCGACGGCAGAGGATGACGCCGTATTTTTTATTTTTCGTCAGTTCAAAAAACCTTTTACCTTTCGCCTTTACCCTTTCGCCTTCAATCAAAAACCTCTCAACAACCCGTGTTCCGTAACAGGCAGCATATAACCTTTATCATCAACAATCCTCTGCTTTATCAACCAACCCTCAAACTCGGGAGCGGGTTTCAACCCCAATACTTTACGCAGGTAAAGGGCATCATGAAACGAAGTTGACTGGTAATTAAGCATAATATCATCCGAGCCCGGAATACCCATCACGAAGTTACAACCCGCTACACCAAGCAACGTAAGCAGGTTATCCATATCGTCCTGATCGGCTTCCGCATGATTGGTATAGCAAACGTCAACTCCCATGGGCAAGCCAAGCAGTTTTCCACAAAAATGATCTTCGAGCGCGGCACGGATGATCTGCTTGCCATCATATAAATATTCGGGGCCAATAAAACCAACTACAGTATTCACCAGCAAAGGATTAAACTTACGGGCGACGGCATAGGCCCTCACTTCGCAGGTTTGCTGATCTACCCCGAAATTGGCATTGGCTGATAAGGCGCTACCCTGTCCGGTTTCAAAGTACATTACATTATTACCAACAGTACCCCGCTTTAACGATAGTGTGGCCTGGTAAGCTTCCTCAATCAAGCTTAAATTAACCCCGAAACTGGCGTTGGCCTTCTCTGTACCGGCTATGGATTGAAAACACAGATCTACAGGAGCACCTTCGTTAACCAATTGTAATGTGGTAGTTATGTGGCTTAGCACGCAGGTTTGTGTAGGGATATCGAAACGGTGCCGTAACTCATCCATCAACGTCAATAAACTGCTCACCGCCGCCGGACTGTCAGTCGCCGGGTTAATGCCTATAACAGCATCGCCGCTACCAAATAATAAGCCGTCGATGATGCTGGCCGCTACTCCACGCGGATCATCAGTTGGGTGATTGGGCTGTAAACGGGTACTGAAATGTCCCTTTAAGCCTATGGTATTACGAAAGCGGGTAACCACCTGGCATTTATTGGCCATAGCAATCAGGTCCTGGTTGCGCATCAGTTTGGATACTGCAGCAACCATTTCGGGTGTCAAGCCGGGAGCTATAGTTGTTAAAATAGCACAGTCGGTTTCGTCACTTAATAACCAATCACGTAATTCGCCAACGGTTAAATGGCCAATGTGACTAAAGGCAGCCTTATCATGATCGTCAATAATCAGGCGGGTAATTTCATCGTCCTCATAAGGGATTACCGCTTCATTTAAAAAGTTTTTAAGCGGCACATCGGCCAGGGTAATTTGTGCAGCCACACGTTCCTCATACCCCACGGCACAAAGCCCGGCCAGTTCATCGCCCGAGCGGTAAGGTGACGCCTTGCCCAGCAATGTTTTCAGGTTGGGAAACTTATAAACCCGGTGATGTATGTTGTGGCGGTACATATTTATATCATTATGTCATTGATCATTGGGTCATTTTTTTCAATCATTATGTCATTGGTTAATTATTCAAAAAGCGAACAAACAAATGACTTATGACTCAATGATTAATGACCTCATCATCCATCGGTGCGCTCATCATGTCTTCTGTTAATGCAACTTTATGTTTACCCATCACTATAAAAATCAGCAATACAATTACTAATCCTCCTGCAAAAATGAGGCTCATATCGGGGTTAAAATATATAGTAGCAAATAAGCATACTACACAAATAACCAAAGCTATTGCCGGGAAAACCGGGTATACCGGGGCCAGGAAGGGCCGGTTTAAGCGCGGCTCCTTTTTGCGTAGTATAAACAGGCTCAGCATACTCATGATATACATAACCACTGCACCCAGTACCGAGAGCATGATGATCTGATCTGTTTTAAATTTATAAATGAAGATGGAACTTACTATACCGCTTATCACAAGGGCCCA
Organism: Mucilaginibacter sp. NFR10; assembly: GCF_900100445.1. Classification (NCBI taxonomy): domain Bacteria; kingdom Pseudomonadati; phylum Bacteroidota; class Sphingobacteriia; order Sphingobacteriales; family Sphingobacteriaceae; genus Mucilaginibacter; species Mucilaginibacter sp. NFR10. The sequence goes on along the minus strand of NZ_FMTV01000002.1, from coordinate 411,860 downwards.
ATGCGGCGTTTTGAACCTGCGGTTAATATCAGATAGCATCCGGGGTAAATATCCACTGCGCGCCATGGCAAATACCTGCCTTGACGAAGCAAGGATGATCCCGTGCAGCGAGGCAATCAAACCAAACAAACCTATACTGGCAAATACTTTGGTTAAGCCATTACCTTTACCCAATACTATCCCAATAGCCTCGGGCAGCGGATAATCCAAATGGCTTAGCTTGCGCCAGTCGGTCAAGCCGCCGGTTATGATCATTACCCCTAAAGCCAGCACAACTAATGTTACGATGGCCGAAATATAGCCGCGGGGGATATTCCTTTTGGGGTTCTCCACTTCTTCGGCCACCATGGCTACCCCTTCAATAGCGAGGTAAAACCAAACTGCAAAAGGCAAGGCTGCAAATACGCCAGCCCAACCAAAAGGCATAGGATTTGTAAGATAGTTTACCATTTTAAAATGCGGCGACACAATGCCCAGGTAAAGCATTAGTTCAACCACAGCAAGTATGGTAATGAATACCGAAAAGGTTGCCGACTCCTTTACGCCCAACATATTGAGCAAGATAAAAAGAACATTAAAGCCCATGGCGGCCGCAGTTATAGGAATTACCGGATATAAAAAGTGAAGGTAACTTCCCAAAGAAACCGCCACGGCAGGCGTAGCGACCAGGAAGTCCACAAGCGTTGCATAACCCGCTATCAGCCCGCCAAACGGTCCCATAGCCCGATACGCATAAGCAAAAGCGCCTCCCGCATGAGGTATGGAGGCGGTGAGTTCGGTATAGCTAAAAATAAATGTAATATACATTAAGGTGATAACCAGGGTGGCTATGAGCAAACCTATAGTGCCGGATACAGCCCATCCCAAATTCCACCCGAAATATTCGCCCGAAATAACCAGACCTACGGCTATGGCCCATAAATGGATGGGGTTCAAAACCCTTTTTAAATGTTCTGTAGATGTTTCTGCCATACGCCGCCGTTATAAATAATATTTTATCGCCTTAAATTACTCAACAGGCAGGTTAAATCAAAATTACGGCACATTATGGAATTGTTAAGCCATACTTTTCCGAAAAATACAATAAGTTCCGGCGTCTTCTTTTACAAAAAAAGCTCATAAACTAAATTAAGAGACAAACAACGATCGTTAGCAAACAAAACAGCCGATAAAACTTAATCTATCGGCTGCAATTGTATTATAAAAACAATTAATAGTTAACAATTCGGATATCACTCCCTATTTACACCATCAGCTTATCCTTCAAATATCCCATACTGGCTGTAATACTTGCAAAGGCATCTTTAGGCATATCATGCTCTACAAAAAAGTGTTGCATACCTGCTGATTTAGCGGCTGCAAAAATTGGTTTAAAATCAATAGTGCCGCCTCCTACAGGTTGTATATTCTGCCTGCCTGCATCCAAATCTTTCACATGCCAAAGCGGGAAACGACCGGGATGTTCCTTAAACATTTCCACCGGATTTTTACCTGCCTTAACAGCCCAGGCCAAATCAAGCTCCATTTTTACATTACCCGCATCTGTTTCGCTTAATAGCATGTCATAAGGAACTTTACCGTCAACCGCGTGAAACTCCATATCGTGGTTATGATATGCAAACTGGATGCCGGCTTTTTTAGCAGCTTCTCCCGTTTTGTTCAGCACCTCAATGGTCGATTTTATTTCATCAAGCGTAGCCGTAGGCGAATTGGCGCAAACCAGGTATTGAACGCCGCCGTCAGCAACCTCGTCAATCACCTGCTGCATATTATCGCGCAGGTTCAATACAGGAGGCAATACCATCGGCTTACCATCTGCACCTGCAGGCATTTTTGCTCCCGGTGGCAGTTTAAACGGAGCGCCAAGAACATGGTGCGAGGTCCAGCTCATGCCCAAGTTATTCACCATGGCTTTAAATTCTTTAGGCTTCATACCATAATAGCCACCTTTTTTACTAAAGGCCGATTCTATTTCTTTGTAGCCAATAGCGGCTATTTTGCTAAGCGTACCCTTAACATCTTCGTCAATAACGCCAAAAAAAGTAAACAACTGCAGTCCTACAGGATGATGCTCCATGTTACTCAAAAAACTTGCTGCTTTACCCGATAAGGCCATGCCGCCAAGCACCAATGCACCGGTGCCTTTAATAAAATTTCTTCTGCTGTAAATCATGCTTGATAATGGTTAATAATTAACTGGTACAGTAAAGCTAATTAATTAATAATAAGCCAGGAAATTTTATTGTGTCTTTTTTACACAATAGTTTTATATAAAAGCTAAAAGCGCAATACTGAAAGTTTAAAACCGATAAATAGGTGGAATCAATATTAGTTAATGTTATCTATAATCTTTGTTAATTAACTATCACATGGTATTATTTAGTTAACAAACTGACGGGCTGCTGCAGAGGTGCAAAAGGTTTGTAGAAATAAATAGATGAACGTTAAGTGTGCCAGAGGTACGCAACCATTATGAGGATTTAAGTCGTTAAGACTCTACTCACAAAATGATATTTTTAATACGATCTTTGGGCGTTGCCTTCGGCCGGGCTATCCGCTCATACGCCTGCAGGCATTACGCTCAGGGCCGGTATCCGCTCCTATCCCTAACGCATTCAAAATAAAAGCATTACCTGTTTAATTGATCCTGATCAAACAATTCCAGGTAATTGATTATACAACGCCGACAGTATAATGATTTTTATTTCTGTAAATTTAGGTTATCAGGTTAACATTTATAAAAAATACAGGGTTGTGAGCTTTTACTCCAGGTACAAACAATTGGCTATCAAGCCTGTCCAGCCGGTTTGATGTGCGGCACCTAAACCAAGACCTGTATCGCCATCAAAAAACTCATAAAACAAAATGTGATCTTTAAAATGCGGATCGGTTTGCAGTTTGGGATTTTTACCATACACCGGCCGCTCAGCATTTTCGTTTTTCATAAACAGTTTGGAAACCCGGGCATATAGTTCGTTCGCTACCTCTTTCAGGTTCATAAAATTTCCCGAACCGGTTGGGCATTCTATTTTAAACTCGTCGCCATAAAACATATGGAACCGGTGCAAACTATCAATAATCAGGTAATTGATGGGCATCCAGATAGGGCCGCGCCAGTTGCTGTTACCACCAAATAAACCGCTGTCACTTTCGCCCGGCACATAGGATATGCCAAATTCAACTCCATTTACCGAAACATGGTAAGGGTGTTTAAGGTGATACTTTGAAAGTGACCGGATCCCGTAGTCGCTTAAAAATTCATTTTCATCTAACATGTATTTGAGCAATGACTTCATCCTGTAACCACGCAGCAAACTTATCAGGTGTTTGCCGTTGCTTCCCTTCTCGTTCCAGCGTGAAACCAGCGATGCAAGATCGGGGCGATTTTCGGCAAACCATTTCATGCGGTCTTTAAACACCGGGCTTTCCGTAATATCTTTTTCATCCAATACCTCGGTAGCAAACAGTGGAATCAACCCTACTATACTCCTAACCCGCATTTTAATAGAACCATCATCAGGGAAACGGATCTGATCATAAAAAAAGCCGTCGTCATCATCCCAAAGGCCTTCATTGTTTTCGCCCAGGTTTGACATGGCCCCAACAATATAAATGAAATGCTCAAAAAACTTAGAAGCGATATCAGCGTAGGCTTTGTCGGTTTCGGTAAGTTCGGTGGCAATGCGAAGCAGGTTAAGCGAATACATGGCCATCCAACTGGTACCATCGGCCTGTTCCAAATGCTGCCCGGATGGTAAATGCATATTACGGTCAAAAACACCGATGTTATCCATCCCCAGGAAACCACCCTCAAAAATATTATTGCCCGATTGGTCCTTGCGGTTAACCCACCAGGTAAAATTGAGCATCAGTTTGTGAAAAACCCGCTCCAGGAAATAAGTATCCCCTTTTCCATTGTTATTTTCCTTATCGGTTTTATATACGTTCCATACAGCCATGGCATGTACCGGAGGGTTTACATCACCAAAATCCCATTCATAGGCAGGCAACTGGCCGTTAGGGTGCATATACCAATCGCGGGTAAGCAAAATCAACTGATTTTTGGCAAAGGCCATATCAACGGTTGCCAGCGGCAGGCAGTGAAAAGCAAGGTCCCAGGCGGCAAACCAGGGATATTCCCACTTATCTGGCATTGAAACAATATCGCGGGTATTAAGATGCGTCCACTTACTGTTTCGGGTTTTTTGCCTTTGTGCAGGCGGGCGGGGCATCCCTTTATCACCGCTAAGCCAATGGCGGGTATCTGAATAGTAAAACTGCTTGTTCCATAACATGCCGGCAAAAGCCTGCCGCTGAATAAGGCGGCGATCGGGGTTCATGGTAGCGCCATGAATATCGTTATAAAACTGGTCGGCCTCTGTTTGGCGAACAGCAAAAACCTCGTCAAAATCCTCAAAACTATAATTTGCATCTTCAGACAGTCGCAAGCGTATGGTTACGCTTCGCCTGGCCGGGATATTTAAATCGTAGTTTATAGCTGCTTTGGTACCCATGTTTTTAGGATTTACCGTATCGGCAGCATGAATAATGTAATCGTTTATACCATCCTTATAATACTTTCGGCCATCGTCATAATTATAAAGCCTGCGCGAGTTAGTTTCATTATCACAGAACAGGAGTTGAGCTTGCCCTTCGATGTGCAGCCACATCTGCCCAAGGTCTTTATGAAAAATGCTGATCACTTTATCCGAAGAAGCACAAAGATCTGGTTTGCGCGAATCATATCCCCAAGCCCAGGTATTGCGGAACCATAAAGTAGGCATTACATTAAGCGGGGCATCCTCTTCACTCCGGTTATGAATAGTTATTTTAATTAGGATATCTTCCTGCGCGCTTTTGGCATATTCGGTAAAAACATCAAAATATTCGTTACGATCAAATATCTCCGTGTCCATCAGTTCAAATTCTGGATCCTGGCGGCCCCGGTGTTTGTTCTCATCAACCAGCCATTTGTACGGAAACTCGTTTTGCGGATATTTATACAACGTTTTCATGTACGAGTGTGTAGGTGTACTATCCAGATAGTAGTACATCTCTTTCACATCCTCGCCATGATTACCTTCGGGGTTGCTTAAACCAAAATATCGTTCTTTAATTATAGGGTCTTTCTTATTCCACAATGCTATTGCAAAACACAGATATTGCTGCCTATCGCAAATGCCGGCTATACCTTCCTCGCCCCAGCGATAAGCTTTGCTGCGGGCCATATCATGGGTTATGTAGTTCCAGGCATCACCATTTGCACTGTAATCCTCCCTCACGGTACCCCACTGCCTATCACTTACGTAAGGCCCCCACTTTTTCCAACCTGTATCCTTTAACCTTGATTGTTCTGCGTTCATAGTTTAGATGACAATTTACACTATCCCTAATTTAAGGTAAGTGTTTCGCAAAGTAGATTTAATTAAGGAAAGTTACAGATATAAAAGGCAGGTTTTACTGTTTAATGAAGAAATGGAAGGATTTGGGGGTATCTCTTTCGACTAAAACTTATCGACGACTTAACCTTCTGTCTTATAAATCTACCATTCGCCCCAAGAATGAAACATTGTCATCCGGTGCTTATTGGCATCTACCAATACATACCCTTTTGCTATCATAGCCTCTCCCTCAGTTACATAAGTCCAACCAGAATTAAATTCATACAGGGTACAGTAATCGTTAACGCAACCCGAAAAACTTAAATCAGCTTCGGTATTACCACCATAAACTGCTAAATCTGCTTTATCTGGTGTTTTATTGCCTTCGTTTCTGATGGAGATTTTTTTATTTCTAATGGTGTCGATAACCATGGTCTGTAGTAACCTCCAACCGTTGCCTTCTGCAAATCTGATTACATCCTGGCTATTATAATTACGTAACCGATTTTTCCAGGCAATCGTGCGTGTTCCGCCCCATGGTCCCTGATCGCTGGCAGATTTTATGATATGATCGCTGTCAAACCCTTTCCAAAACCCTGCCGGGCTCAATTTATTACAGCTAACCAATATCACAGCAAAAGCCATTATTGAAATCCGCTTCATCGATATCAAAGTAGATTAACATGCTGTACAGCCCACTGCAAGCTAAAAACTGCCAACTGATTTACGCCCATGCATTCCTTAAAAACCTGAGCCAGTTGCCGTGCATCATATTTTGAATATCCTCATCAGTATAACCGCGTCTCTTTAACAGATCGGGCACTTTTTGCAGATCGGCAATGGTTTCAAGGTCATAAGGGCATTGCTCACGTCCGAAAGCGCCATCCAAATCAGTACCCATACCTACGTGCAGGGCATTACCGGCAATCTGGCAAATATGATCGATATGATCAACCATAACTTCCATATTACAGTTCATTCCTTTTGGGGTAGATACACCCCTTACCCATCCGGGCACCATCATCCAGGCATCAAGGGCGGCGCCGATCACTGCGCCGCGGTCGATAAGGGCTTTGATCATCTCATCGCTGTACTGGCGGTTATGATTTACCAGTGCCCGGCAATTGTTATGACTTGCCCAAACGTGCCCGTTAAAATGATCAAGTGCTTCCCAAAAACTGTCATCGCAGAGATGGGTAGCATCTAAAATGATATTCAGCCGCTCCATTTCTTTAAGCAACTCATGACCTTTAGGCCCCATATAGCCGGTAGCATCAGTACCCTGAGCATACCTGCCGGGGCCATAATGCGCCGGACCAACAGCCCGCAAGCCATAATTATAAGCCCGTTCCAAATGCTGAACCGTCACTATCGAATCGGCACCTTCCAAACTTAAAATATACCCCACCGGCTTTTTTTCTGACGGGGTAACATCATTCCAAAGTTCCAGGTGTTTTTCAAGCGATGGCATATCGTTCACCTGCACCATTTCGCCGGCATCTTCCATGGCCTTGTACCAGGCTACCTGTCCCTGGGTTTGCGCCCAGGCCTGCTCGGGCGAGTGCCAGCCGGGCAAAGGGTTACCAGGTGCTACATAGCGCCCTATCTGGGTAGCTACCACCAGGCCAATATTCCCTCTACGCAATTCGGGCAGGGTAACAACAGCCTTGGCACGATCTGGCTTGTCGGTTAAGCCTTCTTCGCGCTGGTTTACTTCAGCAAGCGGACGCGTAAGGTCGCGGTTCCACTCCAGGGCGTTCATGCTTAAATCTAAATGGGCATCTATAACAAACATGGTATCAGGGGTATTTAGATGGTAATTTTGCGGTCGCGGGCCTTGTTAAGCCACTCACCGGTAACATTTTCGTTTTCGATAGTATAAACGCGCTCATACAACGCAACCGTAGGGCAAACATGGTGCGGAATGCCGTAAAGCACATCGCCTATTTGATATTGATGATTATCGCCTGCCTCAACCACCAAATGTTCTTCGCTTTGGCTCACCGGGTAAAGCTCCTGCGCATTTAAAAAATAAATACGTTTGCTTAATTCGTTTTCAGCCGATATCGACTTATGCCCCACATCCAGACAAAGCTTTGTTGGGCCGGGCAGGGAAATCACCCGGGTAACAATCAATGCTGCAGGTAAAAAGTCCTGCTCAGGCATTCCCACCTGGTAACCTTTATCCCAGTAAACAAACGTACCCGGGCTGCATTCAACATAATTACGTTTGGCATGGATAGGAAAAGTTGGTGAGCCTCCTGCTACGATAACCGGTTCGGGGTAACCTTTACTTTTTATAGTTTGCTGCAATTTAAGCACAGGATCAAACGCAAAATTACAGCGTTCGGCCCGTTTTTGCAGGTCTACATCATGGATGTGGCCATCATAGGCATGCAAACCCACGGGATTAATACCCGGCAGTACACCGCAATCCATATAAAGCTGAAGAGCTTCAAAACCTGGTGTTATACCTGTACGGTTCATGCCTACGTTCAAGTCCAGGTAAACATCGATATTAGCATTAAATCTTACCGCTTCGTCAGAGATTTCCTTTGCCGACGCGGAGTTATCAACCAAACACGAAAAACGCGTGTGCGGATAAGCATGGATCAGCCTGATGAAACGGTGCAGTTTAGGCCCCTGGGGTTGGTAAGCCAGCAAAACATCGGAGGCCTTGTTTATGGCCAGCAGTTCGGCCTCGGCAATGGTGGCGCATTTGAACTTACAGATGCCGGCCTCCAGCAGTAAAGCGGTAACCTCGGCATTTTTATAGGTTTTAACATGTGGGCGCAAACGCTTAATATCATCAATCATGCCTGTAAGCATGGCTATGTTTGTTTTAACCCTGTCGGGATAAACCACCAGTGCCGGGGTATCCAGCTTATCAACATCCTGTATATTATACCAGTTGGGGGTCATGGGTTTAATATTTTTTTGTAGAGACGTATAATTGCGTCTTCGAACATACAGAGCCGCCCTTATGGTGCCTCTGCAAGCGGGAGACGCAATTATGCGTCTCTACAGAATGGAAATTGTAGATTTTATTCTAATTCAAACAGGGCTTCAATCTCAACGGGGATATTATCAGGTAATGAGCCCATACCCACCGCGCTGCGTACGCCTATGCCGTTCTCCTCGCCCCAAATTTTGGCAAAAAGTTCGCTTGCGCCATTTATGATGAATGGGTGCTTTTCAAATTCGGGTGTACAGTTAACCATACCCAGCACTTTTATAACACGTTTAATTTTATTAAAACTGCCGATGTTGGCTTTAATGGTAGCGAGCATAGTTAAACCAACCTGTTGTGCAGCAAGCTTGCCATCTTCCTGGCTTACTGTTTCACCAATGCGGCCAATAATCAGCGAAGCATCATCCTGTACCGGACCATGGCCCGACAGGTATAAATATTTACCATCAACTAAACATGGTTTATAAACGCCAAGCGGCTTTGGTGCAGGCGGCAGATTTAAACCCAGCGCTGCAAAGTTTTCTTCGGGAGTGTTCATGAACGTAAAACTATTGTTTTTAAGTAAAAAAGTATCCATAAAAAATAATTTTACACGAATGCTGTCTGCCGAAGAGAATTTAATTCGGAAAAATTAGTTTTAAATAAAAAAGCCGGGGATCTCACTCCCGGCTTCACCAAATCAACTAAGTAGTATATATAATCTCAAAATTTAAACGACACACCAAAATTGATAGCATAATCGGCAAATGCCGCGTCGCCGATAACGTATTTACCGGTGGCTATCGAGTTTTCTTTATCAGTAACACTTTGTGTGCGGTCGCGTTTCAGGGCGATGGGCACGCTGGCAAAGATATTTACCCTTTTAAATGCATAGCTCAGGGCAGGCTCTGCAGAAATGATATAACCCGGACGGCGGAAAGCATCGCTTTTACCTATCAGGTCATGAACAGGGATCCCTTCAATACGGCCACCTGCAGATATGGTAAACACATGCGCTATGGTATAATTAACACCTAAACGGGCCAGGTACTGATCGGGCACACTTGAAATAGCTTCGTTGGCCAGTGATGAGCTCAAAGTTTCACGATAAGTGCGGGTGCCGTTGGTATTGCGCGGATTACTCATATAGTACAAGTTAGTATACCCGCTAAAGCCGCTGCCAAAACCCAGGTAACCGTTTGCTTCGGCAATGATGCCCAGGCCACCATCGCCTAACTGGATGGATTGATCAACAGGGCGCTCGGAAGGGATGACATTGTAAAAATGTGATTTATAATTAAAATCGCCGGTAGGCAACTTGATACCTAAACCAACCTGGATATTTCCCCTGGTTTTACGGCTATCAAACAACCACCTGTTAACAACGATGCGGGCATCGCCAATACCCTGAGAGTATGAATTATGGCGCTCTTTACCGCCGTGCTCATATAATGAAGAGCGGGTATTAACAAGATAAGGTACACCAACAGATACTGACCAATACTGGTTAAAATTACGGGTAAGATTTAGATCAAAAGTATGCTGATGGTTAATCACCTCGTTACCTATCACCAGGCGCTGCTTTTGCTCATCGCTGCCTTTAAAATGACGGAACGATTTAAAATAGCGCCACGAAGCGGTAAGCTCCCAGCCTTTGTATGAGGTATCCTGAGTAGTATGCTCCATGTTGCTGAACGGGCCATCAGCCTTAATGGCAACACAGCCCTGGGCATGCACACCAGTATAAGTTAACGTCAGGCATATCGCTGTACAAAAAAGAAATTGTAAAGTATGTTTCATAATATAATGTTTACGTTAAGGCGTTTTGTAAATGATTGGTTAAATAAAGCCGGGGATTCACGCCCGGCTTTAATCGACAAGCCAATTCTCTATTTAATTCTAAAAGTTACTCCTACGTTAATGGCATAATCTGCAAATGCAGCATCACCCTGGGCATAAGTTCCTGTTAAGCGGGTTGTAATTTTATCCGGTACACTTTGAGTGCGGTCGCGTTTTAATGCTACAGGAACAAAAGCATAAATTGAAAATGATTTAACACGATAGGTAACGCCGGGCTCGGCAGAGATGATATAGCCAGGCCTGCGGAAGCCATTACTGCCACCTACCAGGTCATGCACGGGCAAGCATTCGTAACGAACACCGGCCGAAAAATCAAACTTGCTGACACCATAACTTGCACCACCGCGGATCATTACCTGGTCGGGCACGCTCATAACATCGCTGCCGTTAGCAACCGCTTTGGCACTTGGTGTACCGCCACGGGCCGATGATACACCATTTTGCTCCCTTGGACTAATCAGGTAGTAAAAGCCGCCATACAGACCAAAGCTGTGTGTAAAATTGTAATAGGTATTGATCTCGGTGGTGATACCGGTTCCGCCGTCACCCAACTGAATGGATTGATCAACCGGTCCAAGCGTTTTGCCATCGTTGGCAGCTGTATGATAAAAATAATCCTGATAGTTGTAGTTTCCGGTTGGCAGTTTTAAACCCAAACCAACCTGGATATTTCCGCGGCGGGCCTTTGCTGGGTTTAGCAACCAGGCGTAAGCGGTTAAACGTACATCGCCCAAACCAAAGGAATGTGTTTCCAAACGCTCCTTACCTCCATGCTCATATAATGATGAGCGGCTGTTATCAACTATAGGTAAATCAACAGCAAACGACCAACGGTTATTAAATATGCGGGTTAAAGTAAGATCCTGTGTATATGAATGATTAATTACATTAGTTCCTTGTTGAATTCGTTGTTTTTGCTCTTTGGTACCAACGAAGTGTTTATATGAGCGAAAGTAACGGTTATTGCTGTTTAACAACCAGCTGCCATTGTTGGAAACACTATCAGGATGTTCATCCATAGTGCATAAGCCGCCTGTGCTCCTGATGGCAACGCAGCCTTGCGCATTTGCCTTTGCAAAAGTTGCAAATATGATGACCGTTGTAACGCCAATAAATTTCAGTACCAGTTTTTTCATAGTATTATTAAAAGTATTTGTGTGCATTTGCAATTGTTTAGTTAATATATTTACAAAGCAGGGCGATTTTTCAACCTGTTCAATAAACTTTTTTATGTTTTGATGATTTAGCTTACTCTTAAATGTGATGTATGTTTAAAAGGCCAGAGAATATAACCAGCCGGTGCTTTTTTAACCGCAAACCATAAGGCCAGCAATACACCGTAGCTGCCGCCGCGTTCTATCCACTCAAACATTTCGTATTTTGGATAAAAGAGCTCGCTGGATATTTTCCATATAATAAAAACGAGGAGTATATTTTTAAAAGGACGAATAAGCACTGTTAACGCAGCCAGCACTTCAAACAAGCCAACAAACTGAGCCGTTTTAGCCGGTTCAGCAAAACCAAGCGTATGGTATTGACTTAATAAACCTTGCTTTTGGATAAGGTTGAGCCAGCCATGGCCTATTAGCAGCAAAAATGCAAATACCCTTAACCAGGTAATAACTTTAGCCAGGGTTTCGGCATTGATACTAACATTATCATCCATATGGGCAAACCATTGTTTTTTACCTAATGGGAACCCTCCCTGTACCAACAGTAAAGCAAACGGTGCACCATAGTTACCGGCACGTTCAATGAACTCGGCAAAAGGTTCGCCCGACAGTGGGCGCATAGATGCAGTAGCCAGTCCCCAAACCACCAGCCATGCAGCTATGGCACGGGTTGGATAAACCAGCATAGAAATGCCCATTAATATATCCACGGTACCTACATAAGGCATCAGTGTATAGGCCATTTCTTTACCGATACCGAAAACACCAAAGTAGTTACACCAGATTTGTTTGGTAATAATACCAAAGCAACCGTGCCCTATAAAGCACATAACTACAGCCAGGCGAAGCGTGTGATATATTTTCTGATCGTTTGTTAAGCTGCGCATTGTTTATTCGTCCTCAATTCAACATCCTGTTATTTTGCGTCTGCCCTATCAGCCTTCCCTCTGTTAACTGCGTACTGGCCAACTTTATTTCCGGTTACCAAACCAACTTCGCAGTCGCTACGATAATGAATAGCCCCATACAACCTCGACATAGCCGCCGCATGCGCCATATCGGTAAATTTACTCCCCCTATCAGGCAGCAAATAGGTTAGCACAGTAGCAGCCGCACCGCTAAAGTTAGAGTGGCCTGATGTATAAGCCGGGAAGTTTGGCACCCCGGTTAAGGTTTTGATATTTGGATTGGCTTGCGACGGACGCTGGTTAAAGTAAAAATATTTGGTATCCCAGCATACAATAGCAGCATCCATTTCGGCCATGTTTAACAAGGCAAAGTTACGAGCCCAGCGTACTTCGCTGTAATTTTGTTTTACAAATTCATCAGCTGCAATAGCATTCCAGTGACCTGTAGGCGTATAAGTACCAGCACCATCGGCCCAGAAAGCAACCAGCTCTTCATGATCGCGGCTATGGTCTTTACTGAATGACAATACTTCTTCTGTTTCTTTTTTAAATTCGGCTGAATTTGTTGCGTACGGAGCCGGGGGCCTGATTGCAGCTACAGTAGTTGAATCGAACAAGAAAGGCGTAACTTTTGAAAACAACGGCAGCATTGGTGGCCTTTTGGGGGTTTCCAGGCTCACCCAAAATTGCTCGCCTTTTGCAGCGGTGATGGTTTCAAAGTTTTTCCAGATAGCGGGAGAACCGCCGGCCTTGCCTGCACCATCATTACGGGCGCGGGTGGCAAATATGGCGGCTACCTGCCTGCCTAACGATTCGCCGGCAGCAAATTCGCCACGGGTATTAGCTCCTGATGCCATCCTGTATAATCTTTCTTCATCAACCTTTTGTTGTATATAGGCTACATCCGCAGGGAATAATAATTTCATGATCTCAGATGTCGCACCAGATACTACCGCGTCCTCGCTTGGGTATGAGGGCAGTTCGGATGCCGGGATCAGTGCTTTAACACCCGAGTCATTTTTATATGGTGCTGTACGTTTATAAACGTTTTTGAAATGCCATGCAGCTATCAGCGCATCATATTGTGCAGCACTTACATAAGCGTAGGCACGTGCAGCATAAGGCGGGTTTGAAAACGGAAATTCGGGGTAATTAAAAGGATTGGTAGAACTTGGAGCCGGATAAGTACCATCAGGGTTCTGGTATGGCGGTATATTATGTTTGGCTACCAGTTCGCGCAAAATCTCATTCCATCTTAATACAGAGCCCGCGCTCCAATATTGGATCTTTGACTGCTGATCACTGGTTAGATTTTTCTGTAATCCTTTGATCTCGTTCAGGTCGGCTACATAGGCCGGTGATGTAACAGCATCAGGCGCGCCTACGTTCAACACACTAAAATCTTTAACAAGCACGGGGTTCCAGGTATCGGCAGTAAGGCCAAGATTTGAGGGTTTAAGTGCGGGATACAGCGAAGTACGGTCTAAAATATCCTTTCGGCATGAGCTAAAGGTTACCGCCGCCAAAGCTGTGATTGTAAATATATTAAGTATAGTTTTTTTCATTTCATTGATCATTGATTGTCCAACCTGTTATTACTTCTCCTTTTTGGTGCTAAACACATAGTACACACCTGCAAATCCCGACCGGGTTTGGCCTACATTACGTCCGTTTAAAACATAGTTACCGCCTGCAGTAAACTCAAGTCCGCTGACAGACTGGAAACTGTATTTCAATATTAGACCAACAGCTGTGCTATTCATGCGGTTACTTGGAAAAGGCATATCGTTTTTACGGATATCAAAGCCGCTTGTGCTTGTAATCTTTGTAAAAGTGGCCTCGGCATTAAATTTGAGGCTGCGGTAGCCGCTGCTAAACATAAAGTTGGTAGCGTTTGGTAACTGCACCTCATTGGTGTAATGCATTTCGGTAGTGTAGTATGAATTTCTATCGATAGTAATATTATCGCGGCGAATGTACTGACCTGAGCCTGCCACAAAGAATCTGCCTGTTTGATAGTTAAGCAACGCACGGAGCGCTACACTTTTACTATGTAAACCTACAGATAGGGGTAAATAATCGGCCTCATAATTGGCTAACGGCAAACTACCTGTAGCAATTGCATGAACGCTGAATAAACCGCGGCCTATCTCTTCTTTTACCGCCATCCATTTAAATGAAACCATAAGGTCCTGAAATGACTTTTCGCCCCTTAAAGTACCCGCAGAGGCGTTGGTGGTTACGTAAGGCACCATAAATAGCAGGTTGATCCGGTTTGAAAGACCATAATTTCCACCCAGACTGTAAACATTGGTACTTACAGTGCCCAAATTTGGATTATCCCTTTTAAAGGTACCCTCCCAGTAGTGGTCCCAACTCCCATGGGTGTATACTGCGGCAGCACAAAAATAATTTTTAGGGATCATCAATGCGTCAGCATCGGTTTGGGCTTTGGCACATTGTGCAACAGCCATTAAAAAAGAAACTACAATACAACATCTGTAAAAATACAGCGACATAAATTTCATTACGTTTAAATAAAGGGTATAAAAAAATGGTAAAACAAAAGCCGGATCAACATTATCAACTGAAATCGCTTAACCACCGATTGTTGATAATATCTCAGCATTAAAGAGCATGATCAAAGCCGTAAAAAAAGAAGCTATTGTCCCTAAATAAGGCGCGCAGACAATGTGCAGTCCAAAAAGCCAAATGATAAAAACGGTTTGTATCCTTAAAATACAGGCACACAAATCAATTTAACTCATAATTTACAGGCAATAATCAGCAGGCAGAGTTTGGCGGCTTGCCGGGTGACTCGATGAAGGGTGAATTTACATGGTAGGCTATAGGGCGTGGTTTTACCTTTAATGTCCTTCCGTAAGATAAGAATTGGTAATGCATAATCTGGAAGCTGTATTCCCCTCCAGCGTTTATCTTTTTTTGCGATGAATCATGTCCCTTTTTACTTAAGGGCACATCGCTTATTTCTTTGGCAATAATGAGGTTTGCATTAACCAAACGGGTTTTAACACTATTGGCTATACAAATAAATGACATGGTATCCTGTGTAACTTTATAACGCAGGTAGTTGTAGTAAACACCTTTTAATTGTAACTGGCCCTGATCGCGCACGTACCCGTTCCAACTGTGGATTTTTGGAAGATGTACAGGAATCTTGATCTCTACAAGTTTGGTAGCGTCAACCTTATTTTCATAGATCTGCTTAACAATTTGCACTTCGGACCGGTGAATAAAATACTCAAATACTAAACTGTATCCGCCCAAATTGAACAGATGTACGTTTAATAAAAGTATCGCTATAAGCTTCTTCACCAAGAGAAATTTTTGTTAGGGTATATAATTGCCAGTAAATATATGTAACAATATTGTTAAAACAAATAAAAAGTAAAATTGTATCAATCACAATTAAACGCCAGCCTAATTAGGATTTTGCCAATCTACATTAGATATATTTGCGGGTATTAACCCGTAAACTATGGATCTGATAACCCAACCCTGGCCCTGGTATGTAGCCGGCCCGCTGATAGGCCTTATTGTACCTGCCCTGCTTATTATCGGAAATAAAACTTTTGGTATCTCATCATCACTGAGACATATCTGCGCGGCATGCATTCCGGCTAATATTTCCTTTTTTAAGTACGATTGGAAAAAGGAAAGCTGGAACCTGTTTTTTGTTGCCGGCATCGTTTTAGGAGGCTTCATATCCGCGGAATTTTTATCAGCCAATCACCCGGTCGATATTAATCCGCAAACCCACGCTGTGTTGCGGCAACAGGGCGTTAAGGATTTTAACGGGTTACTGCCAAAAGATGTTTTTAGCTTCGATCAGCTCCTTACCTTAAGAGGTTTTATTTTTATGGTGATAGGCGGCTTTTTGGTAGGCTTTGGCACCCGGTATGCAGGCGGCTGCACATCAGGCCACGCCATTATGGGCATCTCCAACCTGCAGGGGCCATCCCTTGTGGCAACATGCTGTTTTATGGCAGGCGGCTTTATCATGACCTGGTTTATTTTACCCTACCTATTACATTTATAATATGCGCAATATCAAATACCTATTTGCAGGCCTCCTTTTTGGCATAGTGCTGGTGAAATCAGAAGTGATATCGTGGTTCAGGATCCAGGAAATGTTCAGGCTTCAATCGTTTCATATGTATGGTATCATTGGCAGCGCTATTATTGTAGGGATGATTTCTGTTATGATCATTAAACGCTATAAGATCAAAACCCTTACCGGCGATGCCATCGTTATTCCCGACAAAAAATTTAGCTGGGGCAACGTATATGGCGGGTTGATATTTGGTTTAGGCTGGGCAATTACAGGTGCCTGCCCCGGTCCGTTGTTTGCGCAGATTGGAAGCGGCTTTTTGGTCACTTCGGTTACGCTTTTAAGCGCTATTTTGGGGACATGGGTTTATGGCTTGCTCAGAGAAAAATTACAACATTAAATTAATTTCATGCAAAGGCGCAAAGCAGCAAAGAATTTACAAGCCCTTAATATCACTTCATGAGCCAACAAAAAAAGATCCCGGTTTCAAATATTTTCAGCATCCTCATTATGGCATTGGCGTTGTTGGTAATTTTTAATCCAAATGCAAAAGGCCATCTGATCAGGGGATTGATGTCGCTGGGCTTTTTCCAGCCCGATCCCGGGGGATACGTTAAGCATCCCGAAAATGTTACCAATGTACCGGATATCCAGTTTAAAGATGCAACCGGTAATACCATATCGTTAAGCACCTTAAAATCTAAAGTGGTATTTATAAACTATTGGGCTACCTGGTGCCCTCCCTGCATCGCCGAAATGCCCAAAGTAAATGAACTCTACAAAAAATTCAGGAACGATCCAAAAGTAGCCTTTCTTTTGGTTGATGTAGATAACGACCTGCCCAAAGCCAAAAATTTTATGCTTAAAAACAACTACGACCTACCTTTATATATACAAATGAGCAATGTACCCGGCACTTTACTGGATGGCACTATCCCTACTACCCTCGTATTTGATAAAGAGGGCATGCTTATTTATAAGCACTCCGGCGCGGCAGATTATAGCAGCGAAGAATTTGAAAAATTTATGAGGAACCTTGATTAGCTTGATTAAAGGATTCCCTGATAATACTTTTCTTAAAGGCTAACCACCGGTTTTATTCAATTATGCTTATAATTCAAGGTAATCCTTTAATCAAGCTAATCATGGTCAATATTTTTTATTGTTCTTTTAACACTTATTCTCATTTTTTTTCTTTTCTTTACTGCACAATTAGTTAAATCCTAAGTTTCAATGAAAAAGAACCCGTTTTTACACCTCGGCGTTATCGCTTTGTCCTTATTGAGCTCGGCATCCTTCGGGCAAACAGGTACACTTAATATCAGTACCGATTCAAAAACAACCATTAGCAAACACATTTATGGTCAATTTGCCGAACACCTTGGCCGTGGTATTTATGGAGGTTTTTGGGTTGATAAAACCCTCCCTGTAAAAAAACAGGACCGCATCAGGCTTGATATTGTTGATGCCCTCAAAAAGATAAAGATCCCTAACCTGCGCTGGCCCGGCGGATGCTTTGCCGACGAGTATCACTGGCGCGATGGTATTGGTCCGGCTACCGCGCGCCCACGCATGGTAAATACTAATTGGGGCGGTGTTACCGAAGATAATAGCTTTGGTACGCATGAGTTTTTGGAACTTTGTGATTTACTGGGTTGTGAACCTTATATTGCCGGTAACGTTGGCAGCGGCACGGTTGACGAAATGTCGAAATGGATAGAATATCTTAACTCAAACAGCAGCAGTACGGTAGTACAGGAACGCAAAAAGAATGGGCATCCAGCTCCTTATAAAGTAACATTTTGGGGCGTAGGTAACGAAAGCTGGGGTTGCGGCGGTAATATGACACCTGAATATTACTCCGACCTTTTTAAACGATATGCTTCATTCGCTAAAGATTACCCCGGCGCTAAATTAAATAAAATAGCCAGCGGACCGAATGCAGATGATTACCGCTGGACGGAGGTTTGCATGAAAAACATCTCGAGCGGTATGATGGCAGGTTTATCGTTGCATTATTATACCATACCAACAGGTAATTGGGGCAAAAAAGGTTCGGCAACTAACTTTGACGAAAAAGAATACTTCAGCACTATGGTAAATTGCCTTAAAATGGAGGAACTGGTTACCAAACATTCGGCCATTATGGATAAATATGACCCGGATAAAAAAGTGGCCCTCGTTGTTGACGAATGGGGCATCTGGACCGATCCGGAACCCGGCAACTGGGGTGTTCTGTATCAACAAAATAGCTTGCGCGATGCTTTAATAGCAGGCACAACGCTTAATATATTCAATAACCACAGCGACCGCGTTAGAATGGCTGCACTTGCACAAGCCATCAACGTACTGCAGGCGTTGATATTAACTGATAAAGAAAAAATGGTGCTTACGCCTACCTACCATGTATTTGATATGTATAAAGTACACCAGGATGCCAAATATCTGCCCATTAAGTTGAGCGTACCTGATTACGAAGTTGACGGCAAAAAAATTGAAGCTGTAAATGCATCTGCTTCGCAGGATGCGGCCGGCAAGGTACACATCTCATTAGTTAACCTTGATCCGCACAATACCATTACTATTACAACCAACCTAAGCGATATAAAATGGCAAACCGTTAGCGGCCAGGTATTAACTTCGGCTAAATTAACAGATATTAATACATTTAAAGATGCCAACAAAATTCACCTTAACGCTTTTACCGGCGCTAAAAAAGATGGTGACAAATTGGTAGTAAATCTGCCTGCAAAATCAATCGTAACGCTCGAATTGAAATAAAATCCTTTCCCCTAAATACAAAAGAGGCTGCATCATATACAAATGATGCGGTCTTTTTTTGCATATAAAGCAATTGAACAAACACGGATAACCAACTTATTAGTTTTAAGCTTTACGTATTCTGCTTTTAACTTTATAATGGCTCACGGTTTTTTCTTAAAGTTTGACGGCAGAGGCTTTTCAGACTAAATGTCAAAACCTTTGAAAGCTTTTGACGCAGCCCATCATGATCATATAATTAAATCAAAAAAAAATCCACCTGCTATTGCTAACAGGTGGATGGGGATATAAATTAAAACAATAAACTCTTAAGCCAAATTGCGCCCGGCATTTACAATACCGTAAACCGTACGGATCACCAGCTTGTTATAAACATCATTAAGCTCAGTATCCTTTTCATAATTGATACATTGCAGGGCGTAGTGCTGAATGATCACCAACGGTAACACTATTTTTTCGCGAATAGCGATAGAACGGCGCTCAACCGGGTATTCTTCCATCAGTACAGTGCTGCCGGTTAGTTCAAGAAGCATTTCGCGGGTAAGAATAAACTCATCGCGAAGCATTTTCCAGAAGGTGCCAAATTTTTCATCCTGTTCCAGGTACGCTGTAACCCTGAAGTCCGACTTCGACATCGACATCATACAGTTATCCAGCATAGTTTTAAAGAAGCCTGAGGTTTGATAAAGCTCTTTAATCTCGTCCCAACCGCCAGTTTCTTTAACCTGTTTAAGTGCTGTACCCACACCATAAAAACCGGGGATACTTTGCTTTAACTGGCTCCATGAAGTTACAAAACTGATAGCCCTAAGGTCTTCCAGTTTCAATTGAGCCCCTGCATTACGTTTAGTTGGGCGGCTGCTGATATTAATCCTCGACAATAATTTCAGCGGACTGAATTTTTCAAGGTATTCAACAAACAGCGGATGTGCGCGCAGATCGATAAACAGCTTGTAGCTCACGTCGGCCATTTGCTGAATGAGTTCCTTGTGACGGCTATCCAGCAGATCGTTACGGTTGGGGTGCAATGCTGAAATAATACCTGCATTGATCAGCTGCTCCATATTAAATTGGGCCGTTTCAACCGAACCATATTGCGAACTAACGGTTTGCCCTTGTATAGTTAACTGGATATGCTCGTTAGCAATCTCTTTACCCATCGATGCATAGAAACGGTGTGTTTTACCACCACCGCGGGCAGGCGGCCCTCCCCTGCCATCAAAAAACGCCAGCTGGATGCCGTATTTGCGGGCCATCGCGGTAAGCTCAACTTTAGCTTTATATATTGACCAGTTAGCCATCAGGTAACCGCCATCTTTAGTACTGTCGGAGAAACCAAGCATGATTGTTTGCTGGCTCCCCCTGTTTTTTAAATGTTCTGCATAAAACGGATGTGTATACAACTGTTCCATGATGCCTGCAGCATGTTCCAGATCGTTCACGGTTTCAAACAGCGGCATAAAATCAATGCTTAAGCTGTCTTTTTTCCACCCGCTCCATAAAAACAGGTTAATCAACTGCAAAATATCCGAAGCGCGCTGACAGTTACTGATAATGAAGCGCTGGCACGCCCTTTCACCATTACCCTGTTGAATTTGCTTAACCAACCTGATGGTATCCAGTGTATCGTGGATCATAGCATCTTTTTCCTCTTTAGGGCAAACAAAATCGGCCTCTTTAAAAGTGATGCTCTTTATTTTATCTTCTTCGCTTAGTTCCGAATAACCTTCCGCTACGCCTGTGTCAATATTTTGGGTTCCATATTCAAACACCTTACGTAAAATACGGCTGTCCTGCCTGATATCAAGTGTTGCAAAATAACATCCAAAAAGGCGTACCTTCTGGATCATATCCTCAACAATATTCACAAACAAACCATCGTGATCCCGAAGGATAACTTCTTTTATAGAAAGCAGCAACTCCAGCAGTTCGCCTTGAAGATCAACCGGGGTTAACTGTTCATTAGCGTTTTTGTAAAACAGCGTTTCCAGTTTAGTCATGGCCCCCTCAACACCGCGGAAAGTAATTCGGCGTTTTAGTACCCTGAAATCGCGGTAGTAACACCTGAACAGGCGCTGCCTTAAAAAGCTGGCAACTTCTTTAGTAGTTTGGGTTGTTACGTTAGGGTTACCATCACGGTCGCCACCTGGCCAAAAACCAAGTTCCAGTATCTGACGGCTTGCAGCGTCGATATCAAACTCCTCTTCCAGTTTTGATTGGATCCCAGATACGGCATGATAAAATATATTTTCCAGGAACCAGGAAAGGCTGATAGCCTCATCAACCGGCGTTGGCGATGTTTTATTAAAGAATGGCGTTTTACCTAATTGCTGCAGCAATACATCAATATTATTGATGTCGTTGGTTTTTACAGCTTCAATTAAATCCGTCATGATGCCCAGCACCGTACCGGGATAAAACTGCGTAGGGTGAGCGGTAAGCACCAGGCGCAACGAAAAATCTTTTAATTTTTCACTGATATCCTGCCGGCTTTCATCACTGATGGCTGCATGCTGCAACAAGCTTTGCAGGGTACCACTGTCATCAAACTTACCTATTTTATTAAATGAGGAATCTTCAATGGCGTCAAATAAAACCACCTGCCGTTCAATGTACTGAATAAACCTAAACATGCGGTTAATCTGCTCGCGATGATCGATATCCGGTACATACTTTTCAAAAAACGACTCGATAATATCTGTCGGCGAATCATGGGTGATAGCGCCTTTCTCACAATGTGAACTGAAAAACGGTAATAAGATCCCTGTATCCTTTACCTGGTAAAACGGAAGTGTTTGAAACAAACTGTTATATAACTCAAATCGGGTAACAACCTCGTTATTGAAGGCTGCTTCTCTTTGGCTGAGTTTTAACGTTGGCGACATAGTAAAAAATTAAATTGAGGTAAAATTGATTGGTTTAGCTTTTGGCCTTTTCCGGGGGGTGAATTTACTGATCTTTAATTTAATTTCATCAAAAAGTAAATATTTATTAACACAAATCTTCAATTAATGCCATTTTTATCAAAAACAGATACATAAATTAAAATTATGTAAATTTGAAACGTCATTTTAGGCCAATAAATTATATTTAATAAAAACAGGCCGAACAAACAAAATTGCTTATAATAGTTCTGTTATTTACAAAGCTACTGCTACCATGTCTATAAACATCAGGGAGATAAAAAGTTTCTTTTACAGTCAATATTTTTCTGATGGGATCCGCATTTGTATAGGCATTTTATTGCCCTCACTGCTCCTAATGCAGTTTGATAAGTTTGATCTGGGCCTCACACTTTCACTGGGCGCATTGTGTATCTGCGTTATAGATACTCCCGGGCCGGTATCGCACAAGCGTAATGCTATGGCGGCCGGCAACCTGTGTTTATTTTTGGTTGCCGCTATTACCGGGTTTGCTCGGCTCAATGTATTTACCCTTGGCTTCGAGATCACCTTCTTCGCTTTTTTGTTTTCCATGTTTACGGTTTATGGCAACAGGGCAGCATCCGTAGGTACTTCATCATTATTGATCATGATCTTTATGATGGATAAGGCATTGACAGCTCCCGAGGTATTGGGTTATAGTGCGACTATCTTAGCAGGCGGTGTTTGGTATATGATCTTCAGTTTGTTGTTTTTCGGTATCCGCCCTTACCGCGCGGCGCAGCAGGCCCTTGGCGAAAATGTGACCGATATAGCACGTTTTTTACGCATCAAAGCCGATTTTTATTTATCGGATACCGATATCGACGAAAACTACCGCAAGCTGGTTTCCAAACAAATTCAGGTGAGCCAGCACCAGGATGCTGTGCGCGAACTGCTTTTTAAAAGCCGCATCATGGCCCGCGAATCGACAGCACCAAGCAGGATCCTGGTGCTCACCTTTGTGGACCTTGTTGATATTTACGAACAGATCATGGCCACGCACTATGATTACAACCACATTCGCGAAAAATTTAAAGACACCGGCGTACTAACCGAAATAGCCCGTATTATCCATAATATGGCCGATGAGCTTGACGATATAGCCTATATTATATTATCCAACACACGCCGCCGCCATCTTACCGATTTTACAATTGAGTTGGAGAAGCTAAAAGTAAAGATCGACTCCATCGGAAAAAACAACCAGGAAACCAGCAATCTGGTGCTTAAAAAGGTGCTGGTAAACCTGCGTTCACTTAGCGAGGGGATCAACAATATTTACAAGTACTACAGCTCAAAAGCCGCCGAATCATTAAATGAGCCCAAAGGTGATGTGGAGTATTCGGCTTTTGTTACCCACCAGGATTTTGCACCGCATATTTTTTTCGACAACTTTACGCTGGCATCCGGCGCATTCAAACATGCCCTGCGTGTAGCGTTGGTATGTTTGGTAGGCTTTATCACAGCTAAATTGGTTTCATTAGGCCATCACAGCTATTGGGTACTGCTTACCATCATTGTAATATTGAAGCCCGGGTTTAGTCTTTCAAAACAGCGTAACTACCAGCGTTTAATAGGCACCATTGGCGGTGGTGTTATAGGTATAGCCATACTTACCTTTATCCCTAATCTTACTGTGCAGTTTATTTTCCTGGTGATATTTATGATGGGCGCCTACAGTTTTCAACGGCTTAATTATGTAGTGAGCGTAATTTTCATGACCCCGTATGTGCTTATCCTATTCAAGTTTTTAGGTGTGGGACTGTTAAATGTGGCGCAGGAAAGGATCATCGATACTATTATTGGCTCAACCATTGCCCTGGTAGCCAGCTACCTCATTTTCCCAACCTGGGAGTTTGAACAGATCCAGGAAACGCTTCGGGACGTCATTGTAGCCAACATCAATTACCTGGTTACCATTGCCGAAAGCATTTCGGGCAAAATGATCAGCATTACAACTTATAAGCTGGCGCGTAAAGAGGTTTATGTAAAATCGGCCAACCTTTCGGCCGCTTTTGAGCGCATGACATCAGAACCTAAAAGCAAACAGCGTAAAATAAAGGATGTACATAAATTTGTGGTGCTTAACCATATCCTTTCATCATACATCGCTACCATTGCATCAGCACAAAGCAAAAAGGAAATCCCGGTTGCGCACCCCGACGCCATGAAGCTCATCAAAAAAAGTATAACCGTTTTGAACGATACCGGTCAAAAACTGCATGCTCAAAATATTGAATTTAATATAGGTAAAATCCCCCCTGTTAACCCGGAAGCTCTAAAGCCGGTAGCCCAGGCCGAAGATGCTTTGTTGAAAGAGCAATTGGGCTTTATCAATAAGATCAGCTACGATATTGCAAAGATTACGGATAGTATATTGCTTGAACCATGATTTAGAGGATTTAGGATTGCCCTGACGCCAGGTAATGTAGGGTAAAGACCTATAATCTCCTCTCTATAGTATCAGAATAATCTTCTAATCCTAAAAATCATGGCACAGCAATATGTTTAAACCTTTAAATTAAAATATTTCCAAATACAAAAAATACCGGGTTATGGGGATACGTTCATAATGATTTTTCCCTACTTTAGCCATTGATGATACCTGTTGTTTCAAAATTACCCCAAACCGGAACTACCATATTCACCATTATGTCGGCCCTGGCCAACGAACTGGGTGCAATAAATCTGTCGCAGGGTTTTCCTGATTATGACTGTTCGCCCGACCTGATTGAGCTTGTAAATAAAGCCATGAAAGAAGGGCATAATCAATACGCGCCCATGGCTGGTGTCATGGCTTTAAGAGAGCGTATTGCCGAAAAAACCGAAAAGCTTTACGGCGCGGTTTATAACCCCGAAACAGAGATTACCATCACTGCCGGTGGTACACAGGCCATTTTTACAGCTATAAGTGCTGTAATTCACCCCAACGATGAGGTGATCATATTCGAGCCGGCTTTTGACTGCTATGCCCCTGCCATAAAACTGATGGGCGGCGTTGTAAAATCGCTTGCCCTTGAGCCGCCTAATTACCGCATTGCATGGGACA
The DNA here is from genome assembly GCF_900100445.1 of Mucilaginibacter sp. NFR10. Taxonomy (NCBI): domain Bacteria; kingdom Pseudomonadati; phylum Bacteroidota; class Sphingobacteriia; order Sphingobacteriales; family Sphingobacteriaceae; genus Mucilaginibacter; species Mucilaginibacter sp. NFR10. The sequence continues at coordinate 386,763 of NZ_FMTV01000002.1, read as the reverse complement.
TGGTTAAGCGGTTGATCAACCAAAAAACAAAAATGATCATCCTTAACTCGCCTCATAACCCAACGGCAACTATTTTGCATAAGGAAGATATTGACGAGTTGAGCGCATTGGTAAAAAACCAGGATATCCTGATCCTTAGCGATGAGGTATATGAACACCTGATCTATGATGGCGAAACCCACCACAGCATGGCCCGCTACCCTGATCTGCAGCAGCGCAGCTTCATCGTAGCATCGTTTGGCAAGCCTTTTCATGCCACTGGCTGGAAGGTGGGCTATTGCATGGCGCCTGCTTATTTGATGAATGAGTTCAGGAAAATCCACCAGTTTTTGGTATTCGCCGTAAACACTCCTATTCAGTATGCCATCGCCGAGCATTTAAAAAACGAAGAAACTTATCTCGGCCTGGCCGAATTTTTCAAGGAAAAACGCGACTATTTTAGAAAAGGCCTTGAACAAAGCCGTTTTAAGCTTTTGTCATGTTCAGGATCATACTTTCAGTCAGTAAGTTACCGCTCTATTACCGACGAAAAAGATGCCGACTTTTCTATCCGTGTGGCAAAGGAGTTTGGGGTAGCGTCCATACCTGTTTCGGCCTTTTACAGCAAGGGGATTGATCACCATGTGTTAAGGTTTTGTTTCGCCAAAAGGCAAGAAACTTTAGATAAAGCCGTTGATAGGTTAATTCGAGTTTAATTTTTGGTTAATGATCCATAGTTTATGGATAATAGCCAGATCATAAGTTTGATTTTGGATCATGGTCCATAGTTCATGGATCATAGCCAAATTGTATAAGTTTTATCCGTATGGGTCAACCAATCATCATGCGTTTTTTGCCGTGATCCATGATCCATCAACTATGAACCAAATATTATGGAGAATCTTAAAATTACTGTTTTTCAAGGCTACCTTTTTTGGGAAAATACCGATAAAAATCTTCAGAATATTACCCTCAGGTTATCGGGAGGGATCCGCGAAAAAACAGATCTCATCATACTGCCCGAGATGTTCAGTACGGGTTTTACCATGAACGCCGCCGAATTGGCTGAGCCTATGAATGGCAAAACCATGCAATGGATGGAAAAAATAGCCAAACAATATGATTGTGTGATAACCGGGACCGTTATTATTAAAGAGGGCGGCAAGTACTACAACCGGTTAATCTGGATGCGCCCTGACGGCAGCCATGAACATTACGACAAACGCCACCTCTTTGCACTTGGCCAGGAACACAATACCTACACCGCCGGCACCAAAAAGCTTTTCGTTGAACTTAACGGCTGGAAAATTTGCCCGGTAATCTGTTATGACCTGCGTTTCCCGGTGTGGCTGCGTAATATAGAAGCTAATCCTTACGATCTGCTCATCGTGGTTGCTAACTGGCCCGAGCGCAGGGCTGCACACTGGCGTACCCTGATACCTGCCCGTGCGGTTGAAAACCAGTCGTACGTGATAGCAGTTAACCGCGTAGGCCACGATGGAAACGAAATTTACCATAGCGGGGATTCCACCTGTATCGATCCTAACGGTAAGGTAGTTTACTATAAACGTGATGAAGAAGACCTTTATACTTTCAGTATCATAGGTGATGAGGTTGAAAAAGTACGCCGTGCACTACCTTTTTTGAAAGATGCGGATGATTTTGAAATAAATATCTGAAATAACCCTGATTCATGGGATTTGAAGATTTCTTGATTTTATCTGAACCGGAATTTGAAGAATTTATTGAATTGCCAGAATATAGAATTCAATAAATTCTTCAATTCGTTTAATTCGAGTTCAGACAGTTCCCCTTCTTACCATTAGTTTTCTTTCACTTCATACAAAATTCATAACCGTTTTGAAATTTTGTACTGTAGAATTGAAGAAGGAAACATGCGTACTATAAAATCCCTGCTATTTATATCACCGTTATTTTTTAGTTTATTAACACAAAAGGCCGAAGCACAAACAGATACGTTAAAGATCACTTTCCCTGATGCTGAAAAACAGTTCATTGAAAATAACCTGAGCCTGCTTGCCCAAAAGTATAATGTTGATGCCTCAAAGGCGCTCATTCAACAAGCTAAACTATGGGATAACCCAACCCTAAGCACCGATCAGAACATTCATGACGGCAGCACCAATAAGTTTTTTAACCACTCAAACGGAGGCGGACAAATATTTGTCCAGTTAAACCAGGTGTTTGCCACTGCCGGCAAACGCGGCAAACAGGTAAAAGTAGCCGAAGACGATGCTAAAGTTCAGGAAGCCGCCTTTAATGACTTGATGCGTAACCTGCGTTATAATCTGCAGCTTGATTTTAGCCAGTTGGGCTCCTTGAATGCACAGCAATTAGTTTATCAAAACGAAATTAAATCAGCCACTGAACTGGTTAATGCAATTCAAAAATCATTTGATGTAGGTAATACCTCCATGAAGGACCTCATCCGCCTGAAAGCTCTATTGTTCGGTTTGCAAAATGACATGGTTGAAAATAACCGCCAGATCAATGATCTGCAAACAGAGCTTAAAACATTACTCCAAACCAAGGAAACCACATTTGTACAGCCTGTCATAAATGACAAGCCGGTTGAAACCGTTGATCTTGATGTGCAATCGCTCATTAGCCAGGCCATGACCAACAGGCCCGACTACCTGTCAAACCAATACCAGTTAAGTTCGGCTACCCATAACCTCGCTTATCAGAAAGCACTTGCGGTGCCTGATGTTACCTTAGGTGTATCCTACGATCAACACAGCAGCTACGCCGCACACTACTATGGTTTACAAATTGGTTTCCCGATACCGTTGTTTAACCGCAACCAGGGCAATATAAAGTCGGCACAATACAATATCAAAAGCCAGGAGAGCACCCTGAAACAAAATGAATTCCAGCTTAAAAATGATGTAGTTGCTGCTGTTAATCAATATAAGCTAAACGTGCAGTTGTTCTCAACCCAGCAAATCGCCTTTAATGAGCAGTACGATAAACTGTTTGGCGCAATGCTCAAGAGCTTCCAGCAGCGCCAGATAAGCCTTGTGGAGTTTGTAGACTTTTTTGACACCTATAAGGACACCAAATTAAAAATATTGCAACAGCAATTCAACCTGCAAAAAGCAATTGCCGACCTCAATTTTGCCGTTGGCACAACCGTAATAAAATCCTGACTAAACTTTTAAGACTTACTATGATGAAAAGAGAAACGCTGTTTTCCGGCATCTCAGCTTTGCTACTACTTGCCGCCTGCAAAGGCAAGACACCTCCCGCTGTTGAAAACAAACAGGTAACTGTGAGTGATTCGATGGCTAAAATTATCACAATCGATACTGCCAAAATCGCTACCATAAAAAATGAGCTTACACTTTCGGGCGAGGTATCATATGATGACAACACTGTTGTTAAAGTATTCCCTTTTTCAAGCGGGCAGGTGTTAGATGTAAAAGTTTCGCTGGGCGATAAAGTGAGCAAAGGCCAAACCCTCGCCATTGTACGCAGCGCCGATGTTGCAGGTAATTATACCGACCTGAGCTCGTCAAAATCCGACCTTGCTATTTACAAACGCCAGCTTGAACAGGCCGAATACCTCTACAAAAACGGCATCTCAAGCGAGCGCGATTATACCGAGGCTAAAGAAAATTTCAACAAAGCCGAAGCCGCCTACAACAAAGTAAAAGAGCAGATTGCAATCAACGGCGGCGGTAATACCAGCCCCGGCGGTACATTGGTGATCAAAGCGCCTGAAAGCGGTTTCGTGGTCGAAAAAAATATTACAGCAGGCGGTTATATCCGTCCGGATAATAACAACAGCATGTTTACTATATCCAACATGAAAGATGTTTGGATTTGGGCCAACGTGTTTGAGTCAGACATTAGCCGTGTTAAAGTTGGTTATACCGCGAAGGTTACCACTATCGCTTATCCGGATAAAGTTTTTACCGGCAAGGTAGACGCCGTTAGTTCTGTGCTCGATCCGGACAACAAAGTATTGAAAATTAAAATCGTATTGCCTAACGATGGCATGCTGCTTAAGCCGGAGATGTTCACCAGTGTGGTAATAGCCAACAGCGAAAAAGCGCAGTCGGTTGCTATACCAGCAAAAGCCGTTGTTTATGACAATAGCAAAAACTTTGTAGTGGTTTATAACAATAAAGACGATTTGAAGGTGCGCCAGGTAGCGGTTATCAAAACCGTTGAAGACACCACCTATATATCGTCAGGTTTGCAAGCCGGTGATAAGATCATCTCAAAAAACCAGCTGCTTTTTTATGACGCCATTGCCGGCAACAACTAACAGGTGGGTAAACCAAAAATTGCCAGGTTTTAACCAGGGCATTTACGTTTTTAAAATACAAAGACTACAATGAACAAGTTCATCAAAAATATAATATACTTCTCGCTCAGGCACCGTTACTTTGTGTTTTTTATGACACTTGTATTGGTAGCATTGGGTGTGTGGAGTTACACCAACACCCCTATCGAGACTTTTCCCGACGTTACCAATACACAGATCATAATTATAGCCCAATGGCCGGGGCGCAGTGCCGAAGAAATGGAAAAAATGGTTACCATACCAATGGAAACCGTTTTAAACTCGGTGCAAAAAAAGGCTAACCTCCGTACCACATCATCTTTCGGTTTATCATACATCCGCATTATTTTTGATGATGATGTTGATGATGCGTTTGCCCGCCAACAGGTATTAAGCCGCTTGGGCAACGCTGATTTGCCCGATGGTGTTAAACCCGAGGTTGAACCGCCATACGGCCCAACAGGTGAAATTTTCCGCTACACCCTAAAAAGCCACACCAAATCTTTGCATGACCTTACCGCCATACAGGATTGGGTGCTTGACCGCCAGTTTAAATCAATCCCCGGCGTAGCTGACGTGAACAGTTTTGGTGGCGAGGAAAAAACTTATGAAGTGAGTGTAAACCCGTCGCTGTTACAAAAATACGGTCTTACTTCGCTTGATGTTTACACGGCCCTTAATCGCAGTAACATTAACGTAGGTGGTGATATCATCGAAAAAAACGACCAGGCTTATGTAGTGCGTGGTATTGGCTTAATCAATAATATCGAAGAAATTCAGAATATTATTATCAAAAACGTTAATAACGTTCCTATCCTGGCCCGTGATATTGCCGAGATTAAAGAGGGTGGTTTACCGCGTTTAGGCCAGGTGGGCCGGGATAAAAACAACGACGTTATTGAAGGTATTGTGGTAATGCGTAAAGGTGAAAACCCTGCCGAGGTATTAAAGCTCATTAATCAGAAAGTTGTCGACCTCAACAAAAGCGTGTTACCTGCCGATGTAAAGATCTCCACCTTTTATGATCGTACCAACCTGATGGATTTTTGTACCGAAACGGTGATCCATAATTTATGCGAGGGTATTATCCTGGTAACCGTTATCGTATTCCTGTTTATGGCCGATTGGCGCACAACGCTCATTGTTGCTATCATTATACCGCTGGCATTATTGTTTGCTTTCATCTGTCTACGATTAAAGGGAATGAGCGCCAACCTGCTCTCTATGGGTGCAGTCGATTTTGGTATCATTATAGATGGCGCGGTGGTAATGGTTGAGGGTATCTTCGTGGCGCTTGATCACCGGGCTAAGGAAGTAGGGATGCAAAAATTCAACGGGTTGGCTAAACTTGGCCTATTCAAAAATGTCGGAGCCGAGATGGGTAAAGCTATTTTCTTCTCCAAGCTTATCATCCTTACCTGTTTGGTACCAATTTTCGCTTTCCAAAAGGTTGAAGGTAAAATGTTCTCTCCGCTGGCTTACACTTTGGGTTTTGCTTTGCTTGGCGCGTTGATCTTGACCCTTACCCTGGTACCAGCTTTGTCAAGTATCTTACTTAACAAAAATGTAAGGGAGAAGCATAACCCGGTAGTGATATTCTTTGAAAACGGTATCCGCCGTATGTTCAGCTACACTTACCGTAACCAAAAACTGAGTCTCATTGTAGCAATAGCCTTTATGTCGGTTACCTTCTTTTCGGCTAAGTTTTTAGGTTCGGAATTCCTTCCGCAGCTTAACGAGGGCGCCCTGTGGGTAACCGCGCAGCTGCCAATGAGTACCTCGCTGGAAAGTTCGGTTAAGGTAACTGATAAAATGAGGCAGATCCTGTCAACCTTCCCCGAGGTGAAGCAAACCCTATCGCAAGTGGGCCGTACCAACGACGGTACCGACCCGAAAGGTTTCTTTAACGTTCAGATCCAGGTTGACCTTCTGCCTAAAAAGGAATGGAAACGAAGCATCAGCCAGGAAGAGCTGATAGCCGAAATGGACAAGAAATTAAGCCAGTTTCCGGGTATTGTATTTAACTATTCGCAGCCTATTATCGATAACGTAGCTGAGGCTGTTGCCGGTGTACCTGCATCTATGGCGGTAAAAATATTCGGGCCCGATTTCCAGGTGCTTGATCAGAAGGCCGACTCGGTAATGGCCGTGCTCAAGAAGATCCATGGTGTTGAAGACCTTGGTATTTTACGCAACCTTGGTCAGCCGGAGTTTCGTATTGAGCTTGACCAGCGCAAGATGGCGCTTTACGGTGTGTCTACTGCCGATGCCAACTCGGTTATTGAGATGGCGATAGGCGGTAAAGCCGCCTCGCAGCTTTATGAAGGCGAACGTAAATTTGATATCCGGATCCGTTATCAAAAACAATTCAGGGATACTCAAAGCAAAATTGAGAACCTGATGGTACCTACATTAAACGGTTCAAAAATTGCGATTAAAGAGATTTCTAAGATCACCACACTAACTGGCCCCGCATTTATTTACCGGGACAATAACATGCGTTACATCGCTGTGAAATTCTCGGTGCGTGGCCGCGACTTAGGTAGCACCATAGCCGAAGCGCAGGAAAAAGTAGGCGCCGCTGTAAAACTTGACCAGGGATATTCATTTACCTGGAACGGTGAGTTTGAAAACCAGATCAGGGCATCAAATACATTAGCGCACGTAGTGCCTGTATGTTTACTGGTGATATTCCTGATCCTGTTCATCACCTTCGGTAACGCTAAAGATGCAGTGTTGGTTATCCTGAACGTGCCTTTTGCGTTGATAGGCGGTATTTTAGCATTACATATTACTAATACAAATTTTAGTATATCAGCTGGTATCGGTTTCATTGCCTTGTTTGGCGTATGTATTCAGAATGGTGTGATCCTGATCTCAGTGTTTAAGAAAAACATTGAAGAAAAAATGCACCTTGATGAGGCCATTATGCAAGGCGTGATATCACGTGTGCGCCCGGTAGTGATGACCGCGCTGATGGCTGCCATTGGTTTAATGCCGGCAGCTATCTCAACCGGTATTGGTTCGGAAACTCAGAAACCGCTGGCTATAGTAGTTATAGGTGGGCTTGTGACATCTACCATACTAACCTTATTGATATTACCTATTATTTACGCAATCGTGTACCGTTTAATACACCTTCGTGAAAACCGTAAGCTACTGAAAAAAGTAGGTATGATAAAAGGATAAAACTGAATACTAATTATTTCGAATTAAATCGAATTTCACGAATTAGTTATTCTAATAAAATTTAACAAGTCGTCATTGCGAGGAACGAAGCAATCCCCTACTTACAGAGCCGCTCTGCATAGTTTGGGATTGCTTCGTTCCTCGCAATGACGTTTCGGGGCTATGCATGCTTCACACGGTTATTATTTATTGCGTTCAATCAGGTAATAAATAGTGACCGTTCCTGTTAGTAAATATTCGTGGTAATTAGTGTAATTTGTGCACACTCAAATCATATAATTGGTTTTAAATAATATGTCATTGATCAAACCCGTATTCCGCTCTGCTTTGCCGGTCACCCTGTTGCTTGTTCTGCCTTTTTTATCATCGGCACAAAAGAAAAAAGAGAAGGAAAAAGACTACGCCCAGCTGGTTGATCCATTTATAGGTACTGGGGGACATGGGCATACTTATCCCGGTGCAGTGAGGCCTTTCGGCATGGTACAGCTTAGTCCGGATACCCGGTTGGAGGGTTGGGATGGCTGTTCCGGTTATCATTATACCGATAGCCTGGTATATGGTTTCTCGCACACGCACCTGAGCGGTACCGGTGTCCCTGATTACTGTGATGTATTGTTTATGCCAACCACCGGCGATCCTAAATTTAAAAACACCGATTATCGGTCGCACTTCAGCAAAAAGAATGAGAGTGCAACACCGGGTTATTATAAAACACTGCTCGATAAATATAATATTGGCGTTGAGCTAACTGCAACTACCCGTGTAGGTATGCATCGCTACACTTACCCATCAACCGATAAGGCAAATATTATTATCGATTTGCAGCACCGCGATGAGGTTTTGGATTCATGGATAGAAGTAGTAAATGATCATGAAGTACGTGGTTTCCGTATGTCGAAATCATGGGCCGACAAACAGCAGATATATTTTTACGCTAAGTTTTCAAAGCCTTTTAAAACTTACGGTATTGCTGTAAATAACGAGGTACAAAATGGCCAAAGCAAAGCACAGGGCAAGAATATAAAGTTGTTTTTGCAGTTTGATAATCCCGGCGAAGTGATCAGTAAGGTGGGTATCTCCTCGGTAAGCACCGAAGGTGCTTTAAAAAACCTGGATGCAGAAATACCTGATTTCGACTTTAAAAAAGTTCAGAAAGAAGCCAAAATAGCCTGGAACCATGAATTGAATAAGATTCAGGTAGAGGGCGGCGCACCGGCCCCGGCAACCCAAACCCAACCCGTAGGCGGAACAAGTCCATACAGTTATGCTCCCCCTGCTAAAAAAGTAGTGCAGCCCGATTATGCTAAAATCAAACAAACCATATTTTATACCGCCTTATACCACAGCATGGTTGCTCCCAATATTTACAGTGATGTGGATGGGCAATACCGTTGCATGGACCAACAGGTACATACAGCTCAGGGATTTGACTATTATACCGTGTTTTCCTTATGGGACACCTACCGGGCCGAGAACCCGCTGCTTACGCTGATAGACCGCAAGCGCACGCTCGATTTTATCAAGAGTTTTATGGCGATGTATGATCAGGGCGGCTTATTACCGATATGGCCGCTTGCGAGTACCGAAACTTATTGCATGATCGGCAATCATTCTATCCCGGTTATAGTGGATGCTTACGCGAAGGGCATTCGTGATTTTGATGCCGAGAAAGCTTTCACCGCCATGAAAGCCGCCGTAAACCGTAACCAGTTTGGGCTGGATAATTATCGCCAAAACGGAGCTGTTCAATCAGACGAAGAAGATGCGTCTGTGTCTAAAACATTGGAGTATGCTTATGACGATTGGTGTATAGCCCAGATGGCAAAAATGCTCAATAAAACCGACGATTATACCCAATACATTCAGCGGGCACAATACTGGAAAAACGTCTTCAACAACCAGAATACTTTTATGCAAGCCCGTGCCAACGGCGGCTGGCTGGAGCCTTTCGATCCTGCAGAGATCAACGGCAATTATACCGAGGGCAACTCCTGGCAGTATTCGTTCCTGGTACCCCACGATGTAGGAACCCTGATTGATAAAATGGGCGGCAAACAGGCATTTGAAAATAAGCTCAATGAATTGTTTAGCACACAATCAAAACTTAGCGGCAGTGACATTCCCGATGTAAGCGGATTGATAGGCCAATACGCCCATGGCAACGAACCAAGTCATCACATGGCGTACTTATATAATTTTACCGACTCGCCGGATAAAACCCAGTTTTATGTGAGCCGTATTTTGCGGGAAGAATACAGCAACAAACCTGATGGTTTAGCCGGTAATGAGGATTGCGGGCAAATGTCAGCCTGGTATGTGATGAGTTCTTTAGGAATTTACAATATTGCCCCCGGCCAGCAGGGTTTTCAGATTGGGATCCCGCAGTTTGATAAGGCAGTGATCAATTTGGAGAACGGCAAAAAATTCAGCATTATTAACCCCGGCGCCGGCATTACCCGCAGCAATATCTATCTGCAGGGCATGAACCTTGATAAAAAGGTGTACAGTAAGCTTTTTATCAACTACGATGATATTACCAAAGGCGGGGATTTTGAAGTGTTTACCGGCAGGCTGGCTAATAAGATCTTTACCCAGGATCTGGAAAAACCAGTTTCAAAGGTTACTGATAACCTTATCGTACCTAATCCTTACATTATATCGCCCGCCAGGTCATTCAAGCAGCCGTTCAGCATCCAGATCAAAGATCAGGATACCGATGCAAAAATCTATTACACACTCGATGGCTCTGCTCCTACTGCATCGTCAACGCCTTATACACAGCCAATTACTATTAGCGATAATATCACGGTAAAAGCTATCGCGATAAAGGAGGGCAAAAGCAGCTTTGTTGATGAGGCAAGTTTCATCAAACTCCGCAACGATATTAAGCTAACTATACTGAATAAATACCTGCCTAATTACGCAGCAAAAGGCGATGAGACATTAATTGATGGACAGCACGGCACTATCAACTGGCGTTTAGGCAATTGGCAGGGTTACCAGGGAAAGGATTTTATAGCCATTGTTGATATGAGCGCCGTTAAACCCATCAAACAAATCAGCGTCAGTACCTTGCAGGATAGCCGCGCCTGGATTGTGTTCCCTAAATATGTACAGTTCTGGACATCAAATGATGGCAAAACTTACAAACTGGCGACCACCATTAACACCAAAGTTGATATTAAAGATACCAACGTGCAAACGCAGGAATTTACCGCGCCGTTAAACACCAGTGCCCGCTATATTAAACTGATAGCCAAGCAATACGGCCCGCTACCCGACTGGCATGAGAACAAAGGCAATCAATCCTACATTTTTGCCGATGAAATAACAATAGAGTAATGATTTGATGTGCGGATAAATAAAGTCTGCTATGAGATATCATTTAAAAATGAATAAAACTATTTCATTTTTAAACGGTTAGCTTTATACAAAAAACTTTACCACACATGGAAAATTACAAACCTACCTCTGACGACGGTAAGACCGCCGGCATCATCAGTTATTTTACGCTTATTGGATGGCTTATTGCCTACTTTGCATTGTACACTAATAATAAAACACCGCTGGCTGCCTACCAGATGAGACAAACATTATTGTTTCATCTCGTTTCAATCGTAATTTCATGGCTTGCCGGTTTTATTATAGGCATGGCCTTTGTAACATCAGGAATATTCATAGGTGCGTCAATCCTTTGGATTATACGTTTAGGCTTACTGATCATATGGGTTATCGGCTTAATTGGTGCTGTTAATGGCGAAAGAAAACCGATGCCGCTCATTGGAGAGCCCGCACAAAATATGTTTTCGGGCATTTAAGATTTTCACAGCGCAGTCTAAGACTTACGAAGTTTTGAAAATTTCGTAAGTCTTAATATTTCCGTTATTGCTTTTCTAACAAATGTTTAGCCTCCTGTAGTTTTTCCATTTCGTTTTTAGGCAAAACAGGGAATTCCAGCTTCAACTTTTTCAAGGTATCTCTGATTATAGTTGATATCGCGATGCGCGTAAACCATTTCTTATCAGCCGGGATAACATACCAGGGGCAATCATCTGTAGCGGTTTCGTTAATGGCTTTTTCATAAGCTTTCATATACTCATCCCAATGCTCCCGTTCCGCAATATCGCTGGCCTGGAACTTCCAATTTTTTTTGGGGTTATCTATTCGCTTTAAAAACCGCTTTTTTTGCTCCTGCTTTGAAACATTAAGGAAAAATTTGATCACAACAGTACCGCTGTTACAGATATGCTTTTCAAAATTGCGGATGCTCTCATACCGTTGTTCCCAAAACTGTTTATCAATATCTTCAACTTGTTTTATGGCCGGGTTATTTTCTTTTAAAACAAGTTCGGGATGGACTTTAACGACAAGTACATTTTCATAGTGCGACCTGTTATGGATACCAATACGCCCTCTTTCGGGCAGGGCTTTGTAATGCCGCCACAAAAAGTCGTGATCATAGTCTTCTGAACTGGGTTGTTTAAAGCTATAAACCTGGCACCCCTGCGGGTTTATGCCCGACATGGCGTGCGCTATAGCGCTGTCTTTTCCGGCAGCATCCATCGCTTGAAAAATAATAAGCAATGAATAACTATTTGAGGCATAAAGTTGTGCCTCCAATTTAGAAGTTTCAGCTATCAGTTCATCCAAAACAGACCCGGCATCTTCTTTTTCGTAACCATCACTAAATGCAGGATCATGATCATTCAGTGAAAATTTGCTATTACTTGGTACTTTAAATTGCTCTGTTAAACTTTTCATATAAATAGATATCCATACAAAGTACAAAAACAACATTAAAGTTTTAGCAACTTGATTTCAAATACACGCGGCAACCTTCAACAGGCTATTTTTTATATCCAAACAGCTTTTGATTTATTTATTGTGTACTTTGCACAATATAAATATGTATTATGCCAGTGTTAACCTAAAATTTACCTGTCTATTTTACGTTGTTTATATTTGTTAAACTGCACTATGATATAGTGTCATAATTTTACATTTTTACCCAATGTTCAGACGTATACGCAACCGATTTCTGAGATATTTTGTCATATTCATTTACTTCGTAATTATATTCTTTTGTTCTATTGAGCTTAACTTCCTTTGGCTTTTCGGATACTCACCTGACATGCAGGATATTAAAAGCCCCGTACTTTCGGTGGGATCAGAAGTTTACACTGCCGATGGAAAGCTAATAGGCCAATATTACAAGGAGAACCGCTCACCAATTGAATTTAAAGAGATCTCCCCCAACCTCATAAACGCCCTTGTGGCAACTGAGGATGTACGGTTTTACAGTCACGGCGGCGTAGATTTTTACTCCTTTTTTACCAGTGTACTCTCAACAGCCAAAGGCGACCGCCGCGGCGGCAGTACCATAACCCAGCAGTTAGCCAAAAACCTTTTTGAAACACGTAAAAAGAAATCGCAGGGCGTCATTAAGCATATCCCGGTACTGCGCACCATTGTTTATAAATGCAAGGAATGGCTTACCGCTTTTAAAATTGAGCACGTTTACAGCAAGCAGCAAATATTGACGCTGTACTTCAATACCGTGCCCTTTGGCAACAATTCATACGGTATTAAAACAGCATCGTTAAAATATTTTAATAAGCAGCCCGGCACCTTAAACCCTGCCGAATCAGCCTTACTTATCGGCATGCTGAAAGCCACATCGAGCTACAACCCCATTAAAAATCCGCAGCGCGCTACCGAAAGGCGCAATACTGTATTGGGACAAATGGAAAAATATAAGTTCCTCACTGCCGACCAGTATAAAAGTAACGTCGCATTGCCACTCGGGCTCGACCTGAGTTATGTTGAAGACGACTCCCACGGCGATTCATACCTGCGCCGCGCCGTTGAGAAATGGCTGGATAAATGGTGTAAGGAAAATGATTACAACCTTTATGAAGATGGCCTGAAGATCTATACTACCATCGATTCAAAAATGCAGCAATATGCCGAAGAAGCTGTTACCGAAAAAATGAAGATGCTGCAAAAACGCTTCTATAACCTTTGGGGGAACAAAAATCCGTGGCGCGATTCAAAAGGCGTTGAGATCAAAGATTTCATCCTCAAAAACGAACAAAGGCTCCCTATTTACAAGCTACTTGAAAAAAAATACGGCGGTGATACGATTAAGATCCAGGATTACTTTAAAACGAAAAAACGGATGACCGTGTTTACCTGGCATGGAGAACAGGACACTACTTTTTCTACTATAGATTCTATAAAATATTACGCTAAGATCCTGAACACCGGCATGATGACACTGGAGCCATCAACCGGTAAAATAAAAGTTTGGATTGGTGGTATCGATCATCGTTTCTTTAATTACGATCACGTAAACCAAAGCCGCAGACAGGCAGGCTCCACCTTTAAGCCATTTGCCTATTTAACAGCGCTTGATAATGGCTTTACCCCTTGCGATAAGTTTACCGACAAGCCGGTATCCATCAAGTACAAAGACAATGGCGAGGACAAAGTTTGGGAGCCTAACAATGCCGACTTCCATTTCTCCTATCGTGAAATGTCACTGCGCTGGGCTATGGGTAAATCTGTAAATTCCATTACGGCACAACTAACCGAAAAAGTGGGCTGGGATAAAATTGTGGAATATGCTCACCGCTGCGGCATCGAAAGCCCTTTAAAGTCCGTTCCATCGGTATCATTGGGTTCAAATGATGTTTCGGTTTATGAAATGGTTAGGGCTTATAGCACCTTTCTTAACAAGGGTGAAAAATTGGATCCGTTACTGGTCACTAAAATCACTGATCAGCAAGGCAATGTGATACAGGAGTTTAAGCTTAAAACCGAGAAAGTCTTAAGTGAAGAAACTGCCTGGCTGATGCTTTACATGTTCCGCGGGGGGATGGAAGAACCTGGCGGAACCTCACAGGCGCTTTGGGAATACAACGGCCTTTGGAAAAAAGACAACCAGATAGGCGGCAAAACCGGTACATCATCCGATTATGTGGATGGCTGGTATATGGGTATCACCAAAGATCTGGTAACAGGCATTTGGGTTGGTGCTGATGACCGTTCAGTACACTTTACCACATCCGAAACCGGCGAAGGCTCACATACGGCGTTGCCTATCTTCGGCAGGTTTATGGAAAAAGTATATGCCGATCAGTCGTTAGGTTATACTTACGGACCATTCCCCAAACCATGGACCAAGATCACCAAAACTTATAATTGCCCATCGCCGCATATTGAAGAAGATACAACTTCAACTGATAGCATAAGCAACCCTATTGATACAACAGGCGTAACACCTGTACAGGAAAACAATCCGGAAAACCCGGAAAGCACACCGCCTAATAACCAACGGTAAACGGATACAGGCGTTTTTTTCCATACTGTGAAGAGAAAATGAATAAGGTTGTTTTTTGAACTAAGAACAACCTTATTTTATTAAATTAGCCATATCTATTTAGTTAAATAATATATGAATAAAGTTTACTCACTTTTCAATAGAGTTAAAAAGCACACCATTATATTCATTTGTTTTGTTGGCTCGCTGTTGATAAGCATCAATGCCAGGGCACAATATTTTGGCCAAAACAAGGTAAGGTACAAAAACCTTAAGTTTAACGTTTATAAAACCCCTCACTTCGAGATTTACTATTACCTGAAAAACGATAGTATGGTAAAACGCTTTGCCCAGGAAAGTGAGCTTTGGTATACCTTGCACCAACAAGTTTTCAGAGATACCTTTAAACACGCCAACCCGATAATCCTATACGCCAACCATCCCGATTTTCAGCAAACAACCGCTATTGATGGTGAAATTAGCGTTGGCACCGGCGGTGTTACCGAAGGCCTTAAAAACCGTGTGGTAATGCCGGTGATGGAAACCAACCAAACCACAAGGCACGTAATAGGCCACGAGCTGGTGCATGCGTTTCAGTATCGCCTGCTGATGGGACATGATTCGTCCGAATATGAAAATATAAACAACATTCCGCTTTGGATGATTGAGGGTATGGCCGAGTACCTGTCCTTAGGTAAGAAGGACAGCTATACAGCCATGTGGATGCGTGACGCGTATTTGAACCATGATATCCCTACCGTTCGCGATCTTACCGAAAGCAGCAAATACTTCCCTTATCGTTATGGCGAAGCATTCTGGTCATTCATAGGTTCAACTTATGGTGATACGGTTGTAGTGCCCTTCTTTAAAAACGCGGCCAAATACGGTTTAGAGTATGGCATCAGGCGTACGTTTGGTTATGATGATCGCACCCTCTCCCGACTTTGGAAAAACTCTATCGAGGCTACTTATAAACCCTTTTTAAAGGATACCACTCAAACACCTAAAGGCATCAAACTGGTTGACAGTAAAAACGGTGGCGACCTTGTGGTTGCCCCGTCCGTTAGTCCCGATGGTAAATATGTCGCCTTTTTATCAGCCAAAAGTTTATTCAGCATTGATCTTTATTTGGCCGATGCTAAAACAGGGCGCATATTACG
The DNA here is from genome assembly GCF_900100445.1 of Mucilaginibacter sp. NFR10. Taxonomy (NCBI): domain Bacteria; kingdom Pseudomonadati; phylum Bacteroidota; class Sphingobacteriia; order Sphingobacteriales; family Sphingobacteriaceae; genus Mucilaginibacter; species Mucilaginibacter sp. NFR10. Next base: position 370,802 of record NZ_FMTV01000002.1, on the reverse strand, counting down.
AAAACTCACGAGTAAGGTATCCAATACCCATATTGATGAGTTTAACTTCATCGAATCGGCGGGTGCATGGTCGCCGGATGGAACTAAATTTGCATTTAGCGTATTTAGCAAGGGCCGTAACAGGCTTGATGTAGTTGACCTGAAAAGCGGCAATGTAATTGACGATATTTCGATGGAGCAGGTAGGTCAGTTCAGTAACGTTTCATGGTCGCCCAATGGCAAGGATATTGTTTTCCAGGGATTGGTTGAAGGGCAGAGCGATTTGTATTCTTATAACTTCGATACCAAAAAGATTACGCAGCTTACCAACGATAAGTTTTCTGATTACCAGCCAAGCTATTCGCCGGATGGTAAAAAGATCATCTTTTCAAGCGACAGGACTACGTACGATCAAAGCCTGGAACAGGATATCCCTTTTAACCTTGCCGAACTTGATCTAACAACGGGAAAAGTAACCGATATTAAGATCTTCAATGGCGCAAACAATCTGAACCCGCAATATTCGGCTGATGGCAAGCAGATCTACTTCCTGTCAAACCGCGATGGCTTCCGTAACCTTTACCGCTATACTATCGCGTCGCGTCAGATAGAACAAATGACCAACCTGTTTACCGGCATCTCCGGCATTACAGAATATTCACCGGCATTAAGTATTTCCAATCACGATGATGTGGTTTACTCTTACTATCGCGCGCAAAAATATTCCATTTATAACGCCAAAGCGTCCGACTTTACTCCTGTTGTTGTGCAGCCGGGTGAAGTTAACTTTGCAGCAGGCACTCTGCCGCCAAACCGCTCTGTTGGCGTCGACCTGATCAACTCTAACCTGAACAACTTTTTAGCCTACCGTAAAATCCCGACTGATTCGGTTAAGGCTATTCCGTTCCGTTCAAAGTTTAAGCTTGATTACCTTGCAGGCAGCGGCATTGGTGTTGGTGTAAGTAACTTCTATGGCACAAGTCTTTCAAGCGGGATCCAGGGTGTATTCAGTGATATATTGGGGCGCAACCAAATCTTTGCCGCTGCATCGGTAAACGGGCAGATCTATGATTCAGGCGCTGCTGTAACCTACGTAAACCAAACCGGCCGCTGGAACCTTGGTGTGGGCGTTTCTCACATTCCTTACCAGTTCGGCTTCAATACAACCACCTACCCGGTCAGGAATGTGGGCGGTAAAAATCAAACCGTTTATTCTGATAACATTGACATTATCCGCAATTTTGAGGATGCGGGCAAGGTGTTCACCTCATACCCTATTTCCAGGACAACACGCTTTGAAGTGAGCGGAGCAGCTTCACACAACTATTACCGTGTTGACCGTTACAGCGATTATTACCTGCTTGATACCGCTATGGTAAATGGCAAGCAGCAAATAGGAATTGGTAATTACATCAGCTCCGACAGGAAAAAAATCCCTAATGAAGAAGAGTCTGCAACCCTTAATCAAAATTACGGTTCAACCTATTTCTATAATTTAAAATCATATTCCATTTTAACGCTTTCAACCGCGCTAATTGGTGACAACTCATTTTTTGGCGTTACAGCACCGTTGAATGGTTTCAGGTACAGGCTGGAAGCCGGTTATAATTTTGGCACCTATAAGTTCTTTGCGCCAACAATTGATGTAAGAAAATATGTACGTACAGCACCGGTTACCTTTGCTGCCAGGTTTTTTGCAACCGGTCGTTTTGGTGACGATAAAGGGCTTTATCCATTATTTGTGGGCTACCCTTTTTACATCAGGGGGTATGAGGGACAAACATTTTATAATAACGGCAAAGCCACAACTAATGGCTTCACTATCGATCAATTATCAGGCAGCCGTTTAGCTGTATTTAACTTTGAGGTACGTTTGCCGTTTACCGGCCCCGAAAAATTGGCTGCTATTAAATCCAAATTCCTGTTTACCGATCTTAACTTGTTTTTTGATGCGGGATTGGCCTGGAATGCCGGCGATCATATCTATTTTCAGAAAGATCCTCCGGTGATTGGTCAGCAGGATTTTATAAACTCTGATGGTACTACTACAACACAAAACATTTACGGCCGGGTACCTGCATTGAGTGCAGGTATTTCCCTGCGAATAAACGTTTTTGGTGCCTTTATATTAGAGCCTTACCTGGCTGTTCCATTTAACCGCAGCGATGTTAAAAAACCGTTGTTTGGTTTAGGTTTTACACCAGGTTGGTAATAATAATTATTGCTACGATATAAGAAAAGCGGCTTCCCGGCCGCTTTTTCTATTTTATCTCTGCGTCAATATCAAACTTTGGCAATAAACTGTGGGCCGTGTCCATCCACTTCTTAATTAATGCAACCCGGTCTTTCATAAACTTAGGCCCCCAAAACAAATTCGACCAATCATCAAAGTTTTCATACTGAAAGCCAAAATAAAACACCCAAAATCCAAAACCTAAATATGGTATGGCGGCTATTTCTTCATTTGATAAGGGCCGTACTTTACGGTAACTATTAACAAAAGTCCGGAAAGCATCACGCGCTTCTTGCTCAGTGATCTTTCCGTAGGTAAACTCTAAAAAATAGTGAATAAAAAATGATGTAACATCATAAGCCATCAAACCTTTACCTACGAAATCAAAATCAAAGAAAGTTATGTCACCCGCATCATCGAAATGAAAGTTTTTCGGAAGAAAATCAAAATGGCAATAGCCATAGCTAAAACCTTCATCAAATTGATTATACCTCTCCATTACTTCAGCGGCAGTTTGCTTTAAATAGGCATGGTCATCTTCAAGGCCTGCAAATGCAGGCTCAAGTATTTTAAGTGGATTAACGATAACAGTTTCTATTGAGTACGTATGACGGTGATAGCTAAGTTCAATTGCAGATGTAATATTATGTATCACAGCCATCTCCCTTCCAACGGTTTCAATCTGCCGATCATTCATAGTATAAACAACGTTACCTTGTGCCCATGCAAACAAAACACCATACCGGGTTCCTTCAGCAGCATTGAATACCTGTAACATTTCACCGCTTTTATCAGAGATAGGTCGGGACACTTTTGCACCTCTTTGAAATAGGATAGTTAATAACTCTACCTCGCCTTTGATCTCTTCCAGCTTTCGGTGCGCATCCCTGTAAATTTTAAAAATGTACTTTTCGGCTGCATTTTCTATAATATAAGTGTCGCTCACATTGCGGATCAATAACCGGCACGTTGTATGACTTAAACCATAACTTTCCTGAAGTTTTATATTCAGTGCTTTTGATGATAAGGTTGAGTATTGCGTAGGGAAGATTTCCATAGGTTAACAAAGGTAGCTTATAATCTACAACCCGGCTATCCATTTTAAAACCTATTTATATTTTGTATGTTTAACCTATAACCTACACACTATGAAAAAGTTACTGCTTTTAATATCCATTGTATTTTGCCCGGCATTATTGCTGGCCCAAACCGACAGCAAAAGCAGTAATACAACAACAATGCTTCCTGCCAATGATATTGTAAAAAACATATCTGTAGCGCCCAATACGCATACATTTTATATTTTCATTCAAAAAACAAACCTCGCACTCACTTACACAAGCCGCGGGCCTATCACCGTATTTGTACCGATTGATGGCGGGTTTAGCGACATGCCTACCGGTAAGTTCGACTCCCTTGCCAAACCTGCGCATATTTGGGAACTTACAGATTTAGTAGCTTATCATGCCATTGCAGGACAGCTAAAGGCAAGAGACATTCAGAAAAAGATCAATAAAGGAAAAGGCATAGCCACATTTACCACACTTTCGGGTGGTAAATTATTCGCTAAAATAGATAGCAACAGTAATATTGTTTTGATTGACGGCAATGGCGGTAAAAGTACAATCAGTCAGGTTGATATTAAACAAAACAACGGTATAGTACATCTGGTAAACAAAGTACTGGTACCCAAAAAGAAGCTCATATAAACAGACTGCCAAATGACAATCCCCATATAATAAAATTTCGTATTTGAGTTAAAGCATATAGTAGTTTCCGGCAACGAAAAGGAAGCATCTATAATTAAGATAACATCAAAACATAATGGGTTATGAAAACACTCATCTTAACAGTGATAGCTTTAAGTATCCTGATAGCATTTGGATGCCAAAATACCAACGGACAGGACGCTAAACGTAAACTGAGCAAACCTGCCGATGAATGGAAAAAGACGCTTACATCCAATCAATACCATATTATGGTTGAAAGCGGCACCGAGCCTCCCTATCAGAACGAGTATTGGAACAATCATGAAAAAGGTGTTTACGTAAGCGCCGCAACCGGCGATACGCTATTCACCTCTGATGACAAATTTGATAGCGGTACGGGCTGGCCAAGTTTTGTTAAACCTGTCGACTCGAAAAAAGTAGCAATAATTACTGATAACAGCTACGGCATGAGCCGTGATGAAGTTATTGAAAAAAGTACAGGCTTACACCTTGGCCACGTATTTGATGACGGACCTGCCGACCGCGGCGGCAAAAGGTACTGCATGAACTCAGGGGCTTTAAAATTTATTAAAAAGCCATAACCCTGCGGTTCACATTTAAGGACGGGCGTAGCTGCGGCCTTACACGTAAGCCCTGCTCATATTTTAACCCAATGGTCAAATCTATCCAGTCGGCATTAACAGATCTGATCATTTTTTCTTTTTGCGGGCGTGTAAAAGTGCTCACCACTTTAAAACGTTCCATTGCCTGCTCTTCGGTATTGATCTCCTCAAAGTAAACCAAACGGTTAAGCTGCTGCGCATTGTCGAAAAACAAAGTCGGCATTTCGCTGTAAAACTGGATGGTTTTCATCAGGTCTGAACATAAGCCTACATGCAGATTTTTACGGTTCCTGTCGGTAATGATATAAACAAAACGTTTCATTTTATGATAAAAAATTTGGTGAACAGATAATTATTACTAACTTTATGAGCATAAAATTACTAATAAATTTAGCAAATCCAAATTTTATGTCAATAATTTCACAAAATATTAAGTTTCTCCGCAAAAAGAAGGGTTTAACGCAACAGCAATTTGCGGATGAATTAGGTATAAAACGTTCATTAGTAGGCGCATACGAAGAAGACCGGGCCGATCCCAAATACGACTTACTAAAAACATTAGCAACCTATTTTGATGTTACTATTGATGACTTTATCAACGAAACCATCAACGAAAAATGGCAGCCAAAACCAAAAGGCAACCCCGCCAACCTGCGGATCCTGAGTATTTCTGTTGATAAGGAAGAAAATGAAAATATAGAAATGGTGCCCGTAAAAGCCAGCGCCGGATACCTTAATGGTTATGCCGATCCTGAATACGTGGCACAGCTTCCGAAGTTTTACCTGCCTATGTTTAAACAGGGCACTTACCGCGCTTTTGAGATCAAAGGCGACTCCATGCTCCCACTTGTATCAGGCACTATTATAATAGGTGAATATGTAGAAAACTGGGGCGATGTAAAAAGCGGCGAAACTTATGTGGTAATATCTAAAAATGACGGCGTGGTTTACAAACGCATTGGCAATAAATTTAAGGAGAACAAAAAGCTAAAGCTTATTTCTGACAACCCGGTTTACGAACCTTATGAAATATCGGGCGAGGATGTACTGGAACTGTGGAAAGCAAAAGGTTATATCTCCACCCAATTGCCATCGCCCTCACCGGAGCCAACCATGGAGAGCCTTACAGCAATGATGGCCCAGATGCAGCGTTCGATATCCAACTTACAGCAAGGCAACAATTAAGTTACATCGGCTTTTTTAAACTATTACGATATATCTTTATCATACTGATAAAACGTAAATTAAATTAAAAAGCTATGAAAAAATTATTGTTAATGTGCTGCTTCCTTTTAGGAATTTCTGCAGCCAGCTACGCGCAGGGCGGCATGAGAAGAAGCCCCGAAGAAAGAGCAAAAGAATTGCAAACCCAGCTTAAATTAACAGATGATCAAACAACTAAGATCACTGCAATTTACAAAGAGCAGGCAACCAAAATGGACAGCGTACGCACTGCTGCCAACGGCGACAGGGATGCAATGCGCTCGGCAATGCGCCCCATGATGGAAGCAACCAATACCAAGATCAAAGCTATTTTAACAGCAGAGCAGGCTGCTGCTTATGATAAGGCAATGAAGGAAAGAATGGATCGCATGCGCCAGGGCGGCGGCGGCCGGTAAATATTATCAAATAGAAAAAAGCGGCCAATGGTCGCTTTTTTTATTTTTGCACAAAACGAAGCACATTGAATACAGCCGAAGACTTTTTAAAACGCAGATTAGATGAAAGACAACAGGCAGGCACATACCGGCAACTGAAACCCGAAAGCAGCCTGATTGATTTTTGCTCTAATGATTACCTCGGCTTTGCCCGATCGGCAGTTCTGAAACAAAGCATCGCTCGCGAGGTAAACAACCATCCGCTTAGCTTAAATGGAGCCGCCGGTTCAAGGCTGCTATCGGGCAACATACAATATGCCGAAGATCTGGAGGATCAAATAGTTGCTTATCACCAAAGTGAAGCCGGCCTGCTTTTTAATTCGGGTTATGATGCTAACCTGGGTTTGCTTTCGTCCCTGGCCCAGCGCGGTGATACGCTAATTTTGGACGAGCTGGTACATGCCTCGATCATCGACGGCGCAAGGTTAAGCTATGCCAATCGCTATAGTTTCAGGCACAATGACCTGGAAAGTTTAGAAGCCAAATTAAAGTTAGGTAAGGGCAATTGCTATGTAGTTATTGAAAGCGTTTACTCCATGGATGGAGATACCCCTCCCCTTTTAGAGATTTTCAACCTTACTGAGAAATATAATGCCGCCCTGATTGTTGATGAAGCACATGCTGTAGGTCTCTATTCTAAAGGGTTGGTTTGTGAACTTGGTTTACAGCAAAGGATCTTTGCCCGTGTGATTACGTTTGGTAAAGCTTTGGGTAGTCATGGTGCAATAGTACTTGGAAGCAGCAACCTACGGAATTACCTCATCAATTTTTCACGTTCTTTTATTTATACTACTGCTGCATCTTTCCATCAGCTTGCGGCGATCAAAATGGCATATCAGCTATTGGAAAACTCAGACGAGGCCATCATTAACCTAAAAAGGAACATCCGGTTATTTAAACAGAAAGTAAACGCGGGCGAAACCTATACACTGCTAAACAGCGATAGCTCCATCCAATGTATCGTGCTCAAAAGTAACGAAACAGCCCGGGAAGCAGCCAGGCAGCTGCAAACCAATAATCTTGATGTGAGGCCCATTTTAAGCCCTACGGTTGCACAAGGTACCGAGCGCATCAGGATCTGCCTGCATAGTTTTAATACCGAAAATGAGTTAACTTTGCTTGCTGCAACGCTTAACAAATTTATACTATTACATGCCTGATAAGCAACCGATATTTATTTCCGGTATTGATACCGGCATAGGTAAAACCCTGGTTTCGGCTATTTTAACCGAAAAATTAAACGCAGATTACTGGAAGCCCATACAGTCGGGCGATCTTGATAAAAGCGATACGCTGAAAGTTAAAAGTCTTATCTCAAATCCGGTTACCCAATTTTTCCCGGAGGCCTATGCTTTAACTCAGCCATTCTCCCCTCATAAATCTGCTGCCCTTGATAAAGTGACTATCGATCTGGAAAACATCGTTCTGCCTAAAACCGATAACCAGTTAATTATAGAAGGAGCCGGTGGTTTGATGGTACCTTTGAATGATAACTTCCTGATCATCGATCTCATTAAACAGCTTAATGCCCGGGTAATACTGGTAAGCAAACACTATTTGGGCAGCATTAACCATACCCTGCTTTCCTTACACGCGTTAAAAAAATATGGCATCCCTGTTATGGGAGTGATTTTTAACGGTGATAAGGATATCTATTCAAAAAGTTATATTCTTGAATATTCAGAAGCTGCCGATCTCGGACAGATTCCTGAATTTAAAACTATCAACAAAAAAACTGTTAAAGAGGCCGGTAAGTTTATTACCTTGTAATACCGGCAGCTTATATAAACCGATATTTTGCCGGTTTCGTAAACATATACTATGAAGAACATTACCGTAATTGGCTCCGGAACGATGGGCAACGGCATTGCCCATACCTTTGCCCAGCATGGATTTAAGGTATCATTGGTTGATATCAGCGATGATGCATTGAGCAAAGCCCTGCAAACCATTAGCAACAACCTGGTGAGGCAGGTAAAAAAAGGCACTATAACAGAAGAGGGTAAAACCGAAACCCTAAGCCGCATACAAGTTTTTACTGATTTGGCTGAAGGAGCTAAAAATGCAGACCTGGTAATTGAAGCTGCTACCGAAAATCAGGAAATAAAACTAAAACTGTTTAAACAGCTCAGCGAAATTTGCAATGATAAAGTTATCCTTGCTTCCAATACCTCATCTATCTCCATTACTAAAATTGCTTCGGTTACCAGGCACCCCGGCAATGTAATAGGCATGCATTTCATGAATCCTGTACCGGTAATGAAACTGGTGGAGGTGATCAGAGGGTACGCCACAACCAATGCTGTTACCGAAGCCATTATGGAGCTTTCGCGTACATTAGGCAAAGATCCGGTTGAGGTAAACGACTATCCAGGCTTTGTAGCCAACCGCATTTTAATGCCCATGATAAACGAGGCTATTTATACCTTATATGAAGGCGTTGCTGGCGTACAGGAAATTGATATGGTGATGAAACTGGGTATGGCCCACCCGATGGGGCCGCTGCAATTAGCCGATTTCATTGGGCTGGATGTTTGCCTTGCTATTTTGAAGGTATTGCATGATGGCTTCGGAAACCCTAAATATGCCCCATGCCCGCTGCTGGTAAATATGGTTACGGCTGGCCACTTAGGAGCCAAGACAGGCAGTGGATTTTATAAATACTCCGCGGGCAGCAAAGATTTGGTTGTGGCCGATAAATTCATAGCCTAAACGCCGTTAAACTTTCGATGTTGGATGTTGTCAAAAGTTATTATACTGAACAACTAAAAACATCTGAAATGAAAACCATTGCTAAATTAGGAATAGTACTCGCCCTAACAGGCTCATTATTTGCATCATGCTCAAGCCAGGCTTACGTAACCGAACGCCCGGTTGAACCGGTTTATGTTCGTCCGGTAGCTCCCTACCCTAATGCTGTTTGGGTACCCGGCGAATGGGTTTGGCGCGGTAACCATTACGTTTACCGCCAGGGCTTTTATGCAAGGCCAAGATATAACCGGGTATATGTTCAGGGACATTGGCAACCAACCAATCGGGGATATGTTTGGGTAAGGGGGTATTGGAGGTAGCCCCCGGCCCCCTAAAGAGGGAGTTATAAAACAGAAAGCCTTTAGCAATTTTTTCTGCTAAAGGCTTTTCTTTTAACCGTGCTCGTTCCCCTTTCAGGGGGTTAGGGGGCAATTACATCCTCTCAGGCACTTCAATCCCCAAAAGTTTCATCCCTTTGCTGATCACCTTGGCTGATGATGCCGATAAGGCCAAACGGAATTGTTTTGAATCCTCATCTTCAGCCTGTAAGATCGACTTTTCATGATAGAACTTGTTATATGTTTTAGCAAGCTCATATACATAGTTGGCTATTACTGCCGGGCTATAACCTTTTGCTGCTTCTTTAACCGTTTCGGGGTATTTATCAAGCAGTACAATTAAATCGCGTTCAACGCCTGCCAGTTCAGTTACAGTCGGTTTAATTCCAACCTGATAATCAGCCCTGCTTAATACCGACTTAATCCGGGCGTGGGTATATTGAATAAATGGTCCTGTGTGCCCCTGAAAATCTACCGATTCGTTAGGGTCAAACAGCAAACGTTTTTTAGGATCAACTTTTAACAGAAAGTATTTAAGCGCGCCCATACCAATAGTATGATATAACGCAACTTTATCTTCCTTGCTAAACGCGTCAACCTTGCCCATGGCTTCGGTTTGCTCTTTAGCGGTTGTTTCCATCTCGGCCATCAGGTCATCGGCATCCACTACCGTCCCCTCGCGCGATTTCATTTTACCTGAAGGCAGGTCAACCATACCATATGACAGATGGAACAATCCATCCGCACCCGTTTTACCTAATTTTTGTAAGATCAGGAACAGCACCTTAAAATGATAATCCTGCTCGTTGCCCACCACATAAATGGACTTATCCATATGATAATCGTTGTACTTCAATTGTGCGGTACCCATGTCCTGGGTAATATAAACTGAAGTACCGTCACCACGAAGTACCAACTTTTCGTCAAGCCCCTCTGAGGTAAGGTCTATCCAAACCGAGTTATCCGCTTTTTTAAAGAATACGCCTTTTGTAAGCCCTTCTTCAATAATATCTTTACCTAACAGGTAAGTGTTGGATTCGTAATAGTATTTATCAAAATAAACACCCAGTTGCTTGTAAGTTTCAGCAAAACCGGCGTACACCCAGCCATTCATGGTGCGCCAAAGATTCATTACCTCTTCATCACCGGCTTCCCATTTTTGCAGCATCTGCTGGGTTTCGATCATGATAGGAGTGGCATTTTTGGCTATCTCTTTAATCTTGTCTTCTTCGCCGGCAATTTTATCGTCCAGTTCGCCAATAAGCTTTTGATTTGCTTCGTCGGTTTGAGTAACTTTTTCTTTTACCTTAGCTATGGTAGCTAACGATTCTTCAATCTTTGCTTTTTGGTTTTCTTTAAAGGCCGAAAGATCATGTTTTTCATAAACTTCGCTCAAAACCGGTTTAAGCTGCTCTCTCAGTTCCTTATCAAAAAGCACATAATATTTGCCTACCAGGTGATCGCCCTTCATGCCCGAAGATTCAGGCGTTTCGCCATTACCGAATTTTTGCCAGGCCAGCATGGATTTACAGATATGGATCCCACGATCATTCACCAGGTTGGTTTTGATCACCTCGTAACCATCAGCAGCCAAAATTTCAGCAACCGAATAACCCAACAGGTTGTTACGGATATGGCCAAGGTGCAGCGGTTTATTGGTATTGGGCGATGAATACTCAACCATCACCTTTTGTCCGTTAGGTTTTGCTGCCGCGAAGTCATCGGCTATAATATTGTTATATAAGCGGCCGATCCAATATTCATCGGTTATTGAAAGGTTCAAAAAGCCTTTGATTACATTAAAAGAAGCAACTTCCTTTAATTCGTTTTTGAGGTACTCCCCTATTTCGGTGCCGGTTTGCTCCGGGCCTTTGCGCGAAAATTTGGTAAACGGAAAAGTTACAATGGTTACTTGTCCTTCAAACTCTTTACGGGTTTCCTGTATGCTAACGGCAGCCGGTTCAATGTCAGTTTGGTACAATTGTTTAACTGCTTTTACGGCTGCTTCTATAATAAAATCCATTCGGCAAAATTAAATAAAATGGGCAGATTGCGAATACTAAAATGGCGATGTTTACATGTAGATTAGGAGGCACCTACAGAATCAACAGCAATTTATAATTGGCGCTACAAACAGGACACAGCTGTGGAGTACTGAGCTGCAAATATTGTTATGAGCTACATGCTTAAAGCATGCCCATAATCATTGCTTACCCGATTATATGCAAAAAAACACCCGGTCAACACTATTTTTGAGATCCATTATAAGAATAATTATTTAATTCAAGAGGTAAACAACTTCAAAACTCCGGTCTGATTATTTTGCTCTGCCAATTTCCTGGCTGATATCCCCTGTTTATTCTCTATATTAAAGTCGGCGCCATATTTCAGCAACAACCTGATCTGATCCAGTTTATACTTTCGTTTCACCGCATAAAAAAGTGCAGTATTCCCGTCTTTATCGGTAAAATTTACATCGGCGCCATTGCTTAAAAACCATTCGGCCACTTCAAAGCGTTTCCAGTTGAATGCGGCCATAAACGGGCTGTCATCTCCAGCACCCGGGTCTGTTTGTGCACCATAGCTTTTAAACAGACCGGCGGCTTTCACATCATTATACCAGGTTATGGCATACATGCAATGCTCCGGATTGGCGCCATTAGCCAGCAAATATTCATATAACAGCTTATTTCTTCCCCGGGTATAAGCATACCAAAGCGGGGTGGCCGGAAAAAAGCCGCATTCCTCTTTTATCCGGTGGATTGAATTGATATCCATGCCTTTTGCCAGCAACAGCTTAAGCATGGTCAAACTTTCTTCGGCTTTTGCAGGGCGTTTGGCGATTTCAATGCCACACAGGTAATGAAGTGCGTTTTTACCGCTGTCTTCAGCCCAGGTAAGCCAGCCGTGGTCTTCTTCGATCATCACTTTAACAGCTCCAACGTTAAGTTCTTTTATGTGCTGAATAAATTTGATCATAGCTTTCTCCTTTTATTTATCCAGCAAAGTCAACCAGGTTTTCACAACGTTTCGCAAAGCTTCTTCTTTTGCCTTAACTTCTTCCATATTGTGAAAAAAAGCCAACCGGCGGCCGTCGGCATAATCGCCGGAAAGCAAACCGGATGTATCATTGATCTTTGCCCCTGAGGGGAATACCAGTCTGATACAATCTTTTTGGTACACGTTCGAAACGATAATATATCTTTTATACTCTTTAGGATCAAAGGGTTTCATTTCACCGATATATAAAAAGCTCGGTGCATTCCATTTGATATGCTCGCCAATTTCATCGTCAATAGCCAGGATAATTTTTCTCAGCGCTCCTAACACTCCCTTCAATGGGTGATCAAGCTTTTGCATATAACTGTCTACCCCTGCCGAGTCGGCAAGGACAACTGGTTTGGTACTTTTGGCTTTCATGATTAACAGGTAATAAACTGGTTAAGAGGGCCTATCTAAATTTAAAAAAAGAAAACATAATACCAAAGGAACGTTGAATAGTACCATTAAATAACCCTGCATCGTCTTAACTTTGATATATCAAATCAGATTATTACCATCATGGAACAAAAGCTGCCATTACCGCCATTTAACTTTGAAACAGCCACCCAAAAAGTGCAATTAGCCGAAGACGCCTGGAACAGCCAGGACCCGGCAAGGGTTTCTTTAGCTTACACCATTGACACCGAATGGCGCAACCGCTCGGAATTTGTAAACGGGCGCCAACAGGTAGTGGAATTTTTAACCCGCAAATGGGAAAAAGAATTCGATTATAAATTAAAAAAAGAACTGTGGGCCTTTACAGATAACCGTATTGCAGTACGTTTTGAGTACGAATATCATAATGCCGAAGGCCAATGGTTTCGTGCTTATGGCAACGAGAACTGGGAGTTTGACGAAAACGGCTTAATGCAAAAGCGCTATGCCAGCATCAATGACCTGCCCATCAAAGAAGAAGACAGGCGGCTGTAAAAAGAAATAGCCCATTACGAAAGCCGATGACTCTTATAATGGGCTAAACATCAATATTAAATAATTGAGCAAAAAGGTTTAGGCCTTCCTTAAATTCAGTTAATATCGTTTCGAGCTGTAATTTCAATATCCCGACGCCTCTTCGCAGCACTTGAATATTTATTTTATCAGGTGTGTAAATTAAAAGTTGGGTATATTTCTTTCAACAACCAAATCTCGCTTAACAATTAAGAATTAAAAAGGGTGAAACCACCCTTTTTTGCTTTAAACTGCATGGTAAAATGAAATATAAGTTCATTATTTTTTTTACTTTGGCAATATGATTAACATCAGTTAACATATACACCTAATATTAATGCACACTTCAACATTTACCGGGCCTGTACAAATTGCCATAGTTGATAATCATACCTTATTTAGACAGGGAATGATCAGCTTACTGGGCGATTTTAAAGAGATCAATATCCTTTTTGACGCCGAAAATGGAGAGGATATGATCAGCAAGCTAAAAAAATCCTCCTTACCTGATATTATATTGATGGATATAACCATGCCGGTAATGGATGGTTACGCAGCTACGGCCTGGTTACGTGAAAATCACCCTACAGTAAAAGTGCTGGCGTTAAGCATGTCTGACGAAGATAAACCGATTATAAACATGCTTAAGAACGGGGCTGTTGGCTATATGCTTAAGGAATCGAAGATAAGAGACGTAGTTTATGCGATGCAAACTATCCAAAAGCACGGCTATTATCTAAATGAACTGGTAAGCGGCAAATTGCTTTATACCATGCAAAATAAAAATACACCCGCCGATAAATCCAAAGAGCTTAGCTCCAATGAACTTATATTTCTGAAACTAAGCTGCTCTGAGCTCACCTACAGGCAAATTGCCGACGAAATGAACCTGAGCCCGCATACTATTGATAATTATCGCGAATCGTTATTTCAAAAGTTTGGGCTTAAATCAAGAACAGGCATGGTACTTTTTGCCATCAAAAATCAGATCATAACCGTTTAAAAGATTTTATTAATACAATCCATTTGTTAAAAAATCAGCTTAAGCACAAAAGGGATCACTATTATACCCAAACTTATTAAAACATAATTACGATAGAGTTTACTATCCTTAGCGGGATATAAGTTCATCAACTTATTATAACGATTGTTGTAAAATATAAGCAGGTAATTCAATAGCACAAAGGGGATAAAAAATACAAGTAGCCCGGCTATGAATCCATTTATGGCTTTATCCCTGGTTAAGTCCAACGTAAAAAGGATAGGAATATCAGTAAAAAAACGAAGGAAAAACAATAATGTTAGCAGGTTAACCCCCTGAATCAAAGATATGGGGATAATTGTAAATGCCTTCCAATACTTGCCATCTTCGCCTTTCTTCGCCCTTTCCTGCGTAATGGCGTCAACCCAGATCTTATAATAAATGCTCAACATTTGTTTCAGATTTAGCATGCAACTATTTTAACTAACCTTAGCGCCGCAGATAAGTTTGTTTTACTATTTTATAACTCACAATTGCTATATTCCGTTAGTGATGGCAAATCGTGACGAGATTTCGTCATTTCAAAGTCAAACAGATTACAAATAACTCATTATCAATAATATAACAAAAAGGCATAAGTATTGATAAAACCTGTTTATTCTTAAGCAAATCACTTTTCAAAATATTATTAACCTTAAAAATCACTGTTATGCCAAATCATTTATCAACATTAGGAGTTATTCATACAGCCATAAGTCTTGTGGGAGTTGCCATCGGTTTTATTGCATTGTTTCAGGACGGGAAAATCGCCCCTAAAACAAAAAACGGCAGGCTTTACGGTGTTTTTACCGTGCTGGCCTGTTTATCCTCATTTTTGGTTATGAAAACCGGTCACCTGAGCAGTGCCCACAACCTTTCGTTTCTTATTTTAATATTATTGCCTGTTGTTTACTATGCCCCCTCCCTGCGCATTTTTGGCAGCAAGGCCGATTATGTACAAACTATAGGCATGACAGCCACCTTATTTTTCTCATTAGTACCTGCTGTAGTTGAAACGCTCACCAGACTTCCGGTTGAACAACCACTGGCTGAAGGACCTGACTCTCCCGTAGTAAAAATGGGACTTTTGATCCTGCTGGTGTTATTTATTCTGATTATGATATACCAGGCGATTAAACTAAAGGGCCAACGCAAAGGGTTTACTCCAGCTATGTGAATTGATATTTCGCCGGCACTTATGCCGATAATTTAAGCAAAGGGAATCATGTATTCGTTAGGCTCAACGTGTGGCCGGCGGAATTAATAAAGTATAAACAAAAAAGCACCCCGACCGGGGTGCTTAAAAAACAAAACTAAATCAAATAACTTTATCCTGAAGTACCATCGAAAAAATACTTTTCATAGCAGCCCCGGTATTGTCTTTATAGTTTATGGTCAATTTATAATTGTCGACAACAAACGCCGAATTGGTATAAAATTGAGCGTTAGAAGGGGCGGTACTGATAACATTACTACCTTCACTTACGATTTTTTTTGCGATAACAATGTTTAATCCATCTCCTTTAGTATGAAATTTCCCGGTGTACTGAACCGTTGTTGAATTACCATTTTTATAAGTTACATCAGCCAAAATAAAAGTACTATCCGACGAGAATACTAAATAACGCGCTTGTTCCCCCTCTTTAACCGGAATATACCACTGGCCAAAAAGGGATGTATTTTTTTTGACGGGTTGCTGCGCCTTGTCTTTTTTACAGGCGCCAAGAGAAAACAAAACCGATAGCAACAGGCAAACAGTTAAATTCTTAAATATCAATACAGGCTTAATCATAAAGTGAAGGCTTTACCTATCCATACGATAGAAACTTTTAATTCGCTACACTAATAACAAAAAAAGACCGCTATGAAGAAGCAGTCTTTCGATATAGTGAGTTAACCAGGTTTTAATCAGCTTTGCTAACCCTGCCTGATCCCGCGTAACGGGTTGTACCAATTGTTGCGGTACCGGAATATACAACACTTCCTGAACCAGAAATACGCGCAGAAACTGTTTTACTGGCAATCAAATTAATATTTCCTGAACCTGCAATTGAAGCTTCAACAGTTTCAGTTCTTAATGATTTACCGTTTATCTCTCCCGAACCTGAAATACGGCAGTCGGCCATACCTGTACTGCCATTAACATCAATTGAGCCCGATCCGCTGATTTTCAGGTCCAAAGTACCTGATTTAACGGCAGTTTTAATATTACCAGAACCGCTTAACGCAATTTTGGCATTTTCGGCGGTCATTGTACCATCAACAGTTGCATTTCCTGAACCGCTGTTAGCAAGGTATCCAAGGCTTTTGGCGGTGATATAAATGTTGGCGCGTTGCATATTGCGGTGGTTTTTCCAGTGATCTTTAAATTCAACTTTTAATATGCCGTTTTCTACTTCAGTTTTAATATCATCAACTACATTGGCATCAACATCAAGTTTCAGACTTTCGGTTCCATCAATTTTAATAAATACGTTAAACGGGCCACCACAGGCAATACCGTTATAACCCGATACGTTGCGGGTTACAGTTTGCGCGGAAGCATTAAAGGCTATCGAAACCGTTAGTAACGAAGCCATAAGTGAGAAGATTAGTTTTTTCATGATCGCGTGTTTAAGAATATGACGCTTTTTCAAAAAAAACGTTGCAATTTTTTTGATTTTTTTACCTCTACCAACTTCGGCAAAGATTCACTACAACCTGAAGTTAAGCGATATGTAAGGATACCAGCCCTCACTTGAATGACCGGCCAGCAATTGCAATACTGTTAAACTTGCCGGTGCAAAATATAACCCGCCGCCGGTACCGGTATGCCACTTATCCGAATGCTCATCTTCTATCCAAACACGCCCCGTATCATAAAAGCCTACCAAACCCAACTGGCCAGGTAAAATATAGCTGGCTATATCAGCAAGTTTAACCCTTGCCTGTAAATTATTGAACACGATATGCTTGCCTGCAAACCGGTTTTGCAGATACCCCAATAGGTTGCCTTGTCCGCCCAAAAACATTGATTGATAAAAGGCCGGCTTTCCAAAACTTACACCGCCACCAACACGATCAGATAATACAATAGCACCGCCAGGGGTTAGTTTTTGATAGAAAGTAAACTCTGGCTTAATCTGTACAAAAGATTTGGAATAACTGTTAAGTCCTTCATAACCTTGTACCGTTACAGTAAAATAGTAGCCCTTTGTAGGCAGGATGTTATTATCACGTTGATTTGTGATATAATTGATCAGTGCGCCAAGATGAGCTTTATTTTTCCCAACTGTTAAGCTATCGTAAGAATTGATGAGCGATGTTTGATTGATGAACCGCCCGGTATTGTCATTGAGATTGAGATGATAATATTGAAATGACGGACCAACACTGATATCGCTGTTCTTGCCCGTATGCCAGCGTAAAGCCGGATCAAACTGATAAATATCATACCGTGTACGGTAGTAAGTACGATAACCAGGAAATTTATTTAACGGGCTTTCATTACCCAGGCCAAAAAAGTTCACCGTATTATCAGGCGACTGGATGTTGGCCTGCATAGTAAAATCAGCTTTGCCAACGGCATCTATCCATTCCCCCCGGTATTTGATCCTGAAAGCATCCGTAGCAAACGAATGGGTGATCATTACCTGCTGTAATGTTGAATAAGGCAATTTCCTGAAACCATCATGACCGGTATATTGAAAACCCAGGCCAAGTAAAAAGCCATCATCCTTATTTAATGCTGCAGTGGCGAGCGGCATCCACACATTGTATAAATTGGTGGGTAAAAACTGAGTATTTGAGGTATCATTTGAAAGATGCTTATTTAATTGGCCGACGTTGCCGGTAAAATTGGTGCTATCCCGCCGACCATAAAATTTTATTGTTTGTGCCGACTGCTTAACCTCAACAGTTTTACTACCCACACTATCAATCAATCTTAACTTAATGGGCGAATTGGCATTATTAATAACTATGCGGTCATTTCCGGCAGAAACATACAATCTTATTTCTTTAGTGATTTCGGGCTTGTACACCATATCCATAAACTGATCTTTGGTTTCGCCATCTTTATTCAGTTTATTAATTGTTATACGCATAGCCTTGTCGGGCGCATCGGCAACGGTGATCAGTTCGCTTTTATCAGTAGCGCGGATATCCACTATCCTATTAGTGAATTTATAATACTCACTCATTGCTGCCGGTATATTATCCCGGCGTTGTTTTAATATGGCAAGCAACTCTTTATGCCTCAATTTATAGCTTTCTGCAGGCAGGCGTTTTAAACTTTCTTCGAGCACAGCATCAGTTTCGGCTTTAACAAATTCATTGGCAATCTGCATCCATCGTTCGTAGCCTATTTGTGCATCCGGATACTGTTTCATGAACCTTGTTTTGAAAAGAGAATATTTCACATGCGGAATATCCCCGGTAAAATCTTCCAATAAAGGATCAATCCATGGCAATGCAGCAATACTCGGAAACACACCCTGTGTAACATGAAATACCTGGTCACGATCTCGGGGTACAGCAACATAGGTTTTACCTTTACCATCTTTAGTATCAGCCCAGCGCCATTGATCTTCGTGCCTGTCCCAGTCGCCCATTAAAAGATCAAGCATGCGGGCACGTAAAAAGCCTTCCCCATCCAGCCTGTTATCGTAGCTTTTAAGCAGCTGCTCTTCCATTTTAAGGGTATTATCTGATGAACCAATCGGCTCTCTTTCTTCTATCAAACAAACAGTGCCAACAAACAACTTGCTGTATTGCCCAAGCGCCGGGTCTTCGGCCACAACACCTATGATAGGGTTAGCATGTGCTACATGCGCAGCTTCGGCAAGCGGTGGCACAATCAAAGCGGAATATGGGTGCTGGCCGCTAAATTCATCACCAACCCAATCAACAGCAAAGGTACCCTGCAAATTTTCGGGCAACAGTTTATCCGGTGTTTTTTCAACACTACGCAATACCCACTCGCGGCCGGTTTTATCTTCCAAACGTAACGACTTTGATTCCATACCACCACCCTGTTTAATAGGTGATAGGCCGCCATTTATTTGTGATAGTTTTATAACCGGAAGCTTCACTTTCATGGCCCAGTCCTTACGATAGTTTTCGCCGAACAGCCAACGGTGAATCCCGCTTACATCATCATATGAGGCGTGAACACTTACAACAGTGCTATCCGGAAATTTTTGCCAGGCCGATGGCGCTATAGCCTGGGCATTAGCATACACTGCCGAGCCCGTAAGAAATAAAATAGTAAGTATCCTTTTTGTCATGAGGTGATGTGTTTAAGATGCAGGACTTAAAATACAATAAACTAAACTGTTAACAAGAGACATACCAAACACGCAAGCATCTAAAATACAGATACTTAACAAAAATCAGCACAAAAAAAGTAGCGATATATCGTTATTTTAAAAGGCGATTCTGAATAACACAACAATATCGCTGTTATCTTAATAGTCTTTTAAACTCTTACACAGGTATAAAAATAATCAATCTGTAATCATTTTACACATCAGGCAGGCGGTTATGTTATTACCGTTCTGATATTGACCGAAAAAGATTTTGAAAGCAAACAGCCTCTAAATACTAAATTTTATTAGTTTTATGATTGTATGACCCGCAACGATAAATCGCCACACATCCTTAACGCAGCATCAAATTTACTGGGCTTGTGCTTTGTGGTGCTTACCTCATTGAAATTCCTGAAAATGTCCGACCGGACCTATATTGACGAAACAGTAACCATAGCACTTGTTTTTTTTATGCTAAGCTGTATACTGTCTTTTCTGTCCATCCGGGGAAATATAAAACCCGGCGGACGTTCGGAAGCCGTGGCAGATTACCTTTTCCTTGGTGGGATGATAGTGCTATTCATAACGGCTATACTGATCTTGTTTAAAATAATGGTTTAGCCATACTAAATATACCACTAAATTTTTCAAGATAACCTATTATAAAGAGACCTACAACATTAAAAGCATCTACCCCCCCGAGGGCAATATTTACTTTCCCCAACTGATATTCAAACTTCAAAAACCAGTTAAATTAGTCATTACATATATCAATTTATTGTTTGTAAAAAAAATTTTGCAATAGTGTAAATTGATTGTAACTTGTATTTCAATTAACCTTACTGCATTTTTTAATTTCTCTCTCCTGCACTATAATACTCTGTTTAAAGCAATTAACAGAGCGGCGCGTTTGTTAATAAATAATTTACTGAAAATTACGGCTTAACGATTTGATAACTTTGGGTTTTCATTATTTAAAAACTACCCTCCTACATTTATCAAATCATAAGTTTTAGCCGGATATGGCAACTTCTTATTTAAATTCTGAATCAGGAATTTGTAAAGAATTGGCCATGCAATATTTTGAAATTTGATATGACAACTACTCAACCTAACAATATTACTATGTCATCCGGCCAATTTCTTTTCACAACGGCTAACTACAGAATCTATACAAAATCGGTCTATACCTTAATGCCTTTCACAAACAAAATTTCGGGAATTAAAGCTAATTGAAATAAAAGGATGAAGAAAATATTATTCATTACCGGTTCAATTAACCAAACCACTCAAATGCACCAGATAGCTAATGAGCTGCCTGAGTTTGACTGCTGGTTTAGCCAGTTGTTTACTGATAATACTACCTTAAATACCATTATTAATAAAACTACCCTGCTTAGCGGCACAGTGCTTTCTACCAAATTCAGGCTTATTTCTGAAGAGTACCTTCAAAAACATGCTTTACAAATTGATTTCAGGGCACAAAAAAACAAATATGACCTTGTTGTATTCTGTACCGATTTGATTGTGCCTCCGCGCATGCGCAACATTAAAACCATTTGGGTGCAAGAGGGTATGATTGATCGTTACACTCCCTGGAGCAGTGTTGTTAAAGCCCTAAAGCTTCCTCCTACACTTTGCGGCAACACCTCGTTAAACGGTTCGTCAAACATATGTGATGTCTATTGTGCCGCATCAGAAGGTTACAAACAGTACTTTACAGGTAAAGGTACCAGCGAACGCAAAATTGTGGTAACCGGCATGCCAAACTATGATAACCTGGTTCAGCACGTTAATAATGATTTTCCGCACCACAACTATGTAATGGTAGCCACTACTGATATGCGCGAAACATTCCGCATTGAAAACAGGATTGCCTTTATTAAAAAAGCGGTAAAAATTGCCAATGGCCGTCCATTGCTCTTTAAGCTTCATCCTAACGAGAATTTTGCCAGGGCCGAAAAAGAAATCTACGCCAATACGCCGGCCGGTACATTGGTATACAGTAAAGGCAATACCAACCATATGATAGCTAATTGCTGTGAGCTCATTACTCAATACTCAACGGTAGTTTATACAGGTATTGCTTTAGGCAAAAAAGTTCATTCACTTTTTGATGTCGATGAGCTTAAAAGACTTGCACCGATACAAAACGATGGCGTATCAGCAAGAAATATCGCTGCCATTTGCCGCGGTTTTTTAAACCACGATGGCGATAAGAAAAGCTTTGACCCGCACGCGGCTATGGATAAATACCAGGTTAATAAGCCGGAGACGCAATTAACCGAAGAACTAATAGCTAACTGGTAATCATTTACCGTGAAACAGAAAATATTAATTGTAGTACAGGCCCGCATGGCTTCGAGCCGTTTACCGGGTAAGGTAATGCTGCCTATATTGGGTAAAAGCCTGCTGGCAAGGATGATTGAGCGGCTTAAAATGATCGGTCACGAGGCAGAAGTGATCATCGCCACATCCGAAACGCCGGCTGATGATATCATCATCAATGAAGCTATCAACATAGGTGTCCCTTATTATCGCGGCAGTCTGAATAACCTGCTCGACAGACATTACCAGGCAGCGAAATTGCATAATGCAGATGTTGTATTAAAGATCCCCTCTGATTGCCCGCTCATTGATCCGCGTATTGTGGACCATGTATTGGATTACTTTTTTGCCAACCAAAACAGCTTTGATTTTGTAAGCAACCTGCACCCGGCTACATATCCCGATGGTAACGATGTGGAGATCATGAGCATGGATTGCCTCACCAAAGCTTGGGAACAAGCAAGCCGGGAGCTGGAACTGGAGCATACCACTCCTTATATATGGGAAAATCCTCAATTATTCAGGCTTGGTAACGTAACCTGGCCTGCCGGTTTGGATTATTCCATGTCGCACCGGTTTACGATTGACTATGCAGAAGACTATTATTTCATAGAACGGGTATTCCGCGAATTATATGCAGATAACAATAATTTCTCGTGCGATGATATTCTTAACCTGCTAACTCAAAAACCCGAGATCTATAATATCAATGCACAATATGCCGGGGTAAACTGGTACAGGCACCATGTAGATGAGCTAAAAACCATTACATCTGCCCAAACCAAACAGGCACCCTCAAAAAACTTACAGGAATTATAACAAGCGAATGATAACAGTGGAGAACAACAATTACCAGGAATTAACAGGCACCGCTCTGAAGGTACGGGAGCACATCATCCGCATGTCTACCGATGGCGGGTGTTTTACAGGTGCATCGCTATCGGCGGTGGACCTTATTGTTTATTTATATAACCGCTTTTTAAACATTAACAAGGATAATCTTGATGATCCAAACCGCGATTACCTTTTTCTGTCAAAAGGCCATGATGTACCTGCCTTGTACGGCACCTTTGCCGAACTGGGTTTATTGGAAAAAGAACGTTTAAAAAACCACTTGCTACTTAATGATCATATTTACTGGCACCCAAACACCAAAATTCCAGGCATTGAGTTCCACTCAGGCTCATTAGGCCATTTACCTTCGGTAGCTATTGGCGTCGCTATGGATTTGAAGATCAGCGGCGGCACAAACAAAGTTGTTTGCATTTTGGGCGATGGCGAGTTGAATGAAGGCACCTGCTGGGAAGCCATGTTGGTAGCAAACGCTTATAAACTGGATAACCTGCTATTCGTGGTTGACCGCAACCATTTCCAGGCTAATATGCGTACGGAAGACTTGATTCCGCTGGAGCCGCTTACCGATAAATTTGAAGTCTTTGGCGCAGCCGTTAAAAGAATAAACGGACATAGTTTTGCCGAGCTTGACGAAGCATTTGGTGCTTTCCCTTTTCAGGCCGAAAAACTTAATGTCATTATTGCCGATACAGTGCGCGGCAAAGGCCTGCCAAGCATACAGGAACGTGCAGATAGGTGGTTTTGTAATTTCAATGCAGACGAGATTCAGCAGCTTTTATTAGAGCTGCACGGCGAACATCAAACAACATTAACATCAGAAACTTTAGTGGTGCGATAAGATGAGTTACGAAGAACTTTTAACCCAAACAGCCCTTGCCAACGAGCAAGTGATTGTAATGACCGCCGAAAACCGCGCGCTGGTACGTAACCTGCCCGGTATATTAGGCAAACGTTTTATTGATACCGGTATTACCGAGCAAACCATGATTGGTGCGGCGGCGGGCCTTGCCCTGCGTGGCCGTACCCCGGTAGTACACGCGCTTGCCGCTTTTTTAACCATGCGTGCGTTTGAGTTTGTACGTACCGATGTTGGCATCGCCAATTTGCCGGTTAAGTTGAGCTCATTCATCCCCGGTTTTTTATCAGATGGTAACGGGCCAACCCACCAGGCTGTTGAAGATATCTCGATTATGCGTGGCATCCCTAATGTAACCGTATTTGCCCCGGCTGATGAAGATGACCTGGTAAAAATGCTGCCTCAGATCTGGGAAAGCAAAAGCCCGGCATATACCCGCATCAACACACGCAAAACCACTTACGTACACGAACCTTTTACCCCAGGCAAAGCCGAAGTGATAGCTGAGGGCAGCGATGTAACCATTTTAACCTACGGCTTATTATTTGAGCAGGCGCTCATCGCTGTTGAAATGCTGAAAAGCGAAGGCCTTTCTGTGGGTTTGATCAACATGCGTAGCCTTAAACCTGTTGATGAGCAGGCTATATTGAAAGCATCGGCACAAAGCAAACTGGTAGTTACGCTTGAAGACCATTTTTTAACCGGTGGTCTTTACACCATCGTAGCCGAAGTTTTATTAAAACACCGTACCACAGCTAACGTACTGCCTATGGCGCTGAACGAAAAATGGTTCAGGCCGGCACTGCTTCCATCAGTATTGGAGCACGAAGGTTTTACAGGCAAACAGATCGCCGAAAAAATACTGGGCTACCAAACTACCCACAACCAACCACAAATTTTAACACCTGAATTTTCAGAATAAAAATATTGACCATGGCTAATAAAATAGACCTTAACAACGATTATCCAAACATTA
This sequence comes from Mucilaginibacter sp. NFR10, assembly GCF_900100445.1. Taxonomy (NCBI): domain Bacteria; kingdom Pseudomonadati; phylum Bacteroidota; class Sphingobacteriia; order Sphingobacteriales; family Sphingobacteriaceae; genus Mucilaginibacter; species Mucilaginibacter sp. NFR10. The sequence goes on along the minus strand of NZ_FMTV01000002.1, from coordinate 346,197 downwards.
CCGAGTCAGATAAATTATACGAACGCGCTTTAAAAGTTCAGAAACCGGTTACTCAAACCCTCGCTAAAGGCCCGGGTCAATTTACCAAAGGTGTAGCGCCAAAATATCTTGTAAAAGGTAAAGGATCGCATGTATGGGATGTAGACGGTAACGAATATATTGACCTGAACTCGGCTATCGGCCCTATTTCTTTGGGTTATGCCTACCCTGCTGTTGACGAGGCTATCCGTCAGCAATTGAATGATGGTATTACCTTTTCATTGATGCACCCACTTGAGGTTGAACTTTCAGAACTGGTACAACAGGTTGTACCTAATGCTGAAGCGGTAAAGATCTCTAAAACAGGAGCCGACGTTTGTTCAGCAGCTATCCGCGTAGCACGTGCATTTACTGGTCGCGATAAGGTATTTTGCTGTGGTTACCATGGCTGGCACGACTGGTATATTGGTATCACCAGTCGCAACTCGGGTGTGCCTGAAGCTATCCAGGATTTAACTTACACTTTTGAATATAATGACATTGAATCAGTAAAAGCAGCTTTGGATGAAACAGTTGCTGCCCTTATACTGGAGCCTTTCATTTTTGAGGCACCGAAACCGGGCTATCTGCAGGAACTGGCAGAAGTTTGCAAAGCTAATGGCACCCTGCTCATTTTTGACGAAATGTGGACAGGCTTCCGTGTAGCAGTTGGTGGCGCGCAGGAGTATTTCAATGTTAAAGCTGATTTGGCTGTGTTTTCAAAAGCATGTGCCAACGGTATGCCAATAGCATTGTTAACAGGCCGTGCCGATGTGATGGAGTTGTTCAACTCTGAAGTATTCAGCTATACAACCTTTGGCGGCGAAGCTTTATCATTAGCGGCTTGCATCGCTACGATCAATGAGCTTCGCGATAAAAAGGTACCACAATACCTTGACGAACATGGTGCACTTTTAAAAGATGGCTACAACAGTCTTGCCATTGAGTTGGGCGTTGATAAATACACCTATTGTGTAGGTTTTAACTGCCGCAGCATGGTAACCTTTACTCCTGATGCAGGTAACGGTCTGGAAGTAAAAACCTTCATGCAGCAGGAAATGATAAAACGCGGCGTGCTTTGGGCTGGCTTCCACAATATGTGCTACAGCCACACCACCGAGGATATCGACTACATCCTTGCTGCTTACCGTGATGTATTGCCATTGCTAAAAGCAGCCATCGAAAGCGGTAACATCAAAGGTCAACTAAAAGGTGAAGTGTTAGAGGCCGTTTTCCGTAAGGTGAGCAATTACAACATCAAACCTAAAAGTATAGCCTAAGTCATGGATCTGTTTTCATTAAAAGGGAAAACTGCAGTTGTAACGGGTGCTTTAGGGCTCATCGGTCGTAAACATTGCGAAGCCCTTGCAGCAGCAGGTGCAAACGTAATAGTGGCCGATATAAATGCTGAAGCAACCACGGCATTTGCCGCAGAACTGGGCGATAATCATTTAGGGCTGGGCGTTGACGTAACCAGCAAGGAATCATTAATTGATGCGCTCAATGCAGCACTTGATAAATATGATTCGGTTGATGTATTGGTAAACAACGCCGCCATTAACGATAAATTCGAGAACCCGGCCATGGCTAAGGAGCTATCTGCGTTTGAAAACTATCCGCTGGAAGCTTTTCAGCAATCGCTTAATGTAAATGTTACCGGCGTATTCTTATGCTCACAGGTATTTGGTACACACATGGCCTTGCAACGCAGCGGTAGTATCATCAACATAGCTTCAACATATGGCATGGTTGGGCCCGATCAAAGCATTTACCGCGATTCGCGCGGTCAGCAGACTTTTTACAAGTCGGCAGCATACCCGGTTACTAAGGGGGCTATTATCAATTTCACCCGCTTTTTAGCAGCCTATTGGGGCCATACCGGCGTGAGGGTAAATACCCTTTCTCCGGGCGGCGTTGAAGCCGGGCAAACCGAAGATTTCATTGGCAACTATTCAGCAAAAACTTTATTAGGGCGCATGGCCCAAGCGTCAGACTATCAGGGCGCGCTTATATTCCTGGCCAGCGAGGCATCGGCTTATATGACCGGCGCTAACCTGGTTGTGGACGGGGGGTGGACAGCTATTTAATTTAAACCAACTATTATGAACGAGATTTTAAAACAAAAAGCGGCCGGCATTAAACTATTGCTTACCGACAACGATGGGGTTTTAACAGATGCCGGAGTATACTACAATCACGACGGCGAGCTTTTAAAAAAATTCAGCATGCGCGATGGTATGGGGGTTGAACGCCTTCGCAAATTTGCTGATGTAAATACTGGTATTATTACCGGCGAAAACTCGCCGTCATTAATTAAAAGAGCAGAAAAATTACACATCACCGAACTGCATTTAGGTACAAAAGATAAAGTAGCTGCTTTTAAAGAAATTTGCAGCCGCTTAGAGCTGCAACCTACCGAAGTTGCTTTTATCGGCGATGATTACAACGACCTTGAAGTGATGAAGCTGGCCGGGCTTACTGCCTCTCCTGCCGATGCTTTACCGCACGTTAAAGCACAGGTAGATTTCGTAAGTTCATTAAATGGTGGCGACGGGTGCTTCCGGGAGTTTGCCGAACTGATTATCGAAGCCAAAAACGAAAAATACCTATCGGGTAAAAGAAATGGCACCATCACTTTACAAAACGGCCGGATAATTGGCAAAGGCCAGCCAAGCTATATCATTGCCGAAATTGGCATCAACCACAATGGTTCACTTGATATTTGTAAGAAATTAATTGATGAGGCTGTAGCAGCCAAAGCCGATGCGGTTAAATTTCAAAAACGCACACCTGAAATTTGCGTGCCGCGCGATCAGTGGGAAATTATGCGTGACACCCCATGGGGCCGCATTACCTATATCGACTACAAACGTAAAACCGAATTTGGCATAGCCGAATATGCAACCATCGACCAATATTGCAAAAAAGTAGATATCGACTGGTTTGTATCTGCCTGGGACGCACCATCTGTCGATTTTATGGAACAGTTTGATACCATCCTATACAAACTGGCGTCGGCGTCATTAACCGACTTTGCCCTGATTCAGCGTATCCTTGAAACCGGCAAACCGTTAATGCTTTCAACCGGTATGTCGACCATGAAAGAGATCGAAGCAACTATGGATTATATCAATGCCTTTGATGAAAACTATCCACTGTTTATTGCTCATTCAACTTCGGCTTATCCATGCCCTCCGCATGAGCTTAACCTTAAAATGATCCAGACGCTGGAGAATAAATATCCGGGCATCCCTATCGGCTATTCGGGCCACGAAACAGGTTTGGCAACTACCGTGGGTGCAGTAGCTATGGGCGCAACTTTTGTTGAGCGCCACTTTACGCTCGACCGTGCCATGTGGGGATCTGACCATGCTGCTTCTGTTGAGCCTCAGGGTTTACAACGTTTAGTGCGCGACATCAGGGATGTTGAAACGGCAGCTGGTGACGGTGAAAAACGTGTTTACGAATCAGAACTTGCACCAATGAAACGTTTAAGGGTAAACATCAGCGACGAATATAAAGAGAAACCAAGCGTTAAATCATAATGTCTCCGGAAAAACTAGCCACCATAATTACATCTATTATCCTTTTTTGCTGGATAGGATTCATCATTGCCTGGGAACGAATATCGCCTTACAGAAAAGGCTTGAAATTTTTCAGGGAGGGGTTTTGGATTGATTTAGTGTGGTATACACTGATACAAAGTTATTTTTTAAAAATCCTCATTTTCGATTATATCATTAAGCCTTTAGAGGCGCATTTTGATCTGTCGCATATGCATTTAATAAGTAACTGGCCTGTAGCATTACAAGTTTTGTTTTTCCTGCTTACGCATGACCTTTATATCTATTTGTTTCACCGCTTTCAGCACTCCAATAAATTTTTCTGGCGTATTCATGAGGCGCACCACTCGGGCAAGGAGGTTGACTTTTTAGCCGGTTCGCGTTCGCATATCATGGAGATCATCATTAATCAAACCATTGAGTTTGCACCTATCATTTTGTTAGGTGCCAACCCAATAGTTATACCGATAAAAGCTATGTTAGATGCCATGTTTGGCATGTTTATACACGGCAATATTAAGGTAAACATGGGCAAGCTTAAGTACATCATTAACTCGCCCCAATTGCATTTATGGCACCATGCCAATTACCAGGAAGTTTTTCACGCCAACTTCGCAACGAAGTTTTCATTTTGGGATTACCTTTTCGGTACCGTTTATGACCCGGGCCACACGCCTGGCAACAAGCCCGAAAACTGGGGCCTCTATTATGATTACCCCAAAGATTACTTTTTGCAGCATGCATTCAGCGTAAAACGCTTCGACGAAAAAACGCTGCTCAAATACCGCTGGTTTAACTGGTATTATCACCTGCGGCCACGGTTTATGAATTGGATGAAAACTTTACTTCCTGTTAAAATAAACAATGCACCTAAATTGGAGATTGAGCAGCAACCCGTTACCTTAGTATCCGAACAAGAAAACGTACTACAACAAAACTAAAAACATATTGGCCTGGCTATATATTTTAATCGCAGCCGCATTTGAAGCGGCCTGGACATTCTCGCTAAAATTCATGAAATTCAGCGATTTGAAGGCACTTCGTCTTAATTCTGTTTTAAGCCTGCAACATGGCCTGCCAGTATGGTTACCTTTTGTTGGCTATATTGTTTTTGGCATCGGCAATATCTACTTTTTTTCGCTGGCCATAAAACTGGTGCCAACAGCCGTAGCATATGCTGTTTGGACAGCGGTAACCCTCATCCTGATTAAATTAGTAGAAGTTTCGTTTTTAAATCAGCGCCTCTCCTACGTGGAAATATTTTTCATGCTACTGATCATGACAGGTGTTTTAGGTTTGAAATTTTATGGACCGGAAATAAAGTAAGCCTGGCGAGTTATTTACCCAACGCCTCCTTTTTTAGTTTTGCCTTCAAAGTATCAAACCGTACCCAATAAAGGCAACAATCCTTTTCACTGGTGCCTTTGGTATAAATCAGGTATTTACCATCAGGAGTAACATATTCACCCCAGCGGTGGGCATCACCATCATTAATCAGCGGACCAAGGTTTAACGGTGCTGTCCAGCTATGATCGGGCTTACGAAAAGTGATCCCGAGCTCACATTCGTAATCTGGCTTTTCCTTATAGCTGATGATCATGTATGACTCATCGGACGCTACATAGAAATCGCCGTCGAATGCCGGTGTATTGATAACCGGTCCTAAGCTTTTAATAACTGTATCTGTTTTGGAGATGGTAAGCGTGCAGAAATCGTAAGTACTATAGTCCCTTACGTTGCCCTTATCACCGTTACTACCTACATAAAAAGTTCCGCTGTTGGTCGGCATAAAATTGTAAAGGCCATAACCCTTTTTCAGAAATACATATGGATCTGTCCAACCATCTTTGTTGCGATGTGATATCCAAACATATGAATGTTTACCATCGCCTTTGCCTGCAAAGTACATGCTCCTGCCATCAACAGAAAAAGTTGGTGTGCTATAATCATAGTTAAGTACAAAAGGGCCTTGCCATCTGTTATCATCATATTTAAAATAACGGATCTTATTACCTTTTGCATTAAACCAGTGTATGGAGTTGCCGTAATAGAACTCCTTGCCATTTGCAGAAAAGGCCGACCGCCCCATGGCTATGCCACTATCGGGCACCAACATGTGTTGCGCAAAAACACGCGGTGTATCATTAGGGCGCTGCTGTCCAAGATAAGCGTCCTTGCTATTGAAAAAATTGCTTTGAGCGCTTACACAGCTATAAAAGCAGCACAACACAAGCAGGAAAATTAAAATTCTCATGGTAAAATGGTTATGTTTATTTTATTGGATTTACTATCTGCAAAACAAAGTTAGCGGTGGTTAATTACAAACACCGGTTCAAACCCATTCAAGTTTGTTTCAATTAAAATCAAGTTGTTTTGCCCGTACCATATTCCTCCAGATTGCTCTCTTAAATTAGTGTAAATCAAAATAAAAGCACTTATGAAAAAGCCCATTTTATTAATCATCACCGCCGCCCTGCTTGGTACCGGTGCCGTGGTAAAAGCAACCGGCAGTTTAGAAGTACCAGTCGCTGTAAAGCAAAGCCTCGCCAAAAAATATCCAAATGCCACAAAAGTTACCTGGGAAAAAGAAAAAGGAAATTATGAAGCCAATTGGGGAGGCAAATCGGGCGAGGATACTTCGGTAACTTTTACCCCCAAAGGCGAATTTGTAGAAGAGGGGGATGCCATACCGGTTAACCAACTACCTCCTGCTGTTTTTGAATATGTTAAAACTAATTATAAAGGCACAAAAATTAAAGAAGCCGGGCGTGTAACCAATGCGGCGGGCAAAAAGATGTTTGAGGCAGAAATAAAAGGGAAAGATCTGTTATTTGACCAAAAAGGAAAGTTCATTAAAATTGATTGAATATAGCCGTCACAATCCTGTTAATCTTAAAATAATACTATCTTTTGTAACAATTCAAATTTAATTTGTACGTTTAAAACAATTGAAAAGCATATTCCGGGCACACGCCCGAAATATGAATAAAACTGAACACTTTTTGTACCCTTAATCTACCACAATTTGCTATCCTCTTTTGAGATTTATTCCCGAACGTCAAACTCAACAAGACTGCTATTCTCTAATCTTTTAACTCCATTGCTTATCCTTATGTTGTTTCCGTTGTGCAGCACAGCACAACAACCAGACAGCGTTAAAAAACCATCAGCTCAGGTAATAACGAGCATTAAAGGACAAGTGGTAGATGACGCCTCGGGGCAGCCGCTTCCGGGTATTAATGTTAAAGTTGTTGGCGGCAGGTACGGAACCATTGCAGAACCGGACGGGAAATTTGAGTTAAACGCCCCGGGAGCTTTTACGCATGTTACCTTCTCTTATATTGGCTATCAAACCGTTACAAAAGTGATTAAACCTGGACAGGTAAACGTTCTGCACATCAGGTTACATGATAGTCAAACCCAGCTTAAAGAGGTTAAGGTTGTTTCCGGAAAGAAACAACGATACCGTAATAAAGGCAACCCTGCGGTTGAGCTTATCCAGCAGGTGATCGACCATAAAAAGCAAAACCGCATGGAAAGCGCCGATTACCTGCAATATGACCAATATGAGCGCATCAATCTGTCATTTATCGACGTTCCTTCTAAACTGATGAACAGCCGTTATTTTAAGATGTACCAGTTTATGCTTGATACTGTAAAAGATAACGGGCAAACCCAGGTGTTGCTTCCCGCGTATCTTAGCGAAAAGCAATATCAAAATTACTATCGCAAAGATCCGGCTAAATCCATCAGTGTGCTCAAAGCGCAAAAGGAAGCCAACATCCTTAAATTTATTGATACGGCAGGCCTTGATGTTTATATGAACCGCCTTTACGGTAATGTAATTGATATTTATGATAACAATGTTTTTATCATTACCAACCAGTTCCTGAGCCCTATTGCAGATCACTCTCCTAATTATTACAAATTTTTCATTACCGATACCATACAGACTGCTAAGGAAAAACTGATTGAACTAAGTTTTACACCACGTACCAAAGGCGACTTGCTTTTTGAAGGTAAATTGCTTGTAAGTATGACGGGCAACTATGCCGTACGGAGCTGTGAACTTAATGTGAACAAACAGATCAATATTAACTTCATGCGAACGCTCAAGATCACGCTTGATTTTGAGCAAAACCCTAACGGCCGGTATTTTTTAAGCAAAAGCGATGTTAAAGCCGATTTCGGCATTTTAAAAAACAAGGGCCTTGGGTTAATGGGCGAACGAACGGTAATTTTCTCTAACTATATAGCAGACAAACCGCTTCCCGCCGCATTTTATGAGGGCAAAGAATTGCAGATAGCTCCCGATGCAGACAAGCCCGACACCTCATACTGGGCTCGTAACCGGCCGGATACACTAACCGATCATCAGTCGAAGATGTACCCGCGCATCTCCCGGTTAGAAAAAATGCCGCAATTTAAACGGGCAACCTGGTTTGCAGCTACTTTTACCGGAGGTTATGCCAAGGCGGGCCCGGTGCTGATAGGCCCCATTGGCACATTTTATTCCCGGGACAGCCAGGAAGGCTCCCGCTTTCAGATTGGCGGACGTACCACCACCGATTTAAGCAAATCAATTTATTTTGAAGGATTTGGCGCCTATGGTACTCGCGATAAGGCTTATAAATACAATATCGCAACTTTTTACTCATTCAATAAAACACCTTTTTACCGCTACCCTAATGACTACCTTAAGGCAAGCTATTTAAATGATGTTAATGTACCGGGGAGGGACCTTTCTACTATCAATCAGCAAGCCGCGCTTGCATCGTTTTCAACAGGAAAAACAATATACTGGCTTTATAGTAAGATTGCCAAAATTGAATATGTAAAGGACTTTGAAAACCATTTTTCGTTCGATCTTGCGTTTAGAAACTGGAACCAGCGCCCCGCCGCGGCATTAGTGTTTCAATATAATGATGATGCCAACACTATGGTTCATGACATTACTACCAGCGAGTTGAACCTCGCTTTCAGGTATGCACCGCATGAGCAAATTTTACAGGGAACGGTTTACCGCCGCACCATCTACAGCAAATACCCGATCATAAATTTGCAGATCAATCATGGCTTTAAAGGCCTGTTCAATGGTGAATATGATTTCACCAGTGTTAAAGCAAGCATTTTCAAACGGTTTTACCTGTCTCAGCTTGGTTATACTGATATTACTGTACTTGGAAATTATTTAGTGGGTAAAGTGCCATTTCCACTCCTCAATCTGGCCCCGGCTAACCAGTCACTCGCCTATGATGAGGATGCCTATAACCAGCAAACCTACCTTGAGTTTGTAAGCGATCATTATGCGGGTATTAACTTAACCCATAGCTTCAGCGGCTTTTTGCTGAATAAATTCCCATTGATAAAACACCTGAAATGGAGGGAATTTCTATCAGCCAAAATACTATTCGGTGGCTTGCGTAACGAAAATAATCCACTTTATTCACCTAACTTGTTCCGGTTCCCGGTAGGTGGTAACGGGGCAAATGGTACTTATGCTTTAGGCACTAAACCTTATATAGAAGCCGGAGTAGGTATAGGTAATATCTTTAAGTTTTTGCGGATAGACGGGATCAAAAGGTTTAATTACCTTGACCATCCGGGGGCTGCGGAATATGGCGTTAAATTTAGTTTCGCCCCGGATTTTTAAGCAATTTGGCATTACAGGTAATCATAGCCATTGACTAAAGTCAACGGCTATGAAACTTTCATTTTCAAACAACTTAAAAATTACAATCTTTTCCTGGATCGATATTTTCCTTATCGCGGGTAAGAACAGCTTCGCCGTTTTCAAAGGAGACAACCCAAATGCTATCGTAATCATCATCCGGCCATTTCAGGTTATCCTGTTTTATGCCTAAGGAACGTACTATTGGTGCAATGCCGCTATGCTCCCATACCACTAATATTACACCGGTACGGCTTTTTAAATCGGCAGCCAAACCTAAAGAATCCTTCTCGGTACGTGAGCTGTTTACCGTTAAATTGTATTTGGCAGCAAGCGGCACAATGGTCTGAAACATTCTCGAGTGTTTGGTAGCCTCTCCCAGCCCCAGGCCGGGCACAAATATTTTGTCAGGCACTCCAAATCTGGCGGTTAGTATAGCCGGTAACTTTAACGATCTGTTTATTCCCTGGCAATTCAGATTATCGCCCTTCAATGGCTTTTCAGCATGACGGATAAAGGCAATCTTTAAATCAGTTGATTGCGCCTTAACTGATAGTATAGCTAACAGGGATATGATAAATAAAAACAGGATACGAATGATCTTTTTCATTTTTGTAATTGAGTCTTTAAAAGGACGAGGCTGTATCATTAGTCGAATTGACTACCTTGGAGTTATGTTACCTGTGAATTGAAATTCAGCCGATAATATTTATACAAAACGGGGTTAACATGTTTTCTGAAGAAAGAACTATCAACTAACTGATTATTAGACACATAATTAAATATTTATACAAAAAAAGGGGGTTAACACTTTTTTGGATAAAAACAAATTCAATTAACTGATTATCAGCTATATAATTAAATGTCAACCCTGAATTGTGTTAACCCTGTTACCTCCCCTTTTATTAGTAAATTCAACCCGGAATTATATATCGCTTAAGCATCTGAATAAGTCAAAAAATGAGGCCGATCATGATATATGATACAGCCTCATCCTTATAATAGTTAATAATTTAATGCTGATTTCCTGAGCCATTTAACTGGTATGCCCCAAGATCGGCACCAGGTAATGTTGCGTCAGATAAGCCATAAACCTTATCAAGCGGTACCGTAATTAACGGTTTAATGGTAGTGTTACCCTTACCGATAAGCGGCGAGCCGGCCAGCAAACGGAAGTTAAAGTTACCTATGGCGTTATATTGGTACAACGGATGACCTACAGTTGGCAGCGGAAAGTTCAGGAACATCGGGTTATTTTTTTGTACAACATCGTTGCCATCATAAATAGAACCTAAAGTATAATTTGAAGGCAGGTATTTTGCCGATGTTGTGATTGATGGAATATCCGTGCTTTGCGGCTGCGTGATGTAGCCTGTTGGATAAAACTGGTTGGCTACACTTAATGAATCGGCCCATTGATAGTTATTACCATACGAAAGGTGGGCAACATCGGCAACCGGGCTGCCAACTACGCGATAACCGACCTTGCAATTAATTGCCACATTATTGTAATACATACCCGCTGCACCTTCTTCAAAATTGATACAACCACCGCGACCGCTTTGCACCTGGCGGTAGCCACCACTAACAAATGTATTGTTATACATTACAATATTGGTTTGCGGTGCACCCGTAGCCTGACCTTTGTTTGAAGCCTTTTGGCCATTGGTGGCGGTACCGATAAACATATTGTAGGCCATTGTACCAACAGTACCACCTTTGGCATTTAAACAGTCACCGCCGCTGACACCATTTTTTTCAAAAGTATTTCTGAAGATAGCTATTTTACCTGCTGAGATCCTAATAGGGTCATCCACCCCACCGTATAACCAGGAATCTTCCATTATGAAGCTGCCTTTATAGTTGGCAAATAAGATACTGTATTGGTTGCCTGTACCCGAACCGGCAATAGTTGATGTTGCTTTTCCCTCGGTTAAGCCGGCATACTCCACATGTGTCCATCTTAGCACTAATAAATTACAAGTTGGTCCGCCAATAATGCCTTTCCATTTACCAGCGTATGCAGGATCGGCAGCTGCTGTAAGGCCACCGGGAGCATCGTTTTTTACAATACCAGGGACGGTGATCCAGTTTGGCTGATTTTTTGACCCGTTACTCACCAGGGTACCAAGCGCTATAAGGCTGCTCCCGGCACCCATGTTTAATCTTACACCAGGCTGCAATAATAAAGTATCAGTTGGGTTGATCACCAAATCACAACCGTCTTCAACGGTGTATGTTTTGCCGGTAAGCATGGTACCTTTTACCGGGATTACTGTTGAACCGCTTGAGCTGCATGAAAGCGGGGCTTTATCACTTACCGGGTTTGCAGCCGGTGGTGTATAGCTGTAAATGTCCATGTGCTCACCTTTCCATTTCTGACAACCGGAAAACGCGGCTGCCATCAGGATACAAATAACTGGGATTATATATTTTTTCATCGTTGTTTTTATTATAATTTATACCTGAAACCACCAAGGAATAGTGTTTTGTAATAGTCGCTTTGTACAAGCGTTTGACCTGCAATGTCCTGTTTGCCTAAAAACTCCTGCTGCTTTGCATCAAGACTACCATGCGGGTATTTCAAATAGATTTTGCTGGCCGCGTTGGTGATATTATTAACCTTGCCATAGAAAGAAAATCTTTTGGCTATAGTTTTTTCGAAAGAAAAATCTAACTGGTTGTAGGCATGCTGGTAAAAATCGAGGTTATAATATGGTGATACCTGCGCCAAACGCTCGCCGGTGTAAACAAAAGCCAGTTGCATATCCAAACCTAACTTCGCGCTTTTGTACAATACAGATGCGTTACCCACATGGTCTGCCTGACCTTGCAGCGGACGCGTTTGATTCACATTGGTTTGCTGTAAACCCAATGTTGGGTCATTTGAGTAAAGCAATTTGTTGGTGGTTATCCTTGAGTGGGTATAAGTATAGTTGATTGAAAAGCCTATCACACCAAAGAATTTAGTAGCCAAAGCTTCAAAACCATAGTTGGTAGCATTACCAGGGTCATTTTGAGGTTTAATAACCTGATCGCTCGGACCACCATTGCGCACAACAAAGTACTCAATTGGATTATAGATCTTTTTGTAGAAAGAACCTAACAATAACTGATCGGCACCGCCAGGGAAAAACTCATAACGTACGTCGTAATTATCGGCAGTGATATGCTTTAAATATGGGTTACCTACCTGGTCATAATATTCCCCGGTAACTTTATATGGCACCTGCTCACCAAAGCCCGGACGGCTTATTGCCGCAAAGTATGAAGCACGGATATTTTGATTATCTGTTAACTGGTATTTTAAGTGGATGCTTGGTAATACATCGGTGTATTTAATGTTACCGCTTCTTTGTGTAACCGTTTCGGGCGATTGGGTGTTGTAGGTCAAATCGGTATTTTCGATTCGCACGCCGCCTAATATCTGCAGTTTCGGGAACAGATCAAACTTAATCTGTAAATATTCGGCATTATCATTTTCCCTTACGTGGTAGTTGTTTTGCAGATCGGGGTTATTGGCACCGATACCATCAGCAGCCGAATTGAATGCAAAAGGGATAGCGTCGAAATTATTATTGAACAAGGTTGATTTACCACCGGTTAATGAATAAGTGATATAATCAGCATCCCTCACTTTATGGCGATATAAACCACCTGCAGAAAACTCAACATCTTTACCGGCAATTTTAGGAGTATAGATCAGATTAGCGTATCCCGAAATGTCTTTATCGCGGTTATTTTCCCAATGATGGTCTAACTGGGTATTGTTGTCAACCTCGGCAGTGACGGCTCCCGAGTTATTGAGGCTTTTATTGGCATCATAAAAAAACTCGGTTCTATCCGGCTGGTGCCTCGTAGCTTCAGAATATACCCCATCCCAGTTTAAGCGCCACTCGTTACCAAGCCAGTGATCACCATGCAAGGTTGAGTTATAGATATTTTGCTTGGTTAGCATACTCCTGTTTGAGATGGTGATCTGCTTGCTTAAGCCAGTTGAGTTTAAGCCCAAACCAAGGGTATCAGAAGTAAAGCGCGATTCAAATTCGCTTTGATGAATGTATAGGTTGTATAACGAGATCTTGTTTTTGTCGTTAATCGCGTAATCTATTTTGTTGTGGATACCTACGCGTTCTGTTTGGGTTGAATAAGTACGGTCATAAGCATCAGAAAACTGCGGCGAGTTTGGTAGTGGGATAGCTGAAGGCTGCGCATTTGGCGTAAGCTGCTTTGAGTTAGAACCACGGTATATGTTCTGATAACTTGCAGATACAATAACGCCTAATTTTTTATTCAAAAACCTATCACCAATAGTGAGGCCGGCGGTTGAGCTAAAAGGAGTTGAAATATTTTTATCGCTTGTAAGCGCCTTATTGCTAAAATCGGCATAGGTAGCGGCATAGCTGTTACCATTGATTGCTGCCGGAGATTTGCTGTTAGGAGATGCGCTGAAACCAACAAATGGCCTGCTTGACGAAAACAGGGTAGAAAAGCCACCTGATACGTTAGCGCTGAAAGTAAACTGGCTTGGAGCACTTTTCATCACCAGGTTCATCACGCCGCCAATGGCATCGCCTTCCATACTTGGGGTAAGCGCTTTGATCACTTCAAGCCTTTCCAGCATTTCTGAAGGGAATATATCCATAGGCACAAACCGGTATTGAGCATCCGGGCTTGGTATTTTAATACCGTTTACCAATGTTGAGTTGTAACGCTGGTCCATACCCCTAATGATAGCGTAACGACCTTCGCCACTTGCCGAACGCTGAATGGTTACACCGCTAACACGCTGTAAAGCGTTAGCCACAGTAACGTCGGGCAATAACTTTATTGCATTTGCCGAAAGTACGTTGATAACCATCGGTGCATTTTTTTCAATGCTACGCACAGCGCCATCAGATTCTTTATTTGTCTGGGCTTTAACCTGTATTTCTGTCATCTGCATATCGGCGTCCTGCAAGGCCACGTTTACCGTAATGACTTCATTGACCGATGTAATATTGCCCTCCCTAACTTTAGAAGGGCCGTAACCAACATAATTTACCTGTATTTTGTATGGCCCATTCTTTAAATTTTTAAAGCTATAAGCGCCATTAAGGTTAACCGCAACAAATTTGCTAACCCCATCCTGGGTTAAGTGAACTGTTGCTCCGGTAAGGGGTTCGCCGGTTTTAGTATCGGTTACCTTTCCCCTTATGGTTTGGGCATTAGCCGAAACAGAAAATAACAGGCATATTGAAAACAAGAGCAATAGCCTGTAAAGAAAGTAGGTGTATTTCATGAACAACGGGTTTAATTTTCCGCAAAGAAACCCGCTGAAAACTGGAGAAAAATTGAATAAAAGAGCCTAAAACTATTAGATAACCCAAACTTAATAAATGCTTAACATAAAAGGCTGAATTGCATTAATTACCTCCAAATTAAGATGGGCAGCTTCTATAACAAGGCTGTCCTTTCAGCTTATCCGGCTTTTATTTTAGGTAGGATCAACTCCTAACCTGTTGATGCTACTATCCTCGAAAACAAGGTAGCTGATTATCCCCGATTAACACGATAGCTTAAAAATACACCATGCGAAGCTATGCTAACAGACTGTTTATCAATTAAAAATAACATTTCCATAAAATTGGTTAACCAAGCAAAAACGCAAACGTTTGCGTAAATAATTAACAGCATTGTGGGTGCAATATGTAAATACCATGTTATAATTGGTAATCGGTAAGTATTCTGTTAACCAATTTCTTTTAAGCTACCGGGTTAAACACATTAAACATCGAAAAATATGACGGCATTTAAAACTCTTGGACAATTTATTATTGAGCGGCAAAAAGATTTTCCTTATGCCAAAGGCGAGCTTTCTCGGCTACTTCGTGATATTGGGATCGCCGCCAAAATAGTAAACAGGGAAATTAACAAGGCCGGCCTTGTTGATATTTTAGGTGATGCCGGCTCCTCCAATATTCAGGGAGAGTCACAAAAAAAGCTGGACATTTATGCCAATGAGCAGTTTATAGCAGCATTAAGAAGCGGCGGGGAATGCTGTATAGTTGTTTCGGAAGAAAATGATGAATACCTGGTTATAGATTCGGATATTTCAAAAGAAGCAAACTACGTTGTTGCACTTGATCCTTTAGACGGATCATCCAATATCGATGTCAATGTAGGCGTAGGAACCATATTTTCTATTTACAGACGAAAATCAGACACAGGGAAACATTCCACAAACGAAGATGTATTACAGCTTGGTACCGAGCAGGTGGCTGCAGGATATGTCATTTATGGATCTTCAACGATGCTTGTATATACCACAGGCAAGGGTGTTAATGGCTTTACCCTTGATCCTTCAATCGGTGAGTTTTGTCTTTCGCACCCTAACATGACTGTTCCGGCAGCAGGAACAATTTACTCAATAAACGAAGGCAATTACATTCATTTTCCGGATGGGGTAAAAAAATATATCAAATATTGCCAGGTAGAAGATCCGGATACCAACCGACCATATACTTCCAGGTACACAGGATCGATGGTTGCGGATATACACCGGACCTTAATAAAAGGCGGAATTTTTATTTATCCCCCTACTACAGGCGCAAAAAAGGGAAAACTGCGGCTGATTTACGAGTGTAACCCTATGGCTTATATTATTGAGCAAGCCGGCGGCAAAGCATCAGACGGATACAAAAGAATTATGGAAATTGAAGTAAAGGAACTACACCAGCGATCCTCCATATTTATTGGCTCAATGGATATGGTACTCAAAGCCGAAGAATTTATGTCATCATTTTCTCCAAAATTATTTGTGAAATCGTTTGAAGGAGAAGTTAAAATTCAATAAGAATATTGAAAAACGCGATAGTGACCACGTTAAGCGCCAACTTTTTGTAAAGCTGCTTTCACAATTTAATGCTTTAATTGCAAGTTAAAAATACTGGGCAAAACTTGGTTTTAAAGTGACATAAGACAATAATCGACGAAAATTGTTTTTTCTTCTGAACTAAAATTGTCATCCAAATGTCATGAAGTGTAAAATACTTCACAACTATACGTGTCACAAATACACATAACTTTACACGTTTAAACAGCAGAATCAGCATTTTTGAACTATTTAAGCTTTTAGTCTATATCTTTAGGAAAAAATCAACGGTAATTTTTAATATAAGACCACGTTTCGAGGGCTTAATTAAAAATTATAACATGCAAAAAACAAAATCTTTAAAAAAAATGACTTTTGGCAGTTTGGCACTGAGCGCAATTATCCTCATCGGAAGTTGCTCCAAAAATGCAGACCAACCAGTAACCGTTCCAATTAATGATTTAAACGCCAGCAAAAGCCTGGCAACAACAGCCCCCACCGTCTACACGATGGCCACATCTTCAATCCGGTTAGATCAAGGTTACGCTTACAAATTCAGCCCCGTTCAGGTAAGCGGCGATTCAAACACGCAGCCAACAGCGTCAACACTCCAACTTTATGAAAATGGTGTTGCGTTAGGTCCGGCTCATTCTGTTCACAGTGACATCAGAAACCTTGGTAAAGGGCGTTACAGTCACTGGGATACCGGATTGTATTTCTCAACTTCCGACAATAGCAGCCCTCTGACAAACGGAAGAAAGTACACTTACACCCTTACCGGTACAACAACTACTACCACCACAACCGCTCCGGCTACAAGTACTTCAACAACAACCGCATCGGGCTCCGTTTTGAGTACAGTATTAACCGGTTACGCTGCTGTTAACGGTACAACAACCGGTGGTAAAGGCGGTACCACGGTAACTGTAAACACACTGGCTGCGTTCAAATCTGCGGTGTCAGGCAATTCGCCCAAGATTGTGTATGTTTCCGGAACAATTAGCGGATCAGGCGTAACTCCTGTGTATGTTGGTTCAAATACCACCATCATCGGTAAAACCGGCGCCGTTTTATCAAGCCTTAACCTTTACCTGTTCACTGTAAGCAATATCATTATCCAAAACGTTACGTTTAGAAACTACGTAACCGAATGCGGTGTTTACGTTAAATTCCAGTCGAACCACGTTTGGATTGACCATTGCGATTTTGCAACAGACCGCAGCCATGGCTGGGATTACTGGGGTAAAGATATCGGCGTTGCCGAAGGCTCTGACTACGTAACCATTTCATGGAACAAATTCCATGACACCTACTTGTCATTGCTTATTGGCTCGGTAACAAGCGATGCTGTTACAGCCAACACCGGCAAACTACACGTTACATTGCACCACAACTACTGGTACAATGTGTCTGAAAGGGAGCCAACTTTGGTATTCGGTACTATCCACATGTACAATAACTACCACTTAAACAACGATGGTTATTCCATCGGTGCAAGATACGGTGGTACAGTAAGGACAGATAATGAATATTTCTCAGGCTGCAGAAAGCCACTTACTACTAACTTAGATGGCGACCCTGTAGGTTACTTCAGCGGTATATCAACCAACATTTATTCTAATTGCGGTGCTAACGACATCACCTCATCTTTATCAAGTTGGGTGCCGTCATACGCTTACAGCACGTTGCTTGATGCTGCTGCAAACGTTCCGGCAGTGGTAACAGCAGGTGCCGGCGTTAAAACAGTTAATTAATTAAATTATTCATCCCCATGCTAAGTGAAAGGCCGCTTTATGAATTATCATAAAAGCGGCCTTTCACTTTTTATTGATCCCAGCTACGATACAATAATCAATTTTCACGCAGGGGCTCCTGGTTTTTACTGAAGTATTGAACGTTAGCCGCAGGGCTTAATCTTTTTTTCATAAAAGCCACAATGGTATCGGTATACAGGTCGGCTCCTCTGCCGTTTAAATGCGCCCTGTCCGAATAGTATTCCGGGTTTTTAAAATATGCATCGTTGGTAAAATCGTGAAAAACAACCTTGTTACTGTTACAAGTACTTTTCAATTTTAAATAGGAATTCTGTTGGGTATCATCGTTATACCTCGGCGATACAAATACAAACAATTGAATTTTTTGCCGCTTACATTCATTTATAAACAAATCCAGCGCATTTACATTATCGGCCGATATGCTGTCTGAATATGGTTTAAGCGATGTATGGGTTGAAACCCGGCTGACGTCCATTTTATTATCTAAAGGATTAAAGCCCATGACAGTGTTTCCTGATGATAAAAAGTAATGCTGAAATATAGAAACCACCTGGCCATTGTAGCGGTATGTTTGAAGATGGCTTTTTATTAGCTCCAGCCGGTCTTTCTTTTCAATCATATTGCCGATAACATCCGATTGTTTTAAATAAGGCAGTAAAATGGAAAGCCTGTTCTTTTCATCTTCCTTTTCACTTAACACATCGCTCGTTACATCTAATACAACAACCTTAGGAACGTGGTGCTGTAATGCCAGTTCAAAAATTGCTGTACTATATAAAAGCCCTTCGCCATCCCGGCCGCCATTAAAACAACTTAGGTGTAAACCATCCTTTATAATCGATGAGTTATAATGATGAGAAGCTCTTGAGCTTCCCAAAACCAACACATCTTCATTTAAATTATACACAACGTGATTAGCGACAGCGTATTCGCCGGAAACCTGGTGTGTAAAAAAATAATAAAGGAACATACCGGCTGCCTGATCAACAGCCACAAAAGCCACAATCATCAATAACAACCTGATAAAAAACTTATTGCTGTTTTCTTTCAACTGCTTCATAATCTAAAACTGAAAGTAAATGAATTGTCCGCCGTCAAAAACGCCAAACAACAGGATTATAAAAACCAACCCTAAATAGGAAGCCATGCGGATCCCCCAATTTTCATTGTGAAGAAACCGTAATGAATGATGGCCGTATTCCTGCTTTATTTCGTAAAAAAACAAGGCGGCTATAGCCATCAAGTCATACAGAAAATAAGAAGGTTCGCCTATGAAAAAGCCGGGTTTATAAATAAAAACACCTTTTAACAAACCCCAGGCCTGCTCTAATGATACAGCCCTGAAAAAGATCCAGCTTATAGTAACCAGGAATATTGTAAAAGATATATTTAAGAAATTGGCAAATACTCCGCTGCCTAACCCTAATTTACTTGCTGTTGCCGTCCTCCACTTCTGCGTTGCCATTCCGCAAATGAGGTAAAACCCGTGTAAAGCGCCCCAAACAATAAATGTCCAATTGGCGCCATGCCACAAACCGCTGATCATAAACACGGCGAATAAATTTAAATACAACCGGCCTTTGCTAACCCGGTTGCCTCCTAAGGGTATATACACATAATCTTTAAACCACGTAGAAAGTGATATATGCCACCTGCTCCAAAACTCGCTTATGCTTTTTGCAAAATAAGGTTGTTTAAAATTTTCCATCAGTTTAAAGCCCATCACCCTGGCACTGCCTATCGCAATATCCGAGTAGCCCGAAAAGTCGCAATAAATCTGGACTGCAAAAAACAATGAAGCAAGCACAATTGTGGCCGAGCCGTGTTCAGGATAATTGTTAAAAACAGTTTTTACATATATAGATAACCTGTCGGCAACAACAACCTTTTTAAAAAAACCGATCAGCATTCGTTTTAACCCTTCAGAAACATCCAAGGCATTAAAATGATGTTCGGTTTTAAATTGTGGTAACAGGTTTTGAGGACGTTCAATTGGGCCTGCAACTAATTGCGGATAAAACATCACGTATAAAGCATAAATACCGAAATGCCGTTCGGCCTTTTGATGGCCCCGGTAAACTTCAATAGTATAGCTCATGGCCTGAAAAGTGTGAAATGACAAACCTATGGGAAGCAGGATCTGTAAAAACGGAATCGGGTTAGTGTACCCCATCCAGTATAGCAATCCCGATAAATTGGCATTAAAAAAATTGAAATACTTAAATACCGCCAGTACGCCAATATTTGCCGTAAGACTTAATATTAACAAAAGCTTCTTCTTCTTAGGGGCATTAACTTTTTCCAGGTAAATGCCCGCGGTATAGTCGATAATTATTGTAAAAAACAGAATGAGGATATAAATGGCTTTAAAGAACATATAAAAATAGCAACTTGCTATAAGAAGCAGCAGCCACCTAAATTTATGGGGCACCAGAAAATATAAAGCCGTTACCACAGGAAAAAACAGCAGAAAAGTAAATGAGTTAAATATCATCGCCAGGTTCTTTTTGGTTAATTAAACCTAACTGAAAATAAAATGATATAAAATAGCGGCACTGCGATCGTAAATCATTCTGTAAAATCAGGCAACAAACTTCACAGCCAAAATCTGATCAGCACATAGCAAGTTCAGGAATACATGCACTGTAACCCCAAAGTGAATTGATTCTCCAACCATTTGATAAAAAATCTTTAACCGGCTTATCATATAACACAACAACTAAAATGTAAAGCGATTTATATCCTTTTACAGTTTAAACGTGTAAAATGGCGTCAGATTTACAATTTACGGGCAATTGAACTTAGCTCATACTTTATTGATAGTCAATTAAATAATTTTACTCACCAAGTAACAAATAAACTTAATTTATCATTTAAAGACCTAAAACTATGTGCGGAATTGTTGGTTACATCGGATCAAGAGATGCGTGGCCCGTTGTGTTGAACGGCCTCAAACGATTAGAATATCGTGGTTATGATAGCGCCGGTATTGCTATCATAAATAATGTAGGCTTCAATGTGTATAAAAAAACCGGAAAAGTGGCGTGTCTTGAGGCTCACACAGCAGATAAAGACAAAAGCGGGCATGTTGCAATAGGACATACCCGGTGGGCCACACATGGCGCCCCATCTGATGCAAATTCGCATCCGCATAGCTCAAACGATAACCGCCTGCACATTATCCATAACGGGATCATCGAAAATTACCTGATCCTTAAAGAAGAACTACTTGCCCGTGGGCATACCTTTAAAAGTGAAACAGATACAGAAATCCTGATCCACTTAATTGAGGAAATTCAAAATATCGAACAAACTGATTTACTGGAAGCTGTTCGATTGGCTTTAAATACAGTGATAGGTGCTTACGCTATAGTTATCCTGGACCGGGAAAACCCCGATCAGCTGATTGCCGCCCGAAAAGGCAGTCCATTGGTTATTGGTGTTGGCCATGGCGAGTATTTTATTGCATCAGACGCCACTCCTATTATCGAGTACACCAAAAACGTAGTGTATTTAAAAGATAACGAAATAGTACAGGTTAAACCCAGTGGGCTTTTAATAAAGAAGCTTGACAATGTTGTTCAAACCCCATTGATCCAGGAGTTAGAATTAAAACTTGAATCGTTAGAAAAAGGCGGCTTTGAGCACTTTATGATGAAGGAAATCTTTGAGCAGCCGCGTTCTATAAGGGATTGCATGCGTGGTCGCATCTTTCCGCTTGAAGGCAAGGTTGAGTTAGGTGGCATTAAACAATATACCGACAAGCTTAAAAATGCCGAGCGGATAATTATTATTGCCTGCGGTACCTCGTGGCATGCCGGCCTAACAGGCGAATACCTTATTGAAGAATACGGACGCATTAAGGTAGAAGTTGAATATGCTTCCGAATTCAGGTATCGTAACCCCATAATTACTGATAAGGATATTGTAATGGCGGTATCCCAATCGGGAGAAACTGCCGATACATTAGCCGCCATTGAAATAGCTAAAGAACGGGGTGCAACTATCCTGGGGATCTGCAATGTTGTTGGCGCTTCAATTCCGCGCGTAACTGATGCAGGGGTTTACACCCATGCCGGCCCGGAAATAGGCGTTGCCTCGACAAAAGCCTTTACAGCGCAGGTTACTGTTTTAACTTTAATTGCTTTATATATTGCGCAGCACAAAGGTACTTTAACACCAGGCAGGCTCACCAATTTATTAACGGAGCTTGATACCATACCCGATAAAATACAAACGCTGCTGCAGGATAATGAATTGATTGAAGACATTGCCTGCAAAATAAAGAATGCCCCTAACTGCCTGTTCTTAGGGCGTGGTTTCGGTTTCCCGGTTGCTTTGGAAGGGGCTTTAAAACTGAAGGAGATCTCCTATATCCATGCCGAAGGTTATCCCGCCGCCGAAATGAAGCACGGGCCAATTGCGTTAATTGACGAGCAGATGCCGGTGATCTTCATCGCCACAAAAAACTCATCGTATGAAAAAGTGATCAGCAATATACAGGAGGTTAAAGCCCGGAAAGGAATAGTAATAGCTATTGTTACCCGTGGTGATGTTAAAGTGAAAAACATGGCCGATTACTGCATTGAAATACCCGATGCCGACGAAGCCTTTTTACCACTGCTGGCCACTATCCCGCTACAACTTCTCTCCTATCATATAGCCGTAAAACGGGGCTGTAATGTTGATCAGCCCCGTAATCTGGCTAAATCGGTTACAGTAGAATAATTTGGAATAATTAACCAACAAACTCCATAAAAAAAGCAGGCTCAGGCCTGCTTTTTTTATGTGCTGTTATTTCTGGGTGTAACCACTATTATATGAACGTGTAGCCCCAAATTCCCAACTCAGACACTTTTTTCTCATCCCTTTACACATGCCTGCATTACTGGTTTACATGTTCTGTAAAGACTAAGATACAGGTTTACAAAAAAACGGCAATCGACTAAAACCGTATACTATCGATGCCCAAATAGATAAATTTGACTAACCAAATAAACCAGTTCAAAATAGTTCCCTAAACTCTCTTAAACTATTGATGATGAAAAAAATTAATATATACTGTTTCATTACAACATTGCTATTGATAACCGGATGTGCCGGAAGTCGGGATCTTGTTTACTTCAGCAACATGGCAAATACAGGTGCAGCAAATAACAATACAAGCGGAACAGTAGTCATTCATCAGAAAGACATTTTAAATGTAACTGTTACCAGCTTAAATCCCGAATCGAATATGTTATTCAACGGTAACAAAAATGTAGGCTTAAACAATCAATCAACCCGCGGCGGATATAAAGTAAACGAAAATGGATTTGTGAATTTACCGCTTATAGGTGACTATAAAATTGAAGGGCAAACCATTGAGGAAGCACAGACTGAAATAGCTAAAAAGCTATCGGCTTTTGTTAAAAGCCCGGTAGTTGACATCCAACTCCTAAATTTTAAAATAAGCGTGATAGGCGAGGTTAACAAACCATCAACATTTATAATAACTGATGAAAATGTAAACTTACTTGAAGCATTAGGTATGGCAGGGGATATGACAGTTTATGGACGCAGGGAAAATGTATTGGTGATCCGCACAGAAAACGGACGCAGAACAATGAACCGCCTTAACCTTAATAAAGTTGAATCAATGGATTCGCCTTACTTCAACCTTAAACAAAATGATATTGTTTATGTGGAGCCCGACAAATCAAAGGCGGTTGAGTATAGCCAAAGCACACGCTTAGCACCAATAGTAGTAGCCTCAATTTCGGCATTGGCCGTATTGGCGGCAGTACTGTTAAGAAGATAAAATACAGTTTTAAAGATACCTAAGAATAGCTGACATGGATAATAATTTTATTTTAAAAGAACCTTTGCCGGGCAACAAGTTCAGGAACAACATTAAGCCTTATTTAAATGGCTGGTATTTATTCCTGATAAGCATGGTTATCTGTTTTGGCGCAGCCTGGACATACCTTAACTATGTTACCCCGCTGTATAAAATAACAAGTACACTGCAAATCCCTGACGATAAAAAAGGCGATGGTATTTTAAAAGCTACTGCTTTCAGTGACCTGAACATGTTTCAGGAAACTAAAACCGTGGATAATGAAATGGAGGTATTACGATCAAAAGATTTGATTTATAGCGTATTCAAAAAACTTAACCTGGAAACTTCCTATTTTGATGAAAGCGGCTTTAAAGTAAAAGAACTGTATGGTAATGAGCGGCCTTTCACCGTTACTGTAAAGAGAATAGGGAAAACCGGCTATTTGAAAAAACTATATATCCAGCCATATTCACAAAGTAAGTTTTTGTTAAAAGAGGAAACCAAAACATGGATTTACAGCTATAACCAACTGATTAATCATAAGGATTATTCCTTTAAAGTAGAAAAAGGGCCGGCCCTTGCAGATAATGACACGCCGATACTGATCCAGTTTAAAAACCTTACCGGGCTGGCAGCAGCTTACAGCGCCGGATCATTACAGGTTAACCCTGTAGTTAAAGAATCAAACACCTTAACCTTAAGCCTGGTTGATGCTGTGCCCGAAAGAGGGATTGATATTTTGAACAACATCATATCTACCTATAACGCCGAAAACGTTGTTAAGAAAAACGTTACAGCCGTAAACACCATATTATTCATTGATAAACGATTACATGATTTAGAACGGGACCTGTCATACACCGAAGGTGACATTGAAACTTTCAAGCAAAGGAATGGAGCTGCAGAGATCAATGCAAGCACACAGGTAAATCTGACAAAATCTGCAGAATATAATCAACTGCTTGAAGAATCAAATACTCAGTTGGGTATTGTGAATTCCATTGAAGCATATTTAAAAAACTCGGCTAACCAATACGATGCTGTACCCAGTACCATGGGATTGAAGGATCCGGCGTTAAATACACTGGTTAGCCGTTTCAACGACCTGCAGTTGGAAAGGAACCGCATGCTGGGCAGCGCAAACCCTGCCAACCCTCTTATTGAAAACCTGAGCAACCAGATAGCCAGCCTTCGTGTAAATATCATGGAAAACCTCAGTAATATTAAAAAAGGCTTCTCAATCAGCCACAAATTGCTCAGCCAAAATTCTGCCCAGTATGACTCCCGCATCCGCTCGGTTCCGTCGCTTGAACGGGGGCTTTTACAGCGGAGCCGTGAACAGGGGGTAAAAACTAATTTATACCAATACTTGTTGCAAAAAAGAGAAGAAACGGCGTTGTCGTTATCAGCTACAATTCCTTCATCGCAATTGATTGATAAACCTGCCGCTAATCCGATAGCTGAATTTCCTAAGCAACAGCTCACCTATTTATTCGCTATTATAGCCGGGTTATTTATGCCGGGAATTTACATCTTCCTGAAAGATAAATTTAGCCTGAAAATCAGGAATCAATCAAGCCTGCTGAATATAAAAGGCGTAAAGATCCTGGGCGAATTATGCCATAATAATGAAGGTCAGAGCCCTGTAGTTATATCTAACGGCAGTAATACCAACATTTCAGAACTGTTCAGGTATATCAGGAGCAATATTGGCTTCCTGAACCAGGGAACACAGCACAAAACCATGCTTGTTACATCGTCTATGAAAGGCGAAGGCAAAACCTTTTTCAGCATCAACCTGGGCTTAACGCTTGCCATGCTCAATAAACGGGTATTAATTATGGAGTTTGACCTGCGCAAGCCCGATTTGCTTAAAAACATCAACATGGAGCAAACCAAGGGCATTACAGATTTTTTAATGGGTGATACCAATTCACCGGCCGAATGCATCCAGGCTTATAATGAATCAGATAACCTTTTTGTAATGGGAAGCGGCAGTAAAGCAATTAACCCCGCCGAGCTATTGTCAGATAAACGGCTTGACCTGCTTTTTAACTGGTGCAAAACTGAGTTTGATTATATCGTACTTGACACATCGCCTGTTGGTGCCGTTGCCGACGCTTTTAGCCTGGCGAAATACGCCGAGTTGAGTATTTATATCGTACGGTATAATTATACCAATACCGAGCAATTAAGTATCCTCAGAGATATTTATGATAATGATAAACTAAATAACCTTATGGTAGTGTTTAACGATGCGAAAAAAGAAAACCGGGAGGCCTATGCCTATGGTGGTTATGGATACGCATCTGCATATGGCAGTTGATAGCTATCATTTTTACAATAGCATAAGGTTAATGCTAATACGTGTTATAAACTTTTAGTTAGACTGTTTATTTGACCGCCGCTGTTCCATGTGACTGGATCGGCGGAGCCGTAAGCAACATAAGTTGCAATTGTTATGAACCAATAACCGGGTAAAACCGGAGAACTATATAAGCCGTTAGCTTGCTTTTTTACTGCCTGACCAGTGTGACTGGATTGGCGAAGCCGCAGAGAGACTGAGACACCTGTTATATTTTATAGTAAACGGGAAAAACCGGCGAATATTATAAACCATTAGTTCGATTATTTTTTATTAACCGCCTAACCATGTGACTGGATTGGCGGAGCCACAGCCAGCACAGGCTGCGTCCGTAATAAATCAGATAACCAGGTTAGTAATTTTCAATTACTATTTTTTAAAACCATCATCACTTGCGCCATGTGAGTGAGTTGGCGAAGCTATAATAAGCCCTTATTAATTCCCCTATCCAACTTTATTCATTTTATGGAAACCCAATTAAGAACACCGCAATTTCGCATGACAAATTATCATGAAAAAAAATGGCTTGTTATTTACACCAAGCCCCGATGGGAAAAAAAGGTGGACAAGCTTTTAAAGCAAAATGGCATTGAATGCTATTGCCCGGTCAGAGATGTAGTAAGCCAATGGTCTGACAGGAAAAAGGAGATCAGTGTTCCTCTGTTTAGCTCCTACGTATTTGTTCATGTCGATGCTTATGAGCAGTCAAGGGCGCTTTACGTAATGGGGGCGTTAGGCTTTGTTTACTATATGGGTAAACCTGCTGTAGTGAGGGACAACGTAATAGACGAGATCAGGACAAATCTTGTACGCTACAAAGACATGGAAATTGTGAGCCTTAACAACCTCAGTGTTGGTGATACAGTTAAAATAAAAGATGGCGCTCTTGTAAATCAAATGGGTAAGGTGTTGCAGATACAGGGTAAAAATGTATTAATGATTTTTGAAACCATCAATTGCGCTTTGGTAACACGTGTTTCAATCCAAAACTTATCAGTTCATAACATCAGCAGAAATCATGAAAATTGAGAATTACCAACCTAAATTAGGCATTATCGGTCTTGGTTATGTAGGCTTGCCCCTGGCCGTTGAATTTGCAAAAAAATACAAAGTTATTGGCTATGACATTAATGTAGATCGCATTAATGAGCTCAAATCGGGCATTGATCACACCTTAGAGATCGACCCCGATCAATTAAATGCTGTAATTACCCCTGTTTGTACAACCGCAACCGGTTTATACGTTACTGATGAAATTGAAAAACTACAGCAATGTTCCATATTCATTGTAACTGTGCCAACCCCTGTTGATAAAAATAACCGGCCTGATCTCTCACCGTTAATAAACGCCAGCAGGGTTGTAGGCAAAGTGTTAAAAAAGAATGATATCGTGGTTTACGAATCAACCGTATATCCTGGGGTAACAGAAGATGAATGTATGCCTATTTTAGAAAAAGTATCGGGGCTTACCTATAATGTTGATTTTTTTGCGGGCTACTCGCCTGAAAGGATCAATCCCGGAGATAAATTACATACCGTTTCAAAAATCCGCAAAATTACATCAGGCTCTACTCCGGAAACAGCCGAAACTGTAGATAAGCTTTACCAATCAATTATTACAGCCGGCACATTTAAAGCGCATTCGATAAAAGTAGCTGAGGCTGCTAAGGTAATTGAAAATGCGCAACGCGATATAAATATTGCATTTGTGAACGAGCTGGCCATGATCTTTAATAAACTGGGTATCGATACCCATAAAGTATTGGAGGCGGCGGGCACTAAATGGAACTTTCTGAATTTTCGCCCGGGCCTTGTTGGCGGCCACTGTATCGGGGTTGACCCATATTATCTTGCACAAAAGGCCCAGGAAGCAGGGTATCACCCTGAAATTATTTTGGCTGGCCGGCGTATCAATGACTCTATGGGTGCATATGTTGCCGATCAGTTTATTAAACAGATGATTTGTCGCGGTACTTCAATAACAGATAGTGAGGTGCTGATACTTGGTTTCACATTTAAAGAAAACTGCCCCGACGTAAGGAATACCCGTGTGATAGACATTGTTAAACGGTTGAAGGAGTATAAAGTAAAAGTGCATATCCATGATCCCTGGGCCAACGCGGCACATGCCAAAAAAGAGTATGGCATCATCTGCGAAAACGGCGAATCAAAAACCCGTACCTATGACGGGGTTTTACTTGCTGTTGCCCACGAAGAGTTTAAAGAAATGAATGTAAAAGCGCTTTGCAAACCCAATGCAGTATTGTATGATTTGAAGGCATTTTTACCAGAAAACGTTGTTAACGCCCGGCTTTAAAAATTTATGACCTACAAACAAAGAGCCGTGTCCGGCATAGTATGGGCGCTGTGGCAGCAATTAAGTTCAAAGGTGGTGAGCTTTGGCATATCCATTTTTCTGGCACGGATCCTGGAGCCGTCACAATTTGGTTTGATAGCTATGCTGTATCTTTTTATATCGATAGGCAATAGCCTTTTGGACGGCGGCCTTACAGCCTCGCTGATCCGAACCACCAATGCAGATCAGCGCGATTATTCAACCGTTTTCTATTTTAATATCATTGGCAGCAGCATTCTTTACCTGATACTTTTTATAACTGCGCCGCTCATCGCCGCTTTTTATCACCAGCCACTGTTAACCTCTGTTGTGCGCGTTTACACCTTAATTTTAATTATAAACGCGTTTTTTGGGGTACAAAGCACCTTACTGGTCAAGGATCTGAAGTTTAAAAAACAAACCAACATTCAAGTCCCGTCGGCCATTGGCGGCGGAATATTGGGTATCATACTTGCAAAATTAGGATACGGAGTTTGGAGCCTGGTTTGGATGGGCTTATGCACATCTTTTTTATCAACGGCCATACATTGGATCACTTCAAGCTGGCGACCGGCACTGATATTTGATAAGGCTTGTTTTAAAAAACATATCCATTTCGGCTACAAAATGACATTATCAGGTTTAATTGATACCGTTTATCAAAACATTTACCTGATAATCATAGGTAAGTTCTTTTCGGCAACCCAGCTTGGCTACTACAGCCGGGCCGATTCGATAAGCCAATTACCGATAAGTAATATTTCAGCAGCTATAAATAAAGTTACTTACCCAATGTTCGCAGAGATCTCAAACGACCCAATACAACTAAAAAATGTATATAAACGGCTTATGCAGCAGGTAGTATTCTGGAACGCACCGGCACTTATATTGCTCAGCGTTATTGCCAGGCCTTTGTTTCACATTTTGTTGACCGACAAATGGCTGCCAGCCGTTCCGTTTTTCCAGTTGCTATGCATAGGTGGCATCATGTACCCGCTTCATTCATACAACTTAAATGTTTTGAAAGTAATGGGGCAAAGCGCATTATTTTTAAAGTTAGAGGTTATTAAAAAGGTTTTAAGTGTAGTCGGCATCCTGCTCTTTATTCCCTTCGGGATTTATGGGTTATTATACTTTCAGTTACTTTTTAACATAATAGCCTACTACATCAATTCCATTTACAGCGGGCGCTTAATTGACTACCCGGTTACCGAACAGGTGAAAGATATTTTGCCAACAGTAACGTTGGCCGGAAGTATCGGCCTCTGCTGTTATTTTCTTGACAAGTTGCTGATCAATGATTTTTTCATCCCGACTATGCAAATTGGCATATTACTCATAGTATTCATTGCGGTTTATTATGGTGCCAGTTTATTAATTAAGCTCTCCGCTATTAAAGATTTTAACCAATTAATCCTAAAAAGATGATTCCAGTAACCAAACCATTTCTCCCTGCCGAAAAGGAGTTCAGAGCCTATGTTAAAAGTATCTGGGAAAGGCAATGGCTCACCAACAACGGCCCCCTTGTGAACACGCTCGAATTAAAGTTAAAACAATACCTGGGCGTTAGTCATATGCTGTTTGTTACAAACGGTACAATAGCTTTGCAACTGGCCATCAAAGCCCTTAACTTAAGCGGAGAAATTATCACAACGCCATTTTCATTTGTTGCTACTACAAGCACTATTGTATGGCAGGGTTGCGAACCTGTATTTGTGGATATCGACCCTGAGACGCTGAATATTGATCCGGCTAAAATAGAAGCAGCCATCACACCCAACACATCGGCTATACTGGCAACACACGTATTTGGTAACCCATGCGATATAACAGCCATACAGGCTATTGCTGATAAACATAACCTTAAGGTGATCTATGATGCCGCGCATTGCTTCGGTACTTTTTATAAAAACCGCTCCGTATTTGAATATGGCGACATCAGTGTAACCAGCTTTCACTCAACCAAATTATATCACACTATCGAAGGCGGCGCTGTATTTACCCAGGATCCGGAGTTATTAAAAACCATGGCACTGATGCGCAACTTCGGATATTCAGGTGTTGACACTTTTTCTGAAGAAGGTATCAACGCAAAAAACAGCGAGTTTCATGCAGCAATGGGTTTATGCAACCTGCGCCATGTTGACGAAATACTTAAAAAAAGAAAGTATTTGTATGAGCAATATCTGCAGCGCCTGGAAAACCTGGATGTTCAGTTTCAAAAACTTGAAAACGAACAGGATTACAATTATGCATATTTCCCCGTCGTTTTTCAAACAGAGGCCCTTATGCATCAAAGTAAAGCAAAATTAGAGTTGGCACAGATTTATTGCAGGAGGTATTTTTACCCCTCACTGTCATCATTGCCATACGTAAAAAGCCAACCAATGCCTGTTTGCGATTCCATAGCGTCACGGGTGGTTTGTCTTCCTTTATATCATACGCTGTCGCTGTCAGATCTCGACCTTATTTGCAGGTTGTTGCTCCGCGCACAAAACTTCGACAACAACTTTAAACCGAAACATTTTGGCACACTGGTGACAGATAAAATTGAATCTGAAATAAATGTAAGGGCAGCGAATGTAAATGGAACGGTATGAATGATGAAGAAATAATGGTAAGTGTTCTTTGTATTACTTACAACCATGAAAAATTCATTTCCGAGGCTATCCGAAGCTTCTTGATGCAGAAAACCAACTTTAAGTTTGAGATCATTATTGGCGACGATTGCTCGACAGATAAAACCCAGTCAATAATTAAATTTTACTCAGAAACCTATCCCGGCAGGATCAAGCTTATAGCCTCCCCTACCAACTTAGGCACGCATAAAAATTTAATTAATTGTGTTACACAGTGCAGGGGCAGGTACATAGCTCTTTGCGAGGGCGACGACTACTGGATAAATGAATATAAACTGCAAAAGCAGGTTGATTTTTTAGAAAACAATGCCGACTTCGTTATTTGCTGCCATTACCACAAAGTGATAAACGTTAATAACAAAACACTTTACGTACATCCTAACCCCACACCGCTAATACATACATATGCCGATTTGCTGGCGGGGAAACAGGAAGAAACAAAAACGGCAACAGTTGTTTATCGCAATATTCCCGAAACTCATCAGTTGTTCGCTGCCCCCTGGTTTTTTGAATGTTTTGCCGGCGATAAAATGTTTAAGCTATGGGCCACCCAGCATACCGGCGGTAAAATTTATGTAATACCCGAGGTAATGAGCTGTTACCGCAATCATGAAGGAGGTGTGTGGAGCATGATCAACGCCAAAGCACGCATGGAAATGGTTATAAGTGATTTCAATTTAATCATCAAGAACTTCACATACTCCGCGATCGCTAAAAAAAGACTTTTGCTGCTTTACATAAAACGCTATCTGCTTTTTGAATTACAAAACAAGCGGTTTCGTAAAGCTTACGATACGGTAAAATACCTGCTATAACTGCCCAGCGCATTTAACATTAACATGAACATACAAGCCGCCCCTTTTTCAAAACCCGTTCTGTTTTTCATTATTCCGTCGCTTAGAGGCGGAGGAGCAGAAAGAGTTATCATTTCGCTTGCTAATTATTTTAATAAAAACAACTTCCAGTCGGTACTTATTTCTTTAAACAATGATGTTCCAGCATATGAAATTGATAATGATGTTAAGGTATTTTACCTTGCTGACCGTCAAAAAAATTTGTTTGTTTACAGGTTGTATCATATTGCCGAAACTTTTTTTAAACTTATCAAGTTATTGCGGGCTCAAAAACCGGTGTGCGCTTTATCATTTATCACATCCGCCAATATTTGGACTGGTATTACCTGTTGGTTTACCCGGGTACCTTACATTGTTTCAGAGCGCACTTCGCCCGATAGAAGCGTTATCAGGTTTAACTATTTGCGTAAACAACTGGCTTTAAACTTATATAAAAGAGCCGAAGCGGTTGTAGTAAGTGCTAAAGGAGTTGGGGACTGCCTGCTTAAGGACAAAGACTTTAAAGTGCTAACAAACATCGAGCGCATAACAAATGCTGTTACTATTTTCCCATTACCGTCAGAGGAGAAGGTTCACCATCGGAGGTTTATTTTGGGAGTTGGCCGTTTGGCCTATGTAAAGGGCTTTGATATCCTTATTGAGGCCTATGCAAAATCAAGCCTTACCGATGTCGATCTGATAATCGTTGGCGATGGCGAAGAACGTGCTAACCTCGTTTGCCAGATCTTTAATCTGGGGTTAAGAGAACGGGTATTGCTACCTGGAAGCAAAAACAACCTTCAGGATTATTACAACCAGGCCGAAATGTTTGTCTTACCATCGCGCAACGAGGGATACCCTAATGCTTTAGTTGAGGCTATGAGCTTTGGATGCCCTTCCATAGCAGTTGATTGCAATTTTGGACCTTCGGAGATCATCAACAACGGCCAAAATGGGATATTGGTAAAAAGAGGATCAATAAGTGATTTAGCCGATGCAATGCACCGTTTGGCCAACAATGAGGTTGTAAAAACAACTCTTGGAAATCAGGCCCGCGTCATATCTAAAACCAACCATCCTGATAAGATACTGGGAGAATGGGAAACGTTAATCAAAAAGCACGTCGCTGCAACTGCAACAGCGGCACAACTAACAAACAGCCAACCAGCTTTATAAAACTATCAAACTGTTAATATGCTACAGTACTTAATTCGTTTGGATGATTTATGCCCGACAAATAACCTCCAAAAATGGCAACGTTTCTTCACCCTGTTTGACAAGTATGGCATAAAACCCATAATTGCTGTTATACCGGCAAATAAAGACCCAAAGTTAAAAGCCTGCGGTAATTTCAATCCTTACTACTGGCAGTTGGTGCGCGAACTTCAAAATCAAAATTATGTGATAGGCATGCACGGTTTTGATCATTATTACATAAATCACAACTCCGGCTTGCTGAAGATGAATAACCGGTCGGAATTTGCAGGCTTACCATTGCAAACACAAAAAGAAAAAATAAGAAAAGCAGCCCAAATTTTCAAACGTGAAAATATCAACCCCACTGTTTTTATTGCTCCTGCACATACTTTTGACCGTAATACATTGCTTGCTTTACACGAATACACCGACATTAAAATAATAAGTGACGGCCTGCTTAAGTCACCTTATGTAAGATTTGGCTTTAATTGGGTACCTGTTCAACTATCAGAAGTTGAACAAAAAACAAAACACACCTGGACATTCAATTATCATCCCGAAACCTGTTCTGACAAAACGTTTGCTGAGCTTGAAATTTTCATAGAAAAAAACCATCACCTTTTTGTTTCATTGGATGACCTCGATTTTTCAAATTATACCTGGGCAGATGCCCTTGCCGAAAAATATTGCATTTATAAACGATTAGCCCGTGATTATGCTCAAAAAGCAATCGCTTTTTTGGAACGGGTCCCTGCCGGAAACTAACTCTATTAAACCTGATATGAAAATTTCTTTTGCGCCACCTTACATTGACCAGGCTGTTATAAACGAGGTTATGGACACGCTTAATTCTGGCTGGATAACCACCGGGCCCAAAGTAGCCGCACTTGAACAGCAAATGAAGCAGCGTACAGCTTCGGATGCAGCTGTTTGCGTAAACTCCTGGACATCAGGAGCTATCCTGATGCTGAAATGGTTCGGCATAAAGGAAGGCGACGAGGTTATCATACCAGCATACACCTATTGTGCTACCGCCTTAAGTGTAATGCATTGCGGGGCTACGCCGGTGATAGTTGATGTTGATGACGACTGCTGCATCTCCACAGAAGCTGTGATTAAAGCAATAACTCCAAAAACAAAAGCAATTATTGCTGTTGACATAGCCGGCTGGCCATGCAACTACGAAGAATTAAAGGCGATTATCAATAAACCGGAAATTAAAAAATTATTCGTTGCTGAAAGCCCTAAGCAAAAGATTTTAGGCAGGATCCTCTTAATTGCCGATGCAGCGCACTCAATCGGTGCAACCATAAATGAATTGCCGGCAGCAAAGTATAGTGACGTATCGATATTTTCTTTTCACGCGGTAAAAAACATCACTACAGCCGAAGGAGGTTGTATCTGCATCAATTTACCTGCCCGCTTTAATTCGGCTGAAGAATACCGGTATTTAAAACTATATACTCTTAACGGCCAAACCAAAGATGCCTTCACCAAAAGTAATGGCGGCGGCTGGAAATACGATATTCTGTTTATGGGCCTCAAAATCAATATGCCCGACATTTGTGCCGCGATAGGCCTCGGCCAGCTCAGAAATTATGAGGCCAGCTTGCTCCCTATGCGCAAGCATGTTGCATCCGTATATTGTGACAGGTTCAAATCAATGGACTGGTTTGTTGAACCGCCACTAAAAAACGAGCAAAGGGAATCATCCTACCACTTGTTTGCCCTGCGGGTCAAAGGCATATCAGAGACACAGCGTGACCAGATAATTGAAAGTATTATGGCTGAAGGGATCATGGCCAATGTACATTTTACCCCGCTGCCAATGCTTACTCTTTTTAAAGATCTGGGTTATAAGATCGCTCAGTATCCATCAGCTTATGCTCTTTACGCAAATGAAATCTCGCTGCCCATTTATCCTCAACTTACCGGCGAGCAGATTGATTTCATAATTACAACCGTCATAAACTCGGTTAACACTGTGCTGGATGAGTGTAAAGAACTTGCAAAAGTGGAATTATAAAATAGAGTTATGATTAAACGGCTTTTTGATATTGTCATATCACTTATAGCACTGATAATGTTGCTCCCATTGTTTATTTTAATTGCCATAGCTATTAAAATAAATTCGAGGGGAAGCGCATTTTATAAACAAACAAGGGTTGGGAAAGATGGAAATGAGTTTGAACTGTTCAAATTCCGGACCATGTACATAAACTCGGACAGGGCCGGATTATTAACCATAGGCAGTAAAGATTACCGGATCACCAGTGTTGGTTACTGGCTCAGGAAATATAAACTTGATGAACTGCCGCAATTACTAAACGTGTTAAAAGGTGACATGAGCTTTGTTGGCCCGCGCCCCGAAGTACGGAAATATGTAAACCTGTATACACCTGCTCAACTAAGGGTATTAAGTGTTAAACCGGGAGTAACAGACTGGGCATCCATCAAATATTTTGATGAAAATGATATCCTGGCCGGCAGCGATGATCCTGAAGATATGTATATCAAGGTAATAGTTCCATCAAAGATCAGCAAGAATCTCGAATACATCGACAATCAGGATCTTTTCATGGATCTGAAGATAATACTATCTACAATAAAACGAATTTTTCAATAGTTCCACTTTATTATGCTGCTTAAAAAGTGCCTCTTTTATGGTTTAATGCTCTTCTATCTGTACACACTTGCTTTTAACATTTTCATGACAGATACTTTGAGGATTCCTGCGCCTGTAATTTTTTGCATGCTGCTATTCTTTGTGCAAAAACCTTTGCTGGATTTCGGCTATACCAAGGAGTTAATAATTTTTTTAATCGGCGTTTTTTTATATCAGGTAGTAGGGATGAACAATTATATTACCTTTTTTGCCATTCTCCTTACTATAATACCATGTTCGTTATACTTCAACTATTTTGTTGGTGCAAATAAATCGCGCTATTACGCTTCAATATTAATGTTTTTCTTTCTGCTCATGTGCTCTATGATCATTATGGTACTTGATCACAGCATGGCAGGCACCATTGATCCGATCAGGAGCATGCTATTGGGCGAGCCGGTTAAACAAAGTCCAGCCGGCCTGGCAGTAACGCAATTCAACTTCGGGTACCAGGTTGTAGCCATTACCACGTTTGCCTTTATTGCATCATGCACTACCGGGCAATATCTTATAGTAAGAGCATTGGTTTTAGCGGCCTGCATTGTTTGCATTTACCTTGGCATGAACAGGTCGGCATTTATAAGCTTTGGAGCCGGTGTAACGCTCTTCCTGTTTATTTACTATCGCTATAGAGCCGTTTTCCTGGTTGCAGCTACAGTGATCATATGTTTTGGGTTGTACACTTATGTATTAAAAGATAACACTGATGACAAAAACAACATCCTGTCAAAAAATCAGGCTAAAGAGGCAAATGATTTTAACAGGGCCGACATGGCTGCCGAAAACCTTAAAATATTTGCTGACTATCCTTTCGGACTTATATTTTATGGTAAAACCTGGAACGACGTAACTTACCGGAACCCCTTGTTCACTTTCGGATTATCATCGCACAATGCCTACCTGATGTTTATTACCCTGCTTGGCCCGTTTTTGGGGCTGGGGTTGCTATGGGCCATATATTACAAAACTGTCCGACTGTTTTGGCAAACTATAAAAAACGTAAAGCATAAAGGGAGTGCAATTTATGTAGCTATATTTTTCACTTTTATAGCAATTTCATTAAACGCGCTGTCACATAACGGGTGGCTGATGAGCGTGGACGGCCCTACTATATTTATTTATTTCGCCGTATTACACTACAACAGGTTGAAAGACCCTGTAAAACAAACCGAACCAGTGCAGGAAGAATTAGCTGTCGCTTAAAACTTGATCCAGATTTTTATTTATAATGAGAAAAAAGATTTTCCTTGTTCTTGGCTCGCTTGGCACAGGTGGTTCTGAGCGTGTTTACTGGCTGTTATCGCAATATTTCAACAAACCCGATTATGAGGTAGTTGTAGTATTACTTAATGGAGACGAGTGCAGTTTCTCAACAGAAATAGCAGGTATCAGATTTTTAAACCTGAAAACAATAAAGGCTTCACGCTCATTTTTTAAACTTCGCAAACTGCTGAAAGATGAAAAACCATACGCTGTTTTTTCAACTACCGATCATATTAATATCCTGGTAGCCTTTGTTTCAATGTTTGTTAAAGTGCCTAATTTAATAGCCAGGGCATCTAACAATCCGCAGCAAATGGCACAGTTTTATGGGTTTAAATCCCGTTTTTACAATTACTTTTCCAGGTTTTTGTTTGTACGCTTTAACTCAATAGTTTGCCAGTCGGAAGAAATGAAGCAATCCATTGCCCGGTTTTATAACATCAACCTAAACAAGCTTATTGTTATTCATAACCCGGTTATTATAACGAATGCAATAAAACCTCAAAACCAAATTTCGGGACTAAAGAGGCTTATTGCAGTTAACCGGCTCATCAAAGAGAAAGGATTATTTCGCTTGCTTGAGGTTATGAAAGCACTGCCTCAAAACTATGTTCTAACTATAGCCGGCAAGGGCCCGCTGATGGATACCTTAAAAGCAGAGGTACAAAATATCGGCCTCAACGAACGCGTGAAGTTCATCGGTGAAATTAAAAATGTTGCCGATGTTATTTCTAAGCATGACTTACTGGTTTTAAGCTCATTTACCGAAGGCTTCCCTAATGTAGTGCTCGAAGCACTGTCGGTAGGCGTTCCGGTAGTTACATTCAGAGTTGGCGGTGTTAACGAACTGATAAGGGAAGGCTTTAACGGTTTTATAGCCGAACAAAATGATCTTTGCACACTACGCCATCAAATTATCAGGGCATGCAATCAAACCTGGCAGCATCCTAATATCAAAGCCGATATCGTTGATCGCTTTAGTCTCGAGAAAATAGGCATGGAATATGAAACCCTGCTTGCTAATTAAACAAAACTATTAACCCCTTAGCGTTTTTTTATGTGCGGCATTTACGGATCAACAGTGAGATATGACGATAACATCATATTTCAAAAACTGGCTAGGGCCGATTTCAGGGGGCCCGATTATTCTGGCTTTGAACACAATGGTCCGGTTACCCTGGGCCATAACCGGCTGGCTATTGTTGATCTGGATCACCGGTCAGATCAGCCCTTAACTTACAATCACCTTAAAGTTGTATTTAATGGCGAAATCTACAACTATAAAACCTTAAAGGTAAAGCTCACAGCCCTGGGTTACAGATTCCTGACCGATTCCGATACAGAGGTTATTACAGCCGCCTATCTTGAATACGGCGAAAACTGTGTCAACCATTTCAACGGGATGTTTGCCTTTGTAATTTTTGACACCCGTACGCTCCAGCTTTTTGGCGCCCGCGACAGGCTTGGCAAAAAGCCGTTTTATTATACCCAAAATGGTTTAGATTTTGAATTTGCCAGCCAGCCATCGCAAATATGTATAGGCCGGAATGTAACTATCAATGAACAGGCTATTAACGAATATTTTGTATGGGGATACGTTCCCGAACCCAAATCGGCCTGGAACGAAATCCAAAAGCTTGAGGCCGGGCATTCATTTTGTTTTGATTGCAACACCGGCAGTTTCAGAAAAAGAAAATACTGGGAACTGGACTTAAACCATGCCGAACACTATGAAGGAGCATATCAGCAAGCACAGGCCGATTTAACCCGGCTGATTACCAACGCTGTTGATATACGCATGCATGCCGATGTGCCCCTTGGAGTATACCTTTCAGGCGGTATCGACTCATCACTTGTTGCGGCTATAGCTTCAAAAAACTATGATAATGTAAAAACCTTTTGCATAAAATTCAGAGAAAAAGGTTTTGATGAAAGCGTTTTTGCACAAAAAATTGCCGATCATTTAAAAACAGATCATCATACAATTGAATGTAATAAAGAAGAAGGCCTTGAACTAATTGAGAGTTTCGGCCGCTATTATGATGAGCCTTTTGCCGATTCAAGCGCCATCCCATCCCTGCTGTTAAGTAAACACACCAAAAAACACGTTACCGTGGTTTTAAGCGGTGATGGCGGCGACGAAAGCTTTTTAGGATACAGCCGTTACAAATGGTTTAATATGGTTAACCAGCTGTTTAAATGTCCGTTGGCGCTGCGTAAAAAAATAGCCGATGTAATTAGCATCTCTCCTAACTATCGTCATAAGCTAATTGCAATGGGGATCTGCAATCCGGAGGTCAAATCACTTTACGGGCTTATGCTGGGCGGCCTGGAATACTCCTGGCTCGAAAATCCTAACATTGGCCTGCAGGTTCCCTTCATGGACATCTGGTCGTCAAAATCAACAAGCATGCTTCAAAAGCTGTCGGCATTTGATACCAAGACCTATTTAAACGGTGATATAAATACTAAGGTTGACAGGGGCACAATGGCCTTTTCGTTAGAAGCAAGGGCGCCGCTTATGGATTACCGGGTAATTGCATTTGCGCAAACCCTGCCCGACAGCTATAAATTTAAATACGGTATTCAAAAGAGGATTTTGAAAGATATACTATACCAATATGCGCCGGCGCAACTGTTTGACAGGCCAAAATCCGGCTTTACAATGCCGCTAAGCCATTGGTTTAAAAACGAACTGAGAGATCACGTGATGGATCATCTTTCAATCAGCGAGTTAAAGAACATCCCCGGTATTAACGTACAAAAATCATTTGCTATGATAAACGACCACATGAGCGGCAAATGGAACAGGGCAACCCAGATCTGGAAACTGCTTGTGTATACACAATGGCTTAAAGATCAGCGTTCAAAAGCAATTTCAACATACCAGGTAGCTTAAAACATTCTAACCTTATGATCCAGATTAACAACAGGGCTATGCGTATAGTACCATACACAGTTGTGTGGTTTGCTGCTAAGCCCAATTTATGGGGTTGCCTGTTAAAATACTATAAACAAAGTAAAAGCAGCGAAACTGTTCCGGGATATCGTAAAGAGGATTTTTTTACAAAAATAATTGATATAACCGTACCTGTACCTGCTATTGAAGCCAATTTTGACAAAAACACAACATACGAAATACGCAGGGCCCTTAAAGATGGCGTATCAACCGTGATGGGTACCGGCATTAAACCCTTTATTGACTTTTACAATGCATTTGCAGTTACCAAGGGCCTAAAAAAAATCAATAAAGAATTTTATAAATACAAACCGCACCTGTTTATCTCCAAAGCGGTTTACCAGGACCAGGATATTGTTATGCACGCTTACATCCGCGATCATTCATCGCAAAGAGTAAGATTATTGCATTCGGCTTCCCTGTTCAGAAATGAAAATGACAGCCAGTTAAGAGCTGTCACAGGCCGGGCAAACCGCTTGCTGCATTTTGAAGATATCCGCTTTTTTAAACAGCTTGGGTTTAAAATATATGATTTGGGCGGCTATGCTTACAATACATCGGATGCCGAACTTTTAAAGATCAACAAATTCAAAGATAGTTTTGGTGGAAGCCTGCTGCAGGAAACCGATTATCTGCCTATATCACTAACGCTCCTGTCATTTTTAAAAAAAACATTTCGATTATGAAAGACCTTATCTCCTCATTCATTTCATTTATTCACAGAGTGTTTAGTTATGACAAATGGAATATAGGTTATATATCACAATCTCCAGAAAACCTTATCCACACTCAGCAGCTAAACGGAAAAATCAATTGGTTATCAGAAGATAAGGCGGATTATACGGCCGATCCTTTTACTGCAAATATCAACGGCCGTTTACATCTCTATTATGAAGAGCTTAATTTTTGGAAGGGAAAAGGCGAAATCATGATGACGGATAACATGCATTTCAAAAATAAGAAAAAAGTAAATGGCATCATGGAAGACGAAATACACCTCTCTTATCCTCACATGTTCACTGATAGTAACCGGTTATACTGTATTCCGGAAACAGGCAGAGCTAAACAGGTGGCTCTTTATCAAATTGATATGAACAACCCTTATAAGTTTGAAAAGATTAGGGTATTGCTGGAAGGCCAGGCATTTGTTGACAGTTCTATTATCCATTATAACAACAAATATTGGCTCTTTACAAGTGTTTCGGGTGAACAGGGTGTACTGTACTTATTTTATGCCGACACACTCGACGCTCCATTTAAGGCACATAAACAAAACCCGATAAATGTGGCGTCAAACGTGAGCCGGTCGGCAGGGAGGCTATTTGTAGTTGGGCAAAAACTTTATATGCCCAGCCAAAACCCTAAAAGGTGTTATGGAGGCTCGGTAATGATCAATGAAATAACCACTATAACCGAAACAGATTTTCAATACCATACTGCTTTTGAACTACTTCCCCAGGCACCTTATGACGAAGGGTTGCATACTATAAATTTTGAAGATGGATTGTTGATTGTTGATGGAAAACGCAAAGTATTGAGTGCAATGGGCCCCTTTAAAAAAGTGATCAGGAAACTGAAGACCCTTAATAACGCTAACTAATGCCCAAGATGAAGCCTAAATTACTTTTTGTTTCAATTACCAACAAGGCAAACGGCGCCGAGAACATACTGCTACAAGCCGCCCGTGCGAGTAACGCTTCTCTGCTATTTTTAAAGAAAGTTGAAAGCGGCGGGTTAAATATTCCCATCGATCAACAAGTGGAATATGTGAGCAACGGAAGCATATTAAGTGGCTTTTCAAGGTTAATAAAAAGCTTAAGCCCTTACCGCACAGATCATATTATTTTTAGTACACATCCTTACTTAAATGCTTTCCTGGGTTTTTTAAAGCGCATTGGATATTTAAAATCAAAACTCATAGTAAGGGAATGCTCTTCTGTTTTAACCCGGTACAGCGGTTTAAAAAAATTGAGTTACCAGATAGCATATTGGCTTGGCTACCCCGGGGTAAATTTGGTTGTATGCCAAACCAACAGCATGCGGGATAGCTTTGTACAGCATCTCCCATACATCGACAAGCGAAGGGTTATCATTCAGAAAAACCCGATCGATATTGAACAAAACCTGATAAAGGCCGAAGAAGCACTGCCCCCTGCCGATGCCGCTATTGAATTTATTTGCGCAGCCGGGCGGCTGATTCCTGAAAAGGGTTTTGATATACTAATTATGGCTTTTGATGAAATTAAAGCTTCCCAGCCCAATTTGCAGCTCCTGATATTTGGCGAAGGCCCGGAGCAAGCTTCGCTTCAGAAACTGATCAGTGAATTAAAATTGGAAGGCCGGGTAGTATTAAAAGGGTGGGTCGCAAACCCAATGCCTTATTTTAAGCATGCAAAAGCCTGCGTTATATCATCAATAAAAGAGGGCTTTCCGAACGTATTGTTGCAAATGATGATCCTGAACCCTGTTGTAATCAGCACCAATTGCGCGGGAGGTATCGATGAGATCCCGGGCATTTACCTGGCTGAAGCCGATAATGTAAACTCGTTAACAACAACGGTAAACACCGCCCTCAGCACTAATAGCAATCATAAAGACCTTATAATGCAATACGTAGAAGACCGCACCCCCGAAATATTCATCAAGTCGATACTGAATGCACTGGTATAAACAGCCCCTGACTTATACATAGTAGCGCAACAACTTTAACTAACTAAAATAAAATTTTTATGAAAACAATTATTAAATCCACCCGAAATGTTGTGTTGCCTATAATAACAATTGTAGCCATGCTATCTGCTATTAACGGCTGTAAAAAAGCCGACCAGCCAACACCAACTCCAACACCGCCTACAACTACTCCTCCGGTTACAACACCACAGGACGAATCTATCAAATC
This sequence comes from Mucilaginibacter sp. NFR10, assembly GCF_900100445.1. NCBI lineage: Bacteria > Pseudomonadati > Bacteroidota > Sphingobacteriia > Sphingobacteriales > Sphingobacteriaceae > Mucilaginibacter > Mucilaginibacter sp. NFR10. The sequence goes on along the minus strand of NZ_FMTV01000002.1, from coordinate 303,341 downwards.
GATAAGCTTGATAGGGTTGAGAGTAGATAGCGGCTTTTGTTACAAAATTGGCTATGATTTACCTGAAATTGGGGATTCAAACACCTCTCCAACTGTTTCAAAGCTCAGGCTGTTTGAAAATGGCGTTGAACTGGGGCCGGCCCACTCTACCCACCATGATATCCGCAGTTTTGGACTGGGACAATTTAGCCATTGGGGCAACACATTGTATTTCTCAACGTCGGACAATAGTAATCCACTTACAAACGGGAGAAAATACACTTATACCATGAAGTAAGATTTATCAAATCACACTCAAACGCGCGCAATTTGATAAACTCCTTACTCAAAAGTATTCTGCAACAAGTACATCTACCTCCTTTTTCGTTACCATTCCTGATTCTTTTTCATACAGGCATTTACAATTAGTTAAGCGTTCGCGCTTATAATCAACCAATAATCAACGCCTTTCTCTAAGGCTTTCATTTAAACCTAATTTCACTTATTTATGAAAATTTTAATTACCGGCACTGCGGGATTTATCGGCTATCATTTAACCCAAAAATTACTTAAACGCGGTGACACCGTTGTAGGCATTGATAATATTAACGATTACTACGATGTAAAGCTAAAGCACGCCCGATTGCTGGATGCCGGCATAAAAGTATCAGGAATGGTTTATAACAAACCTGTTTGCAGCACAAAACATCCAAACTATACGTTTATAAAACTGGATATAACGGATAAAGAAAATCTGCAGCAGCAATTCCAAAACTATCAGTTTGATGCCGTTTGTAACTTGGCCGCACAGGCCGGTGTACGCTACAGTCTTACTAATCCTGATGTTTATATTGACACAAACGTAAAAGGATTTTTAAACATCCTGGAATGCTGCAGGCATTTCAAGATTAATCACCTTGTTTACGCCAGTTCATCAAGTGTTTACGGTTTAAACAAAAAAATGCCCTTCAGCGAGCATAATATTGCCGACCATCCGGTTTCATTATACGCAGCATCAAAAAAAGCCAATGAAATGATGGCCCATACCTACAGCCATTTATTTAATCTGCGAACTACGGGGTTACGTTTTTTTACAGTTTACGGACCGTGGGGCCGGCCGGACATGGCTTTATTTATTTTTACCAAAGCAATTCTGGAGGGGAGGCCTATTGAAGTTTTTAACAACGGCAATATGCTCCGCGATTTTACTTACGTAGATGACATTGTTGAAGGCATTACACATGTTATTGATCAACCGGCAGAGACCAATTTTCTGTGGGATGCCAAAGATCCCGATCCGGCTACATCATCTGCACCTTTCAGGGTGTTTAACATTGGCAGAGGAGCACCGGTTAACCTACTTGATTTTGTAAGCGAAATTGAGGCACAGGTGAACAAAAAAGCAATCAAAACACTAATGCCGATGCAGGATGGCGACGTTGCCGAAACCTGTGCTGATGTTTCAAATTTAGATGAAATGCTGAACTACAAGCCCCAGGTTTCTGTCCATACAGGGGTTGAGCGATTTATTGCATGGTATAAAAAATATTACCATATTAAAAGCATCAGCCCTGAGCCGGTCCTTGTTCACTAAAATACATCCCCGATAACAGTGCATTGTCTTTGACCAGCATTACATCCCCAATTAAATCCTCGCTCATAACCTATTGCTTATTATACCATCATGGCAAGCAAAAAAGTGCTGATCGCCTGCGATTCGGCCAAATCGTTGATTGATTTTAGAGGTAAATTAGTTGAGCTGATGCGGAGAGAACATACTGTTTATGCTTTTATCCCTGCGATACCGCCCGAGCAACGCGCAAGACTGGCATTGTTAAACATCGTTTTATTTGAAAATAATCTAAACGGAAGTAATGTATCGATCTTATCTGATCTGAAATATGCGTTGAAACTTTACCGGCTCATCAAACAGCTAAAGCCGGATGTTTTTTTTCCATACACCCTTAAACCGGTTATATATGGAACACTTGCAGCCAAACTGGGCGGCGTGCGAAAAATAACCCCAATGCTTTCGGGCCTTGGTTATAACTTTGTTAGCGGTAACACATCTTTAACAAGCAAAATTACCCGCTTCCTGCTTAGGTTCAGCCTTAAAAACAGGCAGGGGTTGTCTGTCATATTTCAAAATAAAGATGATGTACAAACTCTGCTTGATTCTAAAATAATATCAGCAAAACATCAAACCGCAGTAGTTAACGGATCGGGAGTAGACTTGAGCTACTATACCCCTACCCGGCCGGACATTAATAACATAAGCTTTATCATGGTATCCAGGCTAATCAATGCCAAAGGGATCCGCGAATATTTTGAAGCAGCGCAAATTGTATTCCTAAAGCATCCGCAGGTAACGTTCAAGCTAATCGGATCCTATGATGATAATGTTGACGCCATTCACCCCGACTTATTTTCGGAGATAAAGCACCGGAGTGTAATTAACTACCTGGGTGCCGTTGATGATGTAAGACCATATATAAGCAGTTCGTCTGTTGTGGTACTGCCTTCATACTATCGGGAGGGAATTCCACGGTGTTTACTTGAAGCCATGGCTATGGCGCGTGCCATTATAACCTGCGATTCTGTTGGTTGCAGGGAAACTGTTGATGCGTCACCCAACAGCAATGGATTTTTAATACCCGTAAAAAACACAGCCGAACTTGTGCACAAGATGGAGTATTTCATAACCAACAAGGAAGCTATCAGCAGTTTCGGGCTTAACGGACTGGCCTTGGCAAAGGAAAAATTTGATGTGCATAAAGTAAATGCTATGATGATGCAGATTATGGACCTGAATTAATTAGCCGAAAATCAACAATACAAATTCATGAGAAATAGACTTAACTACGGAGACAGGCATTTTGAAGATTTCCGCGTTGCGATGCGTGATTACGGATGGGTTATTTTTGAGAATGCATTAGACAGCGATTTTGTTGCAGTTATTAATGAGGATTTAAAGGAAGCGTACGTAAAACGACGGGCCATTCAGGAAAAAAATGGGATAAGCTCTAACATGGCCGGCACACTTCATCACCTTGTTGAAAAGGACAATTTCAGCTTGCCGTTTATTGAAAAAATGTATTGTGCCGATGAAATAGCTTATTTTTTGAGTGGTAATTATATACTGAATGGTTTTAATGCTGTAATACACACCCAGCAGCAACATCCTTATGTAAGTAACATGCACCGTGATGTGCGCACATTTTTAGGCGATACGAAATTATTAGTGCAAATGATAGTTACCCTTGATGATTTTACCGCAGAAAACGGTGCTACCTATTTTCTGTCGGGCTCACATAAAACAGATATCAAACCTAACGAAAATTATTTCTACGAAACCGCCGAAAGGGCTGTAACACCAAAAGGAAGCATCATCCTTTTCGACTCCAACATATGGCATGCTGCCGGAGAAAACAAAACAATTAAGCAACGCCGGGCATTAACACTGGGATTCACCCGCCCTTTTATTAAACCACAAATGGACTACCCAAGGGTATTAGGTTACGACTTTATTGATAAGCTTAGCTCTGATCAGCGGCAGGTATTGGGTTACAATTCACGTATCCCGGAAAGCCTGGAAGAATATTATCAACCCATTCATTTAAGAATGTATAAAAGCGACCAGGGATAACAACTTTATTTTTCACACTCAATTTACAGTCATGCAAAAAAATAAAGCCGCGTTAAAACCGATAGGCGGGTATTTGGAGCTGGAACTGCCCAAAGGGAATGAATACTATCCCGATTTGGTTAGGTTAAACACAGGACGTAATGCGTTAGAATACATATTGATACAAAAAAAATATCATAAAATTTATATTCCTTATTTCACCTGCGATGTACTGCTTGAACCAATTGCACGAACAGGTATTCAATACCAGTTTTATCATGTTGACCGGCAGTTAGATCCCATCATCGATTTTGAGATTGAGCCTGACGCTTGTTTTTTATATACCAATTACTTTGGCATAAAACAAACAAAAGCATTAGAGCTTAGCGGCAAAATCAAAAATCTTATAATTGATAATTCGCAAGCCTTTTTTTCAGAGCCCCTTGCCGGCATTGATACATTTTACTCGTGCCGTAAGTTTTTTGGCGTTCCAGACGGCGCATACTTAAGCATTAAAAGAAAACTTACTAAAAAGTTGCCCATAGATAGCTCAGTAAACCGGTTTTCGCACCTTATAAAAAGTATAGACGCAGGTATAGAAGCCGGGTATTCTGACTATATAAACAACAGCAAGGACCTGGAAAACAACGAGATAAGGTCCATGTCGTTATTGACCCGAAAGATACTTACAAGCATCAATTACAACGAATGTGTATTTGCAAGGCAACGAAACTTTAATTTTTTGCATAAGCACCTTGCTGAATTTAACCTGCTCAAGTTTGATGCCGCTGATGAGCACACAGTACCGTTGGTATACCCTTTTTTAACTAATGACCGGCACTTAAAAGTACATCTGATCCAGAAAAAAATATATGTTGCTACCTACTGGCCTAATGTATTTAAGTGGACTAAGAAAAACACCAACGAAAATTACCTGGCCCGGTGCTTAGTGCCATTACCAATTGATCAACGGTATGACCTTCAGGATATGTTTTATATGTTAAATACGCTAAGACTTTTTTTATGACCATTTCAGTTTACATACGCCCCCTTGTAATAGAAGATGCGTCCGTATCTTACGCATGGCGTAACGACCCATTGATATGGGTATATACAGGCTACAAACCCACTCATTATATTAGTTCGGAAATAGAAACAGCCTGGTTACGTGAAAAGCTGGCCAAGCCCGATCAGCTTAGATTTGCAATTTGTGTTAAAGAACTTAATACATATATAGGGAATATACAACTGCTCGATATTACTGATCATGACGCAGAACTACACCTGTTTATTGGTAACAAACTTTACTGGGGTAAAGGAATTGGTTACCAGGCAACAGTGCAGATGATACGATATGGCTTTTTAATAAAGGAACTGGATGAGATTTATTTAAAGGTACACCCTGCAAATATCGCGGCAATCACTGTTTATGAAAAGGCCGGATTTGAAATTACAGGTAAGGTAAATGATTTGATTACAATGAGTATTACCAAAAGTAAATTTGTTTGCCTTCAAAATCAACAATCATAATTTACTATCTCCTAAACTTTAATTCAATGATTAAGATCTTTACCCTGCTCAATAAAGAGGAATGGATTTCTTACGTCGGTAATTCGGCCGAATATGATTTTTATCATACATGGCATTATCACTCCCTTGAAACAGCGGGAGATCCTGTTCTATTTATTTATGAGGAGTCAGATACCTATATCGGCTTCCCCCTGCTGCAGCGAAAAATTCCGGGTTCTGATTATAGCGACCTAACCTGCGTATATGGTTTTTCGGGCCCGTTTTCAAACAAAAGAATTGATGAGATAGATGAGGAGCTGATGGAAAATTTTAAAAGCGCTTTCAACAATTTCCTTATAAAGGAAAAATACGTATCTGTTTTTGTAAGACTTCATCCTTTTTATAAGCAGCAAAAATTACTGGATAAATTTGGAGGTGTTCACGAAAACGGAAAAACGGTAGTATTTGACCTTTCAGTGCCTATTGATGAACAGCGCAAAAAATACAGGCAATCAACCATGGATGCTATTAAGCACGCATGGAAAAGAGGGTTTAAAGTAAAGGACGAAACAAATGCTGACGGCATAAACACCTTTGTCGAAATTTATACCGAAAACATGAAACGCGTTGGCGCCAGCAGCTACTACCTGTTTAATGAAAAATACTTTTCAGAAATATTAAACACATCTGAATATGAAGCCCGTTTGCTAACTGTTTACTACAACGACATTGCAATTGCAAGCACTATAATAACCTTTACAAATGGCATTATTCAAGCCCATTTAGTAGGTGCCCGCGCAGAATATTTACATCATAGTCCAACCAAATTTCTGGCCGATTGCATAACGCAGATAGGCAGAGAAAAAGGAATGAAATATTACAACCTGGGTGGTGGCCTTGGATTTAAAAACGACAAGCTCTTTGACTGGAAATGTGCCTTCTCCGACCTCCATCTTGACTTTAAAACATGGAGATATATTGCCAATCCCGAAATATACCAAAAGCTTTTGCAGGATAAGGGCATTGAAGAAAATGCCGAAGTAGACTTTTTTCCACTATACAGATACGCTTAAGATAATACCTAAATAAACCAGTTATGATATACCTCAAAAATTTGTTGTTCCAGGATAAGTTCCATTCAAGATGGCTAATCCTGGTAATTGACCTGATGGTAGTTTTGTTATCATTATGGACATCACTATATTTTAAAAACCGGCTTCAGTTTGATCCCATCAGTCTTTATTATATGCTCTTTTATTGCAGCAATGCGGTGCTGGTTTTTATGATAATGAAAATACATACCTGTATTATCAGGTATTCCAACACACGCGATATGATGCGGATTTTAATAACCGTACTGGCAAGTAACGTTACTTTTCTGCTGTTTTATAATTTGTTCTTCGCTTTCTATCTTAAAATAGATGTCAGCGGATTGATGGACGTGCTGCTGATCAATTTCTTTATCACTTCGTCTATGCTTATGTGTATGCGTATTATTATCAAGGATGTTTTTAAATACATTGAGGCAACAAGCTATAAAGTTGAAAAAGAAAATGTACTGATCTACGGCTCCAACGAACCTTCCATACTAATTAAAAATGCCCTTGAAGCGCAAAAAGGATTTATACTCAATGTTCAGGGCTTTATCGACACCGGGGTTGACAGAATATCAAAATGCATTGAGCAAAAGCAAGTTTATCCTATCAAATCAATTGATATGCTAAAAAAACGCTACGATATAAAGTCAATGCTGATAACATCCGAGGATATAAAAATCGATGGAAAACGAAAAGCGGTTGAAAAATGCATTGAACTTGGCATAAAAGTAATTATTGTGCCGTCATCAGACCAGTGGATCAACGGCAAGCCAAACCTAAATCAGTTTAAAGACTTAAAAATAGAAGACCTGTTGGAGCGAAAACCCATAAAAATCTGCAATGAACATATTTTAGATGACATTAAAGGTAAAAGGATTTTGATCACGGGTGCTGCCGGTTCAATAGGTTCTGAGCTGGTAAGGCAAGTGTTAATGTATAGTCCCGAATTTGTTGTATTATGTGACAGGGCCGAAACCCCGCTGCATGATATTCAAATGGAAATTGAAGATGGTTTGTACGGTAACCGCACCAGGATCTTTATTGCTGATATTCAAAATGCCGGTCGTATAAAAACACTATTTAATTTATACAGGCCTCAAATAGTATTTCATGCGGCAGCTTACAAGCATGTACCGATGATGGAAAATAATCCAACCGAAGCTATTTTAACCAACGTATGGGGCACAAAAATCCTGGCAGATATTTCAATAGAATTTAATGTCGAAAAATTTGTAATGATCTCAACAGATAAAGCGGTGCGTCCAACAAACATCATGGGGGCCTCAAAACGGATAGCCGAAATGTATATTCAATCGTTAAATAACCTGTTGTTTGAAGAGCATTTTTTTAACTCCGATCCGTCAAAAGGCAACCAAACCAGGTTTATAACAACCCGCTTTGGCAATGTCCTTGGGTCAAACGGCTCCGTGATCCCTCGCTTTAAAGCACAAATTGAAAAAGGCGGGCCCGTCACTGTTACCCATCCGGATATCACAAGATACTTTATGACTATACCCGAAGCTGTACAACTGGTACTTGAGGCAGCCGTAATGGGCAAAGGAGGTGAAATATTTTTATTTGACATGGGCGAGCCGGTAAAAATCGCCGATCTGGCGGCGAATATGATAAAAATGGCTGGTCTTGTTCCGGGAAAAGATATCCAGATTGTTTATACCGGATTGCGGCCTGGCGAAAAACTATATGAAGAGTTGTTAAACGCGGAAGAAGAGGTAATACCTACTTATAACAAAGACATCAAAATCTCCAAAAATATCCCGGTTAGTTACGCTAAGATCAATAATTTAATAAAGGACCTTTTGGAACTTAACCTGCATAATGAAGTTGATTTGATGGTATCGAAAATGAAAACCATATTGCCTGATTACATCAGCAACAACTCCCAATATGAAAAGCTCGACATAAAATTGATTGATAAACAAATGGTAAATTGAGCTTTTTTTTAATTTATATGATTTATCTTATAGGTTATCAATAATAATTTGCAGATTTAAGCAAATTAAAACCTAAGATCCCATTTACATCACGATGGGTAAAGCTGATGATTGTTATTTTTAAAGAGGAAATCTAATGTCCTTTGATCCGAATTCTGATTTTTTTGAGATAGCGTTCAACGTGACGGAGCATACAGAGGCTATGCTGGCTTATTGGGATAAAAACCTGATTTGCCGCTATGCCAATAAAGCTACCGCCGATTGGTTTGGGATAACCCCGGAGCACATGATCAATAAATCACATCTTTCAGAAATTTTAGGAACATTATTTGAAATACAACTTCCTTATATTAATGGTGTGTTAGGCGGTAAAATACAGGTTTTTGACCAGGTAATTCATTTGTATTCAGGCAGAGCAAAAAATGTGCGGGTAACTTATCATCCCAACTATGTTGAAGGTGAAATAAAGGGATTTTATGCACATATGGCAGACATTAGCCCGCTAAATAATAAATCCCACGATAATAATAAAACAGGGGTAGAAAAACTACCGGAGTTTGTAACTCAAAACGACCAGCTCCTTGAAAATGTTGCAAAAACACTAAATGAGAATGTGTTTATCGGATTTCCGAGTATCTCTGCACTTTCAAAAAAACATTTTGTATCCGAGTCAAAATTAAAAAGGGATTTTAAGCAAAGTTTCGGCAGAACTATTTTTTCCTATTACCGGTATCTGCAAATGGAAATTGCAGACAGGTATATCAGGGAAAAGCGCTGCAATAAAAACCAAATGGCAGTAATGCTTAATTTTTCCAATCCGTCGAATTTTTCGGCATGCTACCATAGATATTTAGAAGAAAAATCATCCGATAGTGAGCTCATCGAAACACAAAAAGAAGATAATACGCATAATAAAATGCTTATAGAACAGGCCCCTATTGCTATTGCCATGTTCGATAACCAGATGCAATTTATTGCGGCTTCAAAAAGATGGATTGCCGAATATAAACTTGAAAACACAGGTTTTATTGGAAAAAGTATTTATGAAGTTTTACCGGCTACAAAAAAGAAATGCGAAAAGCTCCACAATCATTGCTTAAAAGGTAATATATATCAATGTGATGGCCTGCTCTTAAAAAAGAATGATGGTACCCGCGTTTGGTTAAAGTGGAATATTCACCCATGGTTTACAACTTCGGGAGAAACAGGCGGACTATTTATCCATACCGAAGATATCTCCAAAATTAAAGCCATAGAGAAAGAAAACAAACAGGCCGAGAAGCTTTTAAAAAGAGCTGCAACCTTGTCAAAAATAGGTACCTGGACTCGGGATCTGCTTACCCATACTATGCAGTGGGATAACGTTATAAAAAGCATCCTTGAAGTACCTGAGTACTTTGTACCTGATATAAAAACGATATGGAAGCTTTTTAAACAAGGTAAAAGCGAGCGGCTTAGTAAAAAAGCTTTAAAAGACGCATTAAAATACGGAAGCTCTTTTGATATTGAAGTTGATATGATAACCGCCAAAGGTAATTCAAGAAAAATAAGAATTATTGGTTATCCTGAATTTCAAAATAATAAGTGTAAAAAGCTATCTGGAATATTACTGGATATCACTCCTCTTTCACCTTTCAAAACGGCCAACTTTTTGACGGATTGAGCTGTTTAGAAAAATACTTTATCGTGATGATCTCCAACCGGAAGACAAAAAAAATGATAATTCGCCATTATTTTATGAATTTATGCGTTTGCATTAGCTCCATGCGCTAAATTTATCTTATTTTGAAATAAATTACACCATTAGTAAAATTAACTAAAATAACACTTCATTGGATGGATAACAGTTTAATAACTTAACTACCACTCACAAAACCTGGCAAATATTGGCCCCAAAAACGTGCAGTGCCATTTTTACCATTCCCAATTAGTGTGTATTAACGCCTTCTACAGGTATAATTTGGCCTTTTATAGGTTGAATTAACAGCGGAAGTATACATAAATTTAATTCACAAACGATGATACGAATTATCAAATAAGGCCATCGTTTGTTTATTGATAAACAAATGTGAAGCACTAAATACTAAACAAATGAATAACCTAAACTCAAATCATGATTCAGAAAAAGCCGAGAACCGATATTTACGATCATAAGTATCTATAAATAACTTGCAGTTTATTATAACCTAAATTTAATTATGCTAACCAACTAAAATTGACACCTAATCGAATCTAATCTTATGCACAGCAAAGTTTATTACCCTGTTAGCTCATATATCAATAATGATCAAAGATCTATTGGTATTAATGACACTCAAGATTTACATTTTGGCAAAATTGTAGAGCGAATTGTTAGACGTGACCATATGGGGATAAGTGAAATCGCCCGGAAACTCAACGTAAGCCGCAGAACCTTATACAATTGGTTCAACACCAAAAGGCTTAGCTTTGATATAATTTGTCAGATCGGAATTGTTATCGAACATGATTTTTCAAAGGAATTTCCCAACGAATTTGCCTTGAGATTTAACTCGCCGAATGCCGAAAAGGATATCGAAACCCATGAGGCAAAAGACGCTCCGCTTGATGCCATATATTATTGGATGGACAAGTATATTAAATTGCTTGAAAAATTCAATGAAGCCTTGCGTAACGAGAACACATTAAAACCAGATTGACAGGTCCATCGGTATTACAAAATTATTATATTGACAAAAGACCTTTACTTTTTTATATTGTTATAAGTTGGTTGTTGTAAACAGCAATCAATTTTTTGTTGCTTTTTTATACATCTACCTCCACCTATTTTCCAGCCTCTGTACTTACTAAATATTCCTAAGTCAGCCACTTTGGCTATTTTTTAAAATTCACCATCATGCTTTTTAATTCCTTTGGGTTCGGAATATTTCTGATTGTGGTTTTTGTGCTTTATTGGTTTGTACTTAACCGAAAACTGCAACAGCAAAATTTATTACTGCTCGCTGCAAGTTATTTTTTTTACGCATGCTGGGATTGGCGGTTTCTTTTGTTGTTAATTTTTTCTACCCTTTTAGATTATTTTACCGGGCTAAAAATGTACCAGGCAAAAACACATAGCCTAAAAACCTTTTGGCTTTGGTTAAGCATATCTGTAAACCTGGGTTTTTTGGGTGTTTTTAAATACTACAACTTCTTTGCAGCATCGCTTGCCGGCCTATGCGCCAGTATAGGGATTCATTTAAGCCCGTTTACTCTAAATGTAATCCTGCCTGTCGGTATCTCTTTTTATACATTTCATGGTTTATCATATGTAATTGATGTTTATAAAAACTGTATTAAAGCCGAACGGAACTTCATTGACTATTCATTGTTCGTAAGTTTTTTTCCGCTTTTGGTGGCCGGCCCTATCGAGCGGGCAACACACCTTTTGCCCCAGGTAAAAACCAAGAGAGAGTTTAACTACCAGGAGGCAATTAATGGGCTGCGGCAAATTCTATGGGGCCTGTTTAAAAAAGCTGTAATTGCCGATCAATGTGCCGACTATGCCAACATGATATTTGCAAATAGTTCGCATTATCCAGGCAGTACCCTGGTTTTAGGCGCTATATTTTTTGCATTCCAAATCTATTGCGATTTCTCGGGGTATTCTGATATGGCATTAGGCATAGCAAAACTTTTTGGATTTGAACTGCTGAGAAATTTTGCATTCCCGTACTTTTCAAGAGATATGGCCGAGTTTTGGCGCAGATGGCATATCTCACTATCGTCATGGTTTAGAGATTACTTATACATACCTCTTGGGGGCAGCAAAACAGGCACCTGGCTCAAAGTAAGAAACACATTAATCATTTTCTTGGTTAGCGGTTTTTGGCACGGCGCCAACTGGACCTTCATCATCTGGGGCCTTCTAAATGCTTTATTCATTCTCCCTTCTATCCTTTTAAAAACAAACAGAAACCACCTCGAAATTGCAGCCAAAGGCAAAGCTATGCCAACGTTCACCGAATTCATGCAAATGGGGGTCACATTTCTACAGGTAATTTTTGCTTGGATCTTTTTTAGGGCTGATAGTGTTACACAAGCCTTTAAATATATCGGCCGGATTTTTTCACGATCTCTTTTTTCCGTACCTCAATTAGATGTTAACAAGGCACAATTGCTTGAAGTGATCATTCTTATCCTATGTTTTATAATAGTTGAGTGGCAGGGACGGGAAAATCAATATGCCATTGAGAAGTTAAGCTGGTTAAGAAAAAGAGGGTACAGATTGACCTTTTATTATACATTGGTTGTGGTGATTTTTTTATTTACAGGAAAAGAGCAGCAGTTTATTTACTTTCAATTTTAAGCAATGCACCGCTTTTTAATTAAAACCATATCATTTGTTTTAATGAGCTGCCTGCTCATATTGGCTATTGCCCTGATTCCGGGTTATATGGTAAATAAATTTTCAAAGTTTAGTGTAAAGAAAGACAATACTATTGCACTTTTTGGTCATTCACATTCAGAATGTGCCTACAATGATACCCTGATACCCAAACTAACCAATCTGTCGCACTCAGCCGAATCTTATTTTTACACCTTTCAGAAGGTTAAAAAATACCTGTCGCAAAACCCTCAGATAACCACTGTACTTATAGAATTTTCAAATAACCAGATTGACACAAAAATGGATGACTGGACATGGGGGTACACCTACATGTCAAATATGTTTCCGCAATACGCCTCTTTTATGAGCCTGGCCGATTTTGAATTGCTGGCTAAGCATAATTCAAAATATTTTATGAATTGTGTAGGCATAGCTGCGCGTACCAATTTTATTAAAGCACTTTCATTCAATTATGATTACACAGGAAAAACAGGAGGATATTTCAAAATAGAAGGTTCCAGGCCTTTACCTTCAAATAATCCGGCGGGTAAAAATATTCAAGCAGCATCAAATAAAAGTGCAATCTCAACAACCAATATTCAATATCTAAGGAAAATAATAGATTATTGCAACGGCATGCATAAAAGTGTCTTCCTGATCAGGAGCCCGCAACATCCTTTGTATGAGTACAGAAATAATGAGGCAGAGTTTTCGCGGATCCGTGAGCGTTACTTTAGCGATATAAAATTCCTGGACTTCAATAACTTTCCGCTAAAAAATGATGACTTTGCCGATTTTGGGCATTTGAATTTCAAAGGAGCTTTAAAGTTTTCAGCATACATCAATCAGCGCATTATGAACGGGATGCTTAATACCGTTAATACCGCATCCCTAAGTCAGCTTGATAATAAAACGGTCAGCGGCAATTAATAATAACATATCAAACAACTAACTAACAGCGCCTGGTACAAATGTATCGGGTTTTTTTGTCTTATAAGCTATCCGACGAACTATTACAGGAGGTTGCCGGCAATTTTAATAGCAGGTTAATAATAAAACGCCGATCAGGGACGGAGCTTTATTATTAACTAAACTGCATTTAAATAAGCAACATTATAAATCAACAACGTAGATAGCCAGGATATTAAAAACCCCGCTTCCTCCATCCTTAGTAATCCCGGCTTTGCCGCACTTTATTTAGCCGGGGCATACGCGCCGGTTTTTAACCAGGTAAGCCAGGCTTTCTTAAATGCTGCATGGCTCATTGGTGGAAGTTTACGGCCCTCCCCCGGTTTCCAGGCCCAAAGCACCAGTCCATCATCTGCATGTGCAATGAGCTTCTGCATGTCCTTATGCCCGTTTTGCTTCGGATCTATGATTTGTTTTGCCAATTGGCGGGGTGTCCTCCCCTGGAAAACCATTTTCATATCGGCCGGTGGGAGATGCCAATTGGGATTGCCCGGGGGCGTATGTAAGCCCGGAGTATTTGTTGGCTGATGGCAATTAGCGCATTTCATGGCATAAACACCCTTACCGTCCACCCCTCGTTTGGGCAACATGGCGTGCAAGTGATTATCTTCACCCTGCAGCGGTATATCACCTGAAGGATGACAATTCATACAGCGGGCACTCATCAATACAGTGTAAACCTGTTTAAAAGCTGCAACAGAAGCCACACTATCTTTAGGTAGTGCCGCATAATTAAATGTTGATTTTTCCTCTTTGAACGATAATATGACCGCGCTTGACATAAACAAAACGATCATGGTGATTATTAGTTTTTTCATGCCTGTTTTTCGAGTCGGTTGTTAACGATAGGTAAATTGTAAATCCGTTTTCCGGTTGCTGCAAAAATAGCATTAGCTACAGCCGGTGCTGTTGGCGGAACTGCACATTCTCCGGCACCTCCCATTTTTTCCTTGCTATCCACAATGTAAACATTGATCCGGGGTGCTTCATACATCCGGGTGATCCGGTAATCATAAAAATTATTTTGTTGTACTTCTCCATTAACGAACGTCAGCTCGCCGTACATTGCCATCGAGATACTGAAAATGATCCCGCTTTCCATTTGGGCTTTTACACCGTCGGGGTTCACGGCCAGGCCGCACTCAATTGCACAATCTACCTGATGTACCTTCGTAACTCCTTTTTCAACGCTTACTTCGGCTATAATCGCTACAACGCTGCCAAAAGCCTCATGTACCGCAATGCCTTTAAACCGCCTTGGAGCCAGTGTTCGGTTCCAATTGCCTTTTTCAGCCACAAGGTTAAGCGCAGCCAGGTGCCTCGAATGATTTTTAAATAAGCCGCGGCGGTACTCCACAGGGTCGATACCTGCATTTTGGGCAAGCTGGTCTATAAGCGTTTCCATAACAAATGCAGTATGCGTACCACCTACAGACCGGTACCACAAAACAGGTACTACTTCTTTAGTGGTGTGAAGGCCTACAAAATGATTTGGTATCTCGTCCAGGTATGGTGATCCTTTTACGCCTTCCACCGTTGTATCATCTATTGCCGGAGGCGGACCAAAAAGTATTGCCGCATCCGCCATAATTGACTGACCTGCAATATTATGGTTCCAGGCAATGGGAAGACCGTCCTTATCAACGCCAATCTTTACATTATGGACATAAAAAGGCCGGTAAAAGCCGCTCTTCATATCATCTTCCCGTGTCCATACCATTTTTACCGGCCTGCCGCTTGCTTTCGCAATATGAACCGCCTCCGAAACAAAATCGCAGGCAGGTGTAGCACGCCTGCCAAAGCCTCCGCCAAGGAATGGTATATTTACTTTTACCTGCTCCGGCTTAAATCCAAGAATTTTTGCCGCAGCAGCCTGTTCCCCGCCTGGCAACTGTGTACCCGTCCATATCTCGCAGCTGTCATTTTCAATCTTTACTGTGCAATTCAGTGGTTCCATAGGTGCGTGGGCCAGGTAAGGAAAAACATATTCTGCCGAAATGGTTTTTACCGCTTTTGTAAACGCTGCTTTAACATCGCCTTTTTCCTGAACCGGGAGGCCATCCGATGCAGCCAGTTTTCGGTAAGCCGCGGTCTGCGTACCGGTATTTAACTGCACGCCGGCGCCATAATCCCAGGTTATCTGTAAGGCCTTCCGTCCCTGTTGTGCCGCCCAGAAGTGGTCGGCAATAACAGCCACACCCGTCGGAATTTGTACAACCTCCCTTACGCCGGGAATTGTTTTCGCCTTACCGGCATCAAACGATTTAACTTTACCACCAAAAACAGGTGCATGTGCAACAACAGCGGTAAGTAACCCGGGAAACTGGATATCCATGCCAAATTTTGCGCTACCATCAGTCTTTACTCGCGCATCCATCCTTTTGCTTCCTTTGCCTATATACCTCCAGTCGGTAGATGAACGCAGCGGAACCTTTGCTGGTACAGGTAACTTTGCGGCATCGTTAGCTAACTCTCCATAAGTGTATCTTTTGCTCCCGGCAATAACAAACCCATCTTCCGTTTTGCAGCTTTCAACAGCAGTCCCCGAACGGGTAGCGGCTGTTTGAAGCAAGAGCGTCCGCGCGGTTGCGCCGGCATTACGATACCTGTCAAACTCAGACCAGGTGGTACTTGACCCGCCGGTAATTTGGGCACCGTAAATAACATGGTTAAACGCCTTATCGGCACCGCCATGTTTAATATTGATTTTTTTCAGATCCACATCAAGCTCATCCGCGATAAGCATGGGCAGTGTAGTCCAGATCCCCTGCCCCATTTCCACGTGGCTCAGATATACCGAAATGCTATTGTCTGTACCTATATTTAAAAATGCATTCGGGGCAAACACATTTAAATCAGCCGTATCTGCAAGGGCAGCAAGCTTATTGGCCTTTGGAATAGTAAATGAGATGAGCAAGCCACCGCTCAATAATGCACCTGATTGTATGAAGTTACGCCTGTTCATGATTTTGCTCCTTCCCGCTGCAGTTCTGCCGCTTTGTGTATAGCCGCCCGGATGCGGGGATAAGTACCGCAACGGCAAATATTACCTGACATCGCATCATCAATATCCTGATCTGTTGGGTTGGGATTTTCCCGCAGCAAAACAGCTGCAGACATGAGTTGACCCGACTGGCAATAACCACATTGCGGAACATCGAGTTCGGCCCAGGCAATTTGCAAAGCGTGGTCATTTAATTTAGACAGTCCTTCAATTGTAGTGACCTGCTGCCCTGCCGCACGGCTCACTTTTGTTACGCATGACCGTACAGCTTCGCCGTTCAGGTGTACAGTACATGCTCCGCACTGCGCCACGCCACAACCGAATTTGGTGCCGGTAAGGCCTAAAAGGTCACGAATAACCCACAATAAAGGCATGTCCGGGTCAGCGGCAACCTCCCGCTGTTTCCCATTGATTGTTATCGTTATCATATTGAAGAGTTTAAGTTAGGCTTGAGATCGGGAATTAATAATTAAATTTAAGTATTTCTACGAGGAATACCAGTGTAAATCAAATAGTTATTTTTCTTTAAATCTATTGCAGGTTAAATCTGGTGCCAGGATGAACCGATCTGGCCATTTCTCAATTCAATGTTCTATATTCCTGACGTGTTTGGCCAGTTACTTTTTTAAATACCCGTGTAAAATGCTGCGGGTACTTAAATCCCAAGCTGCAGGCGCTAACCAGCTAACTCATCCCGGTCACGCAACATGTCTCAAAAATCCGCAACGCTATTTATATGCATTGATAATTAATCACTGTTATTAACCTGTGTTACAACCTGATGGCCGTTTAATACCATCGGAGCAGGCAGATTTATTTGTTCAACTCATTTTAACATTTGCTGGCATATTATTTATCTTCACAACAAATACATATTACCCATGTCAAAAACAATCAAACCCTTGTTAGTTACCTGTGCAATTGCTTCATTTTGCTCTTTTTTTGATATTACGCAGGCTGTTGCCCAGTCACTGCCGCCCGTTGAAACGCAATCGCCAACGGCCGACTACAAGCCCGCTTTTCCGGGTCAGACAAGGGCCCCTGGTGCACAAACTAAAACCAAACTCAGTGTAAACGTGATCAATCATGAGCTGAAGCAGCCATTTGCTTTACGCTGCCTGCCCGACGGGCGCTTTTTAATTACAGAAAAAGGCGGCACCATGCGGATATTAAAGGCTGATGGAGGTTTAGACAAGAATATTCAAGGTTTACCGACAGTAGCGGTGGGTGGCCAGGGAGGCTTGTTAGATGTTAATTTTGATGCTTCTTTTGTAAAAGACCGGACTTTATTTTGGTCATACTCCGAAAAAGTTCCTGAGGGATTCCAGTTGGCTGTCGCCACTGGTGTACTTTCGTCAGATTACAGCAGGCTCGAAAACGTAAAGGTGATCTATCATGCTAAACCCGCCTATAACGGTCACCTGCAATTCGGCTCACGAATCGTTTTCGATAAACAGGGTAACCTGTTTGTAAGCACAGGCGAACATGGGGATGATGAAATGCGTGTCAAGGCCCAGGACCTGAATACCGCAATCGGAAAAGTATTGCATATAACCCGTGACGGGAAACCGGTGCCTGGCGGACCATTTTCGCAAAAAGCCGGCGCTTTGCCCGAAATTTATGCTTATGGCTTAAGAAACCCCGAAGGTATGACGATGAATCCAAATACCGGCGAATTATGGGAATCAGAATTCGGTCCGCGCGGAGGTGATGAAATTAACATTATCCGGCCGGGAAAGAACTATGGCTGGCCGGTTATTACTTACGGCATCGAATACCGGGGTGTAAAAGTTGGCGATGGAATACAGCAAAAAGAAGGCATGGCCCAACCCATTTATTACTGGAACCCAAGCATTTCACCGTGCGGCATAACCTTTTATACGGGCAACCTGATTCCCGAATGGAAAGGAAATCTATTTGTAGGCGCCTTAGGTGGATCACATATCATCAGGCTTATTATTAAAGACAATAAGATTGTAGCGGAAGAACGCCTGCTGAAAGACAAGGGCGAACGCTGGCGTTCTCTTGTTACCGGTAAGGACGGCGCATTATACGGTGTTACGGACAATGGCAATCTTTACAAAATAAGTAAGCTTTAATGTGAAAAGTTTATGGGAGAGTAATTTTGCTTAAATCGATCAGCGCTGCTTAATATAGCGGAACCGCCTGTTTACAATTCGGGAACGGGATATACAATTACATCAAAGGTTAGAGCTTGTCTTTTTAATTGGAAATTGAAAGTTTGAGTTTCATAACTTTAAGTCATGGACAATAAAATAGCGAGATCGGTTTCTCTCTTTAACAATGACCTCAGGTTAAAAGGCTTCAATGTTTTCCAGATAAAAGAAGACGATCAGGCTGTTCGGTTTTACAGTAGAAAAGACTTTTACAAAATTTGTTTAACTACAGGCAAAAGCAAGATTCACTATGCCGACCGCAGCTTTGAAGTGGAGGGCACTGTTTTGTTTTTTGGCAATCCGCATATTCCATATTCCTGGGAAACTATCTCAACCACTTATGTGGGTTATACCTGTCTCTTTTCCGAAGAATTTCTGTGCGTTTCAGAACGTACCGATATGCTGCAGCAATCACCCTTTTTCAAGATCGGCGGCACACCGGTACTAAAGATCACCGAACAGCAAAGAGCGTCTCTGAACATCCTCTTTCAGAAGATGATAGATGAGCAAAACAGTAGTTACGTATATAAAGACGACCTGATACGCAGTTACATCAACCTGATCATGCATGAAGCGATGAAAATGCAGCCCTCTGAAAATTTTGATCAGCATAAAAACGCTGCCTACCGGGTCGCTGCTGTATTTATGGAATTGCTTGAAAGACAATTCCCTGTAGAAAGCCCCAATAAGCCGTTGCAGTTGAAGACGGCCCAGGACTACGCCCAAAACCTCGCCCTTCACGTAAATTACCTCAACCGTATGGTAAAGGAAGTTACCGGCAGGCCAACATCTGCGCACATTGCAGAGCGGATTATCAGCGAAGCAAAAGCACTGTTACAACATACTGACTGGAACATAGCCGACATTGCTTATGCACTTGGCTTTGAATATCCCAGCTACTTCAACAACTATTTTAAACGCATGACTGGCACCAATCCAAGTTCGCTTCGCACCATGGAAGTTTGATTTTCATAAGCATTGGTTTGATTTTCTTAAACAGCAAAGTTGGCAACAGCACTAACTTTGCAAAATGAAAAACATCGGCAGATACAAAACTTCCATCATACTGCAGCTGATGATTTTAGCTGCAGGTAGTCTGTTTTCACTAAGTGCCACGGCGCAAAAATTTCTACATAAAGGTGATGTGGTCACCATTTCGCCGGGCATCTTACACTGGCATGGTACTACGTTCCAAAACAGCTTTACGCAAATAGCACTGAATTTCAATATAGAAAAAGGCATTGCGACATGGCTACATATTTCTGATAATGAATACAATATCGTTAAATAACCACATTATTATGAAAGATATTTTCGAACGGTTGAAAGCAGGGGAATTTGTTCCGCTTACTGACCTGGAATTTTACAAGGTAAATGCTGTGGTGGCCCGCACTCTGGCGTTGTCGCCTGCACTCAATGCAGCAACCACCGTTGAGCAGATCCGCCAGCAACTTAGCAACATTATTGGCGCAACAATAGACAAAAGCACCACTTTGTTCGCACCCTTCCATACCAACTTTGGCCGTTTCATTAGTATTGGCAAGCATGTGTTTATTAATCATGCCTGCTCGTTTCTTGACATGGGCGGTATTACGCTGGAAGATCATGTACTCCTCGGCCCTAAGGTAAACCTGATCACTGAAAATCATCCACTCGACCCGGTCAACCGGCGGGGTATGATTTGCAAACCTATCGTTATCAAGCGCAACGCATGGATTGGTGCTGGCGCTACTATATTGCCGGGTGTAACCGTTGGAGAGAATGCCGTTGTTGCCGCGGGTGCGGTTGTTAGCAAAGATGTGCCGGCAAATACTGTTGTCGGGGGTATTCCGGCAAAAATTTTAAAAACTATTGAACAATGAAGAACAATGGCGCATTAGCATATCGGAAACTTAAAAAGTTAATTACTATACAGATAATAACATTTACCCACAAATACAGGTTATTAAAGCACGACAAGTTAACGAAGCCAGGAAAATATAATGGCTGAAAAATACACTACATTATGTCATTGATGTCAAAACCATATAAACTCTCTCAATCTATTTATTATGGAAATAATTAAAAACGGTGCGCAAGCATCAGTAAAAGGTCCGGAAGCTTGGTTTACCGGCGCCGTGCGTATAGATCCCCTGTTTGCAAAAAAAGAAGCTACCAAAGGCGCGGGTGCGTTGGTCACCTTTGAGCCTGCCGCCAGAACAGCCTGGCACACTCACCCGGCAGGTCAAACACTTATTGTTATTTCCGGTCTTGGCCGGGTACAACGCGAAGGCGGGCCGATCGAAGATATAGGGCCGGGTGATGTAGTTTGGTTTGAACCAAACGAGAAACACTGGCATGGTGCATCGCCGGGTAAAGCTATGAGTCATATAGCCATTCAGGAAGCCGTTAACGGCGAGGTGGTTACCTGGCTGGAGAAAGTAAGTGATGATCAATATTCAAAATAAACGATTATGAAAACAACAACAGTAAAAGCATACGGTACTGAAGCTGCAGATGCCTCGATTCATGATTCCAATCTCAAATCGGCCGGCATCCTGCCGACCGATTCAGTAGAGAAAGCCAGTTACGGCAACTTTGTACATCTGATGGACCCGAGGGCAACAAAATTGAACTATGGGAACCTAATGATGTGGAATATGCCAAATTGGGTAAATTAACAACTAAATAGTGGTATCACGCCAACATGGGTCAACGGCTATCAGAGGCCTGCTGTAGGGCTGCGACGTCAACTTTCTTCATCGTCATAAAAGCCTGCGTAACGCGTGCAATTTGTTCGGGGCTGCCGTTTTTCAGTGTTTTTAACATAACTGTTGATGCAACCTGCCAGGACACGCCATATTTGTCCTTCAGCCAACCGCATTGGCCGGGTTTGCCATCAGCTGAAAGCGCTGACCAATAATAATCGATCTCTTCCTGTATTTCACAAGGGATCAATAGCGACACCGCGTCGTTAAAACTAAAACCGTGTGGATGCGCGCTGTCCATCGCTGCCAGCCAGGTTTGGTCGATATGAAAATCGGCAAACATAAGCGTGCCGGCTTTATCGGGCCCTATATCCTCGGGGCGCGGGGCAGTAATGCCTCGTTTACCATCTTTAAACACAGAACAATAAAAGTCAATGGCTTCATTGGCTTTACCGGCCACCTGGCCGGTATACATCAGCGACGGAACGATCACCGGTCTTTCTTCACCTGCCGGGTTGGTCAGTATCAGTTGCCAGGATACGCCATATTTATCGCTTACCCAACCGTAACGCTCGCTAAAAGGATACCGGTCGAGCGGCATCATTATCTTTCCGCTTTCTGACAGTTTGCTCCAAACTTCGTCAATACGCCTTGCGGCATCTGGATCACGCGACGGATCAAAATTGATCATAAAAGAAATAGAGGGACTGATCTTTAATCCATCCCCGGCGCTGATGCCCAGGAATGGCTGGCCGGCAAAGGTAAATTCAACTATTTCGCACTCCCCGCCGGGCATTGGGAAATGATTAACATAGTTTAAAGCCGAATCAGGCATTAAAGTTGCATAGAACTCGGCAGCTTCCCGGGCTTTATCCTGGTCGAACCAGATGTGTGGTTTGATGGGTAACATGGGTAAATGATTTTAGTGGTGATATATAATAAAAAATTGTAAGCGTTAATTGTTTTTACAGGCAGCACCGCCGGTTAAGGCTTCACCTTGCAGCCTTTATCGGGAATAAGAACTCAAGATCCTAATCTGTTCTTATTTTTCTTATTCAATACCTCAAAACTAATTGGTTTTTCATGGACAGACAAGGTGCATTAGTGACATTTAAGCGGCATATTATGACATGAGTTCGTTCACCGTCGGTCTGTAAAACCAAATGAAAAGCCCTCTATTTTCATCAGGGTGCACTATATTGCACATTCATTGAAAAACTATGAAAAAAACCGTGCCATTTGACTTCCTGCTCGATTACTTGCCGACAGGTATAATCATCAAGCCGGCGGTAGGCATGTTCTATATCTATTTCGATAAAAAGATTGTGCTGATCTTCCGAAAGGTTAGTAAAAATCCGCAGCATAACGGTATTTGGATCTCTACCAGGCGGGAAAATCATGCCAGCCTCAAAGGGGAAATACCGGCCATCACTGATTTTGTATTAGACGAGGGCTTTGATACGGCCTGGCTCCTGCTTAGTGACAGCCACGATGATTTTGAGAGTTCGGCAATACAGCTGTGCGAACTTGTTTTGCGCAGGGATAAAAGGATCGGGAAAGTAACGTCTAAAAGCACAGCGATGTTTTAATAGCCTCCTTAACAATTTAATCGTTGTCAGCATCAGCTTCTTCGGGATGATCTTTAAAATATTCCCGTGCCTTTTTTAAACCTGTGGCTATGGCAATGCCTTCATCGCCGCTTTCCTTCAAAATTTCATTGGCAATTTCTACCGCCTTTTCCCGCAATTTGGGAGGTTGATTTTTGTAAGATGGCGGGTAGTCTCCGTTATACCAGGGCATGCTTCCTCCTTTTTAGGTAACAACAATTACGATGAAGATTTGATTGCAAAAAGTGTTGATTGAGCGGCAAGAAGTTCAAAGCATTTCTTCAAAAGATCATTCGAACTACTCTTTCAAATACTTGCGAATAATATTCTTACGAGAGAAGCGGCCTGATTAAAAGTTAAATTCTGATAACGCTTTTCTGTTAGCATGCATTTGCATCAGCTTACTTTAAAAAATTGTTCAAGTAGGTCAACACCGTTGTTGTCTGCATCATCAGGCTTACATGTCCTTGCGAAGGGACAATGGCCAATTGCGATTTTGGCATTGGTGCTAAATCAGCAGAAACGCCGCCGCCTAATAATCTATATGTTTTTGCCAATTCAATTTTGTCCAGCCCATCGTTATCACCGGCTATGATCAATACCGGAGCAGAAATTTTCGAAATATTGTCATCACCGAAGTCGAACGGCTCCTGCGCGAAAGCGATCATCTGCCCTATAAACTTTGTCCATTTTGTTTTATCTGATGCTATTGCATCGTATGCGGTTTTCATAGGAGTATTCATAAAAAGCCCGGGCTTCCAGGATTTGAAAGCATTGGTTATTTCAGGCAGCCATCCGCTACTTTTATAAGTAGAAGAAATGATCACTAATTTTTTTAACCGTTTAGGGCTTTGTAAAGCAAACTTGTAAGCCACAGAGCCACCCATACTATACCCTGCTACGTCGGCACTGTCAATTTTCAGGTAGTCCATAACTCCTTCCACATCATTAGCTAAGGTAGCATATGATAACTTTCTATCCGAAAACGGTGTATGCCCGTGTCCCTGTAATTCAATGGCAATTACTTTCCTGTTTTTTGATAGTTCAGGGATCAATTCGGCCCAGTTTCCTTCAATTGTCATAAAAGCACCATGTAGTAAAATGAGCGGTTTACCCTCGCCATATACCTCATAATAAACTTTGATACCGTTCACAGGCGCGTAGCCACCGTTGGAAGGCTTGATTTGTTGTCCATTTGATCGTGATGTTGCAAACATAATTACAATTAACAGTATTGATTTAAGAGGGTTAAGTGCTTGGAGTAAATTTTTCATGGCGGTTAAGTTTGATTTTATTAACAATACAAAGATGGAACTCATTTCAGGGTTTGATAGCGTACAAAAACGACTACTTAGGGGACAATTGCGACAAAATATGCTTGTAAGCGAGGAAATGATTCTGCCTGCTCCCCGTTAAAGAAGATCAAGCATGGAAGCAAGTAAACATGAATCTGTAAAAAGAAAACCCTCTAAAATTGTAATTTAGAGGGTTTGATACTTGATATCGCTTTTTGTCGGGATGGCAGGATTCGAACCTGCGGCCTCCACATCCCAAATGTGGCGCGATACCGGGCTACGCTACATCCCGTTTTTTTATTCAGCCTGCGCTGGCATACTATTTCGCCAATCAGAAAAGAAAACCCTCTAAAATTCAATTTAGAGGGTTTTGATACTTGGTATCGCTTTAGTCGGGATGGCAGGATTCGAACCTGCGGCCTCCACATCCCAAATGTGGCGCGATACCGGGCTACGCTACATCCCGTCTCCCTGATTGGGTGTGCAAAAGTATGATTTTAAATTAAGTTGCAAAATTTTTTTTGAAAGATTTTGCAAGCCTGCCTATAATCTGCTCATTAACAAAATATTGCCTTAAATTAAATTCTTTATGGTTTCTCAAAATACTGAATAACCCTGTTATTACACTTGATTTCCCTCCAAAAAACTTAAAAAAGGATTGCATGTTGTTATGCTATAGCTGTTCAAATCCATGAATTTATATGAACAACAGCCTTACTGGCTAATAAAAAATGGCATAATTGCCTCCTACCCTTCTCTTCAAAAAGATTTGAAGCTGGATGTGGCCATTATTGGGGCCGGCATCAGCGCCGCTTTAACAGCCTGGCAGCTCCGCAACTCGGGTTTAAGTATAGCTGTTTTTGATAAGCGCCACGTTGGTATGGGCAGTACCGCGGCCAGCACTGCGTTCCTGCAATATGAAATTGATACGCCCCTTACATCTTTAAAACACCTGGTTGGCGAAGCAAATGCCGTAACAAGCTATCAACTTTGCCGCAAAGCTATTTATGACATTGCTGATTTATGTAAATCGCTTAAACCCGCCTTTGATTTTAGCTTGAGGCCAAGTTTGCAGTATGCCAGCTTCAAAACACATACAAATTCACTAAATCAGGAATATAACTTCCGTAAAAAGCATGGCTTTGAGGTACAATGGCTCGAAGCTGATGAAATTGAACAGAAATTCGGGTTTAAGGCTTCCGGGGCTATTTTCTCTGCAGATGGCGGGGAGGTTGATGCATATCTGCTTACCCATGCTTTACTTGCAAATTTTGCCAAAGCCGGTCATAAAGTATACAGCAATACCGATATTAAAGCCATTGAGCATCATAAACAAGGCATAACGCTGCAAACCGGCAACGGCTCAGTTATCAAAGCTAAAAAGCTGATTATTGCATGCGGTTATGAAAGTTTAAAATACGTCCCTAAAAAAATAGCCGAAATTAACTCAACTTACGCACTGGTTTCGGAGCCTTTGCCCGATGTACGTTTTTGGTATAAGAACAGTTTGATTTGGGAAACTGCTGTACCCTACATGTACTTTAGGGCTGTAAGTGAAAACCGCATCCTTGTTGGAGGCCGCGATGACCAGTTTCATCATCCGCATATACCGCCTTCTGTTATTAAACGAAAGGCGGACATGCTACAGCAGGCTTTTCTCAAAAAAATGCCGCACATCCCGTTAAAAGCTGATTTTAGCTGGGCCGGTGCTTTTGCGATCACTAAAGATGGCTTGCCTTACATTGGCTGCATTCCCGAAAGACCGAACACTTATTTTGCGCTTGGCTTTGGAGGTAATGGTATCACTTTTAGCGTAATTGCTGCCGAAATTATCCATGATCTTATCCTGGAGAGAAAGAACGAACATGTTCAATTGTTCAGTTTTAACAGGTAGCGCGTTTTCAAATAATAAAAGCCGATATTTAACCTTGAAATGACGGATCAATTACCCAAAATATACCTTTACCGCAGGCTTATACAGGCTAAGTTGTTCATTGATAAAAACTATCATGAACCGATCGACCTGAACGATATTGCCGACGAGGCCTATTTTTCCAAATATCATTTCATCAGGTTGTTTAAAAACATCTATGGTAAAACACCACACCAATACCTCATCCAGGTGCGGGTTGAAAACGCCCGGCTGCAATTAAAAAAAGGCCTTCCCATTGCTAATGTTTGTTATGCTGTAGGTTTTGACAGTGTTACTTCATTTTCTGCTTTATTTAAAAAGATCACCTCCCGTTCTCCTGCAAACTACCAGCAAACAGAACTTAAACGGCAGGCGGAGATGCAGCAATCGCCCCTCAAATTTATACCCGGTTGCTTTGCCCGGGAAAAAGAATGGCTGCGAAATCGCAATTTTCAATAAGCCCGGTTCTTTTTTGATAACGACTTTTGGTTTATCAAACAACATTAACATGATAACCAAATTAAACCATGTAAGCGTATTTGTACTTGACCAGAACAGCGCTTATGATTTTTATGTAAACAAATTAGGCTTTACCGTAAATACAGATGCTGCCATGGGGCCGGGAATGCGCTGGCTTACTGTATGTCCTCCCGGGCAGCCCGAATTGGAAATATCACTCATGGCTGTAACGGAGGGAATGATGTTCGACGCACAGTCGGCACATCAAATGCGCGAATTGGTACAGCGCGGCACCTTTGGGTTCGGGGTTTTTGAATGCAACGACCTTATAGCTACTTACGAAGAGTTAAAAGCGAAAGGCGTTGAGTTTACTAAAGCCCCCACTAAAGAGTTTTACGGCTTTGAAGCCTTATTCAAAGACGACTCGGGTAATTGGTTTTCATTAGGTGAAAAGAAAAGATAAACGCCTGCACATACGATGGCGCAAAACCACCCCAATTATGGCACAAACGACAAGGTGTAAATTTTGATTTTGCATGGAGATTTGTATTAATCAATCTTCAAAACATCATGGAAAATCAAATAACCACCACCCTCCAAACCGATGCACGTATTAACTTACTGGCAGTATTTGAGGATACTGCCAGCAACCTTTTATCAACCATTGCTTTATTCAATGAGCAACAAATTAATATTATACCACCCCACGGCGGATGGACAGCCGGACAGATAGCGGAACATGTTTTTAAATCGGCTTTACAACTTGTTCCGGTACTTACCGGCTCCGACAAACCAGCAGAAAGAGACCCGGCCGAAAAAGTCAAAATGATAAAAGACCTGTTTCTTGATTTTGAGGCTAAATTCAAATCAGCACCAAACATATTGCCATCAGACGGGCCTCACAATAAATCTGAGCTTATCGAATTATTACAAACAGTTATCATCCAGGTTAGAGAAATAATTAACTCCAAAGATCTTTATGCCATTAGTACTGATCTGGTAGTTCCTTTTTTTGGTGAGCTTACCCGGTTAGAATGGCTCTATCTTATTTGCTATCATACTCAAAAGCACATTCACCAGTTAAAAAACGTCGGGCAGTCTTTATGATTCATTTAATGATACCTGCATGTTCCTGGCTACCGAATTTACAACGTAAATAATGAGCCATAGCAAACCGATTAAAGCATACATACTAAGTATAACAAGCGATAAAGTGCTCACAGAAGCGCCTTCATCGCTTGTTTGCATAAAAAGTGTGAGTATAGACAAACCTACTCCGGCACCTAAAAAGTAAGCGGTAGTACCCAGGCTTGATGCCAACCCGTAGTGTTGTTTGGGGATGTTTTTTACAGCAAGTACCGACAAGCTTGTAAAACAGATGGTCATACCTAAACCGGATATAAAAGCAGCGGATAACAGCAGTAAAGCGAGAGAGTAACCTGTAAATACCGCGCAAATTAAAACCAGTCCCCCGGTTAACATACAACTCATACCCAACAACCCGGTTTGTTCGGTTGTTAACCGTTTCATGATGCCGGGTAGCATAAACTTAGCCACAATAGCTGATAAAAAACTAAAAGGTACCAGTAACAAGCCTGACCGTGCTGCGGTGTAATGCATATCTTTTTGCAATAATTGAGATATAATGAAAAGGTAACCGGTAAAAAATGCGCCTAATAAAATGAATACGCCATTTGCGGTAATAACTGATGACGCTTTAAAAACTGAAAGATCGATCAGCGGATTTGCACTCCGGGTTAAACGGACATATAAGAGCCTCATGCAAATAACCACGCCTATGGCACAAAGCATAATAAAAGTATATTGTTGTTTGATATCTGCAAGCTGGTGCACACCATAACTAAGCATCAGCAAACCTATCACCAATAAAATACCCGAAAACAAATCGGGGGATGGCTGCTTTTGTTCAGGAGCGTCATTAGCCAGGGACAGCCAGCCTATAACAATAATAAAAACCAGTATTGGCACGTTGATCAAAAACACCCAATGCCAGCCTAAGTAAGTGCTGATGATTCCGCCAATGGAAAGACCGCTTCCTGAACCAACCGCCGCGAATGAGCTAAAGATCCCGATAGCCTTGCTCCGCTCCAGTTCTTCGGTAAAAGTATGCGTTACTATGGAAAGTGCTGATGGCATGATCAACGCTGCTGCCAAGCCTTGTACAGCCCTCGATAAACTAAGAAACACAAAAGTACCTGATAAGCCGGCACCTAATGAAGTTACCAGGAATAATACCGCACCGGTAATAAAGACCTTCTTTGGTCCGGCAACATCAGACAGCTTCCCTCCTATAATCAGGAAACCACCGTACAATAGCACATAGAGCGTTTGAAGCCATTGAACTTGGTCGTTAGTGACCACAAACTGCTTTTGTATTGCCGGAATGGTGAGGTTAATGATGGCGATGTCAAGCGCTTCGACAAATATGGCCATAGAGGCTATGATCAGGACTTTGTTCTTTTTTTGTGCCATAATTTTGATTTTTGTCCTTTCAAAACTATGTTAATAGAAATTAACAATATTATTTATTATAATTTTGGAACATAATTAAAAATTAAAGCGCTTTAAAAGAACAAACGCCCAATTAACACACCGTTATGGCCCCACAAACAGAACAAGAAAAAGCCGGCATCCAGCTTGATGAAAAAGATTACGAAATATTACGGCTGGTTGAACGGAATGCCAAGCTTACTGTGCGGGAAATAGCTGTTAAGATCAACCTAAGCCCTACGCCTGCGCACGAACGCATTAAACGCCTTGAAAAAGCGGGGGTTATTAAAAGCTATACCGCCATTTTAGATAAGCGGATGCTGAACAAACGCATCATGGTTATTTGCATGGTAACCCTGCGCGAACATAGCCGCAAAGCAGGTGCCGATTTTATTAACGCTGTATTGGAATTTGACGAAGTGATAGAATGCTATAACATATCGGGCGATTTTGATTTTATGCTCAAAATTGTTTCTGAAAGTATGGATAGTTACCATTCGTTTTTTGTAAATAAACTAAGCGAAGTAAAGGGTATTGGCCACTCAAAAAGCACTTTTGTAATGGATATTATCAAAGAAACCAATCATTTGCTTTAACTTACACAATAGCAGCGTTCTCCGTCCGTTTATATGTCCGGATAATTAATCGGTTCAACACCCAGTTTTATCGATTCATTAACCCGGTATATCAAATTGTTATCTTAATTTTAAGCTCAACTAAAACGGCACTTTTATCGTAATTATTACCAACCGGGTTTATATACAGACATATATGACTGCAAAACATTTACTTTTTACTTCCAAAATTATTGGTTGTTTATTAATAACGGTTGCCTTTTTTTCCTGTAAAAAAGATAAAACCGCAGCGCCTCAAACACAAGTTAGTCCTGTTACACTTGGTTTATATGAATACGCCAGCGGGGTAAACAAACGGATCTTTTTACCCATTACGCTGGTAGGCACAAAAGCAGTGACTTATTATACCGTGTTTGATACGGGTTCATCGGGGATGACGCTTGATGCCGCAGGTATCCTGCCTGCATCAATGATCACATCGTCAGGCATCCAGTTTACCGGGGACTCGGTGGTTGTGAACGGTATTACGGTTACTAATACCAAGGGCACAATAAGCTTTGGCGACCAGTTAAGCTCCACAAAAGAATACGGCAATTTAGCCTACGCCAATATCACCATCGGCGACGCACAGGGCAACCTTACGTTAAAAAGGGTGCCATTTTTTTTATACTACAAAATAGTTGATGAAACTGGTGCGCAACTATCGGCCCATGCCAGCGATGTTTTTGGTGTTGGCCCCGGTACAAGTTATGTAACCAGTCTGATTCAGAGCCCGTTAAGATCCTTTAGCACCGGCACAGGTCTTACAAGCGGATTTAAGCTGGCCACGTTAAATAAAAGCTTATTTTCCACCAGTGGAACTTATGTAAGCAATCTGTTAACTATCGGCTTAAGCAACAGTGATCTTTCATCATCCGGATTCATTATGCACCCGCTTTCTTATTCAAACAGCGGCGGATACTCACCTAATATCCCTGCAACTATCACTTACAATGGAAAGACCATCTCCGGACAGATTTTGTTTGATACCGGAACCCCATCAACTACTGTAATTGAAGACAGGCTGGCAACCAATTCAATAGGCAGCCTTCCCGCAAATTCGACCGTAACCATAACTACCAACAAGGGCTTTGTTTATACTTATACGACATCAAGCACCGGAAACCTAACAGAAGTGCAAAATCCCAATAATACGGGTGATTACCGTACCATTTTCAGTCTCGATTTTTTCATCAGTAATGAATACCTAACCGATTATGGCAACCATCAGATCGGGTTAAAAAACAACTAAACATTAATGCTTAAGGTCGATACCATTATCTTCAAAAACCATACCCTCATAATTTCAACTCCTTTTTATACTCTGTCACGAGGTGAGTTTTTCAATGCGCTACAAATTTACAGCGACGCTTTTTAAATAAATCAAAGGATATTAAAAGTCTATTTTTTATTACAGATCTCTGTAACAGCAGTACGGCGGGTGGCAGTGTAAACTATTCCATTTACCATTTCATAGCCAGTAGAAACGCTTTGCGAATAGCGTTTTAAAATAACCCCGGTGTTGTTATCTATGAGCATTGATCCGTTTATCCGGCTATTTAAGCTACCGCCTAAAACCGAAGTTTTATAGGTAACAACGGTAGTTGTGCTGCTTATAGCATAAACTGTATAGTTGGTTTCGGCCGATGAAGTAGTCACCTTCCATGAATAGCCCTTTTTAAGCGCGACGCTTACTGGAAAATCAACCATTAACTGTAGTGTGGTCCCTGGCGACAACCGTTCGGGCTGGATGCCGGCAAAAGATAAAAGTGTATCATTGGCAACAGCCGGGCGTTTTAAATTCAGGATCTCGCCTTTGTTGTTTACTGAAACTATCGATTGATTATTGAACATCTTTTGCAAACCAACCTGGATAACAGAATTTGGGTCGGCAGGTTTACCTGAGTTATATACCAGGTTCTGGTTCATTGCATTTATGGTATCGATAAGCTTATCAGTAGTAATAGTAAAAGAGGCCCCCCTTTCAGAAGCATCGGTTACCTTGTACGTTTTAATAACTATTGAAACCGAACCAACACGCAAAGTTTGGCTGCCGCGCTGTAAAACACAATTTGACTTTGTATTTACCTGCCTTTGAAACTCATCTCCCTGTTTAAATCTGCCCTGGGCATAGGTAACACCGCTCGCAAAAGCTAATATTATAACAAATATATATTTTAACTCAATTGGGGTACTTTTCATTTTGGTATTCTTGTTATAATGCCTTTAATAATTTGACATTATGTCACAGTTAGTGTTTTTTCCTGTTTGATTGGGGTTTGCCTTTTAACTTATCATCCTTCGTTCCCGCAGGCGATATCATTTTAAAGCTCTCGCTTTCGGGAATTTCCGGGATAGACCAGGGTGTAAGATTTTCGGAAGGCTGTAAAAGCGGCACCGTACTTGTTATATCGGGCATTATCGGAATGGGGCCTTTTATAATATTCACCTGGCCTGATACGGTTGGCTCAACAGGCGCTGGCGGCAATTCCGGCGATTCTGGCAAAGGGAGGTCCATAACAGCTGAAAACTGAAGGTCCTGCATTGTTTGCTTTGGCAAATGTGGAGCCTCGGGCGCTTCAGGCGATGGAATTTCAGGTAACCCCGCAGTTGAACCATTAACATCGGGTTGGTCGGGTGCATCAACCACAGGCGGTGTTGAGCCAACTGCAGCCAGCACAGGCATTTGAGTTGCTGAAACAAAGGGCTGAGCAACTACCGGGATATCCGTAAGCGTAAGTACAATCGGCTTACCCGCTGAACCATTGCCTTGAGTGTTTCCTTTGGTAATTGTACCAGGCGTTAATGGCGGCGGCACGTTCCAGTCCGACTGATTATTGCGGCTCTGGGCCATAGTATTACTTAAGCCCCCCCAGGCAACTAATAACCAAATAAAGCATGGTATTAAGCTGTTGAGTCGCCGGTTTCTCTTCTTTTTTTGGACGATGTATGACATTTCCATTTAATTATCTTTATGCAGAAAGCGATTGCTTTCAATACAGTCAGTCAGTTTTATTTGGTGAATAATAGCTTATTAATTTAATTTTTATCGATTGTTAATGAGCAATAATGATTTTAGGTATAGGTTAGAATTATATTGTAAAATCATTATTAAAGTTAATCCTTTTTATCGATTACGGCACACGGCTTTCCAATATATGCTATCTGTATAATACTAAATAGTGTTTCTACATGATATACTTACCTCCAATATTTCATCTGTAAAAATAAGCTTTATGGTGTTACTCCAAAATACCAACTGCTTTGTATTGTGTGAATTTCGGCCTCTCCATAAAATTGTACTGTCAAGCACGATGGTGAAATAATATAAAACAAAGCCATAATGGTTTTGACCAAATTAATTCATCGCGTTTCATCTAAATTAAAAAAACCATGGAAAGTACTTTAAATTACCTCGCGGGCTTTGTTTCCCTAACTTTTATGGGATTATCGGCTATGTATAAATTTAAGCTCGACAAATTGCAGGGAACAGGCAAAATACCCAACATTATCAGTGCCAGGCAACGGCAAATTATGTTTTTCGTGTTAGCCGTATTATCTGCTTTAATAATATTCATCTCCAGATTTTAAAAACACATTAACCGGTAACAACCCCAAGCCCAACGGCTTTTGCTGATAAATATCAAATTGCTATCTTTAACCGGGACCAAAAACCCGGACATGAAATACCCTTTGTTTTTTCTGCTTATTTTGGCTGTAATTCCGTGTTGCGGTCAAAATATTGACAGTTTAGAAAAGGTTGTTTTCAGCAAATCACCCATACAAAAACGCTTAACCGCCGCTACTCAGATTGCCAACTATCCGGCTGAAAAAAATCCGACTAAAATCATTATAGTTGCAAAAGAAGGATTGAACCTTGCACATAAGCTAAACAATAAAAAAGCAATTACTTTACTATCGCAAACTTTAGGAGAAGCTTATTTCCAAACTAACCAATATGATTCCGCATCATATTATTACAACCTTGCCGCGGTTGCACTCAACAAAATAAATCAACAGTACATTTTAACCGATGGTTACTACAGGTTAGCGAAAGCGTATGTAAAATTAAAAAATCATAAAAAAGCGCTTGAATTTTGCATGCTGGCAATTTCGTATGCCCCAAAAACCGGCGACCGTACAGAATTGATAGAAGCTTTAAACCTGGCCGCAACGTTATATGAGGCAAAAAACAATTACCGGGAGGCCTTAAATTACTCCAGGCAGGCTTTCGACATAAACGACTCTTTAAACCTTGCCCGGCAAACAAATGAAAACACCTCTGAAGCCTACAGCCATAAATTTATGGGGGATGTTATGGGAAGTATTAAACCAAACGATTCAGAGCAGGAAATTTTAAAAATCATCGATGTCAAAAAATCATTAAATGATACCCTTGCGCTTTCAATTAACTATTTTAACCTTGGCGTATTGTATAAAAACAAACGGTTATATCTACAATCTCTCGATGCATTAAAAAACAGCCTTCAGTTTGCCACACAAATAAATTATGCAGATATGCAAAGAAGCGCCACAAATGAAATAGCTGATTTGTATGAGCAATTGGGCGACTATAAGCAATCGCTGATTTACTTAAAAAGGCATGCAGCAATTAAAACCTCAGGCAACAGCACCATTGATGAACTACAGGCAAAATACGAAATAAAACAACGTGAAGATCAGGTACTGCAACAACAATTTGAAATAACAAAGCGTAATTACTGGATGGCGGGTATCTGTGTTTTTATACTTTTAATGTTCTTTACAGGCTTTTTTTACTATAAACAAAACAAGCTAAAACAGCGCAATATGGCTATGCAGGCTATAATTGCAGCTGAAGAAAGTGAAAGGCAAAGAATTGCCAGGGATTTACATGATAGTGTGAGCCAAATAATATCGGCGGCAAAAATAAACCTGTCAGTTATAGGCAGTGAATTAGCTTTCATAAATGAAGAGCAAAGAACCCGTTTTGAAAAAGCAATTAACCTTGTTGATTATGGATTTAAAGAGGTAAGAACGATATCACACAATATGATGCCCTGGACACTTCATAAAACAGGGTTAGCACAAGTAATTAAACAATTTATTGAGAATATCAAGAACAATAATATTGCAATAAACTTTTTTTGCCAGGGATTTGATTCGCCGTTTGACGATACCATCGAGATCATTTTATACCGGGTATTACAGGAAAGTGTAAACAATGTAATGAAGCACGCTCATGCCGACAGGGTTGACATTTCACTTATAAGAAGTGATGAAAACATCAGCCTCACTATTGAAGATAATGGCATAGGTTTTGACGCAACCAATCCTGATATTTTTAAAGGCATGGGCTTAAACAATCTAATGTCGCGGATAAATTTTTTAAAAGGCATGGTTGAATTTGATTCGCATCCTAACAGGGGCACACTTGTTTCTATTTATATCCCACTCACCAATAAACCTTTATAAGTTATATTGCATGATAAACCGGTTAAGCTCAACCGGATTTTTCAGATTAAGCTTTTGCATAATATTTTTACGGTGTGTTTCAACAGTATAAATACTTAAGTGAAGATGATCGGCCATTTGCTGGTTGGTAAAATTCTGTTTTATAAATTGTAAAAGTTCAGTTTCCCGCTTAGTAAGCTGGAACTGCTTTAAAAAAGGATCTGGTTCATTAGGCATGGAATTAACAACCGGCTGCTTGCAGGGAAAACACAGTTGCCCTTGCGCTACGGAGCGCATTACCTGTAATAGTTCCGCCTTTTCGGCATTTTTGAACAAGTAGCCGTTAGCTCCTTCAGCTTTTGCTTTTTCAATCAGGTGCTCCTCATTGTATGTAGAAAGCATGATTACCTTAATTTTAGGATAGTAGTCCTTTATGCGCTTAAGTACGTCAAACCCGTTCATACCCGGCATATTGATATCAAGCAATACCAGATTGGGCGTTTTGGTGTGTAACGAATGCAATAACTCCTTACCGTTTGCTGCAATACTTATTACCTCTATATCCGGCTCTCCCTGCAACAACATGTGTAAACCGTTTATAAATAAAGTATGATCATCTGCTATTATTACTGATAATTTTTCCACGGTGCTTTCCATATAATAAATTCACTGTAAATCTATATTTTATCTTTATTTCATAAAATACCAACTGACTTGTATTGTGCATCCCAGCCTCTGTTCATAAAATTGTTCTACCGAAACAAACTTAAATAAATGAAAAGCCATCGCACATCTTATTTATATGAATTACGCTTACCCGGTTACTGTATCCAATATATACCGAAATCTATTAACAGAAAAAGTGATGGAATACTTTATTAGCACATTTATAATAATGCTGATTTGTATAATCGCATTATTGCAGGATAAATCTTATGACAACGGGATAGTTTTACCAAGGCCCCAAAACAAGCGCCCTTATTTAAAAAACAACCAGTTAACCCAATGTAATTATGTTCATCCTACGATTACAAAGGAGCCAGCCAGGTTTATTATCGATAAAAATGAATCACAAACTGAAGTATTTGTTACGCTATTGACGGATAATCTCGTAAATCCTTCAATTTTCAACACCCCTACAACAGTGTTCATCAAGGCCAATCCAACGATTCGTTTAAATATTAGTAAGAATGTTAACTCTGCGAATTGCTTCTGTTTTCAATACCGGATAAACCAGTTTACCCCCTACTATCTATATTTCGGGCAATGTTTTAACAAGCAGCAGGATAAATAGTTGACAGCTTGGTGCATGTATTTTCTATATACGCAATGACGAAATATCTGAGATAAAATAGATTTTCAAACATTTTTGATTAAAAAACCATCAAAATTTAGATTAAGAAAAAAAATAATTAATTATTTTTTTCCTTAATCTAAATATAAAAAGCCACGACCGGTCATTATTATTTACAAGAATACTGCATCAAAGAAATAAATCACCTTCAGGAATAATAAACCCCATCTACATAAAATAAATAACATACTCACAATCAATAACTTAAAAAAACAATCATTTAAGCTAATATTAATGATAAAAGCTTTTACCAAAAAATCATTCAATTTCGTCGTCCTGTAACTTTTTTTTTACAAAAAAATATTATTATTTTTAAAAGCCGAAACAGTTAAGCTTTTGTTAAACATGTATTCAACATTAAAAAACAAAATAAGCGCCTTTTTTGGCTCCTATCACTCAATTATAAAAAATAACTGAGTAATAGTACGTGATATTTCGCATCTTTTATCCATATTCCTACCTCAACCATTCCCAAAAATAAAAATCATATAAAATTTACATGAATTTTATATGAAGAATCTAAAAAAACCGTCATTTTATCGAAATTGAAGTAACGTTTTATCACTTTTTTTATCAATATTTAAATATATAATTGAAATATTAAACTTTTTTCAACTTTTTTTTCATTTTATTACAAAAATCGTAGTTTTGGGTATTAACTAAAACTGATTTTTTAACAATGAAAAAACTCCTACTCGCAAGCTGGTGTTTGTTCATGCTATTTATTAGTGTGGTACATGCACAAAACAAAACGGTTACCGGCCGGGTAACTTCAAAAGACGATGGACTACCGCTGCCAGGCGTGTCCGTAAGAGTTGTAGGTACCACACTCGGTACACAAACAAATGCAGATGGTAAATTTTCTTTATCTGTTCCTGCCTCTGCAAAATCTTTAAGCTTTAGCTTTATCGGTTTTACATCTCAAACAGTTGAAATCACTTCAGCACCATTAGATGTTAAACTAACAAGCAGTGCTAACAAATTATCAGAAGTGGTAATTACCGGTGCTTATGGTACCAAACAGTCATCACGTTCGGCTTCTTATGCGGCACAGGTGGTAAAGTCAGATGCACTTAATACCATACGCCAGCCTAACGTTAATAACGCGTTGGCCGGTAAAGTTGCAGGTGTTCAGGTACGTAGCCAGTCAGCTGCAGCTTTAGGTCGTAATACCAATATCAGGCTGCGTGGTGCTACCGGTTTTGGCAGCGGCAACAACCCTTTATATGTTGTAGACGGTACTATAATGCCAAATGCCGACGATTTGAGCAATGACGACATCGACAACATCAGTATCCTGAATGGTCCTGCAGCATCTGCTCAGTTCGGTTCACAAGGTGCTTATGGCGCTATCGTTATCTCAACTAAAAAAGGCAAGAAAACAAAAGGCGTTGGCGTTGAATTAAACCTTGGTGCCAATTTCGACAAGGCTTACATCCTGCCTAACTACCAAAACAGTTATGGCGGCGGTGCTTCTGCCGATTTTATCCAATACCATTGGAAAGATGGTGACCCTGAAGGATGGAAAGCTTTAGATGGCAAATATTACCCGGATTATACAGACGATAGCAGTTGGGGACCTAAAATGGTTGGCCAGGAGTATATCCCATGGTATGCATGGGCTGCTGGTACCAAATATTCTTTCAAAACTGCGAAATGGACCCCTCAGCCAGATAACGCCAAGGATTTCTTCCGTACCGGTGTTTCTTTAAATAACAGTGTGGCATTTACTAAAGCGGCTGATGATTACAACATCAGGATGTCATACAATAACCAGCACACTACAGGTATAGTGCCTGAAACCTGGCTAAACAAAAACAACTTCACCTTAAACGCCAACTACGATCTTAACAAACACCTCACAGCAGGTGCAAGTATTAACTTTTCGGGTACACAACTTCATGGCCAGATCAGTGATGCATACGCAAGCGCTTCAAGTGGCTCGTTCAACTCATGGTTCCACCGTGATTTGGACATGGGCATCATGAAAGAATTACAGGATCTAAAATCGCCCGACGGCACTTATGTGAGCTGGAACCACCAGAACCCTAACTCATACGATGCCTCTAATCCAAGCTCGTTTTATGCAGGCAACTACTGGTATAACCCATATTTATGGCAAAAACAATGGCAAAATATGAATACCCGTGATCGTTTGTACGGAAATATCTACTTACAGTACAAGATCAATAATGATCTTAGCTTCAAAGTTACCTACCGTCGCAACCAAACCAACACCTGGAACGAAGGTAAAATTTCATCTGAAATACAGGCAAGCGGCACTCAAACAGGGCAAAAAGCAGGTTATGGCACTTCAACGTCTTACTCAAACCGCGAAAACTACGAAACCTTGCTTAACTATGATAAGCAGATCAAAGATTTTCACATCAATGTTAACGCCGGTAGCGACTTTTATAACTGGAGCTATAAAGATAACGGCGCCAACACCAACAATGGTTTAAGTGTTCCTGACTTGTATACCCTGGCAAACTCTGTGGATCCGATCAGCGCTAGCAATACCAGGATCCAGGAGCAATACCGTGCGGTATTTGCGAAAGCTTCTGCCAATTACAAAAGGATTGTATATGCTGATGCGACTTTACGTAACGACTGGTTTTCAACCATCTCTACTATAAACAACGCTAACTCAGTGTTGTCAAAATCATTTGGTGGGTCATTCGTATTCAGCGAGGTATTGCCTGAATTTAAAGACTGGTTAAACTATGGTAAAATAAGGGGATCATGGGGCCAGGTACCATTAGCTTTAGGTAACACAACCGAAACATTTGGTGCATACAGGAACAATACACTATACGGTATCGCTCCAAATAAATGGAATGGCGCCTTATTGCAAGGTGGCCCAACCCAATTTGTTGACCCTGCCTTACATGGCACAACCACTACTTCAAAAGAAATTGGTTTAGACTTAGGTTTCTTTAACGACCGTTTAACTTTTGGCGCTACTTACTGGGCTGCAGATGACAAAGACCTTCCATTGGGCTTAGCGGTTAACGCTGCCAGTGGTGTATCATCTATCCTGACCAACGTAGGTTTGATCAAACGGAGAGGTTTGGAGATAACTGCAAGCGGTACCCCTATCCGGTTACCAAACTTTAGCTGGACAATTAATGCCAACTTTGCACAGTTATTGGATAATACAGTAGTAGAGATCAGCAATAAATACGGTGTTGACCGTGTGCAGGTTGCAGGTGTATGGGGTACAGACATGCCTTATCTGATCAATCAAAAAGGCAAATGGTGGGGCCAAATTTACGGTAACGGTATCAAACGTAACGCTGCCGGGATCCCAATCCTTACTTCATCCGGCGCTTACATCAATGATCCTAACGTATATTTCGGCAGTGCATTGCCTAAATATACCGGTGGTATACAAAATACATTCACTTTATTTAAAGAGTTTGTGTTGAGCGCAAATATCGACTATCAGTTTGGTGGCAAATTCGCTTCATTATCAAACCGTTGGGGGCAGTATAGCGGTTTAACGGCTAATACGGCGGCACTTAACGATAAAGGCATGTCGGTACGTGACCCTGTTGCTGATGGTGGCGGTGTTAAAGTTACCGGTGTTGATGCCGACAATAAAGCCGTGACCTATTACGTCGACGCAAAATCATACTATCAGGGTTTAACAAACAATAAAACTTACGATCCCTACATCTACGACTTGACTTTCATCAAACTTCGTGAGGTTGCTGTAGGTTACAACCTGCCGATTAAAAGATGGGGTTTAGGAAATGTATTCCAATCGGCAAGGATTGATTTAACCGGCCGTAACTTATTGTTGATATACGCTAAATCTAAGGATTTCGATCCGTCGGAGATCACCGCGACAGAAGGTGAAACTGCCCAATACCCAGGCACGAGGGGGTTTGGTTTCAACCTAAAAGTAACATTCTAAGCGAACAAGGATTATTAGACTAAGAAAAAATGAAAAAGATATATCTATATACATTAGCAGGCGCGTTCGCCTTTTTAGGCGCGGGTTGCAATAAGCTAAAGGATTTTGGCGACGTAAACAACAATCCTGCAGCAACAGTAACGCCAATCCCTTCGGCCTTGTTATCAAACGTTGAGGCAAATTTGGGTGGTTATGCATCAACCGGTACCGAGGCAATAAGCGGAGGCCAGTATGCTCAATATTTTACTGAAACACAGTATTCAGGTACTTCATTGTACAACCTCCCTCAAAACGGCTTTACCGGCAATTACGCAGGCAATCTTAATAACCTGCAGCTTATCATTAACCAAAACCCAAGTAAAAACATGGTTAATGTGGCTAAAATACTGCAGCAGTATATTTTTTGGATAGTGACGGATTCGTGGGGTGATGTTCCCTACAGCGACGCACTCAAAGGGGCGGCTAACATATTGCCTAAATATGATTCCCAGGAAACCATTTATAAGGGCATACTTACCACGCTGACTACGGCTATAAATTCGTTTGATTCATCGCCAATAAGCGGTGACATCATTTATGGTGGTGATGTAGCATCATGGAAAAGAATGGCAAACTCTCTTAAATTGCTTGTTGCAATTCAAATGTCAAAGGTAACCGCTTCTTCTTCCATCGCATCTGCTGCTACCAACGAAGCTATTAACCCAGCTAATGGAGGAGTGATTACTACTACCGATCAAAACTTCAAACTTCAATATCCTGGAGGTAATTACAAAAGCGCATGGTGGAACCTGTATAACGGACGTAAGGATTTTGCCGAATCAAAAACCCTTACCGATTATACCGCGAGCACCAGCGATCCGCGCCAGGCAGCTTTTGGCGGCGAAAGTGAGCAGGCGGGTAACGTTACAACATCAAATATTGGCGTTCCATACGGCTTAGCGCGTTTAGCGGTGACCTCTTTTACCGACGCTAACCCAAAATGGGCACGTGTTTTACGCGGCGACTTCAGGCTTGAAAACGGATCAGTAACCCTGATCACAGCTGCAGAGGTGTGGCTGGCAAGGGCCGAAGCTGTAAACCTGGGCTGGATCACCCCAACAACATCTGAAACAGTAGCTATCGATTTCCAAAATGGTATAGGTGAATCGTTCGTACAGTGGGGACTAACATCTGCTGCGGGTAAAACTTTCGCCCAAGGCTTGGGCACACCTAACATTCAGCTAATTTCAACTCAGCGTTGGGTGGCAAGTTATCCTGATGGCCATATGGCCTGGGATATCTGGAGGAAAAGTGGTTACCCGGTTCTTACTCCCGCTCCTGATGCTACAAACGCATCTAAGCAAATTGTAAGGAGGTTCGTGTATGCTACTTCAGAGTATAACACTAACGGCGCAAACGTTAACACGGCAGTTGCACGCATGGGCGGCGATACTCAGGATACAAGAGTTTGGTGGGATGGTGGTAAATAATCATTAAAAAAATTGACACAACATGAAAAAGAATATATTTATTAAGTATTTGCTTGTTGCCGGTATCGCATCTGTT
Source organism: Mucilaginibacter sp. NFR10 (assembly GCF_900100445.1). Taxonomy (NCBI): domain Bacteria; kingdom Pseudomonadati; phylum Bacteroidota; class Sphingobacteriia; order Sphingobacteriales; family Sphingobacteriaceae; genus Mucilaginibacter; species Mucilaginibacter sp. NFR10. Next base: position 261,345 of record NZ_FMTV01000002.1, on the reverse strand, counting down.
GCCCTTTTTTCGGGCTGCCGGAAAGAAACTGCCGCCGATAAGGTTGGCGGCCAGGCAGCTGATAATGGAAAAACACTCATTGGTTTCCCTAATGGCATGATTAATGCAACTTTCTTTGAGCCATTCACCAATGTAAAAACCGTTAATGTATTTACACTAAAAAAAGATGCAAAGAGTGAGGCTGAATTAAACAAAGCCCAAACTTTTGTGCTTACATCTTTACCTGACGCGCTTACAAAATACAATGCAAAAAACGGATCATCTTACGAGTTGTTACCACAATCGTTTTATACATTGGGCAACGCAAACACTACACAGGCAACCAACGGCGATCTGACCTTTAAGTTTGCTTCAGGTACATTTGCGGAAGATTTCATTATAAAACTTAATGGAAGTAAACTGGATCTTTCAAAAACCTATGGTTTGGCTTACAAACTTACCGGAACTGATGGTTTAGGAGTTCACGCCGCCAGCAAGGATACCCTTTATGCTTTTTTTAGCGTAAAAAACAAATGGGATGGTGTTTATGAGATAACCGGCACAATGACTGATAAAGCTAATGCTACCTTAGGTCATATCAATGAGTACTTGTCAAGTGCAACCAACACATCGGATCCGAAAGGCCCTATGCAATTTGAGTTGAGAACAATATCTGCAACGAAATGTGAGGTTTATGATAATTACCTTTTTGGTGGTAACTACATGCCGATAAGGTCTGGAACCGGTGCCAGCTATTATGGTAACTTTGCCCTAATAATCGAATTTGACCCTGCCACCAACAAAGTTGCGGCTGTTACAAATTATTATGGCCAGCCGGCTTCCAATACCAGATCTGCAGCATTAGACCCTTCTGGCGCAAATGCATATGATCCCGGGACTAAAACTATTGATATTATCTACAATATGTTACAACCAAGTGTAATTACGACTGCTCCATATATCAGAGCTACCTGGACTGAGAAATGGAAGTATATCGGTTCACGTTAATAAAATCAAAAAAGAGCCGTTTTGCATTGCATAATGCGGCTCTTTTTATATCCTGTTACATCACATAATTGATGACATACTGACCTTATTAAACTAAATAAATCCGTATTGAATTGGGGTTTTAATAATTATTATAAACACCAACACTTTTAACTGCAGCTTCGTTCTTTTAGTTAATAGTTACAACAAGAAACCGTACACCGTAAGCTCGTGTACGGTTTTCCCTGTTATATCCCGGTTGTCAGAAATTCGGATCAAAATTAAAACAGATCGGGTTTGACAATCCTACCATATTCCCGCTCAGTGCTGCCGATTGCGGCACTTGTGGGTAAGGTGTAGACGGCCCTTCAACCGTAACCCGGTAATAAGTACGGCCGGCTATTGCCGGTGTATCAGTAAATTCAATCATGGGCGTTTTGCCTTCCATTTTTAAAGTACCAAACGGGTTGCCGTTTTTTACCACATTGATAGTGTAGGTAGTATCCTTTATACTGTTTCCGGTTAACTGAACTTTAAATTTAACCGGCTTACCGGTTGCCTTCACGTTATCCCCCATCATCAGATCCATTTTATCGTCGCCATTTAAATCGGCATAAAACTCAACACGGGGAGCATATGGGTTTGAACTTATGGATACCCGTCCGTTGGTTAAGGCGTCAATAACAGCTTGCTTAGTACGTGCAGTTGCAAATACCCAGGTAGTAGGCGTTCCTGCATAATTGGCTTTAGCCTGGTAAGTATTAGGGCCTGGTTTTTCGTCCCCTACAGGCACGCCGTGATGTGCATCGCTCCCTCCCCTGCCGGTTAGCTTTCGGCCCGATGACAGCATATCATCCCAGATCATGATCGCATTGGCATTTTTTGACCAGATGGCCGAATTCCATACTTCGATAGAATTAACCATATCATACGAATACCCAAAATGATCTTTACCGCTGGGATGGTTTGCCGACAGGTGAATACCAAGTTTATTTTTTATGCGCCCCACCACAGTATCGCGCTGATCGCGCACATCGTATAACTGCTGATGATCATAAGGCCTGGCCGAAAAGGCGTTGCCGTGGCCGCGGGTAGTTGTCCATTCGGCAGCGTAAAGCAGCAATACCGAATCTGATTTAAACTCCGGATCAGCCCAGGTATTGTGGGCTACGTCGCCTTCTACATGATTATCGTGATCGGTAATAGCCAGGAAATCGATCCCTACCAACTTGCAAAAAGTAATGATCTTGCTGATTGAATTATTTGACGACTCCTTGCTATGCCTGGAGTGCATATGCAGCTCGCCTTTAAGCCAGACACCCTGACTGAGACTGGCCGGCGGCGGCAGTGTGCCCAGCGGTTTGGGAGCCCAGGGGTTTACATGGGCCGATTGCCCCAACGCCGAACCGCTGATGCAGCCCGCAACCATAATTATTAAACCGGTTTTAATTAACAGTCCAATGTTCCTGTTAGTGCTTAGTACCATAAGTAATTTTGTCGATCTTTTTATTTTGTAATACTTTCGGCAGCCAACTTAGCCCACTCATGTTAGCTCACCGTTAACAAGAACAAATGATATAAAAATGTGACAGTGAAGCAAAAACCGAAACACCTGCTTTTATTTTTATTTGACTGAAAATTAAAGCTAACATCCCACAAAACATTTGTAATTTAGAGTTAAGCGATTAAAACCACAAACTATACCTATGAGCAACCCGACAACAACACGCTGGCCTAGGCTCGATTACCATGACCTTAAAGATACCCTTGCAAGTGTCCATATGTGGACTCAAATCATAGGTAAAGTAAGGTTACAGCAAATGCCCTGGATCAATCACTCCTAGCAAGTTACGCTGTATGTAAGTTCAACTGGCCTTACTACGGGGAGCATGCCGTTTGAGTGCGGTGTTTTTCAGATCGATCTTGACTTTATCAGTCATATGCTGAATATATCCACCAGCACTGGCGAAAAGCGGTCATTTGGGCTTGGTACCGGCAGCGTAGCCGTTTTTTACAGCTCCCTGATGGATAGCATCGCTTCGGTTAACGCGGGAGTGGAAATATATGCCGTACCAAATGAAGTGGAACCAGCTATTCCCTTTGCCGAAAACCATACACCCTGTAAGTATGACGCATCCATCATGCATGATTACTGGCAGGCGCTGGTGCGAATCCACAATGTTTTCACCGAATTCAGGGCCGGGTTTCAAGGAAAAAATAGCCCGGTACATTTCTTTTGGGGAGGATTTGACCTGGCGGTCACCCGCTTTTCGGGCAGGCCTGCACCAAAACACCAGGGCAGCGTTCCCAATATGCCCGCGATAGTAATGCAGGAAGCCTATTCGCAGGAAGTAAGCTCATGCGGCTTTTGGCCAGGCTCAGATGCCTTCCCTCATCCCGTTTTTTACGCATATTGCTACCCCACTCCCGAAAATTTTGCCAAACAGCAGGTATCGCCTCCCGAAGCATTTTACAGCGGGGAAATGGGTGAGTTTTTATTGACCTACGAAGTTGTTTCCCGATCGGCCGACCCGGAACGGACTTTGCTTCAATTTTTGCAATCCACGTATGACGCCGCGGCTAAAACGGGTAATTGGGATAAAGATCTGCAATGTGATTTGTCGGCATTAAAGAACGCATGAGATAAACATTGAGAGGACTCTTTCGACAGACCCTGAGGAAGCTGTTCTAAGAACCTGGAAATACATTTCAATTTGCTATTATGCAAATTATAAGTTAACTTTATTTAGCAATAATTATTTGATTATGAGCCAATTTCCAGATCCTGACGAAACCCCAACCCCTGAAGAAGACAGTGGAAATATCCCTGATATATGGGATATCAAAACATCGGGCAAGGGTCGTGTGGGCAGGTCTGACATTAACCTGGATGAGGCCATGCCTTGTGCCGAAGACAGCGAGCCTTATTGGGAAGGGGATATAGGTACACCCGGTTTATGGGATGATAACGACCTGTCATCGTCTGATCAGGCGGATTATCTGGGATCGGAATAGTCAGGAAGCTATAGTTGCAATAGCAAAAGCTATCCCCATAACTATGGGCGAAAAAAATATTGCCCGTAAACAAAGTACGTAAATATTCCATCTATCATCGTTTTTCTTTGTGTTTTGCTCAATCCGTTCCTGGTAATTGATGATCTCAACTTTGTAAAACCTCAGGATCCTTTCATCATCAGCAATATCCTTATGGAAAAATGCCTTATCAAAGTATATTTTGGGGCTTGTACCTGGCAAAAGATATTCGCTTGGGGTTAAACCTTGCAGTACAAACATTAAACCTACTATCAAAAAATAAAAGATCCCTACAATTGCTGTAAATAACAAACTATCCAAGTGAGGTGTATCCTTCCATTTTCCGATAGCATAAGCCACAAGACCAATTAAAACACCTGAAACCAGGGTTAATAATCCGTTTGATCGTTCATAAATACCCTTTGCCGTTTCTATGGTGTAGTTATATGATTTTTCGGCCTGTTCAAATATGAACTTTGCATCTTCCAGGGTCAATTTATTGAGCCATTCCTTTTTTTCCTGCCAGAAGTTTTCCATATGGATACTTTTAACCTAATTTAAACTAAATCTGGCGTAATTCATACAAAATCAAGCAAATAGATATTAAAACATCCACTTAAAGCTTATTAAGTGCCGGCAGAGTAATGATCAAGCTACGAGATTAATTAAGCAGGTTTAAGAGGCAAAGGATATTTTTATCCTTTGCAAAAGGTGTACAGATACTGAGCGGACTTTCACTGATGTTTAAGCGTTACGCGCCGTTTTCGGCCTTGATATTATGCTCGATCAGTCGGAAATTCACCATGAAATCGGTTGGGAAATAAAAAGGCATTAATGCCTGCAATGGAGCTATAAGAACTAAAGTTTATTAAAAAATTCACCAAAATGCCAGAGGATTCCGGAAGGGTCATGTAAAAAACATTCCCTACCCCATTGCTCTACACGGATTGGGGTTAATCTTACTCCGGCATATTTTGCAGGCAGATCAAGAGCCAGCAACTCATCCCAGTAGCGGGCAACATCATCAACCTCCAAAAACAGCATGGTATTATCTATCCAATCTTTAACATATGCGTTTTGAAGATAAAATGCCAGCTGACCTGTCTTGAACACCGACATATTAGGATCCAACACAACCTCCTCAAAACCCAGTTCACGATAAAAACTGCGAGAGGTTTCAAAATCTTTTGCACCGATGAACGGCCTGAGCGATATAGCTTTGTGTTGCATATTTGTGGCTTTAGATTTCGACCTGCAATCTACGTAAACATAACGCAGATTGCAGGTTAATTAGATACCAAGATACTTCATGGCCGTTGATTTTCAAATAACTAATTAATTCGCTTTTAATGTCAATTTTTTTGCTGAGATAGAAAAGTAACCAGTGAGGCAAATTCATCATATGATAATGCATTGGCAAGCCCTACAGGCATCATAGATGTTTTCAGTTCCTTCCTGGTAATCACATCGCTGGATTTAATGGTAAATACATCTCCGGTAATGTTTCTCATCACTATTTTTTGGGCAGACTCATCTGTAATAAATCCCATATAATTTTTATTTCCTTTAGCTGTGATCATCACCGTGGCAAATCCCTGCGAAATAGAAGCGCTGGGTTTTAGGATGGATTCGGCAATTTGCTGGCGGTTCATGATAGATCCTATCTGTCCCATAAACGGCCCTTTTAATTTTTCGCCACGGGTAAGGCTATGGCAGGCTACACAACCTTGCTGCATAAAGAGTGCCTTTCCTTTCTTTGGATCTCCTTTAACTTTGGCTAACATCAACATCACATCTTCAATAGATGAATTACCGATCTGCCCTTTTTTGTTCAGGATCTTTGACAAATCTACTTTAACCTCTTTTGTTGGAACACTTTTTTCTTCACCGCCAAAAGCTGTAATTCCCATTTGGTGGCGCTCATTCAGGTCGGCATAAAATTGTTTGCCCGCAGCGCCTGCTTTGCTTCGTTCAAGCGTCAGGAACTTCTCGATACGAGCCGAGCCTTCCCAGGTTATACCTTTGTAAATTGGGCCATGTGAATCGGGCCGGGTTCCCCACCACCAGGATGCATCATAAGGAGCTTCCTGCTTATAAAGGCGTGCCAGGGTTACCAATATTTGTTTCTTTGTTTTTACATCTTTGATTTTAGGGTAAGCAGCAATCAAACCATTTACCGCTTTAGTATCGTACATATACCGCAATGCCCATAATGCTAATGTCGAATTGGTAGTTCCAATTGCACCAACGCACGCATCAACCGCATTTATGCTTACAAGTGCTCTCACAGCCAGGTGGGGCAGTATTATGGCCGAATTGGGTGTGGCGTGCGGCCCTTCGGTATTTTTAGCGGGCGCTGCAAAACTTGCAGGAACTTGTGTTTTAAGTAATTCAGAAGCTGCCTCTAAACGGCCAAGACGACCCAAACCTATAATTGCCGCAGCCTTCACGCGCGGAGACGGATCTTTCAGCCCGTTCAAAAAGGGAGCTATTGGCACTTGTGCTATTCCTTCTTTCCTGTCTGTTAAGGCTCGTAATGCAAATTCCCTCAAAGCATTATCCTCCGTAAGTTGTACAAGGTTAGCTATTCCGCTCTCCCGGGCAATTTGTCCGTAAGTAAAAAGAGCAGCCACCCGTGCATATAAAGCAACACTTGCATCTGATGCTACGGCAAAAGCTGCCTTGCTGCTTTCGTCAGCCGGTCTTGTAATAAGTTCCTGTGAAGCATTTAATCTCGCCACTGCGCTTTCTGATTTTAACATATTGGCCAAATCAGCTACGGCCAGCGCTTTAACATCAGGAAATGCTTTATAGTTCCATCCATTAGGTATAGCCCTGATAACATAGCCCTTTGATGCACTGCCCGAATATCCCGCGCCATCCCAGGCTGAAAGATAAAGCCGCCCCGAACCATCAACATCTAGGTCAGTGATCTGAGGTAGTTCAATAAACGGTTCCTCAGTTTGTTTAAAACTGGCACCATCTGGTTTTATCCTATTAATATAAAGTTCGCTCCGTCCCCAGTCTGCCGTCATAGGTACATGGTTATATTTTTCGGGCCAGGTAGGTTCATCCATAAACAGCGAACCAGTCCCTGATCCGCCGCCCAAATCAACCAGGGCGGGCAGAATCTCATCTGTAAAATGCTGAAATAATAAGGGGTAACCATATTCTCCCGATTGAATATGATGCGAAAAACGGATGTTCCAGCCGCCGCCATCATTGGTATTGTCTCGGGTAAATACATTCATGTACGGATCTATGGCAACATCATAAATATTGCGGGTACCATGAGTATAAACCTCCATTTCTTTGCCATTAGGCCTTACCCTTATAATGCCGCCGCCAAGCATGGTCAGTTTTTTACCATCGCGGTCGGTAGCATCATGAAAGCCGAAATCGCCAACAGCTATGTAGATCCATCCATCAATCCCCATACGGATGCCATTAGTAGCATGGTCTGTTCCGCGTTCAACCAGCATGTGAGCATTACTCAGGTGCTCGACGAGTGGTTTTGGCGGCCCGTCGGCTATGCCATCATGATCTTTATCTTCAAAAACTTCAAGGATCATACCGGTCGCCTTAAGAGTTTCTTTTGAAAAAACTGTATGGAGCACAAAAACCTGGTCGCCCATGATGAGTATACCGCGCGGGTCATCAACATCAGCAAAATCTGTATGCTTATCTAATTTACCATCATTATCGCTATCGATAAGTTTAATTATCCGCCCTTTCCCGGGATCTTTACCCAGCGAACCAATCATATCAACGCCAACAAACACCTCGCCTGTGGCAGCCACAGCTAAACAAGCCGGACTTGGTGTAAGCTCAGGTCCGGCAAACCTGGTGATTGTAAAGCCGGCTGGCCAATGGAGCGAATCGCTCTTAGAATGACTTTGTCCTCGTATTGAAGCCAAAGTATTTGATTTAGTGGGTCCCGCTTCGTTACTGTGGATATTTGCAAAATATTTGAACGTCAAAATGAAAGAGAAACAGAGGAATAGGGTTAAGGAAAACTTTAACATTGTTATTTTTTAATTATACAGGTAAAAGGCAGTCAAATTAGTCTTTTTATTTTATTTATTGTTTAGGAATCCGTTTCTCAGCGGTCAACTGCTTAATTACGTCGGCTAATTTCTGAGGATCATGCGCGTATTTTTCAAGATTAACAATTTCAACTTTCCTAAACTCAACTGGATGGCTTTCGCTTTGCAGGGAAATTGTACCGCTTTTTAACAACGCACCTTCCTCTGCGCTGCCAACGGGATCTAATTGCGGACGCTGATAACTTAACACTTCTTCTCCGTTTACATAATGTACCACCAGCGAATCGCCTAAAACAAGGGCCTCCACCCTAACCCACTGATCGCCATGAAAGGTTTCGGATTTTGAATCCAGACAATGACTTTTAACAACCGAGTTATTTAAAACGTACTGTGTACCGGGGGTGCACACGTTGGCGGTCGGCCGTTTATCTTTACCGTTGCCGCCCAATAACTGAACCTCAATGGATATTGGAAAATCCTGGTCTACCTTCATAGTTTTAGGATCTTGCCCGTGTATCATAATTCCGCTGTTGCGGAACGCCCATGCTGGGCCACCTTTTACCTGGTTACCTGTGAAACGATACTCCACACCTATAAGATAATAAGAAAAAGGCTTTTTGTAAAACAAATGCCCAAACTGGTCATCAAATTTTTCATATTGATCATAATTTACCTGGATCTTATGATCAACAACCCTGAAGGTGTTACCAAAATTTTCATTTAATTGATGTTTCCTGATTTTAACAGTCCAATCCGTTAAATCCTTTCCGTTAAAAAGCTGTTCCCACTTAACTTTCAACTTTGGGTCTGGGCTTTTCAACGCCAGCAATATGGGCAGGCTTATTAAAAATAAAACATTCAATATTGAAAAAGTGAGTCCACGCTTTATCATGACATATTTTTTTATTATCTAACTATTAGTTTATTGCCCGAAAAATAAAAAAGCAGATTGCTATATAGGTTTAACCGGCTGCTGATCAAAAATGCAATAATAGAATTAGAAAAAAAGGGGGTAAAGCCCTAAATTTAAGGGGGTAAAATAAATTGCATGTAAAAATCAAGATACAGAAACCTATCTGGTAGTATAGAAGCAATTAGCTTATAGACATATACTCAAAACAGCACCCTGAACACTACCCCTGCCCTTGCTTTGTAACATTATCACTTGGATTAAAAAACAAGACACTTTTGTAAATCATTTTGATATTTTTACTTACCAATTATTAACTAATAATTTATAATGCATAGTAGGATAAATAACGTCTTAAATCCGAAAATATACTTTAGTTTCCTGTTCCTTTTCGTTTACCTAAATGTTTTTGGTTTCACAGCCGGGCAGCCCGTGCGGTATCTTGGTATCGAAAACGGACTATCTAATAATGCGGTTACATCTCTCTACCAGGATCAATATGGTTTTATGTGGATGGGTACTTATGATGGCTTAAACCGGTATGACAGTGATGAATTTAAAGTCTACAGAAACGAGTGGAACAACAACAAATCCCTCCCATACAATCATATAAGTGCCTTAAATGGTGTTGGTAACAAAATATTGATAGGCACACAACGCGGGCTTGTTTTTTATAATTACCCCAACTCTTATTTCTATCCGGAATATTTCCGGGAGCACAACAGCGGGCACCGGTTAAAAATAGCTTCAAATATCAATGTTATTGTAACCGGTAAGGACAGTAGCATATATATAGGATCCGATGAGCTGGGATTATTGAGATATGATAAAACCAGGAAACTTTACCTGCAAACGGGCCTTACCAACCAATATAATTATAGTGTAAAAGCATTATGCCTCACCCGGGCAGGAGTTTGGGTATTTGTAAAAAACCGCGGACTGGGTTTATACGATCCAAAATCTGATCGTATAAATATCATCAATACTCAACTTTACAGTGCCAGTTGCCTGCTTTCAGATAAAGCGGGTAACCTTTGGATAGGCACCGAAAACGGCTTGTTTATATTTAACAGTAAAACACTAGCTATCAAGAGGTTTAACCAGGCTATTGATAAACTTACAAGCGATAACATATCCAATTTAACTCTCGACGAAAAAGGTAATATCTGGATAGCTACCGACGGTGGCGGCATCAATATTTTAAATACAGATAGTGGCAAACTCACTTTTATTACCAATGGTAACAAAGCAGGTTCATTGCGCAGCGGGGCTGTTACCGCGGTTTATCATGACAGGGAATCAAGAAAGTGGATAGCAACCCTGCGCGGCGGGGTTAGCGTGGTGGACAATTTTAAAAAGTCATTTGCACTTTTTAACAATGATCCCTTCAACAAAAACAGCGTGATCAACAATTTTATCCTTTCATTTTGTGAAGATGAAAAGCATAACCTATGGATAGGCACAGATGGCGGCGGGCTTTCTTACTGGGACATAAAAAATAATTTATACACCGGTTATACTCATGCATCAACCGGTGGGGGCCTGAGTACCGATTTTATCGTGAGCATACTTAAAACCTTCGATAATAAAATATGGGTGGCTTCTTTCAACGGTGGTATTGACCAGTTTAGCAAAGCTACCGGCAAATTCAAGCATTACAACTGCTATAATACATTAACTCAAACAACCGATAGAAACCTATGGAAACTTTTTGAAGATTCCAGGCACCATTTATGGGCAGGTACTACCAGGGGCGGCCCATTGTATCTTTATAACCGAAAAAATGACCGCTTTGAACTATTTGATGAAAACCTCGTTAACATACATGCTATATTTGAAGACAGTAATGGAAACTTGTGGGCAGGCAATTACACCCGGCTCATTAAAATAGATACCGTTAAGAAGGCTCATCATTTTTTTAATGTGGGTTATGGCATCAGAACCATAGCGGCTGATAATTCAAATCATTTATGGGTTGGAACTGAGGGTGGTGGATTGTTAAAATTCAACCTTCCTGATATGGTCCGTGTGAGGTATACCAAGGCCAATGGTTTGCCGGGTAATTCCATCCTTAATATCCTTATCGACAATAAAGAAAACCTATGGTGCAGTACTTACAATGGTTTAAGCAGGTTTTCCCCGGCAAAAAATAAGTTTACAAATTATATTGTTTCTGACGGTTTGCAAAGCCTCCAATTTAATTACAACGCGGCTATCCGGCTTCAATCGGGCAATATGGCCTTTGGAGGGATTAATGGATTTAACATTTTTAATCCCGACAGCATACAGGTAGCAGACCATAGGCCCGATCTTCGCATTACCGGCTTGAAAATTGACAATTCAGAAACCGATGGCTCCAGCGAATTGCTCAAAAATCAATCTGTAGCGGATCTTAAAACAATCCGGCTTAATTATGAACAGGCTGCGCTTACCGTTCATTACACGGCGCTCGAATATTCGTTTCCGGATAAAATTGAATACGCTTATTATCTTGAGGGATGGGACCATGGGTGGAACTATGTGGGCAAGACCAAATCTGCATATTACACTCATTTAAATGAAGGCAATTACAGGCTAAGGATCAAAGCTACAGACACCCGGGGAAACTGGATGCCGAAACAGATCAGTGTTAAAGTTATTGTGTTTCCGCCATGGTACAGAACGTTGTGGGCCTACGGGGTATACCTGGTTATTATCTTTGGGATAATATACCTTTATTTCTTATATCGGGTAAAGCAGGCAAAGCTTAAATTTGAAATTAACCTGGCTAACTTAAAGGTTGAAAAGGAAAAAGAACTGAATGAAAAGAAGCTCGCTTTTTTTACCAATGTTTCGCACGAGTTCAGAACGCCGCTTACGCTGATCATTAATCCTATCAAAGATCTGCTGGACAAAAATAAAAGCCATTCGGACGAGCTAAATACGGTATATAGGAATGCCCGCCGCTTATTAGGATTAGTAGATCACCTCCTGTTGTTTCGCAAAACTGAAAGCGAAAACGCGCAGTTAAATATAAGTGAGGTAAATTTTGTACGGGTATGCGAAGAGGTATTTTCGTGCTTTGCACATCAGGCTAAAATCAAAAACCTCAATTTTACCATTGAAACAACCAGCAGGAATATTACGGTATTTGCCGATGTCGAAAAAATAGAGATCTCATTGTTTAACCTTATTTCGAACGCAGTTAAGTTCACACCTGATCATGGCACCATCAAGATTTTTGTAGATGAAGATGACACACATGTTTACTTTAAAATAACAGATAATGGCATTGGTATCAATACCGACACCGGCGATAAACTGTTTGATAAATTCTACCAGGTAAAGGATAATAATTACTTTAAAAAGGGTTTCGGTATCGGTTTGTACCTGGTTAAAGTATTTATTGATTACCATAAGGGCACAATAAATTATTTAAATAATAAAAATGGCGGAACAACCTTTACCTTAAAGCTATCAAAAGGAATAAAACACTTCTCGGCAGAGGAGATAAATATTGTAACAGCTCCTGACTATAATTTTGTAAATGACCTTATAGATCATGACAGTAAAGACCTGATTGAAGAAAATAGTGAATTGCAGAAGCTTGAACTATTTAGCCAGGAAAAGCATACCCTCGTTGTTATTGACGATAATGAACAGATAAGGACATATATAAAAAAAATATTTTTTGCCGACTATTTAGTTCTTGAAGCAAAAGATGGAGCAACCGGTCTTGAACTGATTAAAAAATACATACCAGATCTGATCATCAGCGATATTGTAATGGACGGAATAAACGGGTTGGATTTATGTAAAATGATTATGGAAGATGCGGCGATAAAGCATATCCCGGTTATTTTGCTCACCGGCGATACCACACCCGATATTATGGTTAAAAGCCTTGAACAAGGCGCAATAGACTTTTTGCGAAAACCATTTGATAAAGAATTGCTCACAGCAAGGGTTAAAAGTGTATTGAGGAATAAAACCAAACTTCAGCAATATTTTTATAAGGAGGTTACGAAGGAAAACATAGCCATTAATATTTCGCGGGAAAATAAAGACCTGCTCAACAACTGTATTGCTGTTATTGAGCAAAATTTCAACAGCGACAATTTTGATGTTTATGCCCTTGCCGATGCAGTCGGCATTAGTTATCCAACATTATTTAAAAGGATCAAAAGCACTACCGGTCAGTCTATCAACAACTTTATCAGGTTTGTTCGCCTGCGTAAAGCCGCCGAGCTCCTGATCCAAACCAATTGTAATATTAATGAGGCGGCAATACAGGTAGGTATCAGCGATATCAAATATTTCAGGGAACAATTTCACAAACAATTCGGCGTCAATCCATCAGAATTTATCAGAAAACACCGGGCAAATTTCCAGGTTTCCTATCGGTTAAACGAGTTTGAAAAACCTCCCGTAAATTAAATATCAACGGTACAAAGTTGGGAAGAAGAAACATCAGGCTGTCTTAAAAAAGAAGAACAACCTTGAACATAATTTCCCCCCCCTTTAATTTATGGTTTTATCCCTCCTTTATGCGTTAAACTATGCCTTATTTTGCTTCGGACGAAATCAATAAGATCATTTAAGATTTAAACTTATTTCATTTATGATTACTAAAATAATTACTGTCATACTGCTGATAGCAATTCCGGTTGTCGGTAAATGTCAGCAGGATACTGTGGGTGGCTATAAATTGGTTTGGGCAGATGAGTTTAACGAGTACGGCCCTCCCAGTCCGGATAACTGGGGGTTGGAATCGGGATTTGTACGCAATAACGAAGATCAATGGTATCAGGAACAAAACGCAATTTGCCGTGATGGTAAACTGATAATCGAAGCACGGAGGGTACATCTGACAAATCCTGGGTACGTACCTAACAGTACCAACTGGAAACAGAAAAGACAATTTATAAATTATACATCGTCAAGCATTAACACAAGGGGCAAGCACAGCTTCCGATACGGCCGGTTCATTATGCGCGGCCGTATAAGTACCGATGCCGGGCTATGGCCCGCTTTTTGGACCTTAGGTGTAGAAAAGCCCTGGCCTGCCAACGGAGAAATTGACATTATGGAATATTACCAGAATAAGCTTTTGGCTAATATTGCCTGCGGTACAGAGGTTCCTTATAAAGCTAAATGGTATAGCAATCGCAAAGCACTTGATACCTTTAAAGCCAACTGGAACAAAAAGTTCCATACCTGGCGTATGGACTGGGATCAAAACGCTATAAACTTATATGTAGATGATCTTTTACTTAACCATGTGGACCTGAAAGACCTGGTTAACCAGGACGGCACTCAATTTAATCCCTTTATGCAGCCTCATTATATATTGCTTAACCTTGCAATAGGTGGTGATAACGGTGGCGACCCATCTGCCACAAAATTCCCTAAACGGTTTGAAGTTGATTACGTTCGGGTGTATCAAAAAAATTAAACCGCCGGATCAATACATTTTGTTTGCTGCCTTTTAAAATTGTCATATATACATTATTCCTCACCAAAAACAGGGACATAAGACCGTTTTATTTTAAAAACATTGCATATAATGGATTTTATCCCCTTTTTTTTACAGCTTTACCCCCTTTTTTTCCAAAAAAATAGCGCTTAATTGTCGCTACCAATTAACATAGACTGTTTGTTATACCCTGCAAAAAAATTATACGGCCTTTTCGTACAGATTTTTTATTTGTTAAAAATTGCCTGCTGATGTTGTTCAATAATATAGCTTCTTAAGTTTTAAGAAACACCAGGCTATAATTATTAATGCAAGCTTAAAACGGGAAGCCATTGTTCTTTGAAATTACTGCCTGAATTGCATCCTAAATTTAAACTGTTGTTTTAACAATTATTCTATTAACTCATTTCATAACCTAACAAAAAATTATGACAAGACAGAAAAACTAAAAGGAAAACGGACCATGATCCATACGCATTAACTAATGCCAAGTTTTAAATTCTAATCACTCCCAATTATGCAATATTTTTTACCCGATAAAATATCTTTGAGAAGAAAATCCGGATCAGTAGTTTTATCACTGATCCTGCTGATAGCTATGCAAACAAGCAGCTATGCAGCTACTGCCTTTAACTCTTTCAGCGGAATAAAACTTAACCGATATACCGTCGCTGTACCTATTAAAGGTAAAGTAATTGACAAAACCACCGGCGAAACCATCATCGGCGCGTCTGTAAAAATCAAAGGAACCAGCACAGGTGCCGTTACCGATGTAAATGGTAGCTTCACGCTTAATGCCGATCCTAATGCTATATTGATAGTTAGCTATATAGGTTATGAACAGGCGGAGTTTCCTTTAAACGGACAAACTTCAGTAACCATCAGGTTGCAGGTGAACGCAAAAAACCTGAATGAAGTTATCGTTGTAGGTTACGGTACTCAAAAGAAAACATCCTCAACCGCAGCCGTATCAACCATTCAAACCACCGAAATTGCAAAAAAACCGGTGGTTAACTTAACCAACAGCCTTGTTGGTCGTGCCTCTGGCTTAATCATAACCCAGGGTAGCGGCGAACCAGGTTATGACGGTTCAAACATATTGATCAGGGGCATCGGATCAACCGGCGGCAGTTCTCCCCTGCTTATTGTTGATGGTGTGCCACGCGATTTCAGCCGTCTTGATCCTAATACTATCGAAAACGTATCGGTATTAAAAGATGCTGCTGCTGTTGCTCCATATGGTGTGGCGGGTGCAAATGGCGTAATACTGGTTACTACCAAAAAGGGTAAATCAGGCAAACCAACGCTAACTTATAACGGATACTATGGTATCCAAAACCCAACCAAGGTGCCCACATTTGTAGGCTCGTATGAGTATGCATTGCTGCGTAATGAGGCCAATGCCAATGATGGTCAGCCACCGGCATATACAGCAGATGATATTCAAAAATTCAAAGATCATTCAGATCCCGATGGGCACCCCGATGGACATCCTTTGCAGCAAATTATCCAGAAAAACCGTCCAATCACGTATCATAATGTGACACTTTCGGGAGGTACAGAAGACATCAAGTATTTCGCAGCCCTTGGATATACTCACCAGGCAGGTATGTGGAGCACAACCTATCTTGATAAATATAATGGTTCGTTAAACTTAACTGCAAACGCCACTAAAACCACAACGGTATCACTCTCTGTTAACAGTTATGTAGAAGATCAGCACTTTCCATCCCAAAGTGCTGCCACAATTATTGGGCAGGCTCAACGCCAGGCGCCGACAACGCCTATTTATTACAGTAACGGGTTATGGTCCGGCTATATCGGTCAGTCGCTTATAGGCGAAATTTATCACAGCGGTTATCAATTCAATGAAAATACCGCTGTATTATCACAGTTTACTGTGGATCAAAAATTACCGATTAAAGGGTTAAGCTTAAAAGGCGTAATCAGCTATGATAACGGGCCTGATCCGTTATTCACAGGAAATCAAACTTCGTTCCAGCGTATTTACACCACACCCATACCTTTCTATAACGTTGATGTAACTACTACTCCTTATACTTACAAACAAGGGATCCAGGGAAATTCAAAGGCGACCTTTGCGGAAAATTATAGTCAAAACCACACATTAACCATTCAGGGGTTACTATCTTATTCGGGTTCTTTCGGTAAAAGCGATATCACCGCTTTAGGCGTTTTTGAGAGCCGCCGCGTAAAGTATCAAACATTTGGGGCCACTAAATATAACTACAACCTTGATATTGATGAACTGGATTTTGGCGGTCCGGCAGCAGCGGATGCAACTAACTTCGGTCATTCTGAAGGCCAAAAACAAATTGGTTATGTGTACAGGATTGGCTACGCCTATGACAAGAAGTATCTGCTTGAAGCATCAGGAAGATATGACGGCAGCTATCTATTTGCCCCGGGCCAGAGATACGGCTTTTTCCCTGCTTTTTCTGCTGGTTGGCGACTATCTGAAGAAAAATTCATCAAAGATAATATCCTCTGGCTTGATAATTTAAAACTTCGGGCTTCTTGGGGAAAATCGGGAGCTTATCCGCGTGATGGTGGTGCTATACAAACATATCAGTATTTAAGCCCTTACAAACCTTACGCAAACTCGGCCGTTATTAACGGTAGTGCTACCCAGGGTATTTATGAATCTTTACAGGGCAATCCTGGAATTGGCTGGGAAAAAGCGACCAAAACCGATATTGGATTTGAAGCGACATTATGGAAGGGCCTATTAAGTATTGAGGCAGATTACTTTTATGAAAAAAGGGGGAATATGCTCGTGAAGGTTCAAAATACATTACCTGGTGAATATGGTCTGGGTTTAGGGCTTGTTAATGGCGGGATCATGAGCAATCACGGTATCGATCTTACACTACAAAGTTCTCATAGCTTTTCAAAAGACTTAAGGCTGGACGTTACGGGAACATTCACCTTTGCCAGAAATAAATTATTACAAACTTACGAAACAAGTGCTACAGCCGATAATCCCAACAGAAGAACCACCGGCCGGCCATTAAATACCATATTCGGGTACCAGGCCTTAGGTTATTTCAAAACAACTGATTTTAATGCTGACGGAACGCTAAAAGCCGGGTTGCCAGTTCCTTCTTTCGGGCCGGTTAAACCAGGTGACATCGAATACGCCGATTTAAGCGGTCCTAACGGCACGCCAGATGGTAAGATAGATGCCAATGACCAAACCGTAATAGGGCACCCTAATACCCCTGAAATCATCTATGGCTTAGAGCCCAGACTGACCTTCAAAAACTTCGATCTTGATGTTCTGTTCCAGGGTTCGGGAAACAGCAACATTGTTATCAGTAACTATTTCGCATTCCCTTTCAATGCATCTGGTTCGGCCTCTCAATTGGTGTATGATGATCATTGGACACCATCTACCCCTAATGCCTTATATCCAAGGGTTACCGGCACACCAACCTCAAATAATACACAAACCTCGTCCTGGTTCGTCAGAAATGACTCTTACATCCGCTTAAAAAGCTTTGAACTTGGTTATACGCTGTCAAACAAACTATTAAAAAACAAGGTCCAATCCATAAGGATCTATGTTGCAGGGCAAAACGTCATTAACCATTTACCTCATGTAAAGGAAATTATTGACCCGGAAAATAGCGGCAATAACACCAACTACTATCAGCAGCGTGTATTTTCATTAGGTTTAAATGCCACATTTTAACTAAAAATAAGAAAGCGATGAAACAGATTTTTATAAAATACCGAGAACTTTTTTTACTTGCTTTGCTTGTTGTAAGTATTAGTGGATGTAAAAAAGATGATTCTTTGAATGTCATTAACAAAGGATTTCTTACTGACGTAGCAACATTTAGTTCTCAAAACAACGCAGACCTCTTTATAAATGACATTTATAATCAAATCCCGGATGTCAATAACGATTACCAGTTAACCGAACAATATGCTGATAACAGCTTTTGTGGAGCGGCCTGGGAAAACGGTCAGGCAACTGTAAGGGCAGGTTCAATTGGGCCAAGTAATGTACCTACCGGCCCTGGCGGTATGTGGTCATGGGAAGGTAACTATACCAAAATACGAAAATGTAATGTATTTCTGCAGCAGGCAGCCTTAAATAAAGCCAAGTATACCGACGACTGGTATAAGCAACGCGTTGCCGAGGTTACGTTTCTAAGAGCTTATTTCTACTCACTATTGTTCACAGCTTATGGCGGGGTGCCTATTATTACTGTCCCGCTTGATAACCGGAACGGAACTGATATTTTTACTGCCCGTGGTACTATTGATGAAACAGTCGCTTTTATTGAAGCTGATTGCGATGCCGCGGCCGCTGTTTTACCCACAAAAGCAGCACAAACCGGGAGAGCCACAAAAGGCGCTGCACTAACACTTAAAGGCTGGGTAGAGCTTTTTGCAGCCAGCCCGCTGGTAAACACGGCCAATGACGCGGGAAAATGGAGTAAAGCAGCAGCTACCAACAAATCGGTGATGGATATGGGTACTTATAGCCTGTTCAACACTTCGGCTACTTCTTATGCCGATCAGTTTCTATCGGCAAACAACTGGAATGTTGAAACGATATTTGCTCGCGGCTACGCTACCGGACCAGCAAAGGGCAGTCACCGGGAAGGTTACCTGGGCCCGGTGTATGTAAACGGTGTTCAGCAGTCATGGGGAAACCTTGCTCCAACACAGGGCCTGATTGATGATTACTCGATGGATAATGGCTTGCCTATTACAGATGCGGCTTCAGGTTATAATCCTCAAGCCCCTTACACGCATCGTGAGCAACGTTTCTATCAGTCAATCTTATATGATGGTGCAACATGGCAGGGAGACATAATAAAAACGCGAATAGGTGGCAGTAACCAGATAGACCTTGGCTCGTCAAGTGATATTACCAATACCGGTTATTATGCCCGCAAAACACTGGATGAAAGCATCACCGGGCAAACCAGTATCAACCTGGCGCCGAGCTTTGCCAATTACATTATTTTCCGTTACGCGGAAGTGCTGTTAAGCTATGCTGAAGCGCAAAATGAAGCGGTCGGGCCGGATGCATCGGTTTATGACGCGGTTAATAAAGTAAGGGCGAGATCTGCATTGCCTGCTGTAAAAGCGGGCTTAACAAAGGATCAAATGCGTGCATATATTCGTCGCGAACGCCGCATTGAGCTCGCATTTGAGGATAAGCGATGGTTTGATATTCGCAGATGGCTGATAACTACCGGCACAAACGGTGTGCTTACCACGCCGGAATATGGTATGAAGATCGAAGCCGGCGGCTCAGGACTAACGTATACCCCGGTCAAGATATTCACCAATACCTTCTTCGAGCGGCAAAACTGGATGCCAATTCCGCAAGCGGAAATTGACAAGAATAAAAAACTGGTACAAAACCCAGGATACTAAAAGATTAATACCTTGATTTTACATAACCCCGGGGCAAATGTCCAGGGGTTATGTATTTAAAGACAACTCTCACCGATTAATATTTTTTAGCTTTAAGCTTTGTGCATTCTGTTTTTAGCTTTTGTATATTAAACGCCTTTTAAAATATTCATGAATAATAAACCTGATAGTCACCGTCCTGCAAAAAATCGCAAAGTTGTAATTGTTGGTTCGATTGTTTTGGTCATAACCGTTTTGGTAGTTTATTCAATATGGCATTTCTCTGAAAACAAACAGGATAATGCCGGTACAGATCTACGTACCGATTACCCGATGGCAACCCTTCAAAGCATTGCCAGGGGTAAGATATTATCACAACAATATTGCCGCTCGTGCCATATGCTGCCCGAACCAGCCTTGCTTAGCAGGTTTAAATGGAAAAATGTATTTCCGCAAATGGGTTTACGTATGGGCATTAAAGCCCACAGAGGTGAGTCATACGTAGGGACAATTAAGGGCGACGATTTGATTGTGCCCGACAAGCCCGCATTAAATGAGGAACAATGGCAGGATATTATCGATTATTACATGAACACCGCCCCTATCGCCTTACCTGCACAAAACAGGCCCATGGCTATTAAACGGGAACTCCCCTTTTTTAACATCCAAAAATCACAGCAATCATTTGACGGCAAACAAGTGCTGGGCTGCTATGTAAGAATTGACAACAGTGTTAAGCCCGCTCGTGTTTTTGTTGCCAACGGGCAAACAAAAAAGCTTTATCTTTTATCAGGTCAATTAAATATCATCGATTCGGTATCAACAACCGGCCCTGTGGTTGATATGCTTTTCGACCATGGCAATACCATGATCTGCACCATAGGCAATGAATTAGGTGCCAACAGCGATAAACTGGGGACTATAACCCCATTAACCATTTCCGCCGAAGGCAAAATGCAATTAGCATCTCAGCCTGTATTCAATAAGCTTGGTCGCCCGGTTCAAATACTGGCGGCCGATTTAAATAATGACAACAAAACCGACTATGTTATTTGTGAATTTGGGAGTATAACCGGTGAGCTTTGCTGGATGGAGAATTTGGGTAACGGCGCTTTCACCAAACACTTGATAAGTAATTTACCCGGAGCTATAAAAGCGTATATCGATTACCAGGACAACAAGTTGCCCGGCTTATATGTGCTTTTTGCACAGGGCGAAGAAGGCATTTTTCATTTCGAAAACAAAGGGAGCGGCAAATTTGATTCAAAGGAAATTTTAAGGTTCCCGCCGATTTATGGGTCGTCCTACTTTGAAATGGTTGACATGAACCATGACGGCTATAAAGACATAGTTTACACTTGCGGCGATAATGGGAATGCAACGCTCGTATTAAAACCATACCATGGTGTCTACATTTTTTTGAACGATGGGAAAGGCAATTACAAACAGCGGTATTTTTATCCCATAAACGGCTGCTATAAAGCCATCGCTAAAGATTTTGATGGTGACGGAAATATTGATCTTGCAACAATCAGCCTTTTTACCGATGCAAAGCAACCCGAAGAAGGTTTTATATATTTAAAGAACACCGGTAACTTAAACTTTGTACCATATGCTTTTCCGGCCGATACAAAGTTTGAACGCGCGGTAACTCTCGACGCCGGTGATATAAACGGTGATGGAAAACCCGACCTGCTTATCGGAAATGCTTTTTTTGATTTTGGCCCCTTCAGCTATAATATCAAAGAGCCGCTTTTCTACATTTTGAAAAACGCTTCTAAGTGAAAGCAGCAACTAAATTAATTTTCAATGCAAATGATCAGGGTTATTTGAGGGAATTATAGCTGTTTTTCAAACACCATATATATATCATTAGTACCCACATATGTAAAGCCTAACCTTTTACAAATATTTACTGCTTTGATGTTGTCAGCATTCACCTCGGTGCGGCATTTTTCAAATCCCTTCATTGTTAAATCTTTTAACGCAAATTCAACAAGCCTTCGGCCATAACCCATCCGTTTTGTAGAAGGATCAATGATCAGCATGGAGATAAACCCAACTTTATTCTCATAATCATTGGCATAATAAGCCAAAAAACCCTGTAAAGCATCCTGTGCCATAATAGTTATGATACATGCTTTTTCAATTAACTTATCAATATAACCATCCAAATCGCCTACTTCAAACAACCCGCTTTCATCGTTGATCATCAGGTTCATTAAATCATAAATTTTCGACTTTAGGTAAGTTCCCTGTTCAATCATGATTGGTATAAAATTTATTTTACTTAATTAAAATCGGTTATATCAGCCAGGTTGGCGACAAGTAACAGAGCAGATTAATACATATTAACCCTTTATCGAAAATCAAATAATGCCGATATAAAAGTGACTGATATTTAGATTACAGAACCAATTTATAGGTATGTTTTTAAAGAAACAACAAGAGTAAAATAATGGTATTAAATTGTATATGACTGCACATAAGGTTTACACCATTTGTAAATCGTTTTTTAAAGTTCTATCAATAGTCCTTTATGATGCGAATTAATGGAAATTTTGAGTATTTGACATAAAAATAAAAGCCTGCAATTATTTTATTTACAAACTTTTAAATAGCCCCACATCAACATCAGCAGAGTGAATGGAAACCTGTTAGAACACCTGGAAGGGATTTTGGAAATCGTAAAAAGTATTAAGAAAGTGTAAACTCAGTCCTGCTTTTAGTACTTGCCTACCAAATCGTGTATAAATTTGTTGTATTCATCCCGCATGGGCAGTTCCATGTTTGTATAAAGTGCACGTCGGTTAATTAACACGTGTTCATCGGTCTTCGGATTAAATCCTTCCTTTTTTAAATCCTTCCAATACAAACCTATTCCTCTTTTTTGCCAAGCGGGAAGATTGTTGAAATTTACGCCATACTGAAATAATAATTCATTTTTATTAGCAATGCTCATCCCCTCGATTTTTAAAGTTGCCTCATTCATGGTAAAACCATCTTGTCTTAGCCGCCAGTAACAATGTGCATTTAAGGCGTTTCTGTGTGCGTCTTCATTACGCCATCTAAAATAATCTTCCACTAAATTTCTATTGGGAAGCTCTGAGAGGCGGCAGTCAAAAGCTGCCACGCTGCCCAGCGATGCTGAGAATTTGGCGCTGGCTTCGCTTGCTAATATGGAAATGTATTTTCTGGTCTTTCGGCCAAAAAGATTTTCGTTTGGATGCAGGAGCAGTGATATTTCGTCACTTTCGGTATAACCATATATCACATTGAAACCGCAATTCATCAGGTGTTTTACTGTTTCAACCATCAAGTCCCGAAATTTTTCGTCAAAAGGTGCTTCGAATTTGTGTGTTTCTTTTGTAAGTCTGGTGAAACTTCGTCCATGGCTACAATGTACATATCAGGGAGTACGCAGCGGTCTTGTGAGGTTTCGTATATCCTCATTTTTTCATCTAAATCATCAAACTTCATCTGACCATTTGTTTACTGTAAATGTATTATTTTCCGCTACTACATAATAAAGTTCATCAAAACCTTCTGTTATCTGCGGTAAGACAAGACGCTTAAAAGTTCCCCGTATGCCAATTTCAGGGATATTTTCTTTACCAACACGTTGATTATTCCGCTTTATGGCATCCGTTATCTTATATTGAAAATAATATCCAATCACTTTAAAGTTATTTGCTTTCGCGATAGTTATATATTTTGCTCTTTCTTCCAGGGAAGAATTAGTGTTATCTATTACAAAAGGATGGGATGTTGGATGCAAGTTTCTATAAACCTCAATTCTTTATTTCTTGTGTTTAGCTGGTCTAAGGAAATACGCATGTGGGTGTTAAAAAAACTCTCTTTAAAGAAAGTAGTTTTACCTGTCGCCTGAATTCCGCAAAATATTAAACGCTTCCATTTGTGCAAATGTAAGCGTTTAATGGATGTAAGTAAACAGTGTCGACTTTTATGACGGGACCTATAGCAACAAAAAAGGACCGCAACTTGCGATCCTCTTGCGAAGCGGAGAGAGAGGGATTCGAACCCTCGGTACCGTTTCCAGTACGACAGTTTAGCAAACTGTTCCTTTCGGCCTCTCAGGCATCTCTCCGTTTTGTTTTTTTTAATTATATCCCTTTTTTCAGGGACTGCAAATATAGTAATTCAAGTATCCCCGCAAAAAAAAATTACATTTTTTAATAATCTATTCTAACATGATAAATACTCATCAGCATGCGCTTAAAAATAGCCTTGATTGTTTCTATGTCTTTCAAAGTTATATTACTGTCTTTCAACTGGTTTTGATCAAGCTTGTATTTTACAATACGGTCTACCAGTACACTGATGGATTCTTCATCGGGCTCTTTTAATGAGCGCGATGCGGCCTCAACTGAGTCGGCAAGCATTAAAACGGCACCTTCTTTGGTAAAAGGAATGGGGCCGGGATAGCGAAATATGTTTTCGTTGATGAATTTTTCCGGGAAATTTTTCAATGACGACTGGTAAAAATAATCCACGCGGGTATTACCATGATGGGTACGGATAAAATCGATCACCACCTCGGGCAGATTAGCTTTGCGTGCCATTTCAATACCCCTGCTCACGTGGCGGATAATGATCTGGGCACTTTCTTCATAAGGCAGTTTATCATGCGGGTTAAAGCCCGAACTTTGGTTTTCGATAAAGAACAGGGGGTTCTCCATTTTGCCTATATCATGATAAAGCGCCCCCGCCCTAACCAGCAGGGCATTGCCGCCAACTGCATAAATAGCGTTTTCGGCCAGGTTGGCCACCTGCAGCGAATGCTGAAAGGTACCCGGAGCGTTAAAAGCCAGTTCGCGCAATAATGGCGCGTTTGTATTGGTAAGCTCAATGAGCGTAATTTCGGAAGTGATGGCAAAAACCTTCTCGAACAAATAAATAAGCGGGTAAGCCAGCAGGGTAAGCAGCACGCTAACTACAAACGGCAAAAAGTCCATCCAGTCGATATTCAGGAAATCACCCTCACGAATAAAGGTAATCCCCAAAAATGCCACGAAGTAGGTAAAAATAATGATCACTGCCGAGATCAGAAACTGCTCGCGGCGTACCAGGTTTTTAATACTGTAGATGGATACCATACCCGCCGTAATTTCATAATAAGCAAACTCAAAGCTGTTAGGCACAAAAAAACCGGCTAT
The DNA here is from genome assembly GCF_900100445.1 of Mucilaginibacter sp. NFR10. Classification (NCBI taxonomy): domain Bacteria; kingdom Pseudomonadati; phylum Bacteroidota; class Sphingobacteriia; order Sphingobacteriales; family Sphingobacteriaceae; genus Mucilaginibacter; species Mucilaginibacter sp. NFR10. The sequence continues at coordinate 236,358 of NZ_FMTV01000002.1, read as the reverse complement.
GAGCACCACCAGCAAATGGATATTAAGCGCCAAACGGGTATCAAACAATATCCGGATAATAATAGGTACTATACAATAAGGGATATAGTACAAATTAGTCGGGAACTGGAGTTTTATAGCCAGCGATAAAGTGGCCAGCATGGTAGTAATTACCAGTAATATCAAACTTACCAACCTGTTATCGGCGTAAATATCCTTACGAAAAAGATACAGGAAAATCATGAGCAGCGAGATAGCTATAGCCACCAGGAAAAATTGCCCCAAGAGGACTAAGTTCCTGTTACCGTTAACACGGGCGTTATCCTCAAAGGCTTTTTTAAATGATTCCAGTTTTTGATAAACATCGTCATTAACTACCGAGCCTTTGTAAACTATCACCTCTCCTTTTTGCACCATTCCGCGTGTTACCGAAAGACCATCTACAACTTCCTTCTCCAGTCTTGAAGTAAGGTTATTATCATAGGCAAGATTATTTTGGAGGCGGTTGCTGATCAGATCGAGCAGGAAGGCTTTATCTAAATCAGTATGCCTGCTCAATACCTTATCACAATAAGCCTGCGCTTTTTCTTTGGTAAACAGTTCGCTGGTGTTTTTATCAGTGGCCACATTCCTGTCCAGGATCCGTATGGGATAATTTTCGGAGCTTTGCTGATATTTGGCATTGGGTTTAAAAACCCCTGTCTGGTAAATTTCGGTCAATAAATCGGTACCGACAGCAATGTACTTCGACTTGAGTTTGTCATTGATACCGGCATTATGCCATTTAATTTCCAGGTCGGCTTTAAAACCTTCTATCTGCTGGTTTTGCATCCCTGCGTCCAGCTGGTAAATTGGCGTTATGCTTTCTAGTGCCGATTTTTGATCGGCCATGATTTCCTGCGGTGTTTTTAGTATTGCGAAATTATAGGGCGATACCAGGTCTTTCTGGTTCCAGATCCTCCCCTTTTCGTGCTCGTAGCTAAATTTTGCCTGCTTCGGTAAAAAGTAAACAATAAGCACGATACTAATCAGCATCATCAAAAACTTAACATTACGGGCGTATTTGCGCAGTAAAGCCTTTTGGCGCGAAGTGGATAGTTTTGCCATTTAAATGATTAACCTGCCAAAAATAATATAAGTTTCTGTTATATGCAGTTTTTCTTGCTTTTGTAAAAATAAATTTGATATCTTTATGATATCATTTTAAAATCAAACTAAATCATGAATCCTGAAAAAACCATCAACCCGCCATCCGGCTTTGCTGTGCTTATTGTATTCCTTGCATTACTGGTAATAGCTGCCCTTTGCTTTTGGGCGGGTGAAGAACCTATTGGCGCTATGTTAGCTATCATCGGCTTCGTTTTTCTGCTCCCGGGACTTGTTGTCGTTAATCCTAACGAATCAAAAGTGCTTACCCTTTTCGGCAAGTACCTGGGTACTGTAAAAAAAGATGGCTTTTTTTGGGTGAACCCTTTCACCGTAAAAAGAAAAGTATCATTAAGAGCCTTTAACCTTAATGGCCAGCAACTGAAAGTAAACGATAGCATTGGCAACCCTATTGAAATCGCAGCGGTTATAGTATGGCAGATAAAAGATACCGCCGCTGCCGTATTTGCGGTTGAAAATTACATTCAATATGTAAATATCCAGAGCGAAGCTGCAGTAAGGCACCTGGCCAACTCTTTCCCTTATGATAACCTGGAGGATGAAACTGCAGCCATTACTCTACGCGGCGGCGCCGAACAGGTAAGCTCCATGCTGGAGAAGGAATTGAACGAAAGGCTTGACCGCGCCGGCATTGAAGTATTGGAAGCCCGCATCTCGCATTTGGCCTACGCGCCGGAAATCGCGCATTCCATGCTGCAAGTACAGCAGGCATCGGCCATTATAGCTGCCCGTAAGCTGATAGTTGAAGGTGCCGTTGGCATGGTTGAAATGGCACTGAACAAGCTATCCGAAAAAAACATAGTTGAACTTGATGAAGAACGCAAGGCGGCCATGGTAAGCAATCTGCTGGTTGTACTTTGCGGCGATAAAGCCGTTAACCCTGTTGTTAATACCGGTACTTTATACCATTAATACCATGGACCAATTCAGAAGCTTAGACCAACTCCGCGTGTCGGAATTACCAGTACTGAGGCATGGTTTTTGGCGGCCATGGTACGAACTTACCGACGGGCAGTTTAGCTATGGTAAACTCACCTATACAGGAGCTTTAAAACGCGCTTGCTTACTGGAAACAGCGAATGGAAACTGGATAGTAAAACGCAAGAACTGGTTAGGCCGAAAACTTGTTATTGAGCAGCCCGATGGCATGGAAACAGGTTTGGTGACACCAGACATCTGGAACCGTAAGATAACGCTCAATTTAAACAATGGGCTCATGGCTACTTTTTATAATAAAAAGATCCTTTCACGCACCTGCACCTGGGTAAACGAGCAATTGGGCGATATCCTGAATGTAGAAACCAAAATATGGAGCCGGAAAAAGCCATTTATTGTAAAAATGAACCTCGATATGATCAAAAAAGTACCAGAACTGCCGCTATTGGCGTTACTGGGCATAAATTTAGTTTTGTTAAAACAGGCCCAGGCAGCGGCCGCAAGTTGATATGGCCGAAAAAAAAGCATTTGTATTACGCATTAACCCCGACATGCTGAAGGAGATTGAGAGCTGGGCTGCCGAAGAATTCAGAAGCACCAACGGCCAGATCGAATACCTCATGCAACAAGCCCTGTATGCTCGTAAAAAAGGGAGTTCGAAGAAGAAAAAGGAAGATAGTGATTAGTGGCAGTAGCAGTAGGTAGCAACTGTTTGCCGTTTATAGTTTGCAGTTAGTATAATTATTGTCCCATTACAGAAGCCCTAATTTTACATAATCAAAAAACTGCAAACTAAACTATCAACTGATTTAAAACCTGCTACTGCCACTAAAAAACAGCAACTAATTTTATTATGCATGCATAGTATTTTCTTTCATCCAAATCACTAAATTTGCCCACCAATTTTAATGAGGGACACATGAAAGAAGTAGTAATAGTTGCAGCTACACGCACACCTATAGGTAGTTTTGGAGGCAGTCTGGCCGCTATCAGTGCCACACAGCTGGGCGCGGCAGTCATCAAATCGGCAGTTGAAAAAGCGGGTTTACAGCCCGATCAGGTTCAGGAAATTTATATGGGCAACGTAATGTCGGCCAATGTTGGGCAGGCGCCTGCTACACAGGCAGCCATATTTGCAGGGCTCCCCTATCTGCCCGCAACAACCGTTAACAAAGTTTGTGCATCGGGTATGAAAGCCATTATGTTAGCCGCCCAAAGCATAGCCATAGGGCAAAACGATATTGTTGTTGCAGGCGGCATGGAAAGCATGAGCAACGTACCTTATTACCTGGATAAGGCCCGCAACGGTTACCGTTTAGGTAACGGGCAAATCATTGACGGTTTGGTAAAAGACGGTCTTTGGGATGTTTACAACGACTATCACATGGGCTCAGCAGCCGAACTTTGCGCCGCCGACTGCAACATCAGCCGGGAGGAACAGGATGCATATGCCATACTATCATACCAGCGCGCCCAAAAAGCACAGGCAGACGGTAAATTTAAAGACGAAATTACCCCGGTTGGTCTTAAAGACAAAAAAGGCGATATCACCATGTTTACTGAAGATGAGGAACCTCAAACAGTTAAGTTTGACAAGATCCCATCATTAAAACCCGTATTTAAAAAAGATGGCACGGTTACGGCCGCCAACGCCTCGACCCTTAATGACGGTGCCGCAGCTGTAGTGCTTATGAGCCGCGAAAAAGCGGATGAACTCGGTATAACCCCATTGGCTAAGGTGGTTTCCTACGCCGATGCCCAGCAGGCACCCGAATGGTTTACCACTGCGCCCTCAAAAGCTATTCCGCTGGCACTGCACAGGGCGGGCCTGCAAAATTCCGATATCGACTTCTTTGAGATCAATGAAGCCTTCTCTGTAGTATCAATAGCCAACAACCAGCTTTTGACCCTCGACCCGGAAAAAGTAAACGTTAACGGTGGTGCTGTTTCATTGGGCCACCCTCTCGGCGCTTCGGGTGCGCGAATCATTGTTACCCTTTTACACGTATTAAAGCAAAATAACGGTAAATATGGCGCTGCAGGTATCTGTAACGGAGGCGGCGGTGCCAGTGCAATGGTTATCGAAAATTTACGTTAGTATTTTATAAATAACGTCATTATAAGCAAAATATATTTTTAGTGATGTTGCGTGTGGGCGCGTTAGGGATTGCAGTGAAAAGCCCACAGCGCAGGTTGGGTCGCGGGCATGCAAAGCGAGGACTTGTAACGGAAAGCCCGGGCCTCAGGCAACGCCCATATTTATAAAATAGATTATAAATACAATACTAACCAACAGCTTACTATTACGTCATTATAAGAAACGAAACAATCTCATTCTATATAAAGAAACTTACAAAGCCATCTCGCAAAGACATAAAAAATAAGCTCAACTAATTAAATTAAAATAGTGACAAAAAAAACCCTTCTTACTATCTTCTCCATACTGCTTTGCATGCAAACTTTTGCGCAATACCATGACGAAGGTACAAGGCTCAAAAAACTTAACGAATACCAGGATAGTCTCACTCGCCTTGGCAAAAAAATTGTAAATGATGAGAACGACATGGAGCGTAAAAATGCCAATTATCAGTTCATTAAAACACTGGTACAAGCGCTGAAGGTCAATAACTCATTCCTGTTCCCTTTTGATTCGGTTAAAAGCATCAGCATTGTAAACTCACCCGATAACCGTTTTCGCATCCTGAGCTGGCATGTTACAAACCTCGATGGCAGTTATCGCTTTTATGGAACTGTTCAAATAAATACCGGCGGCCCGCTCAAAATGTACCCGCTCGAAGATTATTCGCCTTTATTGAAGAACCCAGAGGATTCGGTAACCGATAGCCATAAATGGTATGGTGCCCAATACTATAAGATAATGTCGGTGTACGGCCCCAAACCATATTATGTATTATTAGGGTGGAAAGGTAATACCGTTAAATCCACAAAAAAAGTGATCGATGCAATTTCATTTAACAATGGTGTGCCGCAGTTTGGCATGCCCGTGTTTAACGGAAATGGCAAAACCCGCAGCCGTGTTATATTTGAGTACGCCCGGCAGGTATCGATGCTATTGAGATTTGTGCCAGAGAAAAATATTATTGTTTTTGACCATCTTTCGGCGCCAGATGGCCGGAGTAAAGACAAACCTGAAACCTTTGGCCCCGATTTGAGTTACGATGGCTACCAATTAAAAGATGGCCGCTGGACTTATATAGAAAACCTTGACATGCGCAACATTGCCGACGGCAATTCGGCCACCGATAACGAATATATTGATCCCAAAAAGCAAGCCGCAAAAGACCGCGCCCTTTTACCGGTAAAACATTAAGAAATTAAACAACAGCAATAGCCCCAAAATCAACACTTTTATTGTTTAAATTGTAACACTTTCGGTATTAAATTTCGGATTGGAAGATTTATATTACCTTTAGCAAATTTTAAGTTAACTGATGCAAGAAAAAACTGCTCCACTAAAATCAAAATTCCCCAAGAGCGTCCCTTACATTATTGGCAATGAAGCCGCTGAACGTTTTAGCTTTTATGGCATGCGTTCCATACTTACCCTTTTTTTGGTAAAACAATTCTTTAACCCTGCAGGTAATCCCGCGTTAGCCCAACAGGCTGATGCCCATGCCAATAAGCTGAACCATTTATTTGTTATGGTGGCTTACGCTTTACCATTTGTAGGCGGCATGGTGGCCGACTGGTTTACCGGCAAATACAAGCTCATCCTTTATATTTCTGTAGTATATTGCTTTGGACACCTGTTGCTGGCGATGTTTGATACAAGCCTTAGTGGCTTTGAGATAGGTATGCTTGTTGTCGCCATCGGTGCGGGTGGTATCAAATCGTGCGTTTCGGCCAACGTAGGCGACCAGTTTGATGCCAGCAACCAGGATTTGCTCTCAAAAGTTTACGGTTGGTTTTACTTTAGCATCAATGCAGGCTCTATGTTATCAACGATTGCTATCCCTACCATTTACAAATATTACGGCCCTAAATGGGCTTTTGGTGTTCCCGGCATATTAATGGGTTTGGCAACTGTGATATTTTTTATGGGCCGCAAAAAATATGTAAAAGTGCCTCCGCAGGGCGTAAACCGAAATAACCTGGTGTTTATTACCTGGTATGCACTTACCCATTTAAGTAAAAAGAAACCAGGGCAATCATTACTTGATATTGCCAAAGAAAGTTATGACCCGGAACGTGTTGAAGGAGTTAAAGCGGTATACCGCGTAATTTCTGTATTCTTTTTTGCGCTGGCGTTTTGGGCTGTTTGGGACCAATGCCTTTCAGAATGGACGCTGTATGCTGCAAAAATGGATCGAAACATCAATCTTGGTTTTACCTCATTCCAGATAGAACCGGGTTCAATGTCTACATTTAATACCATTTTCCTCCTGTTATTCATCCCGCTTTTTAACTATGTGATTTATCCAAATTTAGATAAGATCGGGTTGAAAACAACACCTTTGCGCAGGCTCGGAGCGGGCTTGATTTTGACGGCGTTATCGTTTGTAGTTATCGGTTTTACACATGTAAGTATTGATCATGGTGGCTCTCCGTCAATGTGGTGGCAAGTGCTGGCCTTTTTAATATTATCAGCTGCGGAAGTATTGGTGTCAATTACCGGTTTGGAATATGCTTATACCCATTCTCCAAAATCAATGAAAAGTACTATGTCAGGAATTTGGTTCCTGGTTGTTTCGTTTGGAAACCTGATCACCGCCCTTGTAAATGGTCTTATTGAAGACGGGGGCTGGTGGGCTGAAAATCTTAAGGGTGCCAATTACGAATGGTTTTTTGTGGCTTTCATCAGTGTATTCATCATCATATTCCTGATCGTTTCTCCACGCCTTAAAGAAAGAAATTACATTACCGACCCATACGTGGAAAACCAGGTTATTGCCGACACTCATAACCTGTAAAATATTACCCAAAATTGCAGGATTGCGCAAGCTTTCCTGTTTTTTTGTTTTGATGCTCTGTAAATTGATTATTTTCGCACCTTAAACGTTTACATCATTTTTCAAAATACGATTCAGTGCCCGATAGCATAGTAATTATACCCACGTATAACGAGAAGGAAAATATCGAGCGGATGATCCGCAAGGTATTTTCCTTGCCTCATGATTTTCATATCCTGATCATTGACGACGGATCACCCGACGGTACCCCGCAGATAGTAAAAAGTTTGCAAGCTGAATATGACGGTCGGCTTTTTATGGAAGAACGAGCGGGTAAACAGGGATTGGGCACTGCCTATATACATGGTTTTAAATGGTGTATAGCCCGCCATTACGACTATATTTTTGAGATGGATGCCGACTTTTCGCACAATCCGGATGACCTGTTGAAACTAAGGCAAGCCTGTATTGATGGTGCCGACGCGGCAATAGGCTCCCGTTATGTAACTGGCGTAAACGTGGTAAACTGGCCCATGAGCCGGGTGTTGATGAGCTATTTTGCATCAGTATATGTACGTTTTATAACCGGCATGAAAGTGCAAGACGCCACCGCGGGTTTTATGTGCTACAAACGCAGGGTGCTTGAAACCGTTAAGCTGGATAAAATCAAGTTTGTTGGTTACGCTTTCCAGATCGAGATGAAATATACTACCATTAAACATGGCTTTAAGCTGGTAGAAGTCCCGATTATATTTACCGACCGCACTGCCGGTACCTCCAAAATGTCGACGCGTATTTTCCGGGAAGCATTTTTAGGCGTGATCCAGATGAAGATCAACAGCATTTTCAGGAAGTACCCGGAGGGGTGATTTTTTAAAGGTGAAAGGATAAAGGCGAAAGGTTAAAGGTTACATTACAAAACTTTAACTTTTTGTCTTTAAAGCAAATTAATCTATCCACTGAAAGAAAAAACCTTTTGCCTTTTAGCTTTAACCTTTCGCCCCCTCAAAAGAAACAAACCTTTTACCTTTAACCTTTCACCTTTGGCCTAAAAAATTACTAATTTCGTTGGCAATGAATGAGCATCTTGACCCTGAACGCGAACGTCTCAGTCCGGCCGAACGTGATATTGAAAAAGTATTGCGCCCGCAGCAATTTGAAGACTTTACCGGTCAGCATAAAATATTAGCTAATTTAAAGATCTTTGTACAGGCGGCCCGCCAGCGCGGAGAGGCGCTTGATCATGTATTGCTGCATGGCCCTCCGGGTTTAGGCAAAACCACCCTTTCACACATTATCGCCAATGAAATGGGTGTAGGCATTAAGATCACCTCAGGCCCTGTTTTAGATAAACCCGGGGATTTGGCGGGTTTGCTTACCAATCTTGAAACCGGGGATATTCTTTTTATTGATGAAATTCACCGCTTAAGTCCGCTGGTTGAAGAATACCTTTACTCGGCCATGGAGGATTTTAAGATAGATATTATGCTGGAGAGCGGCCCCAATGCCCGTTCGGTACAAATTTCGCTTAATCCGTTTACCTTGGTAGGCGCAACTACCCGTTCCGGCTTGCTTACTGCGCCTCTAAGGGCCAGGTTTGGTATCAACTCGCGCCTGGAATATTATGATGCCAAACTGCTTACCACCATTGTACTACGTTCGGCATCGATACTAAAAACACCTATTACTGATGAAGGTGCTTATGAAATCGCCCGCCGCAGCCGTGGTACCCCCCGTATTGCCAATGCATTACTTCGCCGCACACGTGATTTCGCCCAAATCAAAGGAAATGGCAAGATTGATACGGAGATTGCCCAGTATGCATTGAACGCTTTAAATGTAGATAGTCACGGACTGGACGAAATGGACAACAAGATCCTGCTTACCATTATTGATAAGTTTAAAGGCGGTCCTGTAGGTTTAAAAACCGTTGCAACAGCAGTTGGTGAAGACGAGGGCACAATTGAAGAAGTTTACGAACCGTTTTTAATACAGGAAGGCTTTTTAATGCGTACAGCCCGCGGCCGTGAAGCTACTGAAGCTGCCTACAAACATTTAGGAAAGATAAAGCTGGGAGGAAATCCATCCTTATTTTGAGATAAACGTATACATCGCCACCAATCATGAAAACCAAATTAAAACTACTGCTCACTACAACTATGCTCTTTTTAAGCTGCATAACTATCGCATCGGCACAAACAACACCACCGCCACCGGGTACAGCACCAGCCCCTTCGGTTACGGCACCTACCGATTCAGTTAACAAGGCAAAAAAAGACACCATACCGGTGATACACAAGCCTGTACCGACGCTAAAAGTAGGTATTATGGGCTTAAACCATGACCATATCCACCTCATATTAAGTGAGTACCGAAAAGGAAACGTAAATATTGTAGGCATTGCCGAACCTGATAAAAAGCTTTGGGAAAAATTTGGCAAAGCATATAACCTGCCCGATTCCCTGTTTTTTGATGACCTAAGGAAAATGTGCACCACCCGTAAGCCTGCTATTGTGTTGGGTTACAACGCTGTTGGCAAACATGTGGATATTGTGGAGACCTGCGCACCCTTAGGTATTTCTGTAATGGTTGAAAAACCGTTGGCCGCCACCCTTGAGCAAGCTAAACGTATGGAGTTTCTGGCCCTTAAATACTACGTCAAAGTATTAACAAATTATGAAACTACCTGGTACCCATCCTTTCAGGATGTTTATAATACCGTTAAGCAGGACAGCATAGGTTTGATCCGTAAAATGGTGGTGCATGACGGGCACCAGGGGCCACGCGAAATTGGCTGCAGCGAAGACTTTTTGAGCTGGTTAACAGATCCCGTATTAAATGGTGCAGGCGCCCTGAATGATTTTGGCTGCTATGGCGCTGATTTGATGACCTGGCTAATGAAGGGCCAGCGCCCGATAGCAGTAACCGCTATCGCAAGGCATTATAAACCAAACATATATCCGAAGGTTGAGGATGATGCCACCATATTGGTTGAATACGCCAATGCCACCGGGCAAATTGAAGCCTCCTGGAACTGGCCTTTCAGTATCAAGGATATGGAGATTTTCGGTGCTAAGGGTTATATCCATGCCTTCGATAAGGATAGTGTTGAAATAAAAGTTAATAACCGTGTAAGAGGTTATAAAGCTGCCCCACTGGTAGCACCAGCTGATGCGCCGGTAGCCTATTTTACTTCGGCCCTCGCAAATCCGCTCAGGCACCCGGATGACCGTTCATCATTAAAATACAATATGATTGTTATGCAAATCCTGGATGCCGCCAAGCGGTCAATAAAAGAAGGAAAGCGTATAGTTTTATAACAAACACAACAGGGCCGATGAAATACATAACTTTATTACTGTTATTTTCCTCGGCCTTGTTAAGCTGCAGAACCAAAAAAGACAAAGCATCCGCTGAGATTTACCCAACGGTTAGTTACTTAAAGATCAAACTTGATGCTGCCGGGCACCTGCCTGCCAATCCCTACATATTAAGGTTTAAAAACGACAAAAAGGAGATTGTTTTTTGTGGCGTTAACCATTTGCCGGATAACAACGACACCGAAAATCCGATGTTTAAGGGGATCGAAAAGGCATTTTTTGAATTCAGACCTGATGTGTGTGTTAACGAAGGAGGAGATGTTTCAAAAAAGGTTTTCGCCTCAAAAAAAGAAGCCATTCAAAAAGATGGTGAAATAGGGCTTACCAAAACCCTTGCAGATAGCCTTAAAATTATAACCGTTAACGGCGACATGACCGATAGCCTTGAATTTAAAGAGCTATTGAAGAGATACACTACCAGCGAATTTTTAGCTTATATAGTTACCGAACGTTTTATGTGGGGCCAACGGCCTCCTGTTACCGATAGCGCGGCATTTAAAGCAAATTACGCTAAATTTATACAAGGCTATATCATGAAAACAGGTGGAGTAAAGCTTTCACCGGCTGAGCAAACCCTGGATTATTTTGAAGCCGCCTATCAAAAACTGCTTAACCGCCCTTTTAAGCTCGAGGAGCTGGAACCTACCAATCCGTTTGACCCCAAAGGAAAATTTCAGGAAATTGGCAGAGCCTCCAAAGAGATCAGGGATCAAAGCCTGCTTCGCACCATTGACAATCTGCTTAAAACCCATAACAAAGTGTTTGTAGTTTTTGGCGGATGGCACCTGCTTACATGCGAGCCGGGCCTGAAGCAGATCATCAATAAAAGCGAATAATTATCCGGTTATCATACTTAAAGTCTTAATTAATTTTGTTTACATCGCAAGGCTTGCGTGTTATATAATTATTATTTTAGCTGCCGTTAATTAAGGAATAAAACCAACCTATAATATGATAAAACAAACGTTAGCCATGCTGGCCCTTTGTGCTTTCGGCGCTGTTTCATGCCAGTCGAAGCCATCAGATAAATCAACTACTGCTGCCCCTGTTGCCGAAGTTCCGGCTGCCAATGCAACATCACAGGGTGATGCGGCCGCTATTTTAGCCCGCAAACAGGTACCTATCCTCTGCTACCACCAAATCCGCGACTGGAAGCCTACCGATTCAAAAAACGCTAAAGATTATATAGTTCAGGTTGCTGCTTTTAAAGAGCACATCAAAATGCTGGCCGACAGCGGTTACCATACCATACTGCCCGATCAGCTTTATGCATACCTTACCAAGGGCGCGCCGCTGCCTAAAAAGCCTATCATGCTTACGTTTGATGATACTGACCTTGATCAGTTCACCATTGCCAATCCTACCCTTAAAAAGTATGGTTTTAAGGCAGTTTATTTTGTGATGACCGTATCGTTAGGCCGTCCGCATTACATGACCAAAGAGCAGGTAAAACAACTATCTGACGAAGGTAACGTTATTGCCAGCCACACCTGGGACCACCACCGTGTTGACCGTTATTCACATACATCAACCCTTAAGATCATCGGCAAAAATGGTAAAATAACCAATCGCCCGGTGGACGACTGGGTTACCCAAATCGAAAAACCAACTAAAACATTGGAAGAAATCACCGGCAAAAAAATGGACTACTTTGCTTATCCGTTTGGTATCTGGAACAAAGCCGCTTTACCTGAACTTAGGAAACGTGGTTTTAAAATGGCTTTCCAATTAGCTGATAAACGTGATCAAGCCGATCCATTAATGACTGTGCGCCGGATTTTGGATAGCGGGTACTGGAGCACTAAAACGTTAAGCAACAGTATCAGGAACAGCTTTTAGCCCCCGCCCCCTTAAAGGGGAGATACGGAGGATATTTAAATAAGAAATGCCGGCTCAAAGAGTTGGCATTTCTTGTTTTCTGCCATCTATTTAGGCATAGCCATCAATTTAAGGACTAAAAAGCTGGGAACTTGCGATTCCCCTTTTGGGGGCGGACGCCTCACAAATCCTCACCCGCCGGGCCTTGCCCTTTGTTTGACGACGGCATTTTGCTAATATCCTTTTCGTCGGGTTTTAAATGAACTATCTCGGCTATTATGGTATCATCACCGGTATTTTCACCTAACTCATCATTGTGCAGATCTGAATCATCATTATTCATAGCTGCTCTTTCATCTATAGTTTCCATAATGATATTTATTTATTTCCTGTTATCCATTTTACGGCTTCGTCTAATTCTTCCAGCCTATAGCCTGCAAACTTGCCCGGTAAAATATATTTAAACAAATGACTGAACTCCCGAACACCGTCCTGATCGGTTACAACAGCAACTTTGTTCCATCGGGTAAAATATTTAAGGCCCAGCCTGATATTACCGCACCAGGCACCTGCTGTAAAATTTTTAATATTAGTTTCCAGCACCAGTAAAAAGTTTATCCGCCCGGTTTGTTTTACCTGTTGCTCAAGCAATGGTCGTAAAGCCCTTTCATAATCGCCAATAGTAACGTGGCCTGCTGCATGCATCCCTAACACATGCGCAGGCAAATATTTAATATGCTCAAGCATGCTATAAATTCTTATTTTTTAATCAGATACAAAAACTGAACCAATAGTAAACTTATAGCAAAACGGAGTAAAGTATAATAACGAATAATGTGCTTATGCAAGTATACAAACCTGATTGGGGGGGCGTCTCTGTACACTCACCAATTTCAATTTATAGTATCTTTGCACAAATGCAGCAAAACAAATCAACATACAGTCAACTCATTAAAAACGAGGCGCAAAAACTTGGCTTTCTGTTTTGCGGCATCGCCAGGGCTGATTTTTTGGAAGACGAAGCTCCACGCCTTGAAGCCTGGCTTAATAAAAACATGCATGGCGAAATGGCGTACATGGAGAACCATTTTGATAAGCGCCTTGACCCTCGTTTGTTGGTTGATGGGGCAAAATCTGTCATCTCGCTTGGTATAAATTACTATACCGATCAGCAACAGGATGATCCGTTATCGCCCAAAATCTCTAAATACGCTTATGGAATTGACTACCACACGGTGATTAAAGATAAGCTGAGGCTATTACTGCAAATCATTAATGATAAAATTGGTGAAGTAGGCGGCCGTGCGTTTGTTGATTCGGCCCCGGTACTTGATAAGGCATGGGCACGTAAAGCAGGAATGGGCTGGATTGGCAAAAACAGCAACCTGCTCAACAAAAAAGCCGGCTCGTTCTTTTTCCTGGCCGAACTGATCATTGACCTTGAACTGGAATACGATATAGCCCCCACAGCCGATCATTGCGGCACCTGCACCAATTGTATCGACGCCTGCCCTACCGATGCTATAGTTGGCCCATATGTGGTTGATGGCAGCCGCTGCATCTCCTATTTAACCATCGAGCTTAAAAATGAAATTCCGCAGGAGTTTAAAGGCAAGATGGATAACTGGATGTTTGGCTGCGATGTTTGTCAGGATGTTTGCCCCTGGAACCGTTTCTCGGTGCTTAATACCGAGCCGGCCTTTACTCCGCACCCCGATTTGCTACACTTGAAAACCACCGACTGGCAGGACATTACCCAGGATATTTTTCAGAAAGTATTTAAAAACTCGGCTGTTAAACGCACGAAATTTAGCGGGCTAAAAAGGAATATTGATTTTTTAAAGGCTAAAGGCTAAAGGCTAAAGGCTAAAGGCTAAAGGCTAAAGGCTAAAGGCTAAAGGCTAAAGTTGAACGAATCCATGAAGCTTAGGTTTCAGAATATTATCAACAAAAAGCCCTTGCACAAATACCTGCAAGGGCTTCATAAAAAATCCTGAAAATCCTTTAATCCTAAAAATCAGGGTTCAGACAAATTTACCCCTTTTTAAACTTCAAAGCTAACTGGGCCAGCATATCATCGTTAACCGGCTGGGCTGGTTCATCCTTCTTTTTAAAAGATTTGTTTTGATAATGTTGGTTTTTAGTATGATCGGGCTTTGTGTATTCTTTTTTCTGATACTCAGGTTTGGGGGCAGCAGGTTGTTGATCGGCCGGTTTTGGCTGGGCTGCTTTGTTTGCCTGACGCTCGGCAACTTTTTTGGCGTTCCAGCGGGTATAAATTTCTTCGAGCTTGCGCTTGGTATAAAGCGGAAAATCGCCCTGCATCATCCACGAATAATAACTTGGTTCAGCGTTTAATACGTCTTCAACACGTTTGCCTTTATGTTTGCCAAAGTTTATCAACTCCTCGCCCTGTTCATTATAAACCATACGACCGGCAAAATCAACCGGTTTGCTCAGGTTAGTAAATGCGTGCAGCGCTTCAACATCGCCCACAACAGGGATTACTTTATTACCTTTTTTATCCTCCCACTCCACATTTTCATAACGCTCAATCTGCGCCAGCAAAACCTCCATGGTAGCACGGGTATCTGCTTCGGCCGAATGGGCGTTTTCAATTACTTTATTGCAATAAAACTGGTAGGCCGCCTTTAACGTGCGTTGCTCCATTTGATGAAATATGTTCTGTACATCAACAAAATGGCGGGCATCCAGGTTGAAATCCACTCCGGAACGTAAAAATTCCTCCATAATCATGGGGATATCAAACTTATTTGAATTGTATCCGGCCAAATCACTATCACCAATAAAATCGGCTATTTCCTGTCCAAGTTCTTTAAATTGCTTTTCGTTTTGTATATGCTCATCATAAATGCCGTGCACCAGCGACGACTCGAGTGGGATAGGAATGCCCGGGTGAACACGCCACGTTTTCACTTCTTCGCTGCCATCAGGGTTAAGCTTGATAACAGATATTTCAACTATACGGTCGGCACCGATATTGGTACCTGTTGTTTCAAGATCAAAGAAAGCCAGGGGCCGTTTTAAATTTAATTTCATTTGTAAGTGTTCAGAGATGCAAAGGTCGCAAATGTCCTAAAATTAATCAGCAGAATAAATTTTTTAATTTATTTAATATACCAATTTATTATTTAATTTGATTATCCCTAATTATCACAATTTGCATGAACAGATTTCTTCTTATTCTTTTGATTTTCATTACCTTATCACACCTCGCGTCGGGCCAGGACTTTGAAACCGGTATAGAAGGACCGGAAATTGATATGGTTAAATATGATAAAGATCCGCAGGCCAACGCCGTTTTTTTAAACGAGTTTGGCAGTGTTCGTATAGATGAATACATGGACCATATCAGGCTCATTCACACCTATCATGCCAAAATTAAAATTTTCACCAAGGAAGGATTAACTCACGGTACTATAGCTATACCTATCCACAATGGCGATAACTCCGCAGAAGAAGTTAACAATGTTAGCGGGTTTACTTATTATAAAGATGATAACGGTATTATTCAAAAGGCCGAACTTGATTCCAAAAAGGTATTTACATCTAAAGATTATAAATATGGCAGCACTGTAAAGTTTGCGTTGCCGGCATTACGGCCCGGCTGCGTTATTGAATTTAAATACGAACTTATCTCACCATATTGGGACAATTTCCGGGAATGGGCATTTCAGGACGATATCCCCAAAATAAATTCGCAGTATGAAGTACACATCCCGGGCTTTTGGACATTCAACGCTTCGTTACGCGGGGCGCTGAAATTAACCAAAAGTAGTTCGGAAGTTGAGCGTGAATGCTTTTCATCGGGAGGTGCAAAAGCCGATTGCTCACATATTACTTACAACATGAAGGACATTCCTGCATTTGTTGATGAAGATTATATGACCGCCCGTAAAAACTTTTTATCAGCTATATTTTTTGAGCTTGTTGAATACACCAACCCTTATAACAACGTCAAAACCGTTATGACAAAAGAATGGGGCGACGTTGACCATCAATTAAAGATATCCGATGAATTTGGCGTTCAAATGAAAAGGACCAGCTTACTTAAAGAACGCATTGGGCCGGTAATTGCAGGTAAGGCAAATGACCTTGACAAGGCAAAAGCTATTTATGCATGGATCAAAAGCCAAATAAAGTGGAATGATTATATAGGTATCTACAGCACCGATGGCGTAAAAAAATCATTGGATACACATGCCGGCAGTATCGCCGATATTAATCTGACACTTATTACCGCGCTAAGCGCCGCTGGCCTTAACGCCGATGCCGTATTGCTTTCAACCCGCGACCATGGAATGGTGAATAACCTTTACCCGGTACTTAGCGACTTTAACTACGTTATAGCCAGGTTAACTATTGGCGATCAAACCTATCTGCTTGACGCTACCGATCCGCTGCTCTCGTTTGGCTTGCTTCCCCTTAAATGTATCAATGATAAGGGCAGGGTAATCAGCCTCAATAAACCATCATACTGGATAGAGTTAAGCACCCAGCCCAAAGCAGCCACTACACGGATGTTCGATCTTACACTGCTTGATAATGGGAAGTTAAAAGGCACAATAACCAATTACTACAAAGGTTACGACGCTTACGAAAAACGCAAAGCCATTAAAAAGTTTAATACAGTTGATGAATACGTTGAAGATTTTGATGAGAAACAACCTAAATTAAAAGTATTTAAATCAGATATAGCAAATCTCGACAGCCTTGACAACCCGCTACGTGAAACCTTTGAAGTGGAGATAGATGCGTTTGATAATACCAATCATGATAAGCTTGCATTTAACCCTTACTTTTGGGAAAAACGCACTACCAATCCCTTCAAACTTGCCGAACGTGATTATCCGGTAGACTGGGCCTTTGCCTCAGACAAGAGGCTGGTTTTGGTAATGCACCTGCCTGCACAATATATCATTGAAACCCCGCCCCAGATAGTGGCGTTTTCATTACCAAACAAAGGCGGCATGTTTGCTACCACGTTTGAGAGCCAGGACAATAGCAGTTTTACCTTTTCAAACATTACCCAGTTTAACAAGTCGGTTTATGATTCGGCCGAATACCCTTATCTTAAGGAGCTGTTTAATAAGATCATTCTAACGGAAAAAGGGGATATGATCTTCAGGAAAAAATAATGAAAGCATTTTTAACTACCCTTTTTATCTTTTTGGCGGTAACCTGTGTAAAAGCACAGGAAAACTACGACGTATCGCTCATTTCAAAAGACCTTTTGCCTTATGCCAGTTCAATAGTGCGTAATGAGGAAGTTACTGTTGAGGTTAAAGACTTAGATAACACACTTTGTCACGTAAAACAAGTAATAACTGTACTCAATAAAAATGGTGACGATGACGTTGATATAACGATATGGCATGACAAAAGCCGGTATATCAAGGATATAAAAGGCGTTATTTATAACCAATGGGGCAAACCCACAGGCAAATTTTCAGAAAGCGATTTTGAAGATAATACCAACCGTGATGGCTTTTCGCTTTTTACCGACCTGAAGATAAAACATTACCGGCCCAGGGTAGCAGATTATCCTTACACCATCAGTTATGAATATGATGTAAAGTCGAAACAATCACTTGACCTTGAAGGCTGGCTCCCAATACCTTCGGATGGTATAGCCGTTGAAAAAAGCTCATATACATTAATCTGCAAGCCCGATTTTAAGATCAAATACAAACAAACCAATTTATCTGTTAAACCAACAATTGGTACCAATAAACAGGGTATGCAAACATACACCTGGCAAACTAATAACCTTAAAGCTTTAAAGCATGAGCCATATAGCCCTGTTTACCGATCAATAATGCCCCGCCTGGAAATAGTGCCCGAAAAATTTATTTACCGTGGTGTCAGCGGCTCATTTACCAACTGGAAAGAACTTGGGCAATGGCAATATGATAAGCTTAATGCAGGCCGCCAGCAGCTTTCGCCTCAAACTGTGGCAAACATGAAAGAGCTTACAGCCTCAATAACTGATCCCAAAGCCAAAGCACGCAAGATTTATGAATACATGCAGGGCAAAACGCATTACATCAGCATCCAGGTAGGGATAGGCGGCTTACAACCCTTCCCGGCATCGGATGTTGATGCTCAAAATTACGGCGATTGCAAAGCCCTGGTTAACTACACACAGGCCTTGCTAAAAGCAGTTGACATTGATTCATATTACTGTGTGGTGTATGCGGGATCATCGAAGGTAAATTTCCAGCCCGACTTTGCAAGCATTGACCAGGGCAATCATGTTATTTTATGCCTGCCTTTTAAAAATGATACCACCTTTTTAGAATGTACCAGTCAGAACATACCGTTTGGCTTTTTAGGCGATTTCACCGACGACAGGATCGTACTGGCCTGTACCCCACAGGGCGGCAAATTAATGCATACGCCAAAATACACGGCCCAGGCTAATCTTGAACAACGCAAAGCCAATTTTACATTGAGTGCCAACGGTAACCTGTCGGGTACAATGGTTACCAATTTCAAGGGCACTAATTATGAAGATCGCGATCATGTGATCTATGAATCGAAAACAGAACAGATCAAAGATCTGAAGAAGATTTATCCCATTAATAACCTTGATATTGAAAGTGCAGATCTGAAGCAGTTTAAAGTTGAACAACCATACACCACCGAAACGTTAAAAATTTCGGCTACAGACTATGGCTCGGTATCTGACGGAAAAATAATTTTTCTGGCCAACCCGGCTAACCGTGTAAGTTCGCCGTTACGTGAGGTCCGTAACCGACATAACGATGTTTACATTAACCGTGGATATACCGATGAGGATGAGATCACTTATACCCTACCCGCGGGATACAAGGTTGATATGCGTCCTAAAAAAGTAAGTATCGAAAAACCTTTCGGAAAGTTTGAATCAAGTGCAACTGTAAATGGGGATAAGCTGGTATACAGTCGCAAGCTACAGATCATAGATGGTACATATAGTAAAGACACCTATCAGGACCTTGTTGATTTTTACCAGTCAATTGCGGATGTAGATAATGATAACGTTACCTTAGTTAAAGGTAACTAAATATCACGATACCGAGGATAATACCAAGCACCATGATCACATAAAGCATGATTTCGGTGCCTGCGAACCGCTTGTACTTAGTCCAGAATGAGTAATCTTGTTTTTTGTCGGCCATAACAGCGCAAAATTATTGAAAATAAACACACCAATTGGGTCAAATTTTAACGAATTACACGAATGCGATTTAAGCTTAACATTGGTGTAATTCGCAAAAATCCTTCTAAAATTTGTGTTACTTAATTCATGCTGGTGGGCACATTTTCGATTGAGCCAGCCCTTGAAAAGTATTTATATAACGAGGGATCGCGCAGTTTTACGATGATCACTCCACGGCGCGAGCTGGCATGCACAACATAGCCATTTTGCAGGTAAACACCCACATGGCTAAACTGCTTGCCATCGAAATCAAAAAACACCAGGTCGCCTTCCTTTAGCTCATCTTCATATTTTCGTTTGATGACGGAGATCTGCTTGCTGGTCATGCGGGGAATGGTGACGCCATAGACCTGCTGTTCCAGCAGAAATGCCAGGCCGGAGCAATCAATACCATCTTTATCAAGTCCGCCAAATTTGTAAGGCGTACCCATCCATTGATCAATAAAAGCGTAAAGGCGACCATTTTGAATACTGCCCTTATCAACCTCCATAATTTCAGAATATTTTGAAGCGATATCAGGCGAGGGATTAACCACCTCACCCGGCTGGCCGCGCATAGCGGCCTTGCGCGAGTGACATGAACTTAATATAAATGGGGAAAGGAAAAGTATAAACAAATAAAAACTACGACGCAGGTATATGCTCATAAAGTAAAATTAACTTTAATGTTTATTGAGAGGATGCGGATGTTTTTAACATATTAACATGGGTGGAAGAAGTCTGCAAGTCCGATGTCCGAAAGTCCGGAAGTTAATTTCTTTAAATTAAAACCTTTACAAACTTCGACCTTTCTGACTCGCCGACTTTCGGACATCAGACTTTCGGACCTCGAAAATCAACTCTTCACCACCCTTTGAATTTCATCCAGTTTCATGAGTGCTTCAACCGGGGTTAGGGTATTTACATCAAGGTTGTTCAGCGTATCGCGTATCTTCACCAATACGGGGTCATCTATTGAAAACATCTGCATTTGTACAGCTTGTTTCTGAACCTTGCGGATACTTTCTTTGATATGCTCGCCGCCGGTACGTTCGTTTTCCAATTTCTTTAGGATCTCATTGGCGCGGCTTAACACTTTTGAGGGCATCCCAGCCAGTTTAGCTACGTGGATCCCGAAGCTGTGTTCACTGCCACCCGGTACCAGCTTGCGTAAAAATATGATCTGCTGGCCCACTTCTTTTACCGATACGTTAAAGTTTTTAACCCGGTTAAATGAGTTGCTTAATTCATTAAGCTCATGATAATGTGTAGCAAATAAGGTTTTAGCCCTTGCCGTCGGGTGGTTATGCAGATACTCGGCGATTGACCAGGCAATAGAAATCCCATCATAGGTTGATGTACCACGACCGATCTCATCCAGCAGGATCAGGCTCCTGTCGCTCAGGTTATTGAGGATGCTTGCCGTTTCATTCATCTCTACCATAAAGGTTGATTCGCCGGATGAAAGGTTATCCGAAGCTCCCACCCTTGTAAAGATCTTATCAACCAGGCCTATTGACGCAGCTTTAGCCGGCACAAAACAGCCCATTTGGGCCATCAGTACTATCAAGCCTGTTTGCCTTAATAAAGCCGACTTTCCTGCCATATTAGGGCCGGTAATAATGATGATCTGCTGGGTTTCTGAATCGAGATAAACGCTGTTGGTGATGTACTCCTCGCCTATTGGCAGGTTCTTTTCAATAACAGGGTGGCGACCGCCCTTAATGTCAAGTACCTTACTTTCATTAATTTCGGGCTTAACGTAGTAGTTTTTAATGGAGATAGTTGCAAAGTTGAGCAGCACATCCAAACGGGCTATCAGTTGGGCATTCAACTGGATTGGCTTAATATATTCGGCCAGTGAATACAACAGGTCATTATATAATTGTGTTTCAAGCGCCAGGATCTTTTCTTCGGCACCTAAAATCTGTTCTTCATATTCTTTAAGCTCGGGCGTAATGTACCGCTCGGCATTAACCAGCGTTTGCTTGCGGATCCACTCGGTTGGTACTTTATCCCTGTGGGCATGGGTAACCTCCAGGTAGTAACCAAATACGTTATTGAACGATACTTTAAGCGACGGGATCCCGGTTAGCTCAGCCTCACGCTTCTGGATCTCCAACAGGTAACCTTTACCGCCGAAGGCGATCTTACGCAGCCTGTCAAGCTCTTCATTAATCCCCTCGTTCATTACAGAGCCTTTTACCAGCATCACCGGCGGCTCGGGGTTCAATTCCCGTTCTATCTTTTCACAGATCAACGCGCAGGGGTTAAGCTGCTCGCCAATGGCACGCAGCGGGGCACTTTGTGATGATTCGGCAATCCGCTTAATTTGTGCTATGGCAGTAAGTGCCTTTCTTAACTGGCAAACCTCGCGCGGGTTGGCTTTTTGGAGGCCAATTTTTGAGATGAGCCTTTCCAGGTCGCCTATCTGGCGCAGGTATTGGAGCAGCTCTTCCCTTAGTTCTTCGTTTTCTATCAGGTATTCAACCACACCTAAACGATCATTGATAGCTTTGATCTGCTTCAACGGCATCACAATCCAGCGGCGCAATAAACGCGCGCCCATGGGCGAACAAGTATGATCAAGTACATCAACCAGCGTCATGGCGTTTTCGTTAGCCGAGCCAACCAACTCCAGGTTGCGGATGCTGAACCTGTCGAGCCATAGGTACCTGTCTTCCTCTATCCTGCTGATGGCCGAAATGTGGCCCAGGTTGCGGTGTTCGGTTTCATTCAAATAATGAATAGCCACGCCGGCAGCGATGATGCCTAAATTCAGTTTATCAATACCAAAGCCTTTGAGCGATTTTACACCAAAGTGCTTAAGCAACGTTTCCGTAGCGTAATCGCCGCTGTAGGGCCATTCGTCAAGAGCATAGGTATAGAAGCGGTCGCCATAAGTATCCTTAAAATCGCGCGTACGGCTTTTAGGATAGATCACCTCACTGGGCGAAAAACTTTGCAGCAGTTTATCAATATAATCGCTGTTACCCTGGGCGGTCATGAACTCACCTGTCGAGATATCTATCAGCGCAATACCTATGCTGTTTTTTTCAAAGTGCAGCGAAGCAAGGTAATTATTGCTCTTTTGCTGTAGGATATTATCGTTGGTGGCCACGCCGGGGGTAACCAGTTCGGTTACACCACGTTTAACGATGGTTTTGGTAGTTTTGGGATCTTCCAGCTGATCACAGATGGCCACACGCTGCCCTGCGCGTACCAGCTTAGGCAGGTAAGTATCCAGCGAATGGTGCGGAAAACCGGCAAGCTCAATATGTGTAGCGGCGCCGTTTGCCCGGCGGGTTAGTACGATGCCTAAAATACCGGCAGCCTTAACGGCGTCTTCGCCAAATGTTTCATAAAAATCGCCCACCCTAAACAGCAGCAAAGCACCGGGGTACTTTACTTTAATAGCATTATATTGCTGCATTAAGGGGGTTTCTTTGGTAGTATCTTTAGCCAAGCGGTTACTCCTTCTGTTAATCGGGTAAAGTTAATGCATTGGCAGGGGTTTTAGGGCATTGTTGAAAAGTTGGGGGAGTGTGGAATACAAAGCTATCTTTCGGTCCGGTTAATATAATAAACACAATTTTTTATAGCAGCAAAGTGACTCTCCCGATTAAATGGGTAAGATATTTCAAAGAAATTATTTACTACGCAAATAGGTTGCGCATTGCATATTTTATTTTGTAAAAAAAAGTTATGAATAAGGGAAATTTAGAAAAGGAAGTTTTCAGATTGATGCGTTGTGATAATCTTGGGGATTGTCGAGATATGTTAAACATTTTTTTAGAGTACTTCTTTCGAGTTATCAGAAATAATGACAAGGTAGGAGGCTCAACATCTATGTATAAAGATGCAAGAATGGTTAATCAAATGATTTTTTCAAAAGTCGCTCATTTAAAGGAATTTTTAAATGGGATAGAGTATCAAGCAACTGATGGCATGAGGCTGAATAGAATTATTGACCCTACATTATTGGCAATTTTAGTAAGAAATATTTTCGAAACTATCGGGATGTTTAACGTTGTATATGTAAAACCTAAATCGAATGACGAAAAAAGCATCCTTTATAATTTATGGGTTTTAGCGGGGTTAAATTACAGACAAAGATTTGCTACAGAAAGTATGACAGAAGATGCAAAAAGAAAAGTGGCACATGAGATTGAACAGATAAAAACCTTTAAGGAAAGAATAACGGACACTAAACTCTATAAGTCGCTTTCGTTAAAAGACCAAGGGAAGATACTGACTAAAATAAAGGAAAAGGATTATAAAATATACTTTGAAAATAATGAAGTGCATTTTTTAACATGGTCAGACATTACTAAAATAATGAACATAAAGGATAAAATCACAGATGAAATGTATACCTATTTCTCCCTTTATGCTCATCCGTCAAATGTATCTGTATTTCAATTTGCAAATCTATTTAAAGCTTCTGAGGAGCACTTCGTTAACATGACTATATTCAATTTAAAATACTCTTTCTTTTTAATAAGCACATTCATCGATGATTATCGAAATCTTTTTCCAGAGATTATGCAAACGTTTGAAACTTTATCGATAAGGGATAAAATGGTACTACATAATCTTAACGTTATTTCCCGAGCGACATAATTTCATTGTCGTCGGTTAAACCGACAGCTTATGTTAGAAACAAACAGGTCTTGGCGATCCTTACCTCGCCGCTAACTTCCCGTTCACAATCCTGTCTGCATAATCTTGTATCAGGGCTTTACAATCCTGCATGCCTTTTTGCATTTCAGCGTTGGGTTGCGCGGTCATCAGGTTTTTCTCCAATCCTTTATCGGCAACGGCAAAAACGCCTGTGAAGTTTTTGCCATCAAACAGGTAGGTATAATTACCCTGCATAAACTGGTAGATGTTACCTGTTGAGTTAATAACCCTTGGCTGCTCATCGGGCAGGTTGCTTACCAAACTCCTCCCCCATGACCTGAAGGGTTTGTTATAACCGACTAAATCGACCAATGTTGGATAAATATCCATTTGTGATGCCAGGTCGGTACGCACGCCTTTCAGATTATAAGCGCTGTTGGCACTGTAAAACAGGATAGGCACCGCGAAACGGTTAACCTGCTTACTATATTCGGGATAATAAGTTTGGCTGGTATGATCGGCTGTGATCACAAAAATGGTGTTGTTAAACCAGGGCTGTGTTTTAGCGTAATTGAAAAAGATACGCAGGGAGTTATCTGTATACTGAACACATTTATCAATAGCCAGCGGACCGCCCTTAAACCTTGCTTTATATTTTTCGGGCAGTTGATATGGATCATGCGATGACAGTGTGAACAGCGTAGCCATAAATGGCTGCTTCTGGTTGCTTAGCGTACGCCCCATGAATGGGAAAAAATGCTCGTCCCAAATGCCCCAGATGCCGTCGAAATCTTTGTCGTCGTTGTATTCTGTACGGCCATAATAATTTTTATATCCCAAAATACTGCCAAAACCCTGAAATCCCATCGACCCATTGGCTGCCCCATGGAAGAACGAGGTTTGATATCCCATACTGTCACAAACTGATACCACCGACTGGATATTCTGCTTAGCATAAGGCGATGATGTAAAAGCATTCTGAAAAGATGGGATCCCCGCTATTACCGATGATACAGCATGAATGGATTGCCGTCCTGTAGCGTAAGCATTGGTAAAAATAAGACTGCTGTTTGATAGTGAATCCAAAAACGGCGTATATGATTTAAAGCCTGGGATATTAACATCGCGATTCATGCTGCCCCAATACTCGCGGGCCATGCTCTCCAGTATAATGATAACTACGTTGGGTTTAGCAGCCGGTTTGGTGTTGTATTTTTTTACGGGTTTGATATTACTGCTGATGTATGCTTCGTCTACCCAGTGTTGAAGCTTGTAGTTATTGGTTCCCAGTGTGCGGAATACAGCAAAAGGGGTGTTCAGCACAATATCGCCCTGGTTGGGAACAGTGATGTGTTTATATGCATCAACCATGTTGATAGGCCGTGTGCTATGTGCAAAATCGCCCCTGATACCACCAATAACCAGGGTAAGGATCAACAGGAAGGAAACTATCGACGATAGAAAATACACTTTCTTATCCGTTACCGCAGCGGGCTTTAACTTCACCTGTTTGTACAGCCAAACCCAGCAAACGGAACATAATATAAATATGATGATCACATACCAGTAAGCTTCCGAAAAATGGGTAAATAACAGTTTCTTGTTATTTTCATCGGCCAATACGTCAAGTGTTGCCTTGGTTGAACGCACCTGGCTAAAGCGATAGTAAATGATATCAACAAAGTTGGTGGCGTAAGCAAGCAAATTGGTAACAAAGTACAGGATAGCCATACCTTTTTGAAAAGCCGGCCGGGTATTTACAGTTAAGGGCAAAACGCTGAGCAGGATAAACAGGCTATTGATGTACAGTAAAGCCGTGGTATCAAAGGCCATACCGTAATAGCACAATTTGAGCAGCGCCCAAAAGCTATCAACAGCGAACAGGTGCGTATTGAATGCAAAGAACAATACCCTGGCAATAAAATAAAACAAATACCCCAAAAACAGCCTGTATAAAAGTACTTTATATTCGGCCAACCTCAATTTACTTTCCATGAAAAACGCTTTGCTTTAGTTTCCCCAAAAGCTTGACCGGCAGGAGTTGATCAAACCTAATTTACCCCAGGGAGCTAATAAAAAGCGAAAGTAAAAAAAATAGAATAACAATTATTTAATACGAAATCAACGGTGATTTAATGACATTAGGTTGGCAAAACGGAATGTTAAATATTTTCAAGAGAGGAAAAACGAACCCTGGGAAAGCTGAATCCCCTCTTTTATAAAAATATATCAAATAGCTTTCAATTGCCTGTACTGCCTTAAGGTAGCCTGATTGTTTCTTTTGATCCGGTAAGGCAGCTTTTTCAATTTTTCCTGTAATTGCATATAGGCCTGAAAATCGGCATTGCCCTGTAGTTTTTTCACCAGTTTATCCAACTGATCTTCAAACTTTACAATTTGCTTATAGGCCTCGTTATTATCCCTTAAGTTGGGCAAAAATTCCCGGATGGTGCTATACACCCAAACTTCAAACTTAGGGTTAAGCCAGCCTGCAAATTTCAATGCTAAAATTTCGCACATCCATAGCCCATCCAGCTTATTCACAAATATCATGGCTTCCAGGTCAGCAGAATTCTTTGCGCTGTTCCCTTCAAAATTCGATTCATTAAACGGCAAGGGCATGCTTTTCAATTCGTCAATAAAATCTTTAGTTTGTTTCAGCTTTAAAAACTCTGTTGGGTTTTTCCCAAAGATCTTGCCCATTTCTGTGGCATTGATCATTAAATCCTTATCGCTGATATCAAACTCAACAACCTGATTATTAAATTCAAATTCAAAAACTGCATTTACCATAAGCCTGCTTTAATATATATCTAACTAAAATACAAGTATACCACCAGCAATTTTAAAACTAAAAAAATTAGCAAAAAAGTTTTAAACAATCAAAAAGCGATAAAAATCAGCAATCGAATAACAGCCTAATTTAATACCCATCTCCCCCACTCTAAATAAATCGCCTGCTTTCTATTGCGAATCTCAAATTTTTCATTAACTTTGAAATACAAAGTACTTTTATATAACAAAGTAAAAACAACTAAAAACATATAACATGGAACTTTTTGTCGATGAACATTCGATAGTGCGCAGGATTTGGGGCAAGGCAGATACCATCCTGTTCATTTTCGCCGGGGCCGCAGCCGAGTTTGCCTTAAATAAGGCTGTCGACTGGCTTTATTTTACAGGTAAACTTCCCGCAGATCCATTAGCACGCTTGTTTAACACCGTAGCTTATTCGCGGCAAATCATCTTTTCGGAGCACGAAGCAGCTTTAAAGGCTATCGATAAAATAAACGCCATTCATAAAGGTGTTGAAACCGCCCGTGGTTCCCAAATACCCGACTGGGCTTATCGTGATGTGCTGTTCCTGTTGATCGATCTGTCCATCCGTTCATATGAATTACTGGAAAAGCCTCTTAGCGCAGCCGAAAAAGCCGAAGTGTTTAACGTATTTAACCGGGTTGGCAAACGAATGCAGCTAACAGTGATACCATCAGATTATCAACACTATCTTCAAATGCGTAAAGAACACCTTGAACGCAATTTAATTAACAGCGCCTTCACTGCCGATTTATATCATCAGTATAAAAAACATCTTGGTTTTGCCAGGTATCAGATTCTGAAGCAGGCACAGTTGCTAACCGTGCCCACGCAGGTTAGCCAACAACTGCCGCTGGGTAAAATAGCCTGGCTTTGGCCTGTACTAAAGGTATATAAGGCAATAAAAAACCTTAAACCCGGAAAGTTTTTAAGGGATGCCCTCCTGCCGGTGCAATACAAAATCCAGATCCAGGGAATGGACCATGCATATGCTTTAAATTAATCCATGAAAACAGCTATTAAACATTTCGGGATCTTTGTGCAGCAGCAGGCGCTCTCCTGCCTGTTCCCGGTTTTGGTATTTGCCATGCTGGCACTTTCGCATTTGTTTACAGGCATTTTGCCCCGTTATGACTTTATGCTGATAGCCTGCCTGCTTATTCAGGCTGCTTTATATTACACCGGGATCGAAACTAAGGATGAAGTACTGGTAATTTGCATATTTCACCTGCTGGGCCTGGTAATGGAGCTCTTCAAAGTTCACTACGGCTCATGGGCCTATCCTGAATTTGCTTATCTGAAAATAGGCGGCGTTCCGTTATACAGCGGCTTTATGTATGCCAGTGTTGCCAGCTATATGTGCCAGGCCTGGCGAAGGCTTAACCTGCAAATACAAAACTGGCCTAATCGTTACATTACCCGCATTATAGGTATTTTGATATACTTTAATTTTTTTAGCAATCATTTTATGCCCGATATCCGCTATGGCATAGGCGTGCTGATCCTTTATTTTTTCAGGCGGTCGGTAGTAGTTTTTCATTTACAGGGAAAAGTCTTTCGCATGCCAACAATATTATCATTTATGCTGATAGGTTTTTTCATCTGGCTTGCCGAAAATATAGCTACCCGGCTTGGGGCCTGGCGCTATGCATACCAGCACCATGCCTGGACAGTAGTAAATTATCAGAAAATAAGCTCCTGGGCCTTCCTGGTAATTGTAAGCTTTATCATTGTTGCCGAACTGAAATTATTAAAAGACAGCACAAAGCCGTTACCGGTGTTATCAGCTTGAATACTTTCACAATGTCAAGCTCGGTAATTTCAAAGTAAAGGGGCTAAGCATAAAAGAAGTTTCTTCAGTTCCTTCACATATGTCTAAAATAGCTTGCTCCCAAAGTCCCCAAATCCGAAATCGAAATTCCGAAATCCGAAATCGAAATTCCGAAATCCGAAATTATAATGAAATCACAATTCCCTGATCACCCGGCATGGATTTCCTGCAGCAACTATATTTGCCGGAATACTTTTGGTCACCACACTTCCTGCACCTATTGTCGTATTATCACCTATGGTGACTCCGGGACAAACAATTACACCACCACCCAGCCACACGTTATTGCCAATAGTAATAGGTGCCGCATATTCGGGGCCTTTGATCCGTTCGGCAGCTATTACCGGGTGATAGGCTGTATAGAGCTGCACATTGGGCGCCAGGAACACGTTATCGCCAAAGGTAACACGGGCACAATCCAATATAATGCAGTTAAAATTCAGAAACAGATTATCCCCGGCTATTATATTAAAGCCATAGTCGCAGTAAAAAGGCGATTGAATATCAATATTGCCTTTAAAGCTTCCCAGCAGTTGTTTTAACAGGGCGGTTTTGGTTTCTTTATCATCATAGCTTGCGGCATTGTATTGTGTAAACAATTGCCGGGCCTTTGAACGGGCGGCAACAAGTTCGGCATCTCCGGCATTATACAGTTCGCCGGATATCATTTTTTCAAGTTCAGTCATAGGGTAATGTTTGCATATGCAGGTTACAGGCAAATATAGGTGCTCAATATTTAAACCGGCCACTCATCAACAATGCAAACGCTGTTATAATTCGTTGCATTACCAGGGCATTTGCTTCAATAGGTGTGGTTAATGCACTGGACTTGGATTCATTTCAAATTTCAAAAACTATTCCTTTCCCGTTAAGTTATCTTAATAGTTAACTTTTCATAAATAAAAAGAAAAAAATATGAAAAATTTAAGAATAACAGCCGCAGCTATCGCCCTGTCATTAGCCGGCTCTTTGGCATTAGCTAACGGACACCAAGGTCAAAATACCGGTGTATCAGTAACAAAGTACACATTGACTACTGATACTGTGCCAGATAAAAATAAAAAGAAACCAAAAACTCCGGTACCCACACCAAAACCAACAGATCCTGTGCCAAGTCCAACACCAACACCAACGCCTACTGATCCAAATCGGGTACCAACTCCTGCGCCAACGCCAACACCAAACCCTTCACCAACACCTAATACCCCTAATCCGGCGCCGCAGCCAAACACCCCTAACCCAAGCCCTATACCAAATACGCCAAGCCCGACAACACCAAGCCCGACACCTAATCCGTCGAGCCCAACCAGGCCAAGTCCTGGCCAATAATTACGGATCGGTTTAAAAAAGAACGCCCCGGGATATTGCAACCCGAGGCGTTCATGTTATATTTTCTAATTTATTTAATTACTGACCTGGGTAAAGGTGTAAGGCAGATTAGTGAATGTACCACCTAATATCTGCGACGTTTCAATAGAGGCAATGGTACCATCATCATTATAGTTTACTTTTTTCGTGGTCATGCTATAGGTACCGGTTATCACATTTTTTGATGGATCTATAGAGGTAATTATGATAGAACCCGAACCTGGCTCAACCACCCCCACCTGATTATAGGATGTACCGCCTGTTGATGTGAAGTAAGCCATATTTACCCTGTTGGTAGCGTCAACCTTATAAGTAGCCACCGGAAAAGTATTGACATTGGTAGCATTAGCATCACTTAAAGTAATCGTCCATTTTACTCTTTTCAGGTCAGCAGTACCAACTACATTAAATGATTTTGTTTTAGCAGTAGCATCATAATTTATAGTAGCGGTAACATCATCCGGGATCCATGATGTACCATTTATAGTTGCGGCAAGTATTTGGTCGGAAGTAGTGGAAGCAGAAGTAACAACGTCCTTTTTACAGCCCTGGAATATTATAGCTGATAAAACGAACAGCATTAATAGTTGGATTTTCCTCATATATAAATTTTATGCAAATAACGATGTTTAAGAAGTAATAATCACAACCGAAATTACTTTTTTCACATATTTTAACATTCGCCGGCACGGCGGCTTTTAATAGTTAAGCCCCAATTATAATACAATTCATTTTATTTAACCATATTAGGCCGAAATTTTTAAACATGATCAACGTAAACGAATATTTTGAAGGTGCCGTAAAATCACTGGCATACACCACTCCGCAAGGGCGCTCAACCATCGGCGTTATTGAACCCGGCGAATATGAATTTGGCACATCAAGTCACGAAACCATGACCGTAATTGAAGGCAGCCTTGAAGCTTTATTACCAGGCCAAAGCCAATGGCAAACTTTTACCAACGGTCAAGTATTTGAGGTTGAAGCCAATACATCATTTAAAGTAAAAACAGAAATACAGAGTTCATATTTGTGTACTTACAGATAGTTTATAACTATGGTTCATGGATCATAGTTGATGGTTCATAGGACCGATCAATAATTTGAAGCGAATGGTGCATTAGGAATAATAGGAGCGGATACCGGCCCGTGGCTAATCCTGTGTAGTATAAGCGGATAGCCCGCCGCAGGCAACGCCCATTCAGTTGGCAGCTTAAAGTAGGCGGTTAGCCGTTTTTTTGTCTGAACCCGAATTAAGCTATTCCTTCGTTTACCCTGCAAAGATATTATGTGCCTCCGGTATCCCGAAACTTCTCCTATCTTCCTCAATTAATCCAACTTTCAACCATGATCTATGAACCATCAACTATGAACTAACTTCCCAAATCCTACTAATCACATAGAGAAACACCACAAAATTTAATTTGGTTATAGCTAAAAAGTCAGCTTTAATAAATGTATTGCACAAGTTTGGTATAACTTTATATTGATTCTAAATAATTTTTTTCGTACTTTCATTTTGTACATCATAATATTTGTCTCTTTTCGTTGAGATAATGTTAAATAATTATGATTTAAATAATTGATTTTTTAGAAATCTTTAAAAATTACCGTAAATTTTATAATTTATTTGAGTTTTGGTAACTTCGTGGTTACACCCCTTATAAAATTGTAAACGGTTTAATTTAAACAATGGATCAAACTGATAGCCACCAGGGTCTTTACAGACCGGAATTTGAACACGATTCGTGCGGAACGGGATTTATAACCAATATTAACGGTCATAAAACCAACCAAATTATTGATAACGCGTTAACCATGCTCGAAAACATGGAACATCGCGGTGCGTGCGGATGCGACCCCGAGAGCGGGGACGGTGCGGGAATTTTAATACAATTGCCCCATGAGTTTTTAATGGAAGAATGCTCAAACCTCGAGATCAGCCTGCCGGAACCCGGCGAGTATGGTGTAGGTATGATATTTTTACCTAAAGATTCGGCCCAGAAAAAGGCCTGCCGTACCATTATTAACAATGCTATTGAAAAATTAGGTTTACATAAGCTGGGCGAGCGTAAGCTTACCGTTGATTCATCAGTTATTGGTGAAACAGCCCGCCAGGCCGAGCCTGATATTGAGCAAATTTATATTGCCCGCCCACATCATATTACCAACGCCGATGATTTTGAACGCAAATTATTCGTGCTCAGAAGGTATATCAACAAAACCATTACTGAAACGGTAGCCGGCGCTTCTGATAATTTTTATTTTACATCGTTAAGCTGTAAAACAATTATTTACAAAGGGCAGCTTACTACCTACCAACTGCGTAAATACTATACTGATCTTTCTGATCCGCGTATTGCATCGGGCTTTGCCATGATCCACTCGCGTTTCTCTACCAATACTTTCCCTTCATGGAAACTGGCCCAACCATTCCGCTTAATTGCGCATAACGGCGAGATCAATACCCTTACAGGTAACTTAAACTGGTTTTATGCCGGCCTGAAATCATACGCTTCGTCGTACTTTACTGCCGAAGAAATGGATATGTTGTTGCCGGTGATTGATAACAACCAGTCGGATTCTGCCTGTCTGGATAATATCATTGAAATATTGTTGCACTCCGGCCGTTCATTGCCACATGTAATGATGATGCTGGTACCTGAAGCATGGGACGGCAACGAAGCTATGGATCCGCTTAAAAAAGCGTTCTACGAATTTCACGCTACTTTGATGGAGCCATGGGATGGACCTGCCGCAATTACCTTTACCGATGGTAAACTGGTAGGAGCTTTACTTGATCGTAACGGCTTGCGCCCACTGCGTTTCGTGATCACCAATGATGGTCGTGTAATAGCTGCTTCTGAAGCAGGTACTTTAGCTATCGACGAAAGCACTGTTTTACGCAAAGGCCGTTTACAGCCCGGTAAAATGTTATTGATCGACACTGAAAAAGGCCGTATCATTACAGATGAGGAGATCAAGAAACAAGTTGCTTCACAGCAGCCATATGGCCGCTGGTTAGAAAACTATAAAATTAACCTGAGCGAGCTTTCAGAACCGCGTTTGGCTTTCGCCAGTCTGTCTGAAGCTTCTGTTTACCGTTACCAGCAGGTGTTTGGCTACAGCCGTGAGGATATTGACACCATCATTAAACCGATGGCATTAGACGGCAAAGAACCGGTAGGCTCAATGGGTACCGATGTGCCTTTGGCTATCCTTTCGGACAAACCTCAGCACCTGTCAAGCTATTTCAAACAGTTCTTCGCACAGGTAACCAACCCGCCAATCGACCCAATCCGTGAGCGTTTGGTGATGAGCCTTGCTACCTTTATCGGCAACAATGGCAACCTGTTGGATGAAGACAAAATGCATTGCCATTGTGTGGTATTGAAACACCCGATATTGAAAAACCATCAGTTAGAAAAACTGCGTAGTATTGATACCGGCCTGTTCCACGCTAAAACACTGCAAACATACTTTAAGGCTGATGGCCTGCCGGGTTCACTGGAAAAAGGCATTGCACGCCTTTGCCGCTACGCCGAGGATGCCGTTGATGATGGTTTTGAGGTATTGATCCTTTCGGATCGTGCGG
The DNA here is from genome assembly GCF_900100445.1 of Mucilaginibacter sp. NFR10. NCBI lineage: Bacteria > Pseudomonadati > Bacteroidota > Sphingobacteriia > Sphingobacteriales > Sphingobacteriaceae > Mucilaginibacter > Mucilaginibacter sp. NFR10. Next base: position 202,730 of record NZ_FMTV01000002.1, on the reverse strand, counting down.
TTGACTCTGAGCATGCCCCCATCCCTACCCTGCTTGCAGTTTCTGCTGTACACCACCATTTGATCCGCAAGGGTCGCCGTGGCGCTGTTGGCCTGGTTGTTGAAACCGGCGATGCCTGGGAAGTGCACCACTTTGCCTGTTTACTGGCCTTTGGTGCTACAGCTATAAACCCGTACCTGGCGCTTTCAACCATTGAAACGCTCAAGGACAATGGCAGCCTTGAAACCAGCTACGATATCAAAAAGCTGCGTAATAACTACGTTAAATCTATTAACGATGGCTTGCTGAAGATCTTCTCAAAAATGGGGATTTCAACCTTACAGTCATACCATGGCGCACAGGTATTCGAGATCCTTGGCATAAACAAAACCGTTGTTGACAAATACTTCCACGGTGCTGTTACCCGTATAGGTGGTTTAGGCCTTGACGAAATTGCCCGTGAAGCACTTTGCAAACACAAAATGGGTTTTGAAGCTAAAGGAGCTGATAACCTGTTACCTGAAGGTGGTATTTACCAGTGGAAACGCCGCGGTGAAGCCCACTTGTTTAACCCAACCACTGTTCACCTGTTACAGCACGCCACACGTACTAATAGCTACGAGGTATATAAAAACTACGCTAAGGTAGTTAACGAGCAAACTGAAAAGCACTTCACCATCCGTGGTTTGCTTGATTTTGCCCACCACCGCGAAGCTATCAGCATCGAAGAGGTTGAGCCTGCAGAAAGCATCATGAAGCGTTTTGCTACAGGTGCCATGTCATTCGGCTCTATCTCTCACGAGGCACACAGCACCATGGCTATTGCTATGAACCGCATTGGCGGTAAAAGCAACACCGGCGAAGGTGGTGAGGATGAAATGCGTTACGACAAATTGCCAAATGGCGATTCATTACGTTCGGCTATTAAACAGGTAGCATCAGGCCGTTTTGGGGTAACTTCAAACTACCTTACCAACGCCGACGAGTTACAGATAAAAATGGCGCAGGGTGCAAAACCAGGTGAAGGCGGTCAGCTGCCGGGCCACAAGGTTGACGACTGGATCGCTAAAACCCGTCACTCTACTCCGGGTGTCGGTTTGATCTCTCCTCCGCCGCACCACGATATTTACTCTATCGAAGATTTGGCACAGCTTATCTTCGACCTTAAAAATGCAAACCGTGCTGCCCGTATCAACGTTAAGCTGGTATCAAAAGCCGGTGTAGGTACAATTGCAGCCGGTGTTGCCAAAGCTCATGCCGATGTGATCCTGATTGCAGGTTATGACGGTGGTACTGGTGCATCGCCAATAAGCTCTATCAAACACGCTGGCTTGCCATGGGAGCTTGGTTTAACCGAAGCTCACCAAACACTGGTACGTAATAAACTGCGCAGCCGTGTGGTACTACAAACAGACGGTCAGCTGAAAACCGGCAGGGATTTGGCAATCGCAGCTCTGATGGGTGCCGAAGAATGGGGTGTAGCTACTGCTGCCCTTGTTGCAGGCGGCTGTATCATGATGCGTAAATGCCACCTGAACACCTGCCCTGTAGGTGTAGCTACTCAAGATCCTGAATTACGTAAATTATTCTCGGGCAAACCTGAGCACATCGTTAACCTGTTCCGCTTTATGGCCGAAGAGTTGCGCGAAATCATGGCCGAGCTTGGTTTCCGTACTATTCATGAAATGGTTGGCCGCGTACAGTTCCTGAAAGTGAAAGATAACCTGCAAAGCTGGAAAGCCAAAAAGATCGACTTGAGCGGCATCCTGCACCCGGTTACCAACACCAAAGGTATGACCTTGTACAACAGTGAATCACAGGATCATGGCATGGCCAATATCCTTGACTGGAAACTATGGGAAGCTGCGAAGCCTGCTATTGAAGATAAAACCCCGGTATTTGCTTCGTTTGATGTGATCAACGTTGACCGCACTATCGGTACCTTGTTATCTAACGAGATTTCTAAAGTGTATGGTTCGGCCGGTTTACCTGACAATACCGTTAACTTCAAATTTAAAGGTTCGGCCGGTCAAAGTTTTGCAGCATTCACCACTAAAGGTGTTTCTTTCGAGCTGGAAGGCGAAGCTAATGATTATGTAGGTAAAGGTCTTTCGGGCGCTCAGATAGCCGTTTATCCGGCAGCTAACGCCACATTCGTACCTGAAGATAACATCATCATCGGTAACGTAGCCCTTTATGGTGCTACATCAGGTGAGTTGTTTGTAGGCGGTATGGCCGGCGAGCGTTTCGCGGTACGTAACTCTGGCGCTACCACTGTTGTTGAAGGTATCGGCGACCATGGTTGCGAGTACATGACCGGTGGTCGTGCGCTTATCCTTGGTAATACAGGCCGCAATTTTGCAGCCGGTATGAGCGGAGGTATAGCATGGGTTTACAATCCTGAAGGTACGTTTGCAGAAAATTGCAATACTGAGATGGTTGACCTTGACCCGCTAAGTGTACAAGACGAAGAACAGATCCTCACCCTGCTGCGTAAACACATCACCTTAACAGGCAGCAAGCTGGCGCAAAAGATACTAAACAACTGGAATGAAGCATCAACCCAGTTTGTGAAAGTATTCCCGAGAGAGTATAAAAAAGTATTAGAGAAATTACAATATCAAACCATAGGCTAAGAAATGGGAAAACCTACAGGATTTCAGGAGTTTAATCGCGAACTTCCATCAAAAGTTCCGGCTGCTGAACGCGTTAAGAACTATAACGAATTTGTGAATTTATATACTGAAGAGAAGCTTAACCAGCAATCGGCCAGGTGTATGAATTGCGGTATCCCTTTCTGCCATTCGGGATGCCCCCTTGGTAATATCATTCCTGAGTTTAACGACGCCGTGTATCGTAAAAACTGGGAAGAAGCTTACCATATATTATCATCAACTAATAACTTCCCTGAGTTTACGGGGCGCATCTGCCCTGCTCCATGCGAATCTGCATGTGTGTTAGGCATCAATAAGCCGCCTGTTGCTATTGAGGAAATTGAGCGCCACATCATCGAGATCGCTTATGAGAAAAACCTTGTAAAACCAACTGCACCGCTTGTTAAAACGGGCAAAAAGGTAGCCGTTGTAGGTTCGGGCCCTGCGGGTCTTGCCGCAGCAGCCCAACTGGTAAAAGTTGGCCACACCGTTACCGTTTACGAACGTGATGACCGTGCAGGCGGCTTGCTTCGCTATGGCATCCCCGATTTTAAACTGGAAAAATGGGTTGTTGAGCGCCGTGTTGAGGTGATGGAAAAAGATGGCGTTGTATTTAAATACAACAGCGAGGTTGGCGTAAACGTAGCTGCCGACGAACTGGTACGTAATAACGATGCCGTGATTTTAGCAGGAGGTTCAACAATCCCGCGTAACCTTAACATTCCGGGCCGTGAGTTAAAAGGCATCCATTTTGCAATGGATTTCCTGAAACAGCAAAACAAACGTGTTAGCAATATTGAAGTTACTGCCGAAGATATTATAGCTACAGGTAAAGATGTAGTGGTAATTGGCGGTGGTGACACCGGATCAGACTGTGTGGGTACTTCAAACCGCCAGGGTGCTGCATCAATCAAGCAATTTGAGGTGATGTTCCAGCCGCCGGCTCAGCGTACACAGCATATGCCATGGCCTACTTACCCAATGGTACTGAAAACTACCAGCTCACACGAGGAAGGTGCCGACCGTTTTTGGGGTGTTAACACCTTAGAATTTTTAGGTGATGAAGAAGGTAACCTGCGCGCGTTAAAAGTAGTTGATGTTGAATGGGAACAGGATTTCATGGGTCGTCCGGTAAAATTCCATGTGGTTGAAGGTTCGGAGCGTGAAATCCCTTGTCAGCGTGTATTCCTGGCTATGGGTTTCTTACATCCACAACATGATACTTTCATCAGCCAGCTTGGGGTTGAACTTGACGACCGTAAAAACGTTAAAGCCAAAGAAGGTGTTTACCGTACCAACGTAAGCAAAGTATTTACAGCAGGCGATATGCGCCGCGGACAATCATTAGTAGTTTGGGCCATATCTGAAGGCCGTGAAGCTGCCCGCAAGGTTGACGAGTTTTTAATGGGCCACTCTCTGCTGGAAAGTAAAGACGCTGTTAACCAGTTCGACCAGGTGTTTTAAGTTAGTGATTAGAGGTTGGAGATTAGAGGTTAGTTTCTTTTCTCCTTTTTCATAAAAACAACAAAGCCGGGCGTTTGCCCGGCTTTGTTGTTTTTACGTTATTTGTTTACTTTTCAAGGTATTCTTTAAGCGAAATACCGGTAATATGTGTCCATCCGGCAATAAAGTTTTCTCTTTTGAAGGAATCAAGCGGTGGAAAGGTTTCGAGGCCGCTATGGGTAAGTATCAATTTGGTACCCTCCCCTTCCGGGAAAAGCTCCCAGGTAACTTCTGAATTGCCTTCGTAACCGTCATAGCGCCAGGTGTAAGCAATAGTTTTGCCTTCAACAACTTTAGTTACCCGGCACAGGTGACGATATTGAAAATTATTGTTATCTCCTGCCGTAAATTCAAATTCAAAACCTACCTCGGGTTTAAACTCGGCAAGGTCAAAATACCATTCTTTCATTTTTTCCTTAACAGTAATCGCTTCCCATACTCTTTGTATAGGCGCCGCATAAATCCTTTCAATAACAAATGGTTGCGTACTCATAGTTTGTTGTTTTTATGGTTATCTGTATTGTGTTCGGTTAAAAAAGCGTCGAGGGCATCCAGCTTCTGCGTCCAAAACCGGCGGTATTGCTCTGCCCAGTCTGTAACTTGCTTTAACTGTTTCAAATCGGCATGACAATAGCGTTCCCTCCCCTGTTGCTTAATAATGAGCAAACCGCATTCGGTTAATATTTTTATGTGTTTGGATACGGCCGGCCTGCTGATATCAAAATTATCGGCCACGGCATTAAGGTTCATTTGCCGGTTGGCCAGCAGGTTAATGATCTCACGACGGGTTGGGTCGGCAATGGCCTGGAAAACATCTCTTCGCATAGTAACAGAACGGAAACATGAAACCGTTCGGTTACAAATATAAATGAAACCATTTGGTCACGCAATATCTATTTTAATTTTCTTAAAAAGACGCAACACGCACCTACAGGGTGTTACTTTACTTTCAACATACTTATTTACAAGCATATGCAATACACTCCTATCCGCAAATCATTTCATTATTCGCCAAATAAGCGATATGGTCAGCAAGCAGCAGCGCCTATACCATAGGTAATTTTACGTAGTGAAAATTGGGTGATTATACCTATTTCGGGGTATTGCTTTTTACCATATTTTTATCCCACCTGAATGTTTAATGCAATTTAATACAATGGCAGTACGTATAGTATCTATAAAAACCGACAGCGCACCGCACGATAACCCGTATGTGGCCATCGACTCACTTGAATGGATCAACGAGCGGATCAATGTAAAAGGCCTCACCGAAAGGTCGAAACTTTATGACTGGATAAAACATGAGGATGGTGAGGCTTACATTATTGACGACAAAGGCAATAAAACCAGCTTGATCCCTGCTGTTTGTCCCAAGGGCAACAAGTATGTTAAGACTGTTTACGACGAATCGAAACCCGACTATCTGCTCGGCTTACCGGAATGTGCCTGAAAAGTTGTTACCAGTTTTTAAAAGGATGAACGCTTAACCTGGCATTGTAATACCGATCATCGCCGGTTACCTCAGCTGTTACCCATGGCGGCAGCTCAAATTCTTCATCCTCGCTGCCAAGCTCAATTTCGGCCATCAACAAACCCTGGTTATCGCCTAAAAACTCGTCAACTTCCCAAAGTTTACCGGCGTGGTGGATGTCATAGCGGTATTTTTCCAACTCGGAGGCGGCAAAATTATCAAGCAACTGAACGCCATCGGCTGCGGGAATAGTATATTCAAACTCGCTTCGGCTAAAACCTGCTGTACTTCCTTTTATAGTGATATATGCTTCGGTATCAGTAACCCGTACCCTTATTGTTTTCTTTTCATCACTAAAAATATACCCCTGCCTGAAATGCATTGCCTCAGGCTTTGTTACCAGCTGCCATTTTTCCCGATCTACCAAAAATTTACGTTCTATTTCAATTGCCATCAGTTTATATCAGATTTACTTACAATCTGCAATTTTAGCATTATTTAACATTTGGGCATTGGTAAATATCATATATTTATAATATATCGAACCTATATGCTAATTGCTAAACCTTTTACAAATTTAACCTGCATTGTATTGACTTTGTTTTGCCTTGGCTGTAAACACCGCAACATTGTTAAACATGACGGCGAAAAAGATCTGATCTCATTTAAACCTGTCTTTGGCATCAGCTATACCGAAATTGCGCGGCGCTCACAAAACGGGCTATCATTTAACCATTTTGGTTACCAGTTAGAACCGGAATGGAAAATGCGATTTGTTTCAAATGATTCTACCAGTATCTATAGCCCAACAAAAAAACAGTTCATCAATTTTCCCCTTACCCGTGGTTATGACTCTATTTTTAATACGGCCCGCACCTGGCTCAAAGTTAAAACCATGACAAAAGACAGCATGATCATTGAATTGCTCAAGGCCTATGCAGATTCGGTTGACACTCGCGGCGCTAAAGTTTACATGGTTTTTTATGCGGATAAGTATATAAACAATGTACTTCATGGCGATTTAAGCAAATGCAAAAGTCCCAGCCGAAGGGATACTGTATATATACAATCATTAACCAATGCAGCCAATAAAGATTTTACCAAAGCATTTGCCGCAAGACAACCTGTTGAACTCGAAAGCAAAAGCCCGCATGTTACTTTTAGTAAACGCCATACAGAGCCCACCATGCTCAACAACTTCGATACTTCCTATGATTATATGAACCCCGAGTTTGATATTACCATCGATAAAGCATACAGCAATTTTTACTATTCATTCTCCATGTTTATTGATCCGGCCGGGCAAATACATTATGGAAAACCCCTTACGGTATTTACAGAAAAAAGCTACGAGGAAAATTATATTCACCTCTCTACAGCGGTAATGAACAGTTACCTTAAATACTACCTGAACTTTATTCCCGGTAAAACACTTGGTATAGTGCATACCAGTGAGATAGCCGTTCATGTTACGGGAAACCGGGGCGTATAGATTCAAGTCACGAGGTTATGTAACCTCCTCGTTTTAGCGTTCATAATAAGTCATATATTTAACAAATACCTATATGATAACTAACAAATCTATAGCAAAATTAACCTGCATTGTTTTGGCTTTGCTTTGCATGGGCTGCAAACAACGTAACATTGTTAAACACAATGGCGAAAAAGACCTGATTTCGTTTAAACCTGTATTGGGTATCAGCTATACAGAAATAGCGCGCAGATCAGATAACGGGCTGTCATTTAATAACTCCGGTTATCAATTAGAGCCGCAATGGAAAATACAATTCGTTTCCGATGACTCAGTCAGCATTTACAGCCCGACAAAAAAACAATTTATCAATTTTCCGCTTACCCGCGGATACGATTCCGTTTTTAATACCGCCCGCAGCTGGTTAAAAATTAAGACCATGACTAAGGATAGCATGATCATCGAAATGCTTAAAGCTCGCGGCGATTCAGTTGATACCCGTGGCGCAAAGGTTTATATGGTTTTTTATGCCGATAATTATATTAAAAACACACTTCACGGTGATTTGAGCAAATGTAAAAGCCCTAACCGCAAAGACTCGATATATATAAAGCAGTTAGCCGAAGCTGCCAATAAAAACATTAAAAAAGCTTTTGCAGCCCGCCAACCGGTTGAGCTTAGCAGCAGCAGTAACCGGATAAAAATAAAAAAACTCCATACCGAGCCAACCATGCTCAACAATTTTAACCCATCCGACTATATGCGCCCCGAGTTTGACATCACTATTGACAAAGCCTATGCAAACTTTTACTATTCGTTCTCAATTTTTGTTGACCCCGTGGGGCGGATGCATTATGGTAAACCCCTACGGGTATTTTTCGAAGAAACTCAAAGGGTAAGCAATACCCATCTTTCAAAAGCCGTAATGGAAACTTACCTCAAGTTTTATCTTGATGTGAAGCCAGGCAGTACACTTGGCATTGTGCATACCAGCGAGATTGCAGTAAACGTTACCGGCAAAAGTGGCTTATAATGATATCGGTCCATTTTTTAGCCATTTATCAAATTATCTATATCTTTAGCAGCAATGCTACTTATCAATCTTAAAAAGTTAAAACCGGCAGCATTTGGGCTGCTCATCATTATATCTGCCTTTATTTCAGGTTGCGGCAGCGGCTCTTCAGGTAACAAGAAAAGAGAGTTGATCTCCTTTAAACCTTACAATGGCATCAACTACTCTGAAGTATCCAGACGTCAAAAAAATGGCCTCTCGTTTAACGAATACGGTTATCAACTGGAGCCGCAGTGGAAGCTAAAATTTGTTTCAGACGATTCGATAAGCATTTTCAGTCCAACAAAAAATGCATTTATTAATTTCCCGCTAACACGTGGCTATGATTCAATCTTCAACGCAGCGCGCTCATGGTTAAAGATAAGGCAAATCAATAAAGACAGTATCACCATGGAGATCCTGATCCAGAAAGGGGATTCACTTGATGTTAAAGGCACCAAGGTGTTCATGCGATTTTTTGCTGATAATTATGTAAAAAACGTTTTGCACACCGATACCGCTACATTAAGAAGGCCAAGCCGTGCCGATACAGTATTCATCCGTTCGCTTGCCGCTAAAGCAACTGCAGATTATACCAAGGCTTTTGCAGCCAGACAGCCGGCTACAATAACCAGCAATAGCCCGCTGGTAACCGTATCTCGCCGCACTACCAAACCGGACATACTTAATAATTTCGATAACTCTGATGACTACCTCGACCCTACTTACGACATTGTGATCAAAAATGCCTATAAGGATTTCTATTTTTCCTTCACCATGTATGTTGATGATAAAGGTAGTTTGTACTACGGTGCCCCGCTTGTCGGATTTAACGGCGACCAGGAAAGAGAAGCCGATTATATTCATACCTCAAAAGCCGTTGTGGACAGCTACTTTAAATTTTACCTTAATGTAAAGCCTGGTACTACCCTGGGCATCATCCACTCAAGCATGGTTTCGGTACATGTTGAGGGCAAGGCCAAAACTGCAGCCAAGTAACAATTGTGCTATTTTGTATAAGCGCATAGCTTTTAGCGTTTAACTTTCGCAAGCGGCTAAAAAAGCATTTGTAAAAAAGTGTTAAATAAACGGCCGCTAAAAATGCAATACGGCTAAATGTTTATATTAGCCCCTGTTACTTCTTTAACTTATATTGATGATCATACGTCGATTTTTACTCCTATTAAGCCTGTTAACCGCCTTTGGCGCATCTGTTTTTGCCCAGCAGGATAGCATCCCGCTAACAACCATAATTGAAAAAACAAGCAAGTTTAACAGCAGCTACCCTATCGAGAAAGTTTACCTGCATACAGATAAACCTTATTACGCTGTTGGCGATACCATTTGGTTTAAGGCCTATGTAACCATTGAAAAGCACCAGCCATCGGCATTGAGCCGCATTGTTTATGTCGACCTGATCAACAACCGCGATTCTGTAGTTGAGAGTCAGCGCATTGCAGTTACAAACGGTTTTGCAAGTGGTAACATTGTGCTTAACGGAGATACTTATAAACAAGGAGCTTACCGCCTGCGAAGCTACACCAACTGGATGCGTAATTTTGACCCGGATTATTTTTATGATCATACTTTTAATGTTGGCAATGCCATAGATAACCAGGTACGCACCAACATCACTTATAAAAGCTCAAGCAAAAGAACAGGCGTTAAAGTTGATGCTACCATCCTTTACAAAGGGCCGGATAACAGTCCGTATGCCAACAAAAAAGTAAACTGGCAGCTGATGAAAAATGGTGACCCTGTAAGCAAAGGCCACGGTATTACTGACGATAAAGGCATATTGCAGGTTGACCTGCCCGAAAGCCAGGCCGATGTAATTACTGGCGGTATCCTGGTTACTTCCATTGACGTTGGCGACCGTAAAACTATCAGCAGCAGCTTTTCTATGCGCACTGCGGTTAAAGGCTATGATGTGCAGTTTTTTCCGGAAGGAGGGCAGTTAACCAACGGGATCCGTACTAAAGTTGCGTTCAAAGCCATAGCTTCAAGCGGTTTGGGTGTAGACATTAAAGGAACGATAGTTGACGATAAAGGCGCCGAAATAGCCCAGATCAGCAGCGCGCATTTAGGCATGGGAATTTTCGCCATCACGCCGGATCTTGAAAGATCATACAAAGCGAACATCACCTTCCCTGACGGGTCGCAGGCTACCTATAACCTGCCACGCGTACAATCAATGGGGATAAATATTGCCGTTTACAACAATGACCCAACCAATCTTACTGTAAAAATATCGGCTAACGACCTGTTCTTTCAGCGTAAAAAAAACAAAAGCTTTTACCTGGTGGCGCAAGGCGGTGGCGTTATTTACTACGCGGCGCAAACTGTATTGCAAAGCACAGTTTATTCGGCCAATATCCCTAAAAGCAAGTTCCCCACAGGTATTGTGCAGGTAACGCTGTTTTCATCGGGCGGGTATGCTCTGTGCGAGCGGATTGTGTTTATTCAGCATAACGACCAGATGAACCTCGCCCTTAAAACTGATAAACCATCATACACTACAAGGGGCAACGTTAAGATCACTGTATCGGCAAAAAACAATACAACCCCGGCCGAAGGCAGCTTTTCGGTAGCTGTTGTTGATGATGGTACAGTACCGTCAAATGAAGATGCAGAATCAACCATATTGAGTAATATGCTGCTCACCTCCGATCTGAAAGGATACATCGAAAAACCGAACTATTATTTCAATAAACCTGATGATGAAAAACTGACCAACCTGGATATTTTGATGCTTACCCAGGGTTACCGTCGCTTTGATTATGAGGATATACTGGCCGACAAAAATCCGCCTATATACCTGATGCCGGAGCAAGGCATTGACGTAACAGGAACATTGAGGACCAATGCAGGTCTTCCGGTAGCCAAAGGCAGCTTAAGGTTGCTCATTCCAGATAAAAACTTTTCGGCAGAAACAATTACCGATATGTCGGGCAATTTTAAATTCTCAAACGTGAATGTGCCGGATACATCAAAAATTACCCTGAGCGCCCGCAACAACCCTAACGGACGCAACATGGTCATATCGGTTAATGGCGAAGCTTATCAAAAACTGAGCAAAAACAACAACATCCCCGATGAGATCCTGAATATTGACAGTACTTTCCGTCCTTATTTACAAAACAGCTATAAGCAATATCAAAGCTCACGCACTATAAAGGAGGTTGTTGTAAAATCAACCAAGATCGTAAAAAAAGCCAGCCATGCCGATTATGGCACCTTCTCAGGTTTACCTATGCAGGCCGATCATGAAGTATCGGCACAACAATTGCAGGGCTGCCCTTTGTTGTTAAACTGTTTATCAACCATGGCAATGGGCCTTACCTATATCGACAACAATTTTTACGTTACCCGCGATTACAATGCAGGCGGCCGCACCCCTGTGCAGGTATATGTAGGCAGCCTGCCTGTTGATGCCAACTTTTTATCAAGCATACAATCGAGCGAGGTTGAATCTGTAGAGATCTTTTTAAATGATGGGGTAAGCGGCATCAACCGTAGTACCCAAACCAAGGGTGTACTGGTGATTAACAAAAAGGTTGTTAAAAAACAAAAGATAACACTTGCACAATTACAGGAACTTATTCCCAAGCAAAATGTGATCACTTTTGCAGTGCAGGGCTACACTAAAGCCAAAGAGTTTTACTCGCCTAAATATGATGTAACCAAAGCAGGCACGCTTGGCGGCGATTTGCGTAATACTATTTATTGGAAACCTAACGTAATTACCGATAAAGCAACCGGCACTGCAACCATCAGCTTCTTTAACAGCGATCAGCGCGGCTCATACCGTGCTATAATTGAAGGGATTGACGCCGAAGGTAATATCGGCCGAAGTGTGATACATTATAACGTAAAATAAGATAACTCACCCCCGGTTATTATACTTTGAAAACCCTGATCGCTTAAGCAGCAATCGGGGTTTTCCATTTATACCTATTCAGTGTTTTTTTCAAAAAGCTTTAAGCCTTGTGCATTCAGCTTTTACCTATTAATAGTTATATTAGTACAACCAATTAATTTAAACATATCATCATGAATTTTCAACTTATCAACTGGCTGGCCGTTGTGGTTGCAGCATTATCCGCGTTTTTAGTTGGCGGTATCTGGTACTCTCCTGCGCTGTTTGCCAGTGCATGGATGGCAGATAATAAACTAACCAGTGCCGAATTACAGGCTTCCAATAAAGGCAGGGCCTTCGGCTTTACAGCCTTCTTTTCTATCATTATGGCTGTAAACCTTGCTATATTTTTAGCCGATGCAAAAACTGATCTTGCCTGGGGAGCGACAGCGGGTTTTCTTGCGGGCATCTGGACGTTTTGCGCTATCGCTATTCACAGCCTGTTTGAGCTCAAAAGCTGGCGGCTGATCTTCATAAACGGCGGTTACAGCGTGGTATCCCTAACCCTGATGGGCTTAATATTAGGTGCCTGGAGATAAGATGGTTCACTAATAGAAAACGAATTTATGCGAATTGCACAAATAGTCATCAAGCTTTAATTCGTGTAATTCGTTCACACCCATTAGTGCAATTAATGTAGGTTCAAAATGACATTGATGTTATATAATCCATGAACAATACCGGTACTTTTTAGTTGAACTTTACAGTAGTCAATCCAAAATACATTACCATGGCAAGCACAACAAGTTCATTTGAAAAGACATTCACCATTGGTGGCGACATTACCATTAATCGTTTAGGTTACGGCGCAATGCGGATTACCGGCAGCGGTATCTGGGGACCGCCAAAAGATAAAGACGAAAGCATCCGTGTATTGAAACGCGCTGTTGAGCTGGGCGTAAACTTCATTGATACGGCCGATAGTTATGGGCCAAATGTATCGGAAGAGTTAATTGCCAAAGCCCTGCATCCATACCCAACCGACCTCCTGATAGGTACCAAAGGCGGTTTGTTGCGTACCGGCCCTAACGAGTGGCCTGTAGATTCTTCGCCGGAGCATTTAAAGGAAGCTCTTGAAGGCAGTCTGAAACGTCTTCAGGTTGATCGTATAGATCTGTACCAGCTACACCGCATTGACCCTAAAGTTCCTGCCGAAAAATCATTTGAGTTTTTGCAAAAAGCACAGCAGGAAGGTAAGATCAGGCATATAGGCTTATCTGAAGTAAGCGTTGAGGATATCAAGCTTGCCCAGCAATACTTTGAAGTAGTATCAGTACAAAACATGTACAGCGTTGATAACCGCAAATGGGAGGCCGAACTGGAATACACCCGCGATCATAACATCGCCTTCATTCCATGGTTTCCGCTTGGCGGCGGTAATGTACAGGGCGAAGACATGTTGGGCCGTATTGCTGCGAAACACGATGCTACCATTCACCAGGTGGCATTAAGCTGGTTATTGCATCATTCACCAAATATCCTGCTCATCCCCGGCACATCCAGTGTTAAACATTTGGAGGAAAATATGAGAACCGCCGATATTCAGCTGTCAGATGATGATATAGATATATTGAACAGCCTGTCTGAAGCATAAATAAAACTTTGAAGAGCTGAAATTAAAAGGATGTCATTAATTTGGCATCCTTTTAATTTTGAATCAAATTGAAAAGGATGAACACCGGCTGCTATTATGAAACATTAGTCCTGAATGAAAAGTAAAGAAGAAATACTAAACAGCTATAATACTACTGGCAAGGATGGCCTGCCGGAAATATCAGCCGAAGACTTGCTCAACGCCATGGAAGCCTACAAACAACAATGGGCCGAAGCTGCTTTTAACGCAGCAAGGAAACAACGTAACGAAGCTTACGAGTTTGAAACTTTTAATGATTTTATGGCGAGTACCCAGGCTAAGGAACAGGTACAGGATGACTTCGGTGCTATGATAACCGCGGTAGCTGATAATGTAGTCGCCAATTTTTTGCCTGATGACAGTTCGGTAAATCAGTTTGATTTTAATTTTACGATGCAGGGCAAAGGTTATACTGCTTTTTATGCTAAAGATGCTCAGGGATACTGGCAAATGAGCAGATGGGCGGAGCAGTAGGCAGTTTTGAGTTAGCAGTTTGCAGTGAATCTGTTTGACATTCTGTGGTATTCGCTGTCCGAAGTCTCTGGCTTCGAACAGCGGAGTTTTTTTGTAACTGCAAACAGCAGACTAATGACTGCAAACCGTGTTAAACGTCTGCCACTTTAAAGGGTTTTACATCAACACTTTCCCATACTTTTTGAGTAACATACGGATCATTTTGTTTCCAGACTTCCATCTCTTCGTCGGTTTCAAACTGTACTATCATGGTTGAGCCTATCATCTTGCCTTCTTCGTTCAGCATAGCTCCTCCTAACACAAAATTACCATTGGCTTTTAAAGCCCTGGCACCATCAAGATGATGAGGGCGGGCACCTAACCGACGTTCAAATGCTTCGGCATCGGTATAATCGTAGGCGGTAACGAGGTATTGTTTCATGGGTATCTATTTTAATTGGTATTTAAATAACATGCATGCAGTTTTTGCGCATGCATGCTTTTATCAGGTCCGAATATCTGCAAAACTATCCCATTAAAATAAATTAAAAATTAAATTAAATTTATAACTGTAAAGTTGACAATTTTTACAATATTTGTTTCCCGAAAAACCAACCTGAATAATGAAGAATAATTTGCACCAGGAATTTATTAAGATCTTTAACAAAGAAGCAGACAACGCGTACTTTTCGCCCGGTCGTGTAAACCTTATTGGCGAACATATTGATTATAACGGTGGTTTGGTTATGCCATGCGCCATTACTTTTGGCACTTATTTACTAACCTCCCCTAATGAGGATGGCGTTTTCCGCTTCAGGAGTTTAAATTTTAGTGAGCAAAAAGATATTCCGTTGCAAATCAGTTATGAAAAAACCGGCGAAAACTGGTTTAACTTTCCTATTGGTGTTATTGACCGCTTTATTAAGGATGGTCACCCGTTAAAAGGCCTGGATATGTTATTTTATGGCGATATCCCAATTGGCTCGGGTTTGTCATCATCAGCTTCTATCGAGGTGGTTACCTCCTATGCACTTAACGACTTGTTTAACAGCGGCTATAGCAAGCTCGACCTGGTTAAACTGTCAAAAGATGTAGAAAACAACTTTATAGGTGTTAACTGCGGTATTATGGACCAGTTTGCAGTTGCCTTTGGCGAAAAGAACAAAGCCCTGATGCTTAACTGCGATACCCTGGATTACCAGGCGGTTGACAGTAATCTTGGCGATTATGTACTTGCCATTATCAACACAAATAAACCCCGCAAACTGGCCGAATCAAAATACAACGAACGCGTAGAAGAGTGCCAGGCAGCCCTAATGGCCCTGCAACAGCAACTGGACATTAAATATCTTTGCGAGATCAATAGCACTACTTTTGAACAATACAAACACCTGATAACCGATCCGGTTGTGTTGAAACGCGCAAAACACGTAATTGAAGAAAATGACCGTGTAAAACTGGCCGCAACGGCCCTTGCAGATAACAACCTGACCGAGTTTGGCAGGCTGATGTACGCCTCACATGATTCCCTGCGCGATTTGTACGAAGTAAGCGGTGTTGAACTGGACGCTGTTGCCGAATACAGCAAAACCAACCCTGATGTTGCAGGCGCCCGTATGACGGGAGCAGGTTTTGGCGGTTGCGCCATTGCCCTGGTAAAAGGTGACGCGTTTGATAATTTCAGCAAAGAAATAACCGAATACTATACGCAAAAAATTGGCTATGCACCTTCAGTTTATAGCTCGCTTATTGGCGATGGTGTAGGCGAACTGGCTTCAGTAACTAACTAACCGCTTTTTTGTATTTTTGCACTTGGTTAATAGTTGATAGTTCATGGTTCATAGCCTGTTATTAAACAAATATTGGCTATGAACTACGGTCTATGAACCATGAACTAAAGAGTATGCGCAAATTAAAATTGGATGAGCTGAACCGGGCTACGGTTGATGAATTTAAAGCACAGGATAAATTGCCGGTAGCCGTGGTGCTGGATAACGTGCGGAGTATGCACAATATTGGCTCTATTTTCCGCACCTCTGACGGTTTTGCGGTTGAACAGATTTGCCTTTGCGGTATTACAGCCCAGCCCCCTCACCGCGAAATTGAAAAAACAGCCCTTGGCGCAACCCAATCAGTAAACTGGACTTATTACGAAACTCCTTTGCAGGCTGTTGAACAATTACGTAACGATGGCTACCAAATCATAGCCATTGAACAAGCCGAAAACAGCACCATGCTTCACGAGTTTAAACCTGCCGACGATGGCAAATATGCCCTGATTTTTGGCAACGAGGTAAACGGCGTAAGCGATGAAGTGATGCAGGTAATTGACTCTTGTATCGAGATCCCCCAGTTTGGCACCAAACATTCGTTTAATATTGTAGTATCGGCAGGCATCGTGCTTTGGGATTTTTTTGCTAAGATGGCGATATAGAACCTCACCCAAACCCTCTCCAAAGGAGAGGGCTTAAAAAATTGCTTCTTAAAGTCTCCCCCCTCGGGGGAGATTTAGAGGGGGTTACTTCCTCAACACATAAAACGACATTTCCTTCCTCGTTACAAAACCGAGCTTTTCATACACTTTAATGGCCCTTTCATTTTCAGATTTCACATGCAGAAATGGAATTTCAGAAGCTGCTTTGATCCGCTTAGCCTGGTTTAACAATAATTTGCCTGCATAACCACGCCCCAGATAATCGGGGTGTGTACAAACTGCGCTGATCTCGGCATAGGGTGCAGGGTTTAAGCGCTGGCCGGCCATAGCAACCAACTTATCTCTATCAAATATGCCGTGATAATGTCCAAACTCAATAGTTCGCTCTATAAAGGGGCCAGGATTGGTTAGTTGAGTAAGTTCAATCATTTGGGGTACATGTTGCTCTGTAAGCGGCAACAGATCGTCATCAGCAAAACCAGCAGGCACCTCTCCCTCAAAAACCATCTGCAGACACTTCAGATAATGTACTATGTTCCACTGCTCCGGGATTACAACATCATGTGGTGCAATAAATATAAAGTGGCTTTCAAAAGGAATGGTATCGTAAAGCAGGTTGAAATTTTCCGCAGATATTTCGGGAATAGCAACAAAAGGCGAAACCTCCTTCGGGAAATATTTAGCTATATCATTACCGCCCGCAAAAGCTTTATTACCGGTGCTAAGGGCGTTCCAGGCCGGGTTGTCAAGTACATGTTCCATCAAGGCAAAGCTATTAAAAATACCATGCAGCAGGGTTTGGGCTTGTCATTCAATTTTAATTTATTGCTTACATTAGCTTTATCCATAATCAATGTGCTTACTATGAATGCCCTTGCTAAAAAACTGCTGATCAAACCAAATTCACGCTGGTTGTTGCAAAATGCGCCCGCAGGTTACCAGGATAGCTTGTCTCCCCTGCCGGATAATGCCAGCCTTGTATTTAACACCGAAGGCGAATTTAACGGTATCCAGCTATTTGTGACCAACAGTACAGAACTGACATCCGAACTTAAGGTAATCACCCCCTTACTTAAAGACGATACTGTTTTCTGGATTATCTACCCTAAAAAAAGTTCAAGTATCCAAACAGATCTGGAAATGATGAGCAGCTGGGACGCCCCTGCTCTGTATGGCTTACGGCCTGTAGCATCAGCTGCTGTTAACGAAGTATGGACTGCATTGCGCTTTCGGCCGGTTGAAGCTGTAAAAGTTTCTGAAGGACGAAATGAGGCTGTACGAAATAATGAGTACGGCGATTATATTGACGTGGATAATAAAATAGTAACCCTCCCTGATTACATAAAAGAAACATTGGAGCAACATCCGGCAACGCTTGACTACTTTCAATCGCTGGCTTACAGCCATAAAAAGGAGTATGTACTTTGGATCCTTACAGCCAAACAGGAAAAAACCCGCCAGGACCGCTTAACTAAAATGGTGGAAATGCTGCAGAATAAAAAGAAGAATCCTTCGGATAAATAAAAAATTTCAAATGGTTACTAAACAAAAGCGCCCTGCATTTTCAACAAATACAGGGCATTTTTATGTTTAGTTTTATTTACCAGCCAGAGCCTTTTTTAGCATTACCATTTTTGATATGCTCTTCGGCAGTTGCTTTGCCCATGATGGCAGCCATTTTGTTACCTTCACTGTCAGTTCCTGTTGCAATGTATCTGCCCGATTTTACGTCGATAACGGGATTGATCATTGGTACATTTTTAGTTTTTGTTTTCACTGAATAAGCGGTGATGCCACTTCCTTTTTCTGTTGCCATGATAAGTTTCTTTTGTTTTTTAATGTTAACCCCATTTAAACTGAATTGTTTTCAGCACAGGTATAATTGGTTTCTATGCGTAAACATGCATCATTTTTTTTTAATTAAAAATAGCTGGGATAAATAATTTGTTAACAGATTTAAGTTTGTGTTAATAACGAATATACCATCGTATCCTCAAAACGACCGTTATACAAATGATCTTCCTTAAAATAAGCCTCCTGCACAAACTTATTTTTGAGCAATAATTTAATTGAAGCGAAATTCGCCGGACTTACATAAGCTCCTATAGAATGCAGTTTCATCACATTAAAACCATAGTCGATAGCGGCTGTTATTGCCTCCTGCATGAGCCCCTGACCCTGGTATACCGGGTTTAAAAGGTACCCGATCTCGGCACGGTGACTGTCTTTCTCTATCCGCCAAAAACCTATGCTCCCAATATATTTATTATTGTTTTTCAGGCAGATACACCAGGTAATACCATCATTTTTGCCAAGCAGGTCTTCTATCACGTCTATCAGTGCAACAGCGTCATCAATGGTTTTGTTGATTGGCCGGTGAATGTACTGCATCACGGTTTCGTTCGATCGCATTTCAAACAAATCGGCAGCGTCATCACGGGTAAAACGCCTTAATATAAGGCGCTCAGTTACCAAAACAGGAAACGGATTAAAGTTGGGACTAAGCATAAATAATGTTAATAACCGGCTGCGTTAGCGGCATTTTAAATAAAACTGTCCGCCTCGCGATATGCTTTAATTAATGCAAGCTCACCTTCTTTTCCTGTTCCGGCTGTGCCATGTTCCATACCCATTACGCCTTTATAGCCTTTATTATAAATGTGTTTGAATATGTTTTTATAATTAACCTCACCGGTTCCCGGTTCTTTACGGCCGGGGTTATCTCCTATCTGGTAATAGCCTATCTCATCGTAAACCAAATCAAGTGTCGGGATAATATTACCCTGGTTACGCTGGACGTGATACATATCATACAGGATCTTACATGACGGACTTCCCACAGCCTTACAGATGGCATAGGCCTGGTCGGGTGTACGCAGGAACAGATCCGGATTATCGCTTAGCGGCTCCAAAACCATAATAATTCCGTGCGGCTCCAGTATAGCAGTTCCCTTTTTTATGGCTTCAATAACATTGCCTGTTTGCACACCGATAGGAAGTTTCCGCGCAAAATCGCCGGGGACCACGGTAACCAGTTTGCTGCCTATGCGTTTGGCTACCTCAACCGCCTGCTTGCAGGAGGCGATGAACTTTTCAACCTGGTCGGCATTGCCGGTTGCCAGCATGTTACTATCGTTGCCCAAGCCTGGCTGCACAAAAACGCCCATGGCCATGCCCAGCTTTGCTAATATCTCGCCAATCTTTTTTTGCTGCTCAACCGGCCGGCCGCTCATCCCGTTATCCTCAATAGCGCGGAAACCTTTATCGTATGCAAATTTTATCTGGTCGATAAAATCATCGCCTGCATGGCTTTTAAACATGCCGTCGTGAATGCCATAGTTAAGGTTAAAAGGTTTATCGCCGGCTACAGCAGCTACTTCTCCTGTAGGTTGAGCGCAACCGGTAAGCGCGGAGGCTTTTAAAACACCTGTGGTAAAAAGTGAAGCACCGGCCAGTACCGAGCTTTGAACAAAGTTTCTGCGTTTCATGAGGTTTTTTGGGTTGGTTTGCGGGCTAAATATAGTCATTGTGACAGTTAATTAAACAGCACAAGGCTTTTACTATCACAATTAATCGGATTATGCAACCCCTTAAACTTGCCGGCCCGTAATAGTATATAGTCGTTACATTGTAACTATTTCGTGGCGGTAGCCCGGAGTGATTGAACCTTTTAGTATTTTAATTGTCATAACAAAAAAATTAACCACAGTTATGAAATTTCAATTAGGCTTTGTTTCCCTTATCACAATAACGGTTGCCTCTTGCTCGGGCAATCATTCAACAAATGATGCCGACACGGCAATAAAAAAGGAAGACACTGCCATGGCTAATGCACCCGACGCGCCGGCTGTAAATATGGAGTATTGCTTTTATACTACTGAAGGTACCGCCAGCCAGGATACTACAAAAGTTAACCTGCATATTAACGGCAATAAAGTTACCGGCGATATGGACTGGCTGCCCAAAGAAAAAGATGCCCGCAAAGGCAGCCTGATGGGCAATTTAAACGGCAATGTTATTAAAGCCTTATGGACTTACGGGCAGGAAGGCCGCACGGATACGCTGAGCGTAGAGTTTCAGCTAAGGGGTAACCAGCTTGCCCAAAAGCCTTACAGGTACGATCCCAAAACCGGCAAGCAACAAACCAACAGCACAGCTGATTATACAGTAATTTACAGCATGAAAAATTGCCGTTAATTTAAACGCAATTTATAAATTAGCTAAAAAATAAAAGGTCAAGAAAATGGAAAAGCGCGAAACCAGTATACTATATCTTGTTTTAGGATTATATAGTTTAATGATAAGCTGGTATTACAATCACAGTGTTATTTTACTTATTATCCATTACATATTTTGGCCTGTTTACCTGATATATGAGCTGTTGATAGGCCACCTTGCCCACGGCATGTGGAAAACCATCCCACTTTCATATTTTAAATAAAGTAAAGCAGTACTCTATAAAACAGAAAAACCACCCTAAAATCATACCAGGGTGGTTTTTCCTTTTTTATTAAACCTTTTCAACCACGACAGCGGTACCGTAAGCAAGCACTTCTGTAACGCCCTGCATTACTTCGTTGGCATCATAACGCATGTTAATAATGGCATTGGCACCAATAGCCTGCGCGTGCTGAATTAAAAGCTGGTAAGCCTCTTCGCGTGCGTTTTCGCACAGTTCAACATAAATTGAAAGCCTGCCGCCAAACAGCGATTGAAAACCGCCGGCAATATTGCCCAAGGCGCTGCGGCTGCGCACCGTAATGCCGCGTACAACGCCTAAATGCCTGGTAACCCTGTAGCCATCTAAGGCTGTACTGGTAGTAATAAGTGATGTATCCATTTTTAGTTTAAGTTTGTTAGCCAGCAATTTAACCGGCCTGATTTTTATTTAGATGTAGTATGGTTAACGATATTACGTAAATATCTGTTTTTATTTTTTGAGATCAATGGTTGTGATCAGAGATTAGTGGCTGGAGGTTAGAGATTAGTTTCTTTGCATATACAATCGCTAATGATATCTGAATTAAGAGCAAATCCTAAAATCCGTTTAATCCAGGTCAGAAACATAGCCGGTATCCGCTATTAACCAACGCAAACTCCGTTTTCAATTTAAGTAATCGAAGCAAACTACCCATGCTCCTTAAACCACCAACCATGATCTATGAACTATAAACCATGGTCTATAGACCATCGACTATGGACTAAAAAACGTACCTTCGCCAAAAAATTAAAATAGATGCCTGATAAAATTAAAGCTGTTTTTTTAGATCGTGATGGTGTGTTAAACCAGGAAATGGGTGATTACGTTCGCCGTTTTGAGGATTTCCATGTACTTGATAACTTTGATGCCCTTAAAACCCTGCAGGATCGCGGCTATATGCTGCTTGTTGCTACCAACCAGGGTGGTTTGGCCAAAGGCTGGTATACCGAAGAGGAACTGGCAAAAATGCACGCTCACCTGAAACAGGTTTATCATGAACACGGCGTTGAACTTACCGACTTTTTTTACTGCCCGCATCACCCCAACTTTACCGGCGACTGCGATTGCCGCAAACCAAAACCGGGGCTCCTGCTGCAAGGCATAGCTAAATATAACATTGATCCGTCAAAATCTTACTTTATAGGCGACCGTGAACGCGATGTTGAAGCGGGAACTGCTGCCGGGGTAAAAGGCATCCTGATTGACAGCGACCAGCCGATCAGTACGGTGCTGGATCTGATACTGTAAAAGCAAAAACATATGTCATTGCGAGCGTAGCGCGGCAATCTCGTAGCCAATGCATTTCCGATCTGCTTGGCTACGAGATTGCTTCGTCGTTCCTCCTCGCAATGACATAAAAATAAAGCCCTTTCCCTAAAACATTTTCTTCTCTCCTGCTTTTTACAAATATTTATATTATCCTATGCAAAAAAGCCGCTACTTAAAAAACCTTGATGCTGTAATAGCCGCCTTAATCGGCTGGTTTATATTAAGCTTGTTTTTCAGGTATAGCGGTGTAGGAGTTTCTCCGGATAGTATCATGTATACCAGCGCGGCCAGGAGCTTTAAAGACCACGGTACCCTGCTAACGTTTAACCATGTACCTATTGTTGACTTTCCGGTTTTCTATCCTATTTATCTTGGTATAATTTCAGTTATCACCCAGATAGATCCTGTTAAGTTTGGCGCAATGTTGAATGGCATCATGTTCGCCACACTCATTTTCACCAGCGGCTGGATCATGGAACACTTTGTACCTGCCTCAAGAATTTATAAATGGCTGATGCTGGCGGCAATTATCCTCAGTCCACCGTTGTTACAGGTATATTCATACTTATGGTCGGAGACCTTGTTCATTCTTGAGATCCTGTTTTTTTTGGTTGCTTTCCGCGAATACCTTTTAAAACACACGCTTAAAGCACTTATAGTGGCAGCCGTTATAGCAGCAATAAGTTGCATAACCAGGTACGCGGCAGTTACCATTGTAGGTACAGGCGGTTTACTTTTGCTATTGGACAGGGTATTGCCCCTTAAAAAGAAGATTACCCATATCATTGTTTACGGGCTAATTTGTATCTCGCTATTGGTAAGTAACCTCGTATTCAATGCTTTTGTGACAGGTACAACAACCGGTCCGCGGGAGCCATCTATCACTCCGTTTAGCAAAAACCTGTATTACTTCGGCACCGTAATGTGCGACTGGATGGGTCTCACTCCCAATCAATACTGGGCTGCTACACCTATAGCTATTATTATTTTCCTGGGCTTTATCGCTGCCCCGGCATTTAATTATTATCGCCGCAAGCTGGATAGCTTTGAAAATTTGGCCATTACTTTCGCATTGGTTTACGGGGCTTTTATTGTGCTCTCATCTACTTTCTCAAGGTATGAACGGATCAATCACCGCCTGTTATCGCCATTGTACATTTCGGCTTTATGGGGATATACCAGTTGGGCTTTGCTCCTGCTGAAAAAAATAAACAATACCACTACCCGGCGCATTATCGGTGCTGTAATGATTATGCTGATGCTGGGTTTTATCACCAGCGAATTTTTGATAGATAAAGCCCGGTACAACGACCAGGTAGCCGACGAATACGGTAACCCCGGCTATACCGACGAAAGCTGGATAGATTCGGAATTTGCAGCCTATTTAAGGGGTACAGACCACAGCCTGTTTAAACCCGGCGTCAAAATCTATACCGACGCGCATGAAGCCGTTTACTTTTTCTCGGGCATGTCATCATACCTGGTGCCGCACCGTTTCTTTACTAAGGATATCGATAAGTTTTATAAGGTGAAACATTATTATCTTATTTGGTTTAATGTATTGGAGAACCCTGAACT
Organism: Mucilaginibacter sp. NFR10; assembly: GCF_900100445.1. Taxonomy (NCBI): domain Bacteria; kingdom Pseudomonadati; phylum Bacteroidota; class Sphingobacteriia; order Sphingobacteriales; family Sphingobacteriaceae; genus Mucilaginibacter; species Mucilaginibacter sp. NFR10. The sequence continues at coordinate 178,835 of NZ_FMTV01000002.1, read as the reverse complement.
GATCAACCTGAAGGATATTCAAAAAGTTAAAAACCTTAAAAAGATCAAGGATTTTGGCGAAGAAGGGGCGATTTATGAATATAAGTCTGAACCATGATTTATAGGATTTTAGGATTACCATGAATTCCATTCCCACCGTTATTGGTGATGACACGCTCCCGCCATTGTTGGTGTTGTCACCAACAACTTGTTCCCGTATCTTTTTATGAACCTATAAGGCCGCTATGCATAGCGTAAAAGTTGTAGGTGACAACACCAACAACGGCAAAAGTGATGACAAGCTGACCACAAGTTTAATATTTTAACAAATCTTTTGCCGTAACCCCCTATCTAAATCAAGTAATTGACAGCTAGTAACTTAATTCCGAATATTCAAATTTATGTTAACCCTGTTAACCCCCTCTCATTGCAATCAGCGATTGCTGTTGTCACCAACAACGGCAAAGGTTAACAAAATTAAATTCTAAAAGCTCGTTCAATCGGACATAAAACTTCTTGAAAATTTCACGCACCCGTATACTTTTTTACATTAAATTTTGATTTAAAAAACATCTGTCTATATTTGCACCGCTAATCTATAGTTTTACTATATAAAAAATGAACGGTATCGCACTACATCATCTTCATCTGCATCACCACCATGTGGTGATCAGCTAATATGTATGTTTCTACGCGAAATAACAACCTCCGTTTATATTCTTTTTTATCATAGTCTCTTAAATTCAATCTTTTGAAAACACTTAAAATAGCTATCCAAAAATCGGGTAGGCTCAACGAAAAATCTGTTGAATTATTAAAAAATTGCGGCTTAAACTTTGAAAACTACAAAAGCTCGCTTATCTCTCCGGTATCCAATTTCCCTTTAGAGATCCTTTTCCTCCGTGATGATGATATCCCTGAATATGTGCAGGATGGTATTGCCGATTTAGGTATCGTAGGCGAAAATGTGATCCAGGAAACCGAAGTTGAAGTAAGCTATCTGCAGCGCCTTGGTTTTGGTAAATGCTCGCTCAAGATAGCAGTGCCCAACAACAGCGATATCAACTCACTGGCCGATTTACACGGCAAAGCAATTGCTACCACCTACCCTGCCATTTTAGGCAAGTTTTTAAAACAACAAAATATTACTTCAGATATCCGCACCATTTCCGGTTCGGTTGAAATATCACCAGGCTTAGGTCTTAGCGACGCCATTTGCGATTTGGTATCAACAGGCGGTACCCTTAAAAGCAACGGACTGAAACCTTTTGCCGATGTAATGTCATCTGAAGCGGTACTGATAGGCAGCAAGGCCATTGCCGAAAGCGACCTTGTGCAGGAACTGATCCAGCGTATTCAATCAGTTTTACGCGCTAAAGAAACTAAATACGTGGTACTTAACGTTGAGAAAAAAAACCTCGATGCCGTTATTGCTTTATTGCCGGGCGTAAAAAGCCCGTCGGTAGTACCATTGGCCGAAGATGGCTGGGTAGCAGTACACACTGTAATTCCCGAACGTGATTTTTGGAACCGTATAAGCCAGCTTAAACAGGCCGGCGCGCAAGGCATTGTAGTAATGCCTATTGAGAAGATCATTTTATAGTAGTTGGCAGTGGCTGTTGGCAGTTTGCACTATGGTAAATTGCTGATTGTTGCAAACTGCAAACTGATAACTGCAAACTGGAATGAAGACATACAATTATTCAGAACTTACTGCATCCGATATCCAGAAGCTGGTTCAGCGTAATGTTGACCCGGCCAATGAGATCAGGACTATTGTTGAAGATGTGATTGCCAACGTGCAGCAGCATGGCGACAAGGCCCTGCTTGATTATGCTTTAAAGTTTGACAAGGTGGAGCTGAACAAGCTTTACCTCGATAGAGCCGAACTGGAAGAAATTGCCAAAGCCATATCTGCCGATCAGAAAGCAGCGTTGGAAACAGCGTATAACAACATTTACAAGTTTCACCAAACGCAGCTAAAAACCGAGGACAAAGTTGAAACCATGCCCGGCGTAACCTGCTGGCGCGAATTAAGGCCGATTGAAAAAGTAGGCTTGTATATCCCCGGTGGCTCTGCTGTATTGCCAAGTACGTTTTTGATGCTGGGAATCCCGGCATGTATTGCCGGTTGCCATGAAATAGTAGTTTGCTCACCCCCGCAAAAAAACGGTAGGGTAAATGCCTTTATAGCTTATGTAGCGCTGATGCTGGGGATCGATAAGATCTACCTGGCAGGTGGTTCGCAGGCTGTGGCGGCAATGGCTTACGGAACTGCAAGCATCCCTAAGGTAGATAAGATCTTCGGGCCCGGCAACCAGTTTGTAACCAAAGCTAAAACCATTATCCAGTCAACCACCACAACGGCAATTGATATGCCTGCGGGCCCGTCGGAAGTATTGGTTATTGCAGATGAAACGGCTATTCCGGCATACATTGCAGCCGATCTGCTGGCCCAGGCCGAGCATGGCATCGACAGCCAGGCTGTATTGGTTTGTACCTCCGTTGATGTTGCCGAAAAAGCCATTGCCGAAGTTGAAAAACAACTGCCTGTATTGCCCCGTGGGGAGATAGCCAAAATGGCCATCGATAATTCATATGTGGTGATCACTGATAACCTGAACGAAGCAATGAGTTTCAGCAATCAATATGCTCCTGAGCACCTGATCCTGGCAACCGACAGTTGGGAACAGATCACCGGAGACATCATCAATGCGGGTTCAGTATTTTTAGGAAACTTAACACCAGAAAGCGCAGGTGACTATGCATCAGGAACCAACCATACCCTGCCAACCAGCAGTTATGCAAGGGCTTATTCGGGTGTGTCAGTTGATTCGTTTGTGAAAAAGATCACGTTTCAGCATATCACTCGCGAAGGGATCCAAAACATCGGTCCAACAGTTGAAGTTTTGGCCGAATTGGAGGGTTTACATGCACACAGGAATGCTGTGAGTGTCAGAAACAATAGTTGATCATGAAAAAGCTTGCATACCTTTTGAGTTTGTTTGCACTCACTGCTTGTCACAACGGTAATCATAAACAATTAATATCTGATACAGTTAAACGAGATACCACTACCTCGTTTAAGCCTTATCAGCTTAATAAAGACTACATTGTAATTGACACAGGTATTTTTGATGCAACTGTTATGGGAGGCAGCTATGCCGTTGTAACAAGAAACGGAAAGCTTGCCGATACTATTGACAAATATTACGGAATTGAGAAAATTGGCAACGATAACTATTTATATCTAACAATAACAGGTACAGGGCCGGGAGAAGATTATACTTCGAAAACACAGAAATCTCAAAAATCAATCAGTGGGTCTTTGGGCAGTTATATAATGGTCGTAAATGGTAAAAAACAAAATCTGTCAGCGTTTATAACTGACTTTAATGACTATTTTTCTTCACCATCTGTAATAAACGGCAACATTTATTTCTGGCAAATAAAAAAAATAGATACAACAGGTAATAACAGTATATCGGCTGCTAAATATGATCCGGTTACCAAGAAAACCACGAATTATTATTTGGTTGATGATTATATCGAAACAGATGATGCCAACTATTTTTCAGCGCCATATTTAAAAAATGACACCATCTATTTTGACGGAGAGAATAAAAAATTAAGAAAATTCACAAAGGATTTTAAGCCTTACAATTAAAATGTTCGACATAAATAATATACTCAGAGAAAATATAAAACGTCTTGTACCCTATTCATCGGCACGCGATGAATACCAGGGTGAAGCAAGCGTTTTCCTGGATGCCAACGAAAATGCTTTTGGCTCTCCTTTAGATCAGCAGTTTAACCGCTACCCTGATCCTTTACAGTACGATTTAAAAAAACGCATTACCGAAATTAAAGGCGTACCGCCGCGCAATATTTTTGTAGGCAACGGCAGTGATGAAGCTATCGATATCCTGTTCCGCAGCTTTTGTAACCCGGGTGTTGACAATGTGATATTGGTGCCGCCTACTTATGGCATGTACGAGGTATCGGCCAATATCAACGATATCCAGGCCCGCAAAGTAAACCTTACGGAAGATTATCAGCTAAATTTAGAGGGAATTGCCGAAGCTATCGACAAAAACACCAAGCTCATCTTTATCTGCTCACCCAACAACCCGACTGGCAATTCTATCAACCGCGATGATATTCAAACCCTGCTGGCCAACTTCAGCGGAATTGTAGTGGTTGATGAGGCTTACATCAACTTCAGCCGTCAAAAGTCATTTATACAGGAATTGACCGAATGTGCCAACCTTGTGGTAATGCAAACCCTTTCCAAAGCCTGGGGCCTGGCCGGTTTACGTGTTGGTATGGCTTTCGCCAGCGAGGAAATCATTGAGGTGATGAACAAAGTAAAGCCGCCTTATAACGTTAACGAGTCCTCACAACAGCTGGCATTGGCTGCCCTGGCAAACGTTGGTCAGGTTAATGAATGGATTAAAGAAACCCTTACACAACGCGACAGGTTGGTTTTACAACTGAAAGATTTTGAGTTTGTGGTAGATATTTACCCTTCAGATGCCAACTTTATCCTTGTAAAAACCACCAATGCTAACGGTATTTACGACTACCTGGTAAAACAGGGCATTATAGTGCGCAACCGTTCAAAAGTTGAGCTTTGCGAGGGCTGTCTGCGCATCACTGTAGGCACACCAGATGAGAACACTATTTTACTCGAAGCGCTTCAAAACTTTAAATAAAAAAATCACTAACTCAATAATTTGCTAATTCACTAATTATAAATAATGAGTTTACAGAAAATATTATTTGTCGACCGCGACGGCACCCTGATCAAAGAGCCTGCTGATGAGCAAATTGATTCATTTTCCAAGTTGGAGTTTTATCCGGGCGCGTTAACCTATCTGCCCAAAATAGCCAAAGAACTTGATTTTGAACTGGTAATGGTTACCAACCAGGACGGTTTAGGAACTTCTGTTTATCCTGAAGATACATTTTGGCCTGTCCACAATTTCATCCTGCAAACCTTTGAAGGTGAAGGCGTAAAATTTGCTAACCAGATCATTGACCGTACTTTTGCGCGTGATAATGCCCCCACCCGTAAGCCGGGCACTGCACTGTTAACGCAATACTTAGATGCGGATAAATACGACCTGAAAAATTCGTTTACCATCGGCGATCGTAAAAACGATGTGCTGCTGGCAAAAAACCTGGGTGCAAAAGCTATCTGGCTTAACAACAACAGCAACCTTGGCGGCAACGAGTTTAGCGAAGCAGATCATATTGATGACGTTATCGCCCTTGAAACTACCGACTGGCAAAAGATCTATGAGTTTCTGAAACTTGGTCAGCGGGTATTTGAACATCGCCGTGCCACTAAGGAAACCGATATCTATATCAAAATAAACCTTGATGGTAAGGGCGATGCCAAAATATCAACCGGTTTGCATTTTTTTGACCACATGCTGGATCAGATTGCCCGTCATGGTAGTATTGACCTGGAAATTACAGCCAAAGGAGATCTGCATATCGACGAGCATCATACCATTGAAGATACCGGCATTGCTTTAGGCGAAGTATTTGCCGCTGCTTTGGGCAACAAAATGGGAATTGAACGTTACGGTTTCTGTTTGCCAATGGACGATTGCCTTGCACAAGCTGCTATTGATTTCGGCGGCCGTAACTGGCTTGTTTGGGAAGCCGATTTTAAACGCGAAAAAGTAGGCGATGTGCCTACCGAAATGTTCTACCACTTCTTCAAATCATTCAGCGATGCCTCAAAAAGCAACCTGAATATAAAAGCAGAAGGACAAAACGAACATCACAAAATTGAAGCTATATTTAAAGCCTTTGCCAAGGCAATAAAAGTGGCTGTAAAACGTGATGTAGATAAGATGGTTTTACCAAGCACTAAAGGGCTTTTGTAACTCCCCAGCCTTCTAAAGGGGGAGTAACTAATCAAAATGGAAACACCAGATCAAAACAATACATCGGGAACCGATAAAAGCCTCGCAGAGGCCCCCCCTTCAGGGGGCGGGGGGGGTATCGGCATCATCCTATACGGAGCCGGAAACATATTTTCCCTAACTGCCGCTTTAGAGCGCTTAGGTATCCCCTATGGCTTTATAAACAGCGAGGAGGATTTTGACAAGTACGACCGCTATATCATCCCCGGTGTCGGACATGCGGGCGCAGCCATGAATAAGCTTAAAGCTACCGGGCTTGTACCTTCCATCAAAGCGTTAAAAAAGCCCACCCTCGGTATTTGTGTAGGTATGCAATTGCTTACCTCTTACTCTGAAGAGGGCGACTCTAACCTGTTGGATATCATACCGGTTAAAACTTTAAGGTTTAAAGATAGCGCCGATCATAAAGTGCCGCACACGGGCTGGAACAGGGTTTACCCTGAAAAGGACAACCCGCTATTTGAAAATATACCGTCAGGTTCACATTTTTACTTTGTACATTCATACTTTATTGAGTATGATAAAGCATACACTTTATTAGCCTCCGATTACGGAAATCAATTTTCGGCATCAATTTGGCTTGATAATTTTTACGGCGTACAATTTCACCCCGAAAAGTCGGGCGTGTTTGGCGAAACATTGTTAACTAATTTCTCAAAAATATAAAGGATATGTACATTATTCCTGCCATTGACATTTTGAACAAGAAGGTTGTCCGTCTTCGTGAAGGCGACTACAAACAGGTAACCGAATACGATGTTACCCTTGAAGAAATGATTGAACGCTACCAGAGCAACGGCACCAACTTCATCCACATTATCGACCTTAACGGCGCAAAAAATGATTTCAGCAATCAGCAGTACCTGTTTGACGTGATCCGTAAAACTGATATGAAGGTACAGTATGGCGGTGGTATACGCAGCATCGAAAAAGTAAAAGAGCTGATAGATGCAGGCGTTCACCGCGTTATCGTTGGCACGCAGGCACTTACCAACCCTGATTTTTTACCAGATCTGAGCAAAGAGATCTGCGGCAAAGACAAATGCTCCGACCAGGTGGTAGTAGCCATCGACGTACTTGACGAGGTAATCAAATACTCAGGCTGGATGGAAAGCTCCCCCATCAAACTGATGGATTACGTTGATAAATGCCTGGCTTTAGGTTTCTTCCGTTTCCTTTGTACTGACATTAATAAAGACGGTAAATTGGGCGGTGCCGGCATTGAACTGTACGAAAAACTGCTTGATCATTCTCCGTTCATTAAGTTGATCGCCTCAGGCGGCGTTAGCTCCATGAGCGATATCGAAAAACTTAACCGCTTAAAAGTTGAGTCGGTAGTAGTTGGCAAAGCCATATATGAGGGCCATATCACCATTGAAAACGTGAAACACTGGAATTTGGACGCATTGATATCGATATAATCGCCCCCTAACCCCCTAAAGGGGGAACAATAGTTTTATAATGAAAAGAAAAATGTTTTTGGGAGCAGATCGATTAGTCTTTCAAAACGCAGAAGCACTTCGTTATAGAATGACAGTTGCCGAAGAGTTACTTTGGGAACAATTAAAGGGTAAACGGTTGGGTGTAAAATTTCGAAGGCAGCATCCTTTAGGAATTTACATCGCTGATTTCTATTGTCACCAACATAAATTAATCATTGAATTGGATGGAAGTATTCATAATCTTCCTGATGTAATTCAAAATGATATTGTTAGACAAAACAACTTGGTTTCCGATGGACTTAAAGTATTGCGCTTTACCAATGACCAGGTGCTTAATAATTTAGAAAAAGTATTGGAAAATATAAATACGCAAATCAAAAGCTCCCCCTTTAGGGGGCGGGGGGGGCTTGCCAAGCGAATTATTCCTTGTTTAGACGTTAAAGACGGGCGCACCGTTAAAGGTGTGAACTTCGTAGATTTGAGAGACGCCGGCGATCCCGTTGAACTGGCATGGAACTATTCCAACCAAGGGGCCGACGAACTCGTTTTTCTGGATATCACAGCTACCGTTGAGCGCCGTAAAACTATGGTGGAGCTGGTAAAAGCTGTTGCCAGGCAGATCAATATCCCTTTCACTATCGGAGGAGGTATTAATGAAATTGCGGATGCCGATGCACTACTCAATGCCGGAGCCGATAAAATCTCCATCAATTCGGCCGCGGTGCGTAATCCGAAGCTGATAGATGAACTTGCTAATGCCTTCGGTGTTCAGTTTGTAGTAATAGCGGTTGATACCCGTAGCATTGGTGATAAAAATATAGTACACCTGAATGGCGGCAGGCTGCCAACCGAGCGCCAAACACTGGAGTGGATCCTGGAGGCTGAAAGCCGTGGCGCAGGCGAAATCCTGCTCACTTCTATGGATCATGACGGCACCAAAGGCGGCTTTGATAATGGTTTACTGAAAACCGTTAATGATGCCGTGCATATCCCGGTGATAGCTTCGGGCGGTGCAGGCAAGGTTGAACACTTTGTTGATGTATTTGAGAAAACCAATGTGGATGCAGCACTGGCGGCTTCAGTGTTTCATTATGGTGAGATATTGATACCCGATTTAAAGCGGACGTTACAGGGTAATAAAATAGAAGTTAGGATTTGAGATAAAGCGGCGGCCTTGCGCGATTCCCTCCCTTGGGAGGGTGTAGGGAGGGGTTTTAGCAACAGGTGTATTATACAAAGCGCATAAACCCCTCCCTGCCACTACACATTCCCCATACACCCCTCCCCAGGGAGGGAATAAAAAGAAAAGAATGAACATAGATTTTGAAAAAACCGGTGGACTTGTCCCCGTAATTATACAGGACGAGCAAACTTTAGAGGTACTGATGCTGGGTTACATGAACCAGGAAGCTTACGATAAAACCGTTCAGGAAAATATCGTTACTTTTTATTCCCGTACAAAAAACCGTTTATGGACTAAGGGGGAAACCAGCAGCAACTTCCTGCATGTAAAAAGCATCAGCATTGATTGCGATAATGATACGCTGCTGATCAAAGTGAAAGCCGACGGCCCAACCTGTCATACAGGCTCACGCAGCTGCTTCAATACCGAATTTAATCAAAATTTTATCCTGGAGCTGGAAAATATCATTGCCGACAGATATACTAACCCGGTTGAAGGATCATATGTAAATAAACTTCGCAACAAAGGCATTAACAAAATAGCCCAGAAAGTTGGTGAAGAAGGAGTTGAAACTGTTATCGCCGCCCTTGCCGAAACAGAAACCGACCTGATCAATGAATCATCAGACCTGGTTTTCCATCTATTGGTTCTGCTTCGTGAAAAAGGTTTAACACTGGAAACTATCGCTAAAAATTTAGAATCAAGACATAAGTAAATAGTTGGCAGTTTTGAGTTTGCAGCAGGCAGTTGGAGAGTTTTAACTAATATTGCAAAATACAAAACTATAAACTGCCAACCGGAAACTGCAAACTGAAATGATTACCGTCCAAAAAACAGCCGAGCTCACAGGCCATGCCAACCCGATATTCACGCTTGAGTTATCGCAAAAGCCGGGTATATTGTTTACAGGCGGAAATGATAAAGGACTGGTTGAGTGGGGCCTGAATGATTTCACTTTTATTAAAGTGATGTTCCCGGTTAATGCATCTATTTATGCTATTCATTGTCCCGAGGGATATCCGCTAATGTTTGCAGGTTTACGCAGCGGCGAAGTTCTGGTGTTTGATTTTATTCAGCAAAAATTGCTCAAACCTTTAAGGCACCACCGCAAGGCTATCTTCGATATCAAATCATCAGTTAAAAAAGATGAGTTATTAATAGCATCGGAAGATGGCACCGTATCTGTATGGAACCTTAAAACGCTTGAAATGGTGCACAGCATAACAGTATCCAGGGACACCGTTCGTTGTATTGCCGTTTCGCCGGATCAAAAACAGGTGGCATTCGGTTGCCGGGATAATCACATCGCCATTTACGACCTGGAAGATTATACTATTATTAAAGCTCTTCACGGCCATACTATGGCTGTTTTTGCGCTTGTCTACAGTCCCGATGGGAGTTACATCGCTTCCGGCTCAAGAGATGCACAGGTAAAGATTTGGGATAGCAGCAGTTATCATGAAATAAAAAATGTTCCTGCCCATTTATTTGCGGTGAACCATATTGCATTCCATCCCACCCTACCCTATTTTGCTACCGCCAGCATGGATAAAAGTATCAAGATTTGGGGATCGGACGATTTTAAACTCTACAAAAATATCAGCAGGGAAAAAGGCTATCCAGGCCATGTGTTATCTGTCAATAAATTAGCATGGGGAACTCCCGACCAACTCCTTTCGGTAAGTGACGATAAAAAGATCATTTCATGGGAGATTAAATTTAGTTGACATCCTTCTTTTTTTCAGGAAACTTATCTTACCAAATTAAACTATCTTCCTTCCGTATGCCTTTACATTATTGGGGTAAATAAGGCATGGAGCTAATTAAAAAAACGCCTTATGCCGCACAGGTTATGGGTATATTTTTTTTGCTCCCGTGAGTATATACCATCTTCGTTAATAGTATCAATTTTAACCTTGCCCGATGCATGAATGATGTGCTCATTATTAAGTATAATACCCACGTGAGTTACCCTGCCTTCGGAATTATCAAAAAAAGCCAGATCGCCTAACCGTGCTTCCTTTATCGAATCAACCTTGATACCTTCTTTCACCTGCATGCTTGCATCCCTCTTAATTCTGAGGCCTTTAAGTTTGTAAACCATTTGTGTAAAGCCCGAGCAATCAATACCAAAATGCGTTCGCCCGCCCCACAAGTAAGGAGAGTTCAGAAATGCTTTAGCGGTGGCAGCAATATCTTCAGGCTCACCAATTTTACCAATTATTTCAAAACGTTCATGACCAATGCGGCATGAGGTCCCTTCTAAAAAAGCAAGCGAGCTGCCCGCCGGCAAATAAACAACACTATTGTCGCTCATTTTCCATGCCTGCGTAACCGGCTGGTAAGTGAGCTTTGAGGGATCGTTCCTGATATTTTTATACGCTACATGACCAAGCATAGCAAATTGCAAGCGGCCTATCCACCCGATATACCCATCCGCCTCGGCAATGATCTTAACCCAGTTGTTTTGCCACTCAGTAATTTCAAACACTTCGCCAAATAGCAATTGCGATACCTGCTCACTCCGCTCACTGGGCTCGGCCCTTAGCGGGATTACAGCAAGATTACATATCCCGTACTCCATAGTTCTGTAATGTCAAATAAACAACAATCTGGCACGTATTTTTTAATCTATACGCGGTTAACATTTTAATATGATATTATTTAATAATTGGTATCAGTAACTTTTGGGGTAAAAGCTATACGATAATACAAAATATTTTTGAAATATTTAACCCAACAGAAATCTTCCGGCAATCCTTAATACTTAATTTATCACTCGCCGAATCATCGCTAACTAAAAAGGGACATGCATTGCATATCCCTTTTTATATCCCTAAAATAATGTCCTATTCGTTCATATGCAGCCACTCTTTTTTGGCAAGCAGCTCTTCTTCGCTTTCGCGGATATCTTCGTCATCAACACAACAATCTACAGGGCAAACCGCAGCACACTGGGGTTCATCATGGAAACCTACACATTCGGTACACTTATCGGGTACTATATAATAAATATCGTCAGATAATGCAGCTTGTGTTTCTTCGGCATTCAGGGTATTACCATCGCCAAAATCAATTATCCCTCTAAGGCCAGTCCCATCGCTGAAACGCCAGGCCGCTCCTGCATCATAAATAGCATTATTAGGGCATTCCGGTTCGCAGGCCCCGCAGTTTATGCATTCGTCGGTGATTTTAATCGCCATATTTCTAAATATCTAATAATCTCAATTAACTTTGCCTGCAAATTACAAGCGTACAAATATAACAAAAAAAGGCTTTAAGGGTTTAATCCCTTAACATATATATGTCAAAAATTAATCCAAAAAACTCAATAAATTCATTTTCGGAATTAGGCAGGCAACTTCTGGCTCCCGATGCGGCATTAAGCGCACTCATTGAAAACGAACAATATCATAATGCCTGGTTTACGCCGGCAAGTGTTTCAGAAGCGGTTACCGCCATAGGCGCCATGCTTAATGTGGAAGATCTAACTACGTGGCTTTCGAAATATGTGCTTGAAACAGGCAAACCTGCAAAAAACGTAGGGCTTATACTGGCAGGCAACATCCCGCTGGTAGGGTTTCACGACGTGCTTTGTGTTATTGCTTCCGGCAACAAGGCGCTTATCAAAGCCTCATCACAGGATGCACGACTCATCAAAGCTGTTTTGGAAAAACTGGTAGCTATTGATCCTGCTTTTGCCGGCAGCTTTAACTTTGTTGACAGGCTGGAAGGTTTTGACGCCATCATAGCCACAGGCAGCAACAACAGCTCGCGTTATTTTGATTATTACTTTGGCAAAGTGCCTAACATCATCCGTAAAAACCGCAACAGCATTGCCGTACTAAGTGGCAAGGAAACCGCCGAAGAGTTGTTTAATCTCGGTCATGACATTTTAGATTATTATGGTCTTGGCTGCCGTAATGTATCCAAAATACTGGTACCGGAGGGGTATGACTTTACTTTCTTTTTTGAATCGATAGAAGATCATAAAGCCATTATTAATCATCATAAATACAACAATAATTATGATTATAACAAATCCATTTACCTGGTTAATGGTGATAAACATTTTGACAATGGATTTTTGATGGTGAAAGAAGATGACAGGCTGACATCTCCGCTGTCAGTATTGTTTTTCAATTACTACCATGACATCACGGAGGCAGAAAACATGATCAACCAGAATGCGGAAAACATTCAATGTATTGTAAGCCCCCTGCCTTTGCAGGTAAATAACCAGGTAGTTGGTTTTGGCCAAAGCCAGCAACCAAAACTTTGGGACTATGCCGATGGCGTGGATACGATGGAATTTTTGTCAAGTCTTTAAATAAAATAAATACCTTTGGGAAGTAAGGTGAAAGGATAAAGGTAAAAGGCGAAAGGTTACTACCTTTTTCACTTTAAAAGGCACCTTTTGCCTTTTACCTTTCAGCTTTAACCTTAAAAAAATGTATATCATAAAAGTTAAAGGTGTCGCTAAAATACCCGATTATGTGCAGTTGCGTGATGATAAATTTACGCTGCTGGCTTATTTCAGGGTTGACAGGCCGGATAAATCGCTGGACAAAGTTGGGTTGGGCGACAAGGCCGACGAAATCATGAATATTATCAAAGACCTGCCGTTTGGGCAGATCTTAAAATTAGAGCTATAAAAACGATGATTGGAAATTCTATAATAAAACTAAACAACGTTGATATTTTTCAACAGGCTCACCTGGTACTTTCAAACGTGAATTTACATGTTGATAAAGGTGACTTTGTGTGGCTGATAGGTCAGACCGGATCAGGGAAAAGCAGCTTGCTGAAAGTAATTTATGGCGACTTGGGGATTAAAGCGGGTACCGGTCATGCCTGTGGCTATGAATTAAGCAAGCTGCCCAGCCGCGACATTCCCTACCTGCGCCGTAAACTGGGTATAGTTTTCCAGGATTTTCAGTTGCTTACCGATCGTACCATTGAGCAAAATCTCAACTTTGTAATGCGCGCCACCGGTTGGAACGATAAAAAACTGATTGCAGATAAAGCTCTTGATGTACTTGAAAAGGTTGGCCTGCGGTCAAAATTAAAGAAAATGCCTCACGAACTTTCAGGCGGCGAGCAGCAGCGTGTAGTTATAGCACGCGCCTTGCTTAATGACCCGGAAATAATCCTGGCCGATGAACCTACAGGCAACCTCGACCCTGAAACATCTGAAGAAATTGTACTCCTGCTCAAACAAATCAGTCAATCGGGCACTGCTGTACTGGTAGCCACGCACGATTATCACATTATCCGCGCTTTTCCATCGCGTATTATCAAATGCGAGAACGGTAAGGTTTTGGAAGATGTGGAAATATGACCGCTGATCATTGATGATTACGTTGATTTCGTTGATCTTTTAATTTAATGATTGAACTGATGTTTTAAATTCGCCGGCAAGTCAAAATCATGCCGGCTAATAGTCATAAACACTCTTCAAGTACAATAAACGAAATCAGCGCCACCAAAAACCAACGGTGACAAATCAACGGTTCGCCTGTCACCCTTTCTTAAAATCATTTCATGCTACTGACAGCTTGACTGCTTTACAGTTGTGGCAAGATACTTGATTGGCACTACTCGCTATGAAATTTAACGATATGTTGAAGAAAAAGAAGAAAGAAAATACGGATAATACTGAAAATATAAACGAAGTGAACAACGAGCAATTACATGATGAAGGGCAGGAACAAGCCCCGGTAGCAGAAGCTACAGCCACGGAAACCCAACAGGGAACTGCCGCTGCCCCAACTGCCGAAGAAAAGTTGAAAGACGAGCTGGCACAGGCTAATGACAAGTACTTGCGTTTATATGCCGAATTTGATAACTTTAGAAGGCGTACCATTAAAGAACGCGAGGAAGCCCGCAAAACTGAAGGCAAAGATGTAATTGTGGCTTTACTACCTGTACTTGACGACTTTGAACGCGCGCAGCGTGCCATGGATAAGGCTACCGAAGTTGCCCCGATTAAAGAGGGCGTTACTTTGATCCAACACAAGCTAAAAAATATACTTGGCCAAAAAGGCCTGAAAGAAATGACATCAATAGGCAATGCCTTTGATGCCGACCTGCATGAAGCTATTACCAATATTCCGGCACCTACTGATGACCTTAAAGGCAAGGTAATGGACGAAATGGAAAAAGGCTACACCCTTAACGACAAAGTGATCCGCTTTGCTAAAGTGGTTGTAGGAGCGTAACTGATTTCGGATTTGAGACTTTCAATTTCGGATTTATCCGGATGTGATAGTCTATCCTGATCTTACACAATATTAAATAATAATAAATCCGAAATCTGAATTTCGGAATCCGAAATTTTTAAAATTATGGCTAAAAGAGATTATTACGATGTGCTTGGGGTTGCGAAAGGCGCAAGTGCTGATGACATAAAAAAAGCATATCGTAAAATGGCTATTAAATATCACCCTGATAAAAATCAGGGTGATAAGGAAGCGGAAGAAAAGTTTAAGGAAGCTGCCGAAGCTTACGAAGTATTAAGCACTCCCGAAAAACGTCAGCGTTATGATCAGTTTGGTCACGCAGCCAACGCTTCATCGCCAAATGGTGGTGGTTATGGTGGCGGTGGTATGAATATGGACGACATATTTAGCCAGTTTGGCGATATTTTTGGTGGTGGTAGTCCGTTTGAAGGTTTCTTTGGCGGCGGCCGTCAAAGCGGTGGCGGCGGCAGGCGTGTAGCCCGCGGCAGCAACCTGCGTATCAAAGTACGCTTAACCCTCGAGGAAATTGCCAACGGCGCCGAAAAGAAGATCAAAGTAAATAAACAGATCATCTGTAAAACCTGCGATGGCAGCGGGGCTAAAGACAAATCATCGTTCCAAACCTGCAAAACCTGCGGTGGTTCAGGAGCGGTACGTAGAGTAACCAATACCATTTTGGGTCAGATGCAAACTACCAGCACCTGCCCTACCTGTAACGGCGAAGGATCAACCATACTGTCAAAATGTAACGTTTGTCATGGTGACGGCGTGGTTCGCGGTGAAGAATTGATCACCATCCAGGTGCCTGCAGGTGTTAGCGAAGGTATGCAGTTGAGCATGAGCGGTAAAGGTAATGCAGCCCCACGCGGCGGTGTTCCCGGCGACCTGATCATCCTGATTGAAGAGGTACCTCACGAAACATTAAAACGTGATGGCAACAATGTGATCTATGATCTGCATGTAAACTTTGTTGATGCAACTTTAGGCACATCTATTGAAGTGCCAACCATTGACGGTAAAGCCAAAATAAAAATTGACCCCGGAACACAAGGGGGCAAAATCCTGCGTCTGAAAGGCAAGGGTTTACCGGAAGTAAATTCATATCACCGCGGTGATCAACTGGTGCACATTAACATATGGACACCAAAAGCATTAAGCCGCGAGGAACGCGAGATCCTGGAAAAACTGCAGGGCTCTCCTAACTTTAAACCCAATCCGGGCAAAAACGAAAAAAGTTTCTTTGAACGGATGAAGGAATATTTTGAATAATATTTTTTTCAGGTAAAAGGATAAAGGCGAAAGCTGAAAGGTATATGCAAAGCCCGGAGTTACTATGACTTCGGGCTTTTTAGCTTAAAGAAAGTTGAAGCGTACACGCCTGACTTGCTTTATATAATGCCTGCCTTTTCTAACTCCGCCTGCATCTGTTGCTGCAAACTTAGTGCTTCCGCACGGGCGGCATCGGCAAAATCTTCGCCATTGCTTGCATATAATATAGAACGCGACGAGTTTACGATAAGGCCGCAATCTTTAGTGATGCCGTATTTGCAAACTTCTTCAAGGCTTCCTCCCTGTGCCCCTACTCCGGGTACTAATAAAAAATTATCAGGCGCATATGCGCGGATGTTAGTAAACTCGGTGCTTTTGGTTGCGCCTACTACATACATGATCCTGTCGGCTCCGGCCCAGGTGTTGGCCTTTTTTATCACATTTTCATATAAATAGCCATCCCCGGTTTGCAGGTATTGAAAATCCTTACTACCTACAGATGATGTTAGGGCCAAAATAATAACCCATTTACCCTCGTAAGCAAGATATGGCGTAACACTGTCATTACCCATATAAGGTGTAATGGTTATAGCATCAAAGCTCATCCCGCCCGATTGCTCATCAAAAAATGCTTTGGCATATTTATCGGATGTATTGCCGATATCGCCCCGTTTAGCGTCAATGATGCTTAAACAATCTTTGGGCAGGTATTTATAGGTATCAATTAAGCTTTGTAATCCTTTTATACCATAGGCTTCGTAAAAAGCGGCATTAGGCTTATAAGCTATACAGAGATCCTGCGTAGCATCAACGATGCGTTTGTTAAATTCAAGTACAGGATCGGGATACGATCTTAAAAATTCCGGGATCTTGTTGAGATCGGGATCAAGCCCAACACATAAAAACGATTTCTTTTTTTTGATTTGTTCAATTAATTCCTGGCGGGACATCATCAGCGACTGAATAATATTTTAATTGTCAAAAAAACTAAAAATTTGGCTTATGTGTTCTGATATAAGTGATATTTATTTAATTAGTTTGAAATTAAAGAATAATTGTTTACACTTGCATCGTTTTCCATTGAATTTTTCTTGCACTAAAGAAACAATTTAAATCACCACGCTTTTTATTATCACTTTAAATAATACTTGTATGGGGTTGGATGTTTACTAAAACAAGGTTTCAAGATCAATTTCTTTCAATTATAGCCTCATATGTTTTTACATGTGGTCAAGCTTTAACACTTGCATAGAAATTTTTGCCGTTTGAAAACAAATTACAATTAAAAAATCCCATTGAACTATAATTCATATCATGTCTGATAAAATTGAATTGAACGACAAACTCGTTTCTGAGTTGCGCGAAATTGCCAGAAATTTAGGTATTGCTGAGGCCGACGAACTACGTAAAGCTCAGCTTGTTGCCCGTATTATTGAACAACAACAGCTTATTGAAGCCGCCAAGGCCCAACAAGATCTAATTGAATCAAACTATACCCCTACACCCGCGCCAGGCGAAGCGCCTGCCGAAACAATTGAAAAGCCCCGAAAAAGAACTCGTGTTATAAAAACCAAAGATTCATCAAAACCGCGTATAGAGGTTCCTTTAGATGATACCAATCTTTTTGATGCGCAGGATGATGAGCTATCACAGGATGATCCGGAAACTGAAATTCCTGCTGTAACCACAGAAACGGAAGCGCCGCAAGCCGGTGAAACAGTTACTCGTACAGAAGAAGTTGTTCCGGAAGCCCGCCCGCAAAAATTTGAGCGCAGGGTTAACAGCAACAACCAAAACCAGCAAAAAGCACAGGAACCGCCAATCAATCTCGATTTTGATAATGTAATTGTAAATGAGGGTGTTTTGGAAATCATGCCTGATGGTTATGGCTTCCTTCGTTCATCTGATTACAACTACCTTACTTCTCCCGATGATATTTACGTATCACAATCACAGATAAAACTATTCGGCCTTAAAACAGGTGACACTGTTAGGGGCAGCATCCGCCCACCGAAAGAAGGTGAAAAATACTTCCCGCTGGTACGTGTTGAGGCCATCAACGGCCGCATCCCTGCCGAGGTACGTGACCGTGTTCCTTTTGATCACTTAACACCTTTGTTCCCTTCCGAAAAACTGAGCCTCTTCACCGATCCGAACAACTATTCAACCCGCATCATGGACTTGTTTTCGCCTATTGGTAAAGGTCAGCGTGGTTTGATCGTGGCACAGCCAAAAACAGGTAAAACCATGTTATTAAAAGATGTGGCCAATGCTATTGCCAAAAACCACCCCGAAGTATATCTTATTATATTGCTGATAGACGAACGTCCGGAAGAGGTTACCGACATGGCCCGTAGCGTACGTGCCGAAGTTGTATCATCAACCTTTGATGAGCCAGCCGAGCGTCACGTAAAAATTGCTAACATTGTGCTTGAAAAATCAAAGCGTATGGTAGAGTGTGGTCATGACGTAGTGATTTTGCTTGACTCTATCACCCGTTTGGCACGCGCTTATAATACTGTTGCCCCCGCATCAGGTAAGATATTATCAGGCGGTGTTGATGCTAACGCTTTGCACAAACCTAAACGATTTTTTGGTGCCGCCCGCAACATTGAGGATGGCGGTTCATTAACTATCATCGCTACCGCGCTTACCGAAACCGGCTCAAAAATGGATGAGGTTATTTTTGAAGAATTTAAAGGTACTGGTAACATGGAGTTACAACTGGATCGTAAATTATCAAATAAACGCATCTTCCCGGCTATCGATATCACTGCTTCAAGTACCCGCCGCGACGACTTACTGCTTGACCGTGACACGCTTCAGCGTATCTGGATTCTCCGTAACCACCTTGCCGATATGAATTCGCAGGAATCAATGGAGTTTTTACAAGCTCAAATTAGGGGCACAAAAACTAACGAAGAATTTCTGATTTCGATGAATTCGTAATATTTTAGCGATAATGAAGTTATAAGTAAGTAGAATATTATTTGTAACTTCATTATTACTTAATAAATTCCTGATAACTTCGATGGCGAAATGAAGAGACGCGTCAAAAAACACCTTCCAAATGCTATTACCTGCGCCAACCTTTTTAGCGGTTGTATAGGTATAGTTTTCGCTTTCCAGGGTAACCTCATAGTGGCTGCTTATGCCATTTTTCTTTCCTCAATATTTGATTTTTTTGATGGCCTTGCATCAAGGGTTTTAAACTCTTATTCATTTATAGGCAAAGACCTCGATTCGCTGGCCGATATGGTAAGCTTTGGCGTATTGCCGTCGGTGATCATGTACGAACTATTTTTACAGGCCCCGCAATTAAACGGCATAAGTCACCTGTTAAACTTCGTTGCATTCCTTTTACCGGTATTTTCGGCATTGAGGCTTGCAAAATTCAATAACGACACGCGGCAATCAGATAGCTTTATCGGTTTACCAACACCGGCAAACGCCATCCTTATAGCATCGCTGCCTTTAATAGTACAACAGTACGATGCTTTGGCGCATTACATTTTAAATCCTTACTTTCTAACAGTTCTGGTTTTAATAATGTGTACGCTACTCGTATCCGAAATACCGCTCATGTCGCTTAAATTCAAGAACCGCGACTTTAACAAAAACATTTTCCGTTATTTACTGCTCTTGTTTTCGGCAATACTCATACTATTTTTTAAATTTGTGGCCGTTCCGGTGGTTATATTTATTTATATCACCTTATCTCTAATTCAAACAAAACTCACAAATGACAAAGTTCCAGGCTGAAATCGACGTAATGCCAAAAAAAGAAATACTTGACCCACAAGGAAAAGCAGTAACCGGTAGCATGAAAAACCTTGGCTTAGCCGAAATTCACAACGTGCGCATTGGCAAACACATTACGCTTGAAATAGAAGCCGAAAATGCCGAAGCTGCCAGCGCCAAAGTTGACCAGGCCTGCAAAAACCTACTGGCCAACCTGATTATGGAAAGCTATACTTTTAAAATATCAGAAGTTTAGGTTAAAGGCGAAAGGCTTTTTTAGGATAAAGGCGAAAGGTAAAAGGCCAAAGGTTTCTTATCTGCATAAACAACTAAAACTTTATAAAATACAAAAGGCAAAAGGGAAACCTGTTGCCTTTGCTTTTTATATCTAACCGGCGAAACTTTCACCTTTCACCTTTTACCTTTCACCTTTCACCTATAAATTAGCTTCCTTCTCTGCCTTAATTTGTTTTAAAGTGATGAGGTTTGCTGACACCATGCTGTTTACCTGGTTAAATTTTTCAAATATTTCGGTTGGGTTTTGACCGCCGGCTTTACAGGCCAGCTCAACTTCCTGTATGGTAGCCTGGCTTATGGGCATACCAAAAAAACCAAGGTTAGGCTTTAATTTATGAGCTGCCTGGGCTGCTAAAGCCCAATCCTGGTTATTTAACGCGTTGCTGATCGTATTAAGTAGATCGGGCGATTGCTCAAGGAACATCCCAATCGAGTCAACAATAAAATCGTCACTACCGTCGGCGATCTCGTATAAAAAAGAAAGATCAAGATCCTGTTCTGGTGAAATATCTGCCATTATAAAAGCTTTGTGTTTATTCAAAAATATGCTTTTTTACGATTAAGTTATCCTTTAGTTCTTGCTTTAGCTGCAAAATATTTTTTTTGAACACAGGATGAACAAGGTTAGGCGCTATCTCGGCCAGGGGGATCAGCGTAAAACTGCGCTTATACAATTCGGGATGGGGCACCACCAGGTTGAAATCATGGATCACTTCATCGCCATAAAACAAAATATCAATATCAATAATGCGCGATCCCCATTTAACCTCCCGTTTACGGCCCATTTGTAATTCGATACTCAATATTTTTTTCAATACATCCTGCGCCGAAAGCTCAGTTTGGAGCATCAGCACCTGGTTTAAATAGTCGGGTTCATCGGTTTTACCCCACGACTGGGTTTCATAAACCGACGATATCAGTTTAACCGGAGCAATTCGGGCCGAAACAGATTCAATTGCCTGCTGCAGAAACAATTCGCGGGTGCCAAGGTTGCTCCCAAGCAATAAAAAAACATCAATCATGTTGTAACAAATATAATGGAAACCGCTCTTAGCATTATACGGCTCCTTATTACTAAGTTTGCATAGTTAAAAAGATTTATAACATTAATGAAACAATTCTTCAAATTCGTTCTGGCCACTATTGTAGGGGTAATTATTTCGGGTATAATAATAGGTGTTGTAGGGGCGGTTCTTGTTATCGGCCTTATTGCATCCGCCGGCAGTGATAAAACTGTAGATGTTAGCCCAAACTCTATTTTATACATGTCGCTAAAAAATCAGATCACCGAGCGTACACCAAACAATCCTCTTGCCGGTCTGGATTTTTTGGGTTTGAATGAAGATAAATCAATCGGCTTAAATGATATCCTGGCTGATATTAAAAAAGCAAAAACCGACGATAATATTAAAGGCATATACCTTGATGAGAGTTATATGACCGCCGGCCAGGCCACTACCGAAGAGATCCGCAACGCACTTATCGACTTTAAAAAATCAGGCAAATTTATTGTAGCCTACGCCGAAGTATATACACAGGGTTTTTACTATCTGGCATCAGTAGCCGATAAAGTTTATATTAACCCAAAAGGCATTTTTGAGTTTCATGGCTTCAGCTCTCAAA
Organism: Mucilaginibacter sp. NFR10; assembly: GCF_900100445.1. Taxonomy (NCBI): domain Bacteria; kingdom Pseudomonadati; phylum Bacteroidota; class Sphingobacteriia; order Sphingobacteriales; family Sphingobacteriaceae; genus Mucilaginibacter; species Mucilaginibacter sp. NFR10. Next base: position 157,120 of record NZ_FMTV01000002.1, on the reverse strand, counting down.
CCACTTTTCTGAAAGGTGCACTGGACAAATTAGGTATTGAGGCACAGATCATTAAAGTTGGTACCTTTAAAAGCGCTGTTGAACCATTGTTCCTTACCAAGATGAGCGATGCCAATAAACTACAGGTAACTTCATATCTTGGTTCACTGTACAATCATTTTTTAACCGGCATCAGCAAAAGCCGGGGCCTTAACAGGGATTCATTATTCAGCTATGCCGATAATATGTGCATTCAATTTCCTGAAGATGCCTATAAATTGAAGCTGGTTGACGGCTTAAAATATAAAGATGAGATCCTTAACGATTTGAAAAGGCGCACCGGTACCGATTTAAAAGACGATTTAAAAAGCGTTGATCTTAGGGACTACGCCAAAAGCAAAAGTGATGATTCGGACGATAAGGAGGATGATTCATCATCTAAAAACCGTATTGCCCTTGTCTATGCATCGGGCGATATTACCGGTGGCGATGGCGACGATAACAGTATCGGTTCAGAAACTATTTCGAAAGCATTACGCAAAGCCCGTTTGGATGATAAAGTTAAAGCTGTGGTATTGCGTGTAAATTCGCCGGGCGGCAGCTCACTGGCATCTGACGTGATCTGGCGCGAGGTGAAACTCATCCACGAAAAAAAGCCGATCATTGTTTCTATGGGTGATTATGCTGCATCGGGCGGTTATTACATTTCATGTGCGGCCGATTCGATCATTGCCCAGCCTAATACTATTACCGGTTCTATCGGCATTTTTGCTGTATTGCCCAACATGCAAAAACTGTTTAACGATAAACTGGGTGTCACCTTTGATGGTGTAAAAACCGGGAAGTATGCAGATTTGGGCGATATTAGCCGTCCGCTTAGCCCCGACGAACGCCTGGTATTACAAAACAGCGTAAACCGTGGTTATGATGAATTTACCAAAGCAGTGGCCGAAGGCCGCGGCAAAACACAGGCTTACATTAACAGCATTGGCCAGGGCCGTGTTTGGACCGGTGAGCAGGCCCTCAAAATTGGCCTGGTTGACCGTTTGGGGAATATCAACGACGCTATCTCTTCAGCTGCCAAAAAAGCTAAGATCAAAACCTATAATATTGTAAGTTACCCTGAGCAAAAAAGCTTTTTCAACAAGGTGGGCAGCGGTTTAAGCGCCGAAGTACAAACCCACATGGTGAAAAACGAGCTTGGCGAAAATTACCGTGTTTATCAGCAAATAAAAGGGATCACCCAAATGATGCGCACCCCGCAAGCCCGCCTTCCTTACGATTTGGTGATCAAATAATATTTCATTAATACATTAATTTTGATTGTGAAAAGCTGCCCAGTTGGGTGGCTTTTTTTATTGGGAATTAGTATAAATATGAGTAATCTATCAAGTCATCAAGGTTCTGATTAAAGCTTCTAATTGATTTTATCAATTTGTCATTAATTTCAAAGTTCTTCAAAAGCCACACACGTATCAAATGCGTAAGAAGCTGCCGCAGTCTGGAAGTTATCTAAATCTGGAAAATTCCGTTCAAGTTCTTTTTTCGATAGTTCATAATAAGCTTTACCGTCATTTCTAAAATGTCGGAATAGATGTATTCTGTTAATGATAAAAAGAAATCATAATCTCCCCAAGCCTCTAACTCTGTAAATATCTTATAGCCCCGAAGCATCTTTTCACAATTTAAAGCTCCGAACAGCACGGCTTGCCGTAATGAAAAATCGGAAACTCTTTCTCGCACCACTTTTATATAATCGTCCATTAGCGCCAATTTAAAGCATTTTAGTTATTCTATTACTATCCTCTCTTCAAATAAGCATTTGGAACATTCCCTGGCACGTAATCAATCCCAGGCATGTTTTATAAGCAGGCTAACTACCTCCATAATAGTTTGCTCCTTGCGGTGAAATTGTGGTAGTGCCCCCATCATGGCATAACTTATTGGGTTTACAGATGGAATAAACGTTTCCCATTCATATCCCCGGCCCCAGATCAACCCTTTAACTGTATAGAACAGATCGGTACCGTTTTGCAACAGAAAGTGAAGCATATCAACAGAACTATTCCCGTTTTGATTAACCGTATGAAAAATAGGTGTATGTCCGCCGAAACCATGATCATCATAAGCTGCTTTGGCATTTACATCAGCCCCATGCTGTAAAAGTATTTTGGCGCAGGCAAGGCTATTATATTCGGCGCAAAAATGCATGAGTGTTCCACCCGTTAAAGGAGTATAGGTATTATTATATAAAGAATAGGTTTTGTTAACAGCAGATGGATCTATCGTCAAAGCCTGTTTTAACATCTCCTCATCGTGGGCAAAAACCGCCAGTAACGCCTTGTATTCATAATCAAGTCCGGCATCAATAAAAGCTTGCACACAGTCTTTAAACCGGGGGCCGCGGGCATACATTTCAACCATCATGGTAAAAACAGGCATGCCATCATGAACTTCGTTCGGGCTGCCGCCTTTATTAAAATACGCTTTGATCTCATCAACAGCATGAGTTTCGGCGGCGTAAAGGATGTCGTTATAATCGGGCATGATCTTTTTATTAAAGTTAAAGAATCCAATGATTACTCATTCAATAATTTAAAAGACGCCAGCCAGGTATTCTCAAACTGTATTATGGCTTGCTTTTCGCGAGAAAATAGCCCTGCTCAAAAACAAACCCACCGCATAAGCTGTCATTACAATGGCTTTTTGTATTTTTACGGCCTCATTGTAATTATGGAAAATAAACCCATAGCCCGTACACTTCGTTTACTCTCACAACTCATGGAACTCCATGAGGTTAATCCGTTCAAGATCAAATCGGTAGCCAACGCAGCTTTTAAAGTTGATAAGCTCCCCTTCCCTATCGCCGGTAAAAAACTGGACGAACTGGAGAAGATTGATGGCATAGGTAAAAGCATAGCCGGCAAAGTTGCTGAGTTGCTTGAAACCGGCACCATGACCGAGCTGCAGGATATGTTGGATAAAACCCCTGCCGGTGTGGTTGAAATGATGGGTATTAAAGGCATCGGCCCCAAAAAGGTAGCTGTCATCTGGAAAGAGCTGGGCATTGAAAATACCGGTGAGCTTTTTTATGCCTGCAATGAAAACCGCCTGATAGAGGCAAAGGGCTTCGGTCTTAAAACGCAGGAAGAGATCCGTAAGGCTATTGAGTTCAGGATGGCGAGCAATGGCAAATTTCTTTTTGCCCAGGTTGAAAAGGAAGCCAACGAACTGATGGATGAGGTAAAAGCCATTTTCCCTGATGCGCTAAAGCATTTCGCCGGCGAATTCAGGCGTTTGAATGAGATCATCACCGAAATTGTGATCGTAGTAGGTAGCCTTAACCATGATGTTGCCTACGAAGCGCTGGTAAATTCAACCATACTTTGCAATGTAAGTAAAAATCAAAACCATATTCAGGGCGAGCTGCAAAATGGCTTGCTCGTTGATATTGTTTGTGTAGATAAGGCTGATTATTACAAAGAACTATTTATCAATACAGGTACTGATGATCATGTACAAGCCGTTTTCGACAGGATTAATGTTCCTGTTGAACAGCCAGAAACAGAAGAAATGATCTACACCAAAGCCGGTTTAAGCTGGATGCAGCCCGAATTGCGTGAAGGTACCCTGTTTATTGAAAAGGCCGAAAAGAACATACTGCCAACGCTCATTAACTGGCACGATTTGAAAGGCACGCTCCATAACCACAGCACATGGAGCGATGGTGTAAACAGCATTGAAGAAATGGCCTTATACTGCCGGGATACCCTGAAACTGGAATACCTGGGCATGTGTGATCATAGTAAAAGCGCCTTTTATGCCAAGGGCTTAAGCATTGAACGGGTATTGCAGCAACATGAAGAAATAGATGCCCTGAATAAAAAACTCGACGGTTTCCATATTTTTAAAGGTATTGAATCGGATATTTTGTATGATGGTTCGCTTGATTATCCTGACGAGATCCTGCAAAAGTTTGATTTCATTGTAGCCTCAGTTCATTCAATCCTCAAAATGGACGAGGAAAAGGCTACGTCAAGACTGATCACCGCAATCGAAAATCCTTATACAACTATATTGGGACACCCAACAGGCAGACTTTTACTAAGTCGTAGCGGATATCCTATCAACTATAAAAAAGTGATAGATGCCTGCGCAGCGAATAACGTAGTTATTGAAATCAATGCCAACCCGTTAAGGCTCGATCTCGACTGGCGCTGGCACCAATATGCTTTGGATAAAGGCGTTATGTTATCTATAAACCCCGATGCCCACCGTATTGAAGGCTTCACAGATATGCATTACGGTATTCTTGCCGCACGTAAAGGCGGTTTGTATAAAGAAATGTGTATGAATGCTATGTCCGTGGCTGAAATTACGAAGGCGTTTGCTGCAAAGAGAGGTTAGTGATTAGAGATCAGAGGTTAGTGTTTTTTACGCGATAAACAATGACCTAATGAATCAATGAAACAATGACTAAATTAAATGAACCTAAAAGATAAAGTACACGCTATACAGGCTACGGTTCGCAAACCGGCAATACTTGTTATTGGCGACCTGATGGTTGACCATTATATATGGGGCAATGCTACCCGCCTTTCGCCCGAGGCGCCTGTGCCTATTGTAAACGTTAAAAACGAAACCACTACATTAGGTGGTGCCGGTAATGTGGTTCAAAACCTGGTATCATTAGGTGCAAAAGTTATTGTTGCCGGCATAATTGGAAATGACCAGGCTGCCGGAGAATTGATCAAAATCCTGACCGACGAAGGGGTTGAAACTGACACTATTATTAAAGATAGCAACCGCCCTACCACAGTAAAAACCCGCGTTGTTGTTGGCAGCCACCAACTGGTACGTGTTGACCGTGAAGTTACCGACGAAGTATCGGAGCCTATCGCCAACGAGCTTATTAGTAAGCTAAGCGGTTATATTGACAACGCAGATATGGTACTTTTATCTGATTATAACAAAGGCCTGTTTTCGCCGTTCCTAACCCAGGGCATTATAAAAGCAGCAAATGCTAAAGGCAAAAAAGTAATCATCGACCCCAAAGGGCTTAATTACGAAAAATACAAAGGCGCTTTTATCATTAAGCCTAATCGCAAGGAATTGTCTGAAGCTGCTAAAACCGATAAGATCAACTCGATAGAAAGCCTGCAACAGGCCGGTAAGGTAATTTTTGAACAAACCGGGACTCAATATATAGTAGTTACCTTATCCGAAGAAGGCATGGTAATATTAAGCGAAGAGGGCTATCAAAGTTTACCGGTAAAGGCAACCGAAGTGTTTGATGTAACAGGTGCCGGCGATACTGTACTGGCCACCATGGCATACTTTATGGCGGGAGGCTTAAGCATTGAGGATTCATGCGAACTGGCCAACCACGCGGCTGCTATAGTAATTCGCCACGTGGGCAGCGCAACAACTACGGTAGATGAGATTGTTGAGGATATTTTAAAAAGCGAAAGGTAAGGCAGAGGTTAAAGGCCAATGGTTTGAATGTGCTTGCCCTAACCAACCAATGAACTAATGAACCAGTGAACGAATGAACGAAAAAATATTAAACGAACTTAAAGATCACCAGGATACGCTGCAAAGGGTAATTGATACGCTTGGCGGCGATATCGAGATAGCCTGTGATATGATTACCTCAACCATAAAAAAAGGCAATAAAGTATTACTGGCTGGCAACGGCGGTAGTGCTGCTGATGCTCAGCATATTGCAGCAGAGCTTACCGGGCGTTATGTAAAAGATCGTAAACCCTTGCCGGGCATTGCATTAACAGTTGATACTTCGGCGCTTACATCTATTGCCAATGATTACGGCTACGAACATGTATTTTCACGCCAGTTGGAGGCATTTGCCAAACCGGGCGACTTGTTCATCGGCATTTCGACGAGCGGAAACAGTCCGGGGATCCTGGCGGCATTTGAGTCTGCTAAAAAACTGGAAGTTAAAACCTTAGGCCTTTCGGGCCGAGATGGCGGTAAAATGAATGGTCTTTGCGATCTTAACATCATCGTGCCGTCAAACATTACCGCGCGTATCCAGGAAATGCATATCCTTATCGGGCATATCCTGTGTACCGCCGTTGATGACCTTTTTGATTAAACAGTACCGTAGAGACGCATCACACGCGTCTTTCTGATAATATACAAAGACACATGTGATGTGTGTTTACAGGAAAAACAAATGAGGACCGGCTTCGAAAAAACCCTTCTTGATAAAATAACAGATCAGCCGTCGCTACAGGCACAGATCAAAAACTGGCAAGCTGAAGGCAAAAAGGTGGTGTTCACCAATGGTGTTTTTGACCTGCTGCACATAGGCCATCTCACCTACCTGGCCAAAGCGGCCGAACTTGGCGACAAGCTGGTGATTGGCCTTAATGCCGATAGTTCGGTTAGGCGCATCAAAGGCCCAACCCGCCCGGTAAATGATCAAAACAGCCGTGCAGCACTGTTGGCGGCATTGTTTTTTGTGGATGCCATCGTTGTTTTTGAAGAAGATACCCCTCTTAATTTGATCAGCTTCCTTCTGCCCGACATACTGGTAAAGGGAGCCGATTATGCGGTTGAAAACATCGTAGGCGCCAAAGAAGTGATTGCAAACGGAGGCGAGGTTAAAACCATTAATTTTGTTGAAGGATATTCATCCACTTCTATAATCGAAAAAATCAGGAGCCAGATTTCCTGAACGTAATAACAACATGAAAATATTGGTGATCCGCTTTAGTTCAATGGGTGATATAATTTATACCACCCCTGTTGTACGTTGCCTCAAAAGGCAGGTCGCCAATGCCGAAGTCCATTTTTTAACTAAACCGGCCTTTAAATATATTTATGATAATAACCCTTACCTTGATAAGCTGCTGTTATTAAAACCGTCTTTGGCAGATACCATCAACGAAATTAAGGCCGAAAAGTATGATCACATCATCGATCTGCATAATAATCTCCGCACAAGCATCATCAAGCTGCGTACCGGTATCAAAGCATCAACTTATAAAAAACAGCCAATTTTAAAGTGGCTAAGTTTAAAGTTGAAACGCAACCTGGTAAGTAAAGAGCATTTGGTTGACAGGTATTTAAAAGCTGTTAAGTTTTTAGGTGTGGTTAATGACGATAAGCCTATCGATTATTATATCAAAGCCCAACACGATATAACTAAATTACTACCGGTTAGTCATCAGCATGGCTATGTTGCTTTTGTAATAGGTGCAACACATTTTACGAAGCGGATGCCTAATTACAAGATCATCAGCATTTGCAGGCAGCTTAATTTACCTGTTTTGTTATTGGGCGGTAATGATGTAAAAGCAAATGGCGATGAAATAGCTACGGCAGTTGGTGAATCTGTTTACAATGCATGCGGAGTAACTTCTCTTGATGAATCGGTTTTTCTGGTATCGCGCGCAAAAAATGTAATTGGTTTTGATACAGGTCTCACACATATTGCCGAAGCGTTTAATGTGCCTATAGCCTCGGTTTGGGGTGGCACCACACCCGATTTGCTGGGGGTTTGGCCTTATAAAGTAAAAGAAACACTGATTGCCGGTATTGAACTATCCTGCCGTCCCTGCTCCAAATTCGGACTTGAAAAATGCCCGCTCGGACACTTTAAATGTATGAACGATATGCCAGAAGCTGATATTGTAGACTTCTCCAATCTTTAATTGCGGGTGTGACCTTGCCTAAGTTATACTTACAAATCCACAATTGTTAATATTTCACCAAAAAACATCAGATACCTTTTAATGTTAGTGTATTTGTATACTTTTGTGTATTAACTTAAATCCCTTACACGATGAAAAAAACATTACTAAGCCTGTGCCTTTTAATGGCATCCTTTGCAGCATTTGCACAATTACCTACTGTTGGTTTTAAAGGAGGTGTAAACTTCGCAACGTTACACGCAACTTCAAACGGCAGCAACCTGTCTATTAACTCAGGTACTTTAACAACATTTAATGTAGGTGCTTTTGTTGATTTCAAATTCGGAAACGTTTCGTTACAGCCGGCCCTTAACTTCACTGGCAAAGGTGGAAGTTTTAGTGGATCAAATGACGAAGATTTTGAAGGTTCTGCACAATTTAAATTGTATTATCTCCAAGTACCTGTAAACGTCGTTTACCACGTTCCTGCTGTTGTAGGCGATTTTTATTTTGGCGCCGGCCCTTTCTTAAGTATGGGTATTTCCGGCAAAGAAAAAATCAAGGTAAACGGAGATGAACAATCTGAAGACGTGAAATTCGGTAGCGGAGAAAATGAAGTTAAACGGACGGAATTTGGAGCAAATGCTATTGTGGGATTCAAATTTAAAACCGGTTTCCTAATCAATGCTAACTACGACTTGGGCTTGTCGAACATTACAAACGACGATACCGGCAAACTTAAAAACCGCGTTTTCGGAATTTCAGTCGGTTATGCGTTTTAATAACCTGGTGAAAAATTGAAGTAGACTTTGTCTGTCTTTTATTATAAGGAGAAGCAACAGCTTCTCCTTATTTATTTAGTATTATTGGAAACTTATTATAAATGTCTCACGTTATAATCACAAAACCGTAACATTACAAACCGATCAGTCAACCGTTCAAAATCATGAAAAAGTTATTATTAATACGCCACGCAAAAGCTACCCATGAAAGCGGTTATGTTGATTTTGACCGGCCTTTAAAACAATCGGGTATGCAGGATGCGGTTTTAATGGCCACCCTTTTAAAAGGACAGTTACAAATACCTCAAATTATAATAACCAGCCCTGCACTGCGTACCAAAACTACTGCCGAAATTTTTGCTAACCAGTTTAAATTACCGGCTCCGGGGGAAGACAAAAGAATTTACGAAGCCAGCGAAAACACCTGGGTTAAAGTAGTTAATAGCCTGCCCGATGAATATGATTATATAGGCATAGTTGGCCATAACCCGGGTATAAGCCAAATACTATATTACCTCACCAGCCAGCTAAAAGAGATGCCGACCTGTGCCGTGGCCATCATTACCTTTGAAAACGATACATGGCAATCCATCAGCGAAGAAGACGGAACACTGACGCATTTTGATTCGCCGAAGGGATAGTCTTAAGTTCTAAGTCTATATCTATAGTCTTCTAAAATCATATTTTTTCAAGACTTTGAACTGGCGACTTAAGACTCCAGACTTATAACACTCAATTCACTCTATAAGTTTTTCCCGGCAGCGAGCTGATATACCCTTGCATTTCCATATTAAGGAGGTTCATGGCCAGTTGGCTCATAGGCATATTAGCCCGCAGGGTTAAATCATCAATAGCAACGGGCGTATTGTTTTGCCGTAATATATCCATGATCAGCCGTTCATCGTCCGATAGATCAAACGGCAGCATAAATTGCTCAACAGGTTTACTTATATCATTCTTTTCCCAACCTAAACTAAAAGCCAGATCAGCAGGGCAGGTTAGCAGGCTCGCTTTATTATTGCGGATCAGGAAGTTACATCCTTCAGAAAATTCATCACCCAATCTGCCCGGAAAAGCAAAAACATCCCGGTTGTAGGAATTGGCAATTTCGGCCGTGATGAGCGCACCTCCTTTTATACTGGCTTCAATTACCACAGTTGCATCGGCAATGCCGGCAACTATCCGGTTTCGCTGCGGAAAGTTTTCCCTGTCGGGATTAGTGCCCGAAGGATATTCGGATAGTAAACCGCCGTTTTCGAGCATTTTATCGGCGGTACCCCTATTTTGAGCCGGATAAAGCCTGTCGAGCCCATGGCCCAGTACACCGATGGTTGGCACGTTTAGCTTTACACATTCTTTATGTGCCGCTACATCAATGCCATGCGCCAAACCACTTACTATTAATACATTATATTGCTGTAATTCTTCAACTAACTGGCGGCATAATTGCCTGCCATAATCGGTAGCGTTACGGGTGCCCACTATACTGATAATGTGGGGCGGGTTAAGATCCATTTTGCCCTTTGCATAAAGCAGCACCGGCGAATCGTGGCAATTTTTTAAGCGCTTTGGGTAACGGGCATCTGTATAAAATATAACATCGATATCGTGACCTTCTAAAAACTTCAGCTCCTTTTCGGCTTGCCTCAAAGCATCGTCAAAATCCCATTTTACAGCGCGCTTCTCACCTATTCCCGGGATCCTGGTCATCTTTTCGGGCGATGAGTTAAACACTTCTTCCACGCTGCCAAGATATGCGATCAGTGACTTAGCCGCTACGGGCCCAAGGTTTTTAACAAAAGATAAAGCTACTTTATGGAGTAATGACATTGGGTTTAGACATGCATATTAGAGCCCTGCAAATTATAAATATTCGGGCGATTTGCAAGCAGGACCTGTTATTTGCAATGCAATAAATAAAGTCTGGATATCATATTCAGCTTTAAAACATATGCCTTTCGTTACTTAATTTGCACATCTGCACAGCCTTAATTTGCACACCTATTTAAAAACTACAAAAATAGTTTGCAAACTATAAAAATAGTTTTACCTTTATCTAACTATAAAAATAGTTTGCTATGCATATCAAAGAACTAACCAAAGCCGAAGAGCAGGTAATGCAGATCCTTTGGCAACTGAAGGAAGCCATTGTTAAAGATATTATTGAAGAAATGCCGGAACCTAAACCGGCTTATAATACGGTGTCGACTGTGGTAAGGGTATTGGAGGGCAAAGGCTTTATCGACCATAAGGCCTATGGTAACTCGCATGTTTACTTTCCGCTCATCAGCGATGCGGAGTACAAAAAATTCACATTTGATAAGATGATGAAAAACTATTTCAGCAACTCATATCAAAGTTTGGTATCCTTTATTGTGGATGAAAAGAACATCAGCGTAAAAGAACTGGACGAGCTAACATCATTAATTGATAAACTTAAAAGCAAACAACAATGAACTGGCTATATTATTTGCTTGAAGCAAACTTGTACCTATGCGTATTTTATGCAGGGTACTGCTTGTTTTTAAATAAAGAAACACACTATACCTTAAACCGTATATACCTGTTATTGAGCTGTGTGATTTCATTTGTATTACCCGTTGTACAAATTGGCTGGCTAAAACCGGTTGAAACTGCAACAAAAACAATCGTTATCATTCCGCAAACGGCTTACCAAACCACCGTGCAAAAGCTTACCGTGCAGCCAACGTTAACCTTTAACGATATTTTGGTTTACGCCTATATACTTGGTACAATAGTACTTACCACAGTACTCTTTATCAGGCTTTATCAATTGGTCAAACTAACAAAGGCCACCAAAACTCTGGTTAATGATAAGTATAAACTCATCAATATAGAGGGATCAAACACCGCCTTTTCCTTCTTTAACTACCTTTTTATTGGCACAAAAACCCAAGCTAATAATATCATTATCAGGCACGAGCTGGTTCACATTCGTCAAAAACACTCGGTTGATATTGTTTTTCTGGAGTTGATCAAGATTATCAATTGGTTTAATCCGCTGGTTTATTTATTGCAAATCAGCCTGAAAACCATCCATGAATATATAGCCGACGAGCAAACTGCCGCGCAGGAAAGTGATGCCCTCAGCTATTCGTCGTTTTTGGTAAGCAATGCTTATGGGTTAAACGGCTCGCCCCTGGCGCATTCATTTTTCAATTATAACTTATTAAAAAAGAGGATAATTATGTTAAACCAAAAACGTTCGGGGAAATTAGCCAGGCTAAAATACCTCGTGGCCGTACCCATATGCGCCGGCCTGCTTTGTGCATCAACCCTGGTATTCAGTAAAACTTACGGTTTTTTCGATCTGATGCCCCAACCGGAAATTGCTAATAAAAAGCTGGCCGGTACGCATACCGCCCCTGCCGACACTGTAAAAGTAGACCCCGTCCGAATAAAAAAAGCAGATGTTACTGCCAAAGGTTTTAAATACGAAGAAACCGGTTACCTTGTTAATAAAAAAATCGATTTCAGGGTAATTATTACCGAAAAGAACGGAGAGCAAAAAGAATACTATAAAAGCAAAGCTACCCCGGAAGAACTGGCTACACTGAAAACTAAATACGGCTATACATTTCCTAAAATGTTAATTTATCCAAAGCTTCCACCACCTCCGCCTGCTCCACCCGCAAACAGCAAAAAACCTAAGGTTATTGATGTAAAGCTGCCACCTCCGCCACCGCCTGCAAATCCGGAAAAGATAAAGAAAGCACCTAAAGTGATAGAAGGGGCACCTGTTACCCCGAAGGCTCCCACACCAGCTGTTGCAGAACGTGTCCCGCCGCCCCCGCCACCTGCAGATCCATTTCAAACCCTATATATGTACATTGCTAAACACACACGCTATCCGTCAAAAGCACGTGAAAACCACATTTCGGGAAAAGTGACGTTAAATTTTAATATTATTAATGGTAAAATAAGTGAAGTGGCCCTTGTCGAAGGCGTTGATCAGGATATAGATAATGAAATATTAAGGGTTGTGAACAATTTTGACGGTGACCTCAGTATAAAATCAGGGCATTATAATTTACCTGTGTCTATGGCTTTATTAAGTGACAACGAAAACTATTACACCCCGGTTCCTTCAAAACAATATGATCAGGCAATGGCTTCTACAAAAGCTTCAACTACCCTTCGCGAAGTTATTGTGGTAGGCTACCCCGCAAAAGAAAACAAATAAAAATAAAGCTTTAAACAAGCTTTTATAATTGCCGACCGGCCTAAAACCGTCCCGGCAATTTTCTGCGTAAATCCCTGCTCTCTCCTTAACCCAGTTTTACAAATCGTTAAATAATTTCTTTTAGTATTCAAAAGTTTGTAACTTAGATATATCCCATCGGGACAACTTCTTTTAAAATATATCTAAAACAAAGCAAACACATTAAAATACGCTTTGTTTAATAAGTACCAATTATACTTCCTGGACCTTACCGTTAACCTGATTTTGTTCATTTTTAAACCTCATAATATGAAAAAGTTTGGGATCATTTTAGCAATAGTAGGCATTGTGATGCTTATTGCAGGTAATTTTTTTTATAAGCATACCATCAATGCGGTAGATAGCTCTGGCAGTTCAATTATCACTACCGGCTTAAATGGCGGATGGACATTTAAACTGCCTGTTTTTGCCGGCGGTGCTTTATTTTTCCTGGGGTTTGTTTTTTGGGCAGCATCACGCACCGACAACCAGCATCATGATCATTTGATATAGAAGTTAAACCGCATTTTATAAATGATTTCTCGCAAAGACGCGAGGGCGTAAAGTGATTTACTTTAACGCAGTAGCGTCTTTATGTGCATATTTATAATCAGAAAGGTGGATTACAAATAGATTATCCCTTCACGTATATCACCTGTTTTGTTTCGAAAAACTCCTCTTTAAAGTAATGTTTCAGATGATATTGGGTAACTTTTAAGCCCGATTCTTTGATCTCCTGCTCCAAATCGCCGCCCTTTAAATACAGGATACCGTTGGGTAATTTGTTATTCGAATGCTTGTTGAATTTACCTTTTACCCATGGATAAAAATCCTTTAATTGGGTAACAGCGCGTGATACTACAAAGTCAAATTTATCCGCAATTTGTTCGGCCCGCAGGTGTGATGCTTTCACGTTTCTGAGGCCTAAGGCTGCAGCTACTTCCGTAACAACCTTGATTTTTTTGCCTATAGAATCAACCAAATGAAATTGTGTTTCGGGGAATAAAATAGCCAGGGGAATACCAGGAAAGCCCCCACCGGTACCCACATCAAGCACATTTTCGCCCGGTAAAAAAGCCATTACTTTGGCAATCCCAAGCGAGTGGAGCACGTGACGTTCAAATAAAAGATCAATATCTTTGCGGGAAATTACGTTGATCTGGCTGTTCCAGTGTTCATATAAAGCTGGCAATTTTTCAAATTGCTCACGCTGTTCGGCACTTAAATCAGGAAAATATTGTAGAATTATTTCAGATGTCATCCCTGTTAAAACGGTTAATAATATTGCCAAGCAGGTACCTTGCCCTAAATAATTGCGCCTTTACCGTCCCTAACGGGAGATCGAGTTGCTGGGCTATTTCTTCGTACGAAAGCTCATCAAAATAGCGTAAGGTAATCAAGTTCCTATAACGCGTGGGGAGGCTTTCAATTAATGATCTTAGCTCCTGAGTTTGTTGCTTTTTGATAGATGTTTCTTCGGGGTTAAGGCTATCCGCCTTAATTTGCAGCGGTTTTTCATCCCCTTCATCGTCCATCATGCCATGAATTGACATGGTACTTAGTTTCTTTTTGCGGATAAAATCAATGCAATTGTTAGTTGCTACCCTGAAAAGCCAGGTGCTAAAAGCAAAATCAGGCTGGTATTTTTCAAGTTTTTCAAATGCTTTGGCAAAGGTTTCAACCGTTAAATCCATTGCATCTTCTTTGTTGTTTACCATCTTAAGCACCATGAAATAAATCGAGTCTTTATAACGGTGCATCAAATCGGCATAGGCTTTTTGATCTCCCTGCCTGGCCTTCACTACCAGGTGAAAATCATTCTTTGCGTTCTCGGTAAAGTTGGCGTTTATTTCCATTGAGTAGTTTTTAAAAAGGTACCGATCAATCCAAAAACATTTAAATATGTATAATATAATAGGTCAAAAAAGGGGAGATACCACCAAAGGTCTTTGCCATTAAGTTTTTTAAATATACGATTATAAATGGCCATTTGTAATATCAACCTAAAAACGTACAAACCTAATGCCAGTAACGGTTCATACCTTAAAATAAGGAATAATATCAATAAAATATAGAATATAAAGCCGCTAACTGCATCAAAACTAAGCATACGCCTGTGCTGGTTTTTATACAGTTTCCCCACCCCCATGTGTCGCTTTTTTTGTTTAAACCATGATTTAAAAGTGGTTTTAGCCTCTGTAAACATAAATGATTCGGGACTCAATTCAACTACTGTGTTATCAGGAGTGGCATGCTGGTTAACAAACAGGTCATCATCGCCTGATATTACGTGCATGTGCGAAGCAAAACCTTTTGCACTAAAAAATAACGTTTTTGTATAGGCAAGGTTGCGTCCAATACCCATATAGGGGTCGCCGGTTAACGCGCCCGACAGGTAATTAGTTGCTGTTTTTATGGTTTCAAAGCGGGTAAAAGCATTAATAAAACCACCTTTTTTATAATAAGGAGAGTACCCCAAAACTATTTGCACACCGCTTGTAAAATTGGCAGCCATACGGCTTATCCAGTTTTCGGAAGCTGGCTTACAATCAGCATCGGTAAATAAAAGGTGTTCATTTTTTGATGCCTTGATGCCTAAGGTAAGGGCAAACTTTTTACCTGTTTTAAAGCGGTCATGCTCGGTAATGGTAACAACTTTCAGGTGGGCGTATTTTTTTTGCATAGTTTCAAGCACCTCGTCGGAAGTATCAAAAGAGCAATCATTGATAACAACCACCTCAAAATCAGGATAGTTTTGTTCCAGTATCGATGGGAGATTTTCCTCTAAGTTACGGGTTTCGTTGCGGGCGCTGATAATAACAGAAATGGGGATTAAGACTCTGGGCGGCGGCCCTTCGGCGGGTTTATGGCCTGCAAGGCGGGTATGCCTGCTTACCAGGTAATATAGCTGAACTATAAAACAAAGCTGAAAAAGAATAAAAAGCGCGTCGTGTAAGTACGTTTCCAAACAAAAAAAATAATGAGGCAAATTTGTTAAAAATCAATGAAATTAAGGCTCAATATCAGCGTTAATTTGAAGTTTAATGTACTCTTATTTAATCCCCCTTAAAATAAAAGTACTTTAATTAACATGGTTTTAATATTCAGCACGTTTATAAATAGCTTTTATCCTGCCGCCGTTTTGGAAAGGACGGGCATGAGGGTTTTTTTTGCTAATTTTGCAACCCTAAAATGAAATTTAACTTAACAGCACAAGACCCGCTTTCAAAGGCCCGCGCCGGCGAGATCACTACCGACCACGGTACCATACAAACCCCTATTTTTATGCCCGTAGGCACTGCCGGCACTGTAAAGGCGGTGCACCAGCACGAGCTTAAACAGGATATTTCGGCGCAAATTATATTGGGCAACACCTATCATCTATATCTGCGTCCTGGTTTAAACACACTTGAAAGCGCCGGAGGACTACATAAATTTAATGGATGGGACGGCCCCATCTTGACCGATAGCGGCGGCTACCAGGTATATTCATTAACCGAAGTACGCAAAATAAAAGAGGAAGGGGTTACGTTCCGCTCGCATATTGACGGATCAAAACATTTGTTTACTCCCGAAAATGTAATGGACATTCAGCGCATAATCGGCGCCGATATTATCATGGCGTTTGATGAGTGTACCCCCTATCCCTGCGATTACAACTACGCAAAACGATCGATAGAAATGACCCACCGCTGGCTGAAACGCTGCTGCGACAGATTTGACAGCACTGGGCCAAAATATGGCTACAGTCAAACACTTTTCCCAATTGTACAAGGTTCGGTATATAAAGATCTGCGCGTACGATCTGCCGAAGTAATAGCCTCATATGAGCGTGAAGGTAATGCCATAGGCGGCCTTTCGGTCGGTGAACCGGCCGAGGAAATGTATGCCATGACCGAAATTGTATGCAATATATTACCGCAGCAAAAACCGCGTTACTTAATGGGTGTAGGTACGCCTGTAAACATTTTGGAAAACATAGCTCTGGGTATTGACATGTTTGATTGCGTTATGCCAACCAGGAACGCGCGCAATGGCATGCTTTTCACCAAAAATGGCATCATCAACATCAAAAATGAGAAATGGAAAAACGACTTTTCGGCCATTGAAGATGACAGCGATCTGTTTGCCGACAGGGATTACAGCAAAGCCTATTTACGTCATTTGATCCACTCTGGCGAAATGTTAGGCGCTCAGATCGCCACCTTGCACAACCTCCATTTTTATCTATGGCTGGTTAAAGAGGCGCGAAAAAAAATTATTGCGGGTGAGTTTTACGATTGGAAAAACATGATGGTAAAGCGCCTTGGACAGCGTTTATAACAACTCATAAAATCACAAGAAATCTCCAGAAAAAACATGGAAATTAACAATCAAACAACCGACAGATGAAAGCTTTTTTTCATAGATATTTAAAGATCATCGACAGGTTTATTATTGGCAAATACCTTGGCACTTTTATATTTACTATGGGCATTTTCATGGTGATATCTGTAGTGTTTGACGTGTCAGAAAAGCTTGATAACTTCCTGAATAAACACGCCAGTTTGCACGATATCGTCTTCAGATATTACGCGGGTTTTATTCCATTTTATTTGAATATGTTATCGCCGCTGATCAACTTCTTGGCGGTGATTTTCTTTACAGCCAAGATGGCAAACCAAACAGAAATTGTTCCGATATTGAGCGGCCGGGCAAGTTTTAATCGATTTTTAAGACCTTATGTAATCGCTTCATCAATCATATTTGTGGTGTCTTTTTTTGCAAATGTATACCTTATTCCTTTCACAAACCGGCTGAAAATCGACTTTGAAAATGCCAATGGCATGATGGACAATGACCCGACTAAGGTGGAGGTACACATGCAAATTGACAAACATACTTTTGTTTATCTTGCCAATTACGATCCCACAACTCACTTCGGTTACAATTTTATAATGGAGAAATTTAATGGTGATACGTTGCGTGAAAAACTGATTGCCGAACAAATTCAATACGATTCTTTAAAACGGATCTGGTCGCTTAAACAATACAGTGTTAAATATGTAAACGGAATGAAAGAACAATTCATTACAAGTAACACGCCAAAAGACACTGTTTTGGATATGCACCCGAGCGATTTTATTGTATATGATAACGTATACCAGGCCATGTCTTTAAGCGACCTGAACAAGAATATTGACAAGGAAAAACTGCGCCGCCCGGAATATTTAAAGGCCATTTATTTTGAAAAATATCACCGTTTTGTGTACCCTTTATCAGCCTTCGTACTTACTTTAATCGGTGTTTCCATATCTTCGAGAAAGGTACGCGGAGGCGTTGGATTACCCCTGGGGATAGGTATTTTATTATGCTTCGCTTATATTATATTAGAACGGTTTGCGCTTGTATTTTCGGTAAAAGGGGGCATGTCGCCTCTGGCAGCTGTATTCATTCCTAACATCGTTTTTGGCATTTTGGGCTATTACCTACTTTTAAAAGCACCCAAATAATGGCGCAAAACACCCCCTTGGCCCTAAATAAGAACCTTATAATACTCCATTTTACTGTTTTTGTGTGGGGATTTACCGGAATTTTAGGCGCCCTGATCACCATTTCGGCCGTACAATTGGTGTGGTACAGAGTACTTATTGCCTTTGTTTCGCTGTTTTTGTATTTTAAATTCAATAAAACCGATTTTAAAGTCGACAGAAAAACCCTGGTAAAACTGGTGTGTACGGGAGCAATTGTCGGCGGACACTGGATCCTTTTCTTCGCCGCCATCAAACTTTCTACCGTCGCTGTCACCTTGGTTTGCCTGTCATCCATCACACTTTTCACGGCAATATTTGAGCCGATCATCAATAAAAAAAGCATTTCAAAATTGGAAATTTTAGCCGGGATTTTAATTATTTCAGGCATCGTTTTAATTTTCAAATTTGAAACAAGATACACTAAGGGTATTGTAGCCGGACTTGTAAGCGCCGTTTGCGCCAGCTTTTTTTCCATCATTAACTCTCGCCAGGTACAAAAATTACAAGCGCCGGTCATTGCATTTTATGAGCTATCCGGCGCTTTTGTATGGATCTCGATTTACCTTTTTATAACCTCCGGCTATACCCGGGCCATGTTGTTAAAGCCAGCGGACATTGGTTACCTGGTACTACTTGGCACCGTGTGTACATCGCTGGCCTACGTTGCCGGTGTATCCGTAATGCGCGAGCTTTCGGCGTTCAGGGTGGCGCTTATCACCAATCTTGAACCGGTGTACGGCATCATAATGTCGTTTATTTTTTTTGGTGATCTTAATAAAATGACGCTTGGATTTTGGGGCGGGGCCATCCTTATTTTGTCTACAATTTTTTTATACCCCGTAGCCCGAAAGCAAATTTCACGGCATAAAAGCTTGTCCTAATTCTTAGCTTCCTCATTTGCTTGCCTCATACAGATACTTGTAACGGCCGTACTTCTGCCTGTTATTAAACAGCGATTCAACAACTCCAATCAGCCTTAGTTTTCACATCCTCAACTCCAAAATAGGAGCGAAATATCAGCGTCCGCTTTGGCTATTTTTAGCCCCTCAGAGCGATTTAAATTTTTCAAGGCATTCCGGGCTCAACTAACATCTCAGCGCAAAACAGCGGCAAAATCCAATTTTAACTTAGTGTATTAAGTTCCAATATAAAAATTGGATCGGCAAACTATACAATTTCAATTTAAGTCATTTTACATCGATTAATAAATTTGAACTAACTATTTATATTATAAAAATATAAATTTAAAAATCAGATATTTATATAATTCATATAAACAAATAATCAAACAAAAGCAATGCAAATAAAATTACAAAAAACTAAAAAAATTAGCATTTAAAAAACAACAAGAAAAAAATCATCATATAAATTTATAAATCAAATAATTAATACATCTTATTTAGCGTAAAACTTTCTAATTCGGCACGAACAAAGCCCACGTCAGAAAGTGTAGTGAAGTAATGATTCAGGAATAAAAAAAAATCGCGGCATCTCTCCTGCTTGTATACAAAATCAGTTTTCGAACGGATTTTTTTTCACTCTCGCAGGATTCTCGCAAAGAAATTTTGGGCGAAAGAAATCCTCGCAATATCAAATTCCAGGGGTATTAAAAGTTCTGATTTTAGCCTTTGAAAAATACGGGCAAAATTTCACTGCGGTTATTGTCACCTCATTTTTTTGAAAGGGCAATTATCAACCGGGCAAGATCTGGGCGACTTAAATTGAAGAGCTACCGGAGGTGGACACAGCCAATAAAATATGAACCTAAAAATGCAGACACATCTCCGCACTATTTCGCGATCAAATTCCATGACCTCGATTTACATGAGATCAATTTTTATTAAACATTTAAAAAGCGGATATTGTATTAACTCTAAAACCACATCCATAATGAGCATTAAAACAATAGTCATTGTAATTATCGCTGTTTTGCTTACCATCGTACTGATGCAAAACACCGACGAGGTTTACTTCAAATTTTTGTTCGCCACTTTCAGGGTATCCAAACTAATGATGATGCTGGTAGTTGCGGTAACAGGTTTTATATTGGGCTTGATCGTGGCATGGCCTAAAAAACAAAAGTTCGATATTGAAGGCTATCATGACGCCATGCACAAAAAAGACGACACCGATACACTAAGTGACGAAGACAGGGAATACATCAGCTAAAATATGAAAACAAAGATTGGATTTATAGGCCTTGGCAACATGGGTATCAGCATGGCCAAAAACCTCATTGACTCAGGGTACCATTTGCAGGTTTACAACCGCACACTTTCAAAGGTAGACGAGCTTGGCACCGACAGTGTAACCAAATGCCAGAGTCCTGCCGAAGCCGCGGCAAATGTGCCATTTTTGATCACCATGGTATCAGATGACGAGGTGCTGCGAGAATCGGCTGTAGGCGACGGCGGAATTTTAAAAACGCTACAGCCAAATGCTGTACACATATCCATGAGTACTATTTCACCTGGAACTTCTGAAGAATTGGCCAGGTTACATGAACAGGCAGGAAATCGCTACCTCGCTTCTCCTGTATTCGGAAGGCCCGAAGCAGCGGCTGCACGTAAACTATGGATCTGCGTTTCGGGTGATGAACAAACTAAAATTGACGCCCGTCCTATACTTGATTTACTCGGCCAGGAAGTGATTGATTTTGGCCCCTCGGCGGGAGGCGCAAATGTGGTTAAAATAGCAGGCAATTTTATGATCATGGCATCCATGGAAATGATGGCCGAGGCATTCACCCTTGCCGAAAAAAACGGACTAAGCAGAATGCAGGTAGCCGACTTTTTCAGCTCGACGCTTTTCAACGCTCCAATTTTCCAGAGCTACGGCAAAGCCCTTGCCGACAAGCAATATCAACCAGTAGGCTTCAAATCAAAATTGGGTTATAAAGATGCGCGCCTCGCATTTAAATTATCGCAGACAAGCGAGATGCCCATGCCTATTGCAAACGCCGTACACAGCCGTTTACTAACCGCTATTGCCAAAGGCTGGGGCGAGCACGATTGGGTGGAAGGGATAGGGCGCGGCGTGAGTGAAGACGCGGGCATTTGATTTCGGATTTCGGATGTTTGATTTCGGAATTTGTAAGTAGGATTTTGGAATCGGATATTTCTTTTAAATAAAATGCCGGATGGCCTATCGACTGATAAAATTATCGATAAATCATCCGGCATTTACATGCAGCAGGCTAAGTAAGTTTCGTAGCAGAATTGCTTTATATCACAACGTCATTGCTGTAAGGTACGAAGCAATCCCAAACTATACAGGGACGACCTGCCAATCGGGGATTGCTTCGTATCTCGCAATGACGATTTTATTTTGCTTCGGGACAGCTTCCCGAATCCTACCAAATCCGAAATCAAACATCCGAAATCCGACATCACAAATAGAACACTTGGTTCTCCCCTTCCAAAAATTTCAAATCGGGAGTTTCAGCAAAAATACCGAACACAGATGCTCCGGTTCCACTCATGCTTGAGTATATGGCACCTGCCTCATAAAGGGCCGCTTTGATGCCTCTGATTTCCGCATGATTTTCAAACACGGTTTGTTCAAAATCATTTTTGATAAGCTTCTTCCAATCAGCTATCGGCTCGTTGATCAAATCGAACAATGAATCTTTTACCGGGGTCGGCTTTATACCGCGAAAAGCTTCCCCTGTTGATACATGGACAGGCGGCATTACCAACACAATTTTGTAAGCCGACAGGTCGAGCCTGATGTTCTCAAATTCATCACCGCGTTCAAAAGCAAACACAGGTTTGTTCTCGATAAAAAAAGCGCAGTCGGCACCGAGGCGGCGCGCGTAATTGGTCATTTCATCTACCGAAAGGCCGAGTTTAAATTCATCATTCATCAACCTGATAAAAAATGCGGCATCGGCCGATCCCCCGCCCAACCCCGAGCCTATCGGAATATGCTTATGCAGATGAATGCTCACCGGTGGCAGGTCATGGTCCTGCTTGAGCATTTGATAACCTTTAACGCAGAGATTATCCTCCGGTAGGCCAGGAATATCCAGCCCGCTTGAGGTGAAGCTAAATTTGTCGCTTTTCACTACTTCAAGGGCGTCTTTAATGTCGATAGGGTAAAAAATGGTTTCGAGATTATGATAACCATCCGGCCGGCGTTCGGTAATATTGAGGCCGATGTTTATTTTTGCATTCGGAAATAAAATCATACAAATTAATTAACACGTGATGTATTTGCCAACATCCGTAGGAAACCAAAGGTAGATTATTTTTCTTTGCCTTTTGAAACTTTGGTCATTGAGTCATTAGGTCATTAAGTCATTGCCTTCTCAAAGCATTAACCTAATCACCCAATTTAACTCAATCAACCGAATCTAACTTAAAATAAAATGAAACAGTATCTTGACCTGATGAGACATGTGATGGAAACCGGAGCGCAAAAGCATGACAGAACCGGCACCGGTACAGTAAGTGTGTTTGGCTACCAGATGCGTTTCAATCTCAAGGATGGTTTCCCGATGGTAACCACCAAAAAACTGCACCTCAAATCTATCATCCATGAGCTCATCTGGTTTTTGAGCGGCGACAGCAATATCCGCTACCTGAAAGAAAATGGCGTAAAAATATGGGACGAGTGGGCCGACGAAAATGGCGACCTTGGCCCCGTGTACGGCAAACAGTGGCGCTCGTGGCCTACACCAGATGGCGGTCATATCGACCAGATCAAACAGGTGGTGAACCAGCTTAAAAACAATCCCGACTCGCGCCGTATCATCGTGTCGGCCTGGAACGTTGCCGAGGTTAACCAGATGGCCCTGCCGCCATGCCATAGTTTGTTCCAGTTTTACGTAGAGCCGCCCGATATTTCAAAAGGCGAGACTAAAGGAAAACTTTCGTGCCAGTTGTACCAACGCAGTGCAGATATTTTCCTTGGCGTTCCGTTCAACATAGCTTCCTATGCGTTGCTCACCATGATGATGGCACAGGTATGCGACCTTGATCTTGGCGACTTTATACACACTTTTGGTGATGCCCATTTGTATAACAACCATATGGACCAGGCGCGCCTGCAGCTAAGCCGCGGTCCTCGCCCCCTGCCAACCATGAAAATCAATCCGGAGGTAAGAGATATCTTCTCATTCAAGTTTGAAGATTTCACTTTGGAGAATTATGATCCCTGGCCGCATATTAAGGCCGAAGTGGCTGTGTAGTTTGGTCATTTGCTTCGCGTCATTGGGTCATTAAGTCATTTTTTGCTTGTCCTGCTTTTAGCTGTCCTAATCTTATCATGAGTAATAGAATTGAAGAACTTGAAGTGTATAATCTTTCAGAAGCATTTTCCGACAGGGTTTGGTTTATAGTGGCTAAATGGGAATACTTTGCTAAAGACACTTTGGGTAAACAAATTGTTCGCTCATCTGATTCGATTGGCGCAAACATTGCTGAAGGATTTGGACGCTATCATTACAAGGAGAATAAGAACTTCTGCTATTTTAGCCGCGGATCAGTAATTGAAACCAAAGGTTGGCTCAAAAAGGCAAATACGAGAAGCCTGATCAATAACGACGAATATCAATCGCTGCTCCGGGAATTAGAACAATTCACGTAAAATTAAACATCTATATCAAATTCATTGGGAAAGGCAATGCATAACTACAAGTCAAAAAATGACTCAATGACGCGAAGTAAAATGATGCAAAGCAAAATGACACGAAGCAAATGACCCAATGACTTAATGACCAAATAAAATGATTTTATCCATCATCGTAGCCATAGCCAAAAACCACGCTATCGGTAAAGACAATAAATTACTCTGGTATTTGCCTAATGATCTGAAGCATTTTAAAGATGTTACTACCGGGCATACCGTGATCATGGGCCGTAAAACTTTTGATTCGGTTGGTAAGCCTTTGCCCAAACGCCGCAACATTGTTATTACCCGGCAGGCCATCAGTATTGAAGGTTGCGAGGTAGTACCATCCATTGAAGCGGCCATTGAGCTTTGCAAGGCCGAGGATGAAGTTTTTATTGTTGGCGGGGCCGAGATCTACCGGCAGTCAATTCCGTTAACTGATCGCATATATCTCACCATTATTGACCAGGATTTTGAAGGCGATACCTTCTTCCCGGAATTAAATCCTGATGAATGGCTGGAAAAAGATCGTGAAGATTTTGAACCCGACGAAAAAAACAAGTATAAATATTCTTTTATCACACTTGCGCGGCGCTAACATTTTTTGTCATGATTTTGTTTTAATTTAAAATTTTGTGCTTACGAAATTTTATTAGATTTGCTGCCTTATTGAAAAAAAGCTTATAAACTAATTTATTACATATTACAAATTCGATGCAAGGCAAAGGGGTTATTAAATTTTTCGCCATACTACTGGCAGTGGTGTGCTTATACCAGCTATCATTTACGTGGGTGGCCCATAAGGTTAGGGAGGATGCCAAAGTATACTCAAAGGGAGATCCTGAGAAAGAAAAAGCTTATTTGGATTCTATTTCCAATCAACCGGTTTATCCGCTATTAAAACATGATTACGCTTATGTATTGCAAAGGGAAATTGCATTAGGCCTTGACCTTAAGGGTGGCATGAACGTTACTATGCAGATCCAGCTTGATGAGCTGGTTAGGAAAATTGCCAACAACAATCCTGATGCTACTTTTAACCAGGCTTTGGCTAACGCCGACAAATTGCAGGCCAATGCTCAAACCAACCAAAAAGATTACATCGCTTTATTTGTAAGCGAGTACGAAAAGCTAAACCCCAATGGTAAACTTGCCGCTATCTTTTCAACAAAAGATAACCAGGATCACCTGAAGTTCAACGCTTCAAACAGCGAGGTTAAAACTTATCTTGAGGATTTGGCTTCAACTGCGGTTAAACAATCATTTACTGTTTTAAACACCCGTATCAACCAGTTTGGTGTAACCCAGCCAAACATCCAGTTGCAACAAGGCTCAAACAGGATTTTAGTTGAGCTACCAGGCGTTAAAGAACCTGAGCGTGTTCGTAAGTTGCTTTCGGGTTCTGCGAAACTGGAGTTTTACGAAACTTTTGATAATGCTGAGGCATATCAATACCTGATCAATATTGACAACCTGCTTGCTGCAAAAAGCAAAACTGCCAAAGCGGACACAGGTAAATCAGCGAAAGCTGATACCACTGCTAAAATTGCAGCTGGAAAAGCTGATACAGCTAAAGGTGGTTCGTTGTTAAGCAAAGTTCAAAAGAATGCTGCTAAAAACGATACTTCAGCTGCTTCATTAAGCAAAACAAAATTAGCTGCACAACACCCGTTGTTTGCAGTAATGTCATTAAACGTTGGCCAGGGTGCAAACGGCCAGCAGCAATTAGGCCAGGGCCCTGTTGTTGGTTATGCTCCGCTTCAGGATACTGCTAAAGTAAATTCATACCTGCACAGTGCAGATGTTTTAGCAGTTATTCCACGTAACATCAAATTTTTGTGGGAAGTAAAACCTATTAAAAACACCAAAACTTTTGCGTTATACGCTATTAAACTTACTGGTGCCGAAAATGGCCCGGTATTATCAGGCGACGTAATTAACGATGCCCGTGCCGATAACGACCAGAAAGGCAGCCCTGAGGTTGTGATGATCATGAACTCAGAAGGTGCTCAAAAATGGCGTGCCGTTACGGCCGAAGCATCATCGGGCACCAACAAAAAAGCTATCGCCATCGTTTTAGATGATAACGTATACTCTGCTCCTACCGTACAAAACGAAATTTCGGGCGGTGTATCATCAATCTCAGGTAACTTCACCATTGATGATACGCGCGACTTAGCCAACGTATTAAAAGCAGGCCGTTTACCTGCTCCTGCCCACATCGTATCTGAGTCAATAGTAGGTCCGTCGTTAGGCGAGCAGGCTATCTCTGCAGGCATTACTTCAAGTATCTTAGGCTTAGTTGTGGTGTTGATCTTCATGATCGCTTACTACAATCGTGCCGGTACTGTAGCAGTTGTTGCAGTAATCATCAATATCTTCTTCCTGATGGGTGTACTGACCAGTTTAGGCGCGGTATTAACTGTGCCAGGTGTTGCAGGTATCGTATTAACCCTCGGTATCGCGGTAGATGCCAACGTACTGGTTTATGAACGTGTGCGTGAAGAGCTTGGCCTTGGCAAATCATTAAGGGTTGCTGTTGCCGATGGTTTCAAACATGCTTTGCCTTCAATCCTCGATTCACAGATCAGTACCTTCCTTACCGGTTTAATCCTGTTTGTATTTGGTTCAGGTCCTATCCAGGGCTTTGCAACTACATTGATGATCGGTATCGCAACTTCATTGTTCTGTTCATTGCTGATCTCAAGGGTTATATTTGAGTGGATGCTTGACAAAGGCATGGATATCAAATTCTCTAACCCTTGGAGCTCACATACCTTTAAAAATGCAAACTTCGCGTTCGTAAAAAACCGCGGCAAGTTCTACATTTTCTCAGGCTTATTCATTGCAGCAGGTTTGGTATCTATCTTCACCCGAGGCTTTACCTACGGTGTGGATTTTGAAGGCGGCCGTAACTACATTGTTAGCTTCCCTAACAAAAACGTTACTACCGAGCAGATCCACGATGCTATCGACGCCACTTTAGGTCGCAGTACCGAGGTTAAAACCATGGGTACCGATAAATTCAGTATCACTACCAACTATCTGTTCAATGATAACTCAACAGCTGCCGATGCCAAGGTAAGGGCAACCCTTGTTAGCACATTAGCTGCTAAAGCTGAAACTAAAATTACCGATAGCAACATTTTAGGTGGTTCAAAAGTAAGTGCTACTATTGCCGACGAGTTAAAAACATCAGCTATTTACACGGTATTGTTCGCAATCTTCGTAATCTCGGCTTATATCCTGATCCGTTTCCGTAAATGGCAGTTCAGCTTGGGTGCGATGATCGCGACTGCTCACGATGCGTTGTTAGTATTATCGTTCTTCTCATTGTTCAATGGTTTCCTTCCGTTCTCATTGGATATTGATCAGGCTTTTATCGCGGCTATCCTTACTGTTATCGGTTATTCAATTAACGATACAGTGGTAGTATTTGACAGGATCCGTGAATTCCTTGAACACTCTAACAAAAACGAAAAACCAGAGGATGTTATCAACAAAGCCATCAACAGTACATTAAGCCGTACAATTATCACAGCATTAACCGTGGTATTCGTATTGTTAGTATTGTTCATCTTTGGTGGTGACGTTATCAAAGGCTTCTCGTTCGCGTTATTAATTGGTGTCCTTTTCGGTACATACTCGTCGATCTGTGTGGCAACACCGGTGATCGTTGACTTTGGAAAGAAAGACCTGAAATAAGGAAAAGAATAAATTATTGAAAGGCTCCAAAGTAATTTGGGGCCTTTTTTGTTGATGTACAATGCAATACTGCTCATTAGAAAAAGCCATAATATCACCGACAGATGGTGTTGCATATCGCGTACAATGAACTATACTTACACCGTATTTCATATAAATGTTATTGGCGGCACGGAGATTGCGCTATATTCCCAAAAGCGCATTACGTTGCCCTTAAAAAGTTTTTTAACAGATACCCTGCACAAATGAACACATCAAATAATTCAAAATTTCCACTTGTAGTGATCGTAGGCGGCGGCTTCGGCGGCCTACAGGTAGCAAAACAACTAAAGGACAAACCTGTAGACGTTTTGATGCTGGATAAGCACAACTACCATACCTTTCAGCCCCTCTTATACCAGGTGGCTATGGGCAGCCTCGAGTCGGAGTCGATTGCCTTTTCTTTAAGGAAAAATTTTGCGAGCCAAAAGAATTTCCGCTTCAGGATAGCGGAAGTAACAAAGGTAGATGCTGAAAGTAATATGCTCGAAACCACTATAGGCAATATAGCTTACGATTACCTCGTGATTGCTACCGGCTCAACTACTAACTTTTTCGGCAATAAAGATATCGAGCATTATTCCATGCCGATGAAGTCGATCCCTGAGGCGTTGAACCTCCGGTACTCTATTTTGCAGAACATTGAAGAAGCCCTGCTTAAAGTAGGTAAGGCCGAGCGCGATCCCTACCTTACTTTTGTACTGGTAGGCGCTGGCCCAACGGGTGTTGAGCTTGCAGGCTCACTGGCCGAGCTTCGTAATCACGTTTTGACTAAAGACTACCCTGAACTTAAAAAGGAGGACATGAAGGTGTACCTGGTCGATTTTTTACCGAAAGTACTTGGCCCCTTCTCCGACCAGGCATCCAACGCGGCCCGCACCTTCCTGACCAATATGGGCGTTGAAGTGCTAACCGGCGTAAAGGTGGAAAGCTACGACGGCGAGGAAATCAAATTTGAAGGCGGTAAAAGCATTCGCACCAAAAATGTGATCTGGAGTGCCGGGGTTATGGGTGTTGTGCCCGATGGCTTTGATAAAGAGGTTATTGAACGTGGAAATAGAATAAAAGTGGATAGCGTTGGCCGCGTTGCCGGCTTTAACAACGTATTTGCAATTGGCGACGTTGCAGCCATGATCACCGATGAAACCCCTAAGGGACACCCCGGCGTAGCGCAGGTAGCCATACAAATGGGCCAGCACGTGGCTAAAAATATCATTCATATCATTAACGGCGAACAAACCTCACCGTTTAAGTATAACGATAAAGGCTCATTGGCAACTATTGGCCGCAATAAGGCGGTGGCCGATTTGGGCAAAGTAAAATTCCAGGGATTTTTTGCATGGCTTGTATGGATGTTTGTGCACCTGATATCGCTTTTAGGCGGCCGTAATAAGGTGATTGTATTCATTAACTGGGTATCGAGCTATGTAACCTATAATGGCGGTACAAGGCTTATTATCCGCAAATTTGAGCGCGAAGGCTTAACTGAGGATCAGCATTTGCCGAATACAGTTGATTAGCTTAAGTCCTGAATCTAAAGTCTCGGATTTTAAGGCTTAAATCAAAAGTTTTAAGTTGGAAGTTTAGCGTTTTGTAAACTAAATTGATGACTTTTGACTTAAGACTTAAAACCTAAGATTTCCAAAAATGAGCATCAAAATAACCGAATGCCCCCGCGATGCCATGCAGGGCATTCATGATTTTATTCCTACCGATATAAAGGCGGAATACATTAACCTGCTTTTACAGGTGGGTTTTGATACGATAGATTTTGGCAGCTTTGTATCGCCCAAGGCTATCCCCCAGTTACAGGACACAGCGGAGGTATTAAAGAAACTCGATCTGAGTAATACTCGGTCAAAGCTATTAGCTATTATAGCCAACTATCGCGGGGCAGAAGACGCGGCTAAACATGAAGAGATCACTTACCTTGGTTATCCATTTTCCATATCCGAAACATTTCAGCTTAGAAATACCAATACCACTATAACGCAAGCCTTTGAAAATGTGCAGCGCATGAATGAATTGTGTGGTAAAAACGGCAAACAGTTATTGGTATACCTCTCTATGGGTTTTGGTAATCCCTATGGCGATGAATGGAATACCGGCATTGTTGAACAATGGGCTGAAAAAATGACAACCGAGGGAATAAAGGACATTGCCCTTGCCGATACTATAGGCATCGCAGATGCGGCACAGATCGGCAGTATTTATCCTAATCTTTGTCGGTTATTCCCCAACGTTGAGTTTGGCATCCATCTTCATTCCACACCAAATACCTGGCAACCTAAGATAACAGCAGCCTATGAAAGCGGCTGCAAGCGTTTTGATACTGCATTAAAAGGATACGGAGGCTGCCCAATGGCCAAAGACGACCTCACAGGCAACATTGCTACCGAAAACCTGATAGGCTACCTTAAAATACAAAATGAGCCCACAGGGCTTAATATGGATAAATTCCAGGAGGCGATGGAATTTTCGGAGAAAGTGTTTGGATGAAAATAAAGATCATCCCCCCAATACCTCATTATAAGGTACGAAGCAATCCCCAATTAGCAGAGTAACTGTGCAAGTACCTCTGTATAGTTCGCGATTGCTTCGTGCCTCGCAATGACGGTAACCGGATATTTTTTACGCTGCCGCGCTTTTAGCCGCTTTTGCAGCTTTGCTTTTCACCACCCTGTCAAAGTTTTCCATTACCAATACAGCCGCACCAATTAACTCAGCATCAAACCCAAGTTCAGATACCAATAGTTCGGTACCGCCTGCCAGACGCGGGATACAGTACTTGTGAAGGGCTTGTTGTATCGGGGCCATCAGTATCTTGGCAACTTTAGCTCCGCGACCACTTAATACAATGATGGCGGGGTTCATGATGTGGATAAGGATGGCCAGGGCTTTCCCTATTTTATAACCGGCGTCGGATAACAGTTCGATAGCAAACTGGTCACCGTTATTGGCAGCCTCTATCAGGGCATCTCCCATTAGTTTGGAGTGATCTTCCTCATTATATTTTAAGCTGGTTACACGGCCTTTTTTGATACCTGCTATGGCTTTTTGAGCAACTACCAATAATGATGCTTCGGCTTCCAGGCAGCCGCGTTTACCACATTCGCAAAGGGAACCATCTTCCGATAGCGGGATATGGCTTAGCTCGCCCGCAAAACCGTTGTGGCCGCGGAACAGTTTTCCATTTACGATCATCCCCAGGCCAATACCCCAGCCCAGGTTTATTACCATAACTTCCTGCTGTGATTTGGCAATACCAAATTTTTGTTCGGCGAGGGCTATCAGACTTGAATCATTATCGATATAAGTGGCGATGCCTGTTTTGGAAGTAAGGTAGGCAGTTAAGCTTTGTCCGCCGGCATCAAGGTAGGTATAATTGATACCTTCGGTGATATTGATGAAGCCGGGCATACCGATGCCTATTCCGGCAATCTTATCTTTAGGGATCCCACTGTTTGCTATGTAGTTGTTAATCTGCTCAACCAGCGTGGGCAACGCCTCGGGGTTATTGAGTAGTTTAAGCTCAAAGGTAAGCATATCGGCAACCGGATTATTCAGCAGATCAAACATCTGGATACGGGCGGTGAGCTGATCGAGCGCGATAGCTAAAATGTGCATAGCGCTTGACTTTACCGAATACATTAACGGGCGACGGCCGCCGCTTGAAGGGGCATACCCCTGTTCAACCACAAAACCCTCGTGCATTAACTCGTTTATAGCTTTGGCTATAGACGGGATACTTTTATCAAATAACTCACTTAATCCGGCACACGACATGGCCTTATTAAAATAAAGCCTTTTAATGATCATATTTTTTAACTGGCTGCCTTTTACCCCTTTATTCGTAAGTTCCATCAACAATTATTATAGTTTGGTTTATAACAGGCAACACCTTAGTGTTCTGAATTTTATAAAATTAAAAATAAAGTTAATAAGTACAACTGTAAATATTACAGTAAACCTGTTGTATGTACATGGACACCATTAATGTGCCTTTTGCCTACAACGCACAAAAATATCTATTATATTGGTGTACGATATAAAATATGCGAAAGTTTTGATTAAAACTTGCTATCACGGCTATTTGAACCCAATAATTTACTATGGCAGCAGCCAAAACCGCCATCCGCTCCAGTATTCATCATATTGCGATCTGAAATCTTTTAAATGCCGCGATAATGGTAAACCGTATGAAACAGCAAAAGCGTTATACATTGGCTCATCACTGAAATTAACAACACCTTTAGTTCTTAAGTTATAAACTTTATATCCCGAATCAATCGACATGCAAAGGTTATCGCCTTTTAAAATAAGTATCCACATGGATTTGTTCACTTTTCCCTTTAGGCACAAAATAAGCAAACTGGTCGCTCTCCTCCATAGCTTCTCCATGCCCCAAAGGAATCCGGGATTCATCGCCGAGGCCATGATTGCCATAATAGGTAAAGGAAAACACGATCAGCGATATACTGACAATTTTATAAACTGCAAATACGCTGAACCATTTAAAGCCGGTATACTTTTTTTGTGCTTTTAAAAACAGCACCCATAAAAACCAGACTACCGGGGTATAAAGCAACCCAAGAATGGATGATTTAATTACAACAAACAATAAATGGAACAGCGTAGTCATAAGGTGGTTTAATCTCTTTTAATTTGCATAAACATCCAGCGCTGCCCCTCCAGGTCGGCAGCACGATAGCGGGTGCCGGGAAAGCCATATTCCAATTCACTTAATATCGTTGCGCCTTTACTTTTAGCAGTTCTGTAATGCTGTTCAACATCGTCTACATACACCAAAACCCCGTTGATAATATAAGGTACAGCGCTCCATTTAGCAGCGATATCACAATTCTGGGCATGATGTGCCGGGCTTTGATAATGGGACGTAGGCTCAGCCAGCATAACCAGGCTTTCGCCCATTTTGAGCTCCCCATGAGCAAGGTGATCAGCCGCATCCGTCATCCGCATATTTTCAGTAAAACCAAAAACATCGCACAACCAGTTCATGGCCGCAATACCATCTTCGTAGGCAAGCATGGGGATTATTTGTTGAATTATGTTCATTAATTTACGCCTGCTGTTATCAGCATTAATTAAAGGTAAACTATTGCGGTCTATTTATCAAAGCCGCTTATTTTTCTTCCAGTTGCTTTTTTAGCTTAGCTATTTCATACTCCAGTTTAAGCACATATTCATTTTGCGGTGCGAAGGCTTCCTTAATTTCCTCAACGGTGTAGCGCGGTGTAATATGCTGCGGACAATTCCAGTCGAATGCTTTTACATCGAAAACGAGCATTCTTTCAGGTGTATGTTTGTACTCAGCAGGATCAATCAGGTCAAATAATTCGGGATTGTCGGCAAGTTCAACGATACGGGCATCTGCATAGATCTTAAGCCTTGTTTTATGCGGATAATCCATCAAAAATAAAGATATCTGCGGATGTTCCATTACGTTACCAACCGAAATGTACTGCTTGTTGCCCCTGAAATCGACTACGCCAAGCGTATGGTTATCTATCACTTTAATAAAACCGGCAGGCCCTCCCCTATGCTGAATATACGGATAGCCGTTTTCACCAATACTGGCCATATAAAAACTGTCGCGGCTTTCGATAAACATTTGTTCAGGTTCGGTAATGCCATCTTTATCGGCCATGAGGCTTTCCATGCGGGCATAACTACTACGGCTGCCATATTTTTCCTGCAGCTTTTTAACACCATCGGTAAAAGCAAAACGTGCAAAGTTCATGATGTAAACAATTTAAAGATAAATACTTATGCCCGCCCTGCAGTGCAGGGCGGGCATAAGAGTGTAAACTATAATTATAAATCAGAGATATTATTTAACCAGTTCAGGAATAGCAGGCCAGTCAACCGGCACCTGGGTCAAGGCGTATACATAGTTGGTAATTGTTTTATCGCCCACTGCTACGGCTACGTCAATCAGGTCAGCTTGTGTATAACCGGCAGCGTAAAAGTTTTCAACCAGTTGATGATCGGCATGGCCTTTATTTTCGGTAATTGATTTAGCTACCTTAACTAAAGCATCAATTTTCGCGTCGAATGAAGCTGAACCGCCACGGATCTCAAGGATCTGGTCATCGTTAAAACCATTCATTTTAGCGATGGCTGTGTGGGCGGCAGAACAATAAGCACAATCATTTACCTGGCTTACGATAAGGTTTACGGCTTCTTTTTCTTTAGCACGTAATGATGTTTTACCGTTTGAAAGAGTTATATAGTTAGCCAGCGCATGATCTGAAGTTGCAAAAACTGCAAACAGGTTTGGCACACGGCCTACCACTTTTGTTAATGTATCAAATATGGCTTGGTTTTCTGGAGTTACTTGTTCTCTTGTTGGAATTGCGAAAGTTTTCATTTTTGTAACGTTAATTTTTGTTGTTTTGAATTAACAATACAAAGGTGGCAACTTAAGCAGCCCTGCGGAATGGGCAAATTTCCCGGGTACTTGTAATTATTTCCCTTCGGCCATTAAAACCTTGTTATTTCTGAAATCGGTTGGTGAAAATGAGGTGTGTTTTTTAAAGAAATTGCTAAAATAAGCTGCGTCATCAAAACCCAATTCATAAGTAATTTCCTTGGCCGATTTATCAGTATAATACAACAGGCGCTTCGCCTCAATAATCAAACGCTCTTGTATCACCTGTAAAGGCGTCTTATGGTTATACAGGGCAAAAAGGTTGGAAAGCGTTTTAGGCGATTTATTTAACTGCTGCGCATAATAAGCCACGGTATGGTGTTCACGGTAATTATTCTCTACCAACAAATTAAACTTACGAATGGTACCAAATTTTTCATCGGCCAAAACTTCACGAGGCCCGCTGTGCGCCTTGGCAAGGCGGGTTACGATAATGATAAGCCGCTTCAGCAGCATCCTGAGCATATCTATCTGGATATTATCTGCTGTTTCAAACTCTTCTATAAAAATATCCAACAAGCGTTGCAGTTTAAACTGCATGGCTTCGTCAAGGGTAACGAAAACCTGGTCGGAGCTACCATAAAACAGGAAGCCCACGCAGCTTACTTCTTCGTCATGATCAACAATGCAATAAAAATCGCGGTTAAACTGCCAGGCTACTATATCTTCAGGCCGCTCAAAACGGAAAGATTGGTTAACCATTAGGGGCAGAATGGTGTTGGGCAGAAAATCATAATCCACCTCATCGATGGTTACAGTTTGCTTTTCGCCACGGTTCCAGGCTATGGTAAGGTATTTATGCTGACGATCGCGGGTAAAAAACATCCTGTCGAAATGTTTTTCATTGATAAGCAGCAGCAGATCGCCGCCCGTGGATTGTTCTGTAGCTGATAATTTCATTTGCGTAAGCGCAAAGATATTTAAAAGTAATAATTAAGCGCTCACCACCATCGGTTTATCGCAGCCGGATGACCAATCGTGCTGAACATTGGTCATAAGTAACGCATTGTCAAACGTTACTGAACCCTTCGGAAAAATGCTTTCATCTTCAAAAAAGCTTGATTTAACAGCACTCACTTCGAGCGCCTGTACTTTCCAGTTATCGGTATATAACACTAACCCTTCATACTTATTGCCATTGGGTGAATATCCCGTTGCCCCGGCCTTAAAGAAATCAGAAGCTACATCAAGCGTCCCGAATATCGAATCCGGATTGAGTTCATCAGCAACTTTTGCATCCACACTAATCACCGTTCCGTCCGAACTGGTGAAAGCCACGTGATATTGGTCGTCGTGCTCATTAACGTCAAATTTGGCCTGGTGATGTCTACCGGGGAATACCCTGCCACCTGCAATCGTATTAAATAAGGACGAGGTATCCCGTCGAGGTATATAAACTCCTTCTTTCAATTCCCCGTTTTCCTCCCATTGTACGGCTATTCGATGTGCGCCATTTTCCGAACCTACGCCTAAAAAAGCAGGCATACCTTTAGGGCGAACGTGCTTAAGCCTGATCAAACAGATCCCTGCTATAGCTTTGCTGTTAACAAGCTTGGGAGTAAAGGGCGGTGGCACTATTTTTTTTGCTATGTCCGCATCCGCGGTAAAGTTCACCAATATGCGCCTGTCAATTATGCCGGTAATTTTCGGAATCTTCATATGATAAATTTATAATGATTTTTCAGCGTTCGGATAACCCAGGACAAATTATACTGTCAAATGTGCTCCTCTTCCATTCACAGTACATTAACAACCGCTTAACATACTTCATCAAACATTCATTCAAAAAAAAGATATTGCATTCTAATTGCCTTCTAATATCAAAGGCGATTACCCTACTAATTTAAGAATGACTATTACCCAATTCCTCGACCGGCATCAGGATGCTGTGCAAGTTGCTTTATATGCTTTTATTATCTGCTCACTGTGGCTGATGGAAGTCTGCGTTGCTTCTGGTATGATTTCGGTAAAAAAACGCTGGCAGCACAATAAAACCAACCTGCTGTTCATTTTCACAGCCCTCCCTATCCAACTATTACTTACCACGATTGTTTTACTCATAGTTGGCTGGACCAACGCACATCATTGGGGGCTAATCAATTACATACCCGGTCATCATAATAAATGGGTTTACTATATAAGCCTTTTTATGCTGCTTGACCTTTGCGAATACGTTTATCACGTGGTAATGCACAAGATAGATCCGCTGTGGAAATTTCACCTCGTGCATCACAGCGATCTTCATGTTGACGTTTCGACCACAGTACGTGAACATCCCGGCGAAACCTGTGTACGCACCTGTTGCTTAATGCTTTGGGTATTTATTTGCGGCCCGGCAATTGGCGTTTTGGTATTGAGGCAAACTTTTCAATCATTATTTAATATCCTGGCCCATACCGAGTTCAGGTTACCACAACGTGTTAACAAAATTGTTGGCCTGATTTTTATAACTCCTAACCTGCACCATGTACACCATCATTATCAACTACCACATACCGACCGTAATTACGGCGATGTACTAAGTATTTGGGACAGGCTTTTTGGCACCTTTGGCGAACTTGAACAGGAAAACACCCGTTTCGGCATTGATACCCATATGGATAAAGAAACTACCGGCAAGTTTTTGAATATCCTCAAAATACCATTTCAGAAGTTGGAACGGCCAAACGGGCATCGGAATTAACGGTTAACCGGGGGCAATCTTTATTTCCCATCCTCTCCAAAATCTTCCATTACACCAAAATATTCTTCCCATTCCGGGTCGTCAATAACCGTGATATTAATCGGGAGTTCATCAAATTCGGATAAGGCATCGTTTAACCTGTCGCCTGCTTCCTCAATATCTGTGGTATACCAGGCCCACCAGCGTTCGTTTTCGCCGGTAAATACAAAGGCCAGTATGCTTTGATGACCATCTTCAAGCAGATCGACTAAAGCATCCTCTACCTGTTCCATCAGCAACATTTCATCAGTTGGGGGCAACAATGACGGATCAAATGATTCATAGTTCCAGGTTACATCCATCCGCTGCAGGTAAACACCGGTTTCAAAAAAGTTTGATAAATTGGGTCTGTAGCGGACCAGCAATGGAATATCATCGTCGGATACGGCTTCTACCGATACCCAGGTATCATCTAAGATCATAAGGGATGTTTTTACAAGGTTTAGCAGAGATGTTTATATAAAATTAAAGCAAAACTATACTTAGTATAAAGATAGTCACGCTTGACCAAATCTGGTATATTTATTCAAAAAAATCATTTGTAAAAGCATCCCTTCTGCTTAATAGATACCAGACTTACGAAGCTTTGTAAACTTCGTAAGTCATAAACATCTCTTTTATTCTATCTCAAACTCTTTTTTCAATTTGATATCAACAGATGAACTGCCTATCATCACCATAAATTTACCCGGCTCAACAGTCCAGTTCATATTTTTATCCAGCAGGGCCAAATCATCAGGGTGCAAGGTAAACTGCACTGTTTTCTTCTCGCCGGGATTTAGTGTAACGCGATCAAAGCCACGCAGATCGTACTCGTAAGTAGTAACGCTGCTTACCTCATCCTTAAGGTAAAGCTGCACCACATCATCGCCTTTGCGCTGCCCGGTGTTGGTTACATCAACGCTAACCTGTATAAGTCCCTGAGAATTGCCTTTTTCGGGCGATACCTGCAGGTTGCTGTACTCAAATGTGGTGTAGCTTAACCCGTAACCATAAGGGTACAAAGCTCCTTTCACACTGGTTTTGCCCCAGCTGTTTTGCCCGCCCTGCTCTGCCTGTGACGATGGTTTAAAAGGAAAATTATATTCCAGTTGACCTGTTGTTTTTGGGAAAGTGATCGGCAATCTTCCACCGGGATTATTATCGCCAAATAAGGTTTCGGCAATCACCTGCCCGCTTTGTACGCTCGGAAACCAGGCCTCTAAAATGGCCGGCACATATTTATTTTCCCAGTTGATGGTAAGCGGCTGCCCGTTGATCATCACCATTACCACAGGTTTTCCGGTAGCCTGCAAAGCCTGGATCAGCTTCAATTGCCTGCCCGGCAGGTTTAAACCCGTACGCGATAAACTTTCGCCAACACGGTCAACATCCTCGCCTACCACAGCAATCACAATATCCGATTGTTTAGCCTGTGCAACTGCCGAATCAATACCGGCCTGCTCCTGGGCGGTTAGCGGTGTTTCAATAATTTCGCTCTCCGGCCAGGTAGCATCAATCATGTCACAGCCTTTAGCATAGCTTACTTTGGCATCGCTGCCTACGTAATTTTTAACACCGTCAAACACGGTAATAACCGGGTTGTGCGATGGACCATACCTGCTCACAGCATAGTTAGTTTCCTTAGCCAGCGGACCAGTTACCAGGATATTAGGATATTTCTTTTTATCCAACGGCAGCAGATTGCCTGCATTTTTCAGCAATACCATCGACTCGCGGTTCATTTTCAGGCTCATGGCTTTATCCGCATCGGTGTGCACTATTTTATCGGCAGCTTTAGGATCTTTAACATAAGGGCTATCAAACAAACCTAACCTGAACTTCACTTTCAATACCTCGCCAACACGGGTATCGATGATCTTCATGGAGATACGGTTTTCTTTGATCAGCTCGCGCAAAGGCATAATAAAGGTTTGCGGCATAGTGAAATTAGTACGCACGTTAAGGCCAGCCTCAACAGCCTGCCTTACAGCCTCCTTGTAATCGGCAGCAACATGATGTTTTGAATAGAGAAACTCAACAGCCTCACTATCGCTTACCACATAGCCATTAAAGCCAAATTGCTGACGTAAAAGCTGCGTAAGGAAGTAATAGCTGCCAGTTATTGGTACGCCGTCCCAATCATTATAACTGCTCATTACCCCCATTGGATGCGCCTCCTGAATCACCCTGCGGAAGGGATACAAATATAGCTGGTGCATTTCGCGCGGAGCGACATGCGGATCGGTACGGGCACTGCCATCACGGCCTCCTTTAGGTACGCTGTACACAGCAAAGTGCTTAAGGGTTGACGCTACGCCTCCTTCCTGGATGCCCAACACCATCTGTTTGCCCATTTCCGTAATGTGAAAAGGGTCTTCGCCATAACATTCAACCACACGGCCCCAGCGCTGGTCGCGGGCGGGGTCAAGTATGGGGGCGTAAACATTGGTATACCCCAGCGCTTTGGCTTCGCGGCCAACGGTTTTACCCGCCTCATAAACCAGTTCTTTATCAAAGGTGCTGCCTATAGATATCGGCGCGGGCAACGGCGTGGCCCTGTCATGGTTAAGGCCGTGAATCCCCTCATTGGTGAAATCAACCGGGATCCCTAAACGGGTTTCCTCAACAAACCATTTTTGAATGTTATTAATGGCCGATGCATGTTTACTAAACGGGTATGAATATTGTGTAGGCGCATCATCAGTATGCGAAGTAAGATTATTCAGTTCTTCATCAATATTGGCTATGCCATCTTTCCATACTTCATTTTTCCAGTTAGGGACGGGCATTTCGTCCTTTAACACACGCTTATAACCATAAAGGGTAGCCATTTGGCAGGTTTTCTCTTCAACGGTCATCTGGCTTACCAGGTCGGCCACGCGCTTATCAATGGGTTGTGACGGGTCTTCGAACACATCCATTTTACCGTTCTTGTTAAAATCTATCCAGCCTTTATGATAGATGTTCTTTTGCTGTGCCGAGGCTGCAAGGCTAAAGCTGATAGATAAAGCGGATGCCACAAATACCCGCGGCAGATAGTACTTAATTCTCATGAGGTTGTATTGGAGTTGGAACTTCAAATATATAAACCTGTGTGGGGTGCAGCCATGCCCGGGGCCGTATATTTTAACTATATCGTTTGAGTGATGAGGTTTAAACCCGCCACTTGCATAGTAACAACCCTAATCTAATCCAATTCGGCATTTGCGTACCTTCTAATTTTAACGCTGATCATTTATGGCATCTGCCGGGAAGGCCGCGAGATAACGGCAGCTATTATGTAAGGTTTGTTTGCAATTGCGGATTATATAATTGGCGTTTGCAGCTATTTGATAATATATATTATCAAAACTCCATGGCATGATCTTAACGGGCATCTGCCCAATCAGCTTCGGTAAAGGCTGGATTTATTTTATAATCGTTATATGTAATGCTGCTTTTTTGCGCACCCTCTGTTTGTAATTCGGCGGCAGGGAAAACAATACCATCAACCGTTTTAAAACCGGTAAAAGCCGATATCTGCACTACCGAACCTACTTTAGTACCTTCGCCAACCAGCTGATTTTTACCGTCTAACACTGCAAAACTGGTTACGCCGTCAAAACTATAGCTCACTATCATCACGTTATTTTTGCCCTCCTGTGCCTTAACATTTTGAATATGGTCGAGGTTCTCTTTCCTGAATAATAACGCTCCTGAACGGAAACCTTGTTTCAATTGCGATATGCGGGAAGATGAAAGCGGTTTTTTATCGCCGTTACGCCATTGCCAGCCATTATCACCTTCCATTTGCTCAACCTGCAACAACTTCCCACCTTTGCGAATCTCAGAGCGGACACGATGAGCAGACAGGTCAATCTTAATGGTAAAATCGAGGCCCGTCATCGTAGCAGAGATCTGCATGGTTTTAATTGCATTGAGCTTTGCACCGCCGTGTACTTCGGCAGCCTTGTTTAATAAACCCGCAGCATCATTATCACCGGTTTCAGCTGCCTGATTTCCGGCAGTTGTTTTGGCATTGCCGGAAGACCCGGATGTTGTTTTAGATGAGGATGACGCGCTTTTGGGTGCTTTGTCCTCCATAAAATAAATATTGCCGTCAATGGCAGCCATTACCGGTTTTTCACCGGGGCGGCAAAAGAAACTATGCGTTTCGGTTTTACCTGTATTGTAATTTAGGGTAAGTACTCCATCTTTAATTGTATAGGTACCTGCCCCGCTGTCTTTGCGACTTCCGCCGCCGCCAATGCCTTCACCCGATACCATAGTGGCCGAAGAACTATTTTGGCTAAAATTACCCTTCCCATCAAAATAAAGGCCTTTTGAGCCCGATGTGCCAACAAATACCTGCCCGGTATTTCCGCCTCCCATGCTACTTGCGTGGGTAAATTGATAATAACCCGCAGGTACCCTATCGGCAGTATTGAGCTTTAAGATACTGAAAGAACCTGCATCGATATCGCCGTCAGATTCAATTTTATATTCCTGTTTGGCGCCTTTGAGATACTGCAGCTTGAGCGTACTGCCCTGTACCTGGTAACGGCCTGCAACATGTGTTTTCCAATCGGGCTTTTCAAGCAAATCGTTAAAAGTACCATCGGGCCTTAACTGGAACACAACATCACTGCGGCCCATGCCTCCCCCCATAGTAACAGGTAAGGTTATTTCAATACCGGCGTAAACGCCGCTTACATTTTTTGGTTGCGCGCCGGCATTAACGCCGGCAAAAAGTGTGATAAGCAAACCTAACACAAAAGCTTTCATAGTATCGGCAGGAAAAAATTCTACGATTCAGATTTAACTATCAACTCCTGCACGATAAAAATGTTTTTAGCCTAATGATAAGGTTTTGTTAAATTTTACCGGCCGACTAATACTTTAACGCCGTCTTAAAAAAGCCGACAGCCAAGCTGTCCACCTGTAAGTGAATGGCATGCCTGTTAACCGAAGGATCATCGGTAAAATATATCGGAGCTTCTTTTTTTACTGCGTCAATGGCCTCGCCAAGCATTACGTAATGGCCTATCTTACCGGGCAGCTCTGTATATTTTGATCTACCAATGAGCTGATGATAATGCCTTGCATTGGTTTTAACCGGGGCTATGCTATCACTTTGCGAGCCTACAATATACAAGGCGCCTTTAATATCAGCTACCTGCTCTTTACGAGTGAAACCAAAGCCTAATGCGGGCGATATGGAAAAGAATGCTTTGATCCGGTTATCTTTTAGCGGGGGCACATGTTTGGAATCGGCGATCATGGAGCTATCGTCCAGTAATTTTACCAAGCCCGGAAATTCGGGGATTTCCAGCTCTTTGCGGCCTGTGGTTTTGTAATAGTTGCGGGCCTGTTCAAAATCGAGCTTTGCACCGGCCAGGGCGATCATAGTATAGCCGCCAAATGAAAACCCGGTTGCGCCTATTTTTTGCTGATTAATAAGGGGGCCGATCTCGGGGTTATTCAATAAGGATGTAAGAGCAAAACTGATATCCAGCGGGCGTTCCCATGGCTTAACAAATTCAAGGGGAATTTTATGATCGTAGGTATTGCCATAATGATCGACAGCAGCAACTATACAACCGCTGTTTGCGATGGCCTGGGCCAGCCACTCCAAAGTTAACCGGCCGCCACCTGTGCCATGCGAGAGCAGGATAAGCGGCAGTTTATTTGCGGGAAGCTTGCCATTACGGACCGTCGGTTGCCGTAAAAAGGGCGAAAAATGCTTATCTGCAGGCTTCAATGTATCGGCAGTTGGATACCAGATTTCGGTTACCACCGGACGGTTATTACGGCTTTCGTCCTTAAAATTGAGGGTACGCTCGCCTAAGTTTTGGGCAATCGCAAGATGGCCTGATAGCAAGATTATAATAATGGTGAAGGTTTGTTTCCACATAATGTTAGCGTTTATATCACAAAGCAACACATTCAGTGAGTCAAAAAGATTGACAATAGTCAATAAATCACTTTTTTGATTTAAGGCGGCTCAGGGTTTCCTGAGAGATGCCAAGGTAATCGGCAACTATTTTATTGGGCAGTCTTTTGATGATTTCGGGCTGGGTTTGCATCAGGATATTATAACGGGCTTTTGAATCCATAGTGATAAGGCTTTCTATCCGCTGGATGGATGCGATATAATCAAGCTCAAGACCCGTACGGTACATAGTTTCAAAGCCGGGGATCTCCTTCAGTAGCAAATCGCGATCTGCATAGCTCAATACCAATAATTCTGATGGCTCGGGGCTTTGAATAGATGCAACAGAGGGCTCTTTCAATATGAAACTCGGGAATGCGGTACCCATGCGCCCTTCAAATATCAGGAACCGGGTTGATTCGTTGCCCTCATCATCGGTTAAAAACACGCGGAGGCATCCTTTTACCACAAAATATAAATGCTTTGCGATGCTCCCCTTTTCAACCAGTATCTCGTTTCGTTTGGTAAAACGGGTTTTAAAACAATTAGCAATCAGCCGCTCATGTTCAGGCGAGAGGATTAATTTATCTTCAAGATGTTGTTTTAAAGCAGGATGCATAGTTGCAATTTATGCACTTAGCATTGGGTTGACAAATTCCAGATTATTTTAACCTGTGAAGACTTACGAAGTTTTAGAAACTTCGTAAGTCTGGGTCTACAACATATAAGGGATAAGCACAGTCTGCTGCTAAGTAAGCAGCTTATTATACAAGCTGTAATTTTCGTTATCGAAGCAGACAAATATGACTTTCTCAACTACTTCGTTATCTGACAAAAAATCTTTAACCGTTTTAACAGCGATTGCCGCAGCCCTGTCCTTTGGAAAATGATAAATGCCGGTACTGATATTAGGAAAAGCTACGGTATGCACATCATTTTGGGCAGCAAGCTTCAAACTATTTAAATAAGCGGATTGCAAAAGTTCATTCTCACCTCTTTTACCACTATTGTAAACGGGGCCAACTGTGTGGGTCACATATTTAGCCGGCAGCTTACCGCCGGTTGTAATTACAGCCTGCCCGGTTTTGCAGCCGCCCTGCCGGGCTACTATCTTACGACAATCTTCCAGAATCTCCGGTCCGCCGGCGCGATGGATAGCGCCATCGACACCGCCGCCGCCCATGAGCGAGGTGTTTGCCGCGTTTACAATGGCATCAGCTTTAATTTTTGTGATATCGCCCTGTACTAATTCAATAGTGCCATAATATTTTAAATTATAGCAGATAAACAAACAGGAAAGTGTTTTGCTTTTAGAAATAAAGTTGCACCATTTTACGCCAGTAACGGGCGCGGTGTGCTTCCTCGTGCCAAATATACAAGCTGTTTTGGATGCCTTTGCTGGCCAATACGGTGCTTAGGTATTTATTATCTTCCAAAAATGCATCCTCCTCGCCCACGGCCAGGATAATTTGGAGACGCTTGATCTGGTCAATAATTTCGGGGCTATGCAGGTTATTTAAAAACTGGTTAGGCATATTGAAATACACATTCTCATCGCGGTACCCATCTAACAGGTCGCGGAAATTGCCCATAGCCTGGGTAATGTCATAGCGCCCGCTCATACCTACTACTTTCACAAATACCAAGGGATGTTTAAACGCTATGTTAACCGCATGATAGGCCCCCATGCTGCAACCTGCCGAAATAATTGAACCGGCGGCGTTAAGTATTTTCATTAAGGGCACTACCTCCTGTAAAATGTATTGCTCATACTGAAGGTGCCTTTCCATGCGATGGTAGGGATGACTGAACTCATTATAAAAGCTTTCACGGTCGATGCTATCCACACAGTAGACCTGCAGGTGACCTGCCTCAATTTTACTGCGTAAGGCTTCAATTACTTTCCAGTCTTCATAATCATAAAACCGGGCTGTGCGGGTGGGAAAAAATAGAACAGAGGCGCCCGCATGGCCAAAAACCAGCAATTCCATATTGCGCTGAAGCGACGGACTGAACCACTTGTGGTACTCTCTTTTCATCTTTTAAACCGCTGAAAGATGACAAATGCGTGTAAACCCTATATTAAGCTAATTTGATACTTTGTGGCATTCGCTGTAAAACAGCTTTTTTCCACAAAGCGTAACCGGCGCTGCTCAAATGCAAACCATCTTTATCATAATATTCTCGTATTGGTTTACCGGAAGCATCTATCATCTGATTAAATATATTGATGAACTGCCAGTTTTTATGGCGGTGTATTATCTCGTTTTCAATTAGGCTATTGGTGTACCTGTACTTTTCAACAATAGGCCAGCGGGCAAGGCTTGGCTTAAGCGATATATAATAGCAGGGAATGTTACC
Source organism: Mucilaginibacter sp. NFR10 (assembly GCF_900100445.1). Lineage (NCBI taxonomy): Bacteria > Pseudomonadati > Bacteroidota > Sphingobacteriia > Sphingobacteriales > Sphingobacteriaceae > Mucilaginibacter > Mucilaginibacter sp. NFR10. Next base: position 112,182 of record NZ_FMTV01000002.1, on the reverse strand, counting down.
AAAAAGCCGCTCAACCTCGACAGTGAGCTGCTTAAAAAATATAAAAACTTCTTCAGGGTTGCGGCCATCGCCGAGATCATTATCGCCCGCATACACTACGATGGATTCGGGGTTATAAGAATGCATTATACGCTCAAAAAACCATACGCAAGCAGCCAGTGTAGAACCGCCAAAGCCAAGGTTAACTGGTTGCATGTCATCAAAATCAACATCAAGCGTATTCCACAAACGAATGGATGAGCTTCCATAAAAAATTACCCGCGGCACATAATCAAGCTTGGTTCGCTTAATTTCCAGCTGCTTCACATCCTCTTCGTACCAGATCATATTCTTTTATAGTAGGGCCGTATTAATTTAAGCGCTAAAGATAATACAATAGCCCTAACTTAATGTAACGATGATAAAACTAAAAATGTAAAAATGACTATTATTCTGCCGCTTCTTCACCTTTGGTGCCCAGCTTAACAATATCACCTTCTTTAAAAAGGATAGCTTGCAGCGTAGTACGCCATACCGGCTTTTTGCGCAGTAAAAACTCAAGGTCCATACCAAAGTGCTTAAACTCCTCCTGCTGTGCGTTTTGCATAATGGCTTTGGCCTGGTTATCTTTCTCGACAGAAATCCGCTGTTCGTACCAGTTTATAGCCTCAGCCTCTTCGGTTAATGAAACTATCATTCGGGCAAAGGTGCGGGTTTCGTCGGATAGTTCATTTGCCGGCTCGTGATATTGATCAAATGACATAATACTTTTTTTAAGGAGATAAGTATTATGTAAACGCTTTTGTTTTAAGGTGTAAGTATTTAGAATGGTTATTAACCCACGTGTTTCCTGATTTTGATATTAACCAGTTTGGATGTGGGCGTATTACTTTGTTCGGCAACGCTGTTGATAGGAACCAGTACATTGGCCTCGGGGTAATAGGTCGCTGTATTCCCTTCGGGGATGTTGTAAGGCACAACTACAAACAACCTCGCTACCCGCTCAACACCATCATCATAATTAAACAGGTCAACTTTTTCCTGCGCCCTGAAACCGGCTTTTTTCATATCTTTTGCATTCATCAAAATTACCCGGCGCTCATTGTGAATGCCCCGGTAGCGGTCGTCAAGGCCATATATGGTGGTGTTAAACTGATCATGACTGCGGATGGTTGCCATATGGTATTCGTCGGCAGCCAGTTCATGCTTCGGCAACGGGGCGATATTGAAAGGCACAACAGCTCCATTCTTTTCGGTGATAAACTTACCCTCGCGGGCGGCGTTTGGCAGGTAAAAACCGCCGGGCAAACGTACCTTTTGGTTATAATCCTCACAGCCCGGAATGACTTTGGCAATCGCGTCGCGCACAGCATCATAGCTTTGTGCGTACTTATCCCAGTCGACAACGGCACGATTACCTAATGTGGCTTTAGCAAGATTACAAATGATCTGGTTCTCGTTCATCAGATGTTCAGATACAGGCTTCAGCATCCCTTTTGACATTTGGACAACCCCCATGGAGTTTTCACAGCTTATAAATTGATCCTCGCCATTTACAACATCTTTATCGCTTCGTGACAGTGTTGGCAAGATCAAAGCTTCTTCACCATGAACCAGATGGCTACGGTTTAATTTGGTTGATACATGTACCGAAAGTTTAAGTTTACGCAAGGTCTGTGCCGTAAACAGGGTATCCGGCGTAGCCGAAAGGAAATTGCCGCCCATGGCAAAAAACACTTTAAGTTTGCCTTCGTCCATAGCTTTAATAGATTCAACAACATCATAACCATGGCCCCGCGGCGGCTCAAAACCAAAAACTTCCTTGAGTTTATCCAACTGCTTCGGTTTTGGCTTATCCCAGATCATCATGGTACGGTTACCCTGTACGTTGCTATGACCACGCACCGGACACAAACCGGCACCGGGTTTACCAATGGCGCCTTTAAGCATGGCCAGGTTCACAATTTCTTTTACGGTATCCACTCCGTTTTTATGCTGGGTGATGCCCATAGCCCAGCAAATAATGATGCGGCTTTTATTTTTAATCAAATCAACCGCCTGTTCAATTTCATTCACTGTTAAACCGGCAGCTTTAGCCAGGTCGTCAACCTCATATTGGTTCAGACTGTCTAAAAAGGCAACGTAACCGGTAGTGTTCTTTTTAATAAATTCATGATCGAAGACGCTGCCGGGATTTTCCCGCTCGGCTTTATATAGCAGTTTTTCCATGGCTTTTAGCAAAGCCATATCACCGTTTATTTTTACCTGCAGGTACAGATCGGCCAATTGCGTTTTGATACCTAAAATGCCTTTTACCGTTTGCGGGTTTTTAAAACCCATTAACCCAGCCTCATGCAAGGGGTTTACCGCAATGATCTTTGAGCCTTTCTGCTTAGCCTTTTCAAGCGCGCTAAGCATCCGGGGATGATTGGTACCTGGGTTTTGCCCCATGATAATGATTACATCGGTATCGTAAAAATCATTAAGGGTGACTGTGCCCTTGCCAATGCCAATAGTATCGGCAAGGCCAACACCGGTACTTTCATGGCACATATTGGAGCAATCGGGCATGTTATTGGTACCAAACTCGCGCACAAATAACTGGTAAGTAAATGAAGCCTCGTTACTGGTACGGCCGGATGTATAAAATGCAGCTTCATCGGGCGACGCCAAGCCGTTAAGCTCATTCGCTATTTTTTTAAACGCGAAGTCCCAGTTTACCGGTGTGTAATGTGTAGCTCCTTTGGCCAGATATACTGGTTGGGCTATGCGTCCCTTCTTCCCTATCTCATAATCGTTAAGTTTGGCAAGATCCGCTACCGAATTTTCAGCAAAAAAATCACCAGTGAGCTTTTTGGTAGTAGCTTCTTCGGCAAGGGCTTTAGCACCATTTTCACAGTATTCGGCAATGGGCGAACGGTCGTCATCCGGGTCGGGCCAGGCACAGCCAGAACAATCAAAACCGCTCTTTTTGTTCATATGAAACAAGCCTTCCATACCTCTTGCCAGGCCTGCTTCCTTTAATATATCAACCATAGCCACTGTAACAGCAGGGATACCCGCCGCCCAGTCTTTTGGATGTGTTATTTTCAGGTCGAGTAGCTCCTCAGGATTCTCTGCTGCCGGTCCTTGTTCTGCTTGCTTGCTCATGGCTTTTTAGCTGCTAAGGGATTAGGATAATTATCGCTTTGATCTTCGGCGACTTCATCCAAACACGTAAAATCTTTTTCAACCAGTAAATGCAAACTGCCGTGTTTACCTTCATAACCTACCTTATCGTCGTCGGCAAAGCCGGTGGCCACAGCTTTTGGCACATATAGTGTTATGGCATTCTCCTTATAGGTTGCCGAAAGATGCTCATCATCAACCAGTCTCAAAGCATAAATAAGCTGCTGACTGCCAAAATCGACGGTTTCCTGAACATAACCTTCTTCGGCCAGTTTGGTTACATCAGTTTTTGTGAGCCTGTATCTTAATGAATTACCTTTTATCCTTATTTTCATTGGTATCAATCAGTTTACACCGATGGTGCCGTTAGTACGGCCTCATCGGGGACCATTACCCGGTGCGCGCCCGCGTAAATATTAAAGCGCTCATCGCGTAAAAAGCCAATCAGTGTAATATTAAATTCGTTTGCCAGTTCTATAGCCAGGCTTGACGGCGCACCTACTGCCGCAATAATACTGATGCCTGCCATCGCGGCCTTTTGAATAAGCTCAAAACTCGCCCTGCCGCTAAGTAACAATACTGTTTGCTGCAACGGCAGCCAGTTATACATCATAGCAGCACCTATCAGCTTATCTAAAGCATTATGCCTGCCTACGTCTTCTCTTAATAATAACAGTTCACCCAAAGGAGTAAACAAAGCCGATGCATGCAAACCGCCCGTATCATCAAATACCCGCTGGTGCCCGCGCAAAATCTTCGGTAACTGATTAAGTACCAAACTATTGATCACATTGCCATCATCTGCCCCGGCGGCAAAATTGCTTACTGTGCGAATAGCGCTGATAGAACCCTTTCCGCACACACCGCAACTGCTTGTGGTATAAAAATTCCGTTCGGTATTTTGAAGGTACGGCAGTGCATCCTGTTCAAGTGTTACCAGCATGGTATTCTTCTTGTTTTCAGCGCAGGTTATAAAGCTGTGTTTAGCTGATTTTATCTCATCTGCATTTTTAATAATGCCTTCGGTAAAAAGGAAACCGGTTGCCAGTTCGGCATCATGACCGGGGGTACGCATAGTTACAGAGATATTACGTAACTCCCTGCCGTCTGCAGGGCCATATTCCAGTTTAATTTCAAGTGGTTCTTCAATGGCTATGCTATCCTCTTCCCTTGCGCTTCGGTTAGCGTTAACTTTTACAACCGGGATATGAATAACTGATGGCGTAGACATACTCAAAGATACAATTTATGGCATAGTTTGTTTATGCAAGTTTACATGCAGAAGGCAAGTTTAAGTCCCTTCGTTTGAATTGTTTTTGAGGCAAGCGTCTGCAAAACAGCCGTTAACTTAGGCTGGCAAAGGGTTAACAGGGTTAACAGAAATTCGAACAATTTTATACTATCTAATTAACAATCAATTAATTACATTAAAAATAGTATTAACACATGTAAACCCCGGCAAGGTTAAGGCTTCACGCTTATTTTTTGTTTAGGCTCAAACCCGGAGGCTTTAACCCGCATAATGAACTACATATGTTGATTTGTTAAATTTAAAACCCAGTACTCGTTTTGTAAGCTAATTTGAATATTTTTGAGATATGAAGATCAACATACTGGCTTTTGGAGTGGCTAAGGAGATATTTGGAAGCAGCGAAGTTAGCCTGGAAATGACCAACGATGCTACTATCTCCAATTTAAAATACCTGCTTGAGCAACAATACCCGCGTTTAAAGCAGCTTTCATCCTACATGCTGGCTGTTAACAACGAATATGCCCTGCCCGGCGATACTATTCACGAACGCGACGAAATAGCGATCATTCCGCCGGTAAGCGGGGGGTAGATCAGTTTGCAGTTTTTAAGTAGCAGTGGCAGTAAACTTTTTAGCGGCAGTTTACAGTTTTTAGTGGGCAGCTTGCAGTAGTATTTTAGGACTTACCTCAATTTCATCAATATTAAACAATCAACTTAATATAGAATGGCCATCAGAAGCGCAACGCTTGCCGATCATACTGCAATATCAAATTTGCTAACACAATTGGGTTATCCAGGCACTGAAGATTTTTTGCCGGGTAACCTTGAACGAATGTTAGAGCAACCTTCATCGAAGGTTTTGGTTTATGAAGATGAAGGTAAGGTTGCAGGTTTTATCGCCATTGATTTTTTAACTCAACTGGTTGTTAAGGGTGATTTTATTCGCATCAGTTGTTTTTCTGTTGATGAAAACACCCGGGGCAAAGGTATTGGTAAGGCTCTTGAGGGTTATATTACCGAACTTGGCAAAGAACGTGATGCCGACAGGATAGAGGTGCACTGCCATACACGCAGGACCGACGCCCACCGGTTTTATTACAAGCAGGGTTATACTGAATCGCCCAAATACCTCATGAAATCATTGGCAGATAAAATATAGATTTGCATTGCTATGAACACACAGATCCTCCTATCGGCCCAAACACTGGATATCCAATCATGTATCGACTGGATCATGTCACATGAATCCGGGGGGATAGATGTATTCATTGGTACCGTACGCAATTCAACCAAAGGAAAAAAAGTTTTAAGGCTCGATTTTGAAGCTTACGAGCCAATGGCCATCAGCGAAATGAATAAGATTGTTGCCTGGGCCTTTGAACGCTGGCCGGTACAAAAAATACTGATCCACCACCGTACCGGATTGCTGCAGGTTGGCGAGGTACCGGTTGTTATTGCCGTTTCAGCAGCGCACCGTGACGCTGCCTTTGATGCCTGCAGGTACATCATCGATACACTTAAACAAACCGTCCCTATCTGGAAAAAAGAAAGCTTTGAGGACGGCGATGTCTGGGTAGCAGCACATCCTTAGGATTTGGGATGTTGGATTTCGGAACTTGAAATTCGGATTTTTCAATTTTCAATGGGAGATTTTCCTCGTCGTTGTTGGTGTTGTCACCAACAACTCCCGCTCCGTAGCTGCCGCTTGTTGGAGGTTTCGTCATTATAAAAGCTTAGGATACAAAAAAGTTGTTGGTGACAACACAAACAACGGCACAAACTTTCGATTCAAATTAAAAAAATCCGAAATCGAAATTCCGATATCCGAAATCATTTAATCAGCCTTATACTCTTCTAACCCGCCTTCCAATGAAAACACATCGGCCTCGGGGATCATTTTGAGGATAAGTTTTACGGATTCCTCGCTTCGTTTACCTGATGAGCAGTAAAGGACTTTGGTATTCGGGCTGGTAAAGTAGGCCAGGTACTCTTCTATTTCGTCCAGCGGGATATGCGTACCGCCAATATCATAGGCTTCACGCTCGTGGATGGTACGCACGTCAATAAGTTCTACCGTATCATCTAAAAGGATCCGTTTTTTTAGTTCATCTGCATTGATGGTTGGAATAGTGATAGTTGTTTTTAACCTGCGGATATGTGTTTTTGTTACCGGGCCAATCTTAAAGATGCGGCTTTGCATGCTTTGTGCATCAAAGATCAGCACTTTCCCGGCCAGTAATTCACCGGTTTTGGTAATGTACTTGATTACTTCATTGGCCTGCATACAGCCAATGATTCCGGCCAGTGTAGGTACTACTCCGCCTTCAGTACAGTTAGGGATCTGGGTAGCATCCACTTCGGGGAACAAATCACGATAATTGGGCGAATTTGCCCCTTTGGGGTTGCTTACGTTCCAAATGGCAACCTGCCCTTCAAACTGATAAATGGCACCATAAACAAGCGGCTTACCGGCCAAAACACAGGCATCATTAAGCAGGTAACGGGTTTCGAAATTATCGGTACCATCCAGCACAATGTCGTAATTGTTGATAACATCCATCACATTATCGGATGTTATTTTGATGGCATGAGGTACGAGCTTAATACTCGGATTTTGAGCCTGTAGGCGTAAACAAGCCACTTCAGCTTTATTTTTCCCCTCATCAGCAGGGTTATATAATACCTGGCGGTGCAGGTTACTTATCGATACCTGGTCAAAGTCGGCAATACCCAATGTACCAATTCCGGTTGATGCCAGGTATTGTGCAGCCGGGCAGCCCAACCCCCCAGCCCCAACAACCAGTACGCGGGCTTCCTGCAATAATTGCTGGGCTTCCTCGCCAAAACCAGGCAGCGCTATCTGGCAGTTATATCGTTGTAAATCCTGATTCATTAGTAACAACTATTGTATGGTGGATCATTGATTTTACTTTCTCCAATTCTTCAGGCGTATTCACATTGGTCAGCGCCTCCTGTTGTGGGGCGTTTAACAATGTAATATCACTATTGATCAAAACCTTGCGCGGGCATGAATACCCTTGCGCCAGAAACGATAGCAGTACAGGGTAGCTTTTAGGCTCCCATATGGCTATCAAAGGTTCCGGGAAATCAGTTACCGGACTGTGATAAGCCGTAGCTACCGACGAACTGTTTCGCCAGGCCACTAAATTGCGAAGGGTAGCTTCATCCATCAAAGGCAAATCGCAGGCTATAATCAGCCAGGCGGCATCCGGCTGTTCGCGAAAAGCGGAAAGAATAGCCCCATAAGGTCCTAAACCAGTAAATGTATCCTCAATAACGGGATAAGCCGGGTCAATTTCCTGCTGCTGGCCGGGGCGACCGGAAATGTAAACCTCCCGACAAAAGGTTTTAAGCAGATCGGCCATATAATACCGTTGCTGCTTGCCATGCCATTTGGCCGCACCTTTATCAAAACCCATTCGGGTACTTTTACCGCCGGCCAATACCAGTCCATTTAAAACGGGTTTGGCTAACTTTAATGCGGCTTCAAAAAAGGCAACGATCTTTTCACGTTCATCTACTTTTAAAATTGGGATCTGATGCCAGTTGGGTGTAACTTCCTGTATAAAGTCCGGGATTTCGCTTGCATTATCGGCCAGCAGAAAAAGCTGAATATTATTGAGCTGACCTGTCCTTTTTTGCAGTGACGCCTCTTTATTAACGTCGATAATAACTACCTGGGCCTTAGCCTGCTGGTGATTTCCATTAACTAATACCAGGTCGGCAGACGAAAATTGCTGTTTAAGCTGATAAGGATATACCGGGTTTTGATAGTTAAACTGCTGATAGTTTACCTGGTCGGTATAATCAAGCGAAACGCCGCTCACCAATCTGCCGGGCAGCAAAGTAATATCATCATTATGTGACATATCCACATAAGCACATTTATAAACCGGAGAAAGTGAACGGATCACATCATCGGCCAATAATTTGATCACGGTACAGGGGCCACCTAAAATTGCCCATTCGTTACGGCCGAAGTTACCGGTTGAAGGGCGGGCCAGTTTAGCGTGTTTTTTATGCGTGCCTGATGGCTGGTTATGATCTTTTAAAGTCACGTTTACCTCCTGTTTTTGAGATCAGTTTGGTTTCTTTTATCACTATATCATGGCTCATGGCCTTGCACATATCATAAATAGTAAGTGCCGCTATTGAAGCGCCTACCAGCGCTTCCATTTCCACACCTGTCTTTGCCGTAATGCTTGCAGTACAGTCAACCACCACTTCCTGCTGCTCATTTATTCGGATAGTAACATTACAGTTATCCAAACCCAGCGGATGACAAAGCGGGATCAGGTCGCCGGTTTTTTTTGCGGCCATGATACCGGCGATGATAGCTGTTTGAAAAACGGGGCCCTTTTTACTCTGCAATTCATTCCCTGCTAAAAGTTCAAATACCTCTGCCGGCAAACTAATAATGCTACGCGCAGTAGCAGTACGGTGTGTAACCTGCTTTTCAGTTACATCAACCATATTAGGATCGCCTTGTTTGTTTATGTGGGTTAACATTATTTTTTATTATGATTACAATGATTTCTTATTGTGATTTCATCGATTTGTTAGGGCCATGATTCCTTTGTTTGTTTATAGCGACTTATTATGTTATGGATTCGATCAAATCAAAAAATCGGTGTAATCAACAAAGAAAATCGGTGAAATCCCAAAAACTAAAACCTCCAAACCTTAAACACCTCTCCTGCTTTAAAATTATTCTTTTCAGGCGGAAGTTCTAAAAAAGCTTCGGTATCTGCTAAGTTAGCAAAATCGCCCGAACCATTTCCTTCAACGGGTGTAGCTATCAATTGGCCCTGCCCGTTACTTTGCAGCTTTACCTGCAGATAGTATTGTAAAGCCGGCTGAAATGTAAAATCTTTTCCTAATACCGCATATGTGACGGCTTTCGCGGGCAAGCCGAGCGCTGCATTAAGCCATGTTAAAAAGTAACGGTGCAGGCACATAAATGTGGCTACAGGGTTACCCGGAAAAGCAAACACCAATGCACCGTTATTATGCCTGCCAAACCAAAAGGGTTTACCGGGCCGCTGGGCTACTTTATGAAACAACTTTTCAACCTTTAATTCCTCAAGTGCCTGGGGGATATAATCAAACTTCCCCATCGAAACACCGCCGCTTAGCAGCAGTACATCATAGTTTTGTAAACAGTATTGGATCTTTTCTTTAGTAACCGCGGGCTCATCGGGGATATGCAAAATATCAGCATCGGTACCATGTTGTTTTAAAACGGCTTTTACCATATAGCTGTTTGATTTGCGGATCTGGTACGGCAGCGGCGTTTCATGCACATCAACTAATTCATCTCCTGACGAAACTATTACCACCCGCGGCATTTTTTTAACAAGCAGGTGGGTTTTACCTACTGATGCCGCCACACTAATGATAGCGGGGCTTACCACCTGTCCTGCCGTTGATATAACATCATTTTGTTTTTTATCAAGGCCCTGCAAATGCAGGTTCTGCCCCTTTTTTATGTCGCGGGTGTGTACGCTCGCCGACCCGGCGATGATCTCCACATCCTCATAACGGATCACTGTATCAACCGAAGCGGGCAACACAGCACCGGTCATGATCTCGATGCATTCATCGGCGCTGTCGATTTGAACCGGCTCGTCACCGGCTGCCTGGGTAGCTTTGATCCGGAAAATATTGATTCCACTCTCAATAGCTTCATATCTTATAGCGATACCATCCATGGTTACCCGGTTAAAGGGCGGCAGATCACGATCGGCCTTCAGGTCTTCGGCCAGGGCACAACCCAGAGCCTGTTCAAACGGGAGGCTTTGAGTACCATAATCCCTGATTTGTGTAAGCACCAGTTTTTCAGCTTCTTCAACCGTTGTCATATATATGTAGTTTAAAAACTATCCGCCAATAGTGGCCATTGACTCGTGGATGCCTGTTTTGGCTACCCGTGCCCGCTCGGCTTCCCAGCCATCTGCCGGGCGGTGGCTAAAAGCAGTTAACAAGGCATCCTCCAATACTTCATCAGAAGCTCCCGCACGCATCAGATCTTTTAAATTGAGCACGCCATCATCATACAAACAGGTTTTTAACCCACCCTGAGGCGTTATGCGGATCCGGTTACAGCTGCCGCAAAATGTACGCGAATAAGCGGCTATAATACCAACTGTACCCTTATGCCCCGGGACCTGATAATTGTATGAAGTAGAATAAGCCGGGTCATCCAGTTTCTTTATTTGCGGATACTTGCTTTTTATTTCATCTAAAATGCGAAGATAATCCCAATGTAATCCATCGTACACATGACCATCGCCGTTAAAAGGCATTTCTTCTATAAACCTGACACTTACCGGCAACTCTTTGGCCAATTCAACCAGCGGGATAATATCCTGTATATTTTTGCCATCCATCACCACGGCATTGATCTTTACTTCCATATCATGGCTCAGCATGGCATCTAAGGCTGTCATCACACTGGCAAATTCGTCGCGGCGGGTAATGGTAAAAAAGCGGTTGGCATCCAGCGTATCCAGGCTCAGGTTTATTGACCGTACACCTATCTTTCTTAATTCGGGCACATAAGGAGCTGTAAGTACACCGTTAGTTGTAAGGCCCAGCTCTTTTAAGCCGTCCAGCCTGGATATAGCTGTGAGCAAATGCATAATATCTTTGCGTACAAAGGGCTCGCCCCCGGTAATACGGATTTTTTCGATACCCATTTTTACAAGCAAACTGCAGCTGCGCAGCATTTCCTCATAGGTCATGAGCTCGGCACGTGAAAGCCAGTTCAAGCCATCCTCAGGCATACAGTAAAAACAGCGCAGGTTGCACCTGTCTGTCACCGCGAGGCGCATATAGCTGATCTTCCGTCCATGATTATCTGTTAACAAAATATTGCTTTTTTATCCTGTAAATTTAATTAATTAACAGCCATTACACCTTTAAGTTTATGCACGGCAATTGTAAAAATAAGCATTACCCCGCTTGGAGATGTTTACGAAATGTATTTTTATTCCCTTCCTCAGTGATATATCCGGTCTGAAATAAAATTACAAAAGCGTAACAGGGTTACACCCCTTTCCCAATACACGCATAAAGCACAAAAAATCAAATTGTTATAAATGAATAGATCCGACTAAAACTTTAATTAAATTATTACCGTATTAAGGCAAGCATCCGCCCCAAAGAATTTATAAAAAGGAAGCCCCCTGAGCCTAACAAACATAAACCGCAGGACCGGAAGCTACAAAATGGTAATGCATGATCATTAACCAGGCATTACAACAACAGTTATACCAACATCTAATGTAACAGTAATAAAAATGACAGGGATTATTATTCTGGCAGCGGGCGCATCAAATCGTTTTGGCTCGCCCAAGCAAAACCAAATTTACCAGGGTAAAACCCTTTTACAGCGGGCAATTCAAACCGCGCTTACCTGCCTGCATTGCGAAAAAGTTATTGTGGTGTTAGGAGCCAATGAACAATTAATCCGTCCCAATATAGATGAACAACTTGTAGGCGTCATTCACAATCCGCGTTGGGAAGAGGGAATGGGCTCGTCAATAAAAGTTGGTGTAGCCGAAATTTTGAGGCTTGAACCCCGCATAACTTCAATTATCCTGATGCTTTGCGATCAGCCATTTGTTGATTCATTCCTGATATCACAATTAATGGAAAAAAAAGAAGTTAATGACTGCGGTATTATTGCCTGCGGCTATCGTGATGTTTTGGGCGCGCCCGCTTTGTTCGATATAAAATATTTCCCCGAACTACTTGACCTGCAAGGCTCCGAAGGTGCAAAAAAAATCATTGAAGCACATACCGATGACGTTTTTATACTCCCTTTTCCGCTGGGCGCTATTGACATTGACACCGCCGATGATTTAGAAAGGCTTAACCAGGTAGGATAAGATAATTAAGCCGAAGCAACCAGTTTATTTACACTGCGATATACAAACTCGTTAAAAATATGCCTGCGGGCAAACCGGCCGGGCGAATCAGCATTGATCAGTTTGATATAAACGGCTTTGGGCACGCCAAAATATTCATACACATTACCATCAAGAAAAGTAACTTTCAGTACCTGTTGCTTATACTCAAAATCGGCTATGTTTGATAACGTTGTGGTAGCTGTATAATCAGGCAAAGTTTGAGCACGGGTTTCAGGTGCAATGCTTACCAAAAAATGATAAGCTTCAATAATTGTTTTACTCTTCTCTTCTGCCTCTGCCCTGTTGTCGTCCTGAAACCTGTCGGGGTGCCAGGTTTTCATCATGCTTTTATAAACCGAACGTAACTCGCTTAACTCTGCATTTTCGGTCACGTTCAGGAGTTTCCTGTAGTCGCCAATTTTTTTCATTGTTTATTTAATTCTTTTTTATTGTCGATGAAGGGATTACAGGCAAAAAAGCGCTCAGCACCACCATGAAAATAACGGCGCGAAGGTACACTTTTTTAACGAGGAAAAACAGGAAGTTTTATTTATTAAACAATGATGATATGGAGTAAATATTAGCTAAAACTTTTATTAACATTCAACTTAATTCCTTACCCTGTTTGCAGCTTTAATTTAGCAGCATAAATGAATAAAATACGGTGGCAGCTGTTTAAATTATAAACCGTATTTTTGCGGGCTATGAAGTTTCCCAAATTTGCCGATCTGATACTGTTTGAGAACGACGACGTTATTGTTGTAAACAAACCGCCTTTTATAAGTTCACTTGATGAACGGGGCGAAGGCAGCAGCGAGATCAGCATGTTAAGGCTGGCTAAGGCTTATTGGGACGATGCGCAGATCTGTCATCGCCTTGATAAAGAAACATCCGGCGCGCTTATTTTTGCAAAAAATCCCGAGGCTTACCGGTCGGTTTCCATTCAGTTTGAAAAGCGTAAGGTTAAAAAAGTATATCACGCGGTTATTGACGGCACACATACTTTCGATAACCTGCTTGTTGATTTGCCTATATTAAATGTTGGCAAGGGCAGTGTAACCATCAGCAGGCAGGAAGGCAAGCGTGCCGAAACCTGGTTTCAGTCGTTAAAATATTATAAACATTATACTTTGGTTGAATGCCGCCCGGTTACAGGCCGTATGCACCAGATCAGGATCCACCTGGCTACACAAAGAGCCTCCATAGCCGGCGATGAGATGTATAAGGGCGAGCCTGTTTTTCTCTCTAAAATAAAGCGCAAATATCATTTGGGTAAAGATCAGGAAGAGCTGCCTATCATGAAGCGCTTTGCCCTGCATGCTTATGAAGTAACATTTCGTATCAATCCCGAAACCGAAGTTACCATCCATGCTCCATATCCTAAAGACTTTGAAACGCTTTTGAAGCTGCTTGATAAATTTGACAGTTAAAATTAAATGGTACAAAGTATTTGAAATTATCATGCGCCAACGTATTTTTATGCTCCATGCCGCGTAGCTTAAAAAAATTCCTCTACTGTTTTTTGCTGGTAATATTTGGTGTGAGCTATTCAAAAGCTGATCCTTATATATATCTTCCTGAAGACAGTCTTGTTCATTTTTTAAAGATCCAGAACAGGGATCTTCAGGATAAAAAACTGGTTAATTATATTAAGCTCCGCTTTCAGCAGGGGCCCGTAAATACAATCCCGCAGGGTAAAAATGAAGTTTATAAGGAGCTTGATAAATACGATGTGGGCGATAAGGAAGCTTTAAAATACTTTATTGAAAGCATTATTCAGAAACGCTTTTTAAAACTCCCCGAAGCTGAAAGTGCTATGGTTAAAGCCATTAATCAGGCTTCAAAGAACAAAGCCGATTTTTTGCTTTATTCGTTTATTAGCCATCTTGCTTTTATTCAAACAGATAAAGGCAACCCAATAGGCGCTATATACAGTTACGGCCTGGCTCAAAAACAAGCTTTAAAACTTAACGATCCGCTATTGCAGGTATTCTTGAACATCAATATATCCGATCTGTATTACAAACTCAACCTGTATAGCCAGTCATTATATTACCTTAACCAGGCATTCCATATCAAGGAGGAAAATAAGATAAAGGACGACAGATTTTACACGATAATAAGCTATAACAAGGCCGAGAATTTTTTTAGGATGAAAAACCTTGATTCGCTGCAGCGATGTCATGATGATTTAATGGGGCCAAACAACAAAAGTTATAAACTATTCAGCTACCAATATCGTACTGCCTATTATATATCGCTGTTAAAACATGATTATAACAAAGCTATAACACAAATCAAAAACCTTCAAAGGGACAAAAAATATGTACCTAACGATGTTGAGAAACAAAATCTGGCCGATGCTTTTTACCTGAACGGACAACCGGATTCGGCAAGCGCTATAGCTAACCAACTGCTCGCGCTTCCATATTCTGATAATCACCCTGAAATAAAGCATCATCTTTATCAATTGCTTGGAAAAATAGCCCGGGACAGGGGCGATTACAAACTGGCTGTCGAGAATTTTGACCTTGCATTGAAACAATCAGAAGAGAGCCTGAATAATACTACACAGGTGGGCAACGTATCGGCGCAAATAAAAATTGATAAAATTGAAACCTCGTTTACCGATACTGCCGAAAAATACAGGCGCGAACGCCTTATTTTGATCCTCATCAGCATTACCACAGTTTTCATGTTTGCTGTTATTGCCCTGTTATATCGCAGCGCCAGGCAAAAACGGCACTATGAAAAATTACTATATGATACCAAAAAAAACGAGCTGGCTTTTATCAACTCGCATGAGGTACGCAAACATCTTACCAATATATTAGGCCTTGTTGAGCTGATGAGCGAAAGCAAAGACAAAAAAGAGGAGTTTTTACAGGTTGAAAAGCATCTTTACGATTCGGCCACCAGGCTCGACGACGCTATTAAGAACATATCAGAAAAATTAAGCGACTAAGTTCCTGTATCAATAATTTTTATCTCAGCCTTACCGGAAGAGGCAAGTATATCTGCTTGTATTATACCTGCAAGGCTACCCCGTACATGCACATTTGCATTATTGATAAAAAACAGCCCTTATTCATTTCCGAAAATATGAAATTGTTAAAAACACAGTTTTACAGACCCTTTTTTACAGGTTTGCAGCTATAATTAACGTGTTATTGAAAAAAAATACAAAATTTCTTAACATTTGTAATGAATTTTGTAAAAATAATTTAAATTCGCCTTAATAATTATTGAGATTAATACAAAAACTATAATTAGAACCCCAACTTTACAAATTAATTAAAAAATGGCAACGAAACTCGAGTACATTTGGCTTGACGGCTATAAACCAACACAAAGCCTGCGTAGCAAAACAAAAATCGTTAAAGAATTTAGCGGAAAAGTAGAAGATTTAGATAACTGGAGCTTTGACGGTTCTTCAACTGAGCAGGCACCAGGTGGTTCATCTGATTGTATCTTAAAGCCAGTTTTTGTTGTTCCAGATCCGCAAAGAAAAAGCGCTTACTTAGTAATGTGCGAAGTATTAAGTGCTGATGGCAAACCACATGAATCAAACGGCCGTGCTACCATTGCTGATGATGATAATGATTTCTGGTTCGGTTTTGAGCAGGAATACTTCCTGTGGGATCCCGCAACAAACAAACCACTTGGTTTCCCTGCAGGTGGCTACCCTGGCCCGCAAGGCCCTTACTACTGTTCAGTAGGTGCAAACAATGCTTTCGGTCGCGAAATTGTTGAAGAACACTTAGACGTATGTTTAGAAGCAGGCTTAAACGTTGAAGGTATCAACGCTGAGGTTGCTGCCGGCCAGTGGGAATTCCAAATCTTTGCTAAAGGTGCTAAAGAAGCTGGTGACCAGATCTGGGTTGCACGTTATTTATTGGAAAGAATTGGCGAAAAATACGGAGTTGCTGTTAACTGGCATTGCAAACCGCTTGGTCAATTAGACTGGAACGGTTCAGGTATGCACGCTAACTTCTCAAATACTACTTTACGTACTGCAAACAGCAAAGAAATTTTCACAGCTATCTGCGAGTCTTTCCGCCCTGCAGTTGCTGAGTGTATCGCTGTTTACGGCGCTGATAACGATCAGCGTTTAACCGGTAAACACGAAACAGCTTCTATCCATGACTTTAGCTATGGTGTATCTGACCGTGGTGCTTCTATCCGTATCCCTCTGTACGCTGTTGACCACAACTGGAGCGGTTACCTGGAAGATCGTCGTCCTAACTCAGCTGCCGATCCATACAAAGTTGCTGCTGTGATCATCAAAACTGTAAAATCAGCTAAGCTTTAATCCCCCTAATAAATAGTTATTATTTTATCCCCCGGTTTATAACCGGGGGATTTTTTGTACCGGGATATTATGCTTTGAAATGCCTCAATTGTCGATTATCACCACAAGGCGTTGCCCGTTAGGCACTTCCAGGTTCCAGAGTTCGGCAATATCTGCTAAATTCACCTTAACAGTATCTCCTTTTAATTTACCTGCAGCCGCAAGCGCAAACATCTCCGGTAAAATCTCCCTAAAAAGTTCACCTACCTGTGCTTTTGACCATGCGCCAAGTCCCGACCCTGTTAACTGAAGATCAGCACTTCGGAGGGTTGCCGCCGAAAGCTGTACAAGATCTCCGGCCATACTACCTACAGATACATATCTTATTTTATTGGTAAATGAACCGTTACCCTTTAAGCAAGTAAGGATCATTTCGGCAGTATGCCCCCATAAATAGTCTATGACAATATCTATCGGTGTTTGCGAATGTACTGCTGATAACCGTGCTTTAAAGCCGTCATCATCCTGCGTTAAGGAAATAGTCTCATCGGCCCCAAGTGCCAACAGTTCGTTAAGGGATGCTTTGTTTCTACCGGTTGCAATTATTTTTTTTGCACCGTAGTGTTTGGCAATCTGTACGGCTACACGCCCGGTAAAGCCGGTGGCGCCATTGATAAGCACAACATCTCCGGGTTTGATATTGGCCTTAAATTTAAGTCCCATAGCGGCGCCAATAACTGCATTTGGCAAAGCGGCCGCAACGGCATCATCCACACCATCAGGTATTTTCACCATCCTGTTTTTATTTATAACAGCCTTTTCTGCCAGCATACCGCTTACACCTATACTATATACGCGTTTCCCATCTTCAAGAACACAAACACCGTCGCCACCAATTACACGACCGTTTTCATTAAGTGCATCGCTCGAATAATGCTTGCCCGATGCCCTGCTTTTGTCAAGATGTTTAATAGCTACTGCTTTTACACTAACCAATACTTCGTCGGGGTTTTGAACCGCCGGTTCAGGAAAATCTGTATATTGAGGTAGGCCTCCCTGTTGATACATTACTGCTGCTTTCATGTTATTTTTCTTTTTTTGATAACACAAAATTAGCCAGGCATACAAACCGGGACGATAACATATGTTATCAAGTTCAGAAATGCGATTTGCCTTTTGCCAGTTTGCTTTTTATGCGGCTTAAATGTACTTTGCTTACACCCAGATACGAGGCAATATAATGCTGAGGTACTCGCTGTATGATATGCGGCCTCTCGTTTAAAAGAAGCTGATAGCGTTGTTCAGGTGTATCGCGAATAATGGAAACAAACTCATTAATGTAATGCATTTGCCGCCGGGCCGTCATCTGTAATATCATTTGTGCAAAATCGGGCTCGTGGCTTAACTCATCCATTAATTGGGAAACATACTGCCTGGGCAACAGATAAATAACCGATGGTTCAATAGTTTCGATTGTGAACGAGCTTGGCACGTTGTTTACAAAACTATCGAAAGAACTTAACCCTTCATTTTCAAAGAAAAATTGTACCGTTTTATCATCACCATTGTTATTGAAAAATGTTCGTACACAACCTTTTTCAATAAAGATATAATGCTGAGATATTTTGCCTTCCTGAAGTAACACTGTTTTAGCCGGTACCTCCATGCGTTTCTGAAATGGCAGGTATCTGTCCCAATAGGCATTCAACTTCGGAAATCTATCTTTGAAATGAAAAAACATCGTTATTTAAATGGCTGCTTAGCAACATTATTTTTGACAGAAGTATCTTTTAAATATTGGATATAGTCACCCGTGGCAATCTCATTATAAGCGGCTACAGGTAAATTATAAAGATACATCCAACACTCCATGATATCATTAGTGGTATAGATGCTCACCGTTTCCCTTATATATTCATGCGGATGTTGGTATAACCCACCGACACCTTCATAATCGTCAATTACCTTTAATATAATGTCGGGGTCATCCATCATAAAAATACTACCGTAAATGTAGCGTTCTTCAGTATTACCGATCACTGCGCCAGGATATTCGCCAATATCATAAAGTCGCCCTCTTATTCTTCCGTCACCTATAAATTTACAGTGTTTATTTAGATACGCTGCAAACTCATTGCCGGGCTGCAGCAATGTGCCATACACAAATAAAAATTGACTTGTTGTTTCCATAAATAGCTCAAACAAAGGTAAGCGCAAACGCGTATTATACACGCACAGGCTATTTTTTTATAGTTTAAGCCATAATAGCTATCTTGCTGCACCTTAACCGGCCATACTTTTATACCATGAACACAGAAGAGATCAAAGCGTATATAGAACAGAATAACATCCAGAAAATAAAATTCGCCTTTGCCGATATTGATGGCATTTTGCGCGGTAAGGTGATCCACCCTAAAAAATTTATTGATGGATTGCAAAGTGGCTATGGCTTTTGCGATGTGGTATTTGGCTGGGATAGCAGCGATGTTTGTTATGATAACGTACAGTTAACCGGCTGGCAAAGCGGTTACCCGGACAAACTTTGCCGTATTGACCTGTCGACCCTGCGTAATGTGCCCTGGCAGGATGATATCCCCTTTTTTTTAGCCGATTTCAGCAAACCCGACGGCAACGACTTGCCGGCCTGTCCGCGTAGCCTGCTCAAACATGTTAAAGCGCAATGTGATGAGATGGGCTATCACGCCGAATTTGCACAGGAGTTTGAATGGTTCAATTTTAAAGAAACACCGCAAACCCTTGCCGATAAAAAGTTCACTAATATTGAACCGCTCACACCGGGCATGTTCGGCTATTCTATACTGCGTACATCAGAAAACAGCGATTTTTATTATGATCTGTTTAATCTGCTTACCAAATTCAATATCCCGATTGAGGGCCTGCATACCGAAACTGGTCCGGGAGTATATGAAGCTGCCATATTGCATGATGAAGTTTTAGCTGCCGCTGATAAAGCAACGCTGTTTAAAACCGCAGTTAAAGAGATAGCCTATAAACACGGTATCATGGCGTCATTCATGGCCAAATGGACCGAAACACTGCCTGGCTGCAGCGGCCATATCCATCAAAGCCTGTGGACTAAAGATCAATCAAAGAACCTGTTTTACAACGCCAATGATGTAAACAAAATGAGCGACCTGCATAAGCATTACCTTGCAGGCCAGCTATATTGCATGCCTTACCTGTTGCCTATGTACGCGCCAACCATCAACAGCTACAAACGCCTTGTTGAAGGGGCCTGGGCACCCACTACCATAACCTGGGGCGTAGAAAATCGCACTACCGCGTTACGTGTTATCAATACCACCGAAAACTATACCCGCCTGGAAACCCGCATCCCGGGTTCAGATACCAACCCATACCTGGGCATGGCTGCAGCACTGGCTTCGGGCTTGTACGGTATTAAAAACAAGCTTGAGCTAAATATTAAGCCAACAACAGGCAATGGTTACCAGGACAAACGTAATGGTGTACTATGGCCAAACCTGCATACAGCCGCCACGGCAATGCAAAACTCCGACTTGGCCAAAGAGCTCTTTGGCGAAGGTTTTGTTGATCACTTCACCCAAACCCGGCTGTGGGAATACCGCCAGTTTGCCAAAAGCGTTACCGACTGGGAGTTGAAGAGGTATTTTGAGATTATATAATCTGAACCGGAAGGATGTCTGAACTCGAATTAAACGAATTTTGGGAATGAGTAGAATTAATATTCTGTTTAATTTTTTAATTCGAAAAATTCGGGTTCAGACAATATATTTACACCCTTAATTATAAACCGAATGCTGCCAATGGCGTAACTTTGCCGGCAGACACATACAAATGGACTATTCTTTTATTATCCGCAAGGCCTGGGAAGGGTATGACGCGTCAAAAACCATCCGCGATATTGAAGATATCAGCGCTATGGTTTCAACCAATCACGTGTACCGTATTACGTTTGATGACGATGATATTATCATAGCCAAACTCTCATACTTTGGCAAGTTCGAACATTTTAAGGAGGACCACCGCATTATTCAAACGCTGGCAATTAACCTGCTTTACCCGTTTGAGAATTTCCTGGCTCGTTCTTTACAAAAAAACAACCGCGTTTACATCTATCATCATAAACACGGCAAAACCGATGCCTGGGTGGTTTTCTATAACCCTACACGTATTTTACAGCGCCTGCCACGCCGGTTAGAAGAAAACCATATTAAAAAACTTGGTCAGCAGGTTGGCAAATTCCATAAAGCCTGCTCAAGGGTTAAAAATGTGCTGCCAAAATCGTCAAAGACCTTACGCACCGATATTTGGGCCCTGCAGCAACAAATCGAGAGCAACCCAAAACAATTTGGTACCGGCATGCAGGCCGACTTTTTAAAATACCACTGTGAAACCTTTTTGAAAAACCGCTCCAAATACAACATGAGCTCGTTCGAGATCATTCCTGTATTTATCGACTGGAATATCGGCAACTTTTCGGTAACACCTGATCTTGAGCTTTACTCGCGCTGGGATTATGACTGGTTCAGGATGAGTTACCGCTTGCTCGATTTTTATTTCTTCAGTCGCGTAGTTTCTGATATTGGCGACCGTACTGTTTTCAGCTACGTGATCAACACTATGATGGAAGACCGATTCATTATTTTTTTAAAAGAATACCATAAAGTTAACCCGCTTACTGCCGATGAGATCCGCTTTTTAAAAGAAGCTTATCGTTTTTTTATCCTGAATTACGTAATTAAAGATGGTAAGCACTTTTTTAGCGAACAATATGCAAAAAAACTACAGGCTGAAGCTTTTGACATCTATTTACCATCGGTAGACAGGGATTTTGATGCCGAAAAGATCATTGAGGCCTTAAAATTAAAATAGGTTAACTATCTTTCAGGCTTATTTTATAAAAAGCCCTAAAACAGATAAGCATGACCAGGATAGACAACTTTAAATCCATAATTGATAAATACGAAGTTGTTTTTTTTGATGCTTTTGGGGTTTTGAAAAACTATGGCGGCCTGCTTCCGGGTATTGAGCGCACCTTTTCTTACCTGGCAGAACAAGGTAAGGAGTATTATATTGTAACCAACGATGCTTCACGAAGCCCGGTGCAATTAGCCGAATCCTATACCACCAAAGGATTGACCGCCATAACGCCCGACAGGATCATATCATCGGGCATGCTTACCAAAGAATATCTTGACCTGAAGGTGAACGACGGTATCGTAGCCTATTTAGGCACGCCCGATTCTGCCCATTACATTGACAGCTCTGGGCTGCATACATTGCCTATCAGCGAAGTAAACGAAAGCAATATTGACAGGGTTAACGCGCTGGTGTTTTTAGATGACGAAGGTTTTGACTGGGGACGTGACCTGAACAAATCAGTTAACCTCATGCGTAAGCGCACCATTCCGGCCATTGTAGCCAATACCGATCATGCCTATCCGCTAACCAAGCATGATGTATCTATAGCCATAGGCGGCTTAGCCAGTATGATAGAAAAAATTGTGGGTAAAGAGTTTATTCGTTTCGGTAAGCCGGATTCGCAGATGTTCATGTTTGCCTACGATCTGCTCCGCGAGCGCAGGCCGATCAGTAAAAGAGATATTGTAATGGTAGGTGATACCCTGCAAACTGACATTCTGGGCGGCAATAAATTTGGTTTGGATACCGTACTGGTGCTATCCGGTAATACCCAGGTCAAAGACGCCGAAAACCGCATCACCGCCACCGGCATTGTGCCAACTTATATCTGCGATTCAGCAGTAGTGGAGGCCGGTGGATTGGGATTCTAAACTTCCAAAGCATGTTGTTGCGCGGCAACCGCAAGGAAGCATAGCCGCCTGTACAGAATGTTGTTGCTTCGTCGTTCCTACTCGTATGACATTCAATCCCCCCCTTTTTCTACAAATCCTATCAATCTTTCTACCGCAACTATTTATTTAGAAAAATTTGTTTTAAATGTATGGTTTACATTTATTTTTACCAACTTTGAAATCGCTAAGGTATAACTGTCTACCTTACATGTATAAGCCAATTATTACCTGATTTTAAACTAATGGACACAAATTTTGATCTTAAAGAGCACCCTCACAGCAGGTTAAACATTTTAACAGGCGACTGGATCCTGGTATCGCCGCATCGTACAAAACGCCCGTGGCAAGGCAAAGTTGAGGCTACACAAGCCGACGACCGCCCGCAATATGATCCAGCCTGTTACCTGTGCCCCACAAACAAAAGGGCCGATGGCAGCGAAAATCCCGATTATAAAGGAAGCTTTGTGTTTACCAATGACTATTCATCGCTGTTGCTGAATACGCCGGATGGCGGTTTAAATGAAGAAGAACTGCTGGTAGCTAACAGCCAGAAAGGTATTTGCCGGGTAATCAGTTTTTCGCCGAGGCATGACCTCACCCTGCCCCAGATGACCACCAAAGAGATCAGCAAAGTGGTTGACGTATGGCAGTCGGAATTTGAAGACCTGGCTTCTTATCCATGGATCAAGCACATCCAGATCTTTGAAAACAAGGGCGATATCATGGGCTGCAGCAACCCGCATCCGCATGGGCAAATCTGGGCGCAAAACAGCCTGCCCGTTGAAGTAGCTAAAGAAACCCAGCAGCAAAAGCTGCATTTTGAGCAAAAAGGAACAAGCCTTTTAGCCGATTACCTTGCATTGGAACTTAAAAAGCAGGACCGCATAGTTTTTGAGAATGAACATTTTGTTGTGCTTGTGCCGTTTTGGGCGGTTTGGCCGTACGAAACTATGATTGTAAGCAAAAGGCATGTAACAAGCATTTTATACTTTACCGGGCAGGAAAAACATGCCCTCGCCGACGCTATCAGGAGGCTCACCATCAGGTATGATAACATGTTTGAAACATCGTTCCCTTATTCGGCAGGTATGCACCAATCACCGGTTAACTCGGGCGATCATCCCTACTGGCACTGGCATATGCATTTTTACCCGCCGCTGTTACGTTCGGCCACGGTTAAAAAGTTTATGGTAGGTTATGAGATGCTTGCCAATCCGCAACGCGATATCACAGCAGAGTTTGCTGCTGAAAAATTGCGTGGTTTAAGTGAGATCCATTATAAAACGAAGGAATAATGAAAAAAAGCTATTTTTAAACCAAACTATAACCAACCTATTTATGAGAAAATTAATTAAAGGTATTTATTTAACAATTTTACCTGCTTGTAGCCTATATTTGGCTGCCTGTAATCAAAATTCAACCTCACAGAAAAACACTACTATGGCGGATAGCACCCAAACCACTGCATCAGCATTCGAAAAAACAATCGATGGTAAACAAACCCACTTATTTACCATTAAAAACAAAAACGGCATTATTGCCACCATCACCAATTATGGCGGCCGTGTGGTAAGCCTGTTAGTGCCCGACAAAAACGGCAAGTTAACCGATGTTGTTTTAGGTTTTGATGATGTGGAAGGTTTTGAAAAATCAACCGAACGTTATTATGGCGCTACCATTGGCCGTTACGGCAACCGTATTGCCAAAGGCCATTTTAAAATAGATGGTAAAGATTATCAATCGTCAATTAACAATACGCCCAATATGCTGCACGGTGGCAAACACGGTTTCCAGGAAGTGGTGTGGGATGGTAAAATGATCGATTCATCTACCGTAGAGCTTACCTATCTTTCAAAAGATATGGAAGAAGGCTTCCCCGGTAACCTCAATGTTAAAGTAATTTACAGCCTTACCGACGATAATTCATTTAAATGCCAGTACGAAGCTACTACCGATAAAAAAACGGTTGTTAACCTTACCAATCACGCGTTCTTTAACCTCAATGGCGAAGGCAGCGGTACAATCCTCAATCATTTGGTACAGATAGATGCTGATAATTATTTACCGGTTGATGCAGGCTTGATCCCTACCGGGAAACTTGAAAAAGTTGCCGGCACTCCGTTCGATTTCACTAAGCCCGAAACCATAGGCAAACGTATCAACGACGACAATGTGCAGTTAAAAGATGGCAAAGGTTACGATCACAACTTCGTACTGAACAAACATGACCTGAGCACTCCAATTGCGACTGTTGTAGGTGATAAAAGCGGTATCAAAATGGAAGTATTTACCGAAGAACCTGGCTTACAGTTTTACAGCGGTAACTTTATGCAGGCTAAAAATGCAATGAAACGCGGTATTAAAGATGAGTACCGTACTTCATTCGCGATGGAAACCCAGCATTTTCCTGATTCACCAAATCAGCCGCAATTCCCTTCTACGGAATTGAAACCCGGCGATACCTATAAAACGCAATCGCTTTATAAGTTTTCGGTAGTGAAATAATTGAACACCTTTTTTATACAAAAGTCCTGCCCAACGGCAGGACTTTTTGCTTTATATTAGCGTAATGACAACCGCTATTCATACTTATAAATTTATAAAAGAAGATAACGGCCGCTGGTACATCGATCTACCCGATTGGCAGGGCGTTAAGGCCGACCTTGAAATGGTTGAAGGAGCCGATACCATGCTTGATTATGTTGGTGAAGGGAGCAACGAAGTTAAACTTCTTTTGGCCGAAGAACCTTTTGAAGGCAGCGCGATACTCCAACTCATCGAAGATTATAAAGACCATGTTGGCGGCGGCATTTATTTGCTTGGAGACTATGAAGGAAAAGCCCTTGACCAGCAAATGTGGCTTTGCGATGTTACAAAGTTTGTGTTTGGTAAACTCCCGCCTTTTATCTATTTTAAAAAACAATAAGAAATATCAGCAGTTATGAGCGCCTGGCGAAAACGGGCAATTGAATGCCTCCCTTCCTTAAAGAAGGACTTTGAGGATCCACAAACTTCAATTTATGGCGTTTTCATGGAGTTATTACCGGTTACTGTAGCTTCTCATAAAAGTAATAACGTCGCACAACTCAAAAAGAACTATGATTTTGCCGAATGGTGTTTCAGGCAAAAATCTGAAAACCTGTGGAATGCTGCCGGAGTATCATTTTATGAACATTTAGGTGATAAATCCGAAACACTGTAAGCGATCCATCTATGGGTTAAACTGGATATCTATATCGAGATACGATCACTCTTGAACCAAAGAGTTGGCGAGGCTACTTTAAAAATAATAGACGGCTTATATGGATTGAGTAATGCCAGGTTTACGGGCTGATCTTAATGGCTTCGATGTTTAATGTTTGTTAAGCAGATTTAAAACAAACCTAAACTTTTTGAGGTTAACAGGTTAATTAATAACAATCTGTTTACCTATCTATAAAAACATCATGAGTGATCAATCAACCCAACCCGAAGAAAAAGGATTTTTCGAGAAGGTTAAAGAAACAATTGAAAGCCTTTGGGAAGGCACAAAAGATACAGCCGAAGACGTAAAAGAAGCAGCCGAAGAAAAAATAGAGGATATCAAGGAAAAAGTAACCGCTAAAAAAGCCACGGCTACCAAAAAAGCTGCGCCAACTAAAACCACAGCAGCTAAAAAAGCAAATGTGGTAACCGCCAAAGCAAAAAACGCAGTTTCTGAAGTAAAAGCCAAAGCCGAAACTAAGGCTAAAGCCATTACCGCCAAAGCAAAAGATGAAGCAGCAACCGCTAAACAAGCTGCGGCTGAAGTAAAAGCAAAGGCAGCAACTAAAGCAAAAGCTATTACCACAAAAGCCAAAACTGAAGCCACGGAAGCTAAGAAAGCCGTAGCATCGAAAACTGCTAAAGCAGCTACCAGCGTTAAAAAGAAAGCGGCAGCTACAGCTAAGTAAGATTGCTAATTTTCAGACCTGCGAAGTTTTAGAAACTTCGCAGGTCTTCCTCTCCTCTGTCCGAATTTACTTCATCAATCAACATCCAGCCGAAAATTAAATTGTAAAAGCTATTGACAGTAATTTAATTAATCGTAATATTGCAATATAATTATGGGAATCACTAAAACAGAAATATTTACCGACGAGCAGAACAAACTGGCTGTGCAGCTTAAAGCTATCGCTCATCCGGCCCGTATTGCCATCCTGCAGCTTATTATTGAAGCCAAGGCTTGTATCTGTGGGGATCTGTCATCTGAACTGGGGCTTGCCCAACCTACAGTGTCCCAGCATCTTAAAGAATTAAAGAATGCCGGCCTTATACAGGGTACCATTGAAGGCGTAAGCGTTTGCTACTGCATTGAACCCGAAGCCTGGCAAAACCTGAATGATGAGTTGAATAAACTATTCTCATCGTACAAAGACTTCAATAATTGCTGTTAAAATTTTTTGGTCACATTAATCGTAATATTGCAATACACAAATGAAAACAAACGAGGAATTAAAAGAGTTGGTAAAGCTGAAATACAGCGAAATTGCCTTACAGGACAAGGATACCAATCAATCATCATGCTGCGGAGCCAGCGGATGTTCAACCGAGGTTTATAATATCATGAGCGAAGATTATACCAAACTGCAGGGTTACAATGCCGATGCCGATCTTGGTTTAGGCTGCGGTTTGCCCACGCAATTCGCCCAAATTAAAAAGGGTGATACGGTAATTGACCTCGGCAGCGGTGCAGGTAATGATTGCTTTATAGCCCGCTCCGAAACCGGCGAGACCGGCAAAGTAATAGGAATTGATTTTACAGAAGCTATGATTAGCAAGGCACGCGAA
The DNA here is from genome assembly GCF_900100445.1 of Mucilaginibacter sp. NFR10. Lineage (NCBI taxonomy): Bacteria > Pseudomonadati > Bacteroidota > Sphingobacteriia > Sphingobacteriales > Sphingobacteriaceae > Mucilaginibacter > Mucilaginibacter sp. NFR10. The sequence continues at coordinate 84,933 of NZ_FMTV01000002.1, read as the reverse complement.
AACGCCGACAAACTTGGCTTTAATAATGTGGAGTTCCGTTTGGGCGATATCGAGCATATGCCGGTAACTGCCAACGCGGCCGATGTGATTGTAAGCAACTGTGTATTAAACCTGGTGCCTGATAAAAACGCTGTCATTAAAGACATTTACCGCGTATTGAAACCCGGGGGCCATTTTAGCATTTCGGATATTGTATTGACAGGCAGCCTGCCCGAAAAGATCAGGACAGCCGCCGAAATGTATGCAGGCTGCGTATCAGGGGCCATTCAAAAAGAGGAATACCTTGAGCTCATCAGCAAAAATGGTTTTGTCAATATCATTGTGCAAAAAGAAAAAGCCATTATTATTCCTGATGATATTTTAAGCAATTACCTATCGGCAGATGAAATTAACGAATTTAAAAACGGCAACAGCGCTATTGTAAGCGTCACCGTGTATGCCGAAAAACCCGAAACAAAAGTATGCTGCGAACCAGGCTGCTGCCAATAAAACAATTATGAAAAATATATTAGTACTGTGCACAGGCAATAGTTGCCGGAGTCAGATAGCCGAGGGATATTTAAAGCATTTTGCGGGCAGTAAAGCAAACATATACAGTGCAGGCATTGAAACACATGGCGTAAACCCCAAAGCCATTAAAACCATGGCCGAGGATGATATTGATATTTCCAACCATACCTCAAACCATGTGGATGAATACGCCAACGTTGCTTTTGATTATTTAATAACCGTTTGCGATAATGCTAACGAAGCCTGCCCTTACTTTCCGGGGAATGTGAAACGTTTTCATTACAACTTCCCGGATCCGGCCAAAGCCCGCGGCACCGAAGATGAAGTAATGGGCGAATTCAGAAAAGTACGTGAACAGATCAAAGCGTATACCCAACAATTTGTAGAACAGCATTTAACCGAAGCGCAATAATATGTCTGCCAATAATTGCACTCCGGCTGTTGAACGAAAACGGCTCGGTTTTATTGATCGTTATCTCACCATCTGGATTTTCCTGGCTATGGCTATAGGCGTTGTAACAGGGTATTTTATACCCTCATCGTCCGATTTTATCAATTCGTTTTCGAGCGGGACTACTAATATTCCGTTGGCGATCGGCCTCATATTAATGATGTACCCGCCGCTTGCCAAAGTAAAATATGAACAAATGGGCAGGGTATTTAAAGATGTAAAGATATTAAGTGCCTCGCTTGTTTTAAACTGGATAATAGGCCCCGTCCTAATGTTCGTTTTAGCTGTCGTTTTCCTGCGCGGTTACCCCGAATATATGACAGGGCTGATACTAATTGGGCTTGCCCGTTGTATTGCCATGGTTGTAGTATGGAATGAACTTGCCGATGGCAGCCGCGAATATGCCGCCGGTTTGATAGCCCTGAACAGTATTTTCCAGGTACTTTTATATAGCGTATATGCTTACATTTTTATAACCGTACTGCCGCCGGTGCTTGGCTTTAAAAGTCTCCAGGTACATATTACCATGCTCCAGATTGCCAAAAGCGTGGGTATCTATCTTGGTATTCCTTTTGCCGCTGGTATTATTAGTCGCTACACATTGATCAAACTAAAGGGCGAGGGTTGGTTTCAGCAAAAATTTGTTCCTTTTATTTCGCCCATAACGCTTATCGCGCTGTTGTTTACCATTATACTCATGTTTAGCCTCAAGGGTAGGCTCATCGTACAAATTCCTATGGATGTGGTTCACATTGCTATACCGCTGGTATTTTACTTTGCAATTATGTTCCTGCTTAGTTTCTACATCGGCAAATATTTTGGTGCCGATTACTCAAAAAGTACCTCCATTGCGTTTACAGCTACCGGCAATAATTTTGAACTGGCTATCGCGGTATCTATTGGTGTATTTGGTATTAACTCGGGGCAAGCCTTTGCAGGGGTAATCGGCCCGCTGGTTGAGGTTCCGGCACTGATAGCGCTGGTTAACGTGGCATTTTGGCTTCGCAGAAAATACTATCGTAATGAAGTTATAGCCAAAGGGGACTAATTACAATGCCATCCCACAAAAAAAAGCGATTGGGGACAATCCAATCGCTTTTTTAATAAATCCCTTCCGGGCCGGGGGGCTTAAGCTTCAAACTTATAACCCACACCCTTCACAGTAGCAACGCAATCGTCGCCCAGTTTTTCGCGTAGTTTACGGATGTGTACGTCGATGGTGCGATTGGTAACCACTACCGAATCTTCCCAGATGTTTTTAAGGATCACCTCACGGGTATAAACTTTGCCGGGTTTTGAAGCCAGCAGGTACAACAGCTCAAATTCTTTTTTGGCCAATACTACTTTAACACCGTTTTTATAAACCAGGTAAGCTTCACGGTCGATAACCAGGTCGCCTATTTCCAGTTTATTATCAATTACGTCTTCGGCAGGGGCATTACGACGAAGTATGGCGTTTATGCGGCTAACCAGCGCACGTGGCTTGATAGGTTTTGCAATGTAATCATCGGCACCTACGTTAAAACCGGCAATTTCCGAATACTCTTCGCTGCGGGCTGTTAAAAACACCATAAAGGTATTTTTAAACTCGGGCATGGTGCGCATAATGCGGCATGCTTCTATCCCATCCATTTTAGGCATCATGATGTCAAGTACAATCAGATCAGGCAAGGCTTTCTTCGCCTCGGCAACAGCTTCCTGGCCGTTACGTGCTAAAAACACCTGGTAACCTTCCTTTTTGAGGTTATACTCAATCAGTTCTAAAATATCCGGTTCATCATCAACAATAAGTATTTTCTGTTTTGCGGTGCTGCTCATGTTGCGTTAAATTTTTTGTATAAAAGTATACGCTTTACAACAGCTAATAGTTAAGCCAATATTAACAAATTGTTAAACGTTACCTTATATTAACCCTAAGTTGAGGCTATTTAAATGTTTTATTTAAAAAAGCTTCAAGATCGGCGCCTGTAATATTCTTGGCAACAATATTTCCCTGCGGATCGATGATGAAATTTGAAGGGATAGCTTCAATATGGTAAAGCCTTTCTGTAGGGCCTTCAAAGCCGTTTAGATCCGAACCATGGGCCCAGGCAAGTTTATCATCGCTGATAGCTTTTTGCCATGGCGCTTTGTCTTTATCAAGGGAAACACCTAAGATGTTAAAGCCTTTACCTTTAAAGGCATTGTACTGTTTAACCACATTAGGATTTTCCTGGCGGCAAGGCTGGCACCATGAAGCCCAAAAATCAATCATTACATATTTGCCCTTGTAATCAGACAAATTAATTGGCTTGCCATCAATACCGTTAACGGTAAACTCGGGCGCTTTATGACCAAGGGATATCGGCTTAGCCTTATCCATTTGCGCGATAAACTTTTGTACGGTAGGGTTATCTTTAAAATCGCCCCTAATTTCATCGGCAAATTTAATAAGCTGGGCTTCGTATTTGGTAGGATCGAGCGTGGTAGCTGCATAAAAGCCCGCAAGCGATTTTTTATTATCGTTCACAAATTTTAAAACCGCTTCGCCGCCTTCATTCACATTCTTTAAAAATATAGGCATATATATTTTCAGCAGCGAATCGTTCCGCTCACCGCGAGATTTTTCCTGGTATTCGGCAAAAAGCTTGGCATTTTTATCGCCGTAAAGATTACTGATGCGGTTAAACTCCTTTATCTTGTCCGAATCATCGGAACCCTTGATAGTATACTCGTGGTTTTTATTGTTATTGTCTGTTTCAAACTCAATATCGTCGCCATTTTTAGCAATGAAATCGTACAGGTTTTCGCCCTGCATTTCGCCGCCCTGCGGACCAGTATTGCCTACCCTAAGTTTAAACAAGTTTGGATAAAGCGCTACATGCTTAAACTCAAACTTACCGCCCTCACCTAACGAAGTAGAATCAACAACCTTTAAGCCCGAGCTATCGGCCTCAATCAAATAAACAGCTTTAAGGTTACCCGGATTTTTGATAGTTCCCGAAACACTAAATTGTGATTCGTTTTTACAAGAGTACATGCCCGCGCTAAGCAATAACAACGCGCCGGCAGCCAGATTTTTAAATTTCATTTACTTAGCTTCTAATTCCTTTATCAATAGCTGGTTAGTTTTCTGCGGGTCGATCTTCCCTTTTGAGCTTTTCATGATCTCGCCCATAAACAGGCCCAAAACGCCCTTTTTCCCCTTTTGGTATTCCTTAACCTTATCAGGATATTTGGCGATGGCATCCTTTATAAAACGGGTTACATCATCACCATCGGCACTGATCAGCAGGTTAAGCTCCTTAGCCAGATCATCCGGTTTTTTGCCGGGTTCTTTGATCATGGCAGGAAATAATTTGTGCGAAGCTACAGAATTATTTATCACCCCGGTGTCAATTAGTTTGATGAGGGCGGCAAGGTTTTGCGGCGTAACAGCAAAGTTACCAATGGTTTGGTTATGATCATTCAGGTATGAGCGTACAGCACCCATCAGCCAGTTAGCGGCAGCTTTATAATGATCGGTATATTTTATCAGCGATTCAAAATAAAAAGCGGTGTCCCTATCAGCAGTGATAACCGAGGCGTCATAAGTGGTTAAGCCTAATTGCTCGGTGTACTTATGATACAACTGACCGGGTAGCGCGGGCAAGCTTTTACGGACGTTTTCCACATACTCATTGGTAAGCTTCAAAGGCGGCAGGTCCGGCTCGGGGAAATAGCGGTAATCGTTGGCCATTTCTTTTGAACGGAGCACTGAAGTTTCACCTGTATCAGCATTAAAGTTCAGCGTATTTTGATCGATGTGGCCGCCGGCTTCAATAATGTTTACCTGGCGAGCAAACTCATGCTCAATAGCACGCTGCACGTTACGAATGGAGTTAAGGTTTTTTACCTCGCAACGGTTACCATAGGCAGTTGCACCTTTAAGCCGCACCGAAATATTAGCGTCGCAGCGCATGCTGCCTTCTTCCATGTTACCATCGCAAATATCAAGATAGCGGAGAATTTTACGCATTTCGGTGAGGAACTGGCCAGCCTCTTCGGCACTGCGCATATCCGGTTCAGATACGATCTCCACCAGCGGTACACCGGCGCGGTTCAGGTCGATCAGTGAATCGGCGTGGTGCTGATCGTGCATACTTTTCCCGGCATCCTCTTCCATGTGAATGTGGTGCAGGGCTATGTTCTTTTCAGTGCCATCGGCCAGTTTCACGGGCACATAACCGTTAAGGCAAACAGGCGCCTGGTCCTGACTAATCTGGTAGCCTTTGGGCAGATCGGCATAAAAATAATTTTTACGGGCGAAGCTGTTATTCAGGTTGATAGTGCAATTACAGGCCAGGCCCATTTTAACGGCATATTCAACCGCTTTTTTATTAATAAAGGGCAAAGTGCCTGGATGGCCCAGCGATACCGCGCTAACATGGCGGTTAGGTTCGGCACCAAAGGCAGCCGAATCTGCCGAGAATATCTTACTTGATGTAGATAACTGCGCGTGTACTTCGAGGCCTATCACCAACTCGTACTTTTCAGCTACCCCGTCTGCGAGAACTGTCATAAAAATAAAAATTCAGCTATGATTTTACTGATGTATAAAAGTCAAATATATAAAGATTAATACAGTAACAACACCATTTTGCTTTTAAAACAACGGTAAAAGTGCAATTATATAGTTGTAAGGTAGGGGTTATAGAGATTATAGCAGATGATTGGAGATCAGTTGATGGGAATATTCAATTCAAAACATGCCTGTCATCAGCATGATTAAACTTTCTGTATCCTCCGCTGTCTATTTATTTGTCAGGCACAGAAATTGAATAAGTGTTCATATTTAGACAGACACCATGAAAAAATTAATTTTAGGAATGCTTGCAGGATGTTTTTTACTTGCAGCTTCGGTTACCAGGACAAATGCACAGGTAAGTGTAAATTTAAATGTTGGCTTATGGAACCCGCCCGCCGAATATGCGGGTATTAATTATTACTACTTACCCGATGTAGAAAGCTACTATTATGTCCCTACTCATCAATATGTTTATTTGGATGGCGGAAACTGGGTTTGGAGGCGATCATTGCCGCCACGCTATGCCAGCTACAACATTGCGACAGGTTACAAAGTGGCCGTAAACCGCCCAAGAGCGTATACCTATTTTACACACGACCGTGACACCTATGCCCGCTACCGCGGTACAAAGAATGTTATAGTGCGAGATAACTATCGCACCAGGGTAATGAACCGCACACATGTGGTTAACCGTACCAGGGTAGTAAACCATTACCAAAAGCCGCATAAAACCGTAGTAAAACGTACCCGCGTAGTTGAACACCGTGGACAAAAAAATGGTCGCCGCCATTAATTGTCCAACAGGCTTTCCCCTAAAAAGTATATAAATAAAAACGACCGCTTCAGTGGAGGTGGTCGTTTTTTTATTTTATTAAACTCGTCATTGCGAGGTACGAAGCAATCCCCAACGTTACAGAGATACTTGCTTAGCCGCTCAACTCATTAGGGATTGCTTCGTACCTTATAATGACGTGATTGTAAGTTATTAAAGTGTATTTTTTCGATCAGTTTTATAACGTGGGCGTTGCCTACGGCCCGGGCTTTCCGTTACAAGTCCTCGCTTTTCCTGCCCACAATCCTAACGCTCGCTGTGGGCTTTACACTGCAATCCCTAACGCGGCCCCCGCGCACCATCGCTAAAATATGTTTCACATGTCATCACGGCTTTTTTCAGGGCTTCCCTGATGGTTACTCGCAATGACGTGATGGAGGGGTTATTTACCCCGCAAAACTCCTCGCCTTCACCAATACATTATCCAATCCGCTTACATCACTGCCACCAGCTGTAGCGAAAAACGGCTGACCGCCGCCACCGCCTTTAACTTCTTTAGCCAGCTCTTTAACGATGTTACCGGCATGCAGGCCTTTTTCCTTTACCAGGTTTTCGGCAATCATTACGGTAATGCTTGGTTTGCCATCGAAATCAGCAACCAGCACAAGGAACAGGTTCGATACGATATCTTTAAGCTGGTAAGCCAGGTTCTTAACCGCATCGGCGTTAGGCAGGGCAACTTTTTGGGCGATGAAATTGATATCACCAATAGCTTCGGCTTTTTGGGCCAGCTCAGTTTTTAAGCCTGATGATTTCTCAAGGATCGATTTTTCGATCTCCTTTTTCAGTTTAGCGTTTTCGTCCAGTAAGCTTTCAATGCTTTTTGAAAGGTCTTTTGGATTCTTAAGCAATTCTTTTAACTGGTTAACCAAAGCGTTTTGGGTAACGATATATTTTTCGGCAGCAACACCGGTAATAGCTTCAATACGGCGAACACCGGCAGCTACAGCACTTTCGGCAATAATTTTAAAGAAACCAATTTGCCCGGTAGCTTTCACGTGCGTACCACCGCAAAGCTCCTTGCTAAAGTTGTCATCAAAAGTAATTACACGTACATACTCGCCATATTTTTCACCAAACAGGGCAGTTACACCACTACTGATGGCTTCAGCATAGAGTACGCTGCGCTCTTCTTTCAACGGAATATTTTCGCGTACCTTTTGGTTTACGATGGCCTCGATCTGCGCCAGTTCCTCATCGGTAACTTTAGCGAAGTGTGAAAAATCAAACCTTAAGTAATCAGCATTCACCAATGATCCTTTTTGATTTACATGGCTACCCAAAACCTGTTTCATGGCAGCATGCAGCAAGTGCGTAGCCGAGTGATTACTATTGGTTTGGCTGCGTAGAGCAGGATCAACAATAGCAGTTAAGGCATCGTCAATATCCTGCGGCAATTTATCGGTAAAATGAACTATCAGTCCGTTCTCCTTTTTCGTATCTGTAACCAGGATGATCTCCCCATCAGGGAAAACCAGTTCGCCCTTATCCCCTACCTGGCCACCGCTTTCAGCATAGAAAGGTGTTTTATCCAGCACCAACTGGTATTGCTCCTTGCCCTTAGCGGTTACCTTACGATATTTTACGATATGGGCAATGGTTTCGGTTTCGTCATAACCAGTAAACTCTACCGATTCATCGTCTTTTAAAACGATCCAATCGCCGGTATCGATGGCGGTTGCTGCACGGGAACGGGTTTTCTGTTCTTGGAGGGCGGCCTCAAAACCCACCATATCTACTGTCCAGCCAATTTCGCGCGCCATCAATTCGGTAAGATCGATAGGAAAGCCGTAGGTATCAGATAATTCAAATGCGAGGGCGCCACTTAAAACTTTATCATTATTGCCGCTCACGCTTTTATTAAAATAGCTTATACCCTGCTGCAGTGTTCTTAAGAAAGAAATTTCCTCCTCCAAAACTACCTTCTGTACAAAATCCTTTTGAGAATATAATTCATCAAATACACCCTTAAACTGTTCAGCCAATAAAGGTACCAGCTGATTAAAAAAAGGTTCTTTAAATCCTAAAGTTTGATAGCTGTAACGCACTGCCCTACGTAAAATCCTGCGGATTACATAACCTGCTTTATTACTCGCAGGCAGTTGTCCGTCAGCAATAGCAAAGCTTATGGCGCGGATATGATCAGCCAGTACGCGCATAGCCACAGCGTCATTCCAATCGGTATCACCTGGTTTAGCGGCGCTGTTATATTTCTTCCCAGATTTTTCGGCAATGAACTGGATCATCGGCTGAAAAACATCGGTATCATAATTTGATGTTTTGCCTTGCAGCACGCGTACCAGACGCTCAAAACCCATCCCGGTATCCACATGTTTGTTAGGCAACGGTTGCAATACACCACCTTTAAGGCGGTTAAATTGCATAAATACATCATTCCAGATCTCGATAACCTGGTCGTGATCGGCATTAACTAAGATGGCGCCGCTTACTTCGGCACGCTCGTTATCCGGGCGGCTGTCAAAATGGATCTCCGAGCAAGGGCCGCATGGGCCTGTTTCGCCCATTTCCCAAAAGTTGTCTTTTTTGTTACCACGGAGGATGTGATCTTCAGCTACATACTGCTTCCACAGTTCGTAGGTTTCGGTATCGGCTTCAAGACCTTCCTTTTCGTCGCCTTCAAAATAGGTAACGTACAGGCGGTCTTTAGGCAGCTTGTAAACTTCGGTAAGCAGTTCCCAGCTCCAGGCTATGGCTTGTTTTTTAAAGTAGTCGCCAAAGCTCCAGTTGCCCAGCATCTCAAACATGGTGTGGTGATAGGTATCGATACCCACCTCTTCCAGATCGTTATGCTTGCCGGATACGCGTAAACAACGTTGGGTATCCGCTACGCGGCTGGCCTTGGGTGCCGCTTCGCCTAAAAATATATCTTTAAACTGGTTCATCCCCGCGTTGGTGAACATCAGGGTTGGATCGTTTTTAATTACAATTGGCGCCGAAGGAACGATGGTGTGTCCCTTTGAAACAAAAAAATCAAGAAAAGCCTGTCGTATTTCGGTAGCAGTCATAGGGAGCAAAGGTAAATAATAGTCGGGAAGTCAGAAAGTCCGGAAGTCGGAAAGTAAAAGGAATTACTCCGAGAGCCCCTGAGGGACTTTCAATTTGAGCTTTATTTATTAATTACATCATATTAACCCTCATTCGTCGATATATTTTAATACAATTTACCTTATTTGCTTTAAATTTGTTTATGGAAACTTTAAGAGTTGATATTCAAAACGAACAGGAGAAGCGAGTACTCCTGGCTTTTCTTGACAGTTTGGATTATAATTATCGCATAGATAATGAAAACGACGCTGTGCTTGAACAACAGGCTAAAGACCTGGCCAGCCGCAAAGCTGATTTCCTGGCAGGCAAAGCGTCTTCCCTGCCCTGGAGCGAAACCAAATAGCCATACGATACAGATTTAGCGGACATTAAAAATAATTACTGATGCAATTATAGAGCGGGTTTAAAAAAGTCCGAATGTAGTATCCGGACTTTTTTAAACAGTCATTAACTTTTTTTCTCAAACAGTATTTTCTGCGCATTGAATCCCGCTGAAGCGTCAATCACCTCGCTAAGGAGCGGCCAGTTTTCTGCTTTTTCAAAATTATTATTGTAAACACGTGTTATCACAATGGTTACAACATTACCGTTAAGGGTTGCTTCTGACGAAAACGAACCGGTTTTATTAGTCTTTTTTGCTGCTATTTCCTCAAGGCCTTTGGCTGTATATCCCTGTGGTACAGCAATGTTTATGGTGTATTTAAAACTACGGGAGCATGGCATATACACGTCATAAGTGCGTTTTCGTTCTTTTTCCACCAGTTTGTAAAACGATCCTGCAAGTTTACCTGCGTCAATAATATAATTATTGCCCGCTTTTTTTACCAGATTATCCAATACAAATGATTCTGAGTACTGAAAAACTGGATTGCTGTTATCAAGAGCGGCGTTAATAATTTTACAATCTGTAACCTGGGTTGGCTCCTGCTCGTACTGGGCTTTTATTTCAGATGTAAATTTCTTTACTGATTTTGACTCATCATCCGAAAATGCGTAGCTGAAATCATCACGCAGTTTTTTTGTTTCAGGGTTTTCTGCCAGTCGTTTTTCCAGCCTTTCACTCTTAGATAATTCCATAAGGATGTTATCAATATCAACTACCGGCAGTAAACGTAACTGATCATCATGCCTCATCAACCCTGTTTGTTTAACCAACCTCTGTATCTTTATTTTTTGCATATTGGCCGGCAAAAGCGAAACCTTAATGTCTTCATTGATATTATTAACAGCGGCCTGCATTACCGGCAAAACCGCTGTACCTTCAGCAAACGAATATTTGGTTGAACTTTCCCGCTTAGGAGTAAGCACAATCACTTTTTCACCCTGAAAGCGTTGAGGTATCTCATTAAAGTGAGTTGCGGCGTCATCAAAAAACATATATAGCGGCTTGGTATCGTTTATGCGGATACAGGCGTCAAAATCACTATAATTAAAGATATTATCGAGTGTATTAGCATTACGCGAACAAACCAATAATACGTCATGATCAATTTTCAGATCATTTAAAGCCATGCTCATAACAACCGTATTAAACTTTGAGGACATACGACGATAATTGATTTCATCAACTTTGCCAACATCATCTTTACTATAACTACCAAAAACCATCCCCTTTCTGATATTGTAAAGCACCTTCATAGCGCTATCAAGCGGTACAGCTTTAATGTTCTTTTTACCGTCGAAATATTTTTTTAAACGATCAACAACATCGCTGAAGTAAGGAATGTTCCGCTCGGTAAAAGTTCCTTCAAAAATTGCTTTATTGGCCTGCAACCTATCAGCAGCACTTTCACCTGCTTTACCACCCGAAACAAACTTTACAAAACCCATGGTGTGTGAACTGCTGATTTCGATATAAGGGAACTGACGAAACTTGGAAGTCCAAAATTCACTCGAATATTTTGCCTGATCTCTGACCTTTAAACTGTATATCTGGTCGCCGGCTGCGTTCGTACTTATATTAAACTGCGGGGCGCCATTTGCACAAATATGCTTTACATTATCTTTTTTTGAATATTGAAAATCATAGCTACTGTATAAAACAGGATACTCGCCGGCCAATACAAAAACCATGTCGTTATCAGCAAAATTATCGGTACTTGCATTTTCGTTTACTTCGACAGTGCTCACGTAATAATCAAGTATATCACCAACCTGCAAATCGGATACGGCAAGTTTACTCACCTGATCGTTCTTTTCATTTTTGATCAGAACTTCTTCGCTTGTGTTTACCACAACTTCTTTGCCGCTTGGCTTAATGATCTTAGCCCCAATGTAGGTGTCATGTGTCATGGAAAATTTAGCGCTCAAAATATGTACGCTTTCATCAAGACGTTTTTGGTAAGATATAGTTGAAAAATCTTCAAGTGCTGATTTATCGTTTATCTTAACCCGTTCGTGAAAAGTGGTAAGCTTGAGTGCCCGAGTTGTTGACGACGCCGTGATGATCATAAATTTAAATTTATTGGTCAGCGATCTTTGCATGCTGTATGATTTGGCAAAAACCACGGCGCTTTCATTACTTAAATTAACAGGCACCTTTGTGGTTGCAAATTCAGGCACGGTTGTCCCCCAAACCTCCTTCTGAATTTCGGCTGCTTTTTCCGCATAGGTTTGGTTATTGTTTTGCGCACCCGCGGTCGTGGCAAACAGAGGAAAGAAAAATAATAAACGTAATGTTTTTTTCATTGTGATACAGGTTTTATAACTAAATTTTCGTTGTAAGCTTTATTCAGGAGCTCAATATCCTGGTTCCATTGTACAAAATTTGCTTTTGTAAGCAGCGTGTTCTTTATGAGCAACGTTTTTTTATAAGTGATTTTTCCGGGCGAACTGATGTAAGTGATATAAAACTCATACCCCGGCCTGGATATGTTAACGCCGGGCGGTATGCTTGCAGTTTTATAACCTGGCGGCAGCGTGAGTTCGGTCTCGGCTGCAATCTGGTCTTTTCTTGAAAACCAATAATCATTTTTTTGCTCATCAATAGCTATGACAGCACCCGAAAGCTCCTTACGGTTATCCAGATCAATATAATACTCTTTACCAAAAGCAGATATTCCACTTTTACGATCAACATCATACCCGGCATTTAAATCTTTGTCGGGATTGCTTGTGCTACTTAAAACAAGGTTATTGATGGCATAATCGGTATTACCTGCAGCAAGATAATGTTTCATAACATCTTCGACATTTTCATGCTTAATGCTATTTATTCCGGCTAATACTGCTTCTTTATCCTCTCCTTTCCAAACGTTGCTCACTTTACCGGCAAGGCTTGCGCCATTTATATAGAGTTTGCTTAGTTCGCTGCTTACATTTTGCTGAGGTTGCGCGTATGGTATTTTACCGAGAATATACTTATCACCATCTTCCATTAAAACCTGTCTGCCTTGTATCCTTTCAGCATATTCATTAATACCTATATAGGTTTCAGTGGCATCAAGATAGTAGGTTTTGCCTTTATAAGGCAACCCGCAAATCATATGATTATCAACTGCCATTGAGGGTGTTTGATAATCATAAGCAATATGTTTTGTACCCAGCCAGCAAAGCCGGGCATCAAAGCCTGCAGATACAAGCAGAGCCTTGGTCAGGTTGGCCATTCCCTTACAATCACCATATTTTTTTCTTAGCACCTCGTCGGCTTTTTCAGGTTTAAAACCTGCTATGCCATCTTCAAATGCTATATATCTGATGTTGTCCTGAACATAATAAAATATGGCTTTTATTTTATCTAAATCATTAGTTAACCCTGCAGTGAGCTCATTACTTTTAGTACGTAACAGCGCGGGGTCGCCAGCCACATCCTTTACTAACTCGTGGTACCATGCATAAAGATCGGCAAGAGTATTGAAATAAGTAAACTGTTTACTTCCTACAATGGCCGATTTACACATGATGAGCAAATGCGGGTATATGTAGGTTGGGCCCGGACCATGCAATTCCTTTTTCATTGCCGGGATATTAGTAAACTTATATGTTATAATATCGGCATCATTGCTGCTGTTATAAACGGTACTTTTTTTAATATTAAAAGCATTAAAATTAAACTCCTTAATCTCCACCTTCATCCAGCGCGGAATTTCGATACTAACTTCGCCTTGTTGGACCGGCAGGTTATCAGCAAAATAAATATTGGTAAAATAGCGGGGATCATTAACGGTTTCTTCAAAAGTAACATTGCTAATACTTCCTTTTTTTGCCAGATCGAGCGTAAAGTAACACAACCGTTCGTCCGAATAAAAAATATCATTATTGCTGTAATAAGTATACTCAGGTTTAAAACCGCGGGGAGTGCGGCCGTCAACTTTGCAGGTTATATTATCAATAGAGATATTGTTGTTGTAAAATTCAGATACGGTGTAATTAACCTGGTAAGCACTACTGGTGTAGATATTATTAAGTTTCTGGATGATCTCTACACGGTTATCTTTGCTGTTCCAATTAAACCGAAACTCATTTTTCAAGGAGGTTATGGTTACAGCCGAATCAACTTCGAGGGCACTTAACCGCATAGTACATAACACACACAGCGTGTATGTTATCAATAGTTTAATAGTCATAAGGTTATTAGAGCCATAAATATATAATTATATGGATCAGATTCAAAGAAAATTCCGAAATCGAAATTCCCAATTCCGAAATCAAATAGATACATTTGTATTATGCCGTATAAAGAACGTGAGATAAGCAAGATGTACTACACCATGGGCGAGGTATCGGCCATGTTTGATGTTAATCAGTCGCTTATACGTTTTTATGAAAAAGAGTTTGATGTTCTGCAACCTAAGAAAAACAAAAAAGGCAACCGGTATTTCACCCCTGAAGACATTGAAAACTTCAAGATCATCTTTCACCTTATCCGTGATAAGGGCTACACTTTAAACGGAGCAAAAGAACATCTTAAAAACAACATGAGCGATACCAGGGATAACCAGCGCGTTATCGATTCGCTCGAAAACCTCAAAAAATTCCTGCTTGAGGTACGCGATCAGTTGTAATCTTCCGCATAAAAACTATCTTTATTTCCAAAACACCGTCGGGTTAACCTATAACCATGCTGTCACCTGCTATAACAATCCGTAAAGATATATGATCGCTAACCACAAGGGCGAGATCCCGGTTGTTATTTTATTGATTCCTTTTTTATTGGGTATAAGCGCTGGGATCAATTTAAGGTCTGTCGCTTATTTAATGCCCTTGGCTATTGGGTTTGCCAGTCTGCTAATATTATTTCTCCTGCTTAATTTTTATTATAGCCCTTTTAAAGTTTATAAAAGGCGGTGGCTTGGCGGAATCATCATTCACTTGTTATTGTTTCTTGCTGGCTGGATAGCTGTCATCAACAATAACGAACTCAATAACACCAGCCATTTTTCCAAACTCCCGGCACAAAGACTGCTTGTACGTATTAATAATGAACCTCAGTTTAAAAACGGGCTGATCCATTTTACGGCCAACGTTGTAGCGAACATCAACCAAAAAAATTCCCTCCCGGCAACCGGGACGTTAATGATCACCATAAAAGATAGTGCTGCGGTGCACCTGGCTTATGGCGATGAACTGTTGGTCCCCGGTAAATACACTGCTATCGACCCGCCTTTTAACCCTGCCGAGTTTAATTATAAAAAATACCTCGCCCATCAAAACATTTATTACCAGGAGTTTTTATACCCGGGGCAATACCGTTTGGTGCAATCACACGCCGGCAATATGTTCATAGCAAACGCGCTGGCGTTAAGGCGGCAAATGGTTGAAAAGTTAAAAAAACAAATGCATGATCCAAATGCTATAGCCGTAGCCTCCACCTTAATATTAGGCTATAAAGCTGATTTAAGCGAAGATGTATTGCAGGCCTATTCCAAAACCGGCACCATTCACGTGTTATCGGTTTCCGGTGCTCATGTGGCTATCATTTGGGCTTTGCTGGCATTTATGTTGAATTTCCTGAACAGATTCAGGCATGGCAGGGTGATTAAAGCGATCATCATTATTCCTATCATCTGGTATTATGCTATGTTAACCGGTTTTTCACCCGCGGTTTGTCGGGCAGCGGTGATGATCAGCACGGTTATCATCGGGAAAACCTACAACCGGTACATCAACAATTTAAATATCCTGGCTATATCGGCTTTTATATTATTACTTTATAACCCTTTGCTGATAACAGATGTAGGCTTTCAATTGTCATATCTTGCCGTTGCCGGACTTGTTGTTTTACAGCCGGTGGTTTATGCCTGGTTTATTTTTAATAACAAATGGATTGACAAGCTGTGGGCCTTATGTTCGGTATCCATAGCCGCGCAGGTGATTACCTTTCCGCTGAGCGCTTTTTATTTTCACCAGTTCCCGGTTTATTTTTTGTTTAGCAACCTGTTCATCATCGTTCCCACAGCTGTTATTATGTATAGCGGGATCTTTTACCTGCTATTGCCGCAAATCCCCTTTATATCTGCCGGCCTTGCCTGGTTCCTCGAAAAAACCATCCTGCTCATGAACGCTGTACTGGCCAGGTTTGAGCACCTGCCGTTGGCAAGCATTAACAAAATATGGCTTACCACAACCGAGTACCTGTTGCTTTACGCTATTATCATATGCGTTTTTTACTTTTTGTACGATAGAAAAATATGGCTGCTGAGAGCAGGTATTGCATTGATATTTTTGTTAGCTGTAAGTATCAGCATAAAAACATACCGCTCATATACAACCAACAGCATCGCCTTTTTAAACCTGCGCAAAAACATAGGGATCATCTTTAAAAACGGTAACCGTGCTCTTGTACTAAGTAACCTAACCGATACCAATAAAAACTACCAATATTCTATCCAACCCTATCTTGATAGTTGTAAAATAAACAACATCGCTTTGTATCAACCTGATCAGGATATCCGATCTGGCTTTTTACGAAAACAGAATAATTTTATTCAATTTCGAAATCGGTCGATAGCTGTTGTGAACAGAGATTATGTGGACACCATATCCGCGGTAAAACAAAAAACCGACTACCTATACATAACCGGGAGCCCTAAAATTCCGCTTGCTATTATTAATAAAAATCACGAATATCATACTATAATTATTGATGCTACCAATGCCCCTAAAACCGTACAATTTATTGCAGATCAGGCATGTGCCCTGCATGTCAATTATGTAATATTAAAACGTAACAAATCGTTCGTGACAGCATCTAATTGAAAAACATATTAAACTACTTATCTAAAAATTTGTCTTTTAATTATTAAAAATTAATTTGGCATTAAATCAAACTCAAAACATGAACATTAAAATTTTCAATGTTGCCTTAGGCCTTGCCCTTACCGCAACAGCTATCAGCGCAAACGCCCAAAAAGCTTACAAAGAGGGTGTGGTAACTATTTCAACGGCTATGCAGGGGCAACAGGTTGAAGCTAAAAGTTATTTCCGCGCCGATTCGGCCGCAATGCAATTTACTACAGGGCCTGCTACCATAAAAATATTAACCGATGCCGATGGTAAATCATTAGTTGTAATGGTTGATGTACCTGTTGCGTCTATCAAAAAAGCTGCGGTTGCTACTCCTGATGAGGTTGACCAGGCTATGGCTTCATTACCAACTCTTACTTTTGCTCCCGGTACCGAAACTAAAGTTATTTCGGGTTTTAATTGCAAAAAAGTGGTAGCTACAGATGCAAAAGCCAACAAAACTTATGATATCTGGGTAACTAATGATGTTACTGTACCTGTAACTGCTATTGCTAAATACTACCGATCTGTTGGTGGTTTCCCGGTACAATACACTTCATTTTCACAGGGCCAAAGCACCGAGGTTACTGTTAAAAGCATAACTGAGCAAAAAAACCCTGCCGGTATTTTCGGCATCCCTGCCGATTTTGAAAAGATCACCCTGGATGACCTGAAAGCTATGAGTGGCGGCAGGTAATCGAAAATATTTCATTAACAATTCATTAAAGGTTCCTTAACATTGTAGCAAAATATTATTTTTGTTACCCCAATGTTAAGGAACCTTTTTAGCTTTTTCAGATTCTTCATCTTTTGGATCGCCTTTTTCGCAATAACAAGAGCGACATTTGAGATCTATTTTCTGCACAAGCTTGATAATGCCAGCATCAGTGAAATCCTTCAAACGTTTTTCTGGGGCCTAAGACTCGATGTTTCGGCAACTGCCTATATCTGCATCATACCAATCCTTGTATTTGCTATCAACTGGTTCATTCCAAAGATTAGGATAAAGCCCATCTGGTTAAAGGCTTATGTTTGGTTTTGTCTGTTCTGCATTTCGTTAAATACGGTACTTAACTTCAATATCTTTCGCGAGTGGGGTACCAAGGTTAGCTTCAGAGTGTTTACTTCATTTTATCATGCCCCTTCAGAAGCCATTGCCTCAAGCGGTTCTTCGCCGGTTGGTAAATGTATTTTCATTGGCATAGCTTTACTGACAACAGGCATAATGTTATCTCACTTTATAATCAACTACGATTTTAAAAAGCCCGAAGCCCGGCCAAGCCTAAAAGTTTCGCTTACTGCACTACTTTTATTTTTGAACTTTGTGCTGATGCGTGGTGGTTTACAAGCTAAGCCAGTAAGCCAGAATTCCGCCTATTTCTCCGAAAAGCAGATTCTTAACCAGAGTGCGCTCAACACCGAGTGGAACCTTTTTAACAATGTATTTGAAAACCTGCGCGCACCTTATAACCCTTATCTCTACAACCATCCAATTGATGCTGCTAAAATTGTTAATGAGCTGTACGATGTTAAAAACGATTCTACCGAACAAATCCTTACCACCAGCAGGCCCAATGTGGTAATTATCCAGTTAGAAAGTTATACAGCCGATGTGATCGAATCATTAGGCGGTGATAAAGGCGTGGCACCAAACTTTGAAAAGTTCATCAGGAACGGACTGCTTTTTAACAACATCTACGCCTCCGGCGATCGTACTGACAAAGGCATTATCGCCCTTATGAGCGGCTTCCCTTCGCAGGCGATCCGCACCATCATCAGCGATACGCTTAAACATAAAAAACTTCCGGCTATATCTGCATCGTTTAAAGATGCAGGTTATGAAACCGCTTATTTTTATGGTGGCAAAAGTAATTACATGAATTTTGATAAGTTCATGACTTCTCATAATATCGATCATATTATCGACGAGGCCAGCTTTGATAATAGCCATATAAAAACACAATGGGGCGTTTATGACGATGACCTGCTTATGCGAAACCTACAATATTTGGCCCGCCAAAAACAGCCATTTTTTAATTATGTACAAACCTCATCCAATCATGAGCCTTTTGTACTGCCTGTTAAGCACCATTTTAGTGATGACGCTGATTTAAGTAATAAATTCAGAAGCACAGCCTATTTTACCGATTCATGCCTGAACGCTTATTTTGATCAGGCCAGAAAACAGCCCTGGTATAAAAACACACTGTTTATCCTTGTGGCCGATCACGGTCACCGCCTGCCGCGTAATACAGCCGAGGCTTACGACCCGGCTAAATACCATATACCTCTTTTGTTTTTCGGCGATGTGATCAAGCCCGAATATCGTGGTAAAAAGAACAGTAAACTGGGCGGACAAACAGACCTCGCAGCTACCCTGCTGGCTCAGTTAGGTATGCCACATAATCAGTTTAAGTGGTCGAAAGATCTCTTGAATCCCAATAGTAAAGAGTTTGCCTTTTTTGATTGGGATAACGGGTTCGGTTTTATGCACTCGGGGCAGGCGGTATCCTATGATAACGCCGGCCGCACCACGATCTATAACAGCAAACCAAATGCTGATAAAAAGGCTACCGAAACAGCACTTGCTTACGGTAAAGCTTATCTGCAACAGGTGTATACGGAGTATATGGGTATTGACTACCAATGCTAATTCTCAAAAACGTCATTATAAGGTACGAAGCAATGCCCGATTAGCAGAGTCTCTCCGTATAGTTCGCGATTGCTTCGTACCTCGCAATGACGGGAGTTTATAAAGCTATTTCCTTCCCCAACTGCTCAACCCACTGATTAAACAATTTGGTTTCAAATTCAACCGCTTTTTGAGCATGTAATTCCCATTGAGGAGAAAAATGCTGTAGTTGGTTGATCATCTCTTCCAAATGACCTTCCTCTTCTAAAATGATTGATTTTACGTTCACTTTGCTGCCTGCTTCGTCAAGGGCATCCTGGTAAATTGGATAAAGTTCATCGGCACGTACCTCAATAGCGTAGGTAACCAACAGGTAAGCTGCAAAACGGAGGTCGGCACCTTTCAGGTTAAGCTCGCTTTTTAAATAACGGCAAACATCAACATCCAACTGGTTCAAATAGTACTTACTTGAGCCCGGAGCCAGCAGGTATTCGGCCGCGTACGTAGGCAGTGTTACAGCCGTTTTTTCCAGTTGTTTTTTTAGGTAGAAAGCATGACGGTGCTCTTCGGCAGCGTGCTTTAATATGATGTAAGTCACAGTAAGTGGATCTTCACTGGCCGAAATCTTGCGTGCGCCGGTATTTTCCATTAAGGATAAAGTATTTAACCAGCGTGAATGCAGTTCGTTATCGGCAATTATGGTAGGTAGTATTTTGTTCAGCATAATTTATAGTTCTTCAAGAGCCTGCTCAATTTTGCTGTAAACATAGTTGAGTTGCTCATTAGTAATGCAATATGGCGGTAAAATATAAATAACGTTCCCCAGGGGACGCAATATGATCCCCGCGGATAAAAAATAATGGTACAGCTTATCCCTAAGCGAACTGAAGTATGAGGTATTATCGCCGGTTTCCCACTCCATGGCCAGTATAGTGCCTGTTTGCCTCGCGGTTTTTATTTTAGGGTGATTGCGGATCTTATCTGCAAAGGCGGTATGAGCGGCTTTGATCCTGGCAATGTTCTCTGCCGTTTCGGGTTGTTGAAACAGATCAAGACTTGCCAATGCCGAAGCGCATGCTATCGGGTTGGCCGTAAACGAATGCCCGTGAAAAAGGGTTTTCAACTTATCATCCGATAAAAAAGCATCATAAATTTGCTGCGTACAGGTAGTTAAGCCCAGGGCCATGGTACCGCCTGTAAGCCCCTTTGAGAAACACATGATATCCGGTTCAACATCCACATGATTTGTGGCGAAGGGTTTACCCGTACGACCAAAACCTGTAAACACCTCATCGGCAATCAGCATCACTTCCTCCTCACGGCAGTGGGCCATCAATTCATTCAAATACTCAGCCTCATACATGATCATCCCTGCCGAGCCCTGCACCAATGGTTCAAAAATAAAGCAGGCTGTTTCGTTCTTTAGATTTGAGATCTGAGATTTGAGATTTGAGATGTTTTCTTTTGTAGGGATGTCGATGAATTCTACTTCAAACAACAGGCTATCAAACGCTTTGGTAAATGCACTGCGGCCGCTTACGGCCATAGCCCCGAAGGTATCGCCGTGGTAAGCATTATTAAAAGCTATGATTTTGGTGCGCTGATCACCTTTATTAAGCCAGTATTGCAGGCACATTTTTATGGCCACCTCAACAGCGGTTGAACCGTTATCTGAATAGAATGCCTTTTTTTGGTTGCCCGGCAAAATTGCTAACAGCCGTTCCGCCAATTCAACGGCGCCTTCATGGGTAAAGCCTGCAAAGATCACATGTTCCAGTTTGTGAAGCTGCTCTGATACCTTTTGGGCAATATAAGGATGAGCATGCCCGTGAATGTTTACCCACCATGACGATACTGCATCAATGTACTGTTTTCCTTCTTCGTCAAATAACAGTGCCCCTTCGCCGCGTACAATGCCTACAGACGGCTGCGCGGTTTTCATTTGGGTATAGGGGTGCCATATTACTTTTAAATCCCTTTCGGTAAGGTTCATAGTTCGTTCTGCAAAAGTTCAACCACACGTTTATCTGTCGGAAATTCAAAATCGGCTACGCTCAGCGCGGTAAGCGGCACCCATCTAAAAGCCTGCAACACCTCTCCTTCCCCGTCAAAATCAAATGCAACAGCCTTTATATTCAAATTAACCGGGGTGATGCTTCGCACCAAATAATATACACTGATCACCTGGGAGTTGTTAAATGCCGATTTTACGGCAAAATCAGTGGTGTAAAAATGGCCTACAACTTCAATCTCAATATTACACTCTTCCATAAACTCACGTTTAAGCCCGTCAATCAGGCCCTCACCAAGTTCCAGGCCTCCGCCCGGGAACTTTGAAAAACGCATGCCATATTCCTGTTCATCGCTTATGAGCAATTCATCATCATCGTTCAGAAGCAGACCGTAAACCCTTACATTAAAGTATTCCATTATTCAAAGTGTTTTTTATTACGTACAACCTTTTCCATTGTCCAGGCTATTGTTTCGGTTTTTGCTTCCGACCGGATAGGGCAATTGGGCATACTGCAGTAGTGACAGCAATTGGGCACACAAGGGTCAGCATGAATAAAAAGCTCCGTTTTGATGCCCATATCTTTATTAATCATCTTATCAACCAATGATATTTCGGTATGTACTGTGTTCAGATCAAAATAGTTTGGCAGCGTCATGTGACAGTCGATATGCAGCTCATGTCCATATTTCTGCGCGCGCAAATTGTGTACATCTATCCAGGCCTCACGGCGTTTTTCACTTAAAACGTTCACGATCCCGGTCACTACCTGAAAATCTGCCTCATCCATTAATCCCCCTACCGATTTACGCACCAATTTGTAACTATTGTACACTATATATAAGCCAACCAATATAGATAATGCACTATCGAGCCATAAAATCCTGGTAAATTCAATTAACAATAAACCTACCACCAGGCCTACGCTGGTAACGGTATCGGCCAGCAAATGACGACCGTCGGCATCAAGGGTGATGGAACGAAGCTCTTTGCCCTTACGGATCATATAATAACCCAGCACGCCATTAATGGCTCCAGTAGCCGCTATAATAATGGCACCGGTAAACAGGTCATGGATAATGTTGGGAAAGAAAAAGCTGTAAACCGATTTTACAATGATTATGCACCCGGCAATGCCGATAAGTGATCCTTCTATAAAAACAGAAAAAAACTCCACCTTGCCGTGGCCGTAAGGGTGGTTTTCATCTCGTGGCAGGGCGGAAAGATAGATACTGTAAAAGGCAAATGAGCTTGCTATTACATTTACAATACTTTCGGCGGCATCGGTAAGTACAAAATTGGAGGCTGTTAAAAAGTAGGCGCCAAATTTCGCCAGCATCAGCACAATCCCCGTTATCAGCGAAATTAAAATGATCCTTTTTTGTTGATTCAAAGCAAGGGTGGTATTAGGCCGCAAATTTAAAAAATAACAAGCGTAAGTAGCAGTAAAGTTATTTTCTATATTTGCCGCGATAACATAATTTATATGAGCGCATTAAGTACCCGGATACAAAACCTGTCCGAATCTGCAACAATTAAAATGGCCAAACTGGGCCGTGAACTTGCCGCTAAAGGTGTCGACGTGATCAGCCTTAGCTTTGGTGAACCTGATTTTCATACCCCTGAACACATCAAGGAAGCCGCCAAGCAGGCCATGGACAAGAACTTCACCTACTACACACCAGTAGCAGGCTACCCTGACCTTCGTAAAGCCGTAGTTACAAAGCTAAAAAACGAGAACAATCTTGATTATGATGCTGCCGACATAGTTGTTTCAACAGGTGCCAAGCAGGCTATCGCTAACGCGGTATTGTGTTTGGTTAACCCCGGCGAAGAAGTAATTATCCCTACTCCTTACTGGGTTTCATACAGTGAAGTAGTTAAATTGGCCGAAGGTAAAAGCGTTTTCATTAACACTACCGTTGATACTAACTTCAAAATTAGCCCTGAGCAGTTAGAGGCTGCTATTACGCCTAAAACCAAACTGTTCATGTTTTCATCACCTTGCAACCCTACAGGAAGCGTTTACAGCAAAGATGAACTTGAAGGTTTAGCTAAGGTATTTGAAAAATATCCACAAGTTTATATCCTGAGCGATGAGATCTACGAACACATCAACTTTGTTGACAAACACGAGTCTATCGCGCAGTTTGACTATATCAAAGATCGTGTGGTTATCATCAACGGCTGGTCGAAAGCTTTTGCCATGACCGGCTGGCGTATTGGTTACACAGCCAGCACTAAAGAACTTGCTGCTGCTTTTGATAAAATGCAGGGCCAGGTAACTTCCGGTACCTGTTCAATCACTCAGCGTGCCGGCATAGCCGCTTACGAAGGTGGTTTGGAAAGCGTGCTTGAAATGCGCGCCGCATTCAAAAAACGCCGTGATATTGTTTATAAATTGCTGAGCGAAATAGAAGGCATTAAAGTAAACCTGCCAGATGGAGCGTTCTACTTTTTCCCTAACGTTACTTCGTTCTTTGGTAAAAGCTACAATGGCCGCGTGATCAATGACTCTGACGACTTGAGCCTTTACCTTCTTGAAGAAGGCCACGTAGCCACCGTGGGCGGCGATTCTTTCGGTGATCCGTCGTCTATCCGTTTATCATACGCTGCTGCTGAAGATAAACTGATTGAGGCTATGAGAAGGTTAAAAGAAGCATTAGGTAAATTGGCATAATAAACTGAACCTGGATTTTTAGGATTTGAGGATTATCAGGATATTAATTGTCTGCACGGTGAAATCAATCCTTTAAATCCGGTAAATCCCCGCAAATCCCGGTTCAGAAATAAAAAATCCGCTTGCTGTTGGCAAGCGGATTTTTTTGGTTAAGTATATTAGAAATTACAATCCAAATCCATAAGCTAAACGTAAGCCAACCAGGCCATAGTTATTGCTTTGTCCCGAGAAGTTTTCATAACGCACACCAATATCCCATGATTTGGTGGCATAACCTAAGCCGGGAGAAAGTATAAGTTTAGTATTCTTTTCACCCCCTGCAATTGGTGGGTGAACTTCAAAACCGGCACCCACCTCTCCTGCGAAATAAAAGCCATCGCCAACAAAAGCTTTAATACCGGCTTTTACAGGAATTATGCCTAAAGACCTGCCCTTAACTGTAACTGTAGTTGTTGACGTAGAGTTGGAAAATGATGAAGTATAGGTTTTACCAAAAAAATTGTAATAACCCGAGGTAAGTGTAAGGGCTAAATCATTACTTACACCATATTGCAAACGAGCGGTACCGCCTAACTCAAATTTTGAAATGTCGTGGGCGTTACCTGTTGGGATACCTGCTTCTAGGCCCACCCCAAAGCGCAACGCGTTTGCTGGTGTGGTTTGAGCTTTAACATTTGTTCCGATGAAGATAGCCACCGCAGTAAACGCCGAAGCTATCATTTTAGTCATTGTTTTCATAGTTGTGTTTTTTAGTCAAATTCTACAATGTTCATTTTTTAATTTTTCATTGTATTAACTCCTCCTTAACAAATACTTTGCCATTATTGGCATCATTTACTATCCAGGATATTATTTAAACTAATAAAACAACCGCATTTAATCCAATCACACACGACTTAATAATTGAAAATCAATAATATTTAAAGCGATAAGGTCAATACAAAATAATTACCGTTTAATATATTTTATGATGAATGGTTTTATTAAAAACTGCCCTGCATAAGCATCAAAAGTGTCTACTAACACCAAATTTCGAGCCTATAAATGGTTAAATAGCGAGGTATAGCAGTATACCAAACCTGCCGGAAAGTAAAAAAGAGAGACTTGCGCCTCTCTTTTTACAAAACTTTAACAATTATTATGCCTCCGGCCCGTGCTTTTTAGGATCATAATTTTTTTCAAGCTCGGCAAGTTTTTCTTTACCGTAAGCCATTTTGGTGATCAGGTAAAATAAAACCGGTACTATAAATATAGCTAATGAAGTAGCGGTAAGCATTCCCCCAAACACAGTCCAGCCTATGGTTTTACGGGCTTCAGCACCGGCACCCGATGCAACCATCAACGGACCTACACCCAATATAAATGCCATCGACGTCATGATGATTGGCCTTAAACGCAGCCGGACGGCCTCGAGCGTAGCTTTTTCCAGTTCCATGCCTGCGTCTACACGTTCCTTGGCAAACTCTACGATCAGGATGGCGTTTTTGGCGGCCAAACCTATCAACGTTATCAAACCGATCTGGGCGTAAACGTTATTGGTAAGATCAGGCCAGAAAGTAAGGAACAATATGGCACCAAATGCACCCAGGGGCACTGACAATAACACAGAGAAGGGTACCGACCAGCTTTCATACAAAGCAGCCAGGAACAGGAACACGAATCCTATTGACAGTGCAAATATATATACCGTTTTTGACCCGGATAATAACTCCTCACGGCTCAGGCCCGAAAACTCGTAACCGTAACCTTGCGGCAATACCTGCGCTGCTGTCTCTTTCAAAGCGGTAATAGCATCACCACTACTATACCCCGGCTTGGTACTACCGTTAATCTCGGCCGAACGGAACAGGTTATAGTGCGATATCAATGGTGAGTTTTCAATTACCTTATATGATGTAAGTGTGCTCAATGGCACCATGGCTCCTGAAGAATTTCGCACAAAATACTGTCCTATGTTTTGCACATTTGTACGATAACTGGTATCGGCCTGGGCCACTACCCTGAAGTTACGGCCGTAAATGGTAAAGTCGTTGATATAGGTACTACCCAAATAGGTTTGCAGCGCATTGTTCACGTCAGATATCGCTACACCAAGCTTTTTAGATTTCTCTCTGTCTATCGTTAACTGGTAAGCAGGCGTACTGGCAGTAAAGAACGAGAAGGCCCTTGCTATCTCCTTACGCTGATTGATTGCGCCAAGGAACGTTCGGAGCGTTTTCTCAAATACCTTGATATCGCCGCCTGCCTGTTTCTCCTCTAATATAAACGAGAAACCTCCTGTACTACCCAACCCCGGAATTGCCGGTGGCTGGATCACCACAACATTGGCTTCCTTATACTTACCGAGCTTTTGGTTTAACCGTGCAACAAGCGCTGTTATCTGCTGCGACTTTTCTTTACGTTCATCCCAAGGTTTCAACTGCACGAATATGGTTGCACTATTTGATTTACTTGCAAAGCTGATGGCATTCAAACCACCCAGCGCCGCGTAATGAGCTATTTCCGGTACGCTATCAAGCGTTCTCATCATGTTGTGCAACACATCAACAGTACGGCCGGTTGCTGACGCCTCGGGCAAATCAAAAGTAATATACACACGACCATCATCTTCCAGCGGAATAAAACCCGACGGCTTGCTTCTAAATAAAAGTATCGCGCCTATAATGATACATACCAGCAGAATGATAATGTATCTTGAGTTTTTAATGCTTTTATCAACCGTGTTTCGATATTTACCGGTTACGCGGGTAAACCAGGTATTGAATTTAAAGAAAAACTTATTTAAGCCACGAGAGCTTTCATCTATCTTATGCGGCCTTAATATCAACGTACACAATGCAGGTGTTAATGATAGCGCAACAAAAGCCGATATCAATACAGATATGGCAATGGTGATGGCAAACTGTTGATACAATCGCCCTACTATACCCGGCACAAAGCCTACCGGCACAAACACTGCAGCCAGGATCAGCGCAATTGCTATTACGGGGGCCGAGATATCGGCCATAGCGTGCTGGGTGGCTTCTTTAGGTGTCATACCCTCCTCATCCATATAATGCTGTACAGCCTCAACCACCACAATAGCATCATCCACCACAATACCAATGGCCAGTACGAAACCAAACAACGTTAACGTATTGATAGTAAAGTTGAGCGGAATAAAGAAAATGAACGTACCAATAATTGATACCGGAATAGCCAGTACCGGAATGAGGGTTGTGCGCCAGCTTTGTAAAAACAGGAATACTACAATAATAACCAGTACAAGTGCAATAACCAGCGTTTCGATAACCTCGCTTACCGACACCTTTACCACGGTTATGGCCTCAAAAGGAACTACGTAATCTATATCTTTAGGAAAGCTCTTTTTAAGCTCATTCATAGTAGCGTATACATTATCGGCAGTTTCAAGCGAGTTACTGTTCGGGGCCTGGTACACCAGCAGATAAGATGCCCTTTTACCATCAACAAATGAGTTACCTGAGTAGTTGAATTTACCCAGCTCAATCCTGGCAACATCTTTTAAGTGTACTATGCCCCCATTGTTAGGCTGGGTTTTAACAACCACGTTACCAAATTCTTCAGGCTTTTCTAAACGACCTTTTACAATTACCGAATACTCAAATGTTTGCCCCTTTAATTGCGGTGTAGCGCCTACCGTACCGGCGGCAACCTGCGCGTTTTGCTCCTGTAGGGCACTGGTTACATCCGCAGCACTCATACCTAACGCAGCAAGTTTGTCCGGATTAAGCCAGATCCGCATACTAAAATCATCAGCACGTGTAACAACGTCGCCAACTCCTTTGGTACGCAAAATAGCGTCCTTTATAAATACGTTGGTATAGTTATCAGTAAAAGTGACATCATGGGTGCCTTTTGGACTAAACATGGCCACAAGCATCAGGATACTTGGGTTACGTTTACGTACCACCATACCCAAACGCTGTACCTCCTGCGGCAAGGTTGGTAAAGCAATACCTACACGGTTTTGCACGTCGAGCGCTGCGATATTAATATCTGTACCAACGTCAAAGTTAACGGTCATGCTCATTTGCCCGTTACTACTGCTGTTACTTTGCAGGTAGGTCATGCCTGGTACGCCGTTTACCTGAACCTCAACCGGGGTAGCAACAGTTTGCTCTACGGTTAGCGCGTCGGCACCGACATAGTTACCGCTAACTGACACGGTTGGAGGTGTAATATCAGGGTACTGGCCTATAGGCAGGCTGGATATTGACAGGATGCCCACTATTAATATTACCAGGGATATTACAATGGCGGTAACCGGTCGTTTTATAAAAGTATCTGCGATCATTCTTTCTCTATATTAAGTTTTCCAGGGTAGATGCGCCCCTTCTTCGGCTTAAAACTTTTCCTGTTGATATAAATTTATTTTTTGGGTGCTGCTCCGGCCGGCGCGGCTGTTCCGGTAGTGACCCTGCCACCATCGCGCAAACGCTGAAAACCGTCGGTAATCACTTTATCACCCTGTTTTATGCCATCCATTATCACTACGTCGCTGTTAATACGCGGCCCTAATTTCACCTTCACCTGTTTTGCAATTGTATCGCGCCTGTCCTTAACAGTTTTATCGGCAGCTGTGTCTTTAACAACGGTATCTCTTGTTGCGAAAACAAAAAACTCACCCATTTGCTCAGTTACTGCTTTGTAAGGGATTTGTACCCGCTGGCCCGACTGGCTGTTCAGCACCTGTAAAACACAACTCATGCCATCCTTAAGCACATCATCCTCGTTCGGAAACTGGATCCTTACCCTAATGCTGCCGGTTTGGTTGCTAACGCCCCTGTCAATCGCCAGTACTTTACCTGTTTTGTTGTATTTGCTTCCGTCGGGCAGCACCAATTTAAAGGTACTGTCGGTACTTGATTTTTGCAGACCGTAAAAGCGGTTGATATCCTGCTCATTGATCACCACATCAACACCTATGGGGTGCTCGGCCGATATGGTGTTCATCAATGTGGTTCCTGCTGCTACCTGTGTTCCAAGCCTCACCTGCGAGATCCCTATTCGCCCCGTAAAAGGCGCGGTAATGGTGGCATATGATAAATCGGTACGGGCCGACTCAAGCGCGGCTTTGGCTACCGCAACCTGGCTTTTATTAGTTTCGTACGTAGCCTGTGCCTGATCCACTGTCTGACGGGCAATCGCATCGCTCTTAAGCAGCATGTTATACCTGTCAATGTCTTTTTGCGCTTTAACCAAATTGGCCTCGGCGCTTAGCACATTAGCTTTAGCCTGGTCAAAAGCAGCCTGGTATTTGCGTTTATCTATTTCATACAATACTTTGCCTTTTTGCACAACATCACCCTCTTTAAAAAATATACCCGTTACAAAACCCGGTACCTGGCTGCGCAGTTCGACAGTGTTCACCGAAACCACAATACCCTGGTATTTATCATAGTATACTGCTTCGGCTGTTTTAGCGTCGGCAAGGTATACTGGTGTTGGGGGCATGGCCGCCGGCCCGCCCTTTTTAGGTTTACCGCATGATGCCCATGTTAAAAGTGCTGCAGGGGCTAACCAATATATATATGTATGTTTCATGTAGAATAGGTTGTTCGTGTGTTGCTGTAGTTTTTATTTTTTTATAACGATATCTTATGGTTGCTGAACAGGCAGGATTCCAAGGGCTCTCTGCAGGTCAATTTTACTGCTGAGCAAATTGAACAGGGCATTATAATAGCTCAGTTCGGCAGTACGCAGATCTGCCTGCGATACGATTACGTCGAGGTAAGTTTTTACCCCCTCGCGGTATTGCAGGCTTACCACCTTATATACATCTTTTGCAAGTGTAACATTTTCGCGAATGAGCTGGTAACTGGTATAATTGCTTTTATATGCCGCCAGTGCCTGGGTATATTCCGTATAAATACTATTTTTTGTATTGATCAGGTCCAGGTCGGTACGTTCAACCTGCAGCCTGGCTTTAGCGAGGTTTTGCAGGCGCTTCGTCCCCTGGAAAATAGGTACAGCCAGCGTTAAGCCAACATAACCTGTAGGGAAAGACTTATTATACAAATCACCTAAATCATGACTGAAGTATGCATGCTGGTAACTCCCTACCGCTGATAATGAAGGCAAAAACCCAAAGCGGTAGTAATTTACGTTGAGATTATTGAGTGCCTTTGTTGTTTCAAGCAAACGGTATTCGATCCGGTTATTTACATTAAGCGATTGCAAAGTATCAATACTGGCCTCCTGCTCATACCGGCTCGAATCATACGAAAGGCTTAACGGTGTAGCCGCGCCTACACCCATGATCTGCTTTAATAAAGCCGTTTTGCTTTTGATGGCTTCTTCGGTTTGTTTACGGGTAGCCAATGAATTATTTAAAGCGATGGTTGCCTGCTTATAATCCGTAGGATCGGATACACCGGCAGTATACCTGCTTTTGGCATCCTTCAGGCTTCTTTGCAACCTGATGATATCCTCATTAGTAATGTCAAGTTGTTTGCCGGATAGTAAAACATCAAAGAAAGCTTTGCTTACATCACTTACCACATCAATCTGACTGCTTAAGGTGTTCTGCTTATAGTACTCGCGCGAATATCTTTTCGCCCTTGAAGCAAGAAATACATCGTTGTTATATAGTACCTGCGAGGCCGTAACGCCCAAGGTTGAAAGGTTACGGATACTGCCCGCGTTGCTGGGGATATTAGCCCCGGACGCACCGGCCTGCGGGCTGCCCTTATAGTAATAATTATAAAGGCCCGAGCCGTTCACCTGCGGCAGCCAGGCCGACAGGCCAATTCTAATATCACGCTCATTGATCTGTTCATCAATGGAAGCCTGCCTTACTGTTGGTTGGTTACGCAAGGCAAAGTCAATAGCCTGTTTTAGGGAAACCGGTCCGCTTATACTATCAGCGGCAGTTTGGGCATAACTATTGCTATGTAAATTCAATGTTAAATTAAGTACAAGAAGCGCCAAAAAGTACTTGTGTTTTTTCATAGGGTAGCTATAAATAACAATGTATATCAGGCAAAAATTATAAGAAAAATTTTATAATTAGTGCAAGATTGTTACGGGGAATGCGAATATGTAATTAATATTACTAATTTAAAATCACGAACAAGAATTTTACGTAAAAAATTACAAAAACACGGGATAGTATCAGCTTTTTGGGCTTTTGACAAAAAAATGAAAATAATAGGCTCGATATAAACAAAAAAATTAATTAATTTGCCGTGTAAGAATTTGTGTGCTTCTTAAGTAGTATTGATACGTTAATAGGCATTATTTTAAAAAAATTTACACACACCGTATAAGTTATATGCTTATTCATGGTATTTTTACACAAAATTTAAGCAGAGTTAATATACATGGTTAAAAAACTACATGGGAAAATCGCTCAGTTTCAAGTAGCAAATATGCTGCGTGAACGGGGGTTATATCCTTATTTCAGGCCTATTGAGTCTGCACAAGACACTGAGGTAATTATTGACAACAAGCGGGTATTAATGTTTGGTTCTAACTCATACTTAGGCCTTACCAATCATCCAAAAATCAAAGAAGCTTCAAAAAAAGCAATTGACAAATATGGCACAGGCTGTGCCGGTTCACGTTTTTTGAACGGCACACTTGATATCCACATTGAGCTTGAAAACAGGCTTGCTAACTATGTAGGCAAAGAAGCTACTGTTTTATTCAGCACAGGTTACCAGGTTAACCTTGGTGTACTTTCGTGCGTTACCGGCCGGAATGACTATATCATACTTGATGAGTATGACCATGCCTGTATCATTGACGGCAGCCGCCTGTCGTTTTCAAAAGTGATCAAGTACGCCCATAACGATATGGCCGATTTGGAGCGCAAATTAAGCATACTTCCTGAAGATGCCGTGAAGATTATCGCTGTTGACGGTATTTTTAGCATGGAAGGCGACATTGTTAAATTGCCTAAGATTGTTGAGCTTGCCGATACTTACGGTGCCAATATCATGGTTGATGATGCCCACAGCCTTGGTGTAATTGGTGATAAGGGTGCAGGTACCGCCTCACACTTTAACCTTACCAATGAAGTTGACCTGATCATGGGTACCTTCAGTAAATCATTAGCCTCGTTAGGTGGTTTCATCGCCAGCGATCAGGACACTATTGATTATATCAAACACCGCGCACGTTCATTGATGTTTAGCGCAAGTATGCCTCCGGGCTCTGTAGCCAGCGTAATTGCAGCATTAGATATCATTGAATCAGAACCGGAGCGTATCGAGAAATTATGGGATAACACCAATTATGCCATGAAACTTTTGCTGGAAGAAGGCTTTGACCTTGGCCCTACCGAAAGCCCTATTTTGCCGATCTACGTTCGTGATAACGAAAAAACTTTCGCGGTTACCAAACACCTGCAAGCTTCAGGTGTATTTGTTAACCCGGTTGTATCCCCTGCCGTTCCTTCCGATTCGTCACTGCTTCGTTTCTCATTGATGGCTACCCATACCTTTGAGCAAATTGACGAAGCCGTTGAAAAACTGTCAAAAGCCTTTAAAGAAGTTGGTGTAACCGCTTCTGTTAAAGAAAAAATATAATGAAGAAACCTGAGGTGCATTTAGCTGCTTTTTAATTAAGGTAAGCTAAATGCACTTTTTATTTTAAAGCATACCAATTTGCTTTATTCAATCATTTACCACACATGATTACAATAGTAACGGTTAAATCAAAAAAAGAACTGGCTTCGTTTATTGATTTCCCGCATGACCTGTACAAGGACGATCCTTACTATGTTCCGGAGTTGTTTATTGCCCAAAGGGACCTCTTAACCAAACATCCCTTCCATAAACACAATACCGTACAACCCTTTTTAGCTTATGATGGCGATAAAATTGTTGGCCGGATAGCCGCGATCCTTAATAACGGCCATAACGAATACAGCCACGTTAACGATGGCTTTTTTGGCTTTTTTGATTGTATTAACGATACGGCGGTATCTAACCTGCTTTTTGAAACCGTTACCAAATGGCTTAAAGAAAAAGGCGTTACCGGCAAATTATTAGGCCCTACCAACTTTTCAACCAATGAGCCTTGCGGTTTATTAATAAAGGGATTTGATAGTTCACCGTTCCTGATGAACACCTATAACTTTGCTTATTACGCTAATCTGGTCGAAAATTTTGGTTTTGCTAAAGATGTCGATCTGATTGCCTGGCACTGGGACGGACAAGCTTATGATGATAAATCAGTACGTTTATTAAACGCGCTTGAAGAGCGGTTAAAGCGAAACGATATAGTTATTCGTAAGATCAACCTTAAAAATTTCAAGGAGGAAGCCGCCAAACTGCGCGAAGTGTATAACTCAGCATGGGACAAAAACACCGGTTTTGTGCCCCTGACCAACGAAGAGTACGATTACCTGGCCAAAGATCTTAAACTGATCCTCGATCCTGATTTTGCCATCGTGGCCGAGCAGCGCGGTAAGATAGTTGCCTTTGGCCTGGCCCTGCCCGACTATAATGACATCTTCAAAAAAATAAAACGCGGTCGCTTGTTGCCAACCGGTATTTTCAAATTACTGTTCGGCAAAAAAAGCATTACCGGTATCCGTATTTATGCCCTCGGTGTTATTGAAGATTACCGCAAAATGGGTATCGAGGCCTGTTTATATGGCACCATCATAAAGGAATATAAGGCAAAGGGTTATAAACATGCCGAAGCCGGCTGGACACTGGAAAACAACGACATGATGAACCGTGCCATTGAAGCTATAAAGGGCGATCCTTATAAAAAATACAGGTTATATCAAAAAGCGATATGAGGGAGCGGGTTTTAATAACCGGTGGAAGCGGATTTGTTGGATATCATTTGATTGAAGAGGCCTTACAAAACAATCTGGAGGTTTTTATAGCCATCAGAAAAAGCAGTGTAATAAGTCACTTAAACGATTTAGATATCCAATATATCTATCCCGAATTTAACAATAAGGAAACATTAAAGAAGCAACTGGCCGAGATAAAGCCCGATTATATCATCCACGCGGCAGGTGTAACCAGTGCCCGCTCCGAAGCCGAATATAACCGGATCAATGCTACATATACCCATAACCTTGCTTCGGCGGCTTATGAAGCTTGCCCCGATTTAAAAAAGTTTGTACTTATTGGCAGCCTGGCTTCGGTTGGGCCGCTTAATACGCTAACCGGCACCATAACCGAGGCAACCCCTCCGCATCCTGTTACAGCATACGGCAGGAGCAAATTGCTTGCCGAACAGAAATTAAAAACGGTGAGCGGCCTGAATTATACCATACTAAGACCTACCGCGGTTTACGGACCAAGGGACACCGGCATATTTATATTTTTTAAACAGATAGTGAAGGGCATTGAGCCCTATATAGGCAAGGCGCAGCAAAAACTCAGCTTTATATATGTTAAAGACCTGGCCAAAGCAAGTATCAAGGCTTTATACGGTGGCAATAACAAGACATATAACCTGAGCGATGGTAATTTTTATAACCGTTATGAGTTAGGCACCATCACCAAAGATGTATTAATGCTAAAAACGCTAAAGTTTCATCTGCCTGTAAATTTTGTTAAAATGATTGCAGCAGTATCTGAAAAAATAAGTTCTTTGAGCAACAAAGCTGCAGTGCTGAATATCGAAAAGCTTAATGAACTGACCGCCATTAACTGGAATTGCGATATTGAAGCAGCTAAATCCGACCTGGGTTTTTATCCTTTATACAATCTGCAAAGCGGCATGGCCGAAACGCTAAAATGGTATAAAGCCAACAAATGGCTTTAGCCGATTAATTTGAAATAAATAATAGTAACATAAATGAAAATCAACATTACACCTGCTAAAGGTAAGCTTGGCATCCTGATCCCCGGGTTAGGCGCTGTAGCAACTACCTTAATTGCCGGCGTAGAGGCCGTTAAAAAAGGCATCTCGCAGCCAATTGGCTCCCTTACTCAAATGGGCCACATACGTTTAGGAAAAAGAACCGAAAACCGTAACCCGAAAATTAAAGAATTTGTTCCTTTAGCCGATTTAAACGACATCGTATTTGGCGGTTGGGATGTTTATGAAGATAACGTATTTGAAGCTGCCTCAAACGCACAGGTATTGGAAGCAGGACTTTTACATTCGGTTAAAGCCGAATTGGAAGCTATAAAGCCAATGAAAGCCGCGTTTGATAAAAACTACGCTAAAAACCTTGATGGCACCCACGTTAAAACCGGAACCAGGCTTGAACTTGCCGAGCAGGTAATGGAAGATATCAAAAACTTTAAAGAGGCTAATGGTCTTGACAGGGTTGTGTTGGTATGGTGTGGTTCAACCGAGATCTATTATGAAGCATCTGCTGTACACCAGTCATTAGCCGCTTTTGAAGAAGGATTGAAAAATGACGACAAGCTGATCGCTCCAAGCATGATCTATGCTTACGCGGCTTTAAAATTAGGTGTTCCTTTTGCTAACGGCGCCCCTAACTTAACAGTTGATATCCCTGCTTTAATCGAACTGGCCAAATTAACCAAAACCCCGATTGCTGGTAAAGATTTCAAAACAGGTCAAACTTTAATGAAAACAGTATTGGCCCCAGGTTTGGCAGCGCGTTCATTAGGTGTGCATGGCTGGTTCTCGACCAACATTTTGGGTAACCGCGATGGCTGGGTTCTTGACGATCCGGATAACTTCAAAACTAAAGAAGTATCAAAACTGGGTGTATTGGAAGATATTTTCAAACCGGAAGATAACCAGGAACTTTATGGTAACATCTACCACAAAATCCGTATCAACTACTACCCTCCGCATGGTGATAACAAAGAGAGCTGGGATAACATCGATATTTTTGGCTGGTTAGGCTACAAAATGCAGATCAAGATCAACTTCCTTTGCCGCGACTCAATCCTTGCTGCCCCTATCGCGCTTGATTTGGCTATCTTCTGCGATCTGGCTAAACGTGCCGGCATGAGCGGTATCCAGGAATGGCTGTCATTCTACCTGAAATCGCCTCAAACTGCACCGGGTTTACATGCAGAAAATGACATCTTTAAACAACTGATCAAATTGGAGAATACCCTTCGTTACCTGATGGGCGAGGACCTGATCACCCACCTTGGTTTGGATTATTATGACGATATGTTCGCGACCGAATAATCGTTAAATTACCAAATACCGTCAAAACAGCCGTAAGCAACTAAACCCTGCATTACGGCTGTTTTGTTTTTATCAGGTAAAAATGATCATACGCAAGTAACATTATTTTAAGGCAATAGTCTTATTGGCGCTAATGTTAATTTGTTAAATAATGTTATTTATTAACCTAAACGACTTCTTCCAAACAATCAAAAAATGGCAAATAACATCTAATTATCAGAGCGTTACGCAATTGGTTATATAACTAACAGCAAACAATAGGAATACCAACTAACCGGCCAAGCCGTTGTTTGAGTTTAGTTATAATTACAGTAATATGATAGCGTAAATAGCTGTAAACAATATTTGACTTTTTGACCACATTAGTCTGTAGTGATTTTTTTTACCTTTGGCCTGTTAATTGTAAACTCCGTAATAACCATCTGCCGGGAGTGTACAAAACAAGGTAAGTGTAGAGAGATTAAGCGGCAGAACAATGAAAAACATACGGAGGCGGGCATAATTAATCTGCCAAAAATATTTGAATAACTGATACATACCTCTTTATCCGATAATAAAAGTGTTAAGCCGAAAAAAGAAGTTTGTATTTGCACAATGCACAAAGTACATGGATTGTAAAAAATTTTATAAAAGCTTATTTTTCTTAATACTGTTCTTCTCTGCTTCGGCATTATATGCGCAGCAAACGGTAATAACGGGTACTGTTACCGATGCAGGTAATAAACAAACCCTGCCTTCTGTTAGTATTTCTTTTACGGGCAGCACTACCGGTACCACTACAGATGTTAATGGCAAATATCGCCTGGCTACAAACAATCAGCAATATAAACAAATCAAAATTTCATTTTTAGGCTATAAAGATGCTTTTTTAGCTGTTGTTCCCGGTAAAGAGCAGGTTATCAATGTAAAG
Organism: Mucilaginibacter sp. NFR10; assembly: GCF_900100445.1. Classification (NCBI taxonomy): domain Bacteria; kingdom Pseudomonadati; phylum Bacteroidota; class Sphingobacteriia; order Sphingobacteriales; family Sphingobacteriaceae; genus Mucilaginibacter; species Mucilaginibacter sp. NFR10. The sequence goes on along the minus strand of NZ_FMTV01000002.1, from coordinate 47,957 downwards.
ATGTTCCCCGCTTCTCAGCAACTTAACGAGGTTGTGGTAAAATCGGGCAAAAAACCTAAGTACCGTAATAAAGACAACCCCGCTGTTGAGCTGATCCGTAAGGTTATCGAAAATAAAGAAAAGAACCGTCCCGAAGCATACAACTATGTTGAATACAAGGAGTATGATAAAATGATGTTTGCACTAAGCAATGTATCCGCCCAGTTTTCGGACAGGAAATTCTTTCGCAAGTATAAGTTCATTTTAGATAACCGCGATAGCTCATTGGTACCAGGCAAATCATTGTTGCCTATTTATCTTGATGAAAAGCTGCAGCAGGTTTATTACCGCAAAAACCCCGAAAAAACAAGGGAAGATATAACCGGCCAAAAAAGTGTTAACTACGGTGCGGGTATCGATAATGAAGGGCTTACCCAATATTTCAAGCACTTATACAACAAGGTTGATATTTATACCAACAACGTATTTTTGATAACCAGCCAGTTTCTTAGCCCAATATCTGACAACTCGCCGAACTATTACAAATACTTTATTGCCGATACCATTGTTGACGCACATAACAACAAACTGGTTAAGCTTGACTTTACACCCCGCAACACAACCGACGTACTTTTTGAGGGTAGTATCTACATTACGCTTGATGGTAACTACGCTGTACAAAAGTGCGACCTGACCATTAATAAACATATCAACATCAACTTTATCAGGTCGATGACTGTTAACCTGGAGTTTCAACAAAACCCCGATGGCCGCTATCACCTGAGCAAAAGTACTACCATTGCAGATTTTGGTGCATCCAAAAAAGATGCAAAGAGTGGTTTATTTGGTATCCGGGCCATAACCTACAGCAATTACGTGGTTAACAAACCCCGGCCGGATACAACTTACCAGGGGTCGCCATATGCTGAATTAAGCGATGAAGTAAAACATCGCCCCGAATCATTCTGGCAGGAAAACAGGCCGGATACTTTAACGCTTGCCGAATCAAAAGTTTATAAAAACATCGACAGCCTGCGTAATATGCCTTCGTTTAAACGTACGGTTGATATAGCAACCCTCCTGCTTGCAGGCTATAAAGGCTTTGGTAAATTTGAGTTAGGCCCCGCCAACACATTTTACAGCTTTAACCCTGTTGAAGGTTTCCGTTTACGTGTAGGCGGCCGTACAACGCCCGAATTAAGCAAACGTTATTATTTTGAAACTTATGCAGCTTATGGTTTTAAAGACGAGCGCTGGAAGTACTTTTTAAGTGCAACCTACTCCATTAATAATAAATCTATCTATCGTTTCCCTCAAAACTATATTAGGGCAAGTTTTCAGCGTGATACCAAAATCCCTGGCGCAAGCCTGCAGTTTGTGCAGGAGGATAATTTCCTGTTATCGTTTAAGCGTGGTGTGAACGATAAGTTCCTTTATAACGATTTTTACAGGTTTGATTATTTACACGAACTGGAAAGCCATCTTTCGTTTGCCGCGGGCTTCAAAAAATGGACCCAAGAGCCGGCAGGATCATTATATTTTGATAATGTTGTTAATGATCTGCCAAATTCTATCCATCATTTAACCACCACCGAGCTTACCGGAAGTATCCGCTGGGCACCTCATGAGCAGTTTTACCAGGGCAAGATCTATCGCATCCCTATCCCTAACAAATACCCGGCCTTTGAACTTGATTATGCTCAAGGTATTAAAGGCTTATTTGCCGGCGAATACAATTATCAAAAGCTTGACTTCCGTGCCGATAAACGTTTCTATTTTTCGCAGTTAGGTTATGCGGATATTAATGTTTCGGCAGGTAAAATCTTTGGTTCGGTGCCATACCCTTTGTTAACCATACACAGGGCTAACCAAACTTACGCGTATGACCTCGACTCATACAACTTAATGAATTTTTTGGAGTTTGTGAGTGATAAATATGCCAGCTTCAGGATAGATCAGCACTTCAGCGGTTTCTTCTTTAATAAAATACCTTTGCTAAAGAAATTGAAATGGCGCGAAACCGCATCGTTAAAAGTACTATACGGCGGCCTGTCTGATCAAAACAATCCTTCGATACATCCGTCATTATATCAATTACCCGTTGGCACCGATGGCGTGCCGATTACTTATACATTGGGCAAAACGCCTTATGTTGAGGGTAGTGTTGGTATTGAAAATATATTTAAATTTATACGCATAGATTTTGTGAGGCGCTTTAACTACCTTGACCAGCCAAACGTTGCCCAATGGGGCCTGCGCACAAGGGTTAAATTCGACTTTTAATCATTGCACCTAATAAGCAGAGAGAAAAATGGAACAGCAAACAACAACACTCAGGAGATCATTCAGAACCAACCTACAGTTAGGGATATATAAGGTTATTGATCCGTTTGTGAAGATCCTTATAAAAATAGGCTTAACCCCCAATGCAGTTACTACCATAGGTTTTGTACTTAATGTAGGCGTTGCAGGGATATTTATTTTAGGTGCCGAAGAAGGTAACCGCGGCGACCTGAGCTATGTTGGCTGGGCCGGCGGCCTCATCCTTTTTGCAGGCTTATTTGATATGCTTGACGGTCAGGTAGCCCGCTTAGGCAATATGAAATCAACCTTTGGTGCTTTGTATGATTCCGTACTTGACCGCTACAGCGAATTGATCATGTTCCTGGGCATTTGCTATTACCTGGTAGCACATCACTATTTCCTGAGCTCGATAGCCGCCTTTATAGCACTGATTGGCTCAATGATGGTTAGTTATGTACGTGCACGTGCCGAAGGTTTGGGTGTTGAAATTAAAGGCGGTTTAATGCAAAGACCTGAACGTGTAGTAACTATCGGCTTATGCGCAGCTTTATCGGGCATAGTAGCTCAATACATCGGCGGTAACTATAAATTATTTGTTCCCGGCATCAAATTTCATGTATTTGAAACCATATCGATATTTACTATCCCATTGGTAATACTTGCCGTTTTAACCAATATTACGGCGTTTAACAGGTTAAGAGAAGCTAAAAAAGCTTTAATTAAACTGGAAGAGGAAGAAGGTAAGTAAGGCTATAGTTCTAAGTCAAAAGTCTTAAACGAGGACGTTGAATTACTTCTCCTAAGACTGCGAACTTTAGGCTTAAGACTTAGCAACAAATATCATATCTTCGTAACAATAAAATAAAGGCATTTACGCTTAGCAATATCTTTGCTAAAATTGCCTTTTGCTGGTTTAAGGCCAACCATTCTGAACAATTTTAACACCATAAACAGGCAGAGAGATCGTAAAACATTTTAAACCCTGATTATAACAATGAAAAAGAAATATATATCCAACTCGCAGGAATCGGTGCGAATGTTTAAGAGCGACTTTTTAGAAGGCTTATCAAAGGTACACTATACCGTACCTCTATATATTTTTGTACCCGTTATTGGATATTGCAGCTATAAATTCTTTGACCTGGGATTGGATGTATTAACATATCTTGGCCTGTTTATTTTCGGCCTCTTCATCTGGACTATCACCGAATACATCATGCACCGTTTTGTTTTCCACTATCAGCCAAGCGAAAAACTGGAATGGGCACAACGTCTGCATTTTATCATGCATGGCGTGCATCATGATTATCCGAGCGATGCCAAACGTTTGGTATTGCCCCCGTCATTAAGCATTCCGCTGGCTACAGGCTTTTTCTTTTTGTTTAAATGGTTATTGCCTGTAAACTACATCTGGGGCTTTTTTCCGGGCTTTATTTTGGGCTACCTGTTTTATGACATATCGCACTATGCCATGCACCATTTTAATTTTAAAAGCGGGCTGTTCAAAAAAATAAAACAACACCATATGCTGCACCACTACCAGGATCCTGAAAAAGGCTATGGTGTGAGTTCACCTTTCTGGGATAAAATTTTCCGTTCAGATTTCTTAAAAAAATAGCAATGACCAATGCCAATACAGGCGTAACAGTAAATATCCGGTCGATAATTATTGTTTCACTGCTTTCCATTGCTTACCTGGCGTTTTCAACTTTCCTTATTGGTTATAAACCAGATGAGCTTACGCTGGTAGTTATTTTCAATGTGTTATTCTATGCATCGGCAATAACCCGCAAGTTTATATTGGGCTTCACTATTTTCATAGTGTACTGGATTGTTTTTGATTACATGAAAGCCTTCCCCAATTATAACTACAACCCGGTACATATTGCCGAGCTTTATAATGCAGAGAAACGCCTGTTCGGCATTCATTTTAACGGCAAGCTGCTTACACCTAACGAATACTGGCTGGCCAATAGCAACACTTTTATTGATGTGTTATCGGGTTTATTCTATTTATGCTGGATCCCCGTGCCGCTGGGTTTTGCCGCTTACCTGTTCTTCAAAAACAAAAAACAGTTCCTCAATTTTTCGTTAACGTTTGTTTTGGTGAATATCCTGGGCTTTATAGTTTACTACGCCTACCCTGCCGCACCACCCTGGTTTGTTCAATATCACGGGTTTCATTTTATTCCATTAACTATGGGCAATACCGCCGGATTGGCCAGGTTTGACGCCTATTTTCATGCCGGAGTTTTTAAAGGGATTTATACAAAAGGTTCAAACGTGTTTGCTGCCATGCCGTCGCTGCATTCGTCATACCCGGTTATAGTGCTTTACTACGGCTTAAAAAACAAGCTGGGACTTGCTAATATCTTTTTTGCGGTGGTAACCGTTGGTATCTGGTTTACGGCGGTATATGCAAGCCACCACTACGTGCTCGACGTGTTAGCCGGTATCACTTGTGCGGCATTAGGTATTGCCTTATACAATGTACTGTTAAAAAAAATCCCGGGTTTGCAGTCTGCTTTAAATAAATACCAAAGGGTAATCTCGTAGTGTAACATCTTGCTTACACAATTAGCGGATTGTTAGCGTTTACTACAAATTATCATTATATTAAATATAAGCAAAAAATACTGAAACTTTATCAATATTCCCCGAAATACATTATCAATTTTTAACGTTTCACCAACCTCCCCTTAACACCGCAGATGCATTTTTGCCTTAACTAAAAATGTTAAAATGTTAAGGATAAACAAAGTTTTTTTTAAAAAGTTGTGCCTTTTGGGCATATTCAATTTATTTTTAATAACGGCTGGTATGGCACAAACCAATTTGGCCGGTATTTCAGGGAAGGTTTCCGGCCCGAATGGTGAAGCCCTGCCAAATACTACCATTACCGTTAAAAATGAGTCGACCGGGTTTGTAATCAAAGCTACAACCAATTCAAAAGGAACATTTCTGTTAAAGGAGCTTCCGCTGGGTGCACCTTATAGCATAACAGCAGAAATTATGGGCATGACTGCACAAAAACAAACCGGTTATGCTTTAAATCAGGGCGACTTGCTACAGGTTACGTTTGTAATGACAGAAAAGATCCAGGAACTCAATGTTGTTGAAGTAAGAACTACCACAACCCGTAACAGGATCGAAAACATTGGCTCATCCACCGCTGTTACAGCTAAAGATATAGCCAAGTTACCGGTAAACGGTCGTAATTTCACATCCCTGGCCGATTTATCTCCATTGAGCGCGGGAAGCAGCTTAAGCGGGCAGCTGGGGTCAGCTACAAATTATACCATTGATGGCATGGCGGCACGCAGTACTATAGCCGGTGGCCAACCAACCGGTGCTTACTCTATTTCGCTTGAGGCTGTAAGGGAATTTCAGGTAGTTACCAATCAATATGATGTTACTTATGGCAACGCCGGCGGCGGTACAATAAGTACGGTAACCAAATCCGGAACTAACGTATTATCAGGGAGCGCTTTCACTTATGCACGTGCAAATTGGCTATCCAGTCCATTTGGATTAAATGGATTAAAACGTAACCAGTCGTTTTCTACTTATCAATATGGTTTTTCATTAGGAGGCCCTATTGTTAAAGATAAAGCGCAATTCTTTATTGCCTGGGATCATCAGGCAGATTCAAGGCCACTTTATATTGCCAATATCCAATCTGCAGATGACGAAAAACGAAACAATGTAACACAGGCCACGTTAGATAACTTTTTGAGCATAGCAAGGGCTAAATATGGAGTTGCCAATACCCCACAGTTTGGTCAATTTGATAAATTTAAAAATACTCACGCCGCTTTTGCACGTATCGACTGGCAAATTAATTCCAAAAATTTGTTCACTATCAGAGATAATTTCATCTACGACCTGGATAACCAATCCGACGGTGATAATACTGCCATAAACATCTACGAGGTTTACAGCACGCGCAAAAGTTTAAATAACAGTGTAATGGCCTCATTGCGTAGTATATTCAGTCCTAATTTAACCAACGAACTGAAAGTGCAGCACTACTGGGAATACAATAAGATGTTTGCAAACAGCCAGTTACCTGCCGATAATATTCCCCGCGCTATTGTGCAGAATATTTCCTCGCTTGCAGCGGATGGTTCTACCTATTCTACCGCTATACAGTTAGGCGGGCAACGCTACGGCGGCGACTATTTTAACAATAATGTAGCACAGCTAACCGACAACTTGTACTGGACCAAAGGCAAATATAACTTTACATTTGGTGGAGGGTTAACTTTTACCAACCAAAATTCTATTTACGGCAGCGAAACCAATGGACGTTTTTACTTTACAGGCTTAACTAATTTCAATAACCTTACACCCTATCGCTTTGCAAGGGATATTTATACCTCATCAAACCGGAACATTAAATTTAACATACTTGCACCTAATGCTTACACCCAGGTACAAACCATGTTGTTTCCGGGTTTTGAAGTAACCGCCGGGGTACGTATCGATTACACCGATTACTTTGACCAGGCAAATTTCAATCCTACGGTTTATAAAACTTTAGGCTTAAATACATCTAACAAACTGGCTACGCTACAAATTCAACCGCGTTTGCAAACCACCTGGGATGTAGGGCAAAATGGTAAAGACATTGTCAGGTTAGGTGGTGGCATTTTAGGTTCGGCATTGAACCCTTATTCTATGATAAACAATATGCTGTTTGATGGCTCACACATTTTAAGTGTTGATCTTAACGGCAGCCAGGTGCCTACCCCTAACTTTCCGGCTTACCGCAAGGACCCTGCAACAGCACCAGGACAGGATTTACTTAATAACCCCACCATACCCAAGCTTGCTACTATTAATATGAATGGCAAGGATGCTAAAGTGCCAACGGTTTACAAAGCCAACTTGTCTTATTCGCACTTCTTTGCTCAAAACTTCAGGGTTACAGCATCCGGCTACTTAAGTTTAGGCCGCAACAACTATACTTACCTGGATAAAAACATGGTTGATCAGCCGTACTTCCGTATTGCTGCCGAAGATAACAGAGGTGTATATGTTCCGGCAAATACAATAAACGCGTCAAATGGTTCGGCTGACTGGACACAAGGCAGAAAAACAACTGAAGTAGGCAGGGTACTGGAATTAGAAAGCAAGGGAAGAGTTAACCAGATGGCTTTTGTTATTGATGCCGACTACAAATATTATAAACAGGGCGAAATCTCCGTTTCTTATACATGGAATCAAACTAAAGACAATACATCATACAACGGAAACGTTGCTAATACGGCTACACTTGTACAGTACGTAAAAGATGACCCACGTAACCTGGGCGGCATGAATTATTCTGATAACCAATTCAGGAATAAGATTGTTGCTTACGGAAGTTCGCCAACATTTCATGGCTTTAGCGCAGGCTTGCGATTTTCGGGGATAAGCGGCACCAGGTATTCTTTATTGGTGAACGGTAACGTGAACGGCGATTTTGTGGCCAGTAACGATCTGGCTTACATTTACGATCCGAATGCAGCGTCAACACCTCAATACATAAAAGACGGGATCAATGCGATACTGAACAACCCTAAGGTAGAGCAAAGCGCCAAAAATTACATAGTTAAAAGTTTCGGAAAAATTGCTGAACGTAATGGAGGAGTAAACCCGTTTTATGGCGTATTTGATCTACGGTTGATTAAAAGGGTAACGCTATTAAAAAAACAGTATTTTGAAATATCTGTCGACTTATTTAACGTGGCCAATTTATTGAATAAAGAATGGGGCGTTAACCATAACCTGGGTGCAACTCCTATTTATACGATTAAAAGCTTCGACCCAGTTAAAAAACAATACGCATACGCGGTTAACACAAATGCAGGGGTATCCAATTTAAGCGGCAACCCTTACCAGTTTCAGATAGGCTTAAGATATGGTTTTTAATTATCAACCCTAATTAACAACAATAGCGAAAACCTTGTAAACCTTTACGGCTCTGCTTTGAATAGCATAGGATTTTAATGGAATAAAGCTTTGCGATTGGCAACTTTTGACCTTTAAAATCCTTGCTATTGTAAATACCCATTAGTGCAAAATCTCTTTTTCTATACAACTTTATGTATTAAAGCAGGCAGTGTGGAAAACGTACAAACATTTGTTAATTAATATTTCCAGGGCTATCCTCCTGAAAAACAGCCCATACATTTCAAAAACGAACAAAAAGCCAAGCACCTTTCACAAACACCCATGGCGGTGATCTTAAACAGGCACGCTATTTGCCTAATTACAAGTGGATTATTGTATTTTCGAGTAATCTGTTATATGAAGAGACTTTTTACCTTACTTTTTATTCTGACAGCTATGCTTAAATTATCCGCACACGCCAGTGAGCTTGATAGCCTTAAGCAAAAATTACAGGTTACCAGCGACTCGTTAAAAGGCCCTATTTATACCCAAATAGCTGCCCATTATTTAGGATATGATACCGTATCAACCCGGCGGATGAAATACTATTTCCAAACCGAAGCGCTTAACTACACTATGCTCGCCCTGCATAGCTATTCCACTTATAACGATACTTTAGGCTTGCGTACAAGCTTTAACGCGCTTGCAAAGATTTACCGCTCACAGCGTAAATTCAGCCAGGCCAAATGGTTCATTTTGCAATCGAACACCATATCAAGGCAAAGGAAGGATACCCTTAATATTATCAACTCGCTCATAGAGCTTGCAGCCATTAAAAGCGACATCAAAGACTACAAACTCAGTATGAAGGACCTGAACGACGCTTTAACCTTATCGCTCAAAACCCACGATCCTAAAAAAGAGTCGATAGTGCAGGTAGGCTTTGCCGAACTGTACCGGAAAATGAACGATTATGATAAAGCTGCGGTAGCTATTAAACGCCATGAATTTTTGGACGATAGTCTTAACCAGGTTACGGTCGACAGCATTGCCAAGGTAGCTGCTGCCGATTCGATCAAGATCAAAAAGCAGGATTCGGCGATAGCCAAAAAAAAAGTATATACCAAAAACTCCAGGCGCAGGCCAATGCTAAGATACGCCAGGCACATAACGTCATTGTCGTTCTCATCGGCACCACTCTTGTTCTCGTCGTTGTAGCCATCATTATCATTTACAGGCGGAAGAAAACCGGTCGCTGGCGTTCAGCTATCAGGCGGCCTAAACAATAATTTAAACCACAGGCGTTTAAAATTGTCAAAGCACTAAGATGAAAAAATTGATAGTATTATTTGCTGCATTATTCTGGTTTGCGAATGCCTACAGCCAAAGCAGCAAACACTTCAGGACCGAGTTTTTAAACAGCATTAATGCTACACGCCAGAAAGGCTGCAATTGCGGCAGCAAATATTTCCCGCCGGCTCCTCCCCTTACCTGGAATAATGATTTGGAAGATGCAGCTATAGGGCACGCTAAAGACATGGCCCGCAAAAGCTATTTTAGTCACGACAGCAAAGACGGCCGCAGCATGGAAGACCGCATAGTATACGCCGGTTATAAATTTAAAGGGTTTAAAAGTTTTGCCATAGGCGAAAACATAGCCCAGGGCCAGCAAAGCATTGCTGAAGTGATGGCTGGCTGGTTTAAAAGTGAAGGCCATTGCCGCAATCTCATGAACCCGGACTTTAAAGAAGTTGGCGTGGCAGAATATAAAACCTATTGGGTACAGGATTTTGGCGGCCGGACCTCATTTTCGGCTCAGCAACAAAAGTTGATTAAATCAGGGAGATACAGATTAATACAGGAAAAGCCTGTGGAAGGGCATTGATTTTTGTCTGAACCGGGATTTCATAGGATTTTTCGGAAGTCAGGATCTTGCCTGTGAAATCCAACCAATCTACTCATTCTTGCCGTTGTTGGAGTTGTCTCCAACAACCTTACTTCCCTGCCTCCGGTTTCGGTTTTGGCTCCCTTGGGCCGCGTTTGTAGATGATGAGACCATTCAGGAAATTACGCAGGATCTGATCGCCGCAGGGTTTAAAGTTGGGGTGGTCATCAGCGCGGAATATGGCGCCTATTTCGGCTTTGGTGATCCTGAAATTAACTAATGCCAAAACCTTGATAATATCATCATCAGTAAATTTCATTGCCACCCTCAACTTTTTCATGATATCGTTATTACTCATAGTATTCTCTTTTAAACAAAATTACCTCGAAATTTCCATCTTCACCTTTTTGCCCTTAATTTTTTCGGCCTTTACCTGCTTTACTACACTTTCTATTTTATCGCGCTTGATAGCCGCGTACGATGAGTAGTCAAGCACTTCTATCAAACCGAGGTCCTCCTTTGCCAGCCCGCCTTTTTTAAGTAGCAGGCCTACAATATCCACCTTGTTAACTTTATCCTTTTTGCCGGCGGCTATGTACAAGGTAAGCCAAGGCGATGCAGGCGGCAATATCAGTTTTTCGGGCAGTTCTTCAATCTCGGGCAATTGCTTTAAATATGGCAACTTTTCATCGGGTGTTAGCATCAGGTATGATGTGCCTTTAGCGTTCATACGTGCTGTGCGGCCGTTACGGTGTAAAAAAGCCTCCTCATTATGCGGCAGCTGGTAATGTACCACATATTCTATTTCAGGGATATCCAGCCCACGTGAGGCCAGATCGGTGGTGATCAATAAACGGTGACTTCCGTTCCTGAATTTTAACAGGGCGCGTTCCCGGTCGTCCTGTTCCATACCGCCGTGAAAAACATCATGCTCCAACCCCTTGTACCAAAGCAACTCGCTGATCCTGTCAACCGCTTCACGGTGATTACAAAACACAAGGGTTGCTTTATTACCAATTTTACAGATCAGGGCAAAAAGTGCATCCAGTTTATCGGCAGCTTCGGATATCACCGCTTTTTGTTTAATATCTGGCGCCGAAGTAACATTACTTAAAAAGTTCACTTCAACAGGTTTAGCAAGCCCTGTAAAATCCGGGATCTCACTCATTTTTGTAGCCGAAGTCAATATCCGCTTTTTAACAACGGGCAACTGCCTGATGATATAAGCCATATCCTCCTGGAAACCGAACTCAAGCGCTTTATCAAACTCATCGAGAATGAGCGTACGTACAGTATCAGTACTAAAATTTTCTTCACGCAAATGAAAGGCAATCCTCCCCGGCGTACCAACCAAAACTGCAGGCGGATGCGAAAGGTTATTGCGTTCAATTTTCACGGCATGGCCGCCATAACAGCAATTGATCTTGAACCCTGTACCCATAGATTTCCAAACCTGCTCAATTTGTAAAGCAAGCTCACGCGATGGCACCAGGATCATCACCTGTACTGTAGAAACACCGGCATCAAGCAGGTTAAGCAAAGGCAATAAAAAACCAAGCGTTTTCCCCGAGCCTGTAGGTGATAAAAGGATTACATCACCTTTTTTAGCGGCACTAAGCGCGGCAAGCTGCATGGGGTTAAGGGCAGTTATGCCGAGGTTACTCAATGCCTGATCAATCATGGTTTGCTTTTGTTGAGGCGCAAAGATACGGTAAAATTTTCCCGGGGGACCGATTATATGCATCTGCTTAGCTATTAACTTAACAGACTAAAAAAACGGGGGAATGTGCGATTCCCCCGCTTGAGGGGATTTTTTGCTTTAGTTCCCTACTCCGCCACTTCCGTTTTAAAATTATGCTTAATAAACCTCGCAACCTTTTTAGCTTCCCGATGGGTTAAATTTCCCATACAGGTATATTCCCATTCGTGCATGTGATCGTCAAAAACAATATCTCCAAGATCTGTTTCCCCTTCACTTAACCTAAATACGCCCGTTGCATACACATGTGTACCGGGTATCAGCTGTTGCACCGCTTCAATGCCGATCTGGCGTATACCATCTTCGGTATCCAGATCATAGATCACCGACTTTTCCATCTATCAAATACAATATTAAGCCCGTTTTGTTTAAATAATTACCTGAAGGCTGGCTTACCAGCTCATGATCTCCATAACCCGGGTAAATTCGGGTTGAAGTGCGGCTTTGATCGTTATTTCTTCACCGGTTATGGGGTGCTTAAAATTTAACTGCGATGCATGCAGTAGCATGGTTGTCATTGCCCATTGCTCTAAAAACAACTTATTCTGTTTGTTACAGCCGTGGGTGCGGTCGCCTATAATTGGGTGAAAAATATGGCTCAGGTGCTTGCGTAATTGGTGCATACGCCCGGTTGCAGGCACAGCCTCAACCAATGAATACCTTGAAGTTGGATGTTTGCCAAGGGCTATATCAAGTTCTGCCCTTTTTAGGGTAGTGTAACTGGTAAATGCATCCTGCAAAGTGCCGTTCTCTTTGCGCAGTGGGTAATCTATATCTTCCGCATCAGGTGTATGGCCCCTTACTATGGCCAGGTATTTCTTGCTCACCTGGTTTTCCATAAATGCTTTTTGCATGGCAATCTCTACCTCTTTATTAAAAGCAAAAAGCAGGATCCCACCGGTTTTACGATCGATACGGTGAACAGGGTTAACTTTCATGCCAATTTGATCCCGAAGCAATTGCAGGGCAAACTCTGAAGCATCGGCTGCTATGGGCGACCGGTGAACCAGCAACCCATGAGGCTTGTTGATGGCAATCAGATGTTCATCGCGGTATATGATCTCTAACATGGGCATAATTACAAGGCTGCGAATTTACGGCAGCATTTTGGATTTATTTCTGAAATCTTCTACCGTAGGGCACTTCGCATTAAAATACCTCAACAAATCTTTTTAAACAGCTTTTAAAAGTTATTGATGTAAAAAAATAATTTTAAATAGTATTGCTTTTCCTATCTTTAGTTCACACCTAAATACAATTAAACTAATGGCTACCACAGCAGACCAGGCAAGTGCTAAACAGGCCGACGACATTAACGCGGCCCGCACCCGTTTATTTTCACTGGATGCCCTTCGGGGATTTGATATGTTTTGGATTATGGGCGGCGAAAAGATCTTCCATGGCATGGCCAAAGCCACCGGTTCACCATTCTGGAGCGCTATTGCCAACCAGTTCACCCACCCCGACTGGAATGGTTTTCACCTGTATGATCTTATCTTCCCGTTGTTCCTGTTTATGGCAGGCGTATCAACTCCATTTTCTGTGGGGCGCGAACTGGAAAAAGGCAAAACACGTCAGCAATTACTGCTGCGCGTTATAAAAAGGGCATTTATTTTAGTGTTGCTCGGCCTTGTGGTAAACAACGGGTTAAAAATTATGCCTGTTTCAGATATCCGCTTCCCCAGCGTATTGGGCCGTATCGGTATTGCCTATATGTTTGCCAACATCATTTACCTGTATAGTACCGAGCGCTGGCAAATGTTTTGGTTTGGCTTTTTCATCATCGGCTATTGGCTGCTGCTTAAGTTTACCTCCGCACCGGGCTTCCCTATGGGCGACCTGACCATGAAAGGCAATTTTGCCTCATACGTTGACCGCAGCATACTACCGGGCAGATTGTATTTAGGCATCCACGACCCTGAGGGACTTTTTTCAACCATCCCGGCCATCAGCACCGGCATATTGGGCATCCTTACCGGCCTGTTGCTTAAAAAGGGCGGCGTTACGCAAATGCGCAAGGTAACTACCATGGCTGTTGTGGGGGTGATCTTCCTCATTCTCGCACAAATCTGGAACCTTGATTTCCCGATCAACAAAAACCTGTGGACAAGCTCATTTGTGCTGCATGTAGGCGGTTTAAGCCTATTGCTGATGGCATTATTTTACTTCATCATTGATGTAAAAGGCTATCAGAAATGGGCATTTTATTTCAGGGTGATAGGCATGAACTCCATCCTGATTTATATTTCGGGCCACTTTATTAAATGGAGTTATACAACCGAAGGCTTTTTTGGATGGATAGGCCAGTTAGTAGGCGATCCTTACAATATCGTAGTAATGGCTATTTGCTTCGTATTGGTAAAATGGGCGTTTTTGTATTATTTATATACCAAGAAGACATTTTTGAGAGTGTAAGCTGAACCTTGATTGAAAGGATTTTAGGATAACCATGAATTAAAAAGCATCAAGGCTATCCTAAAGTCCGGCAAATCAAGGTTTAAATATCACGGCATCCTTTAATCCTATAAATCAGGGTTCAACCACATTTTCTGCTCCTCCGGCGTTAAGTAAGTCCAGGCCATAATACGGCTTACCTTTTGGCCTTGCGACATATTGATGGTTTGCACATCTTTTACGCCTTCTTTTTGAAGGGTATTATATAAGATCCTGAGATTTTCTTTTTTTGAAACCAGCGTGGTAAACCATAAAACCTGTTTCTCAAATGGCTTACTCTGGGCTGCCATCAGTTTCAGGAATGCAGCTTCGCCCCCGGGATACCACAACTCGGTATTTTGGCCGCCGAAATTAAGTATAGGCTGTTTATCCTTTCTTAAACCAAGGTTATCCCATTTACGGGCCGAACCGGCAGCAGCCTCCTTAGCCGAGGCGTGGAAGGGCGGGTTACAGATTGTAAGATCAAATAACTCGCCGGGTTTAATGATCCCTTTAAAAATATCGGCCTTCTTGCTTTGCTGTCTCAATTCAACAGCAACCTTTAACTGGCTGTTTTGCTCAACAATACTTTGTGCCGATGCCATAGCCTCTAGGTCGAGCTCTGAGCCAACAAAGTTCCAGCCATATTCTTTGAAACCTACTATGGGATAAACCAGGTTAGCACCTGTTCCGATGTCAAGCACACGTACTTTCCGGCCTTTGCGCACAACACCGTTATTAACAGAAGCAAGCAGATCGGCCGCATAATGAATATAATCGGCACGGCCAGGTATAGGCGGACATAAAAAACCTTCGGGAATGTCCCAGTAGTTTATGCCGTAATGATGCTGCAGCAATGCCTTATTAAGTGTTTTTACTGCTTCCGGATCGGCAAAATTAATGGTAAAATTATCATATTCATTGGTACGCACAAACGGCCTCAGGGCAGGCGTGGCTTTGATCAATGCTTTAAAATCATACCCCCCGCGGTGTTTATTACGCGGGTGCATATTGGTTTTAGCCTGAGGCTGGTTGGATTCTTGTGCTGACAATGGAATAGTGTTTTTTTAGTTTATGATTAACCCACAATGCCATTCAGATCGGCAGGCGAATAATTGATAGATTTTAATGTTTTATGGTCAGAGGTGCGGTATACCAGGTACAAGCCGTCTATTTCTTTATAGTATGCATCTGTATTGGCCGTATTTTTATAATGCTCGATGGTTTTTTCGGCCTCCTCAACTGTTTTGCAGGCTTTGCTCATGTTGGAGCGGTGAACCTCATCAAACAGCTCTTTAAATTTTGAGCCCAAACCAAATTCAAGTACCGCTCCTGATAATACATATTGCAGATCGCAGAGGGCATCAGCTACTTCAACCATGTTATTATCATTAACAGCCTGCTGCAGTTCTTTTAGTTCTTCGGCAATAAGTTCGATACGCAGATCACAGCGTGCTCTTGAGGGTATTGCAGGTTTTTCAATTATAGGATGCTTAAAAGTGGCATGAAATTCGGCTACCTGGGTTAATGCACTTAAATCTTTGATCATGTTGTTTTAGGGCGATAAATAAACGGCTAAGTTAAGAATTAACCCTAAGGCTTTCAAAAAATTAGTATAAGCCGTATTAGGCCAAAGGTTATGAAACAAAAAATAAATAAAGCAACAACAATTAATAGCACTGATTATCAATTAATAAAAATTTAACATAAATAGCGATTGTTAACATAAACATAATATTAAAACCACATTATATTAACCTAACTTTGCACCGCGTAGAAAAAAACTGTGCTTCACCCGATCTCCAATCCATTCACATGAAAAATATAAAAGATAAAGCCGCTACTAAACAAGCCCGCAAAATTCTTAAGAAGCAATTAAAAGAAAAATTAGTAATCCAGATTGAAACCCTGGTAAGTGAATTTGGCCCCGATGCCGGCAAAACTAAAAAGGCTATCGACAAAGCTGCAAAAAACCTGGCAAAAATATTGGCGGCTAAATTAAGTCCTGAAGTACACGCCGCTCCCGCTGAACTCAAAGCAAAAAAGGAGAAAAAAGCAACCGAAGCAGCATCGGCTACTCCTGCAAAAGCGCCTGCGAGCAAAACAACAAAAGATACCGAGCCTGAAAAAGCCATTTAATTAAAAAAAACAAACGACAAAAAAGACATTAAATTCATTTTTTTAATACCAAAAAAGCCAAATGTTAAGGATTAAGACCTTTCAGCAGTTGGCTTTTTTTATTAATTCAACAATGTGGCATAAAAAAATACAACAATGCCAATATTTTTCATCACAAATCACCCAAAACAGTAAATCACGAGTGCAAATCTTCCAATAAAATTGATTTTATATTGACAATTATTCAATAATTATTAACTTACGTTAAAATTAACATTATTTCAATAGCCATAACCTCCGTTTTATGAAGAAAATTTTACTATTCACCCTCGTTTTGCTAACCATAACTCCCCTATTGGCATTAGCACAAAAGAAAGCTATAACCGGAATCGTTACCGATGCGGCAAGCAATGCACCAATGCCCGGGGTGTCGGTACATATAAAAGGGAGCAATTTAGGTACAAGCACCAACGCAAAGGGGATATACACCATTTCGGCAGCGGCAACTGATGAACTGATTATAAGCTATACGGGCTACAAAACCATAACAGTTGCTATTAACGGACGTACTAAAATTGATATTACACTGGTTGGTGATATAGCCCAATTAAATGAAGTAGTATTGATAGGTACACGATCTGCCGGGCGGGTAAAACTTGAAACGGCGGTTCCTGTTGATATTGTTAATGTGGGTAAAGCGGCCTCAGTAACCGGTCGTATGGATATTACTGACATCCTTAACTACTCGGCTCCCTCATTCAACTACAATAAACAATCCGGTTCGGATGGTGCCGACCACGTTGAACTGGGTACTTTGCGCGGTTTAGGACCTGATCAAACCCTGGTATTGGTGAATGGCAAACGGCGGCATTCCACTGCTTTCGTTTCGGTATTCGGTACGCGGCCGCGGTAACTCCGGTGTCGATCTGAGTTCGATCCCAACGGCATCTATCGACAGAATCGAGATCCTTCGCGACGGCGCTTCGGCCCAGTATGGCTCTGACGCTATTGCGGGTGTTATCAACCTTGTTTTAAAGAAAACCACCGGCGTGTTTAATGCCAACGTTGGTTATTCTGGTTACTATGATCCCGCCTTTAACAGTGGTAAAAGTGTTGTTGCCTCTCAATACCCTCACGGTGGTGCTATTGATGGCAATGGTATCACCATTGATGCCAATTATGGTTTGGCTCTTGGTAAAAACGGTGGTTTCATCAATTTTACGGGCGACTATGCCAAAAACGGCAAAACCTTTCGCCAAACCCATGATACCACAACCTCAAATCCCAAAGCATTGCCTATAAACCCTTACAGGCGTGCCAATGGCGATGGATCGGCCGAGAGCGGCACATTCTTTTTCAACCATGAATCACCTCTTGCCGGTACCCGTACAACTTTATACAGCTTTGGCGGCTATAGCTATAAAGCATCTGATGATTATGCCTTTACCCGTAATTTCTCTGGTCGCCCCGAACGTTTCCCTACTGACAACAGTGGTAACATAATCCCTGTAAGCGGCATTATTTTTACTACTCCCGACGGCGAATCATATTACAATCCCATTATCCGCACCCATAATACAGATCTTGCCATTGCCGTAGGCGCAAAAGGTACCCTGGGCAATGCCTGGGACTGGGATTTGAGCAATAATATCGGTAACAATAAGTTCCACTTTTTTGGCTATAAAACATTTAATGCTTCTTTAGGGGCTGGTAAAACCAATTTTGACGACGGCGGATCGGAGTTTTTACAAAACACCAGTAACCTGAACATCAACAAACATTTTGGCAATGTAATGCAGGGCCTTAACCTTGGTTTTGGCGGCGAATACCGTTACGAGCGCTATAAGATCTTTTCGGGCGAAGAGGCATCCTACAAAAATTATGATCCAACTGGCGTAAAAGCGGCAGGCTCACAGGGCTTCCCCGGCTATCAGCCCGGTGATGTGGTAAATGCCCACCGTTCGGTAGAAGGTGTATATGTTGATCTTGAAGGCGATATCACTAAAAAATGGCTGGTCGATTTCGCTAACCGCTATGAACATTACAGCGACTTTGGCTCAAACTTTAATACCAAACTGGCTACACGCTATAAAATTACCGATAACTTTAACATCCGCGGTTCATTGGGTACAGGTTTCCGTGCACCATCGTTACAGCAGATCAATTACAGTTCAACCTTTACCAACGTACAGGGCACGGTGATATCTGAAGTTAAAATAGCGCCAAACTATAGCCCTATCACCAAAGCAGCAGGCATCCCTAACCTTAAACAGGAAAAATCAAAAAATGCCGGTTTAGGCTTTACCTTTAAACCAATGCCTGAGTTAAGCTTTACTGTTGATGGATACTATATTAAAGTTACCGACCGCGTTGTGCTTTCTGGCCAGTTCAGTGCCGATGACGAAACCCTCGACCCTACATTTACCAATGCCCTGAAAAACCTGCATGTAAGCTCTGCCCAGTTTTTTGCCAATGCTGTAAACACTACCAACAAAGGTTTGGACGTAGTTATTGACTACAACAAAACTATTGGCGCCAACAGGTTCAGGGTACTTTTTACAGGCAATTTCCAAACCATGAAGATTGACAAGGTAAACTACCCGCCTATACTTGGTACTACCCCTGCCTTGCGCGAAACATTTTTGAGCGAGCGCGAAAAGAAATTCATCCTGGCATCGGCCCCGCCTCAAAAACTTAGCTTAAACCCCGAGTTTAGCCACAAAAGCTTTACCGTAGGTACACGCTTTACTTACTTTGGTAAAGTTGTGATTGATGGCTATGGCGACGGTACAACCCTCACCCCTACCGTACCAACCGATAATGGTTCGGCACAACTACCCGACCAATATATTTACAGCGGTAAAGTTGTAAGCGACCTGTATTTTGCTTATAAAGTGGCGAAATCGGTTCGTGTATCTATAGGAGCGGATAACATTTTTAACGTACATCCTGATCTGGCTTATGTAAAGGGAGCTAAGGGATGGGCTTATAACAACGAACCATCAGGTCCGTTTGATGCCGTACAGATGGGCGAAAACGGCCGCCGCTTTTTTGCCCGGGTAGGCTTTACATTTTAAATAATCAACTGAAAAACTATTAACTGACTGATTCGATACAGGTCGCCCCGATTGTGGGGCGACCTTTTTAATTTAGAGGAAATTCATAAATATTGATAGCTCTGTAACTTTATATGTTGATTAAACTCTAAACTTGTAAACTGTTAAAACATGTTAAATAGGTTCAAAAAATAAGATTTTGCAATCTATTTAACATAGCATTGCAGATAAAATAATGCCTGTACCAAACCAGCACATAGCCCACACGGACGAACAGTTATTACAACTAATGGCCCGCGACAACCGCGATGCCTTTACCGAGTTGTATCACCGGTATTGGGATAAAACCTTTGCTGTGGCCTATCACCGTTTAGATGATGAGCATGAGGCCGAAGAAGTAGTGCAGGAAGTATTTTTAAGCATCTGGCAGCGCCGGGCAAGCCTTAAGTTAACATATACCATGGCTACGTATCTTTCGGTAGCCATTAAATACAAGGTGATCAACCATCTTGATCGCCAGTACAGGAAACAACAGCACCTGGATGAATTCGCTTTTACCTTGCCCGAAGCAGACGACAGCACCATTCAATGGCTGGAGGAAAAAGAACTGCGCCAACGGCTTAACCACAGCATCAGCCTCCTGCCCGAAAAATGCCGTATCGTATTCCTGCTTAGCCGGGATGAAAATAAAACCTATGCCGAGATAGCTGCTGAACTGGGCATATCACAAAAAACTGTTGAGGCACATATGTCAAAGGCGCTAAGTTCGTTAAGGCAATCGCTGGGTATTTCTCTGCCGGTGCTGATTTTACTCCTCAGTTAACATACGCTTCAATTTTTAACATAATGAAGCGCGATACAGCCCGATTCAAGGATCTTTGATTCAATTAGTTTTAAGCCTACATTTTCCTTTAAACCTACGGCTTCCAGCAGACTTCTTCCCTCACCTACAATTACGGGATGTATAACATAATGAAACTCATCAACCAAACCAAGTTCAATGAGTTGTAAGGGCAGGTTCACACCTCCTATTGAAATATTACCACCAGCCTGTTGCTTCAGTTTGCGGATCTCATCGCCAGGGTTTGCTTGACTAATAACAGAGTTTTTATCGTCGGTACTGGTCAGTGTCCGTGAGAAAACAAGTTTTTCAATACTGTCAAATGCCTGTGCAAATTCTTTTTCCTCTTTGGTTGAGTTAGGATCTTTTGCGGCATCCGGCCAATACGGAACCATAAGCTCGAAGGTTTTACGCCCGTATACAATCAGGTCAACATCATCCATAAGTCGGGTAAAATGTTCTAATATATCCTTGCCACCGCTAAATTTGGTGTGGTCGCAGCAACCATCTAAGCTCAGGTTAATGCCGTAGATTACTTTTCTCATTTGATTGGTTTTAATTGGCTTTTTTAAAATTAGTAAATTTCAACCGGCATAACTTATACAGATCTTTATCTCACTAAAAAGAAAAAACGATAGCGGTAAATATTTTTCATTTTCCACTAAGGGTATCTGCTTCCATCACTGACTATATGTGCAAAAGGTTGAAAGATCAGGCACAATGGAAAACAACACCTATAATGTAAAAGAGCTCGCTCATAAGTTAAAACAAGGCACCATCAGTACTGACGAAAAAGCCTGGCTTGATACCTGGTATGCCGGTTTTAATGATGAGGAAGTATTGTTATCGGCCTCGAAATACCAAAATCCTGAACAGCTGCGGGAAAGTATTTTGACTAAGATAACCGCGCAAATGGAAACACCGGGGCAACCTGCGCGTAAGGTATTTACCTTATGGCGAAATATAGCTGCTGCAGCGGCTGTGGTATTACTGGTTACCTTTGCCGCGCTTTACAAAAACCAGGTATTAGAAGTTATTGATCCTGCCAAACAGGTCGATCTGGTTACAGCTCCGGGCAAACACCGGCAAATCAGTTTGCCCGATGGTACCCGGATCTGGCTTAGTCCCGGCAGCCGCATCAGTTATCCAGATAAATTCAGGACTAAAGAACGTTTGGTAATACTGGAGGGTGAGGCGTTTTTCGATGTAGTGCATGATGAAGACCATCCATTCGTTATCCAATCGGGACAGCTTAAAACCGTTGTATTAGGTACCAGCTTTAATGTTAAGGCCTATCCCGACCAGATTATCTCTGAAGTTACGGTTATCAGCGGAAAAGTGGCGGTGCAGGAGCATAACCTACCCAAAAGCCAGCAAGCCATTATGGTACTTAACCAACGGGCCTTGTATAACAAGGCTGACAGATCATTAATTAAAGAAAATTATCCCAATGCCTCCAAATTCCTTTCACAACGTACCGGTTTGTTCAGTTATGACGGGGCGTCCCTGCAAACCGTGGTTGACGACCTGTCGCATCAGTATGGTATCCGCATAAACCTTACGCCGGATATCACCCAAAACGGTTTTTACGGTCATATCAACACGAATGAGCCTATCGACAAAACGTTTAATAAACTTTGCGCCGTAATGGACCTTCGGTGGAAACGGGTCGAAAACCAATATTTCCTGCAACCTTTACCACCCAACAATTAACCTTTTTATTCTAAAACATCATCCCTAAAAAGGAAAACAAACCACACCAACAATTTAAAGCAACTATGAAAACCAACAGACCGGCATGGCCCTCCATGCTGATTTGCGAAATAACGCGAACACCCTTACGAACGGCACTCTGCATGTTGTTATTTTTAATGATGTCACTAAGCAAAGCACAAGCCCAGGGGCCTTTAGATAAACCCGTTACTATAACTATAAGCAACGAACCGCTTAAGCAGGCTTTGGATAAGATCACAGCTGCCTGCGGCGTAAGGTTCACCTATAACGAAACCGTTGCTAAAAGCACGGTGAAACTCAGTGTCAACGCCCAAAATCAACCTTTAGGCAATGTATTACGCAAAGCCCTTGCTCCGCATCCTTTTAGTTTTACGGTGCTGGATAATGAAGTACTGATCAAATATGATGAGGCTAAGATAAAAAAGCGGGCAGCCGCCCCGGCAGACGGAAAATACACCGTAAGCGGCACCATTAAATCTAAACAAACCGGCGAAACGATCATCGGGGCGAGCATCAGGGTTGCCAGTGTAAACGCGGGCACATCCAGTAATGAATACGGTTTTTATTCGCTCACGCTGCCTGCCGGCAATCACGAGCTTTTGGTAACCGCCATGGGGCAAAAAGCCGTGGTTGTTCCGGTATCATTAGCCGGTAGCCTTCGTTTAAATATCGAACTGGAAGACAATGCCCAGCAATTGCAGGAAGTAACCGTTAAAGCAGCGCCTGCCGGTGCACGCGACCTGGCGAGCCCGCAAATGGGTGTTGAACACCTCAGCATTCAGGAAACCAAAAACATTCCCGTGCTGCTTGGCGAGCGGGATGTAATCAAAACCATCCAATTGCTGCCTGGGATCAAATCGGCCGGGGAAGGCAGCGGCGGGTTCTTTGTACGCGGTGGCGCAACCGATCAAAATTTGATCCTGCTGGATGAGGCACCCGTATACAATGCATCGCATTTGCTGGGTTTCTTCTCCACCTTTAACTCGGATGCCATCAAGAACATCAATATTTATAAAGGCGACATGCCCGCGCAATATGGCGGCAGGCTTTCATCTGTACTGGATATTAAAATGAATGATGGTAACAACCAGAAGTTTGGCGTAAGCGGCGGCATTGGCCTGATTGCCGCGCGCATCAATGCCGAAGGGCCTATTCAAAAAGGCAAATCATCTTTCCTGATTTCTGCACGGCGTACTTATGCAGATGCTTTCCTGGCCTTATCAAAAGACAGTATTGCAAAAAAAAGCCAGCTTTATTTTTATGACCTTAATGCCAAAGCCAACTATGTTTTAGGCGATAAAGACAGGTTGTTTGTTTCGGGATATTTTGGAAAGGATGTGCTTAAGGCTGCTGATATAGCCGGCATTAACTGGGGTAACACCACGGCTACCCTGCGCTGGAACCATATTTTTAACAGTCAGCTGTTTTCAAACACCTCGCTCATTTACAGCAATTATGACTATAAGCTTAACATTAAGCAGGATGTAAACGAATACAATATTTATTCGCAGATCCGCGACTTTAATTTTAAGGAAGACATGCAATGGTATGCCGGCGGCAAAAACACCATCAGCTTTGGTGTAAACAGCATTTACCATACCATTAAGCCGGGCGAAATTTCGGCAACCGGTAACTCTGGCGTTATATCTCAAAGCCTGCAAAACAGGTATGCCCTTGAAAACGCCGCTTATGTTACCAACACCTGGAAAGCAACAGACCGCTTTACCCTAACCTATGGGGTACGCCTGTCGGCCTTTACCATTCTTGGCTCAGGCGATTATTATGATATTGATGCTGACGGGAACATCGTAAGCTCTAAACATTACACTTCCGGCCAGGAGGTAAAAACCTATATAAACCCCGAGCCCCGCATTGCAGCGGCTTTCCAGCTAAACGATGTTAGTTCTATCAAGGCATCGTACGCCCGCAATGCGCAAAACCTGCATTTGATCTCCAACTCAAACTCGGGTTCACCAACGGATAAATGGGTGGCCAGCACCAACCTGATCAAGCCCGAAATTGCCGATCAGTTCTCTGTTGGATACTATAAAGATTTTAACGATCATAATTATGAGTTTACCGTTGAAAGCTATTACAAAAAGCTGCAAAACCAAATAGATTACCGTAATGGCGCCAATGTGTTCACCAATCAACCCATAGAAACACAGTTGCTTTTCGGAAAAGGCCGCTCCTACGGTGCCGAGTTTTTACTGAAGAAGAAAACCGGCAGGCTTAGCGGCTGGATCAGCTATACGCTGTCAAAATCTGAACGGATGATTGACGGCATCAATAACAATCAGTGGTACAATGCCCGGCAGGACCGCACCCACGACATTGCCATTGTAGCCATGTATAAAGCCAGCGAAAAATGGACATTCTCGGCCAACTTCGTTTACTATACCGGCGATGCCGTGACCTTCCCGAGTGGTAAATACCAGGTTGACGGCGTAACTTATTACTACTATACCAACCGAAATGCCGACAGGATGCCGGCTTATCACCGTTTAGATTTAGGGGCAACCAGGCAACTCAAAAAGACAGCAAAGTTTCAGTCTGATCTGACATTCAGTTTGTACAATGCATACGGTAATCCAAACGCTTACCGCATATTTTTCCGCGATAACAAGACCGATGCGAGCCGTACCGAAGCGGTGCGCACTACCCTGTTCACCTTTGTGCCTTCGGTTACCTATAACTTTAAATTTTAAGCCGATGAAAAACACTATAAAATATATAACTATCCTGCTTTTTGCAGCAAGCCTAAGCAGCTGCGAAAAGGCCATCGACCTTAAACTGAAAGATACCACCCCGCAATATGTAGTTGAAGGTGTATTAACCAACCAGGCCGGCGGCTGCAAAGTATTATTAAGTAAGACCAAAAACTTCACCGATAACAATGACTTCAATGGCATAGGCGGCGCTACCGTTGCTATTGCCGATGATAATAACAATGTTTACCCGCTTACAGCTACCAGCACAGGCATTTACCAAAACAGTACTTTAACAGGCATCCCTGGCCATACCTATCAGCTTAGTGTGA
This sequence comes from Mucilaginibacter sp. NFR10, assembly GCF_900100445.1. Classification (NCBI taxonomy): domain Bacteria; kingdom Pseudomonadati; phylum Bacteroidota; class Sphingobacteriia; order Sphingobacteriales; family Sphingobacteriaceae; genus Mucilaginibacter; species Mucilaginibacter sp. NFR10. The sequence goes on along the minus strand of NZ_FMTV01000002.1, from coordinate 22,931 downwards.
GTGTTGATGGCAAAACATTCACCTCAAGCTGCTTAATGCATCCCACGGTTCCCTTAGATAGTATTTACCTGGTTAAAGACGAACTTCAAAATAACAAGGACGGCACCCCGCGCAAATATGTTACCGTGCGATATGACGACCCTATAGCTACCAAAAACTATTACCGTTTTGTACAGTATGTAAACGGTCGCAAAGAAGAAACGATCATGCTGGAAGACGACGAATTTACCAACGGGCAGGAGGTGAACAACAACCTCAGGTTTGATAACAGCAACGATAACCCGGCACGTGATATCCGCCCCGGCAATCAGGTAACCATCGAAATGATGAGCATTGACCAGGCCGTTTACAAATACTTTTACAGCCTCAGTAACAGCGCTAATGGCGATGGGAACAACGCCGCCCCGGCAAATCCATTAACCAATATTAAGGGCGGCGCACTGGGTTACTTTAGTGCGCACACAGTGGAGAGGAAGGTATTGACAGCGCCGTAACCGCCAGCCCTTAAAGGGGCAACTATCGTAGTAAAATCATATAAAAACACCCGCCCGAGGCGAGTGTTTTTTATTAAACCAATATTTCCCCGCAGGGATTTTGTTGCCTTTTACCATCATTCAAATAAATTCATAAATTTAGCATGTGCAAGATTACCTTTTATTCATAGATACCGAAACCTCCGGCCTGCCCAAAAAGTGGGACCTTCCCTATTGTGATAACGACAACTGGCCCTATGCCCTGCAGGTGTCATGGATTGTATACAACAGGGACATGCAGGAGATAAAGCGCGAAGATCATTATATTAAGGATAATGACTTCACCATAAGCCCAAAAGCGTATGCTGTTCATGGCCTTACCCAGGAATATTTGGTTGAGCACGGTGAATGGCGGAGGGATGTAATGAACATGCTGGCCAACGATCTGCTTGAATATCAACCACTCGTAGTAGGTCATTTTATTGAGCTTGACCTGAATGTTGCAGGCGTTGAGTTTTACCGTACAGGCATCACCAATCCGCTTCAAAATTTAAAAACCTTTTGTACCATGCTGGCAACCACCAAATGGGTACAAAACCCGCAGACCAAGTATTTAAGGCTAAACCAATTGTACGAAGTGCTGTTTAACAAAACCTTCGACAGGCAGCACAACGCCCTTGAAGATGCCGAAGCTACCGCCGAGTGCTTTTTTGAGATGCTGAAACGCGGCGATATTAGCGAAGAGAGCGTAGAGCACCAGGAGGTTTACCTGCAAAAAATCCGCTCCGAAAAAAAATACCTTTTGCCCGCAGCCATCGTTTTAATTTTGATCATCATCATAGCTTTTTGGTTATATGGTTCAACGTCTTGAATTTTTAAGTAAAGTAGCCCCGTTTAACCTGCTGCCGGCCGATGTACTTGAACAGGTTGCCGATCAGTTGCAGGAGATCCGTTATAGCAAAGACACGGTTATTTACCAGCAGGAAGTAACCAAAATGCGCGGCGTAGACATCATTGCCGAAGGCGAATACGAATCCTTCTTTTACGACACCCAGCAAAATAAGCGATTATTGGAGCACCATCATCCGGGCTATTGCTATGGCGGCATTTCGGTGTTGCTTAACCGCAAGCAGTCTATCCGTACGGTGATCGCCAAAAAAGGTACAACAGTATTTTTCCTGCACCGCAAGGATTTCCGGTCGCTGTGCAAAGCGTACGAGGATTTTGTTCAATACTTTACCGCCGATTTCGGTAAGCGAATGCTGGATGATGAGTTCGCCCATTTTTATAAACGTCCGGCAACTTTTGAGGAAAGTTATATCGCTTCCGAACAATTGTATTCGCGCAAAATAGAAAGTATTGAATACCGCGAAATAGTTTCCTGTCCGCAAAGTACCCCTGTTTATGAAACCGCCCGCCTAATGGCTAAACACAAGGTGAGCTGCATTTTTATCCGCGATGAGCAAGCCAAAATTGTAGGCTATGTAACCGATATAACCCTGCGCGACAATGTGGTTTCCAAACAGGCTGATACGGCACAAGCAGTTGGCAACATTATGGATAATCCCATCGTTTGCATCAGCACCAATGCTTATGTTTACGAAGCCATTTTGATGATGTTCCGCACCAAAACGCGGTACCTGCTCATCAAAAACGGTGATGAATTTGTAGGCAGCATCAGCAGGAATAAATTACTGGCTGAGCAGGCACAGTCACCATTGGTATTTATCCAATCGGTAAAACAGGCCATATCTGTACAGGAACTTAAACGCAAATGGGAATCGGTACCGCAAATGGTTACACAATTGCTTGGTCGGGGTGTAAACGCCGAAATTGTAAACCAGGTGATCACCACCATTGCCGATACCATTGCCATAAAAGTGATTGAAAGCGTTATTGCAACAATGGGCCAACCACCGGCCAAATTTGTTTTCATGGTGCTTGGCAGCGAAGGCCGTAAAGAACAAACCTTTAAAACCGACCAGGATAACGCCATTATTTACGAAGATAAAGCCAACGAGCAGCGTGAGTTAGTGCGCGAATATTTCCTGAGCTTTGCCCAGCAGGTATCTGAAAAGCTTGATCATATCGGCTTCAGCTTTTGCACCGGCGGCTATATGGCCCAAAACCCCAAATGGACGCACTCTCTCTCCCATTGGAAACGCAATTACGAAAGTTGGATGACCGAAGCTGTTCCCGAAACTGTAATTCAGTTCTCTACATTTTTTGACTGCCGATACCTCTATGGCGAAGCCGGCATTATGGATGAGTTAAAAGAGTTTCTGGACGAGGAATTGCAAAAACCTTTGGGTAAGATCTTTTTCCATATGGCTAAAAATGCTTTGCAGTACGAGCCCCCCCTCACCTTTTTCAAAAACATCAAAACTTTTACCAAGGGCAGCCAGGAAGTTTTCGATATTAAAAAATCAATGACCCCTATCGTCGACCTGGTGCGAATGTACGCCCTGCGCCACCGTATTTTTGAGGTTAATACAGGCGAGCGGTTGAAGGCGCTAAAAGAGAAAGGTGTGTTCAACGAAAAAGAGGTTCATGAGCTGATCCAGTCGTACTATTTTTTAATGGGCCTGCGCCTCCGCAACCAGGCCTCCCAAATTATCAGGGACCGCACCGAACCCGACAACTACATCGACCCTGATAAACTCACCAAAATTGAAAAAGTAGCCTTAAAGGAGATTTTTAAAACGATAGATAACTTTCAAACAAGGATAAAGATGGAGTTTACTAATAATTTGTTTGGGTAAGGGGATGATAAATCTTCCTAACCGTCATGCCGAACTTGTTTCGGCACCCCACGCGCTAAGAAATACGCGTGCTAAGCATATCGCCCACCTGTCCCATGGGATCCCGAAACATGTTCGGGATGACGGACGCTTCATCTTAATTGTCATGCCGAACTTGTTTCGGCACCCCACATGCTAAGAAGTACACGTGCTAAGCATATCGCCCACCTGTCCCATGGGATCCCGAAACATGTTCGGGATGACGGACGCTTCATCTTAATTGTCATGCCGAACTTGTTTCGGCACCCCACATGCTAAGAAGTACACGTGCTAAGCGGACAGATTATAATTATTCTATTTCCAATTCTTCCTTCAAGTCTTTCATTGCAGCATTAACAGATTTGATCAAATTGATCTTCCAGTCCTTATGCCAATTCTTTAGTTGTTTTTCCCTATCAATGGCATCTGTTATTCTATGAAAATGTTCATAATAAACAAGATCGTACAAGCGATACTTTTTCACAAATAATGAACCTTCTCCATTAATATGTTGCCAAACTCTTGCACGCAAATCGCTGGTTACCCCGATGTAAAACGTAGTTCGATAGGTATTGGTCATGATATAAACATGACCTTGTTTGTCTGGCATTGTGATTTAGTTAATTATGCTAAATTATTCTATTCTCTTAATAAAAATAAAACTTTATCGCCTAAATACTTAGCATGTGGGATGCCGAAATAAATTCGGCATGACGGTTAGTTAGTAGTTAGTTACACCCCCATCTCCTCCAGCCTCGCATAAATCTCTATCATCGCTGCCTGGTCTATCAGGCTTTTGATGCGATGCTGGCCGAGCAGGTTTTTATCGTTCCGTTCCTGTTGCCATATACGGTTAGCGTCGTCGACAAAAAAACGAAATTGCTTTTTGTCTTTGTCAACACGATATAATTCCTGGTAACCACGAAGTAAAACTGCATTAAACCAATAATTGCCCGGCAACCGGTTGTTACGATAAAAATATTGTTCGGAAGCTTTGGCTATGCGACGGGCCTCGGTCAGGTATTTTTTATCATGGGTGATGTTATAGAGCAGCACATTGGCTTGCAGCATGGTGCCCGCGTTGTATGTATATATGGCCGAATCGATCTTTAACGACGGCACCTTTATGTTATCATAAAACAAGCCAGATGGCGCCAGCAGGTTTTTGTTTGTCCAGTTATAAGCCAGTAAAGCTGTGTCTAAATATTGTTTACGACCTGTTGCTTTGTACAGCTGCAAGGCCACCAATATCCCCGGACCATTTGAACAGGTATTTTTACTTTTCCGGTTGCCTTCTTCCCAATAAAAACCACCACCGGCTTCATTGGTATAACCGGTTAGCAAAAACCTGTAGATCATTTTAGAGGTTTCCAAATACTGTTTATTATGGGTACGGTTATAGGCATCCATCAGGGCAATGGCCACCCACTCGTTATCATCATAAAAACGCGAATCCTGTTTTTCCTTTGCTACCATGGCCTGGTAAGCCGGTGCAGGTGAACGAGGCGAATAATATTGCTGGATAGCAACCATAACAGGCTTAAGATATTGTTTGGAAGGTTCCAGCTCTTCCATTTCATTAGCAGCCTGCACCAGGGCACAAAGCGGCCATAAAAATGAATGGTTGCCCTTATTCTCTGCCGAATCGGTGGTTTCAAGGTACAGGCCGTTCTTCGGATCAGCAAAATAGGTGTTGATGTTTCGGTTAATGATCTTTATCCGCTCTTTGTAATTAGGTGTTTGGGCACTCGTACTAAAAGCTACGGTAAGACAAAGCAGGGCGATAAGTTTAATTTTCATAGATAATTGTATTTGAGACAGGTATAAGTCAGGTGCTAAAATAAGCCATAAAAGTGGTTGAATACTTTTATGGCTTTTATTGTTACAAAGCTGTTGTTTAAAATTTACCGGCCGCTTTCAGCGTTGCTGCAGCTTCAACCATCATTACACCGCTTAACTGGGTAGTGAGGTCTGTTGTTCCCGATGGTTTCTTTTTCCAGTCGGGGCTGATCATGAGCGATGGTCTTTCGATACCTGCCGTATATAGTGTTTCGGCATTAAATTTCAGGAAGCTGATAAACTTAGTTTTGTCTGCTTCTGAAACATCCGGATCAAGCGCCAGCAGTGTAAGATACCTGATCAGGATTCCCTTAAATAAACCACCGTCGCCCTGCCCTTCCGATTTCAGGATGCCGCCGGGTGAAATATCTGTATCATTAATGGTGGCATTAGCTGTGTTTACCGCATCGGTAAGGTAAGCAGCATCTTTGGTAACATGATAAAGTTCCAATGCAGCCCCGATAAACACACCCTGGTTATAGGTAAACTTCCACTTGCTGATCTGCCCGTCGCCATTGGCGTTGATACCATCCCAGATAATACCTGAAGGGTCAAGCAGGGTTTTCTTAAGCCAGGTATATAATCTTTTTGCTGTCGCGAGGTCGGCTTCATTTTTTTCCAAAGCATATAAACGGGCCGCAAAGATGATGGCCGGAGCATTTGCAGGTGTATTTTTATAATCCAACTGATTTTTACGCCAGGCTATACCGCCGCCCTGGTTGCTGTTTTCGCCGGTTTGAATATCTGTCCAAAGCGTGTGGGCTGCCGTTAGATAAGCGGCATCCTTTGTAGCATTGTAAGCCCTTAATGTAGCCAGATCCAGCCATTCCATATCATCGTAAAAATTATTGGAAAGACCGCCGTTAGTAGTTTTTATTCCGGCTAAAAGCGAGCTCATTCTTTGCTTGTAGATATCATTATTGGTGCGCAGGTAGGCATCGGTAAAAATATCAAGGGTATGGGCATTAGGCCAGTAATTAAAAGTGGTACTGCCGGCATTGTTCGCCACAAAATAATTTCCGTTTGCCGATATGAAGGTTGTGTATGTTTTTTCCTGTAATGAATCGGCTGTTTCGGCGTACTTATATTGCACCTTTGCCGAAGCTTTATTGCCGTACAAGGGGAAAGGCTTATCCTTTAAACACGATGAAAAAGTCATGGCTATGCCGCCTACAAGGACAGCAGTAGCTATGTTGAGCAATTTATTTTTCATAAAATATCTTTTATCGTCAACCTGCCGCCATATTTTGGCAACACGGCGGCAGGTAGGCGGTTAATATTATTTAACAGTAACAGAGTGGGTATAAGCAGCAGCATCAGCGCTAAAGTCAACTACGATATCGGCGTTGTGATTATCGGCTGCACCGGTAAACTTAAAGCAGAAATCATATTGCGAGTTGTTAACCGGCACCATGTACCAGAATGATTTGGCTGTATTGGCATCCGGGCGACTGTTATCCGAATTTTTGCTGCCATAAAACTGGGTTGAAGTGTTACCCGCAGCATCTTTAAAGGTAAAGCGGAACTTGTAACGCTCATCCCTACCCCATGATTCCTGGTGAAATACAATAGAAGCGTTATCTATTTCCCATTTACCACCGGCTTTGTAAGGGAGCGGGAACCATACTTTATTATCTGCCGCAAACCATAAACCAACCTCAGTTACTTCGGTTATAGTAGCCGATGCAGATGTAAAGTCAACTACGATACGCTCAACTTTAGTTGCGCCGGTTACGGTAGTGCTACCATCTTTCAGCAGCTTAATACCATCGATAGAGTAAGTAGCAGGAGTGCCTGTGTTACGTTCGGCAAAATGGTAGGTACCTGCTTTTAATGATGTCCAGGCCTCAAAAACACCCGCTGCAGTTTGTTTAAAATGTACCGCTTTGCTTAAGTCTTCGCCGCCTTCGGTTGCCGAACCTGTCAGGTACAGATCAGCAGGAATATCTGTAAAACCCGCAGCACGCTGCACTTCAATAATGCTTGATGCAGTCGCTTTAACCACATTGATACCTTTCGACGACATTACGGTCCATTTCAATTTACCGGTAGCCTGCGGTTGGATCCCGGCTAAATCGGCCACCTTATTCAGGTCTTTGTACGAGATGGTAAGCTTGTTGTAGAGTCCGTTAGCATCTGAAGGAATAGTATAAATTGGCTTTGAAAAATCGCCGCCTTCTTTATCAAAAGCAACCTCGTACAAAACCAGGCCATTGTCTTCGGCATGGGCTTCGGCCCATTCAAATGTGGCCGAACCGGTTACCGGCTCTAACTGGATGAATTTGTTATTTGCAGGAGCAAAAAGGTTGGTTACTGCCGATACCTGTGTATGTTGTAAGGTTTTATCCTTTTTGCAGCCTGTTACCATTAAAATGGCTATGATGCCTGCCATGAGGCAGTATGTAATATTTTTCATGATCGTAATTGATTATAATGTCTTTTTATAAATAATTAATGATTTACCAGCCCGGGTTTTGAGTTAGGTTAGGGTCAACAGCGCGCTCATCGCGAGGGATTGGCCAGAGGTAGTTTTTACCTTTGTCAAATGTGCGCAGGTTGGCCCTGATGTAGCCATTATCAACCGATGCCGGACCAAATTTGGCTCCGTGCGCCCAACCGTTCAGTACGGTTTCGGCAGTATGCCAACGACGGATATCAAACACCCGCAGGCCTTCCATAGCCAGTTCTACACGGCGCTCGTTACGTACAATGTTCCGTAAATCTGCCTGTCCGGTTGCACTGAAGTTAAGTGCAGGCGCATCGGTAAAACCGGCGCGGGCGCGTAAGGCTTTGATTGTTTTATCCCAAACACCGGCATCCAGCTGGCCAAGCTCATTTTTAGCTTCGGCATACATCAGCAACACATCGGCATAGCGGATTAATATTAAGTTTAAACCCGACTGAAAATTGGTGGCAGATGTAGGATCGTAATACTTACGGATATAGTAGCCAGTCGGCGAACTTACCTTTCCGGGAGCATATTCATCAAGCTTGGTAGGAGCAGGATCATCGCCCGGTTTGGTATATATAACCTGTGTTGTGTTATCAGGTTTTTTCCATTGATAGCCATTGTAAACAATAGTATTGGTTAGACGTGGATCGCGGTGAACGTACGGATTGTTTTCGTCGTAGCCCGAACCTGCATCAGATATTTTTTTTCCGTTATCCATCAGGTAACTGTCCACCAGTTCCTGGGTTGGCGCAAGTGCATTCAAACGCGCGCCCACAGCCAGCGGGGCCATATCAAAAAAGTTGCTGTAGGTACGCACAATAGGCACATATTCCAGGTCAAGCATTACCTCGCTGTTATATTCGTTTTGCGGCAAAAACACACCTTCATATGAGGGGAACAAGCTGTATGTACCATTACTATTATCGTTCATCAGCTTTTCGCAGGTAGCAGCAACTTCCTGCCAGCGGTTTTCATATAACAACACCCTTGCTTTAAGGGCAATGGCAGCGCCTTTAGTGATGCGCCCTCTGTCGGATTCTTTATAGGCGGTGTTCACCGGCAAATCGGCAGCCGCTGCATCAAGTTCTTTTAAAACAAAATCCACTACCTGCGCCTTCGGCGTACGTGCAACTGTTTTTGATTCTTCAATTGTAATATCGTGATCAAATAAAGGCACATCCCCCCACCAGGTCTCCAGCATAAAATAATGAAAAGCACGAATAAACCTTGCTTCAGCCTTCATACGGGCTTTCAGCGTTGCATCCATAGCGGTAACCTTATCAACATTCTCCAAAAAAATATTACAGGTTTTTATGCCGCTGTAGTGGAACCCCCACTCCTGTTTGATACGCCCTAACGACGGATCATATGTGCCCGCGGCAAGCGAGGCCACACCCTGGTTGTCACCACGGCCATTGTATGCATTATCCGACGCTCCTTCATTATAAAAGAAATAGTCGTTGTTATACATTTGAGTGTAGGCCGTATTAAGTACACTACCGGCCTTTTCAGTTGTCGTCCAGAAGTTGTTATCGGTAAATTTGTTTACCGGTGCCAGGTCAAGCTTTTTACAGGCCGGTGCCAACCCGGCAAGCAGTAAAAAGAAGGCAATTTTATGTGTTGATTTTTTTTTCATGATGGATAGTATTATAAGGTTACATCTAAGCCAAAACCATAATAAATTGGTGTTGGATAAGCGCGCGCGCTGTTTGCTCCACCTGCACTAAGGTTATTGTTGAACTCGGTCGATTCAGGATCTATAAACTTCATACCTGAAAAAGTGAGTACGTTTTGACCGGATACATAAGCCCGCAGTTTCTGCAAACCCAACTTCTTTGACCATGTAGCAGGTAAGGTATAGCCCAACTGCACATTTTTCACCCGCAGGTATTTGCCATCAAACAGATACATGTCTGACCCCCGCCTGAAATTATTTTCATTTGATTGACTACCGCTGGCTGCGAGTCTTGGGTAACGTGCGTCTGGGTTTTCAGGAGTCCAATAATCTAACTGGTGCTGATAAATAACCTGCGAATAATTTACGTGGAAGGGCTCAACCTGTTCGCCTCTTACAAACATGCTCCGCTTGCCCACGCCCTGTAAAAACAGGTTGAAGTCAAAACCTTTAAACGTAACATTATAGGTAAAACCGAAAGTCAATCGTGGGAATGGGTTGCCCAAAACAAACTTGTCGTTATCATCAATAATGCCGTCGCCGTTAACGTCAACATAACGATTGTCGCCAGGCGAAACAGTTAGGCCGGCTGGTTTAGGGCCTGTTTGGATATCATGGAGATTTTGAAAATAGCCATCGCGTTTTAAACCCACATACGAACCAATAGGCAGACCAACGCGGTTAATAACCTGCATCTCATCGTAAGTTTTTAACTGGTCGCCGCCTTCAAGGTATAAAACTTTGTTTTTACTATCGCCCACATTAAAGCTAAAGGAATGCTTAAAGTTTTGAGTGGTCAAATAATAATTAACCGTAAGTTCCCAGCCGTGGTTTTGCACCTTCCCCGCGTTATAACTTGGCAGCCCGGCGCCGAAAGTTCCGGGTACAACCGGCGGCAACAGGATATCACGTGTCGTTTTGTTGAAATAATCAACCGATACACTTAAACTGTTTTTAAAGAAATTGGCATCAACGCCGGCATTAAACGTTGCCGCGCGTTCCCAACGCAGGTTTGGATTGGCAAAATCAATAGTTATGCCGCCAACGCCGGAATTATTGAACCCGTAAGGATTGGGATTGATTGTTCCATCACCATTGCGGTAGGGCCCATAAGTACGCAGATACTGATAATCGCGCACACTCTGGTTTCCCAAAATACCATATGAGGCCCTTAACTTAATATCGCCTAATTTATCGCGATAGTTTTGCATAAAGGCCTCTTCTGTTAACCTGTAACCGCCCGAAACCGATGGAAAAAATGCGTTACGATTTTGTGTATTGAATTTGGATGAAGCATCCAAACGGAAATCGAACTCGCCGTAGAGCTTGTTTTTATACGAATAGTTAGCCCTGCCAAATAACGAGTTAAGACTGGTTTCTACCGTATTATTATTGGTGTTTGATGACGCCGGGTCGATAACGGTACCTGTAACTGGGGTTCCTAACTCGGGGTCGGTATACTTTAAATAAAGCCTGTTTGATTTATTAGTGGTCGATTCATTAGCAACACCAATAAGTACATCAACATTATGCGATTTATTAAATGTTTTAGTATACTGCGCCAGGAACTGTGCATTGGTAAACAGGTTTTTGTCGTTTTCGTCGTTGGTGTTTCTATCAGCACCGTAGGTACCCGACGGATAAAAATTAACCTGCATTACCCTGCCAAACATGTGGTTTGATAGCAAGGTACCACCAAATACACCTTTTAACTTCAGGTCTTTAGTGATGGAAAGTTCGGCATTAAGATTTCCAAATATGTTATCATTATCGCGTAACCGATAGCCACCTTTTTCGAGTATTCCCAACGGGTTAAACTCGGTAAGCACATCATTGGTAAGGTAGCGGCCCTGGTCGTCTTTGATCTTATAATAAGTAGGTGTACGACCAGCATCAACAATAAGGGTACCGGTGCTGTACGAATGTTCTTTAATTTCGGTACGTGAGTAGGCAAGTATGCCTGTTAACTTAAGCTTACCATAATTACTGGTAAGGTTCATTCTATAATTGTAACGCCTTAAGCCATAATTGGGACCAACCAGGTTACTTCGCTGGTCAGTAACCCCGGCCGATACCAGGAACGTAGTAGTGGCGTTTCCGCCGGTTAAAGCCAGGTTGTGATTTTGCTGCCATGCATCTTTTAAAATTGCATCCAAAAACCATTGCTGATCGCCTTGCTGCTGAAAGTCACGAATTTGCTGCGGACTGTAAATAGGCTGCAAACCGGCATTCACCACAGCCTCGTTACGCAAAATGGCATTTTCATAACTATGCACCGGCTTGTACCCAACATGCGGTGATTGGATGCCAGCCTGCCCATTATATGAAAGCGTTGTACGCGAATTATTTTTTCCTTTTTTAGTGGTAACCAAAATAACCCCATTGGCCGAGCGTGAACCATAAATAGCAGCCGAACCGGCATCCTTCAATACCGAAACACTTTCAATATCTAAAGGGTTGAGCAAGTTGATATCGCCGCCCGTAATACCATCAATAACTACCAACGGGTTATTATCATTCAAGGTACTCATACCCCGTATATTAATATTAGCGTAAGCGCCTGGCTCTGAACTGGTTTGCTGGATGATAAGGTTTGGGGATGTTCCCTGCAAAGCTTGTGTCAGGTTAACCGATGGTTTCGTCTCGATAGCCTTCGAGCTGACCTGGTCAACCGCGCCAATAACATTGGCGCGCCTTTGAGTTCCATAACCAATAACTACCACCTCGTTAAGAGAGGTTCTTTCAGGGATCAGCTGCACGTTCAGCGTAGTTTGGCTACCTACGGGCTGTTCCTTTGTGGTATAACCAATAAAGTTAAACACCAGTACAGCGTCAGCATCGGGCGCATCAATGGTGTAATTACCGTTAATATCGGTTACGGTGCCAATGGTTGTACCTTTAACCCGTACGCTTGCGCCGGGTATAACTAAGTTGTTTTCGTCGGTAACTTTACCTTTAACTTTGATGGGTTGCCTGGGGCCCTGCTCAATACCGCCGGTGCTGCTTTCAATCTCGGGCTTTTCATCAATAACGATAACATCATCGATGATCTTATAGCTGAGGTTGAAGGGAGTCAACACCTGATCAAGTACTTCCTTAATACTTTTGTCTTTAACCCTAAGGCTTATGACATAAGTTGGTTTAAGTACATTATCGGCATAGGCAAATTTGATATGCTTTTGGTTCGAGATCTTATCCAGCGCGTCGGTTAGTTTGGCATTTTTTAATTTGAGCGTAACCGATACCTCCAGAAATTTTTGGCCAAACGAGTTGTTTGCCACGGCCGTAAAGCACATGAGGCAAACCACAAAGCAGGCAAGCGAGGTAATTTTCATTAATATTAATACATGACGAATTACTCCATTTGAAAATAGAGATATATTCATAGATTTGAGAAAATTAAAGTGTTTGAAATTCAAGTGCTTCGTTCTGAATTGGACCTCTAAACGCTGCACTTATTAATAATCCGGCATTTTAGTTTAACCCTGTCAAAATCCCTTTTGAGCAGGGTTTTTTAATGTATTTATGTTGTCATAGCTTGTATTTAGGTTAACTGATAATTGGTATATCTCTTTTATTAGTTGGTTTTATGTTAGCAGCCCTTGCCTTTTAGCTGATAAGCCGGGCCCTTTTGCACAGCTTTTCCCTTCACCAGTTTCGATATGATCTTCATGATATTTTCCAGTGAAACATTGGTAAAGTTGGCGGTAATAGAGCAACGCGCCAGGTTAACATCGGCCTTTACGGTTACGTTGAAATGGCGGTTAATGGTGTTGAGCACTTCGGGCAGTGCCATGTTTTTAAATACCAGTTCGCCGTCTTTCCAACTACTTAGTGCATTCACATCAACCTGTTTATTTTTGGTGACAGAAAGGCCATCTTTGTTAAAAACAACCTCCTCGGCGGGGGTTAAAAATGTGGTTGTATTTTTTGCTGCACCGGCCGGAGTAACTACCCCAACTTTGCCGCTTAAAACGTCAACCTTAATAAAGCTTTCGTTAGCGTAGGCTTTGATATTGAAACTGGTACCCAATACATGGGTGCTCACCTGCCCCGTATGTATAATAAAAGCTTTGGCCGGATCATGCGCCACATCCAAAAAAGCTTCGCCTTCAAGTTTAATCTCACGTTTTTCGCCGCGGAAAGTTTCAGGATAGGTAAGTTTACTGCCTGCGTTTAACCATATCTTAGTACCATCGGCAAGGGTAAAGTTTATAGTTTGCCCGTTAGCAGCAACTAATTGCTTGCTGGCGATAGGATCTAAACGATCAAGCAGGGCATAACGGTAATGATAGGCGGCAGTTACCGTTATGCATAAACCGGCAAGCAGCGAGGCTGCAACCATCCATCTTTTTGATTTGCCGGGAGTTTTCTTTTCTGCATTATCTAAAGTAGCATTGATCCTGCTGTATAAACCGTCGGCGTTAAATTCCACATCATCACCTGCTTCGTTTTGTACGCTGCGGAGATCAAGCTCATCGAAATACTTATTCACAAGCTCTTCCTGCAAATGCCTGTCATTTGCACCGGATTGTTTTTTTCTGAAAGGGAATTTTGCCATGGTTTATAATTGCAGGATGCAATAAACCGGGGTACCCCCTAAAGCAATTGAAAATATTTTTTTATTTCTATTTGCCAAACATATGCAGCAATACCAGCACCACTACCGATGGCAGATAGTCGGTTAAACCGGTACGCAGGTATCTTAAAGCGATAGTGATCTGATTTTCGACGGTTTTAATAGAAATGTTTAGCCGGGTAGCTATCTCTTTATTGCTGAGATACTCTTTACGGCTAAGGGTAAAGATCTGCCGGCATTTTTCGGGGAGTTGAGCTACGCCATCTTCCAGTAAATGAGCAATATCATCCTGGAACAACTTACTATCAGCTGAATATTTTTCAACCAGTGTCTCAATCACGGTGAGATCTACCGATGCCTTTTTTGTGCGCAGATAAAATAATACCCTGTGCCTTATGGCCACTTTGAGGTAAGCCTCAAGCGAAGTGATATTTAGCTGGTTACGCTTTGTCCACAGATCAATAAATAACTCCTGCACCAGGTCTTCACAAACATCCTTATCCCTGAAAAGATTATAAGCGGCATAAAACAACTTCGAGGAATATTTATGGTACAGAATTTCAAATGCCTTACGGTCATCAAGCCTTAACTGCTCCAATAACCGGGCATCGGGCCACATTTGATATTCCTTATCGTGAAGCATAGCGGCGGTAAAACGGTTTACTGATCGGTAGGGCATATTTACAAGAAAAATTTTAAATAAAAAAACTTTTAAATATTCCTCCCGCTAAACACAGTTACCTCATCAACTAATAAAACGTAAAGAAATAGTGTTCGGCACACCGGTTTTAATTGATTGAATAGTTGCCTTTCTCTTGCCCTACCGCTTCTCAATATCTAACTTTGTATTATGTCAGTCGCCCAAAATATAAAGGTTGCCGTTGATGCCGTAGTATTTGGATATACCTCCAAGGAGGGATTGTCCGTACTGCTTATCAAACGCAATATCGAACCTTTTAAAAACAGCTGGGCACTGCCGGGCGGCCTGGTGGGTGACCATGAATCATTAGAGGAAGCTATTCAGCGTGAGCTAAGGGAGGAAACCGGCGTAAATATCACTTACCTGGAGCAACTGTACAGCTTTGGCCAGCCGGGGCGCGACCCGCGTAACCGGGTGATCTCCATAACTTATTATGGCCTTGTACGGCCGGATGCCTTTGTTGTTAAAGCCGCTACCGATGCCAGCGATGTAAACTGGTTCAACATCAAAAAGCTTCCCGCCCTGGCGTTCGATCATACTACCATTATCAGCGTAGCGCGCGAACGCCTTAAAAGCAAAATGCTTTATCAGCCCGTGGGCTTTGAGCTGCTTGAAGAAAAATTCCCCTTCTCCGAGCTCGAAAAGCTTTACCTCGCCGTGCTCGACCGTCCTATCGACCGCCGTAACTTTAAAAAGAAGATCACCAAATACGGTTTCCTCGAAGAAACTACCGAAAAACAAGCCCTCGAAGGCGCCGGCAGACCGGGTAACCTTTTCCGCTTTAACGAGGAAAAGTATTTTCAGTTGAAGAAAGAGGGCATTAGTTTCGAGATATAGCGAGCCCCCTCTAAATCTCCCCCGGTTGAGGAGACTTTTAACTTTTCCATCGTCCCGAATTTATTTCGGGATCCAACATGCTAAGTCACCGCTATGCTTGCGCCTCGGCTTATGGCGTGCTGAAATAAGTTCAACATGCCCACATCCGTCGTCCCGAATTTATTTCGGGATCTCACATGCTAAGTCTCCGCTATGCTTGCGCCTCGGCTTGTGGGGTGCTGAAACAAGTTCAGCATGACCTGTTTATTTTACCAGCATTATAAAATGCTCTAAAAAAATAAAAAAATAATTTGCGTATTAAAAACACATATTTATATTTGTGTATAATTAACGCAAATTAGAAATGAAAACAGGAGTAATTATAGCACGCTTTCAAACGCCATACCTGCATGAGGGTCACAGGGAATTGATAGCACAAGTTAAGCAAAACCATGCCAAACTAATTATATTACTGGGCGTTAGCCCCATAAAAGGCAGCCGCAAAAACCCTTACGACTATTACACGCGTGAAAAAATGATTAAAAAAGATTATCCTGAAATTGTGGTGCTGCCCATCAGCGATAATCCGAGCGATAAAATATGGTCAGATAACCTGGACAACCTGCTGAAAAGTGTTTTCAATGCCGAGCAGTTTTGTTTGTACGGCAGTCGCGATAGCTTCATTCCCTACTATAGCGGTAAATTTGAAACCATCGAACTGTCCGAGCATGGCGACTACAACGCCACCGAATTGCGCAAACAATACGCCGATAAGGTTTTTGACTCAAATGATTTCCGCGCCGGCATCCTGTACGCTTACTATAACCAATATCCAAAGGTGTACCCTACGGTGGATGTAGCCCTGTTCAGGAATAACCGCAGCGAGATCCTCTTAGGCAAAAAAGCCATCAACAATAAATGGCGTTTTGTGGGCGGTTTTTCCGACCCGGAAGATGCCTGTTATGAAGATGCTGCCAAACGCGAGCTTACCGAAGAGTGCGGCGAAATGCAAACCACCGCCATGCAGTACGAAACATCGGCCAAAATAAACGACTGGCGCTACCGCAGTGAAGCCGATAAAATCATTACCCTGCTGTTTAGCTGCGACTTTATTGAAGGAGAACCAAAGGCCAAGGATGATATTGCCGACCTGGCCTGGTTTAAACTTACCGACCTGCCATTGATGATAAAAGATGGCGCCATAAGCGAAGAACACATTGAATTGTTTAATTTCATCACCGGCAAATACTTTAAAAATTAAAGCCATGAAAAAGGAAAATCTGATCCTCTTAGCCGACGCTTATAAATACGCCCACCATAAATTTTACTACCCCGGCACCACCAATATTTATAGTTACCTGGAAAGCCGTGGGGGCATGTTCAACGAAACCGTTTTTTTCGGCCTGCAATATTTTTTGAAGGAATACCTGCAGGGACCGGCCTTTAACCAGGTTGACCTGGACGAAGCCGATGAATTTCTAAAACAGGTTTTCGGGCGCAATGATGTGTTTGATTGCAGCAAGTTTCAATACATATTGGATAAATACAACGGTCACCTGCCGGTACGCATCAAAGCTGTACCCGAAGGCACCAGCGTACCCACCGGTAACGTGCTCATGACCATTGAAAATACTGATCCTGAATGTTACTGGCTCACCAACTTCCTCGAAACCCTGTTGATGCAGGTTTGGTACCCCTGCACCGTAGCTACGCTGAGCCACGAGGTTAAAAAAGTAGTTACCCAATACTATGAAGAAACCGCCACACCCGAAGCTTTTGGTGGAATTGCCTTTGTGTTGAATGACTTCGGTTTCCGCGGGGTGAGCAGCGTGGAGAGCGCGAAAATAGGTGGAGCCGCCCACCTGCTTAGCTTTGCAGGCAGCGATAACCTGGCAGGCTCAGGCATGGCTATTAAATATTACCATGCAGAGAAGGTTTACGGCCTCAGCATTCCGGCTACGGAGCACAGCATTTGTACCCTGCTTGGGCAGCAAGGCGAACTGGAAGTGTTTAAGCATGTGCTGCGCAGCTTCCCTACCGGCGTCATTGCCTGTGTAAGCGATAGCTATAATATTTTCCGTGCCTGCAGCGAGTACTGGGGCGAGGATTTGAAACAGGAGATCCTGAAACGCGACGGCACCCTGGTGATCCGCCCCGATAGCGGCGACCCGGTCATGACCTTATTGGAGATCTTTAACATCCTGTTCGATAAGTTCGGCTTTACCACCAATGCCAAGGGCTATAAAGTACTGCCTCCGCAGGTTAGGGTGATCCAGGGCGACGGGGTTAATTATACCGAGATCGGCGTGATTTACAAAGCCCTTAAAGAAAACGGCATCAGCGCCGAAAACCTGGTGCTGGGCATGGGCGGCGCATTACTGCAAAAAGTCGACCGTGATACCCAAAAGTTCGCCCTGAAATGTAGCAGCGCTGTTATCAACGGCAAAGAGGTAGATGTTGAGAAAAGTCCGGCCGAAATGGACGCCCGTGGCAACATTACCACCAGCTTTAAAAAGAGCAAAGGCGGCAGGCTCAAACTGGTAAAAACTGCCGAAGGCTACAAAACCATTCAGCAGGATGAGCACCCCGAACTGGCCGACCAACTCCAAACCGTTTTTGAGAACGGCCATATCATGAAAGATTTTACCTTTGAACAGGTAATAGATACCTTACAGAACCAATAAATCACATTAACAAAAAAGCTTTATGCGTTAGGCCTTCTGCTTTAAGCTCTTATATAATGAAGAAACTACTTTTTGCCATAACCGGATATGAATACCTTTCCGAAAAAGTGCTTGCCCTTGGCCATTGCGAACGCGGAGAAATTGAAGTAAGTCACTTTACCGATGGCGAGCGTTACCAGCGTATCCTATCCAACGTAGAAGGCCGCGAAGTGCTGCTGATAGGCGGCACCGTCAGCGACAGCGCCACGCTTGAACTGTACGACCTTGCTTCGTCGCTGGTAAGTTATGGTGCCGATTCGCTTACGCTGGTGATCCCCTACTTTGGTTACAGCACCATGGAACGCGCCGTAAAACCCGGCGAAATTGTGACCGCCAAAACCCGCGCCCGCCTGCTTTCGGCAATCCCCAAATCAAACCGGGGCAATAAAGTGATGCTGTTCGATCTGCATAGCGAAGGCATCCAGTACTACTTTGAGCAGGACCTGTACCCCGTACACGTGTACTGTAAGGATATTGTAATTGAAGCGGCTACCCGTTATGGCGGCGATAATTTTGTAATGGCCAGCACCGATGCTGGTCGTGCCAAATGGGTTGAGTCATTAGCTAACGACATGGGCGTAAATGCCGCCTTCATTCTCAAACGCCGCCTCAAAGGCGATCACACCGAAGTAAGCGCTATCAATGCCGACGTAGCTGGAAAAACGGTCATTATCTATGACGATATGATCCGCTCGGGCGGCAGCATCGTAAACGCCGCGATGACTTACAAAAATGCCGGTGCCGGGGATATTTATGTGATCACCACACATGGTTTATTTGTGAACGATGGCATTGGAAAGTTAAAAGCCTGCGGGGCTATTAAGAAACTCATTTGTACCGATACGCATGTGAACTGTAAGGATTTGGAAGGAGATGATTTTGTTGAAGTGAGGACTGTGGCGGGGTTGATTTGTGGGTGAGGGAAATAATTAATTAAAACTGAGCTTACACCGACGAAAGTATGCTTATTAAATAATTAATATCGTCCCTTTTTACAATATCAAAAAAAAACAATTCATATTGTTCTCCGATATATAATAATTTTATATTTGATAAACCACAAACCTAATGACACAAGAACTATTTGACGAATTACTCAGTAATGGAGAAAACGAAACAGTTGACTTTAAGGAGCATTCTTACTTTTACAACCTATTATCAAATAACAAAAAGGATAAAGACGCTGAATTACTTAAAGATATTATTTCTTTCACCAACACCGTAAGAGATCAGAGTGCATATATATTAATTGGAGTTAAAGAAATATCGGGGAAAGGGATTCCAATAGGTATAGATGAAAGTGAGGCAATTGATAATTCCATTATCCAGTCTAAAATCAAAGATAAATCTTCGCCTGTACCTAAATTTTCCTATTACCCTTTCTACAATAATGAGGGAAAACGATTTGATATTGTTGAGATTCCGGTTGCTTGGTATCCATCCCCTTGCGTATCCACGGTTAGCATAGGCAATCTATTGGAGCGAAATCAAGTATATATACGAAGGGTAAGTAGTAATGAAAAAGCAAATTATGATGAAATTATAAGAATTAAAGCTTGGCTGGATGCATTACCCAAAAACATAAATATTAAACCCGCTATTGGTAAATCTTCGGTTAAAAGTTCAGCAAAGACTTTTGAATTTGATGAAGAAACTATTCAGCGTCTATTTGGAAATGAAGCTGCCGAGGACGAAGATATTGATCGTTTAAAAGAATATTACTTCAAAAATGATATTTTTAGTAAAATCTCTGTCGACTTGCCTCTTAGGATTCTCGTTGGTCATAAGGGGATTGGAAAATCTGCACTTTTCAAAGTAGCAATTTCTGAAGATAGTTTAAAAGGTAAATTGCCAATCATCATTAAACCCGATGATGTTTACAATATAGCTAACGACTCTGTCGAATTTTTAGATTTAATTAGAACTTGGAAAGAAGGGCTGTACAATGTAATTATTAAGAAAGTTTTTGCTGCTTTTGGAATTCGCAAAAAAATTGAGTTCAAATATGACGATATACAAGAAGAACTACTTTCTGTAATAATAGAACATTTAAATTTAGCTTTAGATGAGGGAACTTTATCCTCCGCAAGTCAATCAATTTTAGATAAGTTTTTAGAAACCCCCAAAATAATTGTCTACATCGATGACTTAGATAGGGGTTGGTTAGGTGGCAAATCTGCAACTAATAGGATATCAGCTCTATTAAATTCAGTGCGGGATATTAGCAACACGAACAAAGGAATTTACTTTAGAATATCTCTCAGATCCGATGTCTACTTTTTAGTTAGAACTTCAGACGAAAGTACAGATAAAATTCAGAGTTCTGTAATATGGTATCGATGGAGCTATCACGAAATACTTGCGTTACTTGCAAAAAGAGTAATTACTTTTTTTGGTGATGAAATAGATGAAAATTCTCTTAAAGCTTTGCACCAAGGGGAATTATCAAAATATCTTAACAAAATAATTGAACCTGTTTTTGCTGGTGAAGGAAGATGGGAAAATAGGGAGATGTACAAAGTTTTACTTTCGGTAATAAGAAAAAGACCAAGAGATTTGGTTAAGTTATTAACTCTTGCTGCCAGAAATGCAAACTCAAGAGGTTCAAATTTTATACTTACAAAAGATCTTCAAGCAATTTTTGATGAGTATTCACTTGATCGAATACAAGATGCAATAAACGAATATAAGTCCGAACTTCCCGCTATTGAACGACTTATTTTTGGCATGAAACCAAGTAAAAGAAGTAATAAGGCATCTGACAGCTTTTATTACGATACACCTTCATTACTTTTAAAATTAAACAAACTTATTGAACGAGGAGACTTCAAATTCTCAAATGGGGGCATTGCCGATGCAAAACAATTAGCAGCATTCTTATATAAAATAAATTTTATTACCGCCACTAAAAAACAAGATGATGGCTTTATTGATAGAAAAGATTTTGAAATCAATAGATATTTAGCTCCCAAATTTGAAGATTTTGGCTATGATTGGGAAGTTCACATGGCTTATAGATGGGGATTAGATCCAAATGTGACAAAGGATGTATATTCTGAAATATTTTAGGTATCTGCTCTAAAAGCTTCATTTATGTCGCCTTCAGACGAAGTATAGTAAGCAATTTACAGAGTTAAGAACTCTCCTGCGAAAGCACTCGTATTGGTGCAAATAAAAGATTATTCAAAGACGATAAGACATGGCAATACTGGATCAACTATGGCCAACACTTTGGCAACTTAAACACAATAGTATTGTCTTAAACTTGTTAGTTGAAAAATATCAAAATTATAATAGAAGAATTAATTTATTAATTGTTTTGGCGTCATCTTCAAGCGTAGGAGCCTGGGCAGTGTGGAAACAATTTCCTATTGTCTGGAGTTCCATAATTATTGCTTCTCAAATAGCCACAGTAATTAAGCCTTATTTTCCATATACAAAATATATTCGTGAATTTAATTCGAAATGTTCAAAAGTAGACATTATCGTTACTGAGCTGGAGTTTCTTTTTGCGAAAAAAGGCTCGGCTGATGAAAAAGAAATGAAGACTATCGAAAGAGATTATATGAATTTAAAAAGAGAAATTAACAAAACTTTAAATTTCTCGGATGACTTACTTTTTAAAACGTCAAAGAAAATGGAGGTACTTGCTGATAAAAAGCTTGCTTCTTATCTTAAAATAAATTATGATATAGATTCTTAAAACTAAAATTATGAGTAACAAAGACAAATCTCTGCCTAAACAGCAACCGCAACCACAACCGAAATCTGGAGGCTATGTAGAACATCAGCGTTCGGAAAAACTACAAGAGAACAGATTACCGACATCAAGTTTGAATCCACCCGAACCCAAGCCAAAACCTGGTGGCGGTGATAAAAAATAATTGTTCTTTCAAGTGTTCGAAGCATTAAAAGTGCTTCGGACACTTGCGACCAATTTCCGCAGCGCCCCTATCTCGTCCTGACATAGTTTTACAATGCAATAAACAAAGAAGGGAAGACACTTAAAAATTACCCCTCCAACTGGCGCGAGTATAAGGAAGAACAGTTTATAGAAGAGATTTAGAACAAAAACAAAATGAAGAACCGTGAATCATTAAAAGAATTATGTCTGATCCTGCATGAGTTAAAAGAAAATTTAGCTGCAGAAAAATCAAGAACCCGCAAGCTCCTTGAAAATCCTCCCTCTAAAGCAAATTTAGATACTGTAGGAAATATTGAAAGATTAATAGATTATAAGTTCGCAATTGATGACTCTAAAGAGAAAACAGACCAATTGGAACAGCAAATTAAGAGTTATAGTGAGAAAGCCACAACGCTATTAAAGATAGCCGAAGTACCTCCTGGAAAAAAATTTGATGTTCCTTTTGCTGAAAAAAGCAGCATAGAAGTTTGGTACGACACTGAAGGAAATATCACCTCAAATGGACCTATTAGCCATTCCTAATGAATAGGACTCCAACTGGCGCGGGTATGCAGCGCAGGCAATAGCGTGTACCCCTCGCTGGCGCACGCGTGTTAAGGCTGCCTGTCTCGTCCTAAAAAAAGTTTACAGTTGGTCTTGTCCGGATTTTGGTTTACAGTTTTTGGAGGGTTAAAGTATTATTTGTTGTACTAAGTTAATAATTGTTTTTAAAGTAATTATTGATTTACTGTGCGGGCGACGGTGCTTTCTTTCTTCTATTCTTCCAGTGCTTCATAAGCGGTTCTGTACTCTGATGGGCGTATGCCGGTGTCAGGTTACTGCAACTCATATGCGGCCTAACGTTGTTATAAGCCTCTACAGCACTCTTAACAGCTAATAGCGCTTCTGGCCGTGATTTGAATATCCGGCTTAACTGAAATTCGGTTTTAAGAATACCATTTATTCTTTCAGCGATAGGATTCTCATATG
>NZ_FMTV01000007.1:0-388038 GCF_900100445.1 Mucilaginibacter sp. NFR10 | reverse complement strand
GATCCGGGTTTTTCGAATGGTTCGGCATATGGTGATTTAAATAACGATGGTGCGCTTGACCTGGTGGTGAACAATGTAAATATGCCGGCCTTTATCTACCGAAACAACAGCAGGAAGCTGGAGCCGGCGAATAAATATTTGAAAGTAGTATTGCAGGGCGAGGGGAGGAACCGGTTTGGCGTAGGGGCGCAGGTAACGTTATACTATAATCATACCTTAAACTACCAGGAGCAGGTTCCGTCGCGGGGATTTGAATCGAGCGTAGACACCCGGTTGAATTTCGGGTTAGGTAAAATAAAGGAGATCGATTCGATAGTGGTAAAATGGCCTTGTGGTAAGCAGAAAGTATTAAAAGGAGTAAAACCGAACCAGACGATCACGGTAAAGGAGGTTGAATCAGAACTGCCCGGGAAAGCAGTGCGAGGGGCAGCCGGTTCAAAGCCGGTGTTTGAGCAAAGTACAGATAACCATGGGATAGACTTTGTGCACAAGGAAAATGACTTTATAGATTTTGACAGGGAAAAGCTGATCTTCCAGATGCACTCGGCGGATGGTCCGCGGATAGGTAAAGGGGATGTCAACGGCGACGGTTTGGAAGACTTCTATATCTGCGGGGCCAAGGACCAGCCAGGCGCATTATATATCCAAACCCGGGCGGGTCGTTTTAAACGGAGCAACGAAAAGCTGTTTGAGCAGGATAAGGCCAGTGAAGATACGGACTGTTTGTTTTTCGACGCGGATGGCGACGGGGACCAGGACCTGTATGTATGCAGCGGAGGCAACGAGTTCTCGGCTAACTCGACGGATCTGATCGACCGGCTATATATCAATGATGGGAAGGGTAATTTCAGCAAATCGCAACAGGTGCTGCCGTCATTTCAGTTTGAGAGCAGCTCCTGCGTAACGGCAGCAGATGTTGACGGGGATGGGGACCAGGACCTGTTTGTTGGAGTGCGGTTAAAGCCGGGTGAATATGGCTACCCGTGCAAGGGTTATCTCCTGCAGAACAATGGCAAAGGCTTTTTTACAGATGTAACCGAGGAGAGGGCCCTGGGCTTAACGGAATTGGGTATGGTTACGGATGCCAAATGGTTTGATTATGACCGCGACGGAAAACCAGACCTGGTAACCTGCGGGGAGTATATGCCGATCCGGATATTCCATAATGAAGGGGGGCGTTTAAAGGAAGTAACGCGCGAAGCGGGTTTGGAGTGGAGTAATGGGTGGTGGAACCGCCTGGAGATTGCGGACATGGACGGCGATGGTTACCCGGATATAGTAGCCGGCAATCACGGGCTAAACTCCAGGTTTAAGGCAACCAGAGCGAAGCCGGTAAGCATGTATGTTGGGGACTTTAGCGGCACGGGCAGCATAGAAGATATAGTATGCACCTATAACGGCGACAAACAATACCCGATGGCACTGAGGCATGACCTGGTAGGCGAACTTCCTTATCTGAAGAAGAAATACCTGCGGTACGCCCAGTACAAGGAACAAACGATGGAAGATATATTTGGCAGGGAACTGTTACAAAAGATGGTTAAGCTGGATGCCTGCGAAATGCGGAGCAGTGTGCTGCTGAATAAGCGGAATGGTAAGTTCCTGGTGAAGCCATTGCCGGTGGAGGCGCAGTTTTCGACGGTTTTTGGGCTGGTGGTGAAAGACTATGACGGGGATGGGAAAAAGGACATTGTGCTGGGAGGCAACTTTTACCAGTCAAAACCGGAAGCAGGGATCTACGATGCCAGCTATGGATTGCTGCTTAAAGGAGACGGGAAAGGTGGCTTTACGGCAGTTAAGCCTCAGGTAAGCGGCATCGTAATAAAAGGGGCCGTACGTGATATAAAAGAGATTAAAGCCGGAAACAATAAGCTGCTGATCGTAGCTAAAAATAATGATAAAACAGAGGTACTGGTAAAGGCTCCGGATAAAAAAGGAGTAAATGGAATACAGTATAGAGAATAGTGATAAAATAAAATTACCTGCATTGTAAATAGGGTGGTAGTAAAATACAACCGAATTACCATCGTTGAATGATGGGCGGATAATTATACAATCCGAAGAAGCAGAAATTTATTACCGAAAAATAGAAATTGCCGAACTATAATTTAACCGAATACCATAAATCTAAATATAGTCAAATGCCAATAGATTCATTGAACGTAAATACCAAAGCTAAAATTCAAAACACCTACGATGCTATTGTAATCGGCTCGGGGATTAGCGGCGGATGGGCTGCAAAGGAATTAACCGAAAAAGGGCTGAAAGTATTAATGCTTGAACGCGGTCGTAATTATGAGCATATAAAGGATTATGTTACCGCTACAAAAGATCCATGGGAATTTGAACACCGGGGCAATGCTACCTTACAGCAGAAAACAGATAACCCTGTTATATCCCGGGATTGGGCTATGTACGGGACCGCGGCCCAGGAACCCCTGATGAAGTCATGGGTAAATGAAAAAGATTGTCCCTATGTGGAAGTTAAACCGTTTACCTGGTGGCGTTCATATCAGTTAGGCGGAAGGTCTACTTTATGGGGGCGGCAAAGCTACCGGTGGAGTGATTTTGATTTTGAAGCTAATGCAAAAGATGGTATTGCTGTTGATTGGCCTATTCGTTATAAAGAACTGGCGCCATGGTATGACTATGTAGAAAAATTTGCCGGAATAAGTGGATCGACGGAGGGCTTGCCCCATTTACCCGATGGGCACTACTTGCCGCCTATGCAACTAAATTGTGTGGAAAAAGATGTGGCATCAAGAATAAAAGCTTTTTACAAGGGACAGCGCCACATGTTTATAGGCCGCGTGGCCAATCTTACCGCGCCTATCCAGGCAAGAACGCAGTGTCAGTTTAGAAACCGGTGCTGGGAGGGTTGCCCATTTGGCGGCTATTTCAGTACCCAATCTTCAACGCTGCCCGCAGCAATGGCAACGGGTAACCTTACCGTGAGGCCATGGTCAATCGTAACCAAAATTTTGTACGATAAAGACACCAGCAAAGCGACGGGTGTTGAGGTGCTGGATGGCGAAACGAATAAAACCTATGAATTTTATTCAAAAATTGTATTCCTGAATGCTTCTGCACTGAACAGTGCATGGGTTTTGATGAATACCGCAACAGATGTATGGCAAGGCGGATTAGGCAGTAGCAGCGGCGAATTAGGACATAATATTATGGATCATCATTATATGCTCGGCGCACAAGGAACAATAGAAGGCTTCGAAGACAAATACTATTTTGGCCGCAGGGCGAATGGTTTTTATATTCCCCGTTTTGTTAACTTGTTTGGTGATAAAAGGGACTTCCTGCGCGGCTATGGTTACCAGGGAAGCGCCAGCAGGGACGGCTGGAGCCGGGATGTTGCGGAAATGAATATAGGTGCTGATTTTAAAGATGCACTTACAGAACCTGGTGCATGGCATATCGGAGCGACAGGTTTTGGTGAAATTTTGCCCTATCACGATAACAAAATAACGCTTAATAAAGATGTGAAAGATAAGTGGGGGCTGCCTGTACTTTCAATGGATGCGGGTTTGAAAGAGAATGAGCTAAGCATGCGTAGGGATATTATTAAAGAATTGGTGGCCATGTATGAAGCGGCCGGGGTAAAGAATATCACAACCTGGGATAAAAATTATGCAATTGGTCAGGGCATTCACGAGATGGGGAGTGCACGTATGGGTAAAGATCCAAAAACATCGGTACTCAACGCGCACAATCAGGTTTGGGACGCGCAAAATGTGTTTGTAACTGATGGGGCCTGCATGACTTCAAGCGCCTGTCAAAACCCATCGCTCACTTACATGGCGCTTACCGCACGCGCGGCTCACTATGCTGTGGATGAGTTAAAAAAAGGCAATTTATAAGCGACATGTTTAAGCTTTAATTTTAATAATTAATCAGACGAAATACAATTAATACATGCGGCAATATTGGTAAGCATCTGTTTTATCGCAAAACGCAGCAAATTTCAAAGCCCGAAGATACCGGGACAATAGTTCCGACTAATTACCATGGGCCGTAGATTTAAATGTCGCTATCATTTTTGGATAGCGACAAGGCTTTTTCGGAGCCAATGACTATTATCAAATAAAAGCACCTTTTCATATAGTAGCTATGCTGCGTCACAATTAATAAATTTTTATGAATCGTTTTTTACTTTGGCTTTCAGGGATTATCATTTTGCTTAGTTCCTGCCAAAAAACTGATTATCAAAAGATAACTGATAACCCGGAATTGTACCGTATTACGGAAAAAAAATTAAATGACATTATACTTGAAAATAATTTCCCCCCAGTCATTGCTTCCCGTAACTATGCGTATGCTAACATCGCCGCATACGAGGTAATATCCGCCCAGGATCCTAAAAAATTCCGGTCGTTGGCAGGTCAAATCAGGCATTTAACCGCTACCCCAAAACCTGCTCCGGGTGTTGAAATTGATTACCCGTTTGCATCCTTGCTTGCCTTTTGCTATGTAGGGAATGCGGTTACATTTCCAGAGGGGAGTATGGATGAATATGTCGATGCATTAAAAAAGAAAGCAAAAGATGGCGGAATGCCTTCTGATGTATTTGAGCATTCGGTGAACTATTCAGATGTAGTTGCAAAGCACATTATGAAATGGAGCAAAACGGATCATTATGCACAAACACGATCCGCTAACAAATACACGGTTACAAAAAAAGAAGGGCGTTGGGTACCTACACCACCTATGTATTCACAAGCATTGGAACCGCATTGGGGAGAGATCAGGCCTTTGATACTCGATTCTGCTTCGCAAGTGGCGCCACCACGACCTCCTTTATTTGATATGAAGGACATAAATAGCCAGTTTTATAAGGACGTATTAGATGTAAAGTCTATTGGTACAAATCTTACCAAAGAGCAAAAACACATCGCTGATTTTTGGGATGATAATGCCTTTAAGTTAAACGTTGTGGGACATGCCACCTTTGGAACTAAGAAGTTCTCACCGGGCGGGCATTGGATGAATATCGCGGGGATAGCCTCAGAAACGTGCAAGGCCGATTTTAGCAGCACAGTTTGTGCATATGCTGAAACATCGATTGCTTTATTCGATGCATTTATCAATTGCTGGTATTTTAAGTATAAATATAATTTAGTTCGCCCCGAGACTGTAATAACCAAATATTTGGACCCTGACTGGAAAACATATATTCAAACGCCCTCATTCCCCGAATACGTAAGCGGCCATGCTGTAATCTCGGCAGCAGCAGCCGAGATTTTGACCAACCAATTCGGAGATAATTTTGCATACCGGGATACATCAGAGACTGAGTTTGGAATAGCACCCCGTAGCTTTAGATCTTTTAGGGAAGCAGCAATGGAAGCGGGCATATCGCGCGTTTATGGCGGTATACATTTTAAAAATTCCTGCATAGTTGGAACAGAAGAGGGTAAGCAAGTTGGGCAATTGGTATTAAACAGGTTACATATGAAGATTAAATTGCATGAAAAATGAGTTTATATCGTAAGATCGATTCAATCTTCGCTTGTTGCCTTTAATATACATTTAATGTTATACTGAATTATGCTCAGCCATTGCATTAAAAAGGATATCACTAAGGGGGCGTGACAATCTCCTACATAACATATGAATGTAATATAAACAGCCTTTATCGGGTAGCCCGCTTGGTTGGGAAATGTTCGGAGACGGGAATGCCGGCCTGCAGCACGTGACTGACATTTTTTAATACGGCCTCGTCAAACCCGCTTTTGTCAACCATTTCCACAATTTTGAAGCTATAGAATTGCTTTTTTATTACATCATATTCAACAGATAGTGCCAGCGCCAGCAATTGTAGCTTCCCCGGAGGAAAGTCCTTTTTATTTGATTCTATCCTGCTTAAGTCGCTCCGGTTCATTCCAAGTTCTGCGGATAAATATTCTTGTGAAAACTTTAATGTTGTCCTATACTTTTTGATCAACCTACCAAAGCTCAAAGCGGCAGGTGGGAGGCTCTCTTTCCCGGAAGCGGCGGTGTTAGGGTTTAGTGGCTCAATAGGTGCGTAGCTGCCGATGATTTTGAAAAGATCGGCCAACTGCCTGGCAGGGCGCTTTATATCGGATGTTTTAAGCTCATATCTGATCTTTCTATTCTCGCGTCTGATGGTTACAAAGCCTGCTTTTTTAAGATCGGTTATATGCTTCGTTAATTGCCCTGGGTTAAAAGGAAGAGAAAGCAATACCTCCTGAGATAGTATGTTGTTGTTAGCGATAAGCGCTTTGAAGATATATACCCTGATCGGGAGCGCCAGCAACCTGGCAAAGTTGCAAAGTTCCAGATCTGCTTTATTGATATCCATATTTGAACCGGGCATAGATACGATATTATAGAATATAAATTAATGTTGTTCCGGTTCTGCTTCGTGGGAATCCGGTATGCCCAGTTCTTCCACGAGGCGACCATAATGTCTGGCGAATCTGCTCCACATATTTTCATTTAATGTATACAAAGATCTTTTTCCATCGATGCTAACCGAGATCAATTCGGTTTTGATCAACTCCTTCAAATGATGGGATACTGTAGATTGCGCGAACGGTAGAAATTCCACGAGCTCGCCTGTGGTAATCCCAGGTTTCCGGGCAATGATACGGATAATAGAGATCCTACCGGGGTGCGACAGTGCTATGGATACATCTGAGATGAACTGGTCGGGATAACTGAACTCTTCTGTTTTCTTTTGTGCCATCGCTGTTTACAATTATTTGATCGTGCTAAAATAGAGTTTGTTTTTTGAATGTTGGAAGCTTCTTAGTCTATTTAACGTTGTCTATAATATCGATTATTCAATATATTCTTTTTGATAATATGAACTTAACATTGGCTTAATTTATCGCCGATAATTTTGAGCGTCATTTAAGATTATGCAAAAGTTTACTCGGCTCTTTCCTTTCATTATTTTAAGTTTTTTAATAAGCTCCAATTCATTTGCACAGTCATTGGGTAAAATTGCCGGTAAGGTAATCGACCAAAAGACTGGTGAAACACTCATAGGCGCGACAGTTGGCTTACAGAGCGGCAGCAAGGGCGCTGCCACCAATGTGGAAGGCCGGTATATATTGAGTGGACTTCAGCCGGGCAAATACAGTATCGTTGTTAAATACATCGGTTACCAGAGCAAATCGGTTTCTGATGTGGAAGTTCAGGCAGGTGCAGTAACCTCGCTGGATGTCGCTTTGACCCAATCTTCAACGCAGGCACTTAATGAAGTTGTTGTGAAAGCTACTTACCGCCAGGCTTCAGTAAACGCCCTTTACGCAAGGCAGAAGAATAGTATACAATTAAGTGATGGTATATCTGCCGATATGATCCGTAAATCCCCTGACCGGAATACTGGTGACGTTTTGAAACGCGTCAGCGGAACAAGCGTGCAGGAGGGTAAATTCGTTGTTATCCGTGGTTTATCCGAAAGGTATAATAACAATATGATGAACGGGACAACGCTGCCAAGTTCCGAACCGGATAAAAAAGCTTTTGCTTTTGACATCATTCCTTCAAGTCTTGTCGATAATGTTATCGTGTACAAAACGGCGACGCCCGATCTGCCCGGTGATTTTGCGGGTGGTACGATCAATACTATTACCAAAGATATTCCCGACAGCAGGTTCCTGGAAGTGGCGTTAAGCGTTGGCTATAATTCCAAAACTACTCTTAAGAATAACTTTATCGATGCGAGGCCTAACGGGAAATATGATTTCCTTGGATTCGATGACGGTTCAAGAAAGCTGCCTGCAGCTTATTCTAATGTGAAAAAAGACTATACATCCGGGACAACAAGTGCCGAAAAAATCGCTATAGCGCAGCAATTTCCCAATACCTTTTATTACAAAGAAGGGCAAATGAGCCTTCCCAATATTGGTTTTCAATTTTCCACGGGCAATTCCAAAATCAATACAAATGGCAATCGCCTGGGTTATAACTTCAGTCTGAACTACAGCAATGGGCACCGTGCATCATTTGGTGACAGAATTGGTTATACCGGGTTCAATGATGCATCGAAAGAGCTTCCCCTGTACAGCTTTGACCGTAATACCTATACCAACTATAAAAGCCTTGGCGGTTTGCTGAATTTCGCTTATACATTCGGAAAAAACAAAATTGCCTGGAGAAACCTTTACAACAACGATTTTTCTGTTGACTTCGAGCAAACCAACAATGCCCTGAATTTTGAGGCCGGTCAAACAGACCCGCTGCGCTACAAAGGCTACTCTGTAGAGACAACTCAAAACGGCATTTATACTTCTGCATTGGAAGGACAGCACACGCTGGGCAAAAAGAATATTATTTTTGACTGGAATGCTTCCTACGGTTTATCATACCGGAACCAGCCCGATCAAAGGATCGTAACCATCTATACACCTTTGAACCAGCCCGAATATATCTCATTATCCAGCGAAAACAGCCCCAAACCTAATGATCTGGGCCGTGTGTATTCTAAATTAAATGAAAATATTTACGGCGCGAAAGCAAACCTGGCAGTTCCGTTCAAGTGGCTTAATGAGTCGCAGAAATTGAAATTCGGTGGTCTTATTTCTCATCGTGACCGTGATTTCAGTATTGATGCGCTGGGATACACTGACGCCATCGGCTTCGGAAACAAAGCAATCCCACTCACCGGCGGTTATACGATCTTTAATGTGTTCAGTCCTCAAAGTATCGCTCAAAACGGGATCGATCTGTCGCGCCTGGACCTTAGCTCCACCGATTACAAAGGAAAAGCCGATCAGGACGCGGGGTATGTGATGCTGGACAATAAGCTGAGCAAAAAAATCCGTTTGGTTTGGGGGGCACGTGTTGAACGGTATGCGCAATCGCTCAAACCGCTGGGCCAGACCGAACAGAAATATAATAATACTGATGTTCTGCCTTCGGGTAACCTGACCTATAGTTTATCGGAGAAGGTCAATTTACGTGCGGCATACTTCAGGTCGGTAAACCGTCCGGAGTTCAGAGAGCTTGCCAGTTTTCGCTATTTTGACTACCAGACTAACTTTATCGTCAGCGGTAACCCGGACCTGCAGCGAAGTATAATTGATAACGCAGACCTTCGCTTTGAATATTACCCGTCAGGAGGGGAGATCATCTCGGTTTCGGCTTTTTACAAGAAATTTAAGAATCCGATCGAGCAGATTAATCAGGGTAACGATATTTTGACTTATCAGAATGCGCTCAATGCCAAGGATTTCGGTTTTGAAGCCGAGATGAGGAAGAAACTGAATTTTATTGCTGAGGGAAGTTTCTTGAATGATGTAACATTTTATGTGAATGCTTCCTATATCAATGCCAAGGTAAAGCTGGCTGATGGCCGTAACACGTCTACCCCCCTCCAGGGACAGTCACCCTATCTGATCAACTCGGGCCTGTATTATACACCCGAAGGCAGTGATTTTTCTTTCAACGTGCTTTATAACAGGATAGGGGAGCGTTTACGTTTCAGGGCCGTTACCGGTGGTGTGGACATCTATGAGAAACCGCGGAATGTGATTGATATGCAGCTAAGCAAGGCGTTATTTAAAAAGCATGCCGAGCTTAAACTGACCGTATCTGATCTGCTTGCGCAGCCCTTCGCATTGTATAATAATTACGGAAGCTCGGGGAGCACCGCATATAATGCTAAAGAGGATAAAATCATCCAGAGCCGTTATTCGGGTTTTGGAACAACCCTTTCGTTCAAATATAATTTCAGTTTTAAAAAATAATCACGCTATACAGTAAAAGGCCTTCAATTTATTATCAATTATTATTAACAATTATTATGAAAAAAACGTTGTATTTACTTGGCTCATTAGCCATGATAGGATTAGCATCCTGCTCAAAAAACGATGATCCGGGTAAAAATCCACCGGTTAATCCTCCTGCTGTTACCAAGATGGATGTGAGGGGAAAGATTACTAAAGACACACATTGGACCGCCGATATCACTTACAGGCTTCGCGGTTATGTTTACGTGGATAATAATGCAACTTTAACCATCGATCCGGGAACCAAAATTGTGAGCAATAAAGACTCAGCCGGTGTCCTTATCATTTATAAAGGAAGCAAGATCAATGCCGCCGGAACTGCTGATAAGCCAATTGTTTTCACTTCGGCGGAGGCTGATCCGAAACCAGGTAATTTCGGTGGCCTTGTGATCGTTGGATCGGCCACGGGTAATGGCAATCACGCTGTTTTGGAAGGTGGCGTAGATACCGAGCACCAGCCATTCGGCGGCACAAACGATGCTGATAATTCGGGGGTTTTACAATATGTACGTATTGAATATGCCGGTAAAGCGGTTAACCCTGGTGATGAAGTAAACGGCTTAAGTATGTATACCGTAGGTAGCGGTACCAAAATAGACCACATTGAAGTGCTTCGCGGCCTTGACGATGCTTACGAGTTTTTCGGGGGTTCATTTAATGCTAAATACCTGGTTGCCTATAACAACGCTGATGATGATTTTGATTTTGATGACGGATACCACGGTAAGATCCAATACGCGATCTCTGTTAAAGATCCGGCGTTTACTGATAATAAAGGTACCAGTGGTGATATTTCCAACAATTTTGAAGTGGATAACACAACAGATGCTAAAGGTTATTTGTTAACTCCTAACACATTCCCTTTGTTGTCGAACTTTACGGCTGTAGGGCCTAATAACGCCACAGGAGTATCTGCGGATTACGGTTACGGTATGCGCTGGAGAAGAGGTGCAAAATTTATTTTGGCTAATGCCATAGTAATGGGGGGGCAAAAAGCGGGCTTAGACCTGGATAATGACCCAACCGCGCAGTATTATATTGCCGGGACAAGCGGTTTAAAAAACAGCTTGTTACAGGCGGTAACTTCACCTTATAAAGTTGACAAATTGGCTACAGCTGGTTTACTGGACGCAGCAGGTTTAAAAACTTTAGTTGAAGGCCGCGATGGCACAAAATCATTTACTGCTGCAGCGGATATTATGTTGACCGATCCGTTTAACAACGCTGCTCCAAACTTATTGCCTAAAGCAGGTTCACCGGCAATTGTTGCAGGCAAGTTTGATGGCTCCTTATCCGATTCGTTCTTTGATAAAACCAACTATATAGGTGCGATCGATCCAGCTAATGACTGGTCGAAAGCTTCCTGGATAGTTTACGGAAAATAATCCGCAGCGTACTAAAAGAAAAGACCTTTTCAGTAATGGAAAGGTCTTTTTTGTTATACCAGATAGTCAGCTTTGATTGGAACGCTAAGTTAACATGTAGTTAAAAGTGCCCTGCTTCATTGGCGGAATTTAGTGTTAATATCCAATTTCAACTGTTGCCTGGTATGTATCCCTGTTAGCAATGTTATTAATGATAAAGTACGCAACATCGGCCCTTGATATTTTGAGGCAGTTTTTAAGAAATGCATTAATAGCTATGCGATATGTGCCGGTAACAGCCTGGTTTGTAAGCTGTGGAGGTCTAATGATAGTCCAGTTAATGTTACTGCTTTTTATCAATGCCTCCATTTTGAGCAAATCGGTATACATGTGTTTCAGCAGTTTTTGAACTACATATTTTTCGATAAACCTGATATAAAATGGAAGCACGGGACTTATTTCAATTGCACTGGCCGAGATCAGGAACATGCGGTTTATGCCTTTTCGTTCCATCGCTTTTAAAATATTGGCATTGCCTTGCGAATATAAAGCTGTGGGTTTATCTGATCCGAAACCGCCGGCTACGCCTATTGCCGAAATCACAGCATCCTGGTTTTCAAAATGATTTTCAAATGCGCCGGGTTGCATAACATCACCGCTTACTTTTTTTAGATTGGGGTGCTCGATTGCTAATTTGGCCGGGTTTCGTAATATTGCAGTAACCAAGTGTCCCGCCTGAAGGGCCTGTTCAACGCACTGCCTGCCAATGCCGCCGTTTGCGCCTACAATTACCAACTTATAAATAGGCGTGTTTTGTTGCATTTCCATTTTTTTTTTGATTAACTAAATTTGAAAATGCTTAAAAAAACTATGCTGAAAAACAATATCAGTTGTACCGTAAAAAAGATATTAAGGTTCACCTTAATTTGGTCAACCCGTTCTGCTAAGTAAGCTTTGTCGTTACTCATAATCATTCGTAGCTTTTCGCCTTGCTTCCTTCCAAAAAATATCCCGTTTAGCATTAGAACCAAAACAATTCCCATTTTTATTCTAAACCATAGCTGTTCGCCAAATACGCCATGGGTTAAGGCCATCATGCCAATGCCTGTTATAACCAGCAGGGCGGCACCTATTCCAATCAGTGTTGATGACTTAGATGTACCTGCCAGTATACCTTTTGATTTTTCTGTATCATCATCAAAATGCTTCCAAAAGGTTTTAAATACTGTAAAATCAACAATGGTGGTGCCCGCCATTATAGTTAGCCCTGTTAAGTGTAGTATTAATAGTGCTGGTAAAAAGAGTGAGGTATTCATTTGGTAAGATTGATTAAATTTATAAAATATACCATATGGTAGTAAACTAATGCAATATTATACCAAAAGAAAGTAAATAGCAAATATTGGAGACGTTTTTTTTAGATTTGATACCAAAAGGAAATAACACGTGAATAAAACAGTTGAATTGGTTAAGCTTTGGGGCGATTATGAGGAGCAAAATCCCGGTTGTAATTTGGATGATTTCTTCCGGCATCAGCTAATGGCCAAGGCAGCAGATGAGAAGAAAGCAACGCCCGACTGGCAATTAAGGCCGGGAATTAACGGCAAGCTCATGATTTTGATAAGACGGATAGGAAAGTACCATATGGTATATTCAAACAAAGCGCTTGAAGGTACAGGGCTTGATCAGATAGAGGAGTTCGGTATATTGGTTACTATTTTTAACCAGGTTAACCCAATAAAATCTGAAGCTATTTATAATAACATAATCGAACTATCAAGCGGTACCAATATGCTTAACAGGCTAAAAAAACGCGAACTGATAACCGAGTATGAAGATATTGATGATAAACGTATTAAGCGTTTAAAATTAACAGCCCTTGGAGAGGAAACTCTTGGAAAAGCCAAAGTACGTGTACTTGAAGTTGCGCGAATGATGACCAGTGCATTGAGCGAGGAAGATAAACAGCTTTGCTTTCAATTGCTTAACCCCATTAGCGAAAAGTTTGACGGAACCTTCCAAAAATTTAAAAGCAAAGGTTTTGACGAAATTTTTGAAGCGATGATGAAGTAATTTATTGGCTTTTTTAGCGGAAAGAAAAGGTTTGTGACCGTAATGCGGCATATGTTAATATTTGTTAAAAGTGTACAGGTTAATAATTTATGCGTATATTTAGTTAACCTGCTCACCTGTTAACTGAACCCGTCATGAAAACATTGAAACTTACCTCAACAGTGATATTGATGCTCTTGTCAATAAATCTGTTTGCCCAGCGTGTTAAAGGTATTGTTATTGATAAAGCTACCTATTTGCCGGTGGCAAATGCTTTTATCAATACACCTGCATCAAAAAGTATAAGTAATGCCGAAGGGAAGTTTGTGTTGGCCAACGTAAAGCCCGGTGATACTTTAAGGATCACCAGCATAGGTTACAAGCCTTTTAAGCTTATAGTCAGTTTTTTAAAATTTGATACCTTAAGATGTTACATTGAGCCTGCGGCAACTGTTTTAAGTGAGGTAAAGATCAGGGCCAGGCGTAATGCCAGGGCCGATTCATTACGTAACAGGAGGGAGTTTGCCTCTGTTTTTGCCTATCATAGCTCAACCATAAAAGATGCGTTTATAGCACGTCCGGCTGATCTTGATTTTGGTAAGCCCAGCAATCACATAAATGCGGATAAAAGTACAGCAACTATCTTGAGCATCAACTTGCTGTCGGTGATCGACATGTTGAATAAAAACAGAGCTCCGCAATCAAAGCTGCAAAAGATTTTGCTGAAAGATGAAGAAGATGAGTATGTGGACAGGTTTTTTTCGCCAGAAAAGGTGAGCTCAATAACTAATCTTAAAGGCGATTCGCTGCAAAACTTTATGAACCAATATCACCCCGAAATTAAAAAAGTGAAAAAAATGAGCGATTATGATATGATCAGTTATATTAAAAAAAGCTATGCCGAGTATCTCAAATCGGGTAGCAGGCAAACAGCTCCGCTTTTTGCAAAGTGAAAGGGTCTTATATTGTTAAGCTATACTGTGTTTTGAACAATAGGAAGTGTTGTTACCGAACGGTTTCGTTACCTTTCAATTACCAGGTATTTTTTGTTGCAGCTATAACAAAAATACCTTTTAACCGGCAGCCAAAATGTCAATAGCTTTAACAATGCCGGCCGGTGGATCCTTTGGCCGGTATTGGTTTGGCACTTTGGACAAAATGTATAGCTGTGCCTTTTTTTTGAAGGTTCATTTTCAGTATCTACAATATGCATAACATGAATACAATTAAACCCATTGTATCCTCATAAGCAGGTTTTTATTGATTAAATACCCAAAACTGAAACTATTACTTTTATGGAATAGTTTTTATGAGGCTTTGCTTTTATATTGTGTGCCTGTAAGCACGGGCGATTTTTGGTTAAACCTGTTCCATTCATCAATATTTACCATACCGGGAGCAGTTTCATAATGCTTTTTATTTGTTGGGCAGGTAACCACAAAACCTTTACGGGTTTGATTAATTACCGGGCGTGCACCACATTCTTTGCAAGGCTCACAATGGATATTGGGTTGAATTTGAATAGATTCGGACATTACGTTTTTTTAAAGGTTAAATGAACCCTTGCTACTGAGCAAGAGAATTTTTTTCATTATGAATTAGGGTTAGGGTTGTGTTGCTACAAAGATGCAAATAATATTTTTATTAAAAAAATGCAATTTGTGAAGCGTATTTCACAATTATATAACATGTTTATTAGCAAAAGTGTAAAGTTGAGTTATTTTGTGTGCATAATTGTGTAGCTGTTAGTTTATAACAGGCAAGTTTAAGTTGTGAGTTTTTTGTTTATTAACAACTTTTTTACACTTTGAGGTATTGAAGTCCTCCCATGAAAAAAATCATAAGCACACTGTTATCGTTATTAGTTTGTATTCATTTTGCATTTGCACAACCGCCATCTTCTTCGATAAAGCAATGGCAGGATCAGAAGTTTTCCATGTTTATCCATTTTGGTGGTATTTATTCAGTTTTGGGTGGTGTTTGGGATGGGAAGCCGGTTATCCGCGGCTTAAGTGAGCAAATCCAGGCCCATGCTGGTATTTACAGTGATACTTACGCCAACCTGGCCAAAAACTTTAACCCGATAAACTGGAATGCTGATAGTATTGCCCTGCTGGCTAAAGCGGCTGGGATGCGCTCTGTTGTACTGACTTCAAAACATCACGACGGATTTTGCATGTTTAAAACTACAACTACCGATTTTAATGTGGTTGATGCTACTCCATTTAACCGTGATGTGGTAAAGGAAATGGCCGAAGCCTGTAAAAGGCATGGTCTGAGGTTTGGTTTGTATTTTTCGCTGATAGACTGGCATTATCCGCAGGCATCACCCATATCAAGTCATAATTCTGATTATATAACACCCGAGCATCATGAATATAACAAGAAGCAGGTAACCGAGTTGCTATCAAACTATGGTACTATATCCGAACTTTGGTTTGATATGGGGTCGCAAAGCCCTGAACAAAGTAAAGAGCTTTATCAATTGGTGCACCGCCTGCAGCCTGATTGTATGGTAAGCAGCCGTTTGGGTAATGATCAGGGCGATTTTGCCGTAATGGGTGATAATCAGTATCCCGATTATTCCATCGGAGTGCCCTGGCAGTCGCCCGCTTCATTTTTTGACGAAACCTGGGGCTACCGGTCGTGGCAAAAACGCGGAAGCGAGGATGAAAAGTATAAAGAGAAATTGGAAAGCCTGATCCGCGTGATTAGCAGGGGAGGGAATTACCTGCTTAATATCGGGCCCAAAGGAGATGGCTCAGTAGTTGGTTTTGAAAAGGATGTTTTATTGAAGATAGGGACCTGGCTCCATAAAAATGCCGAAGCTGTTTATGGCACAACTGCCGATCCCTTTTTTGCCTCTTTTGACTGGGGGAATATAACCAGTAAACCCAATAAGCTTTATCTTTTTGTAACCTCGGCACCCGCTGATGGCCTGATCACTTTACCCGGTCTGGAAGGCAGGATTAGTAATGTTTCTGTTTTGGGTGAACAACAATCGCTTAGCTTTAAACAGGCAACTGATGCCGCTGTGATAACCTTACCCGCAGGTTTTGACAGTGAAAAACAAATAAAAGTTATAGCGGTTGACGTTGCCGAAGGTTACAAAGTGCAACCTGTTCATATCCTGAGCAGCAGTTATGACCACATAAAACTGGATGAGCACAACGCTTATAATTATTATAGTTCATCGGGTATTGATTATAACAGCAATTATCAAAGTACGGTAAAGCAAGGCTGGACAATTAAGCCCAAACACAAAGGCAGGTATCAGCCTGCTATACAATATACCGACGAAGAAAAAGGCAGCATTGTTGACCTAAATGTAAATAATGTAACCACCACGTTCAAACTCGACAGCGACAGGAAGATGAAGTATAAACCCGATACGGCTAAAATAAAATGGGGGCCATTATATATAACCGGCCCATACTCCGCGGGCTTAGGAGGTTTAAATGGCAGCGCGGATAAAATCGATATCTCAAAACCTTTTACCAAAGACACCGATAAACCATGGCGGTCTGTAAATTACTATAAAAACGGGCAGCTGATTGATCTGCCTGCAGGCATGGATAATGCTTACTACATTTTGCAAAACATCAACGCAGGCAAGGATTTAATTTACGCGCAGGTTAAGATTACCAGCGGCGATGGCATAATTGTTTTGCTTAATGGGAGGCAACTGCTCATCAATAATAATCCGGGTAAGGCTGCCTCTGTAAGTCATGTCATCAGTTTGGATTTGATGCCCGGCAATAACCAGTTACTGATAAAAGTGTTCAACAACTTTAAAAAGAACATTCCTTTTGCGCTCACACATAGTATTCCACAAAATATCTATATTAAAGATCTTGAACCTTTAACGTTTGAAGCAAATGAACTTTACCCGGTGAGTTTAAAGTTACATGATCCGGCATCGCCGCATCAAACTTTAAAGTTGCCTAATCTTGAAATCTGGTTTGCGAAAAAGTAAGAAAAACCGCCTTACGAAGGTTTTAAAACTTCGTAAGGCTTACTTACTCTCGTAAATTGTTACTTCAACAACACCTTGGTAGCGCCGTAACCAAATTTTTCTTTACGGGCATCCATAAAGGTTTGTACTTTTTTATGCCTGCCCAATTGTTTGTGCAGCTCATTACGCAGCGTGCCATTGCCACCACCGTGTATAAAAGTAATATCAGGTAGTTGATGAACAATAGCTGCATCAAGCGCTTTGTGAAAATGGGCCAGTTGAATCTCCATAATCTCAGCGCTGCTTAAAAACTGGTAATCGTCCCGCAGCTTTTCTATATGCAGGTCAACTTCGCTAACCGGCTTTTCAAGCACTACTTTTTCGGTAGGGCTTTCAAAAAAGCTTTCCTTCAGTTTTTGAGCATCAATAATCAGTTCAGGCTCGTCGAGCCTGATGAGCCAGCCGGCCTGGTTAAGGAATGGAATGTTCTTTTTAGTGGTTGAGAAATCCTTGGCCTTAAACTTTTCATGTACAGCCAACGGTGCCGGTGGTTCAACGTTTTGTTTGGTACTGAATAAAACGCTGAAAATAAACTTTGGCCAAACCTGCAGATCGGCCAGTTGGGCGGAGTAGATATTTTCGGTTGATTTTGGCGCGATGATCCCTGCAAATTCGCCTTTAAATACCTGTTGCTTATCTGTGGTTAAAGTAGCCAGCAACTGAAACGAAGTTTCATTGATTAAATGAAAATGTACGACAGAACTTGCCCTGGCATCAGTAACCACGCCTATATAAACGCCTTTTTTTACAAATTCACCTGGTGTTAAGGGCTTTTCAGCCGTTGTATTGTTGCTTTTTGTCGCCCCTGCCGGTTGGTAACCATGAACGTAAGTTACTTTACTGGCCAGTACCGGAATCTCAAAATCGTCTTCGCCGGTAACGCCTATCATCTGTTCGTCGATGATGCGCGTTACAAAACCTTCCATTTTTTCATCAACAAACCGAACAAAATCGCCTAATTTATATTTCATAGCATTATGTTATTGCAGTGCAAAGTTAATTTATCGGGCACATCTGTCCGGTAATAAAACTTACTTATTTTTAAGGTAAGTTTGATGGGCAATGATGTAATTAATAGCTTTAAGAATATAATCAACCACAACTACACTTTAATTTTATGCTATGAGTAAAAATGCCCCTAAAACACTGGACAATGACTTATTAAAAAAGGTATTTGTCCACAATTTAAACCGCATTTATTTTGGTAAGTGTTATCTTGATAAGCACCTTGGGCACCTGAAAGGCCTCGCTTCTTTTACCGCATTGCAGCAAGCGATACAGGAGTTTTGGGACGATATCAAAAAACAGATAGAACGGATGAATAAGGTGTATACCCTGATTAATGAAATTCCATCGGATAAGAACTGTAACCCTATAAAGTCCATTGTTAAGGATGAGTTTTGCCTGGACGAAGAGCAAACTATACCGGTATTGTTGGATATGGATATTATGTTGTATCTGCAGCTACTTGAGCATATTAATATCACTTCGTGCCATATGTTAATAATGGTGGCCAAGCAGCTTAATTATACTGAAGCTCAACAATTACTTACCGAGTGTAAAGATGAATCAATTGATAATGACGAGCTTTTTACGCTCATTTCCAAAGAATATATTGTTGCTGATTGAGAGGGGAAATAAGAAAGCCATCCGCATAGCGCAGATGGCTTAAATGTTAGTTATTTAATACCCC
Source organism: Mucilaginibacter sp. NFR10 (assembly GCF_900100445.1). NCBI lineage: Bacteria > Pseudomonadati > Bacteroidota > Sphingobacteriia > Sphingobacteriales > Sphingobacteriaceae > Mucilaginibacter > Mucilaginibacter sp. NFR10. The sequence continues at coordinate 369,141 of NZ_FMTV01000007.1, read as the reverse complement.
TATTAAAATAACTGGTAACAAAGTAAAAAAAAATATATTCGATACCGCAAAATATTTATTTATAAATAATCTTTGTGACAGCTTTGTTACAAAATAAGCTCTGATATAGCGATTTATCAAGCGATTTTTTGTTTTAAATTTTCCGATTAATGTTTCTTGCATATCGTTATTTAGTCCAATTAATTTAAATTGGCAACGAAATTTAAGACGTATGACCAAACCCATTATTTTATCTGCATTAGCCTGCATTGCATTTATACAGGTTAAGGCCCAAACCTTGTATATGCCACGCGATATACAAAAAGCATTTAAAAACGAAACGCGCTCGACTGATGGCCGCCCCGGCAAAAAGTACTGGCAAAATTATGGCCGTTATAATATCAGTATTACGGCTGTGCCTCAAAATCGTACTGTAAAAGGCACAGAACAGATCACTTATGTTAATAATAGTCCGGATACTTTAAAAAGGCTTAACATGAAGGTCATCCTGAACATTCATAAACCGGGTGCCGCCCGTTTTGGCGATGCAGGGGCTGACTATCTTACACCGGGCATTCAGTTTGATAGCTTTTCAATTAATGGCGAAGCAAAAAAAGTTGCATCAGGTTCAACAAATCAAATGGTTGGTTTAAGTAAGTCGTTGATGCCTCATGATTCTGTTAAGCTTGATATTGGCTGGCATTTTGAAATTTCGAAAGAAAGCGGCCGCGAAGGAATGATCGATTCAACTACCTGCTACCTGGCTTATTTTTATCCGCGGGTGTCGGTTTATGACGATTACAATGGCTGGGACAGGCTACCTTTTTTAGATGCCCAGGAATTTTACAACGACTTTAACGACTATACCCTGCACGTTACCGCGCCTAAAAACTACGTGGTTTGGGCTACCGGTACCCTGCAAAACCCTGAAGAGGTGCTTCAGCCTGAATATGCAAAACGATTGAAGGCTTCATTCACCAGTGATTCAACTATCAATATTGCATCGGCTGCTGAGCTTGCCGCCCATAAAGTAACGGCTCAAAAGGAGATGAACACCTGGACCTGGACCGCTATTGATATCAGCGATATGGCTGTAGGTATTAGTGATCATTATGTATGGGATGCAGCCAGCGTTGTGGTTGATGACGCAACAAACCGCCGGGCCAGTATGCAGGCTGCTTTTTTAGATAGCTCGGAAGATTTTCATCATGCGGTACAAAACGGCCGTAATTCATTAAGCTGGTTATCACATAACTGGCCGGGGATACCCTACCCGTTCCCTAAAATGACGTCGTTCCAGGGCTTTGCAGATATGGAATACCCTATGATGGTTAACGATAGCCATACCAACGATGTGCGCTTTTCGCAGTTTGTGCAGGATCATGAAATAGCGCATACCTATTTCCCTTTTTATATGGGTATTAACGAAAGCCGTTATGCATTTATGGACGAGGGCTGGGCAACCACTTTTGAACTGTTGATTGGAACATCAGAAGTTGGCAAAGAAAAAGCTGAAGCATTGTATAAAAATTTCCGTGTTGACAGATGGATCCATGATGCTTCAACCGCCGAAGATCAGCCGGTCATTACACCATCGAGCGAATTGAGGGGTGGGTACGGTAATAACTCATACGGTAAGCCATCATTAAGTTATTTAGCCCTGAAAGACATGCTGGGCGATCAACTATTCAAAAAAGCCCTGCATGGATATATGGACCGCTGGCATGGCAAACACCCAATACCATGGGATTATTTTAACTCTATGAGTAATATTACAGGTAAAAACCTTGATTGGTTTTTCAATAACTGGTTCTTTACTAATTACTATATCGATCTGTCGGTAAAAGGTGTAACCAAAACAGCCGGTGGTTATACAGTAGCAATTAAAAACGTGGGCGGTTTTGTAATTCCGTTTGATGTAAAAATTACTTATGCTGATGGTTCGGCCGAAAGCATTCATCAAACCCCTGTGGTTTGGGAAAAAAATCAAAAGCAAATTTCGGTAGATATCAAAACCGCCAAAACCATTAAATCAGCTACTTTAGATGGCGGTATATTTATGGATGCTGATGACAGCAACAATACATGGAATAAATAATAAAAAAAACGCTTATAAATAATAAAACCCTGCCAACTGGCAGGGTTTTATTATTTTATGATAGTACTAAATATTATGCGTTTTGTACAGAATTGTTCCAGTCATTAGCAGTTGCTTTAGCTTTATCTTTTGCGCTTTCGGCGGCGTCGCTGGCTTTGCCTGCAATTTCATCGGCTTTTGATTGTACTGTGTCAACAGCTTTATCTTTAGCATCCCAAAGGTCACTAACAGTTCCGCTAAACTTGGTTTTTGCTTTGTCAATTACATTGTTGCTGTAATCTTTGATTTCTCCGGCTGTTGTTTGCGCTTTCGTTTTGGCTGTATCAACCAAATCATTTATATAGTCTGCAATATCTCCTCTCAATTCAGTCCCTTTTTCAGGAGCTAACAATAAACCCAAAGCCGCGCCCGCCGCTGCACCTACCAATAGTGCTGCTATAATTTTTGCTTGATCTTTCATGTTCTTTCTTTGTTTTATATGTAGTCGATTTATGATATCATAGTTTAAACAACAACAATGCCAGTTTTATTTGAAAGTAACATTCAAATATTAAGTTGAAATACCCTGCAGGTTAATAAAAAAAATAAGTCAACAAAAAAGGCACTCAAAAATTGAGTGCCTGGTAGGCTTAATGATTATATTATAATTATATAACTTTTACATTTACCGCGTTAAGACCTTTACGGCCGTTTTCAACTTCGTATTCAACGGTGTCGTTTTCACGAACTTCGTCAATAAGGCCTGTTGAATGAACAAAAATATCCGGACCACCATTGCTTGGTACTATAAATCCGAAACCTTTTGTTTCATTAAAAAATTTTACTGTTCCTTGATTTTGCATTCTTTTATTTATTAATGCCGCCAAGGTAGTTATAATTTACCGTAATCAGCAATAGCCAAAGCGTAATTTAGGTGTAAATCAAATCTGTGGGATAGTATTTGTCCGGTTAAATAATTGATGATCAGGCTACTGACAAATGGCCTCCCTGGATGGTGTCTTCCGAATCTTTTACTATCCCCCGTATCTTTTCATCCAGTTCGTTAACGGTATGTTCTATTATATTAAAGTAACCAAAATCAATATTTTCCATTCGCATGAGGTTTAATATACCAAGCTTTGACGCTACCGGCCTCCGCAATTCGTGCGATTGTATGATAGCTATACGGTTGAGCGCCTCTTTTTGAATTATTGCTTAAGCTTAAAATTCATTATGGTTAAAATCTTTAGGATTAAATACCTTTTTATCGGATGGATTAAGTACATGAAAAGACCAATGTTTCGCTAAAAAAATCGAACAATATATTCATTCATCGTGCGGCTGTTAAAAACTAATCGCCTATGTGTTTAAAGAATATGTGGCCTAATTCAACTTTTAGTTTTTTAAAGGTTTAAGTTTGCCGAAAAATTGGCTCGGTTTTATCTCATAAATTGAAAATTAATACATGAAGGCCTTTATATTCGACCTCAACGGCACTATGATCAATGACATGCCTTATCATACCAAAGCATGGCAATATCTTTTAAATACCGACCTTGGCGGTAGCTTTACCTGGGATGAAGTAAAACCACAGATGTACGGCAAAAATCAGGAAGTACTGGTACGTATGTTTGGCCCCAATCGCTTTACTGCCGAAGAAATGGACAGGCTCTCGTACCTTAAGGAACAGCGCTACCAGGATGAGTTTTTGCCCCATCTGGCATTATTGCCCGGCTTGCATGAGTTTTTGGAAAAAGCTTATCAAAACGGTATCCCTATGGCTATCGGTTCAGCCGCTATTCCTTTTAACATTGATTTTGTACTGGATAATCTTAACATCAGGCATTATTTTAAAGCAATAGTAAGTGCCGATGACGTAGTACTAAGTAAACCCCATCCAGAAACATTTTTAAAAGCTGCCGAATTGCTGAATACATTGCCCACAGATTGTATTGTGTTTGAGGATGTACCTAAAGGTGCTGAAGCTGCCGCTAATGCAGGTATGAAAGCTATTGTACTTACTACTACCCATCAAATAGATGAGTTTTCCGAATTGCAAAACGTAATTCATTTTGCCGATGATTTTACGGATGACTTTATTGGTAGCCTGGTATAATAAATAGTTGGGCAAACGCATTTTAATATTTAGTGATGATGACTTGTTGTTAATATAGCTAACGAAATAAGGTTATGATATAAATGCCCTTGGTGCCTATTTATAAACCTGCCCCGGACCTTTTATGATGAAACTTAAATTCAGCCTGCTTTTGCTCCTGTCCAGTATGTGCATGCAGTGATCATATTTATGCGCCGGCCATGCACCATAGCGATATTGCTTATCTGCCTAAACCGGTATCTGCCGATGCTGTCAAATCGACAAATTATATTTCGGGGGCGTTAGTAGTTGATGAAAGCCCTAATTACTCAGACGAGTTGGTTAGTGGACAGCTTAATTTTAGCCGCGCACATGCATTTGATCATTTCAACCCGGCTTACGGTGCTATGGTACATTAGGTAATTATCATAACAGCGAATTGGAGCCGCAAGATCCCAACTACTTTAAAAATAAGTTCTTTGGAACGGCAGGAGGGAGGTTGTCGGGAACTTTTTTGTGAGCAGCGGACGTATTGATTTTCGCTTTATCGATTTTGAAGCGGCGAGGGAATTTATTTGTGCGAGCATCGTAACCACGGCGGCAACCGCATGCTGGTAATATCGGCATGGGGCGAATAAATAATGAATAAATGTCAATTATTATTGTAAAAAGCACAATTAATTTACACATTTGACTAACAATTGTAAATTAATGCGTTTTTAACAGGTATAACACAGCAAATTTGCAAGCTTATATCGAATGTTATTCTATATTTGTTTTTACCATAAAATTATTACTGTTTATAAATGCTCAAGTACTCCAAGCAAACAAGGTTATTATTAGCTGTTGATTGTATCATTTTTGGCTTTGATGGCGAAGTTTTAAAGATCCTATTGATAAAAAGAGGCTTTCAACCCGAAAAGGGAAACTGGAGCCTGATGGGTGGCTTTGTTCAGCCAGATGAAAGTCTTGATCAAAGTGCCAACCGCATTTTAAAGCAATTAACCGGTTTGGAGGGCGTGTACCTTGAACAATTATATACTTTTGGGCAACCCCAGCGTGACCCTATTGAGCGTACAGTATCTGTAGCATACTTTGCACTGGTTGACATCCATAAATATGAAGCCCAGATTAGTGATGATTACCATGCCGAATGGTTTCAGCTTAAACGCGCCCCTAAATTGATATTTGACCAGCAGGAAATGGTTGAGCAGGCCCGCAAACGCATCCGCTACAAAGCAGCTATGCATCCTATCCTGTTTGAGCTTTTGCCCACCAAGTTTACTATTCCGCAATTGCAAACACTTTACGAAAGCGTGTTTAATACCACTATTGATAAACGTAATTTCAGTAAAAGGGTGCTGGCAACCGGTTTACTCATTAAACTGGCCGATAAGGATAAAGCCGGCTCAAAACGCGGTGCTTATTATTACCAGTTAAACATGCAAAACTATTATGCCAAGTTTCAGGCATTTATGAACTTTATTCCTAATCCCGATTCGTTATAACAGTTCTTTGAATCATTTTTTTATTTCAGCCATTATGCCGGTATTACCTGCATAAGCTTGAATATCTTTTTTTGGGGATAGCAGTTTAAATTAACTGTAACTCAGGCCTATTTTATTTAACATTCTCCAACCATACCATTTTTTATCCGTATAATAGCTTTAGGCTATATTATGAACCGTTAGCCCCGTTTTGCAAATATTAATTAATGAAAAAAAACGTAAGCTTTTTAGTATTACTGTTGCTTGCTGTATCTGAATGTTTTGGCCAATTCAGGGAGGTTAATAAACTAAAAAAAGACTTGCCCTTAACGCATGATAGCATACAATATGTAAATACGCTTAACAGGCTGGGGATGCTTATGTATGAGCAAAATATCGACAGTGCTTTCAATTATGCTAAAAAGGCAAGAACTATAGCTGAACGGCTTGGCTATAAGGCTGGGAAGGCCGATGCACTAAATGTTATAGGCATTGTTTATGATCTTAAAGGCAATCTACAGCTTTCACTGCGCTATTATAACGAGGCTTATAACCTTTACAAAGAATTAAATGATACCTCAAACGTTGTACAGGGGTTAATGAACATTGGCCTTGTGTTTAACGAGAACAAGGAAGATAAAAAAGCGATAAACTTTTTTAAGCGGGCATTAAACATTGGTAAAACCCTGCAGCGCGACTCTATCATGGCGTTGGTGCTGTGCAATTACCTGCTCCTATACCCCGAGCAAATCCCCAAAGATTCGGTTGAAGTTTACCTTGATAAAGCACGCGAAATTGGCACAAGGTATAAAGATAAACGTATGCTCGTTGAAGCAGACCAGGTACAGGGATTGCTATACCTTCAAAGCAACAAGCGTGAACAAGGTGTGGCGCTTTTACAAAAAGCAGTAGATAATGGTTTGGCCATGGAGCTTTATTACCTGAGCCTTGATATAGTCATGAACCTTGGCGACTTGTACTTCGAAAATAATGTTCCCAAAGCTATTGAATACTACAAACAGGGACTTTTTATCGCCGAAAAAAGCGGCTATCACTATTATGAAAAAGTCTTCGGGAAAAAATTATATGATATTTATATTGCTCAAAATAATCTGCCCGAAGTACAGCGCTACAGTTCAAAATTGCTGAAACTATATGACGACGAGGAGAAGTACACTAATACAACAGGTTTTGATTATATTGATTATGCCCTGAAAGACCAGGAACTGGAAGCTATAACCATCCGGAGCCAAAACAGGCAGGTGCTTGCGATTGTACTTGGTGTTTTATTTGTGATAACCGCCATTACCGTAATATTTACTTACCGACTGTACAACCTGAAGAAAAAGCACGGACAAACATTGGAAGAACTTAATCACACCGTACAGCTACGAAACGAAAAACTGCAAATAGATCATGAATTCAACAACCGGCTGGTATCTATTCTTGCGCATGATTTCAGGCAGCCAATAGGTGCACTCAAAACACTGGCAACGGTACTTAAAGACGCCGATACTTTTACACGGGAAGAATTGATGGAATTGGTAGATACCATGGAGCATTCTTCAAACATTTCGCTGGAGATTTTTGAAAACATATTGCAATGGATCAAACAGCAATTGTCGGGCTTTAATTACAAAGCTGTTCCCCTGCCTTTAAAGGACCTTATAGATGAGGCAATACAACCATTTTACTTAATGGGTAAAGACCGCGGGCTTAGGTTCGTAATCAAAGTGAACCCGGCCATTGTTATTCATGCCGACAAAGAGTTGGTACAGTTTATCCACCGCAATTTTATACATAACGCCATTAAGTTTTCGCCAGATAATTCAACTATTACTATAGGTGCATCAAGCGATGACAACGATGTAACTGTTTGTGTACAGGACGAAGGAAAAGGTATTTCGCCCGATAAGCTAAAGTTGCTCTTTAATTTTAAAGCCAACATGCAGTACAGTAACGAAAAGGAAAAAGGCGCAGGCGTAGCGCTCATGATCTGTAAAGATTTTACCGAAAAAATGAATGGCCGGATCTGGGTTGAAAACGACAAGGAAAAAGGGGCTATTTTCTGCTACTCATTGCCCAATATCCATTAACCTCTTCATTGTAATTTTTAAATTACCTATTGAAAAACAACATTTTAAGTTCGTAAATTTCAGTTCAAATACAGTTTGCTATAACCTGTTATTAAACCTATAATTTATGAAAACTTACTTATTACTGTTTGCAGCGCTGCTGCTTTCTGCTTATTCCTTTGCCCAGCAAATACCTGCGCGCTGGGACGAGCTTGTTGCCTCAGATTTTCCTGCTGCACTCGAAAAATCGTCGAAAACCTGTATCCTGCCCATTGGGATCCTGGAAAAACACGGCCCTCACTCCCCTTTAGGCACCGATCTGATCCATGTGCGTGAGTGGGCTGCCCATGCTGTTAAGTCGGAATATGCAGTTGTATTTCCTGATTATTTTTATGGGCAGATCAATGAGGCCCGTCATCAGCCAGGAACGTTTGCGCTGCCAAGCAAAGTGATCTGGGATTTACTGGAAGCTACCTGCGATGAAATTGCTCGAAACGGATTTGATAAAATAGTAATACTAAATGGTCATGGAGGTAACCCGGAGTTTATCCAGTTCTTTATGCAATCACTGCTGAACAAACGCCACAACTATGCTGTATATTTTTATGATCCGCACAGTGGCGACAAGGAGTATAATGACCAATATCGGAAAATGCACAAGTCGGCTATTGAAGGCGACCAGCACGCGGGTGAAAGCGAAACCGCATCAATGCTGTACTATCGCCCCGACCTGATGAAGATGGACCGGGCAGCATCACAATCGGGCGATAATCAACATCGTTTAAACCTGGCTAATATTTACACGCCTATATGGTGGTACGCCGCCTACCCTAACCACTATGCCGGTGAAGGAGCCAAAGCCACACCCGAATTCGGCAAATTTATAGCAGAGCATGAAATAGCCAGCTTTGTACAAGCGCTTAAAGCGATTAAGGCCGATACCAGTACCATCAAATTGCAAAATGAGTTTTTTGATAAGGTGGATGCATTGAATAAGTGATTTAAATAGCCAGACTTACGAAGCAATTAAACTTCGTAAGTCTTCAATATGCTAATCAATCCTCCTTCGCTCCCAAAACCTCGTCTATCATACCAAAAGCTTTCGCTTCTTTAGCTATCATCCAGTAGTCCCTGTCGGATACTTCATAAACCCTGTCATAGCTTTGCCCGCTGTGTTTGGCTGTGATCTCATACAGTTCTCGCTTCATTTTAGAGATCTGTCGGGCAGCAATTTCAATGTCCGATTCCTGCCCCTGCGCTCCACCTGATGGCTGGTGCAACATTACCCGTGAATGCGGCAAGGCAGCCCGTTTGCCGTTGGCGCCGGCGCAAAGTAATGTCGAAGCCATTGAAGCGGCCATACCGGTACAGATAGTAGCCACATCAGGCGATATAAACTGCATGGTGTCATAAATCCCCAGTCCGGCATATACCGAACCACCCGGTGAATTGATATAGATCTGGATATCCTTTTTGGCGTCGGCCGATTGCAGGAAAAGCAATTGCGCCTGGATGATGTTAGCCACCTGTTCATCTATCGCAGTGCCAAGAAAAATAATCCTGTCCATCATCAGCCTCGAAAAAACATCCATTTGCGAGATGTTGAGCTGCCGCTCTTCCATAATATAGGGTGTCATGCCCATGCTTATTTTGCTGTTATTTACCTGCGCAATAAATCTGTCAACATGTAAACTTTGGACACGGCGATGCCCTACCGCATATCTGCGGAACTCCTTTTGATTAATATTCATAAAATTTAATGTTTAGCGTTTAAGGAACAAACGCATGATCTTTTGCCTGAAACCCGCATGCTCAGGCAGGCTAAATAGCTTTTGTTGTACGGTTTCAATTTCGGCCTTAAGGCTGTTACGGCCATATTGCTGCACCAGGGCCATAGTTTGTTTATGCCACATCACCTTATACGCAAGGCCAGGATTGATGATCAGTTTGGCCTCGAACAGCAGTGCCTCATCAGGCGCAGTTTGCCCAAGCACATGATCGTCAATTTCCTTGATCTCATTCAATGAAGTCCTCATAGGCCAGTGATTGTTCTTTAACTGTTTCCCTTACCTTTTCAATGCATTTATACTTCTGCACAGTAGCTGATCGCTCACCCGCGTAGCCAAACAAATCCGCGAGATCCTTCATGGGCAGCTTATGATAATAAAAAGCGCTTAGCAACTCCATGCATTTTTTACCCGCCGTTTCCAGGTATCTCATTAGTTTAACTGCCGATGGCTGATCTTCAGTTTCATCTGTAACATCAAAACCTTTGGTACAATTATCAAGCGACAGGTTATGGCGGTCACCCTTAAACTTTTTGAGCCAAAGATGTTTGGCAATACCCAGCAGGTAAGCCTTTTCACCGTTATGCGGTGACAGATCACCGTTTAACGTCTTTTCATAATAAATAACAAGGGCATCTTGAAAAATATCTTTCGCGTCATCAAAAGAGCCGCCCATTTTGCTTACATATTTAGCCACTGTTGGGAAAGCGCTTTGGTAAAGCTTCGTAATGAGTTTTTCCCTTCGGGCGGCCGGTTTATCAAAAACTATCTCATGTGTCATGATCAGTGCGTTTAATAGTAAGTGCGCAAAACGAGAGATATATCACCGTGAATTTAGAAATTATTCCCAGGATAGGATAATAGAATTATTTTCAGCCTTATGGAAAAGGATATTGAAGGGGCTGCTGCCCTGTCATGAACTGCCTTTTTTCTAAAGGTCAGCCCATCCCGAGTTATTTTCAATACAATTAAAACCACTCGGGGATAGCAAAAAATTATGTTTTCTTCGTAAACTCCTTTTGGTACATGAGTGGGCTTTTACCTGTTACCTGTTTAAAATGCTTGTGAAAAGTGGAGAAATTATTGAAGCCGCTGTCGTAACAAAGCTGCTTGATGTTGAGCTTATTTTCAATGAGGAGTTTGCAGGCATAGCCTACCTTTATTTCGATCACAAACTGTGAGTAGGTTTTGCGGGTTTTTGATTTAAAGTACCGGCAAAACGAGTTCGCGCTCACACCGGCTATATCGGCAATTTCTTCCAGGTAAATCTTTTTGCGGAAGTTACGTACCGAGTATTCATAAATATTATTGAGCCTGTCGCTTTCCGATTCATTATGATCGTACTTAAAACCTATAGAAGTTAGATAATTAAGCGGTGAACTGCCCGCTATGGTATTCAATGCTTTGAGCAGCATGATGATCCTTTCGGCACCATCAGTATTAAGCATAGTGGCTAAAATAGAGGCCACCTGCTTTTTTATTTCACCTGTTATTTGCAAGCCACGTTTTGAACGTTCAAGCAATACTTTTATTAGCTTGTTTTCTGGAAGCTGAAGAAACTGATCGCCCCAAAAGTTTTCGCAAAAATGTACCACGATGGTATCAACCGGCACCTGTTCGTTGCCATTATTAAAGTACATGTCGTCAAAGCGCCAGTAATGAGGCAGGTTTGATCCAACCAACACCATATCGCCGTCTTCAAACTGCTTAATACTATCGCCTATAAATTGCGTTCCGCCACCTTTGATGAAATAAATCAGCTCCAATTCGGGATGGCAGTGCCAGCGGTTATTGATATCCGGTGATACATCATGCCTTACGCTAAAGGAATGCGCAGGATCGGCAGAAACTTTAAGTAAAAGCGGCTTCATTCAGTTTTATTTACAAATAATGGGTTAAATGTAATTAAAAACTGTAAAAAAAGCTTATTTTTTATAAAGGGCTAAATTAACAAATATTCGGGCTACGAAGTACCCCCGCAAAAACGGTCCAGGTAAATTAACACATAAAAGTTTAATCTTTGGTTTGTGTAGTTTAATTAAATAATAAAAAAAATGAGAATAATATCTCATACTACTGCGTTGATATTCAGATTGATTGAATAATAAATTGGTTTAAGCCAAAAATCGAAACCTAAATAAGTGCATTAACGTATAATTAATAAAAAAGGGGCGTCCCGTATCTCACCCCGGAACGCCCTGCAGTTATCTGATGATAACATCAACTAAATCTCAGATCATCATGCTTTTTGATCTGAACTCACCATCGTTCTCAGGGATGGGAAGGTTTTTAATATTTTATGAACCTTTGCTGTTCTTTAAAATGGCGGCGGTCCGCCGGGGCCGCCGCCCGGAGGTGGAGCACCCGGTCCGCCACGCTCCATGGTTGGCCTTTTGCCGGCAAATTTCTGTAGCTTAAGCGTAAAGGTTAACAAGTAGTAACGCCCCAAACGATTACTGTTGGTTTGAGTGATATAGCTGCCGTTCTGAGTGGTAGTATACCCGGTATTTTCATTAAACACATCCATCACCGAAAAGCGTAACGTACCGGCATTGCCTTTCAAAAAGCGACGCTCAACATAGGTATTCAATATATTAGGATTGGTAGCGCCCGTATAACCATAGTAGATCATTTTTGAATAATCATAGCTCAGGGTCCAGTCTTTAAAATAGCTTTTGCCATTAAGGCCAAGATTAAGCGTTTGGAAGTTACTGTTAACATTTGCCTGTTTGATAGAATTGCTTGAGGTGTTAACGCTGTAAGTAGTGCTTGCTTCGGCATCAATAACGTCGGTAATGCTTACCCTAAAGCGCGCGCCTTGAGATAATACCAAATTTTTGGCTATATTCTTTTCGGTTGTCATGTTATAGGTAGCAGAGTCAACGTTACTAATATATGAGACGTTGTTATTGTACGAAATGTTACCGATCATGAATAAATTATATTTTCTTTTTTGCCATGGCTTGGCGAACACGTAAAACCCCTGGGCCGAATAATAGCCATCGGCATTTAAATATTGGGTTAAGATACTTCCCGCAAGTTTACTGTTTGGTGCATAATTTCTGGGGTAGGTAATGGTGTTGGCTACTATCTTATTATCTGTTTTAATGAACGACAGGTTACTGAAAAACACGTTCCCGCTTTCAAAATTGAATTTATTGTATTTTAACGACAGCGTGTTGTTGAACTCCGGTTTCAGATCGGGGTTACCTTGTACCGGGTATGATGCGTTACTAAAATCGGTAACCGGCTGCAACTCGGTATAAGTAGGCTGGTTGCTGCTGCCATTATAGTTTAAACTAAGTGACTGACTGCGCGAAAAGTTATAAATGAACCTTGCAGTAGGCGCCCAATTAAACGTATTGTTATTAGTAGTAAATGGTGTGCCATCAACTATCGACGATCCTTTTAATAGCGTAGGTTGCGCTACCAGGCCCAGGGTATAATTGTATTTTTTGTCGATAAAACGATAGTTAAGCCCGAACCTGTTGGTAACAAAGGTCGAATTATAGTTATTGCTTAACAAATCGTATCGGTTGATATTTCCATCATCGGCCAGGGTATCGGTGGCCCTGTCGGCAGTGGTGTAGGAGTAATGGTAAGCGTAGTTAAGCTCCAGGTATCCTTTTTTGCTGATAGGTTCCATGTATGATACCGTAGTCCCCACACTATCGGTACGGCTATCAGTATTGATGAACTGGTTTAAAGGTGCGTTGCGGGCCCCGTCAATATAAGTGTAAACCGGGTTTTGATATTTGTTAATGGTATAGCTGCCTGCCCCAACATTTACACTGAAGTTGCGCCCGTGACTGTTAAACCTGTGGTTAAGCAACACATTAACACCATAATTGGGCTCGGTTGATTTACTGAGGTTTGCGAGGCTATAATTTGATACCGTTTCCGAATTTCTGAGCAGTAAACTGGTTGCGTCGGATGTAGTATTGGTGCTGGCGTAAGCATATGTTGGGGTAATCTTTATATAGTTTACGGTATCGGGTTTATACTCAATGTTGAAATTAATCCGGTGGTTCAGCTTTTCGTCTTGCTGGTTATTGGTTTGCGTATTGGTACTGGGATTGGTTGACGAAAGATTATTTTGAATAGTGCTGCTGATGGTGTTCACCGAATTATCGGCAAAACTGTAACTGCCATAAGCGGTAATTTTTTTGCCCCAGCTATCGCGATAATTGAACCCGAACGAACGTGCTGTAGTGATCCCGTTTGATGAGCTGCTGTTTGATCCCGGAGGGCCACCCGGTCCGCCACCTCTTGGACCACCACCTCCAAAACTAAACAGATTGGTATTGGTGTTGTTAAGGTTACCCAAAAAAGCCAGCTGTCTGTTGCCATTAAAGCTAAACACATTGGCCGAAGCCACATGCCTGTTGCTCTCCTTATCGCTTGAGACACCGGGAATAGCATCCCGCCCGCCACCTATGCTGGCCTGCCCAAAGTAACCATAGTTTTTATTTTGCTTAATAGTTATGTTCAGTACCTTATCCGGTTCGCCGATTTTTACACCGGTAAGATTTGCCTGATCGCCATAATCATCTATGATCTGGATATTTTGTACGATATCGGCAGGCAGGTTTTTTGTAGCTGTTTTAACGTCGCCTCCAAAAAAATCCTTTCCATTAACACGCACCTTGGTTACACTTTTGCCCTGGGCGGTAATATTGCCATCTTTATCAACATCCATACCAGGCAGTTTTTTAATCACATCTTCAACAGGGGCATTATCGCGTACTTTGTAAGCATCGGCGTTAAATTCAATGGTATCTTCCTTAAGCTTTACCGGGTTCACATCCGCAATAACTACGGTTTTTAACATCGTAGTTTCTATTTTCAGGATAACCGGCGGCAAATTAGCCGGCTTATTATCATTAGCCAACACAAACCTGCGCCTGAGTGGTTCATAACCTATCGAGCTAAAAACTAAACTAAACTGGCTTACTGTCACATTGTTAAATGTAAAGGTACCATCGGCACCCGTAATAACGGTAGTGCTGTCGGTACCGGTAAGCATTTTTACGCTCGTACCCGCAACCACGTAACCGGTAGAGTCTTTTACGACACCTTTAACCGTACGGCCAGGGTCGGCTTTTGCGTTAAACGGTTTGATAAACGCTAAGGCAATAATTACTGCCAAGGAGTATAGGATTTTCATTTTATGCTGATTAACAGCCCCAAAACAATAGCATTATTTTTAGTGAAAAAAAGGGAATAGACGGGCGTTGTTTATGTATAGACGGGATACAGCTTTTTGCCTATAAACACTGACTGTTATCCTACGAAAGGTTGATAGAAGTCTTTAAAGATCAGATCAAAGCGTTCATCGGTGATTTTTGCCTCCCGGGCGATTATAATTGTCTTATAGTCTTATTGATTTGTAATATTGCTGAATTATATCTGTAAATTTATTTGCCGTGCACCGTAGCGTAAATCCCCTAAATGAGCCTTAAATCAAAAAGCAATACCATTACCGTCCTCATTCATATTTTAATATGGGTGGTGTTTGGACTGCTGTTGTTCTTTTACCAGCCGCTTACCTGGAATGTTGAATTTCCGTACCAGTTCTGGATCAAACAGGCGGTTACTTTTTTTATACTGGTTGCTGCCTATTACTTTAACAGCAAATTACTTGTTCCGCGCTTTTTACTGCATGACCGCACCGGTATGTATTTTATAGCCGTTGTAGGTATAGTAATAGTTTTTTTATTGCTTAACAGTTGGGCCGATAAAGCGCTGCATATGCATGAGCATATGGAAGCCGTTTTTCACCGGCAGCACCGTCCGCCTAAACCAAAAGACCGCGGCGGCTGGGATATTTTTGGAACCGTGATAGTGGCATTGGTTTTAGGGATCAGCACCAGTATTACGGCTATACAAAAATGGCAGATGGATATCCGCCTGCGCCAGGCCCTGGAACAGGATAAGATCAGCTCGGAATTATCTTTTCTGAAAGCCCAGATCAACCCGCATTTCTTTTTCAATACGCTCAATAACATTTATGCGCTTACCCATGTTAACGCCGAAACATCGCGCAAGGCGCTGCACCAGCTTTCGCGCATGATGCGATATGTATTATATGATACGCAGCATGGTACGGCATTATTAAGCCAGGAGGTAGCTTTCATTAAAGACTATATCAGCCTTATGGAACTGCGCCTTACCCAAAAAGTAACCGTTACCTTTACTCCGCCTGCACACACTAACGATGTAACTGTGGCCCCGATGATTTTTTTACCTTTTGTAGAAAACGCCTTTAAACACGGCATCAGCGCTACGGAGCCAAGCGCTATCCGCATCATTATCGATCAGCATGATAATCTACTGGAGTTAAAGGTAGAGAATGGCATCTATAAAGATCATAACCTAAACATTGGCGAAAATAAAGGTATCGGTTTAACCAATACCATTCGCCGGCTTGATTTGCTCTATGCAGGAAAATATAAACTGGATATTACTGAGGATGTAACCGCCAATATCTATACTGTTCACTTAACCCTTAACCTGTCATGATAATTAACTGCATAGCTGTTGATGATGAGCCGCTTGCGCTGGGCCTGGTTTGTGCTTTTATCGAGCAAACCCCCTTCCTGAAACTGATTGGCCGTTATAGCAGTGCCGTTGAGGCACTTGTCGGCTTACAGGATAAAAAGGTTGACCTTATTTTCCTGGACATCCAAATGCCTAACCTTAACGGCATGGAGCTCGCACGGGTGCTTGACAGTCGCGGATCAAATAAACCACGCATCATTTTTACTACCGCTTACAACCAATTTGCTATAGAAGGTTACCGGGTTGACGCACTCGATTACCTGCTCAAGCCTTTTAATTATGAAGAGTTTCTGCATGCATCAAACAAAGCCCTGAATTATTTTGAACTGGTGAACCGCTCGAACAGCCCTGCAACCGTAATTGCCGCTGAACCCGAAGAGGAAGAGTACTTGTTTTTAAAGATAGAATACCAGTTAGTAAGGATCGCTCTTAATGACATCTTGTACATTGAAGGTTTGAAAGATTATGTAAAAATCTATCTTCAGGATAAGGAAAAACCATTGCTTTCCCTCACCAGTTTAAAAGCTTTGGAAGAAAAACTGCCATCCAAACGTTTTATGCGTGTACATCGTTCATTCATTGTATCGCTCAATAAAATCAACTCCATTACCCGCAACGCTTTACAGATAGGTAAAGTGAACATTACCGTTGGGGATCAGTATAAAGAAGCCTTCGGGGTATTTTTGAGCAAATGGAATTGAACCCGGATTTATAGGATTTTCCTGATTACTGGATTTTTGAATGCTGCCTGAAGATTAACCGAGCCATTCGATATTCTACCCCTGCGATCGTGTCTCCACGATCGCCTTCAAAGCCATCAACTTTCCATATTAACAAAGCGTTTCGTGAGGACACGAATTCAGGGAATCCAATAATCCCCTAAATTCCGGTTCAGACAAAATCCTGGTACAGACAAACAAAATCCATCCTGCACAGGTTCACCTAATTGCAATTTTTTGCCTCATTTTTACATCATTAAATAATATTCCCTACTTTTAAATTATGCAAAAGGTAAGTGAACTACAGGTAAGCGTATCAGACTTAAAAGCTTTTGAAGCTTTGGCCAATATACCCGACGATCAGCTGCAATGGCTGATTGATAAAAGTGAGATCTTAACATTTGAAGATGGTGAATACCTAATGGAGCCGGGGCAGGATCTTACAGGCCCACATTTTATAATAGAAGGCAACATGCGCTTCTTTATGATGCAGCAGGGTTCGCGTCGCGACTATACCATGGTTGAAAAAGGAAGTATCACGGGTTATATGCCCTATTCCCGCGGTCTCATAGCCAAAGGCTATGCCCAGGCTGTTGGCGAACTGACGGTGTTGAGTTACCCTACAGCCGAAATCATGGAGATGATTCGGAACCATTTTGAGCTTACGCAGGCGCTGGTACATATCATGACTACCCGCGTACGCGATTTTACGGCCATGCAGCAGCAAAATGATAAAATGATGGCTTTAGGTAAGCTATCTGCCGGTTTAGCGCATGAGCTTAATAACCCGGCATCGGCCATTGTGCGCGACTCGTTGTCATTAAGAAAACATCTGCGTATGGTGCCTGCCCATCTGAAAAATATGTTTGCCATAAGGGCGAGTGATGAGCAGGTTGATGGTTTGACCGACGAGTTGTTCAGGATTCTGAATAAAAAGGAATGCTATACCCGCCTTACACTAAAACAGCGTACCCAGCTTGAAGACGAAATATCAGAATGGCTGGAAGATAACGGTGTTGAGGATGCCTATGATATAGCCGAAAGTTTTGTTGACTTTAGCTTTACGACCGAAAATCTGGAGGCACTAAAATCGCACATTCCTGAACATGCAGTACCCATCATTATGGGCTGGCTCAGTGCCAAGCTTATGGGCGAAAAGATGATTGAAGATATCCAGGAGTCTGCACGACGTATTGCCGAATTGGTAAGTTCCGTTAAAACGTTTACCCATATGGATCGCGCGCAGGATAAGCAGTATGCCGATATCCACGTAGGGATCCGTAACACGATTACCATGTTGGGTTACAAGATCAGGAAGGAAAATATTACCGTAATTGAAGAGTTTGATGAAACCCTGCCCGAAGTGAAAGCGCTTATCGGCGAACTTAACCAGGTTTGGACCAACCTGGTTGATAATGCCCTTGATGCCATGGAAATAAATGAGAGAGGCACACTTACCATCCGCACAAAAAAAGATAACGACTTTGTTGAAGTAAGAATCATTGATGATGGGCCCGGCATACCCGAAGATAATATCAGCCAGATCTACGATCCGTTCTTTACCACAAAAGAAATGGGCAAAGGTACCGGTATGGGCCTTGAAGTGGTGCAGCGTATTGTGAAGCAGCACCGCGGTTCAATAAAGGTAAAATCAAGACCCGGGCATACCGAGTTTATAGTTTGCTTCCCGATAAATGGTTAGCAAAAAACTGATTTTACCAAAAATATTAGTTAATTTGCCTGCATATTTACCCTATGAGCCGTCCGATAATATTTTCCATAGATGATGATCCGCAGGTACTGCGGTCAATAAGCCGCGATTTAAAGTCGCAGTATGGCAAAGAATATAAAATACTAAGCACAACATCGGCAAATGAGGCATATGATACCCTTATTGAACTGAAAAACAGTTCGGAGGTGGTCGCCTTATTTTTGTGCGATCAGCGCATGCCCGAAATGGAAGGCGTTAAATTTCTGGAAAAAGCGAAAAAAGTATTCCCCGAAGCTAAACGTGTACTACTGACCGCCTACTCCGATACTGATGCCGCCATTAAAGCCATCAACGATGTGCAGCTTGATTATTACCTGATGAAGCCATGGAATCCTCCCGAGGAAAAGCTTTACCCGGTAATTAATGACCTGCTTGGCGACTGGCACAGCCACTACATCCCCGAATTTGTGGGTATGAAGCTGGTAGGTTACCAGTTTTCGCCTCAATCGCACGTTATAAAAGATTTTTTAGCCGGTAACCTGATCCCTTATCGCTGGTTTGATATCGAAAAAAATATCGATTCGGCCAGTTTGCTTACCATCAATAACCGCACAACCGATGATTTGCCGATGGTTATATTTGAGGATGGCAGTTGTTTAACAAAACCAACCATAAGGGATATTGCCGATAAAATGGGTAAAAATCCAACCCAGCTCACTGATGTTTATGACGTGGTGATCATTGGTGCCGGCCCTGCAGGGTTGGCTGCTGCCGTATATGGTTCATCAGAAGGCTTAAAAACTTTATTGATTGAGCGTAAAGCACCGGGCGGACAGGCCGGTACCAGCTCCCGTATTGAAAATTATCTGGGTTTCCCGGCAGGTTTAAGCGGCGCCGATCTTACCCGTCGCGCCATAAGTCAGGCTATGCGTTTAGGCGCCGAATTTTTATCACCCCAATCTGTAAGCGATATCAAACAAAAAGATGGCTACAAAACCATTATTTTGGATGACGGGCCCGAGATCATCAGCCGTACAGTAGTAATTACCACCGGGGTTGATTACCGCAAGCTGGAAGTTAAAGGCGTTGATAACTTTACCGGGGCAGGTATTTATTATGGCGCCGCAACTACCGAAGCTTCGGCATGTACAGGTAAAGAGGTGTTTGTAATTGGCGGAGGTAACTCGGCCGGACAGGCAGCTATGTACCTTTCCAAATTTGCAAAAAACGTGCATATTATTATCCGCAGAGATGATTTGACGGCAACCATGTCTGCCTACCTGATCAACCAGATTGCCGATACGCCCAATATAAAGGTTATGCCAAATACCGAGGTAATTGAGGCCGAAGGTACCAACTGCCTTGAAAAGCTTACGATACAAAACTGTAAAACCAAAGAATCTGAGGTTAAAACGGCTAACGCATTGTATATATTTATTGGCGCTAAACCTTATACCGACTGGATAAAGCTGGATATTATTAAAAACAGTAAAGACTTTATTGAAACCGGCCGTGAGTTGCGCAGCTATGAAAGCTTTGGAAAAGTTTGGAAGCTTAAACGCGATCCGTTCCTGTTAGAAACCAGTTGCCCGGGTATATTTGCAGCTGGCGATGTGCGTGCCGGGGCTATGAACCGCGTGGCATCTGCCGTAGGCGAAGGCTCAATGGCTATAAGTTTCGTACATAAATATCTTGCCGAAGTTTAAATTATTAATCACTACATATACCTATGGAAGAAACCTGTGCCCACATCGAAGCTGTTGAAAGCATAACCGAGCCCAAAGGCTACGTTTGTGAGGAATGCATAAAACATCACGGTTCATGGCTGCACCTGCGTACCTGCCAAACCTGCGGCGTTACGCTTTGCTGCGATAGTTCACCCAATACGCATATGACTAAGCATTTCCACGCTACAGGCCATCCCGTAGTTATATCTGCCGAACCAGGTGAGCGCTGGCTATGGTGTTATGTAGATGAAGCCGTTAAAGGATATTAATTGGAAGTCGGAAGTTTTGAGTTCGAAGTTTTAAGTCCCAAATTGGGAGTTTTACAGTTTTGGTGTTAGTTAAAAGAAATTCCTTTCCTGGCTCTTGATTTCTTATCTCTCCATTATCCCTTAAACGACAGTACTTTATCCAATGACCATGGACCGGAGCCTAAAATGGTAAATAGTATAAGCAGAGCCAGAGCTGTAATTGATGGCCATAACATGGTATTGATAGGTTCCTGGAAAATCCCTGTTAAAAATACTGCGCCCACCAATATAGGGATCTGAATAATGCAGCCCAAACGGGTTAATATACCCATGGCTATGAGTATACCACCAACCATGTGGGCAAATGATACATAGTATACCAGGATCATCAGCATATCTGGCGATACGTTAATAACATCCTGATCGGTAATAATACCTCGCAGGTATGATGTATTTTCCATAAAAGTTATGCCTTTCACTAATAAAAATACGCCAAGAACAATACGCACAATATCCAAAACTTTAGGGTGATGAGTGTCGCCCCAGTGTTCAATTTTATGAACCAGATTCATAAAGCCCTCCTTTTAGTTTAATAATTGGTTATGAGCAACCCGGGGCGATCAGGGAGATCAAGCGACGGGCATGCTGTTATTAAATTTAGTAACAAATTTGTTATAAAACAAGTTTTAGGGGAGTAAAAAAAATGACAGGTTGAAGCGCGGATACTTAAACCTGTAATGCGTTGAACGAGACCTACAGGTCATACTCTGCCAGCCATCCACGCAATCTGGTCAAATCCTTTTTTAAAGCGGCCGAAAACTCATCCTTACTAATAGTCAGCTCACGTTTACCATCCTCTGCCCCGCCTAAGGGATATTCGCAGTGCAGGCTCATGGGGCCATTGATATTGTATTGTTTTAGCAGGCTGAAGTATTTTTTATAATCAACCATACCCTCGCCTAATGGCACACTTTTCACCCGCCATTTGTCGCCCTTTTTCTCCCAGTAAAAATCTTTTACATTGATTGTTTTGGAATAAGCCTTCAACAGGTCAAGTGTAACAGGCCAGGTATCGGCACCTTCAGTTGTTGCATGCCTTACATCGTACTGACAACCGATGTTATTAGGATCAAGCCCTTCAAGGCTCAGCCATAAATCCCATTGTGATGCTCCAAACAAGTCGCCGGAGTGGTTTTGATAGCCGCCGTGCATGCCATACCTTTTGTTGAGCTGGGCAAGACCGGCCAGTTGCTTATTGATAGCCCTGATATTGGCCGGTACACTGGTAGCCTTATCATAATTAAACCAGGCGGTACGATAATATTTAATGCCCAATGCCGATGCTGTTTTCAGGATCGGTTCGGCGTATTTTTCATCAGCAGTTTTAATATTGGTTACTATGGTATAAACCTTGAGCCCGGCTTTTTCAATAGCTTCAACCGCTTTAGGCAGGTCATCGGCAACACGTTCGGGCAGCACGTGGCCATCGGGCCTTACAGTAAGGTCAATTCCGTCAAAACCAAGCTGTACCGTTAAAGCGGCCATATCGGCATAATTAAGCCAGTGCATATGTTTGGAAAATATGCTCACTTTTATTTTTTCACCCGCAGAGGGGTTACCTGTGGCAACGTCAGTATTTAAGGGTGATTGCTTAGCCAAAGCACTTAAACCAAAAGGTAAACCGGCAGCAGCTATTGCGGCCGAAGCAATAAATTTTTTGCGGCTGATGTTTTTCATAGGTGTTAAAATTGGTAATGCAATATGCCATTTTTTGTTGTGATTATTTCCTGATTTTGCCCACCTTTATCCAAACCTATTTATCATGATATTATTCTGGTACAGCGTAATACTGTTTGTATCCACTTTAGCGCTTAACTTTTATCTGCTTATCGGCTTTAAACAAATTAAACAGGTAAGCCGACAACCTGTGATGGATAATCCCCCACCCCTTGCCATCATTATAGCTGTGCGAAACGAGGAGGAAGACCTTGAAAAAGCCTTGCAAAGCGTTTGCCATATCAATTATCCTAACCATCGCCTTATTGTAGTGAACGACCGCTCAACCGACCGTACCACCGACATCCTGAAAGATTTTAGCTTACACTATCCAAAGCTTCAGGTAACTACGATAGACACTTTACCCGACGGATGGCTTGGTAAAAACAACGCACTTTACCAGGGTTACCTTAGCAGTACTGAGGAATGGATGCTTTTTGCCGATGCTGATATCGTTTTTCATCCTGATGCTATTAACAAGGCTGTCGGTTATGCCGTTAAGCACGAGGTTGATCATTTAACCATGTTACCTGAGTTGATCTCCCGGTCGTCAATTTTAAACAGTGTATTTGCCACATTAAGCATTATGCTCATGATTGCCATGAAACCATGGGAGGCAAAAAAACCGAAATCAAAAGCATCGTCGGGCATAGGGGCTTTCAATTTGGTCAGACGTACAGCTTATGAAAAAATTGGCACGCATGTACGCATAAAACTGCGCCCGGATGATGATCTTCAACTTGGTCAATTGATAAAAAAAGAAGGTTTACGGCAGGATGTTTTAGCCGGTAAGGGTTACGTTTGCCTGGAATGGTATAAAAATCTTGGTGAGCTTGGGCGCGGTGTGCAGAAAAACTCATTTGCTGTTGCCAACTATAATCTTGTGCAAGCCATTATTAACGTGCTGAATATGTTATTAACAGTAGCTCTGCCCATGCCGTTGATGTTTATTTTCGGCACTGCAGGTATCCGCATCATGGCTGCTATTATGCTGGTATCCCATATTATTTATATGATGATAGTGCCACCAAATAAGTGGTGGTATGCATTCATGATACCCTTTTCGGGGCTATTTCTGGCCTGGCATTTTTTAAAAGCATCAATAATAACAGTTGTACAGGGCGGCATTTACTGGCGCGAGAGTTTTTACTCGCTTGATATGTTGAGGGGAAAGTGATAAAATTGGGTTTATTACGATCCCGACATCTTATACCGAATGACGGAACGGAGATGTCATTTCTCAATCAAAGCCCAACGAATTTCAAAACTCAGAAGCGATATGCCCGTCAAATTTAAATTCCAATCACATTACATTAAAGCGTTTTAAAACACTATTTTTAGCGCCTCAAATATTGGTGCTTGAATATCAGTAAAATGATGTTCAGGAACACCGATCATATACGGTTAACAGCAACATAAAAATGAAAGTTTTAAAATTTGGTGGGACATCAGTAGGTAGCCCCGCCCGGATGAAAGCGCTGCTTGATATCATTAACCCGGCCGAGCGCCAGGTAGTGGTGCTATCGGCAGTGTCAGGCACAACAAACAGCCTCGTAGAAATTGGACAAGCATATCTCGCCGGCGATAAGAAGAAGGCAGTGCAGCTTATTACTATCCTAAAGGATAAGTACGAAATTTTTATTAAGGAATTGTTTGCGAAACCCGAATTTTTAGCCCAGGGCAAAGAGGTTATCGACTACCATTTTTCGTTGCTCAGCAACCTGGCGAATGATCTTTTCACCCATATTGAAGATAAGATCATCGTTGCACAGGGCGAACTGCTTTCAACTACCCTCTATCATGTTTATTTAAAGGAGATAGGTATCCCATCGGTATTGCTGCCTGCCCTGGATTTTATGAAGATAGATGAGGATAATGAGCCCATTGTTGATCATATTACCGAAAACCTGCTCCCGCTGCTTGATAAGCACCCCGAAGTAAACTTGTTTATTACCCAGGGATATATTTGCCGCAATGCTTATGGCGAGATAGATAACCTGCGCCGCGGCGGCAGCGATTATACCGCTTCATTGATTGGTGCCGGCATCCGCAGCGAGGAAGTCCAGATCTGGACAGATATCGACGGCATGCACAATAACGACCCGCGGATTGTAAAAGGCACACAGCCTATTGCTCAGCTATCGTTTGATGAAGCTGCTGAGCTTGCCTATTTTGGTGCCAAAATTCTGCACCCGCAAAGCGTGTTCCCTGCTCAAAAATATAAGATTCCGGTTCGTTTATTAAACACAATGGATCCTAAAGCGCTGGGTACCCTAATCACCAATACCAGCGAAAAGGACAAGATCAAATCTATAGCTGCTAAGGATGCCATTACGGCTATCAAGATCCAATCGAGCAGAATGCTTTTGGCCCATGGCTTCCTGCGTAAGGTATTTGAAGTGTTTGAACGCTATAAAACATCTATCGATATGATCACCACATCGGAAGTAGCGGTTTCGGTAACTATCGATGACACTACTTATTTGGGGGATATCACTAAAGAGCTGAATGCATACGGCTCGGTTGAGATAGACGTGAACCATACCATCATTTGCGTGGTAGGTGATTTTGGGGCTGAAAAACATGGCTATGCGGCCCGGGTACTGGAAGCAGTTAAACATATCCCGTTAAGGATGATATCATACGGCGGCAGCGATCACAACCTGTCGTTGCTGGTAAAAACAGAGGATAAGGTTGAGACTTTAAGGAGTTTACACAACAGGCTGTTTTAATTCCGGATATCGGATTTTCGATTTCGGAATTACCTTATTTGAAATTTTTAATTTAAAACGTCATCGCGAGGAACGAAGCAATCCCTGATATGCAATAGTTCAGCATGATTTGATGAAATATTACCCATGTTCACAAGTAAAACTATAGATAAATTCAACGGCTTAGAAACTCCGTTTTATTACTACGATCTCGAGGTGCTTAAAAACACCCTGAGTGCCTGCCGCGATGCATCTGCAAAGCATGGTTTCCATGTGCATTATGCCATGAAGGCCAACTTTAACCCAAAAGTCATTGACACCATACAAACCTATGGCTTTGGCGCCGATTGCGTGAGCGGTAATGAAGTTCGGGCAGCTATTGATCATGGCTTTGATAAAAGCAAAGTTGTATTTGCAGGTGTAGGCAAATCAGACCGTGAAATAAACCTGGCCCTTGATGCGGATATCTTCTGCTTCAATGTCGAATCCATTCAGGAGCTTTTCATTATTGATGGCCTTGCTAAAGCAAAAAACAAAAAAGCCGGCGTGGCTATCCGCATTAACCCGAATGTTGATGCACATACTCACCATTTCATCACCACCGGACTTGATGAAAACAAGTTCGGCATCAATACCTGGCAATTACCTGATGTTGCCGCTGCTTTGCGCAAATGTGATAACCTGCAGTTTTTAGGTATCCACTTCCATATTGGTTCACAAATTACCGACCTTGAAGTTTACAAAAACCTGTGTACCCGCATTAATGAAATGCAGGATTGGTTTGAAGATCGTGGCTTCCCGATAAAAGTGCTTAATACCGGCGGTGGCCTCGGGGTTGATTATTACAGCCCGGATAACAACATAGCCGATTTTGAAGCCTACTTCCAGGTGTTTAAAAACTTCCTGAACGTTAAGCCGGGGCAAGAAGTTCATTTTGAGCTTGGCCGTGCACTGGTAGCCCAAAGTGCGTCGCTTATATCGCGTGTATTGTATGTTAAAAACGGGCAGAAAAAGAACTTCCTGATCCTTGACGCCGGCATGACCGAGCTGATTCGTCCGATGCTTTATCAGGCTTATCACCAGATAGAGAATTTGAGCAGGAAAGGCCATGGACCATGGACCATAGACCATGGTCTGAAATATGACGTTGTTGGGCCGATATGTGAAAGCACGGATTGTTTTCAGAAGGATGTGAGCCTGCCTGAGTCATTCCGCGGCGACCTGATAGCTGTACGTACCGCGGGTGCTTATGGTGAGGTGATGGCATCAGGCTATAACCTGCGCGACAGGGTTGGCAGCGTTTATTCTGAATAAGATATCTGAACCTGTGGCCAAGTCTTAGCTGTACATAGGTACCAGCTTCAACAACGGCCATATAATTTTAATCTGCATAAAATAACGGTTGGGTCGGCATTTTCATTAATGGTTAATGATGCCGAAGTATGCTGAATAAATACCTGGCAAATACCGGTTTTTAGCTCTTGTATTTGAGGCAATGCATTCATTACTTCGCTGTCATAAGATGTGAGCCTCTTTTGCGCTCCCTAAGCTGAAGCATTTGCTGAAATATTTTCATAAACAGTTTGCTTCATAACAGTGTTGCAAACATATCTATAAAGATTGTTCCGTTTTGTTTTGAATGGTGCGCCAATTAAAAATTGTTTACAGGTTTACATTGCCTATGCAGCGATGGCGGGATTCAGATCATCGCTTTCAACTGCGAACAGGCGATTAATGAACGCCTTTATCTTTTCGATGAAACTTTTCCTGACCGGTTTTTCAACCATTTGAATTTGATCATCGTCCGGAGGATTTGGGGTATCGGCATCCTGCATTTCTTCCAAAACAATTTCACGGATCTCAGGGTCACGGTTTACGATCTCATCCAGTTCGGTGAGCTCGTTAAAGGTGGCTATACCGTTTTTTTGCCGTTTAATAAGTATTTCAAAACGGTCCTGGTTAAAAGTACGCCTTTCCAGTTGTTTGCCGTGTCTCATGATATATACAGTAATCTTTGTTATGAACTCAAATTAAGTGCCATGTATTTATGATATTGATATTCAATTAATTGCTATTGTTTTTAATGCAATAATGTGCATCGTTATGATACATTTATTGTTCGTTTTCGTGCAGGGGTATCTATTATTTAAATAGGTTTTGATGAGCAGTATTGGTACTTTTAACGTAAATATCTGTTAGTTATGAATTGGTGGCCATATGAAAAATTTTCCATTATAAGTCCGCTCAACCCCGAAGAGGTAAGATTAAGATTGACAGAACAAGTAAGCCCTGCTTTCACAGGAAGTTTCTTTGAACAATTAACCAACAGGTATCCCACTCCTTTTAAAGGGTATGTAAATATTGGTGAGTTTAAAATTGAACCCGTAGTTGTTGGTAGGAATTCGTTTATACCTTTGATAAAGGGGCGCGTGGAGTTTGCGGAAACGGGAAGTTGTCTTTATATAACCATGGCTATGCACCAGGAAATAGAATATATTATCATTGGAATGGCTGCTTTTTTAATGGTCGCGGGTTTTGGCGGTTGGATACATTCTTCAATGTCTGATAGGTCTGATCCCTTATCAATAACTCCATTTGGTATGTTGGTATTCATTTATCTTATTATGATATATGGCTTCAACTCGGAAAGTAATAGCTGTAAATCTTTTTTATTAGAATTATTAGAAGGAGATTATGAGCGATAGCACTACCACAAAACAAATACAGGGCATAGCCCCCTTGCTTCAGGTTTTTGATATGCCCGTGGCCTTAGGATTTTACCGCGATGTGCTGGGTTTTGAAATAGTGCAGGCATCGGGCGAAGGAGATGATGTTGATTGGGTTTTATTGAAACTTAATGGTATAGAACTAATGCTCAACACCGTGTACGAAAAGCCAGGCCGCCCTTTCGAGCCCGATGAACAGCGTGTTTCTGCCCATGCCGATACTTCACTTTATTTCGGCCACCCCGACATTGATATGCTATATAGCTATTTATTAAGTAAGGGCATGCATCTTAAACAACCTCAAATTACAGGTTATGGCTGGAAAGCCATTTATCTGCTTGATCCGGATGGATATCAGCTGTGCTTCCACTGGCCTGTACCATAATATTATAACCGCTCATAGTGAGATTCCGGCCCGTCTGCTGCAAGGGGAACTGTTCCGTAGAAAGTGAGTATTTTGCCTTCTATCCTGAAAAATGTGATGCTGTTGCTCGAGGTATCATTGTCATACATGATCTGCTCATGTGCATTGTCATATTTACGGGTACGGTAAGTGCCGCTGTTTATCAGGGTGTCTTTTTTAAATCGTTTGTAGGTACTGGCGGTAAAAACAATAATGTTGCCGTTGCCTGCCTTTATCGAATTGGGATCTTTAGGAGGTTCGCAGTAACAACTGGTGCCGCGGTACTCCCACCTGCCAATCAACTGATCATTATTAGGGGTATTGTCTTTTTTACAGCCTGATAAAACGGCGAGCACGCCAAATAAAAACAGCTTTTTCATAGCATAAGGTTTATAATACTTTACGTTAATACCAGGCAAAACGCTACAAATTAACTTTGTTAGTAACACTTTCAATACACAATTTGCAGGCATCAATTAATTGATAACTTTGGTGTAAACCAATGTATTTCCTATAAAATTTATGAAGCAGCATAACTTATCAAGGCGCAGGTTTATTGGCAGCAGCGCACTTGCCGCAGCGGGGCTTTTAGCATTTTCAAAATCATCATTCGCCGGCGTGGTTTCAGGCAGGGTTGATAAACCCAACTCGCTTATCAATGGCGTACAAATAGGCGTGATCACCTACTCATTCAGGAGCATGCCGGGCACAATCGAAGATTTACTGAGGTACTGTATCGACTGTAATATTAACGCCATTGAACTTATGGGCGATGCCGCCGAAATATACGCCGGTGCCCCTAAACATGAAGCTGGCGAAGACTGGGCTGCATTTGGAAAAAAGATAGCCGAATGGCGTGTCTCGGCTCCAATGGATAAGTTTAAGGAGATCAGGAAGATGTACCATGATGCCGGTGTCAATATTTATGCCTGGAAACCCAATGCCCTCGGTACTAAAAACAGCGATGCCGAAATTGATTATGCCTTTAATGCAGGGAAAGCTTTGGGTGTAAATCACGTAACTGTTGAGTTGCCTGATGAGGTTCAAACCAAACGCCTTGGTGATATAGCCGCCAAACATAAAATGATGGTTGGCTACCATGCCCACACCCAGGCCACGCCAACCCTTTGGGACGCGGCCCTGGCCCAGTCAAAGTATAACGGAATTAATTTGGATATCGGCCATTATGTAGCGGGTACCAGCAGCAGCCCGGTTCCCTTTATTGAAAAATATCATGACCGTATAATCAGCATGCACATCAAAGATCGTAAGTTTCATGACGGTCCCAACCAACCCTGGGGACAGGGCGATACTCCGATAAAAGAAGTACTGCAACTGCTTAAAAATAACCACTATAAATTCCCGGCCACCATTGAGCTGGAGTATAAAATCCCTGAAGGGTCAGACGCGGTAAAGGAGGTGAAAATTTGTCGCCAATTTGCTGCCGATGCGCTGGCATAAACTATTGTATGGTTTGTCCGTGATATGAATGCTTCTTGTTTTGTAAATTTATATTTATTTGAATATAGCTATGGATAACTCCTGTAAACTAAAGTTGGAATGGATTCCTGCCGCCTATAGCGGAATAGCAAAACATGGCTTTAACGATACATCGGCTGATAAGCTTAAACAAACACAACCTATTAACGGGATTTATCAAAGCGGCAAAGGCTTTACAAAGCACAAGATTTACCGGCGAAAATCATAGGAGATTGCTTTGCTGATGTTCGGCATAAGCCTATCTTTATCAAATGGAATCTAAAATATTTTCATACAAGGCAGATGGCATTATACTTGTCCCGGTTGACGATCAGTTAAGTATCAGCCCGGTATTTGATCGCAAAGAATTGCTGAGCAAACTGAAGGACCTTTTTAACGATGATGACTATAAAGTTGATGACCGTACCCTTGATTATAAAATTAAAGATGGTCAGCTTTACATTGAAGGCGTAGTAACGAAACAGGTTCCGGCAAAATCGATAGGATTTATGGGCGGAAAGTAATTAACTGCAATACCCCGACCTGATTTTTATGCTTGTCTTTTTTTGGGATCAATTAATGGCGTTTCTTTCCTAAACCCGTTTAATCAAGCCTGTTTACTCTGTAATTTAATGCTGCAGTTGTACCTCCGGTTACATCAATGGTAACGCCTGTAATCTGGCCAGCCAGATCCGATGCCAGAAAAACCGCGGTATTAGCAATATCGGCCATTAATGGTAGTTTTTTGAGCATGGTATCAGCTTCCATTTTTTTTAAGATAGGGTCCATAACATCGGGCGTGGCGTCAATTGCGGTTTTAAACACGCGCGAATCGGGCGAGCCTCCCGATCGGATATTAACCACGCGGATGCCGTAAGCACCCAATTCGGATGCCAGTGTCCGCGAAAAACTTTCAACACCGCTGCAAGCAGGGCCAAAGCCACCTGTGTGAGGATAGCCTATACCTCCTGGCGTAGCTGTAAGGGATAAGATTACTCCGGATTTTTGTTTCATCATTACTTTGCCTGCTGCAATGGCCGTCATGAAGCGGGTTTGCATCGTAAGCGTAATCGGCTTTACAAAATCTTCGGGCGATATTTCGGTAAGCGGTACGTTCTGCACCACATTAACCCCAACGGCGTTAAAGGAAATATCAACTGTTCCGGCGTTATTTACTATTCGCTGTAAATGCTGGTTGATTGCTGTCTCGTCAAATGCATCCACTATGGCTGTTTCGGCTAAGCCGCCTAACGCAGTAATTTCGTTGGCTACCTTTTGAACCGATTTCTGGTTGGGCCCGGTTAAAAATACTGTTGCTCCGGCGGCTGCAAAAGCCTTTGCAACTGCGCCGCCCAATGAGCCGCCCGCACCGTAAATTACCGCGTTTTTATTTTGAAGTGTCATCACTGGTTAGTTTTAATAAAGGTATCCTCAAAAATGCCAGGCTGCATGACAAACATAATTGTAAATGTTGTTTATGAGAAGGAGCAAACATGACAAATGAAGGGCGTGTTTAGGACACGTGTTAAATTTATACACTTCCTACAATTAATTCAACCTGATAACTCTTTGCTTTATATCCTAAAATCCGGCTTAAACTCAACCTTTAATTTGCCCTCCGATAAACCGGGTACGTTTAGTTTTTGAAGCAGTTGGATTATACCCAAACTGCTTTTTAAAAGCATATGAAAAATGCGATAGGTTTTCGAAGCCCAATTCAAAGTACACCTCAGATGGTTTGCGGTTTTGTTCAACTATTTGGTAGTGGGCAGTTTCGAGGCGCTTTTTGGTGAGCCATTTCTCGGGGGTGTTGCCGAAGGCCTTTTTGAAATCACGTTTAAAAGTAGTTATGCTTCTACCGGTAAGGTAACCGAATTTTGCCGCTGTAAGATTAAACATATAGTTCTTCTCCATAAAGTCGGCAAGGTCAATTTTGCCGGGACCTTCAAAATGTCCCAGTAAGTTGTCAACCGATTTATCGATAGCGCGAAGTACTGCAATAGCCTCTGTTATTTTGATATTTGCTATCTCTTCAGGTAAATCATCGGCTACTTCAAAATAAGGCATTAAAGATCCAAACAGGCTTTGCAGCAGCGGATGCTGATTGAAGTATTTAACATCCGGAGGGGCCGGAGCAACCTGAACCTGGGGAAGTGCCGCGTAATACCGTTGTAATGCTTCTTGCGGAAAACAAATGGATATTGATTTAAAAGGCTCTCCGTTTAAAGGTGCCTTGTTCATTCTGCCCAACTGGTTTCGCGGCAGTAATACGATATCTCCCGTATGAAAAACAAATTGCTGGTTGGCCGAAGCGATCCTCATTTCACCCGAAAGCACACATACCAATGCGTGCCACGGAAGGATCATTTCCCGACTGTAATGCTTTTCCCGCTTACACGATACAAATATCATTGACCTGTTGGCCGCTCCCGGTTGTTCCATCAGTGTAAAAATAATTATTTAATTATTCCTAATTGAATCAGGCTTTGTGCAGTTGCAACAATTGCTTCTTCTGCAGATCGTGGCGTCCAGCCAAGCATACGCTGAGCTTTTTCGCTGGTGGCGTTCATATTTTGGTCGAGCATTGGGACAATAGTTTTAGCGGTCGGGTTCCAAAGCGCAGTTAAACGCACCAACCAGTTAGGCACATTTTGGGTTTTAACTTTTTTCGCATAATTACCCATACGGCGCTTCAGTATTTTAGCTATGTCAATCATCCATAAGCTTTCACCCGAAATAGCCAAAAAACGTTGACCTTTTGCTGCCAGGTTGGTCATGGCGCGTAAATGCAGATCAGCTACATCGCGTACGTCTACCAGGCCGGTATTGATCCGCGGAGTGCCTTTTAGCTTGCCGAACAACATGCTTTGCACCAGCTGAATGGAGTGCGAATAGTCAGTGCCTAAAACCGGACCTGCGACTGCAACCGGGTTTACTGTAGCCATTTCCAAATCGTTGCCTTCAGTTTCAATGAACTTCCATGCCGCCTGCTCCGACAGTGTTTTTGATTTTTGATAGGCCGGTACGCGATCATCTATCGGTGTCCAATCGGTTTCATTAAATGGTGTACTGCGCGGTTTGTGACCAAAACCAATCGCGCCGAAAGCTGAAGTAAGTACAACCCGCTTAACGCCGGCATCTCTGGCTGCTTTTAGCACCCGTAGCACACCTTCACGGGCGGGTATAATCATCTCATCTTCATGCTTATAGCCTTTTAGGGGGGTAGGAGAGGCTACGTGCAAAACATAGGTACAGCCAGCCACAGCTTCTTCCCAGCCCGCGTCAGCAGCCAGATCAGCAGCTATAAATGATAGTCGGTCGCCTGCCTCAACGCCGCCGGTTCTGAGCATGTCCCGCACTTCGGCTTCGCGGTTTAATGAACGTAGTGTTGTTTTTACCTTATAACCCGCTTCTATGAGCTGCAGGATACAATGCACCGCGATAAAGCCTGAACCCCCTGTTACCAGTACCTGGATATTGCCATTTGAATTTGTTGTCATTGCATTAGAATTTATAATGCAAAATTGCTGCAAATAGCTGTTGGCAGATTTGTTTAAAAGACCGAAGATGCTTTGTTTAAAAGATCAATTTATCAGTCCAAAAGCAGAATGAACAAAGCCTAAACTATAACCCAATCCATTCGGCCTACTCCGTTCTTAGACTTTTTACGGGTTCATTAACGCGGCTTTTATAGCCTGAAAACTAATGGTTAGTAGCATTATTAGAATGCCCCCTGTTCCGGCAGGCATAAACATACCCGGTTCTACAGTAATTCGATAAACGGCAAATGAGGAGAAAGGCTTAAGCTGTTAATATAACCCTAAGCCCCGGTCTTTTTCCTGATCCTTAACAAGCCATTAGCAGTAGTGGCGTAAATAACGCCTTTTGAATCCTGAACTATCTGGTAAATAGTAAAACCTGGCAGCGGCGAATTGTTGTTGTGGTAATTTTCCCAACCATTATTCAGGTCAAACCTGGCAATGCCCGATTCGTCTGTTCCCAGCCACAAAACATGCTCAAACTTATCATACAACATGGTATTAACATGGTTAGCCGGCATGCCCGAGTTTTTATCATTATAATGCAGCCAGTTACCATTAAACTTTAGTACGGCTATACCTTCTTTATCACTATCATTTTCACCAGTTTGTTTATTACAATCAACCAGTGAGAAGTAAACATTTCCTTTTTCATCCTCCACCGCGCCAGAAATACTGACATTTTTCAGCGGAGTGTTGTTAAGGCTGTTAAATGAGGTGATAACGCTTTTATCAATCATGATGGTTCCTTTTGACGTACCTATCCAAAGCCGTTTTTGACTATCTACATAAGCAAAAAGTACATCGCTTGAGGGCATTTCAGGCATCGATTTTTTGTTTATTACTACTACTTTATCTTTCCTTTTTACAACAAGACCATTTTGAGTGGTGAAAAGCAATTCGCCATTGCGACTGTTCAGCACCTGGTTAACCCCACCTGCCAAAAATTGCTTAAAATCAAACAGCTGCCAGCCACCGCTGCCGTACATAAATATTTTATTATCGTAATAAACCCATTTATTATTATC
The DNA here is from genome assembly GCF_900100445.1 of Mucilaginibacter sp. NFR10. Taxonomy (NCBI): domain Bacteria; kingdom Pseudomonadati; phylum Bacteroidota; class Sphingobacteriia; order Sphingobacteriales; family Sphingobacteriaceae; genus Mucilaginibacter; species Mucilaginibacter sp. NFR10. Next base: position 335,013 of record NZ_FMTV01000007.1, on the reverse strand, counting down.
CCTGTCGATGGTCACTTCCTTTATGTTAGCATCTGACGGGAATGGCGAATTATATTCATTAACCGGGATAAACGTTGTTCCCTCAAAGCGGGTCATTCCTTTTTCGGTAGCATACCATAACAGATCCGATTGATCCATAGCAGCTGATTTGGCGATGTTATCAACCAGGGGCGAGTTATATTTTGTCCATACCGTAAAGTCGTAGTTTTTTAATGATGGATTGGTGTAGATGAAAGTTTTATTGTAAATGGTTGGGTCGCCGGGTGGTTTCATTTCGGCAAGATCCAACCTCTGTACCTGGCCATAAACGCCGCCGCTTATAAAGCGAAAGATCACATTTACAGATGAGGCCACCGGCTTGCCATCTACCTTGGCCGGCTTCCAGATACAACCGTTCAGGTAGGTGATCAACTCGTTGGTGAGGGCGCTTTTGCTCGCATCATTATGGCTAAGCACGCAGCTAAAACCCCGCTCATCCACCAAAACCTGGAACGTTATGGAACCCGTAGCTTCTTTTAGCAGATAACGGTTATTGATCCTCGCAGAAACAAAATCAATGGCAAGCTGGTCGCAACTGGCCTTGGGATCGCCGCAGTCCATGCAATAATTGGTGATATTGCACATCTCAACCTTTTGCAAAAAAAGATTTTGTGCAAACAGGGCCGATGGTAAAATAAAGATAAACAGGCAGATAAATAAAACTCTGCGGATTTTAGTTGGGGATAACAATGCCAGCATTACGCTTATAAATAAAAGAAAGCAAACCCGAAACTCCAAGCGAATGATAGTTAAATAATGTTAAACAAAGATACAAATCCTAAATGAGGATAATATGAAGCAGTTTGTTTTTAGCGTGTTTATTACAAACGTTTAAAATAGATGATCTACACGTTTAAAAACTATGAAAGTAAAGTGACGGCCTGGGTTTTTTAAAAAATCTTTTAAAATCTTTTACTTTTGCATCATGAGCTACGAAGAATTGAGTGAATACTTTAGTAATGTTACTTTACCCGATGAATTAAGGTTAGACCGTGCTACAACCCAGCTCCATGTTGCCGATTTTGTTAAGCAATTATTGAAAAACATGAAAAACTATCCTGATAATTGGCGTCACCAATACCAGTTAATGAGGCTCAAGAATGCCCTCGAAAATCCATATAACGGCCCGGAAATTCCGAGGTTTTAGATGTTCTGTTTAGGAAAATAAGTCGTTTTCGCCTAAATAACTCCTGATCATTTTTAGAATGGGTTCGCCCAGGTCTGTTGCTTTTGCATCACCAAAACTTTTTAATTGCGAAAGCTGGTTTAATGACCGTGGTAGCTTAGCAGTGATATCGCGCAGCATGTTTTCAGACACCAGGGTATGTTCGGGGATTTTACGTTCGAGGCTGGTTTCTTTACGCCAGTTGAGTAATTGCTTGTATAGTTCGGGGTTAACAATTTCCTTCTCTTTTGGCAGCGCTTTAGGGTTCCAGTTTTTATATACAGGTTTGTAACTTATCCCGGCCTCCTGTACTGATGATAAAACATCCCTGCCCGATGTGGCAATAGGCAGGCGTACAAATGCCGCCGTTTTTGCTTTCAGATTAACTAATAAATGATTTAAACTGTCGTAAAACTCGGCAGGAGGGTTGATGTTGTTTATAGCGGTATAAAAGCCGTTAATAGCTTCCGAGAAAGCGTTTAATTTAGGTAGAAAATAGTTGGCAGCGTTTTTTAACCTGCTTATAAATGGTGTATTGTTCCAGACAAGTTGGTCATCAGGTAAAGTGCCCAATTCCTTCCTGATAAAACGGTCGCCGATAGTTTTAATTTCAGTTTCCCAGCTGTGATCGGTTTTGTTGATGTTTTCGGATAAGGAGCTATTTTTAATCGCGCTGTTTAGCATGATGGTTTTAAGCTGTCTCCATGCACCGGTGAGCATCGAAAAATCAAAGATATCCTTCATTTCTTCCAGGGCTATTTGCCGGATGGTGCTTTCCAGCAGATTTTCATCTGGTATGGAGATAGCCGCATTTTGCATAAAGCTGATGATCTCCGGATCGGTGCGGATGTTTTCGGGGCGTACCGGCGATTTCAGGATCATGCCCTCAAGCGAACGGCAACGGCTTAGCGCAACATAAGCTTGCCCGAAAGCAAAGGCGGCGTCGACATCAATAACCGCTTTTTCAAATGTAAGTCCCTGGCTTTTGTGTATGGTGATGGCCCAGGCCAGCCTAAGCGGATATTGGCTAAACGAACCGTTATTTTGTTCATTTACTTTCTGCTCATTTTCGGCCAATGCATATTTTACGTTTTGCCAGGTTTCTGGGATCACTTCAAACTCGGTGCCGTCGTCAAGGAAACTAAGGCGAATATTACCCGGTCCCATTGCAACGATGCGCCCCGTGCGGCCGTTATAATATTGCTTTTTACCAGAGCTGTCATTTTTAATGAACATTACTTGTGCCCCAACTTTCAAAACAAGCTCATCTTCGGCAGGGTAGGCATCTTTGGGGAAATCGCCGGTTACGGTGGCTTTAAAAGTGTGGGCTTCACCATCAAGCTCCATTAAACGCTGCTGGTTAATTTCGTTAACAAGTTGGTTATGGGTAGATAGGGTTACATAATCTTTAAGCCAGTTGGCATTCAGCTTAGGGTTATAATGTGCGTTAAGCTTGTCCAGCATTTCGTTGTTGGCGTAGCCATTGCGAATACTGTTCAGGATCTCCACAAATACCGGATCTTTTTGGCGGTAAACCTGTGTAAGTTCAAATGTTAACACCGGAAATTTTTGGAATGCAAGGCTATCAAAAAAATAAGGCCCTTTGTAAAAGTTTCTGAGTACAGGCCAGTCTTTTTCATAAACAGGGGGGAGCTGAAACAAGTCGCCGATCATCAATAACTGTACACCGCCGAAAGGCCTCGCCGATCCTTTAATCTGGCGCAATACAGTGTCAATATAATCAAGCGTATCGGCCCGCACCATACTGATCTCATCAATAATAAGCAGGTCGAGGCATTTTAATATGTTTGATTTTTCGAGGCTTACCTGCCTGAGCAGGGTGCTGTGATTGTTATAATCCGTTACAGGCACCTGCGGCCCGAAAGGCACCTGGAAAAAAGAATGAATGGTTACGCCGCCGGCGTTAATAGCCGCTACTGCGGTAGGGGCTACAACCGCCAGATTTTTGGTAACGTTTGCCCTGATCCAGCGGAGAAAAGTGGTTTTACCGGTGCCTGCCTTACCTGTTAAAAATATCGGCCGGTTAGTATTTTCAATAAATTTAAGGACGAGTTCATGAAAAGACTCCAACACCATACACTTGTTATATTATCGCTCCCCGGATCAGGAAATTATCTTCAAATTTAATAATTAGGTGCGATAGTGCTGGAAACTGTTTGTCAACATATCAGAAAACGACTTTAAATAAAACACACCCAAAAGGATAAATTAATTACCTTCTTTGCCTTTTTTTAAGTGCCTGTTTCTTACACGGACATTAATTACAAACTATAATAGGTCTGGCGACGGGTGTAAGTATTTGATTAAAAGTGTGTTAAATTTAATTTGCAAAATTTTTAAAAATATTTTGCCAGCACCTGGTGGAAGTTATATATTTGCGGCCACCAATGCGAAAGTAGCTCAGTTGGTAGAGCACGACCTTGCCAAGGTCGGGGTCGCGAGTTCGAATCTCGTCTTTCGCTCTTACGCCTTTCCCTATCCAGGGAGAGGCTTTTTTATACCTCTAATCATCTATTCAACTACCCGATGAAGGAATAATTTTAGTAAAAGCCTATCTGTAACAATATCAATACAATGAAGATAGATAGTGAGGGTTGGCCGAGGCAGCGTCATGGCAGGGTTAATTCTTCCCCGGTTCGGGAAAGTTTATATACGCTAATTGAGCTTATGGGCGGGCGTAAAAGCTGTTTGCTTATAAAAATTGCCTCAATATTTCAGGAAAAAGTTTTGCGGTAACTGTACCAGCGGATAACTTTTAATAGCTCATCTTCTGAAATAATATTATTGCCTGTGGGCTGGAAAACCAGTTCTTTATCCAGTATTGTGGCCCGCAATAGTTGGGACGAACCCGCACTGGTTTGCGTTTCCGGTTCGAAAACGCAGACGCTACTGCCTGAACCGGGAATTAAGATAACGTCGACCCCATCTACGGAGTTCAGTAAATAATTTTGATCCATGCTATACCTTTTGCAAAAAGTATACCCGTTTAGTAACTATTTCTATCAACGGGGATGACCGAAAAATAAAATATAACCGTCAGCGTCTGCCAATTCAAAGCCGCGCAAGCCATCAGGAGTATTTTGTAGCGGTACAGTGAAGCTAACACCGCGCGATATAAACTCTGCGGCCAGCGTATCCGGGTCAGGTACACTAACATACGCGTCCCACCGGGCATCCGGGGCTTGCTTGTAGTTCGGAAGCGGATCCCCGCTTACAGATTTCAGGAAGATCATTGCCCCATCCCGCTGTACAATAGCAAAAAACGGATCGTGATCCGGCTCCTGGAAAACGGTATCAAAACCGAGTTTTTCCAGATAAAAGGATATTGCCGTTGTGACATTGCTTACAATGAAGAATGGAGCAATGCCGGCTATATGTGGCTGATTCATAAGTTGATTTTACAAGACTGCAGATATAAATATATGAAGCAGGTACTGGATTGGCAATATGTGAAATATGTTTCTCCTTCCTAAATAATGTGAATATATAAATAAGTCTGTCGGATATAAGTTTTACCCGACAGATTTTGCAGTATAATGTCCTTTATGGCCCCATTATAAATAATTGTACAAGACTACAACTGTATGGTGCTAATGATATTAATTTTTGACTATAGTAGATAGTCTTGCTAATGAGAAGGCTCCGATGGCCATTACAATATCACGCACAGCCACATCTAAGTAGTTGCCGCTTGCCAATAAACTAAGTGCAATTAATACTAACCAGGCACTAACAAGATAAGCTCCTTTTTGCGGATTAAAAAGCACTAATATTCCGGCCACAATTTCAATTATGCCAACAATCATCATAAATACATGTTCGCCGAAAGGAAGCATGGCCTTAATTGTTGGATTGAGATAATGTGACCAATCAGTCAATAGGTTGGTGAATTTGTCGGCTCCCGCTACAACAGGCACTAAACCATAAGTAAACTTTAAAAGAGTTTGAGTGTTTTTAGTTTGATCTTCCATGATTATTTTGAATTAATATCCATTAGAGATTGCCTTTGAACAAAGGGTTACAAAGTTTAATTAGAGGTAATCTGTAACCCTTTAGCTTTACAGTACTCTATTATATAAATCAGATTTTATGAACCCACCTGCCGATCATATGACCGATACTTTCAGTGACGAGGAGATTGTAAAACGAGTAGTTAATGGCGAAAAGCATTTGTATGAAAAACTAATGCGCAAATTCAACGAAAGATTGTATAGGATCAGCATGTCCATCATTAACGACGATAAGGAGGCTGAAGACATTATGCAAACGGCCTACCTGAACGCCTATCGCCAGTTGTCTAATTTCAAACATCAATCGAGTTTTAGCACCTGGCTAATCCGGATCCTGATTAACGAGAGCCTGTTGCACAAAAAGAGGAAAGCTCAATTAGAAAAAAAACTTACGGAACATATTCGCATTGATCACCAACCTGAAACACCTTTAGATAATCTTATGAACAAAGAATTAAAAGCTATTTTAGAAAAGGCGGTATTAACGCTCCCCGAAAAATACAGGTTGGTATTTGTAATGAGGGAGATACAGGGAATGACCACTAATGAAACAATGGAAGCGCTGGAAATAGGGGAGTCTAATGTTAAAATAAGATTGAACCGGGCCAAAGAAATGTTACGCACCGAGTTAAATAGTTATTGGCAGCCCGAAGAACTTCTGGAATTTAACCTTACTCGTTGCGATGTGATCGTTAATTATGTGATGCATAAAATCAATGCAGGTTGATAATAATGTTATCAGAAATTTGGGTTTTACTATAGTTAATCTATTAAAAACAAACCGCGATGGGTAACAATCTGGTCTTCGTCGATTTGTTTGCCACTGGCAGAGATAGCAAAGCCGGGATCAGTATATTTGTTTTAAGGAGAGATCACTCTTAATGATCGGCTTCGTTACTTTTAAACGACTTATAAACCGCCCTTCAATTAGTAAACCGCATGAATAAAACAGCATTCGCCCCTAATTTTAAAGCGATGAGATTTGACATGGTCAAATTACTCGTCGTAAGCATATTATGGATTCCGATGGTTTTTATTTCAAACAAATGTTCAGCGCAGGCCACACCCTCACGGGTTTTACTTGCACTTTCAAAAAGCGATCATAATTTGGCGATCATCAACCCGCTGACTTTAAAGGTTATTACACGCGTGCCCGTGGGTTCCGATCCTCATGAAGTTATTGCCTCAGCCGATGGAAAGACGGCTTATGTTTCCATCTACGGTGGAGGAAGCCTGCACGAGCTGAGCGTAATTGATCTTGTGGCGCAAAAAGCGCTGCCCGCCATTGATACCAAACCATTGATGGGGCCACATGGGTTAACATTTGCAGGAGGAAAAGTTTGGTTCTCGGCCGAAGGCGCTAAAGCTGTTGGCCGCTATGATCCTGCAACCGGCAAATTTGACTGGGCCATGGGAACAGGCCAGGATAGAACGCACATGATCTATGTAACCGATGATGGGAAAAAGGTGTTCACCACAAATGTATCTTCAGCAACGGTAAGCATTTTGGAGGATAGTTTGCTGAAGCCAATGGGGCCTCCGGGCGGTTTTGCACCTCCGGCACGTCATGACTGGGTACAGACCGTTATCCCGGTAGCTCAAGGTTCTGAGGGTTTTGATGTATCACCCAAAGGGCGCGAATTATGGACTGCAGGTGCTGAGGATGGCAATATTTCGATCATCGATATCACGGCCAAAAAGGTAACTGCCACAATTGATGCAAAGGTAACGGGTGCCAACCGGCTTAAATTTACGCCTGATGGCAAACGTGTATTGGTTACCAGTCTTCGTACCGGCGACTTGTTCGTTTTTGATGCTACTTCGCATCAGGAAATAAAACGTATAAATGCAGGCCATGGGGCGGCAGGGATTCTGGTAGACGACGACGGATCACGTGCATTTATCGGCTGCACTGGTGATAATTATGTGGCAGTGATCGACCTTAATAAATTAGAAGTGACCGGGCATATTGATATTCGCGGGGCTGACGGTTTGGCCTGGGCGTTGATGCCGTGATAATTTATTAGCTTTAGGCTTCGTATTCTGCTTTTAGTCCTATAAAAAAGTATTTGCAATCAAAGGGGTAAGTAAGGGACAGTTAAGTATCATTTTATTAGCATATTGCTTTACCAATTATTTTTACTGTAAACCCAATTATGACAAAAAATCCTGCCCCGATAACTAAACCGGCTGCCCTGATTTTATTACTGTTATTTTCATTTATACAAATTAACCTTTACGGTGCTGTAAAAGGGACCCGGATAGTTAACCTACAGGTGGAATATACTGAGCATCCTATTGGGATTGATGTTAAACTGCCCCGGTTTAGCTGGCAAATGCTGGCCCCTGAAGGATCGAGAGGCTATAACCAGGTTGCTTATCAGATCATCGTAAAAGATGCACAGGGAAAAGTGGTATGGAATAGCACCAGAATAAAAAGCGGAACAGCCTTAGCTGTGGTTTACGCAGGCTCGCCGCTTAAAGCCGCAACCCGCTATAGCTGGACGGTAACTGTTTGGGATCAGGCAGGCGGTGTTTCTTCCTCGGGCTCCTGGTTTGAAACGGGGCTCATGGACACGGGAATGTCGGCATGGGATGGCGCGCAATGGATAGGGGGAGGAGATAATGACCTGGTGCTTTATGCACATTACCTGCCGCTGTATAACCTGAAATATAAAGTGGCTATCGCTCCGGGCAGCTCCAGGGCAAGCATGATTTTTGCCGCTAATGACCCACGGCTGATGGATAGTAACAGGAACATTTTTCAGCTTGCCAATAAAAAGAACCAATCTTATTTTAAAGTGGAGGTGGATATTTCAGGTCTGGATCAGGGAAGCAATGCACGGATCAACGTATACAGAGCAGGGTATTCGGAAAAAGATACATTGGGTAAAGTATTTAAAAGCTTTCCAATAAAAACCGACCTGATTGGCAACGGTAATAAGAACAAACAGCACTCCATATTGATCAATAATGAGCTTGGTACACTTACATTCACTGTTGATGATAATAAAATATTTTTAGCCGATGAGAAAGATGCAACTGCTATAGCCCAGCCTGTGCCTGCAAACCGCGACGCCGTGATAACACTTAATCCGCTTGGCCGCCATGATGTAATCTCTTTTGGAATGCTTGGGGAGATAGGTTTTTCTGTAGATAAAGGTCAGAAAGCCGAATTTTCTGAGCTGACGGTTTCCAATTTCAGGTCGCCGCGCAACAATTTATTCAGCGAAAAGCCCGAAGAACATAATTACAAAGGGATTTTTAAAGAAGCTGTTATTACCCCTTCATCCGGTTTAGTTATAAAAGATGGGAAATATGAGGTAGATGGCGGAAGTGCAGGCGCATTTATCCTTGCCGATCCCAGTCATAACGCTATGCCTATGCTGCGCTCGGTTTTTAATGCCGATAAAGGTATTTCGCAGGCAAGGCTTTATGTAACGGCAAGGGGGATTTATGAAATCTATCTTAACGGCAAACGGGTAGGTAACGATTATTACAACCCCGGCCTTACACAATATAACAAAACTCATCTTTATCAAACCTACGATGTAACCGGTGTGGTAAGTAAAGGGAAAAACGCTATTGGTGCTATGCTCGGCGAAGGCTGGTGGAGCGGTTTGTTGAGCTACGGCTCGGTCTGGAACCATTTTGGCGACAGGCAATCCTTATTAGCCAAGCTGGTTATTACTTATACTGATGGTTCGCAGGAGGTGATCAAAACCAATAACAAAAACTGGAAATATTTTAACGATGGCCCTGTTGTTTACAGCAGCTTGGATATGGGCGAGGTTGACGATGCCACAAAGGAAGTTGCAGTTAAAGACTGGAACACGGTAGCTTATGATGATCATAACTGGCAAAAGGCGCAGGAAGTATCTCTGAAAGGAACAACATATACGGGGGATGACGTTGACTATTTCGGGAAAAAGATCCCGCTGGATTTTGATCATATTTCGATGATCGGGCAGATCGGAACATCGGCAGGAATTTATAAAACCCTTACTGCAAAAGGAGTGAGGGAAGTTAGAAAAGGTGTTTATGTATATGACATGGGACAGAATTTTGTAGGTGTGCCCAAGATCAGCATCAAAAATGGTATCGCCGGAAAAAAACTAACCTTACGTTATGCCGAAATCCTGTATCCCAACCTGAAGGAGTCCGGTAGAAATGTAGGTATGATCATGACCGAAAATTACCGCGCAGCATTGAGTCAGGATCTTTATATCATGAAGGATGGCGATCAGGTGATCCAACCGCATTTTACATCGCATGGTTATCAATATATCGAAATTACCGGCATTGATAGGCCGCTGCCGTTAGAGGATGTACAGGGTCTGGTTATAAGTTCTGTAAAAAAACTCACTGCCGATTACACTACCTCCAATCCAAAGGTGAACAAACTATGGTCCAACCTAACGTGGTCAAACATCGATAACTTCCTTACTATACCAACCGATTGCCCGCAAAGGAATGAGCGGATGGGCTGGTCGGGCGATATCAGTATTTTTTCGCGTACTGCAACCTATGTATCCAATGCCGATCAGTTTCTGCGCAGGCACATGCTGGCTATGCGCGATTTGCAAACCGAGCAAGGGCGATTTACCGATATTGCACCTGTTGGCGGCGGATTTGGCGGCGTGATTTGGGGAAGCGCTGGCATTACTGTAGCCTGGGAAACTTACCAGCAATATAATGATGTATCATTACTTGCCGAACATTATGATGCCATGTGTAGGTATATGGATTACATCGACTCAACTATTGATCCTAAAACCGGCTTCAGTACGGATGGTGTGCTGGGCGACTGGCTTGGGCCACAGTATATGCAGCTTGGCACTGCTTTCCCGGTTACGGCTTATCATGTTTATGATTTGGGCATTATGGCAAAGGTGGCTGGCATTTTAGGAAAGAAAGATGATGCTGAGAAATTCAGGAAAAAATATGAAGAGCGAAAAGCTTTCTTCAACAAAACATTTGTTAACGCTGATAAAAAAGCCGTAGGTGTTGTTGGTGGTGGGATGTTTGGCGAGCCCGGTAAAAAAGAGTTTAAAGTTTCGGATACGCAAACGGCCTATGCAACAGGTTTGGCACTTGGCGTATTTAGCAACGAAAATATCAGTTATATGGCAAAGAACCTTGAGGCTGCCGTTGAACACGAGAATAAAGATGATCAGGGGATCGTCCGTCCGTCTTATTCCCTCATGACCGGATTTGTAGGTACGGGCGCGATCAGTAAAGCCCTTTCAGATAACGGGCACTCGGACCTTGCTTATAAAATGTTGCAGAACGAGCATTATCCATCGTGGCTGTATGCTATTAATCAGGGCGCTACAACTATCTGGGAAAGGCTGAACGGGTATACTGTAGAAAACGGCTTTGGCGGTAATAACAGCATGAACTCTTTTAACCACTATTCATTTGGCGCTGTTGGTCAATGGATGATTGCTTATTCTATCGGGATTCAGCGTGATGAACCTGGTTTTAAGAAATTTATTTTGCAGCCTGAACCTGACCCGACCGGGGAGATGAGCTGGGCTAAAGGATCTTATGATTCGCCTTATGGACGGATAAACAGTAGCTGGTCCGTAAGCGGTAAAACATTGACCTATGATGCAACTGTTCCGGCGAATACCTCAGCTACATTGTTTCTTCCGGCAGTAACTGTTAAAGGCATAACTGAAGGTGGTAAGCCTGTGGCAGGGGCAAAGGGTATCAGCTTTATCAGGTTTGAAGGAAACAAAGCAATTTATCGCTTGATGCCGGGAGCTTACCGGTTTACATCAAGCTTATAAAGCTATGCCCGAAGCAATTTTGGAAGTATTGATCGTAATGATTATTGATGAGGTTGGGGATCGATACTTCCAAAATCTATAATGAACCTTACTTGATCAGTGTAACAAGTGGTTTATCTTTTTCAACAATATAGGTAGCAAGCTCACGCGCTTTGGTGGTTCCTACATTTTTCACCGAATGCACGGTTCCGTAAGGAATGAACAAAACATCGCCTGCTTTAAGTGTTACCGGTTGTTGGCCTGCTACCTGGTATTCCAGTAACCCTTCAAGTACATAAATAATTTCTTCGCCGGGGTGTTTATGCTCAGGATAAGCCTTCCCTTTTTCAATATCTACACGGATCTGCACCATTTCGCGGCCAGGAACACTAAGGTCATGTCGCTGTAACTCCGTGCGGCCAGTTACCGTTTGCTGAGCCAAGACAGATGATGGAAGTGTAAGTACTGCAAGAGCTGTGATAATAATGGCAGTAGCCAATTTGTTTTTATTAGTTTTCATGTTTTTTTTGATTTTAGTTGTTTGTAATTTATTTAAAAGCAGGCAATGTGATTACTCCATTGCCCTAAAGTAATTTAACGCAGTTGTTTGAATGCTGCACGCAACTCTTCAGTAAATAATTGCGGTTGTTCCCACGCTGCGAAGTGACCACCCTTGTCAACCTCATGAAAATAAGTAAGGTTAGGGTATGCACGCCGGGCCCAGGTTTCGGGAGCGCGATAAACATCTTCCGGAAATACGGTAATAGCTACCGGCAATTTGATCTCGGTGGTTTTTTGCGCAGTGGCGCTTATGGGGCCGCGTCCGGCATTTTCCCAATAAAGGCGCGCTGCAGAAGTACTGCTGTTTGTAAGCCAGTACAAAGTAAAGTCGTCGAGTACTTCATCTTTTGTTGGGTATTTGTCTGAGTCATCATCATAAGTCCATTGTGAAAAACCGGGATGAATTAGTAACCAGGCTGCAAGGCCGGCAGGTGAATCTGTTAAGCCATAGCCAATGGCCTGTGGCCTGGCAGTCATTATTACGTTGTATGCAGCGGCGCCTGTTTTTCTGTATTTGCTTAAGGCATTAAATACATCAAGTTCTTTACCTGAAAGTCCGGCAGGAGCGGGGCTGCCGGTGGTAAGCGCCGCATCTACTTCAACAGGTATTGTGGCCGGTAAATTGAGGTGAATGCCTGCCAAACCTGCCGGCGCCTGCCTGCCCATTGCTTCGGTGATAACTGCGCCCCAATCGCCGCCTTGTGCCGCGTAAAGGGTGTATCCAAGTCGTTTCATAAGCACATCCCATGCGCGGGCAATGCGCTCTGGGCCCCAGCCAGCTTCGGTTGGTTTGCCAGAGAAGCCATAACCCGGTAGGGATGGAATCACTACATCAAAAGCATCTTCTGCCCGGCCCCCAAATGCGGTCGGATTAGTAAGCGGGCCAATGATCTTAAGTAATTCAAACACAGAACCAGGCCAGCCATGTGAAATAATGAGCGGCAATGCATTTTTGTATGGTGAGCGTACATGAATAAAGTGGATGTTAACGCCATCAATTGTAGTTGTAAATTGTGGCAAAGCATTTAGTTTTTCTTCAGCTTTGCGCCAATCGTAGCCCTTGCCCCAATAATTAACAAGTTCCTGTAGCTTTTCAAGCTGAGCACCTTGTGAACGGTCGGCAACGGTTTCATGATCTGGCCAGCGCGTTGCTGCTATGCGGCGTTTAAGATCAGTGATTTCTTTTTGAGGAATATAAACCTTGAAAGGGCGAATGACTTCATTGGATTGTACTTCGGCAGGAGTTCCCGTTTGCGCATAGCCGGTTGTGCCCTGCACCAGAAAGGTTCCTGCAATAATGGTACTTACAAGAAGGTTTTTTACAGTTTTCATTGTTTGAGTATCTAATTTTTGGTAAAACTACAGCAGTAGCTATCCGTTATGAAGCTCCTTTATGGTGAAGCGGACTAACTAATCCTTCAGACAGACATTAACGGATGCAAAAGTCAGGTTAAGGAGGAGAAAATGACCGCTTACCGGCCGAAAAAGAATAGCTAACAAGATTTGACTAATGTATATTTGATAAACAATTGCCAATGTATAAATCACTTAAATCAGGCTTTAAGATTGCCAGTTTATACTTCTAAAAAAATGAAGTTTTAACGAATAAAATCATGACTGACATATCTATAACCCAAAAGAGTATAGCAGACCAGGCAGCCCGCGATGGCAATGTTACTACCCTGGCCGATTTTATACTGAATTATGGCGATAGGTCACAGTTGTCGCAGTGGTTTGGGGATACGGGTTATCAACCGGAAAATAGCCCCGAGGAGAATGCCCGGTTAATTATATCTCATGCAAACTATTTTGATAGCTGGGCACATTATGAAAAATTTAAAACCGGGTTATCAGCAAATCCGTCCTTGCAGCAATTTGAGCAAGCGGCAGATGCTATAGCTGCCGGAGATGCGGATACGCTCAAAAAGCTGCTGGCACAAAGGCCAGGCCTGATAAATGAGCGTTCGCGGCGCAATCATCACAGCACATTGTTAAATTATGTTGGTGCAAATGGCTTTGAAGCATGGCGCCAGAAAACACCACAAAATGCCGTGGAAATTGCGGCTATAATTTTAGACGCAGGCGCAGAAGTTGATGCCTGGGGCGATATGTACCGGGGAACATCTACACTCGGACTTGTTGCCACCAGTGTGCACCCGGTTATCAAAGGAATACAGGAAGAGCTGATGGATATCCTGATCAGGCATGGTGCCGACCCCAATCATGCGGTAGCTGCGGATTATACCGATGGCAACCTGATCCTGGCCTGTCTGCATAATGGCCGTTATGAACCTGTCCGTTATCTTGCTTCCAAAGGCGCGGAAGTTGAATTGGAAGGTGCCGGTGGTATTGGCGACCTGGAAAAGGTTAAATCTTATTTTAATGAACAGGGAGAACTTATTAATAAAAGCATGGCTGCGAAGCGCGATGGCTGCCTGATCTGGGCTTGTGTTTGCGGTCATCGCCCGGTAGTTGAATTTTTACTGAACCACGGCTGCGGCGTGCGCACCGTTTGGGACAATACCACGCCACTCCATTCGGCGGCCTACGGGGGGCAGGTAGAATTGGTAAAGATGCTGCTGAACGAAGGCGCAGACATGGAAGCATTGAATGGATACGGGGGCACTGTATTGGGCTCCACGCTTTGGGCGCTGTACAACAGCCGGAGGCCGGGCCACCTGGAAATCATGGAAATACTGATAGCCTCGGGTGCAGTTATTAAGGATGACTGGCAAATTTATATCGATGAAAAAAGAGCTGAAACATAGCCTGACCCTATGAAAGGAGCTTGCATGGCAATTTTCCTACCTGTCAATCGATCTTAATTTAGTCGATGGGTTAGCCATATTCATCGAAAAAAGATTTTCAGGCAGTATGATATCCGGGTATTTATCCATCATATAAGCCTTTTGAACGGGAACGTCAAATGCCCTGATCACGCGCTGGTTAAATGTTTTAACCCTGATAGTTTCGCTGTTTATGCGGAGGAGGATCACCGGTTGCGGCGCTCCGTTTACCTGTACGCTGTAATTATAATCTATCCCCTGAAAATAGATAGTTGTTTCATAACCGAATTCATAAACCTCTTTGGCCTTTTTGATCTTTTTTGATTTAACGGAAAGGATCAGGTAAAAAATGCCAGCCCAGGCCAGCAACAATGGTACAAATATTATCCAGCCGCCCATGCTGCCAAAAAAGACTATTAAGGGTGCTCCAAAGCAAAGATTAAACATCAATCCAAAACTGGTATAAAAGGGTTTGGAATAAAAATAAGTGATTCTTCTGCTCACATCATCTGTTATTAACCTGATAGGCACCATGATTTGTACTTTATGATTTAAACCAAAATAAAATAGTTATTGTTTTAGGCCCCAAAGAACGGAGGGGGGTAATTGGCCGCGATTCTACCAATGCTTTTTTAGCTTGAACAAAGCGGCACACGTCGTAAAAATATCAACCATTATTGCTTTGCTTTAATACGAATGTTAAAAAGCAATGGCATATTGAATATTTGTCAGGTCGAACTGAAAAAAAAGCATTTTTTGTGAAATTTTTTCAGTGATCTCAAGTATTTATTACACTGGCATTAGCTTTGAATTGAATGAACCGGTTTAATTAATATAAGTTTTAATCATTAATTTATTTAAGGAGGAAGACCTATGACATTGGTTAAATTTAATGCCGACAAAAAGAATAACAGTTCGTTATTACCGTCATTTAATGATGTTTTTGAATCAATCTTAAACGATTCTTTTTTCAATGACCGCCTGGTAGCGCGCGTTCCAGCAGCTAACATCAGCGAAACCGAGGATCATTATCATGTTGAACTGGCTGCGCCCGGCCTGAAAAAAGAAGATTTCAAAATTAACCTTGACCGCAATGTGCTGCACATTTCGGTAGAACGACAAAACGAAAGCAGCGACGTTCAAAAAAATTACAGTAAACGTGAGTATAGTTACAGTTCATTTGTACGTTCGTTTACGTTGCCCGACAGCGCCAATGCCGAAAATATTGAGGCGTCTTATACAGACGGCGTCCTGAAGATCGATATTGCTAAACGCGAAGAAGCTAAGGCTATACGCAGGCAAATTGAAATTAAATAAGTGGATTAGTTTTTTAAATGAGGCTCCTGTTAAAGCAGGAGCCTTTAATTTATAGCTATGGAACTCGGGTTTTATATTTTGCTGAGCGTTAGAACACCGGCAGGATTTGATAGTTATGGACAGTATTTTTTAGGTAATGACCGAAATTTCGCCGACCTGCTTTTTGACAGCTTTAAGGGCAGAGAACATTCGGGCTCCGATTTACTTCATATCGACCTGATGGAAACGACGGGTGAAATCCCGGTAAAAATTAAGTCGATATCCTGTACTCTTGAGGAGCTAACCTGCAATATCAAATTGATTGTCCGGGGTATCTTCCGGCAGAAAAACCTCACAGAATTTAACGGATATGGACAGGCAACAATGGAGTGAAATGCTCATCGGTATGCTCACGATACTGGTGTTATTGACAGAATTGTTTTTATGGTTAACCAGCCCAGGTCACCGCTTGCCCGAAATGAATCAGAAATTATTGCTCACCGGCGCCTTGCTTTGGATATCGGGCATTCTTTTTCGTATAAACAAAACAGACAGCGATGACTGGGCGATATAATAATAAGACAGTTGTTCTGCCCTTAGCTTCGTGAAATCGTATTTCTTTCTTGATTGGGTGTGGTCTTCATACACCAGGCTTTCGCAGGGTATCCCTTGCTATAAGGGATTAAAAACGGTAACCCATACCTACGCCGATGATCCATGGCCTGATTTTTACATCAGCCGGTATGTTTTTCAAAACCGGCGCAAGTTCGGGTTTGCCCGCAGGCGTTAAATTGGATGCATCAACCTTTACATCGGTAGAGAGAAATATTTTCTTCAGATCAATATTCAAGAATACTTTTTTACTGATATCGAAATCAGCACCCAACTGAGTTGCAAAAGCAAAACTGTTGTTGTAATCAATGCCGCCTACGGTTGGACCTTTATCGGCATTGTAAAAAATAGTGTAGTTAAGCCCCGCGCCGATATAGGGTTTAAAAAGGGTACCTGTGGGCAAATGATATTGCAAAGTAAGCGTAGGCGGAAGCAACCATACTTTACCGAGATCAACATCGGCCGAAGAGCCGGCACCAATAGCACTCAGGTTGGAGCCTTTTGTTTTTACCTGGTGTTTTGTTGTCGCCAGGATTAATTCTGCAGAAAAATTTTTGGCAAAAAAGTAGGTGAAATCGAGCTCGGGAACAACAGTATTGGAAATGTTTATATCTCCGCCGATGACGCCTATCGCCGCGCTTTCCTGGGGGATAACCCCAATTGCCCTGATGCGGATGTCCCATTCATTTTTTTGCTGAGCGAAAGCGGTTATCCCGTTTAATAAAAATAAGATTACGGTAGTAAAGAAAATCTTTTTCATAATGATTTGTATTAAATTATGGGTCAAATGTATCCCGCAGGTGATAAATTTTGCCTGACAGGAAACAGTTGTTCTCATGATACTTATCATTTCACGTTTACCCGGTTTATTACCGGATAGCAACCCGGAAACGAGTATAATGCTGACGTTGCCCGCAATAAAAAGATCCGCCCAGGGAGCGGATCTTTTTATTGTAACTTAGTTTGAGGAGGCGCTTAGGTACGGTATATTGCGTCAATGAGCAGTTTGATCCGGCCTGCGGTAAAAGTTTTTGTTATTTGCAGATTAGGGTTTAGCTATTTCAAGTACAACCCGGCCGTCTACCTTACCATTTTTCAGGTCGGCCAAAACTGTATTGATGTCTTCTAACTTCGCGGTATGTATGGTGGCTTTAACTTTTCCTTCCACGGCGAACTCGATAGCTTCCTGCAGATCTTTACGAGTGCCTACAATTGATCCCCTGATGGTATAGCGGTTCAACACGGTTTCAAATATGGGGAGGTCGAAACTACCGGGCGGTAATCCATTCAGCGCGATAGTCCCTTTTCTTCTTAACGCGGATATGCCTTGTTTAAACGCGATGGGTGATACAGCGGTAACCAACACGCCATGCATCCCCCCTGTTTCTTTTTGTAAAAACGCGCCAGGGTCGGTAGTTCTGGCATTAACTGTTAACTCGGCGCCAAGGTTTTTAGCTAATTCCAGTTTTGTATCGTCTACATCAATAGCCGCAACATGCATGCCCATGGCTTTGGCATATTGTACAGCTAAGTGCCCAAGGCCACCTATGCCGGAAATAGCTACCCATTCGCCGGGTTTGGTTTCCGTTTCTTTAAGGCCTTTGTAAACGGTAACACCTGCGCAAATGATCGGTGCCATCGCGGTACAATCCGAGCCTGCCGGGAAATGCCCAACATAACGGGAATCGGCCACCACATATTCTGCATAACCGCCGTCAACGCTATAGCCGCCATTTCGCTGGTCGTTACATAAGGTTTCCCAACCCGTAATACAAAATTCGCAGCATCCACAGGCGCTGTACAGCCAGGGTACACCCACAATATCACCTTCCTTCAGGCCTTTAACATCAGGGCCAAGCGCTACTACATAACCAATGGCCTCGTGGCCGGGAATCAGTGGCATTTTGGGTTTAACCGGCCAGTCGCCGTCTGCCGCGTGCAAGTCGGTATGGCAAACACCACTGGCTATTACTTTAACCAGTATTTCATGTTGGCCCGGCTCGCGAACCGGCATTTCTTCTATTTGCAAAGGCTGGCCAAACTCGTGCACTACGGCGGCTTTCATTTTTTTAGGTATCATATTTTCAATGGCTTATGACTAATGATTTTTTTATTGATACAAAGCTTGCGGAATTTAGCGGCTTAAATAGTGATCAAAATCACCTCCTGTTATGATATGGCACATTCAATCTGGGGGGAGACTGCATGAAAATACAAGATGGGAAAGATAGCCGCGCTATTTTCCCTCGTAAATAACTCCCGATGTCGGCGTTTCTTTCAATTCAATTTTAGTAAGCCCATCCAATTTTCCTGTTACGCTGTTCCAAATCCATACGGCCAGGTTTTCGGCCGTGGGGTTTTCCAAACCAGGGACCTCGTTCAGAATGGTATGGTCCAATTGATCAACTATCGGTTTAACCGCGTTTTTGATCAGGGCGAAGTCAAGCACCCATCCTTCGGGTGTTGTTACCTCGCCTTCAAAATAAACTGTTAAATGGTAGGTATGACCATGTATGTTCCTGCATTTGTGGTGCGGCGGAACGTTGGGTAAAAAATGTGCAGAATCGAAAGTGAAGCTTTTGTAAATGATCATATAATACGCTTTTTGCAGTTTTTAGTTTGCGGGCAAAAGAAGCGCGAAAAGTACTCTGATAAAATGATCTGTATTTCTTTATTCGTTGATTGAAATCACTCGCGCATTGGTTAAAATATCTCCGGGTTATATTTACGATACCGGCAGCAATGATTTTAGAAGTACTTACCCGTATCCTCAAGTTCACAATGCGGTATAAGTTTTTTACGCGGCAAATAGTTTTTTATTATTGGTTTTTGGGGTTAGATGTTGTTTTATAGATGTTTACAATCAGGTTGATAAATGACAATCGTCACTATTTTAACACCCGCTGCGCTGCAACTTTACATCGTCAGGAACGATGTTATGAAAACACTTGAAAGCGATAAAATACCTGTTGTTTTTAGAATACACCTGCAAAAAAATGATAGTTATACAGCGGTTATTATTGACGGGCAGCCGGTTAAATATTACGGCATATATAACCTTGATAACCAAGTTGAGAGCCAGCTATACAATATCGAACGAATCATAGAAAACATTAATCATATCCATTAATCAATCCTTTAAGCCATGAAAACTATTTTAGTACCCACCGATTTTTCGGAACCTGCAAAAAACGCCGCGAGCTATGCTATAAACCTTGCGCAAAATATAAAAGCGGGCTTGATATTATGTCATGCCATTAAAATACCTTCAGAAACGCCCATGGCAGCGCAGGTAGCCTGGCCTTTAGAAGATTATACTTCGCTCAAAGCAGATGCAGATAAGGAATTGGAACAACTTTCTGTAACCTTACAACAGGAAACTCCTTACGCCAAAGCGGGTGCGGGCCATAGTGTTATTAATACCTGTTGTGACGTAGGCGAGGTAATTGATATAGTAACAGGCAAAATAGGTGAAGAAAAGAGCGTAATGGTTGTTATGGGCATGTCGGGAGCGGGGGCTATGAGCAGATTTTTTTTAGGCAGCAACACACAGGATATGATCAGCGATGCCGCCTTTCCGGTTTTACTCATCCCATCGCAAGCAAAATATCACCCTGTAACCAAAATAGCTTTCGCTACCGATTTGAACAACAGCGATATAGAAATGATCCATTCGGTGGCAAGCCTGGCACGTTATTTTAATGCAGAGCTATTGATAGCCCATGTAACCGACGAGAAATATGAAACAGGTGATGAAAAAAAGGAGGTAGAAGCTTTTTTAAATGAAGTTACCTGTAAAGCCAACTATCCTAAAATTTATTACAGGCACATTAAAGGTACGGGTATAATGCGCGGGCTCGATTGGCTCAGCGAACACGGAGTGATCGATATGCTGGTGATGGTACACCGTAAAGTTAATCCCCTTGAGCGTTTGTTTGGTATCAGTTATACTAAAAAACTTTCGCATCATATTGAAATACCTCTGCTGGTGTTGCCTGAAGGGCTTCCGCCGTTGCATTTCTAAAACAGGAGATGGGAGGGAGCGCATAAGATCACATAGTAACGCGTGTTACTCTTTGTTTTTTAGTTGTGAAAAATGATACTCATCACTTTTCCATCCAACAGCCATCATTTTTCAGGTGCCGGATTACAGCCATTTTTGATCTTATAAATAGATCATCAATGGCTGTAAATATACTTACCCAAACTACCTGTTACCACTGTGGTAATGATTGTGATAAAGATCATTATGTATTAGATGGCAAAGATTTTTGCTGTGCTGGCTGTAAAGGTGTTTATAAAGTGCTATCCAGTAGTGGGTTATGTAACTACTACAGTTATAATGAACACCCCGGCGCAACCCGGACCCTTGTGGAAAAGCGATTTGAATACCTTGATGATCCTTCGATCATGGCCGACCTGGTTGATTTTACAGACGAAAATATTACTATACTAACGCTTTATATTCCTTATATCCATTGCAGCTCCTGTATTTGGCTGCTTGAGCAGTTAAATAGGTTTAACCCTGCCATTTATTACAGCCGGATTGACTTTTTAAAGAAACAGGTAAACCTGCGCTTTAATAACAGGGAGATAAGTTTAAGGCAGGTTGTGGAGCTGTTGGTTGATATCGGCTATGAGCCACTTATTAACCTCCAGGATGTTATTAAAAAACAACAAACCGGTGCTGGCGATAATCTTGTAAAAAAGATAGCAGTAGCTGGGTTTTGTTTTGGAAATGTGATGCTGCTTAGTTTTCCCGAGTATTTGGGATTGTCGGAATATGAGCGAACTTTCAGGCATTTTTTTGGCTGGTTGAACGTGCTGTTTTCGTTGCCGGTTGTTTTTTACTGCGGTAGGGAATATTTCCAATCGGCCTACACAAATCTGCGTAATAAGATATTGAATATCGATTTTCCGCTGGCGCTGGGCATAGCCGTGCTTTTTTTGCGTACGCTGATTGAGGTACTAACCCATGCGGGGGCTGGGTTTGCCGATACGCTTTGTGGGCTGGTGTTTTTTTTACTGGTAGGTAAATTTGTTCAGCGAAAAACCTATTACCATATCTCTTTTGAGCGTGACTACCGTTCGTTTTTCCCTGTTGCCGTACAGATTGTTGAGAACGGTATCGAAAAGCCGCTGCCCTTATCAGCCCTGAAAGTAGGTCAGCGGATCCGCATTCGTAGTAATGAGATTATTCCGGCCGATGCGATATTACTAAATGGCGAAGCGCGGATTGATTTTAGCTTTGTTACCGGCGAGTCAGCTCCCGTGACAAAGGTTTGGGGTGAAGTGGTTTATGCCGGTGGCCGGCAAATGGGCGAAGCTATTGAATTGGAGGTAATTAAACCAGTATCACAAAGCTACCTTACCCAATTGTGGAACAATGAAGCTTTTAGCCGTAGCCAGGACAACCGGATGCAAACCTTTAACCAAAAGGTAAGTAAGTATTTCAGCATTGTTTTACTGGTGATTGCATTGGGTTCATTAGTTTTTTGGCTGCCGGTCGATGTTTACCGTGCTTTTTCGGCATTTACAGCTGTGTTGATTGTTGCCTGCCCCTGTGCACTGGCCTTAAGTACTCCGTTCACTATGTCGGCGGCGCTCAGCGTTTTTGATCGTAATTTTTTCTACCTCAAAAACACCGCCGTTGTTGAACAGCTGGCCCGTATCAATACCATCGTTTTAGATAAAACCGGCACCATTACTATTGGCGGCGAAAACGGTGTAAGCAACAATGCGCAGCTAAGCAGTTACGATGAACAACTCATATACAGCATTTGCAGTAATTCGGCGCATCCCTTAAGCGTTCAGATTTGCGATTACCTCAAGGGCGCAGAAAAACTTCGGGTAAGTAATTACCGGGAAATAGCCGGAAAAGGTATCACTGCCTGGGTTGATGGGCATAATGTTCAGGTGGGCAGCCAGTCGTTTTTAACAGGAGGAGTAGACATCGCAAAATCAACCGAAGTACACCTGATGATTAACGGGCGATACGCCGGTTATTTCAGCTTTGTTAACAAGTATCGCGAAGGGCTTGAAGATATTGCGCGGCTGGCCGCGGATTATAAAATTTACTTGTTATCAGGCGACCAGGACCGGGAGCGGAAAAATTTACTGCCTTATTTTAAGGGGGAGGGATATATGCTGTTTAACCAATCGCCGCAGCAAAAGCTTGATTTTATAAAGGCTTTACAGCTGGCCGGTAAAAAGGTAATGATGATAGGTGATGGCTTGAATGATTCGGGTGCTTTAAAACAAAGTGATTTGGGGATAGCTATTACGGATAACGTTAACAATTTTTCGCCCGGCAGCGATGCTATTTTAGATGGGCGTTCGCTCAGGTTGCTGCCCGCATTTCTTAATTTATCAAAGGATAGTATCACCATTATCCACATCTCGTTTTTTATATCGCTTTGCTATAACCTATTAGGATTAAGCTATGCAGTAAGCGGCAGGCTTTCACCGCTCATAGCGGCCATATTGATGCCTTTAAGTACTGCAACTATCATTTCGTTCACAAGCATAGCAACACACCTCGCCGCTAAAAAAAGAAAATTATCATGAACATTATTTATTTCCTGATCGGGTGCAGCGTGCTGCTTGCACTCGTGTTTTTAGGCGCTTTTTTTTGGGCGCAGCGTAACGGCCAGCATGATGATCTGTATACCCCATCGGTAAGGATCCTGCTGGATGATGAACCAAATGATAAAGATAAAAAATGACCAATGTCATTATTCGGGCAAACCGTCATCATTCTGTCGGCGGCAGCCCCTCAATACTTTTACACCATCAAATTATTTAATATCATATGCAGCCCGAAAATTTTTACTATGACAACAAGATCGTCCGGAATTTTGGTATCGCCACGGTGATCTGGGGTATAATTGGGATGACCGTAGGCCTCATCGTAGCCATACAATTGTATAGCCCGGGGATGAACATGGGCAACCAATACACTACATTTGGCCGCATCAGGCCCTTACACACCAATGCGGTGATCTTCGCTTTTGTGGGTAACGCTATTTTTATGGGTGTTTACTATTCATTACAGCGGCTGTTAAAAGCGCGGATGTTTAGCGATGCTCTTAGTCAAATTCATTTTTGGGGCTGGCAGCTCATCATTGTTTCGGCTGTTATTACGTTGCCCTTAGGTTTAACCACCTCGCATGAATATGCCGAACTTGAATGGCCAATAGATATTGCCATTACCCTTATCTGGGTTGTGTTTGGCATTAATATGTTTGGAACCATATTTAAACGCCGCGAACGGCATTTATATGTTGCCATATGGTTTTACATAGCCACGTTTGTCACCATTGCCGTATTGCATATTGTAAATTCATTTGAACTGCCGGTATCAGCCTTTAAAAGTTACATGGTATATGCCGGCGTGCAGGATGCACTGGTACAATGGTGGTATGGCCACAATGCGGTGGCATTTTTCCTGACCACCCCATACCTGGGCATGATGTATTACTTTTTGCCCAAAATGGCCAACAGGCCTATCTATTCCTATAAGTTAAGTATTCTGCACTTTTGGGCTCTCATTTTTATATATATCTGGGCCGGCCCGCACCATTTACTGTACACCACGCTTCCCGGTTGGGCGCAGTCATTAGGTGTGGCCTTTTCTATCATGCTGTTAGCACCAAGCTGGGGCGGTATGATCAATGGTTTGCTCACCTTGCGAGGGGCCTGGGATAAAGTTCGCGATGATGTGATCCTGAAGTTTATGGTAGTTGGCTTAACTGCTTATGGTATGGCCACTTTTGAAGGCCCTATGCTTTCATTGAAACAGGTGAACGCCATAGGCCACTTTACCGATTGGATAATTGCTCACGTACACGTTGGCGCTTTGGGCTGGAACGGCTTTTTAACCTTTGCCATCCTTTACTGGCTTATTCCGCGTATTTATAAAACGCAGTTATATTCAAAGAAGATGGCCTCGTTCCATTTTTGGATAGGCACGCTCGGGATCCTGTTTTACGCCGTGCCAATGTATTGGGCCGGTTTTACCCAGGGTTTAATGCTTAAAGAGTTTACACCCGAAGGAATTCTGAAATATCCGGCATTTTTGGAAACCACCATGCGCATATTGCCTATGCACGTTATGCGTTCTGTAGGCGGTGGATTATACCTGCTGGGTGTTATTGTAATGGCTTATAACCTTTGCCGCACCGCGCTGCAGGGCAAACTCGTTGCAAATGAGCCTGCCCAGGCTATGCCGCTGCCGACTTTAAGCAAAACCGGGCATGAAGAAACATGGCACCGGGTATTGGAACGCCGCCCAATACAAATGATGATAGCCGCATTGCTGGTTATACTGGTAGGTACTTTTATTGAGTTGATGCCAACGCTAACTATATCATCAAATATCCCAACTATAGCAGCGGTAAAACCTTATACTCCACTTGAGTTGCAGGGACGTGACCTTTATATCAGAGAGGGCTGCTCAAACTGCCACTCACAAACGGTAAGACCTTTCCGCTCAGAAACCGAGCGCTATGGCGAATACAGCAAGGCTGGTGAATTTGTTTATGATCACCCGTTTTTATGGGGATCAAAACGTACCGGGCCCGACCTGGCACGCGAGGGCGGCAAATATGGTAATGCCTGGCACTATAACCACCTGATGGACCCGCGCCTCATGTCGCCGGGGAGTATTATGCCAAATTATGATTGGCTGTTAACCCAAAATCTTGATACGGCTACCACAGCCGCCAAAATAAAGGCCATGCGCACACTGGGCGTCCCATATCCCGAAGGATATGAAAAAATAGCCAACAACGATCTTAGTAAACAGGAAAAAGAAATTGCCGATAACCTGTATAACGATCATATAAAGGTTAAAAACAATAAAGAAATAGTAGCCTTGATAGCTTACCTGCAACGTTTGGGTACCGATATCAAAGCAAGCAAAACCGCCGCTAAATAACAAAAGCAATGTTTAAGCAATTTACAGAACACATTTCGGGTGCCCAGGGTTACCTGTTATTTTCTCTGGGGATCTTCCTCGTATTTTTTATTGTAGTAGCTATCCTGCTTTTCAGGCTCAGGAAACAGCATGTAGATCATATGCGTAATCTGCCTTTGAAGAATAGTCATGGTGAATCCCTTAATTCTTACAACTTATGAAATACCGCCGCCTGTTAATTTTACTTGTATTGATGATACCGTTACATCCGGCAATGGCCGCCGATGACAGCCTGATACCGGGCGATTTGATGAACGAGATAGGGTATGGAGCAATTATAGCCATGCTGGCATTGTTTATTGTAGCAATGCTGGTGTTGCTCAGGGCGCTTAGGGTATTGACAAAAATAACGCTCCGGGCGCAGGGGTATACAGAAGAGCAGATCATAGCGGAGATGAAACCCGCCAAAAAAGTTAAAAAGCCTAAAACGGAGGTTTGGAACAAATTACTGTCGCTAAGACCGATGTCTGAAGAAAAGGAGCTGATCATAGCACATGATTATGACGGTATTCAGGAGCTTAATAATCCTATTCCAGGCTGGTTCAGCTACCTGTTTTATATCACCATTATTTTTGCAATTGGTTACATACTCATTTATCATGTATTTGGTGTTGGGCAGTTGCAATATGATGAATATAAAACGGAGATGGCCCAGGCAGACATTGCCAAAAAAGAATACCTGAGCAAGGCCGCTAACCGGGTTGACGAAACCACAGTTAAACTCGTTACCGATCAGGCTGTACTGGCTTCAGGGCAGGCGGTTTTTAAACAAAGCTGCGTTCCTTGTCATGGCGATCACGCGCAAGGGGTAGTTGGCCCCAACCTTACCGATGATTACTGGCTGCACGGCGGTAAGATCAATGATGTATTTAAAACCATAAAATACGGCGTACAGGCCAAAGGGATGCCCAATTGGGAGAAACAGTTATCGCCCAAGCAAATCTCGGATGTGGCAAACTATATAAAATCATTGCATGGCAGCAATCCGGCTAATCCTAAAGAATCGCAGGGCGAAAAAGATGCAGATGACGTTGCGGCAAAAGGCAAAACGATAGCAAAAATATAACGATTATGGACGGTTTACTGGCGGCAAAAGAAAACGGGAAAAGGCAGTGGATGTATCCGCTGGTACGTAAAGGCAGGTTTTATAAATGGAGAAGCTGGTTAAGCTATTTTTATCTCATTTTCTTTTTTGCCGGGCCGTTTTTACGAATCAATGGCCAGCCGTTGTTGCTGCTCAATGTGATAGACCGGCAATTTGTACTGCTGGGGCAGGTGTTTTGGCCGCAGGATATTTTTCTGTTCATGCTGGCTTCGCTTGTTTTTTTGGTTTGCGTGGTAATATTTACTATTGCTTTCGGCCGTATTTTCTGCGGTTGGATCTGCCCGCAAACCATATTTATGGAAATGGTTTTCAGAAAGATAGAGATTTGGATAGAAGGGGATGCCAATAAGCGTAAAAAGCTTGACGCTGGTGCCTGGACACGGGAAAAAATCATCAAAAAAACAGCCAAACATGCTTTGTTTGTATTGGTCTCCTTTCTGATAGCCAACACTTTCCTTGCTTATATCATCGGCAGCGAAAGCCTTGTTAAAATTATTGTTGAACCTGTTACAGCCCACTGGGTCGGTTTTATCAGTATATGGGTATTCACGATTGTATTTTATTTGATTTACAGCCAGGTACGTGAGCTGGTTTGCACATTGATATGCCCTTACGGGCGTTTACAAAGTGTATTGATTGATGAGCATACTTTAGTAGTAGCTTATGACGATGTGCGCGGCGAACCACGCGGCAAGTTAAGCCGTAACGCGGACCCCTTTAACCTGAAAGGCGATTGCGTTGATTGCAGCCTATGCGTTGCTGTTTGTCCTACAGGTATTGATATTCGTAAAGGAACTCAAATTGAATGTATCAACTGTACCGCCTGCATAGATGCCTGCGACCAGGTAATGGACAAGATAGGAAAGCCCCGCAACCTGATTGGCTACTTCTCCGAAAATATGATCAGGCTGAAAGAAAAGCCCTCGTTTACCGGGCGCATGATGGGATATACCGCGGTAATAACCGTGCTGGTAGCTGTACTTGGTTATTTTATTTTCAGTCGGAGCGATATGGATATCACCGTTATGCGCAGTGCGGGAATGCTTTATCAGCAACAGCCGGGCGGCTACATCAGTAATATTTATAATGCCGAAATTATTAATAAAACCAATCAGGATAGAGTGATCAGGATAGGGGCGGATGATCCGGCTGTTAAGATCAGTTATATCCAGGCGCCCGGACCGGTTGCAAAGGGCGGATCGGCTAAAACGGTGTTTTTTGTCATGCTCCCTGCATCAAAAATATATGCCGCCAAAACTACCATTAAACTGAACCTGTTGCTTGGCGGTAAGGTGGTTCAATCTGTCAAAACCAATTTTATAGCACCAACAAATGATTAAACATATGAACTGGGGGAAAGGGATAGTAATAGGCATGCTGGCTTTTATGAGTTACATTGTAGCCATGGGCGTTGCCATGTTCAGGCAGCCCGACGATGTCGATCCGCATTATTACGAAAAAGGGCTTGCCTTTAATGCCGATTATGATAAAGAGAAGCAAGTACTTAACGATAAAGCACAGCCATCAATCAGCATCAGCAACAATATCCTTTTAGTAAAGTTTGCGGGTCCTGTAAAGGGAACAGCAGATTTGAAGCGCCCGGACAACGGCAAAATGGACAGGCATGTTAATCTGGAGAGCAGCCTGACGGGTAATGTTAATATTCCCCTAACTGATGTAAAGTCAGGTAGGTGGCAGCTTGTTTTTAATTGGGAAAACAATGGCAAAAAATACCTGTACACCAAAGAAATATTTATACCATGAGCACCAGTCAAATCGCTTTTTTTATAGGCTTGTTTGGCAGTGTTCACTGTATAGGAATGTGCGGCCCGCTCGCCTTCGCTATCCCGGTTAACCACAGTAGCTTTTGGCTGCTGTTGTGGGATAAGTTGGTATATAACCTTGGGCGTACTATAAGTTACGCAACCCTCGGCTTAATAACCGGGCTCATCGGTAAGCAATTATGGCTTTCTGGTTTGCAGCAGGGGGTAAGCATCATTAGCGGAATACTGATCCTGCTGGCGGCCGGTTCAAGATTGTGGAAGGTGAAAATTCGTAACAACAGCAGTAGCAACTGGCTGCTGAAGCCTTTTAATGCGTTGCTTACTTATGCGTTACAGCATCGGGCCGGCCATTTGGCCATAGGCTTGTTAAACGGTTTTTTACCCTGCGGTTTTGTTTACCTGGCGCTCATCGGTGCGGTAAACACTTCGTCAGTGGGTGCTTCCGTGCAATACATGATTTGGTTTGGTTTGGGTACCCTGCCTTTAATGCTGGCAGTCACTGTTGGCAGTGGATTTGTTAACCAGGGCATCCGAAGAAAAATGAACAGGATGGTTCCCTATTTTATGCTATGCCTTGGCGTCTGGTTTTTACTGCGCGGGCTCGCGCTTGACATTCCTTATCTGAGTCCGCCATCGGCCAGCGGAACCGTTATTTGTAAGTAACACCATAGGTACATTGATGAGCCTCATGTTTATTCTAAATACATAATATTAAATTAATTATATGCACAGCTTTCATATACCTGTTTTAGGTTTGGGATACTCTGTTGATACACCGCTAAAAGTGGCCCGGTACGGTATC
Source organism: Mucilaginibacter sp. NFR10 (assembly GCF_900100445.1). NCBI lineage: Bacteria > Pseudomonadati > Bacteroidota > Sphingobacteriia > Sphingobacteriales > Sphingobacteriaceae > Mucilaginibacter > Mucilaginibacter sp. NFR10. Next base: position 306,081 of record NZ_FMTV01000007.1, on the reverse strand, counting down.
TCGTCCGTTGTTTCAATTGTTGATGATGAACTCGTTGAGCGTATGCGGCAGTATCACTCAACTCAAAATGGTTTGCCATTTACGCCTATTTTAAAAAATGGGCCCGACAGCCGTTCAAAACGGATTATGGCCTATCTTAATTTATTAAACGAGCTGGTAAATAAGCAGTTTGAAGAACTTAAACAAATGCCATTTAACCAGGGAATGGACATCGACCGTTACTTTAACCTGCTACCGGAGGCTTCGCCTTTAAAGCAGGGTTACGAACTGATGAACGAGTATCCTGAGGGGGAACGTAAACAGATCTTTCAAGATCTTTTGCGCGCCAGAATGAACAAAGGCGCTATTGATGTAAATATCATGGCCAAAGTTGATAAAATGAACTTTGATGCGGACGGCAATTATACCGGCGATACCCATACCGACGCCCTTGCTGCTTTAAAAGGCTTTGCTGAGAGCGAGCTGAATTCATCAGTAGTACTTTCGGCGGGAATGAACCCGAGGCTGTACAGTTACCTGGAAACTTTTAAGTGTTTTTATCCTGACGGCAATAACGAGCTCCGTAAACGGATCGTTTTAAAGGTGAGCGATTTTCGTTCGGCGCTGATCCAGGCAAAGTTTTTAGCAAAGAAGGGGCTGTGGGTATCAGAATTCAGAATTGAATCGGGCCTGAATTGCGGCGGGCATGCTTTTGCTACTGATGGCCTGCTGCTCGGGCCGATCCTGGAAGAGTTTAAACTGAAACGGGAACACATGATGCACGAACTGCTTGCCCTTTATCAACCGGCACTTGCCGAAAGGGGTTTTACAGAGACCAACCCGGCGCAAAAGATCAGCGTACAAGGTGGGATAGGCACTATGCAGGAAGATGTTTTTTTGCGGGAGCATTATCAGATGGATGCTACCGGTTGGGGCAGTCCGTTCCTGCTGGTACCCGAAGCCACCAACGTTGATGAACATACGCTACAACAATTGGCAGGCGCCGGCCATGATGATTTTTATGTAAGCTCGTCATCGCCGCTGGGTATCCTGTTTAATAACTTCAGCAAAAGCTCGGGCGAAGAGCAAAGACTTAGCAGGATAGCAAATGGCAGGCCGGGCAGTCCCTGCAATAAAAAATATTTAGTATCAAATACCGAGTTTACCGAACATCCCATTTGCACAGCATCACGTGAGTACCAGCATTTGAAAATAAAGCAGCTAAAACACAGTGAGCTTCCGGCAGCTGAAATTCAAAAGCAAATAGATGCTGTTACCGAAAAGGTTTGCTTATGCGAAGGGCTCTGTGCATCCGCTTATATCAAAAACGATATCCTGAAAGCCCGGGAAAACAAGGCGGTAACCATTTGTCCTGGACCGAATATCGCCTTCTTTTCGGGAGTGTATACGCTTGATGATATGGTTGGCCACATTTATGGGCGCATCAACCTGCTTGAGGCAGCAACCCGCCCTAACATGTTTATCAATGAGTTAAACCTTTATATCGATTACCTGAAAAAGGACATTTCGGGCTATGTAGCAAACCTCAACGAAAAGAAAGGAAAATACCTGATCAAATTTAAAGACCAATTACAGCAGGGTATCACATACTATAAAGAATTGATCCCACAAATAAGCAACCAAACCCAGGATTACCTGGAGCGGATGTTAAAGGATCTGCTCTCATCAGAAGAGAAACTGCAATTGCTAAATATCTAAAACAAAGAAACCGGGAATCAATCCCGGTTTCTTTGTTTAACTGATAGTTGGTTTTGTCAAAGCCTTATCCAGTCATGCTGAATAATTGCGTAGTTGGCTTGTCGGCCCATAGGCGGGCATCAAGCGCCATACATATATTGCGTAAAAAGCGTTTACCCATGGGGGTAACAGTAATGCACCATGAATTTAGCTCAACCAGTCCGTCCCGTTCAAATTGGCGCATGCGGTCCAGTCCTTCTAAAAAAGCTTCACTTGCTTCAGTGTGCAGGTTCCAGCAAGTTTTGCCGTTACACATGATATTTAAAATATGCTTGCGAATGCTCAGATCATCGGTTGTAAGCATATGTCCTTTAAATACCGGCAGCTGGCCGGCATTAACTAATTGCAGGTATTCCTCTACTTTTTTTACATTTTGGGCAAAGGCATACCAGCTATCGCTTATGGAGGATACGCCCAAACCAATCATTAATTGGGTATATTGATGGGTGTAACCCATGAAATTACGGTGCAGCGTACCATTTTGTTCGGCTAAGTAAAGACTATCCGTGGGCAAGGCGAAATGGTCCATACCAATTTCATGATAGCCCAACGCTGTAAATAATTCGCGTCCGCATTCATACAAAGCTCTTTTATCATTAGCATCTGGCAGGTCGTTTTCGGTAAAACGGCGCTGACCGGGTTTTATCCACGGTACATGGGCATAACTGTAAAAAGCGATCCTATCGGGCATTAATTTCGCCACCTGGGCAATGGTATCCTTTAGCCCGTTGATGGTTTGAAGCGGGAGGCCATATATCAGATCGAAGTTAACGGATGTGTACCCGATCCGTCGTGCCTGCTGGGTAACCAGTTTTACCAGTTCAAAACTCTGGATCCGGTTAATGATAAACTGAACCCTGGGATCAAAATCCTGAATGCCGAGGCTTATCCTCCTGAAACCAAGATTGTATAAAACCTGTAAATGATCAACAGTTGTGTTAGCGGGGTGCGCCTCAAAGCTAAACTCGGCCCGGGGATGGATAGTTGATGAATTTAATATACCATTGATCAGTATGGCCAGGTGTTCTGGTTTAAAAAATGTAGGTGTGCCGCCGCCGAGGTGTATTTCCCTGATAACGGGTTTGCTTTCAAAGGTATTGAGGTACATGGCCCATTCCATCAAAACAGCTTTAATGTATGGCTCTTCTACCCGGTGGTTTTTGGTGATGCGGGTGTTACAACCGCAATATGTACACAGACTTTCGCAAAATGGCAGGTGAATATACAGGCTGATCCCGTCACGATCGTTACTCTCCTTAAAAGAAAGCGATACTGACTTTCGCCATTCCTCTTCGTCGAAGTTTTCAGTGTTCCAATAAGGTACCGTAGGGTAACTGGTATAACGGGGAGCAGCAACGTTGTATTTATCAATAAGGTGCTGAGGGATTTTCATAAATATTAAGCTTTGGTAGTATCAACCGTTGATAGCTCACCGGTCGCTTTGCAGTTTTTTGCACACACACACGCATTTCCAACGCACTTTTTAGCCTGCCACTGATCAAGATTTTTTATGGTTTGATTAGCAATTTGCTGTAATGCCTCACTGGTTAAAAAAGCCTGATGGGGGGTGATGAGGACATTTTTAAACGTCATCAGTTTTTCAAGCAATGGGTCCTTATCGGTATCATGTTGATGCTGCTCAAAAAAGAGGCCTTTTTCTTTTTCATAAACGTCGAGTCCTAAATAGCCTATTTTACCGGTTTCAAGGGCCTGTAATGCCGCTTCAGTATCAATTAACCCTCCCCGCGAAGTATTCAGGAGCATGACTCCATCTTTCATCAAAGCAAGGGTGTCATTATTGATCATATGGTAGTTTTCAGGGCTGAGGGGGGCATGTAATGAAATGATATCGGCGGTAGCAAGCAGGTCATTCATAGCCATTTGTTCAACTCCCGGCAAGTTTGATTTGGCAAGCGGATCGTAGCCAATAACACGACAGCCAAAGCCGTTAAAGATAGCGGCAACCGCTTGCCCGGTATGCCCCAGGCCAATAATGCCAATTGTTTTGCCGTATAAATTAAACCCCATGAGGCCATTCAGCCTGAAATCGAACAGATGGCTATGGGCGTTTGATTCGGTTAAATGCCTGTTTAGGGCAAGTGCCATGGCAACGGTATGTTCGGCAATAGCCTGCGGCGAGTATTCAGGTACGTTGGCCAGTTTTATGTTGCGCAAAGCTGCTGCTTCCTTATCTATATGATCTGTACCAACCGACCGGGTAGCAATATATTTAACGCCAAGATCGGCCAGTTGGTTGATAACATAGGCAGATACATCGTCATTGGTAAAAACAACCACCGCTTCCTTACCCTCGGCATAAACCGCGGTTTCAGAATTTAATGGGTTAGAGATAAGGGTAATATCATGTTTTTTTTGGTTCGCTCTGGCCAAAAATTCCTTTTCGAACGCCTTGATACTGTAAGCTACAACTTTCATCTGTGCACATTTATATTAAACAAAACTACCCGGATGGCACCGGCAAAACCATGAGTGCGGTCAGTGAAAAAAATGACCTTTGTCAGTTTCTCATTTTTCCCAGCTTGTTAAGGTCTGTTATATTGATAGTTGCACCTTTTTTTTCTATTAGGCCTTCCTCTTTAAAATCAGAAAGCGTACGGCTTACCGTTTCGGTAGCCATACCGGCCATTGAAGCCATTTCTTCCCTTGATATTTTAAATTCCTGTTTTTCCCCGTTTTGTTTGTTCAGTCTTACCAATACCTGCGCCAGCCGTTTCCTTACCGAATGGTAGGCCAGCTCGATTAGCTGTTCTTCCTTTTCTTTGATATTGTTTGACAGTATTTTCAAAAATTGCCGGCCAACGTCGGGATATCGGTCAAGCATGGTTAAAACGGTATCTTTCGGCAGCAGGCATATGGCCGCGTCTTCGGTTGCTTCGGCAGTTTCGCCGTAAGCATTATCAAGTAGCAGGGCATGTACGCCAAGGTAGTCGTCGGCTTTGTATAAGCCGGTCATCAGTTCCCTGCCGTCTTCGGCCAGTTTAAATGTTTTTATGCTGCCTTCCATTACCAGGTAAATTCCCTGCGGGCTATCGCCGTCGTAAAATAATACTTGTTTTTTTCTTATCTGCCTTATTTTTCGACTGGCTATCAGTGCGTTTAACTCGGCAGCGCCGTTGCGCGAATTGATGGCCAGGTGCTCTATTTTTTGCAGCGACCTGCTAAAAAATGCCTGTTGTTTTTCTTTTTTGCTCAACCTGCTATCAATGGCATTAAGCAATTCTATGTCGTCAAAAGGTTTGGTAAGATAATCATCGGCACCCATTTCCATACCTTTTCTAAAGTCTACCCGTTCGGCTTTCGCGGTTAAAAATATAAAGGGTATATTATCCGTTTCGGGCGATTTGCTGAGCATGAATAACACGCCATACCCGTCAAGCTCGGGCATCATGATATCGCACAAAATAAGGTCGGGTTTATGCTTTATAGCTAAGTCCACACCAATTTTGCCGTTACCGGCCTGTAATACCAAGTAGCCGGAAAGCTCCAGTATTTCGGCGGTGCTTTCTCTTATATCGGTATTGTCTTCAATAATGAGGATACTTTTTTTCATGATTGCGAAAATGTGAGCGTGAATGATGTTCCGTAATTAACTTTGCTTTCAAATTGCACCGTGCCGTTGATCAGGCCAACGTAGCGCGCCACTATATTAAGGCCGAGACCAGTACCTGATATATTGCCGGTATTGTGTGCCCTGAAAAACGCTTCAAACAAGTGCTTCTGGTCACTTTCAGGGATGCCTATACCATTATCCTTAACCACAACAACCAACTGATCGCTGGCTACCTCCGTGTTAAATTCAATAAAGGTATTTTCGCCCGAGTATTTGATGGCGTTGCTGATCAGGTTAATGATGCAGTTTTTTAACAGTGCGGGATCCAATTTAAAAACACTGGTAGTACCGGTATGCTGATAAATGATATTTTGGTTTTGTTTGGCTACCAGTTGCATTTCTTCTGTTATTTCCTCGCCAAATTTTACTAGGTTAAATTCGGTAAATACGGGCTCGACCTTGCCGGCTTCGAGTTTTTCGAGCGACAGAAAATCATTCAGGATACCCGTAAGGTTACCTACCGACGTTTTTATTTTGGCGATGTGTTTGCTGATGTTAGGATTGCTAAACTCCTGCGCATATTTTTCAACAAGGATGGCCGACAATTGGATACTGCTCAGCGGGGTCCTGAACTCGTGCGAGGCCATTGATACAAAACGGCTTTTCATCTGGCCAAGTTCTTTTTCTTTCTCTAATGACAGGCTAACTTCTTCTTTAGCCTGCAGCAATTCGCTTACCGAATGCTTTAAAGAAATTGTACGCTCTTCCACCAGTTCTTCTAAATGGACGGCGTACTCCTTTAATCTTTCCTCTGCCTCCTTTTCGCGTGTTAGGTCATGGATAAAACCGGTATAGATTTTTCGGCCTGAAAACTGTACTTCACTTACCCCCAGGCGGAAAGGGAATACCGAGCCATCTTTTTTTAAACCTTTAACTTCGCGGCCAAAACCTATAATGTGCGCCTTGCCTGTGTTTTGATAACGGTTTATATAACCATCGTGCAGCTCCTTATCGGGCAGCGGCATTAAAACAGATACATTTTTACCAATTACTTCGCCGGGGCTGTATTGAAACAGATTACATGCTGCCGGATTGATAGATTCGATAATTCCGTGGCTGTTTATGGTAATAATGCCGTCTATGGCATTTTCAATAATTGCTTTTAGCAGCGCGGCATTCTCCATCAGCGTTTCCTTGTTTAATGACAAAGATCACGAATGGATTTAGTCTTCAATATGATGTGCCTCACCATAAAAAGTGATCACAATCACTTTTTATGGTGAGGCACAAAGTAAAAGGATGGTTGAGTGTAGAGCAACCATCCTTTTTTTACCTATTTTTAAACGCTATTCGATATGTTAAATAGAAAACAAAATATATGAAGTATACGGTACTGATCCTGATCTTATCCATGTTTTTCAATAACGAGGCACGATCGCAAAACATGATTTCGGGCGGAGACTTTAAGGACACTGATGGAAATCAGATTAATGCTCATGGGGCAGGGGTACTTTATTATAATGAGGTATATTACCTGTTTGGCGAAATTAAAAAAGGCAAAACCTGGCTGGTCCCCGGACAAAGCTGGGAAGATTACCGGGTTCCTGCAGGCGGGGTGTCATGTTATTCGTCGACGGATCTGAAACATTGGAAAAATCTGGGAACTGCATTAAGATCTGTGACAGGTGACCCGTCAAATGATCTGGATACCGGCAGGGTAATTGAACGGCCCAAGGTGCTTTACAATGAGAAAACCAAAAAATTTGTGATGTGGTTCCATAATGACAGAAATGATTACCAGGATTCAAAGGCCGGTATTGCCATAAGCGATTCGCCCGGGGGGCCATACACATACCTGGGCAGTATCAAACCAAACAACCAAATGCTGCGTGACATGACACTTTTTAAGGATACCGATGGGAAAGCCTACGTTGTTTATTCGTCCGAAGGTAACAACACTATGCATGTTTGCCAGCTGACAGATGATTATTTGAAGCCAACGGAACATTACACCCGGATTCTGATCGACAGAAACCGCGAAAGCCCGGCACTTTTCAAAAAAAACGGCAAATATTTCCTGATTACTTCGGGATGCTCAGGTTGGAGCCCCAATGCGGCATCTTACGCAACTGCTGATAGTATCATGGGGCCGTGGACTGAGATAGGCAACCCCTGCAGCGGTGCTAATGCAGAACAAACATTTTTTGCACAGGGAAATTATGTTTTGCCGATAAACGGAAAACCTTCAAATTTTATCTTCATGGGAGATTTGTGGAACAAACTTGACCTGGAGAAATCCGGTTATTTGTGGATACCATTCGAGGTAATCAACGGCGAAGTGAAAATAATTAACTGATGTAGTGCTGACGATAAATTGGTGTTTAGCCCTTAGCCGAAAGTCATAAACACTAAATAACCCAATAGCTGAAAACGGGAAAGACCGCTATGATTTGTGTCTTTCCCGTTGTATGCCCGGAATCGGGAGTCGTGTTTTTAATTTATTAAAAATCAGTATCTTATGTTGCCTATTGAGCGTTACGCAATGGATCGTTCAGCCCTGTTTCTTCGCAATATTATCTGTATATCACCCGTTCTTAAAGTTTAAAAATCTGTTTCATGATCACCCATTTTTCTCCTTCTTTTGCCCAGGGGAGGGGTTGTTGAAATAGCCACATGAGTTGCTCCCATTCCTGTACTTTAGGATTTAGCGCGTCCATTTCTTCTTTTTTTTTCGACTCAAAATGGTCGCTCGTTTCCATGATCATAAACAACCGGTTTCCCGTGCGATAGATCTGCATATCAAGAATTTCCGCGTCCAGTATGCTTTTGCGTATTTCCGGCCAACTATTTTCAGCCTTATGCCAATGTTCATATTCCGCTATCAATTGCGGATCATCCTTTAAATCGAGGGCCAAACAGTATCTTTTCATAGTGATATTTAATTTTTACAGATAAGCGGAAGCGTATGATTCGTCAACTAAGCCATATTCTTTCATTTCTTTCCAAAATTGTGTTGGGATCTTTAATGAAGCCAGCGAAACATTTTGTAAAACCCTGTCGGGATTTGTGGTATTCAGGGCGATACTTTTAACGCCTGGAGCATTTAACCCAAAAGCCACGCAGGCATCCGCCGGTTTTATTTTATAATCTGAACATAAGCCATAAAACAACTCTCGCCAACGATGTAAATGTTTGTCTTTTACCGGATCCGTTAACCGATAGTTATAATAATCAGACCCGGTTAAAAAGCCGCCGTTAAAAACGGCGGAATTAATGATCAAAGTTCCTTGCTTTTCAAGCTCCTGCATAAATTCAATTAATTCTGGCGGATGGCTATGAATTGTCATGCTATTGGCGATCATTACCCAATCCAATTTTACATCCTGCGTTATCTTTTTGATGATCCGCCAGTCTTTCGAACCTACACCAATACCTTTTACTTTGCCATTCCGTTTCAATTCATTCAGCGCACGGTAGGCTTCCAATATGTCCCGATAGCGTTGTGCTTGTTCCTGTTTATCTTTTGCTGCATTAAGGTATTCATCAGGATCATGTACAGATACCAGTTGTGCACGATAATTGCCCAGCAACTCATTTCCCTGTTCATAACATTCCAGGATGCCTTCATAACTTATTCGCTGAACGGCGTCATATTTCAGGTCGCGCCAAACACCCGGTTCAAAAGAAGGTTCGGGGTTTTTTAACTCCGTACGCAGCCAGCCCAATTTATTACTGATCAGTACCTCCGATGGGGAGACATTTAGTATTGCCAAAGCCTTTCCCAATGATTCAAGCGCGAGCCCCGCGCCGTATTTCCCTGCTGAGTCAAATACAGCCGGTTTAGGAGAATGCCTGATACTTTCGGCAACAATAGCACATTTAACATCGTCCGGAAGTGCTACATATAAATTTCCTAATCCGCTGGTTCCAAAAATTACTTTAGGTAAATTAATTTCCTGCATATTGAAAATGGAGAATTGTTAAAGGATAGTTGAAGCCGGTACATTTTCCGGCCCCACTTTTACACGATGTCCTTTTAATCCAAAAAGGGCCACCACCGCAAAGCATACCAACGGTACCACATAACCATTTTGAATATTGCCAGTTACATCGCTGATATAACCGAATATCCTTGGTAAAACAGCACCACCGACAATAGACATAATGATCAGGCTGCTGCCAAATTCTGTATCAGCTTTTAAATCTTTTATACCCAGGGCAAAAATGGTTGGAAACATGATTGACATGAAGAAACAGATCCCAATTACTGTGTAAACCGTGATCATGCCGTGACCAAAAATGGCGATTGCGGATAGCAAAATATTGATACCCGCATAAACTGCAAGTAAAACAGCCGAGCTGTAATACCTCATCAGGAAAGTACCAATAAACCTGCCTATCAGGAATGCAAAACCACATAACCCCAAATAATCTGCCGCTTTTACTTCTGTGATGCCGGCAGATTTTGTGGCGTAAAGAATAAACAGGCTGAACACACAAACCTGGGCACCCACATAGAAAAACTGAGCGGCCACACCCCAAGCCAAATGACGATGCTTCAAGGCGTGGAAAATATTTTTGCTGGCAGCATGTCCCTCGTGTTGCTGGATCCGGGGCAGCCGCGTAAATGCAAAAAGTATCGCTATGAACACCAATACACTACCTAATATAAAATAAGGTGTTTTCACAGAAGAAGCCTCGGCGGCCAGTGCAAGTTTTCGGCCTTCCTCTGTCATGGCACTTAATTGTGCTGCTGTATAACCTTTGGTTAATATAATACGTGCGCCAATTATCGGAGCCAGCGTGGCAGCAAGCCCGTTAAATGATTGTGCAAAGTTAAGCCTCTGTATCGAAGTTGACGGATCACCCAATGAGGAGGCATAAGGATTGGCTGCGGTTTCTAAAATGGTTAATCCGCAGGCAATGATAAACAAAGCTACCAGGAAAAACGTGTACTGTTGCGTATTGGCGGCCGGTATAAACAGGTAGGAGCCAACCGCGAAAACAAGCAAGCCGGTGATGATGCCTGTTTTGTAGCCGTATTTTTTCATGATGAAACCTGCCGGTAAAGCCATCAAAAAATAGGCAATAAATACCGCGGAATCCACCAGCGTAGCCTGCACTGTGGTAAGCGTAAACGACTTCTTTAAGTGAGGTATCAATATCGGGTCGAGGTTATGTGCAAACCCCCACAGAAAGAATAGGCTGGTTATTAATATAAATGGAAAAAGAGTTTTATTCTTTGTCATGATCTGATCATTGTATTAAACTTTTGTATGCCGGATTAAAGGTTCTCAATTAATTACTGGGCAGTTATTTTAGCTGCCCATCCGCCTGCTGTATCCATATGGACGCTGATCACCGAGTTAGCCGATATCTTTTTTTCAGACCGGGTTAGGTCTTGAGGAGATGATAACACGTCGCTCCATGATGATAACGTGTAGTTACCCGCCGGTAAAAAATCCATTTTCAATTGTACAGTTCTTTCAGAATCGTTTGTCATCGCGCCGATATACCAGTCTTTCCCGCTTCTTTTGGCAATAATGACATATTGGCCCGGGTAACCGCCGAGTACCTTTGTATCATCCCAAACGGTTGGTATATCGTTTAAAAAATCGGCTCCGGGCTTGCCCAAAATGTTTTCAGGCGCATCGCAATAAACCATAAACGGACTTTCGTAGATCACGAATTTTGCCAGCTCGGCACATCGGCTGTTCATTACCTGGGTAGGGCTTCCCTTTCTGAAATCGCTTTTCTTTACATTCAGGAATCCGCCGGGAGTATAATCCATTGGCCCGGCCAGCATACGTGTGAATGGGAGTGTGGTATTATGCCCGGCTGTTATCCTGGTCGAAAATTTTGAATATTCTTCTCCCAAAACTCCTTCCCTGGTTACCATGTTGGGATAGGTCCGCTCGATGCCGTCGGGTTTAAATGCACCATGAAAATCAACCATCAAATGATATTTTGCAGCCGTTTGGATGATACGACGGTACCAGTTCACCATTTGCTGGTCATCGCGGTCCATGAAGTCAATTTTTATACCTGCAATGCCCCATTTTTCGTAAATCGGAAACGCTTTTTCAAAATTGTCATTCCGGTTAACATCCGAGCTATATAACCAAAGCCAGCATTTAACCTTTTTGGCTTTAGCATAGGCTAAAATCTCGGGCATATTTAATTGCGGGGCCACTTTGGTAATATCTGCTTCCGGCTTGTTAAATGGCCCATACCATTGCCAGTCAATAAGCATGTAAGGCCAACGCTCTTTCGAGGCCAGGTCTATATACTTTTTAATGGTCAGCATGTCTACTTTTACGTCTCCGCTCCACCAGTTATCCCAGGCGCTCATGCCTGGTTTGATCCAGCTGGGATCTTTTAATACGTTAGGCGGGTTCAGGTTTTGTATCAGTTCCGATTCAATTAATTTACCAGGCGAACCTGCCAGCATCACTACACGCCAGGGTGTAAACAAATTATTAGTGAAGCGTACTTTAACACCATTCTCATTTTCACCGGGCAAGGGCGATAGCTTGGTGATCAGGCTGATTTTGTCGGTAGCACCAGTGTCAGTTTTTGAGGATCCTATATAAAATCCCGGATAGTTATCAATATTGGCTTCAGTAAAAGCCGCATAATGATGCTGATCTAATTCTACCAGCAAAGGTAAGCCCGCAATTGTTTTTTCTGTGATATGGTTTAGGTTTTTCGGTTGAAATTCAGTTTCCTGTGAAGATGTATAACTGCCATAGTCTGCAACCCAGGTTTTTGCTTTTGCCGGTAAGTTAAAAGTGGTTAGCTCCTTTACTATTTGCCGGTCGCCGATTTTATCAGCCCCGAACAACTGGTAGCGAAATGCAACACCATCGTTATAAGCCCTGAACCATATGTTCATGCGGCGCATTGGTGCCGATTTTTCTACCAGTGATAATTCCAATTCATTGTAATGGTCGGTTACAATGCTGTGTTTAGCTTTTACTATTGGCGCCCACGTTTGATTAACAGAATGCTCCACATGGCTGGTTACGGCCATGCCGGTTCCGAGAGCCGGTTCATCTTTAAACTCGAAACCGAGTGATGACGGGTGGACGATTGTTAAACCATTGCTGGAAACAGCATATTGCAGGTTGCTGGTGTTGTTTATTTCCACAACGGTTTTTTTATCCGGCGATACCAGCTTAAAAGTTTGCGCCAAAGAGGGAACTGCCAGTGAAACGGCAGTGATCAGGGCGTAACAAGTTTTCAGGTTCATCATATAAATTAAACAGCTCCTTCTATTTTTAAAACAAACGCATCTTTACCGGGCGCCTGCTCAGGTAATTTTACTTTAAGACCGGCCTCAGTCTGCTCAAAACTCAACTTGCCGTTTCCGAGCAAGCTTACACTGCTTACATTGCCTGTTTCATTATTTTTTGCTAACTTTTTAACAACGGCTTCATTCCCGGTTGGCCAACCCAGCATAATGGCGTAAAGGGTTTTGCCTTTTACGGTAAAACGGATATCTTCGGCTCCGAATGGTTTGCCTTTACCTTCATTAAAGCCCTGCGCGCTAATTGGGGCCGCTGAATCTGTTGCGGGTCCCTCTCCAAACACTTTCCACGGGCGGGTGCCATAAATTGCTTCGCTGTTAACCTGCATCCAGGCTCCTATGCCCTCAACAACAGTTCGTTCTTCGCTGTCGATACTTCCGTCTCCCCGTAACGGGACATTTAAAAGCAGGTTACCGTTTTTACTTACAATATCAACCAGGGTATGTACCACTGTTTTGGCACTTTTGTAGCCTTTATTATCAAATATGCGCCGATCATAATGCCAACCGCCAATACAGGTATCGGTTTGCCATGGTAAAGGTTCTATCTGGTTACTTTGGCCACGTTCTATATCCCATATCATGCATTTACGCTGCTGCTCATTCAATACTTTAGCAAACAGCGCGGCCTGTAGTTTTCCATGCTTTTTAATGCTGGTATTGTACATATGGGCAGCTATTTTTAAACCGGCGTCGCTTACCGGCCATAGTGGCAGGGCTGTATCATCAAAATAAATTAGTTCTGGGCCGTATTTATCTATCAGTTCAATGGTGCGGTTCAAAAACTTATCACAATAAGCTTTGCTGGGCACGCTTGCTCCGTTGCCCCAGTCCCAGTGACTGCCCATACTGTTGTCATCAAGGCTATCCTTACTTAAAGGATGGTTTTGTGCATATAATTCCTGTGGGTCGTAGCCACTCCACCATTTACCTGCGCCATCAGCTTTGGTAAGCTTGCCGTCATAAGGTACGCCTGCCAACGGGCCGGTTTTATCCGCACGTTGGGCAACCTCATACCAGGTCCAGGGGTGGGAAGCGTGTACGGTTACGCCAAAAGGCAAACCATGCTCTTTAGCTGCTTTGGCCCAGCCGCCTATCAGGTCTTTTTTAGGGCCAAGTTTAGTAGAGTTCCAGCTTTGGTATTTGCTGTCATAAAGGTCAAAATTATCATGGTGATTGGCCAGTGCCATAAAATATTTGGCGCCGGCTTTTTTATATAGGCCAACCAATTCATCTGGGTTCCAGTTTTCGGCTTTCCATTCGTTAATAACGTCTTTAAAACCAAATTTGGAAGGATGCCCATATTTTTGAACATGATATTTATACTGGTCGCTGCCTTCCTGGTACATGCCGCGTGCATACCAGTCGCCACGTTCCGGCTGGCACTGCGGGCCCCAATGCGCCCACATCCCGAACTTGGCATCGCGAAACCAGTCCGGCACCTGGTACTGAGTCAATGAATCCCAACTGGGTTTAAAAGGCCCCGAAGCAATTGCGGCGTTTGAATTAGTTTGCAGCAAACTGCTGCCAAAAGCCTTTGACAAATACAAAGACGAGAGCCCCGTGGCCATGCCTTTTATTAATGTTCTTCTTTTCATAATTGAGTTTGGAAGTTTTGAAAAAGTACCTGTCTGGATCAGCTGTGCAACGAGTAGCCAGGCCTTTAAGTAAATTTCTATATATCGTTATTTATAATTGGTTGATGAGCAATTCAGTTTACGTCGGTCAGTAATTGATCATCAATCAAATTTCTTTGAAATAATATTTAAATAGTTGACCTAATGGGACTTTTTTTTATACAAAACCGACTTTTGAGCGGTTAATATTACTATTGAAGTTAAGATTGATAAAAGGATCGGATGCTACTTAAATCAAATTATCTTTCAGGTTTGACTATAAATAGCTTATTTATTGAGGATTATCAAATAATGGAAATTAAGCGTTTGTTTACGCCATGTCAGGATGCGTAGTGAAAGAAAGCTTGGGAACAGGATTGTAAAAATGGAAGTATTGGCTGTTTCAGACCATGCTATTCTCAATTTGCAGCATTATTGGTGAAAAAAGCGACAATGATAAGCATAAGGATACTAATGATTGAAGCCAACCTGGTACATCTGTTTTTTATATTCGCTGGGCGACATACCGGTTAGCTTTTTGAAAGTTTTGGAAAAATAAGAAAGGTTATCAAACCCGGTTTGTGTGCAAATCTCTGAGTAAGCCATTCTGCTTGTTGCCATCAAATATTGTGCACGTTCAATTCGTTTTTCATTTATATAATTCAACGGCCTGGTTCCTGTGTGCTGCTTAAACTGCCTTGAAAAATAATCGACATTTTGATTTGCCCGGGAAGCCAGCAGGTTCACAGTTAGATCCATGTGTAAATTAACAAGGATATAATTTAAGGTTTCTGCAATTTTAACGGGTATAGATTTATGTTCTGGATGCTTAAATAATTGTGGGTTAAGGAATTTTGCGGTTAACATCATCAGGATACCTTGGGTTTCCAGGTACACGGAAGTGTTTTGTTGATTATTAAGTTCCTGATATTCCTTATAGTAGATATCTTTTTCATATACCTTGGGATTGTCTGACCGGTTAATTCCTCTACCCGGGTTAATTTCAAGCAGTCTGTTAAAAAGGTTGATATCCATTTCGGTGGCCCTTGTTCTCAATATAACCCTGTGGTTAGCGAAAAGCGAACTTCCATCTATCGAATCTTCAAAAAACTGAACAAAATACTGGCCCAGATAATCACTGCACCCTAAGTTACATAGCGTGAAACTTGGAATGATGTATAGATAGCCTGGTTCAAGCTTTAACGAACTGGCGGCATCTGATACTTCACCTTCTCCATCATCTATATAATAAATACGGTAGTAAGGACTGATCACATTCCTGTAATTCCATTTGGAGTTGAGCTTCACATAGTCAACGTTGAGGAGCGAGAAAGTATGTTTTAAATTTCTTTTGATCATCTGAATCACAAATATGCAAATTGCATTGATATCCCTAAATGCATATGAATATCTCAAATATAGTAAAGTCGGATTTTTACAACAAAAAGTCCATTTTAATTAAGTTTTTAGATGGCGGCTTACTGTAGGTTTGAATCAACCAATATAAAGAAGGAATATCTCAAAACTTTGCATTAATACCAGGCATTAACAGGCTTGCTTTGCATATTAAAATTCGATATTTACCAAACACTGTCTTTTATTGATTATTTTTATGAATACTCCTAAGCTATGAGATATAAATTATCACTAAGCGTGCTTATATTGTTGTTGACGTTTCGTGTTGCTTTTGCGCAAAATGGCAAATACCAGTTTTCGCAGCTCAACAGAAGCAATGGCTTGTCTCACAACCAGGTTAACTGCATTTTTAAAGATTCTGAAGGTTTTATGTGGTTTGGGACCGCGTCAGGCCTTAACCGTTATGACGGCTATAGTTTTAAAATATTCAAGCACGACGCTAATAATAAAAAGTCACTTAACGATGATTTTGTAAGCAGTATTTTTGAAGGACCCGGCAAAAAATTATGGGTGTCAACCCGCGGAGGATATTGTTTTTATAATCCGGAAACGGAGCAGTTTGACAGTGATATGTCGGTAATGACGAGCTCGTTAAAGGTTCCTGGATATCCTAACGTATCTAAAATAATTCACGGTGGTAAGGGCGAGTTTTGGCTTTTGTGCCCGGATTCCGGTCTTTACAGGTATAATGGAGTCAACAAAACAACCCGTCGGTATTATCACGACCGTTCAAGCGTATCATTATATTCAAATCTCATTTCAGACATAACTCAGGATGCTGCCGGCAACCTTTGGTTGGTATACCGTAACGGAATGGTTGAAAAGTTTGATATCAGTCAAAATAAAATTTCCTACCGCACAGATATTTTTAATAAAGCTGTTAATAGTAAAGATGCATATTACGCCATTACTGTTGATAAGGATAACGATTTATGGTTTTACACACCTGGTTTTTACGCCAACGCGTATTATTACAGTCCCTCAAGCAGGGCGTTCAGGCCTATCGCTAACGAACCTTCGGGGCTCAAATTAAAATCTTATATCATCAGCAACATTATCCAGGCTGATGACGGGTTAATATGGATAGCGACCGACCACGGCGGTATAAATTTGTTAGATAAAAAAACTTTCACATTTACCTATTTATTGAACAGGGAAGATGATGCCAAATCATTAAGTCAAAACAGCGTTATCAACCTTTATAAGGACGATTCGGGTATTATGTGGGCAGGCACCTTTAAAGAAGGAGTAAGTTATTATCACAAAAATATTATCCGGTTCCCATTGTACAGGCACTTCGCCTCAGACCCTAAAAGTTTGGGTTTCGAAGATGCTAACAAGTTTGTTGAAGATAAAAATGGGAACATTTGGATTGGTACAAATGGAGGAGGATTGATTTATTTTAACCGTGAAACCGGCAGCTTTAAACAATATAAGTACGAACCAGGAAATGCAAACAGTCTCAGCAATGATATTATTGTCAGTTTATGTGTCGACCATGATCAAAAATTGTGGATAGGGACATATTTTGGCGGCCTGGATTGCTTTGACGGACAAACGTTTACCCACTATAAACATGACGATAAGATAGCCGGGAGCCTTGCCGATAACCGGGTGATGAGTATTTTCGAAGATTCATCACATACGTTATGGATAGGGACATTTGCAGCCGGGCTCCAGATATTTGACAGAGAAAAAAAGAAATTTTCCCGTCCCTTTAAACAAACAGATATCAGGTGCCTTTACGTTTCTGCTCTGTTTGAAGACCGCAAAGGCAATATTTGGGTTGGAGGATACTTTGGTATCGATGTGATTTTAAAAAATACAGGCAGGTTTATCCATTACAGCATAAATAAAGATGATGCAAATAGTTTGATTAGTAATACTATTAACTGCATTAACCAGGACGGGCGCGGCTTGATCTGGATAGCTACACGCTACGGGTTAAGCATTCTTAATCCCGAAACCAACAAGTTCACATCGTTAACCAAGCGAAACGGGTTACCAGATAATGCCATATTGCAAATACTGGAAGATAGCAAAGGAAGAATGTGGTTGAGTACTGCTAATGGTTTAAGCAGGGTAACGCTTATTGCCCAAAAGGCTCCTTACGCTTTCAGGTTTGAGAATTTTGATGAAACGGATGGTTTGCAAGGCCGGGAATTTAATGATCAGGCAGGGCTCAAAACCCGCAAGGGCGAACTCATATTTGGCGGCGGGCATGGTTTCAATATTTTCGACCCCATAGCTATACATGCCAATATCAATAAACCTAAACTAACTTTTACTGATTTCTTGCTCTATAATAAAAGTATCAAGGCTAATGAAGAAGTTAACGGACATGTGGTATTGTCAAAAGCTATTTCGGCTACCCGCGAGCTGACGCTGACACACAATGAAAATGTGTTTACCATTGAGTTTGCCGCACTTAATTTCTTTAATCCCAACAAAGTAAAACATCAGTATATGTTGGAAGGCTTTGATAAGGATTGGATTGATGCCGATAATGCTACGAGAAAAGCCACCTACACCAACCTTGATGGGGGCGATTATACTTTTAAAGTAAGGGCGATTAGCCAGGAAGGGCGGTGGGACCCTGATTATATCACATTAAAAATTAAGGTATTGCCCCCGTTCTGGAAATCGACAATAGCTTATTTTATTTATATATTACTTTTATTTGGGATCCTATTTTTTATGCGCCGGCGCGGAATTCAAAAAATAAGAAGGCAGTTTGAAATCGAAAAGGAGAAACGCGAGGCTAAATTGTTAATTGAAAATGAGCGGCAGGAGGCCAGGCGTATGCATGAACTTGATATGATGAAAATTAAGTTCTTCACCAATGTAAGCCATGAATTCCGGACCCCTTTATCATTGATAATGGCGCCTGTTGATAAGATTTTAAAGCAAACCGAGGCCGAAGAGCAGAGAAATCAGTTGCAATTAATTAACCGCAATGCCAAACGGTTACTAAATATGGTAAATCAGTTGCTTGATTTCAGGAAAATGGAGGTGCAGGAACTTAGGCTGCATGCACGGAGTGGTGATATTATCAATTTTATTAAGGAAATGGTTTATTCGTTCTCGGATGTTGCTGAGAAAAAACATATCAGGCTGGTATTCGATTCGGAAATTCAAAACCTGATTATCAACTTTGACCACGATAAAATCGAACGCATCATTTTCAACCTGCTTTCCAATGCTTTTAAGTTTACACCTGATGGCGGGCATATAAGTGTTTTACTGGCGATGGTTGAAAAAGCGCCTGAAGAGCGACAGCTTGAGATAAAGGTTATTGATACGGGTATTGGAATTCCGTTAGATAAGCAGGACAGAATTTTTGAGCGCTTTTTTCAAAACGAGGTGCCGGGCTCTATGGTTAACCAGGGTAGTGGTATAGGGCTGTCAATAACCAAAGAATTTGTAAAGCTGCACAACGGTGAAATATCAGTGCAAAGTGAACCCGGCCAGGGCAGTTATTTTACTATACTTTTACCTGTTGATTTAGTGACAGAGGAAGAAGTATCGATAAATGAACCTGATTTCCCCCGGACAGCAGTATCCGAAAACCCCGATTGGGTGCAGGCGGGAGGCAGCAATTCAATTAAGAAGCTTTCTGTTTTACTGGTTGAAGATAATGAGGATTTCCGTTTTTATTTGAAAGACAATTTAAATGATACTTTCAACATTATCGAGGCTGCCAATGGAAAGGAAGGATGGCAAAAAACCCTGGCCCTTCACCCTAACCTGGTAGTCAGCGATATCAGCATGCCGGAAATGAATGGCATTGATTTATGCCGGAAAATACGAAACGATAAACGTACATCACATATACCGGTTGTGTTGCTTACGGCTGTTACAGATGAAGAACAGCAATTGGAAGGGCTTGAAACCGGCGCCAATGATTACCTGACCAAGCCTTTTAATTTCGAGATTCTGACTTCTAAATTAAAGAACATATTGGCCATGCAGCAAGATATGCGTAAAACTTATCAAAAGCAGCTTGACGTTACCCCAACTGAAGTAGAAATCGAATCACTTGATGAAGCGTTTATAAAAAAAGCGGTACAAATAATCGAAAAAAACATTGACAATGCCGAATTCTCGGTAGAGGAATTGAGCAGCGAATTATTTGTGAGCCGCGTAACCCTGTATAAAAGATCGCTGGCTTTAACAGGAAAATCTCCCGTAGATCTGATCCGAACCATCCGCCTCAAACGTGCAGCACAGTTGCTTGAGAATTCACAGTTAACTATATCACAGATCTCCTACAAAGTAGGCTTTAAAAGCCAAAAGTATTTCGTACGATGCTTCAAGGCCGAATTTAATTGTCTCCCTTCTGCGTACGTCAGCAATAAGAACAAATAAATTTTTTTATAAGCCTTCAGCCAGTTTTACCGCAAGGAAATTGCATTTTTTATTTTTTAAAACGATTTACCTGATTTTGCTATTGGTTTAACTTGATGCTTTTTGGGTCTTTTTGTTAAATTTAGTACAACATCTGTTTCAGTTATGACCGATTATTGGGTGTGAATATACTTTAACATGCTGTAAATAAGCAAAATATGTGGTTTTAACATTTGTGTCCCCATTTGTGAACAATCGATTGCACCCCGGCATTTAGATTAGCAGCGTAATTCAATGTTTCTTTATTGTAAAACGCAATTAAAGTTGGGCATTGCTTAAGCCAATTTTCAAACCTGCTTAATTTATTATGATGTTAAAACGTATACTTTGGTGTACTGCTGCTATTTTTTCGATGGCTTCTCCGCTCAAGGCCGCTTATTGCAATAGTCCTCAAATGGCAATGAAGGATACAGCCGTTGCCAGAACAATTTATCCCTCATACAATATTTCGCCCAAGGCTCCTGATAAAACGGGAATGGATAACACTGCTGTGCAACAGGCAGCAAACATCAAATTAGGCTGGAACATCGGTAACACAATGGAAGCGCCCGGCGCCGAAACCGGCTGGGGCAATCCTTTAATTACAGAAGATTATATCAAACTGGTTAAGCGGAGCGGGTTTAATGCTATTCGTATCCCTTGCGCCTGGGATCAATATTCAGATAAAAAAACTGCCAAAATACAGGATGCCTGGTTAAACCGCGTAAAACAGGTAGTACAATATTGTGTAAAAAACGATATGTATGTGTTGCTCAATATTCACTGGGATGGCGGTTGGCTTGAAAATAATATTACCCCGGCAAAACAGGATTCTGTTAACGCTAAACAAAAAGCGTTTTGGGAACAAATTGCAACAGCAATGCGCGATTTTGACGAACATTTGATGTTTGCCAGCGCTAATGAGCCGGCTGCAGATGATGCCGCGGCAACAGCAATACTTGCTACCTATCATCAAACTTTTATTAACGCGGTTAGGTCAACCGGTGGTAAAAACGCCTACCGTGTATTGATACTGCAGGGCCCATCTACTAACATGGAAAAAACAAGTCATTTTATGACATCTCTGCCAACCGATCAGGTAAAAGGCCGGTTAATGGTTGAGGTACATTATTATTCTCCCTTTAATTTTTGCCTTATGGAAAAAGATGAACCATGGGGCCGCATGTTTTATTATTGGGGGAACGGGCACCACTCATTATCGGATTCTGCGAGAAACCCAACTTATGGAGAAGAGGCTGAGGTTAAGAGCACATTCCAACTCATGAAAACAAAATTCGTTGATAAAGGAATCCCTGTTGTGATGGGAGAATATGGCGCTTACAGACGAACTGCCCCTAAAGATTTGGCGGTACACAATGATGCTGTAGATTATTGGATAAAGTTTACAACCCAACAAGCTATAGCCAACGGCCTTAAACCATTTTTTTGGGATACAGGTATTGCCCTGGATAGACGAAATAATAAAATACTTGATCAACGCACAATTAATGCCCTTGTAGCGGGTGCAAATTAAAAATTTTTGCAATGATAATAAATCCGCTGATTGTCATATAAGACGCTCATACCAAACCTTGTTTAAAAAAATGAAACCAAGCTACTTTTTGTATTTTTTGATTTTAATATTCGCTACTACAGGGAAAACTATAGCCCAATCCCCTGAAATAGCTTCAAAACGCGAACATTTATCTATTGATAATGACTGGCGCTTTGCTTTGGGCCATGCATACGATGTTTCTAAAGATTTCTATAACGGGACCGGCGGGTTCTCCTATTTGGCCAAAACTGGTTATGGCGATGGCGCCGCATCGGCAGAATTTGACGACAGGGGCTGGCGTAAGATCGACCTTCCGCATGATTGGGCAGTTGAACAGCCATTTAGCCCGAAAGGCAGTTTCAGTCACGGATCGAAAGCTATTGGCCGTAACTTCCCCGAGGCAAGCGTGGGCTGGTACCGCAAAACCTTTGCTATACCGGCTTCCGACCTTGGTAAGCGTATATCCATAGCGTTTGATGGCGTTTTCCGAAATAGTATAGTTTGGGTAAACGGACATTACTTAGGCACCGAACCCAGCGGCTATAATCGCTTTGAATATAATATTTCAGAATATTTAAACTATGGCGGCAACAACGTTATAGCCGTACGTGCGGATGTAACTATGGAAGAAGGTTGGTTTTATGAAGGCGCGGGCATCTATCGCCATGTGTGGCTTAACAAAACAAACCAGGTTCACATCGTGCCCGATGGAACGTTCGTTACTACAGCGGTAAAAAGCAATGTGGCCGATGTTACGGCAACGGCTACCATCAACAATGACGACAAAAAAACAAGAAGTTTTAATATAACTCAAACAATTATTGATGATAGTGGCAAAGCCCTTGCGACGAAAACGACTACCGGGCTTACGTTGAAGCCTTTCGCATCGCAGGATATTAAAAATATTTTGACGGTTAGCAATCCAAAACTCTGGTCATTAGAAACACCCTATTTGCATAAGCTGATTACTACAGTTGAAGAGAATGGAAGTATCATAGACAGTTACGTAACAACGTTCGGGATCCGAACCATAAGATTTGACGCTAACGAGGGCTTTTTTCTAAATGGCAAACACGTAAAAATACAGGGAACAAACAATCATCAGGACCATGCCGGCGTTGGTGCAGCAATGCCCGATGCTTTACAGGATTTCAGAATCAGGACTTTAAAAGGCATGGGCTGTAATGCCTATCGTTGTTCGCATAACCCGCCAACGCCCGAATTGCTTGACGCCTGCGATAGGTTAGGTATGCTGGTTATCGATGAAAACCGCTTAATGGGTGTGACATCCACCCAACTAAATGACCTGAAAAGGATGATCCTACGCGACCGTAACCATCCCAGCATCATCAGTTGGTCGATAGGGAATGAAGAATGGGGCATTGAAGGTAACATTACCGGGGCGCGGATAGCAGCCACTATGCAGGCTTTTGCCAAATCGGTTGATTCAACACGTTACATCACCGCGGCTATAAGCGGCGGCATCGGCTCCGGGATATCAACGGTAATAGATGTGCTCGGCTATAACTACGTTGCTACCAAAAATACCGATGAGCAACATAAAAAATATCCGAATCAATTTAGCTGGGGTACCGAAGAGGGCTCGACAGTTGCCTCGAGGGGGATTTACGAGGATGATATGGACAAGCACCAGCTTGTGGCATATGACAGAAAACAAAACGACTTTTTTTATAGCCTGGAACAAGGCTGGAAACATTATGCCTCGCGCCCATACCTGGCCGGCATGTTCATCTGGACCGGTTTTGATTACCGGGGAGAACCAACGCCGTTTGGATGGCCCTCAGTAGGATCATATTTTGGAATGATTGATGCCTGTGGTTTTCCAAAGGACGATTACTATTATTTAAAATCATGGTGGACTAACCAGACAGTGGTGCACCTGTTGCCGCACTGGAACTGGCAAGGTAAAGAAGGCCAGGAAATAAGAGTATGCGCATATAGCAATTGCGACGAGGTGGAGCTATTCCTAAACAGAAAAAGTCTCGGCAAAAAAACTATGGAGCCGAACGGACACCTCGAATGGCAGGTAAAATATGAGCCCGGGACGCTGGAAGCTGTAGGGTACAAAAAAGGCATTAAAGCCGGTAATGATATTGTTAAAACTACGCTTACGCCAAATCAGGTTAAGTTAACAGCCAACCGCAAAGCGATTAAGGCTGATAAAAAAGATATTGCCATAATTACCGTACAGGCCGATGACAAAAACAACTTGCGGGTGCCAACCGCCCAAAATGAGCTGAGCTTTTCAATTACAGGCCCCGGTAAAATTATTGGAGTGGGCAACGGCGATGCAACATCGCTGGAGGCGGATCAATATTTAGAACGGATCGATCTTGTTAACATAGGCGCTTTCAAAGAGAAATTTGTCGACGATTTAAATGCAAAGGCCGAGGTTGCAGCGGATTATGACGATAGTAGCTGGCAAAATGCTTTTAAAGATACCAGGGACGATGAATTTGGCCGAAAAGTAAAAGCCGTAGTTTACAGGGCTGGTTTCACTATGCCTGCTGATGTGGCACCCGCAACGGCTACTTTATTTAGTAAAAATATCGGCAAAGTTCAAAACATCTACATCAATGGTAAGGAAATAGGGCACGAAATCAAGGCAGGCGATGGGAACACCGAATTTAAACTGGAAGCCTCATTACTGCACCCCGGCAACAATACCATCGCAATTGTAGCTACCCCCCTGCTTAAAGCAAACATCTGGGCGAGCGTTAATACCGATCCCGGCCTTATCCAATTGGTTTACTCTGCAGAGCAATATAAGCGAAAACTTTTTAGTGGTTATGCCCAGGTTATTGTTCAGTCAACCGGGCAGCCGGGCACTATAGTTTTGAAGGCAATCTCGCCGGGGTTAAAGCAGTCGGCTATTGAAATTACAGCTGCTGATAAATAATGTTAAACAAAGAATTTGAAGAAATAATGTTTATGAAATATATAATTACCTGTATTATCGCGCTTTTTTTGTTTAGTGGCGTATCCGCACAAAACAAAAATGAGGCAGCCCTGAAATTAAAGATCAATAGTATCATCAAAAAGATGACACTTGAAGAGAAAATAGAAATGTTGCATGGCAACGCTTTGTTTTCTTCGGCAGGTGTGCCCCGTTTAGGTATCCCTGAATTGACATGTGATGATGGGCCATTAGGCGTGCGCGAAGAAATAAAACGTTTTGACTGGGCTTCGGCTAACTGGACAACCGATTCGGCTACGTTTTTACCCAATGGTTCGGCAATAGCTGCTACCTGGAACCCTATAATGGCCAATAAATACGGTGTGGTGATAGGAGAGGAAGCGAATGCCCGTAAAAAAAATGTGATGCTTGCGCCTGCGTTTAACATCTGCAGGATGCCCATTTGCGGCCGTACTTATGAATATTACTCAGAAGACCCCTATTTAAATAGCCAATTGGCCATTCAATCGGTAAAAGGGATTCAAAGTCAGCATGTGGCGGCCTGTATTAAACATTTTGCCGCCAATAATCAGGAGCTTAACCGCGATAGTGTAAATACAATGGTTGATGAAAGGGCTTTGCAGGAAATCTATTTCCCTGCTTTTAAAGCTGCCGTTCAGCAGGGCAATGCTTATACCGTTATGTCGGCTTATAATAAGTTAAATGGTTATTGGTGTTCTGAAAATGGGTATTTATTAAACAAAGTTTTAAAAGGAGACTGGGGCTTTAAAGGCGTAGTTATGTCTGACTGGGCAGGCACGCATCATACTGTCGCGGCAGCAAACAACGGTCTGGATATTGAAATGGGTTCAAGCGGACCTTATGATCAATGGTATCTGGCCAAACCATTGCTTGCCGCTGTTAAAGCCGGTCAAGTTTCAGTAAAAACTATTGACGATAAAGTGGGCAGGATTTTATGGCTCATGTACCATACATCTATGAGTACCAACCATCTAAAAGGCGCTATCGCAACACCGGAGCACACTAAAGCCGCCTATGATATCGCCTCAGAATCCATAGTTCTGTTGAAAAACGATAAACAATTATTGCCGTTAAAAACAAGTGGGATCAAACGCATCGCTGTTATAGGGGATAATGCCGTACGTACTTTCGCGTTAGGAGGATATGGCGCGGGTGTAAAGGCTAAATATGAGGTTACCGCATTAGCGGGGATAAAATCAAGGTTCGGTAAAACCGCCGATATCAGGTTTGCACAGGGTTACAGGGCAAAGTACCAGGCGAGTAAAACTGCTGAACAAAATGGTGACTATAATAAACCTGATCAGGACCTGATTAATGAAGCCGTAGCGCTTGCAAAGAGCAGTGATGTTGCCATTTTGTGTATTGGTTCAAACCGTGAATATGAAAGTGAAGCCCATGATCGCAAAAGCCTGGAACTGCCTTTTGGCGAGCAGGCTTTGGTTAACGCCGTAAGTGCCGTTAATCCCAATACCATTATTGTAGTAATGGCTGGCGCGCCATTTGACCTGAACGAAGTCAAGAAGTTAAATCACACTATTGTTTGGTCATGGTTTAACGGCTCAGAAGCCGGCAATGCGCTGGCCGATGTGTTGAAGGGAACTATAAACCCATCGGGTAAGCTGCCGTTTACCTTTCCTGCTTCGTTAAATGATTCACCGGCATTTAATTTGAACACCTATCCAGGCGATAATTTCACAGCCGAATATAAAGAAGGAATATTGGTTGGTTATCGCTGGTACGATACTAAAAATATAGTGCCGCTGTTCCCATTTGGTTATGGCCTTTCCTATACTGATTTTTCAATCAGCAAGCTTTCTACAGATAAATCAAGTTATAAAATAGACGAAATAATTCATGCGAAGTTTACGATCAAAAATACAGGTGAAAGAAGTGGTGCCGAAGTTGTGCAATTGTATGTGAATGATCCGGCTTGTTCGGTACAGCGCCCTGAAAAAGAGCTCAAAGCCTTTAAAAAGGTATTTTTAAAGGCCGGCGAAAAAAAGACGATAGAAATGCAGGTGAAAGTTGCAGATCTGGCATTTTATGATGAAGCAAAAAAAGGTTGGAACACTGAAGCCGGCGAATACGTTCTTGAATTAGGTAATTCATCCCGTAATATTATCCTCAAAACAAAAATTGCAGTTAAATAAGCATATTACTTTTATGAAAAAAATAACAATAGTCATCTTGCTTTTGGCTTATAGTGTTCTAAGTTTTGCCCAATCTTCGGTTGGCTCCGGGCGAAAACATTTGTTTGATTACAATTGGAAATTTAGCCTGGGCGATGATTCGTTGGCACGGTTACGGGATTTTAATGATAATGCCTGGCGTAACCTTGACTTGCCGCATGATTGGAGCATTGAAGGGAGCGTAAGCCTCAAAAATCCAACAGGAGGTGCAGGTGGTTATTTCCCGGCAGGTATTGGCTGGTACAGAAAAACGTTCAAGGTAGCCCCTGAGTGGAAAGGAAAAAACGTTTCGGTTTATTTTGAGGGCGTTTACATGAACTCGGAGGTTTTTATCAATGGTAAATCCCTTGGTATCCGACCTTATGGTTATTCATCATTTAGGTATGATCTTTCGCCTTACCTGGATTTTAACAAAGACAATGTGATAGCCGTACGTGTGGATAATTCACAGCAAATAAATAGCAGGTGGTATAGTGGTTCCGGGATATACCGCCATGTGTGGATGGATGTTACCAATCCCTTGCACATAGCCGATTGGGGAGTAGCTATCACAACACCCGAAGTTTCTTCAAAACAAGCTTCTGTACAGGTTAAGGCTACTGTAAAAAATGAAACCGACTTTCCGCAGCACATCGCAGTTGCCACCCGGTTGCTGTCCGGAAGCTTTAAAGATGCGGGAAATAATACAACAAAGGTAGAGTTACCGGCACACAGCGAAAAAGAGGTTACTCAAATTATAAAAGTATCGAAGCCATTATTATGGACACCGGAAACCCCTCATTTATATCAGGCTCAAACCCAGGTATTAAAAGGTGATGAAAAAATAGATGAGACAAAGACCACTTTGGGCATCCGCTCAATAAAGTTTACGCCGGAAAATGGTTTCCAGCTTAATGGTAAAACGGTGAAGATTAGCGGCGGATGTGTCCATCATGACAACGGCTGCCTTGGCTCCGCTGCTTTTGACCGGGCCGAAGAACGTAAGGTTGAGTTGATGAAAGCTGCCGGTTTTAACGCCGTGCGCACATCTCATAATCCACCGTCCGAAGCTTTTTTAGAAGCGTGCGACAGATTAGGTTTGTTAGTTATTGATGAGGCTTTCGATGGCTGGAGGGTTGGTAAAAACAAACACGACTATTCGGTATATTTTGATAAATGGTCGAAAATTGATCTTGAAACAATGGTGCTTCGCGACAGGAACCATCCGTCAATTTTTATGTGGAGTATTGGTAATGAGGTTGTTGAAAGGAACAAACCGGAGGCTGTTACGACCGCTAAAATGCTTGCGGGCACTGTGAAAGGTATAGACAAAACACGACCGGTAACATCCGCGATTGTAAAATGGGGTAACGACTGGGAATCTTTAGATCCGCTTATGGCAGCTCACGATGTTTGCGGTTATAATTATCAACTGCAGGGTGCTCCCGCAGATCATAAAAGGGTGCCCTCCCGTGTTATTTTTCAGACTGAATCATACCCGCGGGATGCTTTTGCCAATTGGAAGCTGGTACAAAACAACAATTATATCATTGGTGATTTTGTATGGACAGCGATAGATTACTTAGGCGAATCGGGAATTGGCCGCTGGTATTATTCGGGCGATGTGCCCGGGGAGCATTGGGAAAACGATTTCTTTCCGTGGCATGGCGCGTATTGCGGAGATATAGATTTAACCGGATGGAGAAAGCCGATATCGCACTACCGCAGCATGCTGTACAACGATAAGGAAAAGTTGTATATGGCTGTCCGCGAACCAAAGCCCGAACCACTGGAAATCAAAGAAACCTGGTGGTCGGTATGGCCTACATGGGAAAGCTGGACATGGCCAGGCTTTGAGGGCAGAAAATTAGACGTAGACGTATATTCCAAATATCCCAAAGTAAGACTTTACTTCAATGACAAACTTCTCGGCGAAAAGTCTACAACAGTAAATCAGGAGTTTAAAGCTACTTTCTCGGTACCCTATACGCCAGGGACCCTCAAAGCAGTGGGCGTTGAAAATGATAAAGAAATTGAATCAACTACGCTGCAAACCTCAGGTTCCGCTGCTAAAATCAGGCTCATTGCCAACCGTAGGCAGCTATTGCCGAATGGGCAGGACCTATCCTATGTTTCAATTGAAATCACTGATAAGGATGGCGTACTACAACCAAACGCATCAGATCGACTTCAATTTAAAATTGAAGGGCCTGGTGTAATAGCCGGAGTGGATAATGCGAATGTCAAGGACACCGACCCATATATAGGCAATTCGCGCAAAGCCTGGCATGGCCGGGCCATGGTGGTAATCAGGAGCACTCATAATGCCGGCGATATTAAGCTTACCGTTAGTTCGGCAAGTTTATCCGAAGCAACCATAACTGTTAAAGCACTCACACATTGACCCGGTGGAAATGTGCAACAAATAGGAGGTTATAAAAAGAGTTAACATGAATGCCCGGCTATATTGTGGCTAAAATTAATATAATATGAGAAGAATGAAATACATTCCAATTCTGCTTTTGCTGCTATTTACCTTACGGTTAAACGCTCAGCAACTGTTTGTTGGAACCAACTATCACCCGCATGATGATAAGAATATAGAAAAATGGAAAAGTGATATTCAACTGATGAAGAACGCCGGTTTCAGGGTTGTAAGAATGGGGCATTTGGCTTGGGATAGCTACGAACCTTCTGAAGGGAACTTTGATTTCAAATGGTTCGATACCGTAATGGATTTGATGGATAAAGCCGGTATCAAGGTAATTTTGGATATCGCCATACGTCCGGCCCCCATCTGGTTGCAGCATAAAATTCCTTCCATAAATGTCACCGATGCCTCGGGCAACAGGTTATATCCTAACCACCGGTATATGGAGGATATTGGCGACCCTGAATATCAAAAGTATGCTGTAAGATATACCGATGTGCTTTCAAAGAGATATGGTCATCATCCGGCTTTGCTTGCTTTTGGCATTGATAACGAGTCGGGAGACGGGCCGATATCTTATTCGGAACAGGCCCGGTTACGGTTTATTGAATGGTTGAAACAGAAATATAAAACCATAGCGCAATTGAATATTGCATGGGCAGGTCAGCGTTGGTCGCGAAAAATTAATGAGTTTGATGAGGTTGGCTTACCGGCATCGGGCAATGTCAGCGGGCCGCCGGAAAGAGTATTGGATTTCCGCCGGTTTGAATCAGATGAGATCAATGAATTTCTGCTGAAGGTGATTGATAAAGTGAACACTAATGCCCCCAAAGCATTTGTTAATACAAACGCGTGGTATTACAGCGATAAGCGTTATTTTGATTATTCACAAATTGCTTATTCAGGAAAAATGACACGAGAAGGCTGCGGTTTTTACCCTGGAAACTCGTTGGTGAATAATTACGGATTGATGGATGCCTCATTTGGAATCGCCAGGATCCAATTTGAGAGTACAAATCCCTTTTGGTGTACAGAATTTACAACAATGACAGCGGTTCCAAACTCCATCAGAAAATCAGCTTACGCTTCACTGATGTACGGTAATCAAATGGTTTGCGGCTGGACCTGGCAAAGCATGCATGGCGGTGAAGAGCAATACCTGGAAGGCATGATGGACTGGGACGGCGGAGTAAACCGGAAATATGACGAATACAAGCAGATAGCATCCGAGTTTAAGAAAATCGAAAAGTTTTTTCCTTATAAAGTTAAGGCAGATGTGGGTTTGGCATTTTCTTTCCCAAGCCAAACAGCAAGCAGCGCCTTTCCCGAAAGGCACGATGCACAGTTAGCCGAATGCTTTAATGTTTTTTTTAGAAAGAACATAGATACGCGGGTGGTTGAAATTACCAAAAGCCCGCTAAACTATAAATTATTGGTAATCCCGGGTGTTACGGTTATGGACACAGTAACCGCAAGAAAGATCAGGGAGTTTATTTATAACGGCAGCACTGTCATCATGACGGCCAACTCCGCGGTTACAAATGAAACAGGAAAGGTTTTTTCTGCAACTCATCCGGGTTTGTTAAGCGATGTTTTCGGTATCCGTGTTTCCGGGTATGAAGAAACCGAAAATTTTAACGAGATCTCGCCAAAAAATTTTAAAAACAAGGATATAGAGGTTGGTTTCGGTTCTAAGAACATTAAAACTGAATCAGCCCGTTTTGATGTCATTCATCCGCAGGGTGCAAAAGTGCTTGGCAGCATAACCAGTTTAGATAAAAGCTACCCGGTTATAACTACAAACAAATATGGCAGGGGCACTGCTATATACCTTGGGCTCCCGGCTAAATCCGCATTAATAGATCCTTTAATTGATAGCCTTACTGATTCGTTTTCATTGAAGCAAGGCCCTGAAGTACCGGAAGGGGTTATGGCGAGATTTATTGACAGTAAGCATATACTTTATTTAAATTTAACCAGTAAGCCGCAGACTATCGACCCCAAACACGCATCTAAAAGTATATTGTTTGATAAAGACTATGCCGGAAGTTTTTCGCTTGCGCCGTATGAGCCCGAATTTATCGAACTGCGATAGATTTTTCTGTTTACATATAAATACCTGAAAAAATGATAACTAACCTTAAAAAGATTTTCGCGCTTAGCTTCGTCCTGTCCGGGATGTCGTTGATGCTGCGCGGACAAGAGCTGTCCGTTAACAATGGCCCGTTCAAGCCTTCGGATACTTCTTTTAAACAATACCAGTATCCTGCGTGGTTCAGAGATGCCAAGTTTGGTATCTGGGCGCATTGGGGGCCGCAAGCCGTGCCCCGCCAGGGTGATTGGTATGCCCGTAACATGTATATTCAGGGCAGCGAACAAAATAAATATCACGTTGCACATTACGGGCATCCGTCAAAGTTTGGTTATAAAGACATCATACCATTATGGAAGGCTGAAAAATGGGATCCGGCGAAATTGATGGCGCTATATAAAAAAGCCGGGGCAAAATATTTTGTTAGCATGGGCACTCATCATGATAATTTCTTTTTATGGAACTCTTCACTGCACCGGTGGAATGCCGTACAAATGGGCCCCCATAAAGATGTGGTTGGCATTTGGCAGAAGGAAGCTAAGAAGAACGGTCTTAAATTTGGCGTGTCGGAGCATTTGGGCGCAAGCTATACCTGGTACCAGCCTTCACATAATGCCGATACCTCCGGTGCTTACAAGGGTGTTCCATACGATGCGAATGATCCAGCTTATGCTGACTTATATCACCCGAAAGCGAAAGCCGATGATCGCGACTGGTATACTACAGATCCTGAATGGCAGCGTACCTGGTATAAATCTATTAAAGAACTGGTAGATACTTATCACCCCGACCTGCTTTATTCAGATGGCGGCTTCCCGTTTGGGGATATTGGCCGTGACATGTTAGCTAATTTTTACAACGGAAATGTCGCCTACAACAATGGGCAGCTCACCGCTGTGTATAATTGCAAGCAACCTTCGCAGGGTATGTGGGTACAGGATCTTGAACGGGGCGTTCAGGATTCAATCAGCCCGTATCCATGGCAAACGGATACTTCTATAGGTGATTGGTTTTATCGTACCGGCCAAACCTACAAAAGCGGAACTGATATTATAAGAATGCTGGTAGACATAGTAAGTAAAAATGGTAACCTGCTGATAAACATTGTGCAAACACCCGAGGGGGATTTAGAGCCCGATATGTTGAATACACTTGATGAGATAGGCAAATGGACGGCTGCTAATGGCGAAGGGATCTACGGATCACGACCATGGAAAAAATTTGGAGAACGCCCGGAAAACGCAGTGAAAGTTAAATCCGATAACTTTAATGAAGACCGGATGAAATACACTGCTGAAGATATCCGTTTCACCAGCAATGGCAATAAGTTATATGCATTTCTGCTTGACACCCCCACCGCGGATATTCGAATCAAATCGCTTGGTAAATCGTCGGTAATAAACATCAAAAAAATACGCTCCGTGAAACTTTTGGGCAGCAAAGAAAAAATACAATGGCAGCAGGTAGCGGATGCACTTGTTATCAAAAAGCCCGTAAACTTGCCCGACTGGAAGGTATCAGGTTTTAGGATTGAGCTTGCTGATTAAGGGAAATCGGCTTAAGATAAATAAATTAAAAGACAGGCCCTTTTGCTTCAACAGGAGGGCCTGTCTTTTTCTGGAGACTAAAAGGAAGCTGCGTGCAATTCCTGCAATGATAAACTTCGATCTACTATTTTCGCTACGTTAAAGCAATCGATGAGCAGCTCTTTACCATATTTATTTTTATAAAAATCAAACCGCGTTATCTGTAAATTAATAGAAGATTTGTTAATTTAAAAATGTATTTGAAGATGGAAAAGTAAATATCAGGTGTATAAAGGTTGTCATATAATATGCTTTGACTTAGCTTTCTCCTGTGCTGTGTTATTAATTATATTCTATGAACCAACTACTGCGTAATAACATCGCCAGGCACGTTTCGCTCAGCGAAGATCAACTGCAACAGTTTCATGATCTTTTTGAACCCCGGTTGTTTAAGAAAAAAAGCTATTTTCTATCAGAAGGACAAATTTGTGCTCATGAAGGTTTTGTGCTGAAAGGACTTTTTCGTGTTTACCATGTGGACGCAAAAGGTGTTGAGCAAGTTCTTTATTTTGCGCCCGAAGATTGGTGGATTGCTGATATAGACAGTTTTTCTAACCAAAAACCGTCAAATTTATTTATTGAAGCTTTGGAAGATAGTGAAGTCCTGGTCATTTCCCGGAAAAACAAGGACCTCGCTTATGAGCATTTCCCTGCCATTGAGAAGCTGTTCCGTATCATGACGCAGAAAACGCATGTAGCCTTGCAGCGCAGGATGATCGATAATTTGAGTAAAACGGCCGATAAACGATACCAGGATTTTTTAGCGAAGTACCCGGATTTATACAACCGGTTATCCAACAGGCAAATAGCGGCATACCTGGGGATTAGTCATGAGTTTTTGAGCAAAATCCGTAATAAACTGGCAAAGGAGAAGTAGCTGTATTTTTGCGTTTGTTGAACTTGTTCAATGTTTTTCGTTTTAGCCATGGGTACCTTTGTTT
Organism: Mucilaginibacter sp. NFR10; assembly: GCF_900100445.1. Classification (NCBI taxonomy): domain Bacteria; kingdom Pseudomonadati; phylum Bacteroidota; class Sphingobacteriia; order Sphingobacteriales; family Sphingobacteriaceae; genus Mucilaginibacter; species Mucilaginibacter sp. NFR10. Next base: position 272,314 of record NZ_FMTV01000007.1, on the reverse strand, counting down.
ATTCTATTAATTAACAAGGTTTAACAAAAGGTTTTTAACTATGGAAACGCAGGCACCGCAATTTAAACAATTTCAATCAGGCAATCTTACACTTGATGTATTTATTGCAGCAGAAACCAGTTTTGGCGTAACATCAACAATTATTTCGGGGAAGACGGAAGCAATACTCATCGATGCCCAGTTTACCCTGGCCGAGGCGGAAGTTGTTGCGGAGCATATCAAAAACTCGGGTAAGAAATTATCTTTAATTTATATCAGTTATGCCGATCCCGACTTTTATTTTGGATTAGAGGTCTTCAAACGGTACTTTCCTGAAGTCACAGTTTATGCAAATGATACAACTATTGAACATATTAAAGCAACCTCGCAAAAAAAGCTTGACGTTTGGGGAGGCCGCCTTGGCAATGCCCTTACCAAAAATGTGGTATTGCCGCAATTGCTAAAGGATGGTTCATTTGAATTGGATGACGAAAAAATTGAAATATACGGACTTGAAGAGTTCCCTTCGAGGTCTTTTGTATGGATCCCTTCTATAAAAGCTGTAATAGGGGGCATTAATATTTTTGGCAGCAATTTCAACCTATGGACAGCCGACGCACAAACGCCCGATGCCCGCGGTAAATGGATTGCTATCCTGGATAAGATTACTGCTCTGGCACCATCTATTGTAATTCCTGCCCATACTGATCAGTATTTCGCTTTCGATACTGCGTCAGTGTCCCACACTAAAAACTACCTTTTATTTTACGAAGAAGCCCTGAAAGCAAATAAAACATCAGCGGAGTTGATTGCTGCTATAAAAAACCATTATCCCGATCTTAAGTTTGATATAGCACTTCAGATTGGAGCTAAAGTAAATACAGGCGAAATGAAATGGTAAACATTAAAAGCAATGACAAATCTTGAAATTGTAAAGAGCACTTACGAAGGCAAATCTTCGGAAGAGAATGGTAAAAACCTTCAAAAATTTCTCGCACCTGATGCTGTTTGGACAGAGGCCGAGGGATTTCCTCTCGCCGGCACTTATATAGGTTTTGAAGCGATTGCTCAAAATGTATTTTACCGCCTGGCTACCGAGTGGATCGATTATAAGTTTACGCCGGAGGATTATGTTGCTGACGGCGATAAAGTAGTTGCCTTTGGTACCTATAGCGGCACCTATAAAGAAACAAACAAATTTTTTAAAGCGCGCGTGGCGCATCTATGGCAATTGGAAAACGACAGCATAATATCTTTTGAACAATTTGTAGATAGTAAAACGGTTAATGACGCAACAAAATGAATAATCAATAATGAGCTCAGTTGAGTTCATTATTGATTAGATGGCGACAAAAAAATACCCGGGGTCAGTGGAAGCCCCGGGCGTTTTTTTTAATTTGCGCCTTGCTTAATAGCGGTTATCGTCCGCTGATCTTTTACGGTATAATTTCTTCTATCCAGGGCACCGCCTGTATCCCAGTAAAATGGCAGCATGCCACGTGTTTTCGCTTGTTTTGTAACATAAAAATTCCAATAGTCTACCGCATCCTCGTGTGTCGGTAAATCTAAAGGGACATGCGCAGTATTGTCACGCCTGTAGGCACCATATTCGCCTAAAAGAACAGGAATCCCTTTATCAACGAAGTTTGTTTTCATTAGGTTGAATGAGGCATCGACATCACTTTCTTCGCCCCAGGTGGCATTTCGTTCAGGTTCAATAGCCGAGTGGTGCCCTGTGCCCCAATAATAAAACATTTTACCCCAGCTTGCATCATTGTCCAGCAGGCAGCAGAACTGAAATGGAGAGTAGTAATGTACTTCTACCATCAGCTTGTTTGTCACCTGATCTTGCGGAAGAGTGGTCATGAAATCACTCGTTTTCTCCATATTAGTAGAAGGGCCCTGAAGCACCAATACACGATAGGCGTTTTTACCACCGGTTGATCTAACTGCGTTAATGAAGGTTTGATGATAGGTAGAAAGTATCGCCGTTGCCGCAGCATCATCTGCAGCGGGCTCATTGGCACTGGCAAACATCAGGTGTTCATCAAAATCGCGCATAGCTGTTGCAATTTGTTCCCATAATGCCTTTTGTTTGGCATTAACTGAATCTTGTTTGGCTTGGGTAATGTTATTTTCAAGCCAGCCACCATCCCAATGGATGTTAAGCAAAACGTACATGTCATTGCTTACGCAATACCCTACTACTTCTTTTACCCTTTTTATCCAGTTTGGATCTATTTGCGCAGTTGCCGGGTTACTTAAATGGCCCATGTTCCAGGCGCAGGGAAGGCGTATAGCATTAAAGCCTTGCTGTTTTACAAATTTTACATAATCTTCAGTGATTAGCGGATTGCCCCAGCCCGTTTCGCCGCCAGAAGCTTCCAGTGTATTGCCGATATTCCAACCCAATTTTATTTTCGCGGCAAGCTGAACAGCGTTACTGCTCATCCCGGTTGCATCAGGAGCTATTGGCGATGTATTGTAGTTAGGAAAAAGGTTAGATGTTTGAGATACTTTTAAGGTTCGTGCCTGTCCGTTTGAGGAGTTTATGGTCAAGGTACTGGAACGTGTTGATCCTGTACCGTTTTCTGATAACGTTTTGATATGAATGACGATACTGCCGCTGTTGCCCGAGGTGGTGCTTAACTGCAGCCAGGTAGAGCCTGAATTAACGATATTCCATGTTGCATTACAGGAAATAGAAAAATCCTGCGTACCGCCCTGAGGTGTAAAAGTTATTGCTGTTTGGTTTACGGTAAGTTCCGGCGGTGCATTATTCGTTTTTTTACACGAAAAAAACGAAATCAATACGATTGCTATTAAAAATACTGGTTTTAAGAAAAATGTTTTTTTCATTTTTTAACTGGTTGGTAATAAATTCTTTGTTTGTTTTTGCATGCGATTATTGGGTTAGGTAAGTATTGGAACAATTATGATATGGTCATTTGATGTATGCGGAATAGTTTTTAAATTTCATACCGCACATAACATTGTTAGCTTATGTCGTTAAAAAATGCCGGGGCCCTGCTACAACCCCAGGCATTCACTTATTCAACTAACTTTTACTTTTTAATTTAAACTGCTGTCAGGTTATGAACAGTTATATTAAATTCTTTACCGGAGTTTTCTCCGTATCTCAGCTTTCAGAGTTTTATATCCAGGCATCAGCTAAAAAAATGCCGGAGCCTGTTAAGACCCCGCGCATTCATTTATAATCAACTAACTCTCTCGTTTATTTAATTCTTGCTACCCTGATATTATCAATAGCCACCTCAAAAGTTTGGATTGTGTTTGAACTGTCATTGATAAATTGGAATTCGATGCCGCCAGCACCGGTTGAACCAAGAAAATCTGTAAGTGTTGCGGCAGGGAAACCTTTGTCGTTTATAAAACTTGAAAACGGAATAGTAACTGTTTGCCAGCCTTTTGTAGTAAACGCGACTTTTGAACCGGAAGCTGTATTCCACGGGCGATAAAGCGCCGTGTAACTTCCATAATCTTTTAGAATTTTGATTGAACCGTCTGTCCATGGCTTAGTCACCGATATTTCAAACTTTACGGCATAATGGCTTAAGGTATCTGTTAAGTTAGCTTTAGGCACCCATTGTGCCGGGTTTATATTAATTGAATGACCGTCAGTCCACCAGGCTCCGTCGCCCGCAGAAACATTAGATGCTTTCATTATCCCATAATAGCCAGTGTTGCCAGGGTAGCCGGCAGAATTATCGGATGTACCAGATCCCCACGAAAAATTATTTATATTATCATAATTGTTTAATACACCGGTTACAAAATCGTGCACATTGTAAGTAGTCGTAACTTTCCCCGATTTGGTGGATACTGTTACCGGCCCTTTGGTTAAGCCGGCAGGTACTGCCAGGCTGATGAACGTACCGTCATTTGATGCTTTATAGCTGGTTATGTCAATGCCGCCATAATTAACACTTTTAACAAAGAAAAAGCTAAGGCCGTTTATTTTAACCGAATCACCAGGATTAGCGTCTTCATTAGAAATTCCCGAGATGGTAGGGGCGGGGGGAACAATAGGGAACGAAAACGTGGTTTGACCGTGATTGGTTATGTATTGTATGGTATTCAGTTTATCTGAAGGTATTGTTGGGAACGCGATAACTGCCGGGATCAGGGCAATAGCGCTGGTATCAGAAAACCAGGCATCATTGAACGAGCCTTTTACGCCATCGAAATTGATAGCAAGTGCACCTTTTAAATTTTTACCTGAAATAACTATCCATTGGCCTGTACCCACGCTGCTTAAAAGCGAATCGCCGGGATGGGCCACATAATTACGGATAGAGGTAATTACCGGGGTCCCTTTTGATGATGACGAATTATCCTTTTTGCAGCCAGACTGCATACAAACCACTGCAGCAAGCAGGGCAACCAGCAGGCAGCTTTTGATATAATAATTTAATTTTTTCATGATTTTAAGAATTATCAAATGATTCAGAATACTACTAATAATAAGGTACAGGCGCCTCCAATAACTTAGGATCTGCTGTTTGCTCATTTGCCGGTATAGGCAGTGTAAATGTATTTGCGCTTGGCGGGGTTATGATCAGGCTGTTATTTGAAGCTGTTTTAATTCCGGTGGCCGGATCATAGCTAAATTGTGACCGGGGTATATATCTCTTGTTAGGATCCGGATTATCAGTAGGGGTAGTTTGCAAATGAAGTATCTTAATCGCTTCCTGTGGATCGTAATAAGAAAGACGAACAAGATCAAACCAGTACTGGCCTTCGAATGCAAGTTCAATCCGTCTTTCTTTCCTGATAATATCAGGAGTTAGGACGGTGACAATATCAACACCGGCCCTGCTGCGTACCTGGTTAAAGTAAAGTAATGCATCGGCGTTTGTTGTAGATGCGTTGTTGCCTAATAGGGCTTCGGCATAAATTAAGTACACATCGGCAAGGCGTAATACCGCATTATGCTCGATAGATGACCAAAGGTCCATAGTTGGTGAGTTATTATCAGCGGCGGTACCAACAATGTGTTTTTTGACGTTTACGCCGGTTGCCGTGTAACCTCCGCCTGCCGCGTTAAGCTCCCGGTATTTGTCGCCGGTAAGCATAAATGTGGCTTTACGGCGTACCGAGTCCTGAGTAGTATATTGGTTTGCAAGATCTATTGTTGGGCCAATCGCCCCGCCCCAGCCGCCCCCGCCTGTAACGATGCTGCCGCTTGGTGCAAATTGGGCTTGTATGGAATTACCTTGCCCGTAAGGTACGCCAGGCGCCCACTGATAGGCAAATAGTGATTCAGAATTGTCATTATACTGGGTCCTGAAAAGATTGTAGTAGCTTGGTAAAAGGCTTAAACCGCTGCTTTTGCAAACATTCCCGGCGTAGTACGCAGCACTGTCCAGATCAGACTGATTACGTGAGCCTTTTTGATTTAAACCGGCTCTGCTTAAATAAACTTTTGCCAGCATACCCTGGGCCGACCACGTAGTAACACGGCCAGGCTGGTCAGTTCGCGGTAAATTGGCAACGGCATATCTTAAATCATTGATAATAAACTTATATACATCCTCAAGCTTATGGCGAGGTACCAATGGGTTAGCTATCAACTTGTCGTTATCTTCTATAATTGGCACAGCGCCCCATAGCTGGGCAAGATAAAGATAAGAAGTAGCACGTATAAACCTGATTTCACCAAGAGCGCCTGTTTTACTTTTTACGGCTACGCTATCGGGCATTTTGGTATTAATGGCTTTAATATTGATATTGCAATGCGCTATAACGTTAAAAAAGCTTTGCCATGCCGATGTTAGCGTTCCGTTTTGCGGCGTGATGGAAAAGGTAGTAAGCTGAACAAGATCGCCATTATACGGCTGTAACATGTTGCCGCTCATGATATCTCCGATACCGAGCAATGGAAAGTTATTCCAGGTAGCCCAGGGCTGCGCGTAAAGTGTAGCTGTGGCCAATCTTAAATCCGAACCGCTTTTATAAAAATTATCAGTAGTGATACCGGTTAGAGGGGGGCGGGTAAGGTAATCTTTTTTGCAGCTGCTTATCATAATTATACCGATAACCAGCAAGACTATATTTATTTTAATACGTTTCATAAATCTTGATTTTAATTGTTTAGGGATAAATTGAGGCCAAATGTGTAAACACGCGGCTGAGCGTAATATCCATTATCGATACCGGCTGCTAATGGGTTCCATGAGCCAATCTCAGGATCGTAGCCGGTGTATTTGGTAATGGTGAACACATTGGTTACGTTGACATATACCCTCAATGATTTTAATTTAATCTTATTTAAAAGGTTATTTGAAAAACTATATCCTAAAGCGATGCTTTTGCACTTTAAAAACGACCCGTTTTCTATGTATTTGTCAGAGAAACGCTGGTTATCATTACCGCTTGCCTGGCTAATACGCGTAATGTTTGTAGATGGGTTTGTAATGTATACGTTATTAATATCCGAACTTGAACCGGTCGATTTAATCAACCCGATTTTTGCATAGTTAAACACAGATGGGAAATAACCAAAGTTTTGATTTGGATTATCGCCGTTAACTTTTAACTGGTTATAAACTTTATTGCCATAATTGCCGGCCATAAAAATATTCAGGTCGAAATTTTTATAGCTAAAGCTGTTATTGATGCCAAATTGAAATTTAGGCATGGGCGAGCCCAGAAAGGTTTGATCGTTTGCATCAATTTTACCATCTCCGTTAATGTCTTTAAAAATAACATCACCTACCCAAACACCACCTGAGCCTGGCGTTATAGGTATAGGACCGCTGCCATTTTGGGGCAAGGCGGTGTATTTTGCAAAGTCGGCGGCGTTTTTGTAAATACCCAGCACCTGGTATCCGTAAAATTCGCCGATTGAACGGCCAACAACAGTTTTGGAAACAGATCCGTAGATTGCCGGGGTGCCGTCAACCAATGCAAGTACTTTGTTAATATTTCGGGTAAAGTTGATGTTGGTGCTCCAGTTAAAATATTTTGACCGGATATTTTGTGTATTAAGTGAAAATTCGAAGCCCTTATTGCTTACCGCGCCAACGTTTACATATGGCGCCTGCACTGCGCCGGGTGAATATCCGCCGGCGGCAAATGTGCCTGAATAATACGGTAAGGTAAGGCTAAGCAAAAGGTTGTTGGTTTTGCGGTAATAAACATCTGCCGTTAAACTGATCCTGCCGTTTAACACAGTTGCATCCAAACCAAGGTTATATGATTTTGTAGTTTCCCACTTGATGTTCGGGTTACCAGTTGTAGTAGTTATTTGCGAATTACCCGATAAACCGGTGGATATTGTACTTAGAGTTGAACCATAAGCATATTCAGCAATATTTTGATTGTTTACCAATCCGTAACCGAGCCTAAGCTTAAGATCATTAATCGTTTTTACACTTTTAAGAAAGCTTTCGTGGTTAATCTTCCAGGCAAGGGCACCTGAGTATGTGGTATTCCACCGGTTGGCTTCAGCAAATTTCGACGAACCGTCATGACGTACGGTTGCGGTTAACAAATAGCGGTCGTCATAAGTAAAGTTAGCCCGGCCAAAATAGGCCTCTAAAGCGCCTTGTCCTTTAACACCGGTATTGGTTGCAGTTGTGGCGTCGCCGCTGCTGATTGTTTGTACGTTATTACTTGCAAAATTGGTTCGGGTAGCCGATATGCCGCTATTTTTAAGCAACTGGGCTTCATGGCCGGCCACTACGTTTACCCAATATTTTTTTGCAAATGTGTGCTGGTAGGTTAAATAATTCGAGATTGAGTTATAGAAATTTTGCGCGCTTGAAGCAGTACCACTGTTATTGCTCTTGGTGTAAGCGCCCATAACATAGCTTGGGTTAAAATAATCTTCAGTTGCAAAGTCAAAATTTCCGGCAACCTCATTGCGCAAGGTTAAATCCCTGGTGAATTGGATTTCTGCATAGGCATTACTAAACAACTGGTAGCGGCTTTTAAAATCTTTTACAATAGTTGCTATCGCAAACGGGTTAGTGCCCACCGCACCATAAATATTGGGATCATTACCACCCCATGTGCCATCAGGATTTTTTACAGCTACGTCGGGCGTTTGATTAAGCGCCTGCAAGATCACACCTGTATTGGAAGTGGTAACATTTTCGGCCACATGCGCCATATTCAAGTTGATACCAACCTTTAACCAATCGGTGGTTTTATTATCGATATTTGCTTTTACCGAAGTCCTTTTAAAATCTGAGCCTAACGCTATCCCTGTTTGTGAAAAATAGGTGCCTGATATATAATATTTTGTCCTGTTATCACCACCGCTGATGGCTAAATTATGGTTTTGCATAGGTGCTGTACGGAATAGCGCTTTTTGCCAGTTAGTACCAGCACCCAGGTATTGCGGATTTGCAAATTGCGGCCGCATGTCATAACCGATAATTGCCGATTTTTCGTTCATGAAAGTAGCATACTGCCTTAAATCCATTACATCATAATATTTCGGCAATTTCTGCCAGCCCTGGTAGCCATCATAACTAATAAGCGGCGGGCCCGCGGTACCTCTTTTAGTGGTGATAATTATCACACCGTTAGATGCCTGCGAACCATAAATAGCGGTAGCTGAAGCGTCTTTTAACACATCTATCGAAGCTATATCTGAAGGGTTGATGCTGGATAAGGGGTTGGTGCCATTACCGGGAATGGCCGATTGCCCATTCGGCGGGATCTGTACGCCGTCGATTACATATAGCGGAGGAGCACCTGTAAAACCACCCAAACCGCGGATCTGCACGTTAACATCACCACCGGGCTGGCCTGATACCTGTTGTACAACTACACCCGCTACCCTTCCCTGTAAGGCCTGGTCAAATGTGGTAGGTTGTGCTTTTAATAGGTCTGCCGCTGTTACTGATGATATAGCACCGGTAAGGTCATGTCTTTTCCTGGTACCATAACCAATTACAACAACTTCGTTCAAGTCGCTGGTTGCTGGTTTGAGAGCTACGTTTATAACTGTAGATGAGCTTACGTATATTTGCTGGGAATTGTAGCTTATAAAGCTAAAAATCAGCACATCCCCATTTTTTGCATTGATACTGTAGCTGCCATCCGCACCAGATAATGTGCCTGTTGGCGAATCCTTTACTTTAATGGTTACACCGGGCAGCGGCTGATTATTGTCTGCACTGGTAATTTTACCTGTAATTTTAACACTTTGTGCGTAACCTGTAAGGTTTAACAACAACAAAGTTGTAAACAGCAGTACTACATGTCTTAATCTTTTTCGTAAATCTTTTTCCATGTTAATTGGGGTTCATAATTGTTTGGTTATTTGGTTTGTTTATTTGATTGGTTTCGGACATTGATTTATCCTGTCATATTCACATTTGACGCTGTGGAACTGGAGTCGGGGACAGCATCGGTATGTTTACACAGAAGTATACCGATGTAATGCGGACGGGATATTTACAATAAATCCTGAATTGATTTTTTTAATGGGCTGCCTCGTGAATGGCACAGGCATTAATAAGTACGCGTTTTGGCATAATGCTTAGTTTAAATTAGGTATTATAAAATTGGTTATCTCATCTGTCCCTTTGTTCAGGCATCAGACTACGGCATCGGTATAGAAGATATGCCGCTTTATGGAGGATGAAATTAGATGACAAATCGCAATCGATTGTTTACAAATGGGGGTACAAATGTTAATTGAAATTAACTAATTGATTATGAGTTGATTAAACTTATTTTCGTCAATGATAGAAGGCGAAATGCCATTGCAGAGCCGACAATATTCTCAAAAAAAGTAAAAGAGAGGCGTTTAAGAACAGCTATTGACATTGAAATTTGAAGGTGAAATCGCCGAAAAGTGCTAATAAATGCGAAAATAATACCAACTTTAAAACTTGTTGGAGAGACCGGCGCGGGTTATTGCAGACTCCATCATTTGAAAATTAACATTTGTATCCCTATTTACCAACAATAAGGAGCGTGGTGCAACATAAATTTGCCGCCTCTGATATAATATTGTTTGGCTTCGTTTATCGCTGCGTACTAATATTGTATCCCACGTAATAATTATCAGACAAGTCTTGTAAACAGAGATATAAAAATCAATATGAAAATCTTACCCATTATTTTAGGAAGCCTGTTTTTTAGTAACGTTTTTGCTCAGGGTAACAGCCCGGAAAAAGCAAATCAAGCTAAAAGGGTTATTAACATCGATTTTAAAAAAGAAAAAGGACGTTTTAATACGTCATTTAATTTATGTGTAGGAGCAGGGCGTGCAAATGAAGGCTTGCGGGCCGACTGGCAGCAACAATTGGCCACTGTACAAAAGGAATGTGGTTTTAAATATATCAGGATGCATGGCCTGCTTACAGACGATATGGCTGTTTACCGGGAAGACAGGAATGGTAAGCCGGAATATAATTACCAATACGTTGACGCTTTATATGATTATATTTTAAGTATAGGCATGAAACCGTTTGTTGAACTGGGGTTTATGCCGGGAGCGCTGGCAAGTGGTAATAAAACAATTTTTTGGTGGAGAGGAAATGTAACACCCCCGAAAGACTATAGTAAATGGGAAGGTTTGATCCGTAACCTTACCCGGCATTTTACCGAGCGGTATGGAATTGACGAAGTAAAAAAATGGTATTTTGAAGTTTGGAATGAGCCGAACCTCAAAGATGGTTTTTGGACCGGTTCGCAAGATGACTATTTTAAATTGTATCAATACAGTGCGAAAGCGATAAAAAGTGTAAACCCAGCCTATAAAGTAGGAGGGCCGGCTACTGCCGGTGCGGCATGGGTACCTGACTTGATAGATTTTTGCAGCAAAAATTCAGTTCCTATTGATTTTATAAGTACCCATGCTTATGGTGTAAAACAAGGCTTTTTGGACGAGTACGGTTCAACCGGTACCGTACTTGACAAAAACAAAGGAAGCGTTAGCGGTGATGTTCGGAATTCACGCAAGCAAATAGAAAACTCCACAATTCCGGGCCTCGAGTTACATTATACTGAATGGAGCTCATCTTATACTCCGTCAGATCCCATACACGATAGCTATCACGAAGCTGCATATATACTTGAAAAATTGAAGCAAACCGGATCTGCAGCCAATTCCATGTCTTACTGGACGTTCACTGACATCTTTGAAGAAGCCGGACCACGGTTTACGCCATTCCACGGAGGTTTCGGTTTACTCAATACTCAGGGGATAAAGAAGCCGGCTTTTTTTGCCTATTCTTTTTTAAACAAATTGGGTGAAACGGAAATAACAGATCAGGATAGCTCCTCCTGGGCTTGTAAAAATAAAAAAGGGGATGTTCAGGTGTTGCTTTGGGATTACACTTATACTTTGCCTGATTCTGTCAATAACCAGGCTTACTATGTCCGCGACCTACCTGCTAAATCAAAAGGAGAGGTTGAGTTGGTAATATCCGGTATGCCCAGCGGCAAATATCGGATGGAAATCTATAAAACGGGATATAAGGTAAATGATCCATACACCACGTACCTGTCTTTCAATAAACCTGATCAACTGACAAAAGCACAGGTTGACAAGCTAAAAAAGGAAAATAGTGGTGCAGCCATCTGGCATGAGGATATTACAGTAAATGCATCAGGTAAGGTGTTAAAGCATCTTCCTGTCAGGGAAAACGATGTTGCTTTCATCAATATAGTTAAACTTTAGTAAGCCTTCAGTTAGCTCATTTTAATACATCAGCAGGTGATACTTTTAAATGAGTACACCTGCTGATGTATTCCTGGTATGGGTTGTTATTTAATTTGCAAAGCTAAGCCTCTTACAGTCTTCTTTTCATTTTCGGCAGTTCAATTAAGCTGCACGCATATTTATTTGCCTGCTGGTGAGCAACATTTATTACTCTATATTTTATAAATATCTTACGAGTACTTCAAATAATATTCAGGGCTTCTTTTTTTTCGTTGACGACCTGATTTGAAAAATTACCACTGCCGTTAATAAAGTAATGGAAGTATAAAACTCGAAATTTTGTAGCGGCGAGCCTACAGACATGGTCGCGGCTGTCTTTTCTATCTTGCTAATCATTTAAAGAAGGTTGAGGTATTAATGATATTACTAAATTAATATTATTTACAACTTAAAGGAGTAAAACGAATTGGTTTTGTTTAAATTACTTCAGTAAGGCCTTAATCTTAGTTGATAATAATTTTCGTTACATTTTATCTTGGATTATACCTATAGTATTCAAGATTATAGTCACTAGCACTGTATTTTCTTTTAAATTAAACATTCGGTACCCTATTTATTCACTTTTGTGGCCTTACCGGCCTATATATTTGGCTCCCAAACCAATAGCCCAAGAGTGGCTTTAACCAAAAAATAACCTGCAACTGATTTAAAACAGAAGCGCAATCGCTAAAAGAGCGTTTGTTTATGCGCACTGTTTAATTGTTCTTTTTTGCTATGAATCAATTAATATTTAAATATGAGAACACTAAACTATTTATTTGGGGTAGCCGCGATTTTATTGCTTACCCGTTGCCAAAAGCAAAAAATTGCCAGCCCGGTTGTTAAGCCGCCTGTTTCCAAAGCAGTTAAAACATTGGCTATAACCAGTTATCCAAATTACAATACGTCGCCTCTTGCGCCTGATCAAACAGGGGTAAACAGTACTGCCGCCCAGCTTGCAGCAAAGTTCCAATTGGGGTGGAATATTGGTAATACACTCGAAGCATCAGGCAGCGAAACAGCCTGGGGTAACCCTTTGGTAACCCAGGCACTTATTGATAAAGTTAAGCAAGCTGGTTTTACCGCAGTTCGTATCCCCTGCGATTGGGATCAGTATTCTAACCAAACCACGGGGCAAATTCAGCAATCATGGCTCAACAGGGTGCAACAGGTTGTTCAATATTGCGTTAAAGACGGTTTGTATGTGATACTAAATATACATTGGGACGGCGGGTGGCTGGAGAACAATTGTACCACCGCCGCACAGGCCGCTGTTAACGCCAAACAAAAAGCTTTTTGGGAGCAAATAGCCACGCAAATGCGTGGTTTTGACGAGCATGTGATTTTTGCCAGCGCCAATGAACCCAATGTATCAGATGCTACCGGGATGAGTGTGCTGCTTTCATATCATCAAACATTTGTTAACGCGGTCAGATCAACCGGGGGGCATAACAGTTACAGGGTGCTGCTTGTGCAAGGGCCAAGTACTAATATTGATGGCACCAACACTTTGATGAATACGCTTCCAACTGATCCGGCAAGCAACCGTTTAATGGTTGAAGTACATTATTATGATCCGGCTCAGTTTTGTTTTTTGACATCGGATGCAAGCTGGGGTAATATGTTCTATTATTGGGGCAGCGGGTATCATTCTACAACCGATGCTTCACGAAATGCTACCTGGGGTGAAGAGTCGTATATGACTTCAGAACTTTCGTTGATGAAAACAAAGTTTGTTGATAAGGGCATTCCTGTTATGTTGGGAGAATATGCAGTAAACCGCAGATTAGGTCTTACCGGCGATGCGTTAAACCTGCAACTTGCAAGCAGAGGTTATTACCTCAATTATTTTGTCCACCAGGCATTACAATATGGATTAAAACCATTTTATTTTGATTCAGGTGGTACGGACTCAACCAATCCGGGTCGGATTTTTAACAGGCAGAACAACAGCGTTTACGATCAGCAAGGTTTAGCCGCCATTTTGCAGGGAGCGCAAAATAATACCTCTTCAATAATTCAGGTTGGCCAGGTTTACCAGATTTACAGCAGAAACAGTTTTAAAGCCCTGGAATTTGCGGGCTGGGGAACTGCCAATCAAACACAGGCCGATCAGTGGGACTATTTAGCAGGGGCAAACCAGCAATTTAAAGTAGAAGACGCGGGAGGCGGTTATTACAGGCTTACTCCAATGCATGCAACCGGAAAATGCCTCGAAGTTTATGGTTTGAACACAGCTGACGGAGGACAGGTAGACCTGTGGGATTACTATGGCGGCGCAAATCAAAAATGGTCAATTCAGCTAACAGACAATGGATATTATAAAATCATCAATGCCAATAGTGGGAAAGCTTTGGATGTTAACGGGGCTTCGCTTAATAACGGTGTAGCTGCTGTTCAATGGACCTATTCTGGCGGGCGTAACCAGCAATGGGGCTTTGTGAAAATATAATGTAACCCTTAAGAAAACTTATATCTTTTTCTTTCTTCACAAAAAGCATGAAAGATGCGCCGCGATATAAGCGGTAGTTGATATTTAAAAATGAACAATAATGTAAAGGCCTTCAAATTAGCGATTTGAAGGCCTTTTATCTTTTTATTGTTGTTTTAACACTTAATGATGTATCTTGCCGATGAAAACCCAATTATGAAACGCATCGCTTTTTTATTGATTTTTAGTCCGTTTTTGCTGTGGGCGCAACAAAAGCAGGTTGTCAAAAGCTTTCCTCTACAGGATGTCAGGCTATTACCGGGGATTTTTAAAGAACAGGAGCAGACAGACCTCAACTATATGCTTGCCCTGCAGCCCGACCGCCTGCTTGCACCTTTTAGGAGGGAGGCGGGGCTGCCACAAAAAGCTAAAAGTTATACAAATTGGGAAAATTCGGGCCTGGATGGACATATCGGTGGCCACTATCTTTCTGCCCTGGCTATGATGTATGCTTCTACCGGTGATAACCGTATGCGCCAGCGCCTTGATTACATGATCAATGAGCTTAAATTGTGCCAGGACAAAAACGGTGACGGATATTTGGGTGGCGTGCCTGGAAGCCGCGAACTTTGGCCCCAGGTAATGAAGGGTGATTTTACAGATTTCAATAAGAAATGGGTGCCTTTTTATAATATTCATAAAGTATTTGCCGGGCTGCGCGATGCATGGCTGTATGAAAATAATCAAACAGCAAAAGTCATGCTGATTAAACTGGCAGACTGGTTTTACAATATCAGTACTGCACTTAGCCAGTCACAAATGCAGCAGCTGCTTGGGAATGAGCACGGAGGTGTCAATGAGGTACTGGCAGATGTATACGGGATCACCGGCGAAAAGAAATACCTTGACGCGGCCTACAGTTTCTCTCACCAGGCTCTCCTTCAGCCGCTTGAAAAAGGTCAGGATAAACTGGATAATTTACATGCAAATACGCAGATCCCCAAAGTGATAGGTTTTAAGCGGATTGCTGATTACAACGGTGATACCGCCTACAATTGTGCTGCGGTATTCTTTTGGCAAACCGTGGTACATCATCGGTCGGTAGCAACAGGTGGTAACAGCGTAAGGGAACATTTTAACCCCGCTACAGATTTCTCAACCATGATCTCCAGTGTAGAAGGACCCGAAACATGCAATACCTATAACATGCTTAAGCTTACCGAAGATCTGTACAGGTCAGATCCGGATATTGCCTATATCGATTATTACGAACGGGCGTTGTATAATCATATCCTTACAACCCAGCGGCCGGAGAAGGGCGGTTTTGTTTACTTTACACCGATGCGCCCCGGGCATTACAGGGTGTACTCCCAGCCACAAACAAGCATGTGGTGTTGCGTTGGCTCCGGTATGGAAAATCATTCAAAGTATGGTGAAATGATCTACAGCCATTCAGATAACGAGCTATATGTTAATCTGTTTATTCCGTCTCAGCTTATATGGAAGCAAAAGGGCTTGCAACTTAAGCAGGAAACCGTGTTCCCCGACAAGGAAACAACTACGCTGAAGATTTTGAAGACTGGCAATAGTGCATACGGGATAAACATCAGGTATCCATCATGGGTAAAAACCGGTGCACTTTCAATTAACATCAATGGCCGGCCTGTTCAGGTTACAGCGCAGCCGTCATCATATGCGCAGTTAAAAAGAAAATGGCGGAAAGGAGATATCATCACCGTCCAATTACCGATGCAGACGACGACGGAGAAACTTCCCGACAGCTCCAATTATGAAGCCGTATTGCATGGCCCGATCGTGCTTGCTTCAGTGATTGATACAATTGCCCAAAAAGGCCGTGAGGCCGATGACAGCAGGATGGGCCATGTTGCTGCGGGCAACCTGTATAAGCTTACAGATATGCCGGTTTTTGTAAGCGATTCTGCTAATGATGCCCCCATGATAGTTGGTGATAAAAATAAACCGATGTCCTTTACTGCCGGGCGACTAATATACCCGATTAAATACCGAAACCTGAAGCTGGTGCCGTTTTATAAGATACAGGATGCCCGTTATGTAGTGTACTGGCGAAAAGAATCGGCCAAAGGCTTTGACGAATTGCAGGCTAAGTTAGCGGAGGAGGACATGAAGGAAGCAAAACTGGCTGCCAATACTATCGATTTGGTAACTCCGGGTGAGCAACAGCCTGAGTCAGATCATTTCATGGAAAAAGAGAATTCTTTTGCCGGCGTTAATTTCAATAGGCACTTCAGGGCTGCAACGGGTTCGTTCGGCTATAAGCTCACCGATAAAAATAAAGCTGCAAAGAAAATTAGTATCACATATTTTGGAATTGAAAGGAACCATAAGTTTTCTATCCTTATCAATGAACAGGAATTGGCCAGAGTTGACTTGAAGGATGGTAAACGTGACGCTTTCTATACCGTGGAATATGATTTGCCAGCAGATTTGAAATACAACGCAGACCAAAGTCTCCGGATAAAATTCCAGGCGGATAAGGGTGCAATGGCCGGGCCTGTTTATGAAATACGACTTTTGAATAATTGAGGGCTTAAAGCCATTCCAAGTCGTTGCAATAACAGGATCGGTTCACTATTGTGTGGTAAAATGTTTTCGATACATATAAATACTATTCAGGGCCTCAAAAAGACCCTTTTTTGTGCCCTTTCCAGAAGTAAACCGCTGTTTAACCGCAAAATTATTCCTGCCTCTAAAACCAGGCTGTCTGGTAAAACTTTTAGAAAATTTTTAATCTTTTACCGGGCAACCGTGGAATCGGTTTGGGATAACAAATACCGCGCTTCATTTTCAATGAATGATAAATGATAGTCATTAATGTTGAACCTCAAATCAACCATATAAGGTATCATTAAGCAAATCCTTAACAACCTTGTCGATTCTTAGAACGCTGCCTTTCTACCGCATAAACATACTCGGATGATGACAACTTGAATAACAAAACTATTCCAATGCGAACGTCATAGCTTGGGAACCAGTAGCGCTTAATACAAACAATTGTTTTTTGAACACCAATAATTCAAAATGCCGGTAACAGCCAAATATTGGTATGCGCTTATCGATGCATGATAAGAACATGAAAATATACAAATTGAAACATTTGTACACCTATTTTTTAACAAATGGCGCTACTCCGCAAAGTATTTTTGAACGCCAGAATTACTTATTATATAAACCATAAAGCTCATTTAATATTTTCTTACAATCAGGATGGAGATGCTTGCTATATTTTCGCAATCGATTGTATTTTAATATTGGTGTTTATTTAACAATTAATTGTGGTTAAATAAAAGTTTTACTTAACAACAAAAACCAATTATGAAAATGAAAATTACAAATTTTACGAGGCTGCTAAGCGCAGCTAAATTACGGCACTTGCTGCTACTGCTGGTGTTTATGAGCACATTGCCCGTAATGGCACAAACAGTCACCATTAAAGGCGTCGTAAAATCGGCCGATGATAACAGTCCGCTACCCGGGGTTACAGTTGCAGAGAAAGGAAAGGAAAACGGAGTTATTACCCGGACGGATGGCTCTTATTCGCTTAATGTTACAGGGGATGCTACCCTTGTATTTTCTTTTGTTGGTTACACAAAACAAGGGATTAAAGTAAATGGAAAAACCGTACTGAATGTAAATTTACAAAGTGATAGTAAAGCCCTTAATGAAGTAGTAGTAATTGGCTATGGTACCGCCCGTAAAAAGGATCTGATAGGCTCGGTAAATGTGGTAGCTGCTAAAGACGCAGGGGCTAACACATCTACAAGTCCGGCTCAATTATTAATAGGCAAGGCACCTGGGGTTCAGGTAATGCAGGCTAACGGTGTGCCTGGTTCGGGCGCTCAAATTATCGTACGCGGTACAGGCTCGTTTACCGATGTTAGTCCGCTTTACGTAATTGATGGTATCCAGGGCGATGCCAATTTGTTCAACGCCATCAGCCCCCAGGATATTGAAAATATAACCATACTAAAAGACGCTGCCTCCACAGCAATATATGGTGTTGCTGCAGCAAACGGCGTTGTGATCATCACCACCAAAAAAGGTAAGGCGGGTTCAACTCAAATTACATTTAATTCGCAGGTGGGTGTTTCAAACGTCACTAAAAACCTTGATCTGCTGGGTGCCGCCGACTATGTGAAGCTCCTTAAAGATATAGACGCGACCAATAACAACCCGGTGCCGGCAAAACTTAACACGCCATATGTATTAGTTGACAGGACCAATTGGCAGAAAGAGATTTTTAAAACATCCGTTTCAACTCAAAACGACCTGAGCGTAAGCGGAGGGAGCGACAAGGTTACTTATAACATGTCGGCAGGATACGTTACGCAGCAAGCCGTAGTTAAAGATTATAATTTTAGAAGGTTTAATAACCGGTTTGTATTAGATGAAAAACTGGGTCGTTTCCATTTTGGACAAACCTTGAACTTACGGTATACTAAAACTGCAGGCCAGGTAACAAGTATTGGTAACGCGCTTGGTTATGCACCGTATCAGCCCGTTTATGATGCGTCTATCCCCGGTGGTTACTCTATCCTTACCAACGTTGATGATAACAGCAATGCTGTAAACCCATTGCAGATTTTAGGTGTACAAACCTTAAGCAGCCACGACCTCGTTTTATTTCCGCAGGTATTCGGCGAGGTGAAAATTATCAACGGGTTAACTCTTCGTTCGCAGGTATCAGGTGTATATGGCAACAGCGTGAACGATTCGTACCAGATACCATATGTTACCTCCAACAACCTTGCATACACCAGGCAGGCAGGTCGTGCGTCAAATAACTATTCTAATTATACCATCGAAAATTACCTATCATATAATCACAGCTTCGGAAAACATAATATTTCATTAACTGCAGGTACCAGTTATATTGATGCAGGCAGCACCAAATATCTTAGCGTACTGGGCACTGGTATGTTATCGGATGCTGTAAGGGATATTGGTGTAGCGCCTACGCTTACCGTGCAGGGTAATTCATCGGGCTATTACACTCAATTTGGCAACGTCATTTCCTATTATGCCCGTTTAATCTATTCGTTTAATGATAAGTACATTCTTTCGGGTAGTATCAGGCGCGATGGTTCGTCAAACTTTGGCCCGTTAAGCCGTTATGGTAACTTTCCGGGTGGTGGTTTTGCCTGGCGTTTTGCCCAGGAGGATTTTGTCAAGTCGGCATTGCCATTTATCAATGATGGTAAACTGCGCGTAGGATGGGGCCGCACAGGTAATAACAGATTTGGCCTTACAAATACCAGCGTATTTACCTTTAACGGGCCGCCGGGAAACCTCGTTTATTCGTTTGGCCAAACCGAACAGTTTGTTAACGGTACAACTGTAATAACTATCGCCAACCCTTTATTACATTGGGAAACAACCGACCAAACCGACGCGGGTATCGACCTTACGTTCCTGAATAACCAGTTAACTTTCTCGGCCGATTACTATAACCGTAAAAGCAGCGGCCTTATAGTAGCGATACCTTTGCCGCCAAGTTTGGGTGTGGGTATAAACACATCAAACAGTAACGAGATTGTTAATGCGGCGGATGCCCAAAATAAAGGTTTCGAATTTCAATTAGGTTATCGTTCAAAGCCCCAAAACGGTTTTAGTTATAATGTAAGTGTAAACGGTGCTTACAATAATAACAAAACAATATCATTAGGTACACAATCGCCAACACCGATTGTTGGTGGAACAGGAGCAATTTACACACTAACACAGGCAGGTTATCCTATCGGTTCATTTTATGGTTACAGGGTTGGCCATGTAGCTAAAGACCAAGCCGAAATTGACGCCCTGAATAAAACGGCACAGCAAAAAACCGGCGATGCCAATGCGGTTTATCAAACAGGGTTGCTTCCGGGCGATTTTATATTCAAGGATTTGAATGGGGATGGAGTTGTTGACAGCAAAGACCAGCAAGTTTTGGGAAGTGCTATTCCAAAGTTCATATATGGTATTAACCTTGGGGCCACTTATCGTAATTTTGATCTTAATGTGGTATTATCAGGCGTACAGGGAGTTCAGATTGGAAACAATTTGAGATCGAGTTTGGAGTTTGCCGGAACAGGACATAATGCCTCAACAGCTATATTAAACAGGTGGGAGAAACCTGGCGATAACGCTCTCCTGCCAAGAGCCGGGCAAAATGCAACCGGATCCGGAAATTTAAGGCCATCAGACTTTTTTATCGATAACGGCTCCTATTTGCGTGCGCGTAACATAACCCTTGGCTATTCCTTTAGTAAAGCCACACTGCAATCGTTTTCAGGTTCTGTTTTAAGCAAACTGCGCATATATGTTGCCGCTGAAAATCTGTTTACTATCACCGGTTATAAAGGGTATGATCCTGAGTTAAGTACAGTTTATGGCGATAACAATTCAAACGATACTATTTTTAACCGCAATATTGATAACGGCCAGGTACCGCAACCGCGCACATTTTTATTCGGGATACAAGCAGCATTTTAAAAGGCATTCTTTAAAAATAAAAACATGAAAAAATATATAAAATTCCTTTTGATGACAGCACTTCTTGCTTTCTCAATAGGGTGCAAAAAAGATCTGAATCTGACAAACAAAAGTGCTTACACTTACGATACTTATTTTAATAGCGATGTTGCAATAAACCAGGCTGTTGTAGCCACTTACGCCGCTTTGCTGCATACGGGCTTTTGGTCTGGTGATTATTATACTACTTTCGACCTGCTTGGGTATGACGCTAAAAACAACCAGCCCCTTTTAGGTGATTATTTGCAAGTGGCCCAGTATAATTTTGGCCCCGACCTTGACGTAATGAACAACACCTGGTCGGCATTTTACCAGTTGATTGCTCGGGCTAATGTAGTTATTGACAGGGCGCAGGTGTGGAAGCCAGCTAACGCCGCAGAAACGACCGACCAGGCGCAATATGTTGCCGAAGCCAAATTTTTGCGTGCCTATGCTTATTTTAACCTGGTTAATTGTTTTGGACGGGTACCTTTACGTACCAAATATTTACCCTTGCCAACACCTGCCGATATCAATATGCCGAGATCATCCGTTGCAGATATATGGGCCTTTATTGAACAGGATCTGAAAGATGCCGAAGCAGGTTTACCAATATCTTACCCTGCAACCAGCTATGGCCGTGCCACGCAGGGCGCTGCAGTGGCGTTGCTGGGTAAATCATACCTTTATGAAAAAAAATGGACCCAGGCCCAGACTGAGCTTACCAAGCTAACGCAGCAACCTTACACCTATGCACTGGCGCCAGTTTATAATAACCTGTTTGACGATCCTAACCAGGATAATCCTGCCTTGAACCCTGAAACTATTTTCCAGGTGATGAACCAGCAGTGGACAGATTGGGGGATTGGTAACCAGTATTATATGTTTGGGGGCCAGGAAACCTGGGGCGGTAAGGCAACACATACCGTTCGCGCTCAATCATATGGCTTTAATGATTGGAACAACGTTTATGTAACTACAACAGCTGTTAAAGCGTTCACTTACCCTAACCCGCAAAATCCATCGGTTAATTACGTTGACCCACGTGCTGCTTTTACTTTTTACGGCGATGCCGCAAGCGGCGGACAGACACAGTATTGCCAACAATGTGCAACCGGTCCGATAGCTTATCCTTTCGCTACAAAAGGTTACGAATGGCTTAAGTACGAATATTATAACAAGGTAGCTACCTTTGGTGGCCCGCAAAGCGGTATCAACGGCCAGGTGATCCGCTATGCTGATGTATTGCTGATGTTGGCCGAAAGTTATATTCAGCAGGGCAATACGGGTGATAAACCTTTGGCCTTAATTAACCAGGTACGCAGCAGGCCAAGTGTTAATGCGCCGCTTTATACATCATTAGGCAGCCAAACCGATGCAATGCGGATATTAATGCGTGAACGACAATTGGAACTAACGGGAGAACAAGTTCGTTATTTCGACCTGATTCGCTGGGGTATTGCCAAGCAAACTATCAACGCCGAAAGGCAAATTGAAGATGGCACACAACCTTTCCAGGATAAAAATGTGTTGTTCCCGATACCGTTGGCAGAAAAGAATGCCAACTCTGCAATAGCAAAAGATATTTCAGGCGACTGGAATTAAGAAGCCTATTAAGGAGTTGGTTTGCAACTAAACTATACAGATCGTGAACTAATAGGTGGCGTTTCCATAGGTTTAGCTTTTAAGTAACATAAATTCCAATAAGAGCAGGCTTTGTAGCTTGCTCTTATTTCATAATCCTGGCGAAAGATTTCTTTAATTTTTCTTTCTCTTTTTATAAATACCATGATACAGGCCAAAAACATCACTAATCCTGTCACTAACCTTACCACATAATATGCATCACGTTTCTTGTAAAGCGTATAGGACTAAGTAAGCAGTATTGTTTTGCTTTTCCGTCGGGAAACGGTTTACCGGGGCGGTTTTTATCGCGATACTTCTTCAAAAAAAGTAAAGTATAATCAAACGCATATGAGCCGGGATAGGTTTAAAATAGCCAATAAACTACTGGCTAAGATTAAGTTTAACTTTTTTAAAAAGGGTAAACAAGGCAGGTATTACAGGTTTATTTTTCTTTCGGCCCCCTGATTAACCATGGCGTTTTTAAAATTCTTCCTAAATTTTTTGATGTATTCAGATGGTTTTAAATCAAACACCTTTTTAAACTGCTCACGAAAATATTTTATATCTTTTATTCCAACAGCATAAGCGGTTTCCAATATATTTAAATCGCTGTGAACAAATAGCTGCGCGGCTTTTCTTAACCTGATAGCTCTTATGAAGCTATTAGCTGGCTGGCCTGAAATCATTTTGATTTTTTTGTAGATCCCCGAATAAGACATATTTAATTCGGAGGCTAAGGATTGCAGATTAAAATCGGGGTCAGTTATATGATCTTCCACAATTCGGATACAGGAATCCAGAAATCTTTTGTACTCGATAGAGATAGTGTGCGGGTTATTGTTCAGCGTAATTTCATTATAAAAGTATTGCTGAAGTGTGTTTCGGCTTTTAAGCAACCCGCTAACCCGTGCTTTCAGGATGTCTTTGTCAAAAGGTTTTCCAATATAATCGTCGGCGCCTCCTTCAATACCTTTTAGTTTAATTTCATTTGATGCACTGGCGGTTAATAAGATAACGGGAACATGAGATGTTGTCATATTCTCTTTAATAGCGGCGCAAACTTCTATCCCGGTCATGCCCTGCATCATCACATCGCATATGACTATATCCGGCCACTGCTCATTAATAATTTTGATTCCATCCTCACCATTTGGCGCTACAAGAACATTATATTCAATTTTAAATATCTGACGGAGATACTCTCTCATATCCTCGTGGTCATCGATGATTAACAGTGTTTTGAGGTCAGACGCTATTACTTCCTCTCCCGGCTCTGCTGCGGGCACTATATCATGGGCTGTAGTTTCAGAATCTATCAACTCTTTTAAAAACTCAGAAGTAGCTGTTGGCTGTTCTGAGATGATCTGATCTTTTAAATGCGCTTTCCCTTTTTTTAAAGTGATTGTAAAAGCTGTCCCTTTTCCTGCTTCGCTGTGATATTCAACAGTTCCGGCCTGGCGCTCTACAAAATTTTTAACAAGATAAAGCCCAAGGCCAAACCCTCCGTTTGACGTACTGGCCAAATCAGACACCTGGTAAAACCGGCTAAAAAGTCTTTCGCCAACTTCAGGTGGGATTCCGCAGCCGGTATCCTCAACGATTATTGAAACTGTCTGTTCAAATTCCTCTGCACAAACCCGAATTCTACCGAGTTTTGGAGTGAACTTCATTGCGTTTGAGAGCAAATTAAACAGCACGATCTCTGTTTTTTCCCGGTCGATATAAACATTCAAACAATCGGTTGGTGATATGAATTCAAGTTGAATGTGTTTTCTTTTTGCTTCATGTACAAAGCATAAATAAACCTCCCTGCATAAATCGATTATATTAACATTACTTATCCTCAATTGATCAGATTCCGATTCGGCCTTTTTGAAAAGCAGCAACTGATCTACTAAACCTAATAACCGGCGCGCGTTCCTGTAAACGATGGTTAAATTGGAGGTATCTACCGTCTTATTTTCATTATATAAAAGTTCCTTAATAGGATTAATGATCAATGTTAATGGTGTTCTGAACTCATGCGAAATATTGGTAAAGAAGGCGAGCTTTCGCTCGCTGAGCTCCTTTTCCTTTTCGCTTTCATAATGTGCTATCTGGATTTCATATTTTAATTTAGCCTGACGGTCCCGGTATAAAAGATACAGATAAACTACCCCGCCAATGATTATGGCATAAATTGTATATGCCCACCAGGTACGGTACCATGGCGGCGAAATAATGATGATCAGGGATTTGGGCGTCTTGTTCCAGATACCATCATTATTACTTGCTATAACTTTAAATTTATAAGTTCCGGGATTAAGATTGGTGTAAGTAGCCCTTCGCTGGTTACCGTTAAAATTCCATTTTTCGTCAAAGCCTTCCAGTTTATACCGATAACTATTTTTTTCCGGATGAGTATAATTCAGCGAAACAAATTCAATTGAAAATACATTTTGATCATAATTAAGAAAGGCAGTATCTGCTGTACCAACAGGTCTTTTCAACGGTGAATCAGCACCCGGTTTTACAGATTTATTAAACACCTGAAAATCGGTAAAGTAAACCGGTGGGATTTTATCGTTCAATTTAATTTTTGACGGATCGAATACCACGACACCTGAATTTCCCGCTAAATAAATTTGCCCATCTGCGGATTTGTAAATAAGCGAATGCGAAAATACGCCGTCGCCCTCATCAAAGTTAGTTATGGCTAATGTTTGGGGTGTAAACTTTGATACCCCCGTGGCAGAATTGATCCAAAGATTTCCCACCTCATCTTCAACTACACTGTTGAAAACGTTGCTTGCAAATCCGTTTTTACGTGAATAAACAATAAAAGAATCGGTTTCCGGAGCATATTTGTTTAATCCGTCGGCTGTGCAGATCCAGATGTTCTTTTTGCTATCCTCAAATATGCAATGCACAATATTATTACTGAGGCTGCCTGCAATTTTATCATTATAAGTATAGTGGTGAAAAATCCCGGTTTTAGGATCAAGACGATCAACACCGTTTCCGCTTGTTCCGATCCATACATTGCCTTTGCTATCTTTTAAAAGATTATAAATATGGTTACTGGCAATTGAATTGGGATTCCTGTCGTCATTATAATAATGTTTAAATTGCTGTGTTTCTTCATGGTAAATCTTTAAACCGGCATCTGTGGCGAGCCAATATTCGAGAGGCCTTACTTCAAGAATATCCCTGAAAACATCTTCATTAAAAAAATTACTCAGGGCCGAATGGTGAAAATGATGGATAAACCTATTATTGCTGCTGTCAAATTTATCAAACCCATTTTCGGTTGCTGCCCATAGCACCCCCTCATTATCCAAATATATTTTACCAACCTGGTTACTGCTGATACTTGAGGGATCATTGGTATGTTGAAATAACTTTGTTGTCTTTTTCGGTAAATCAAACTTATATAGCCCTTCGTTGGTAGCCAGCCACAACATATTGCCTTGCAATAACATACTTTTTGCTTCGCGGGGGGCGATTGATAAGGGGATGAAACGGAATTTATATTGTGTAAAATCAACTTTTGTTAAGGCGTCTTTGCCACAAAGCCACATAATACCGGCCCCATCATTATAAACATATCCATCCGCAGTACTATTAATATCGCCAATCTTTCGCCATTGACCATTACCCTTATTTATAAAATAGAACCCGCCGTTACTTCCAACAACTAAAGTGGAGTCATTAGCCTTATCAATGCTAAAAGCTCCTACGTTGATATTATCGTGACTCGAAAACCGTGTATATTGCTGGTTTTTAGGATTAAAACAAAAAAGGCCGCTCCAATAGGTACCTACCCAAATGCAACCGTTTTTTTTATCGTAAAAAAGGCTCCAAATATCATTGGGGCTTTTTTTAAGCTGAGATTCAGTCTGCGGATAATTGCTGAAATGTTTACTTACCTTATCGAATTTATTTAATCCACCATTCCAGTTTCCCAGCCAGAGGTTTTTTTTATCATCCTCAACAATTGCATTTACCGACTTGCCTTTTATTGAAAATCGATCATTCTGATTGGGTTTATAACTAACAAAAGATCGCTTATTTGACACGTATTGATTAAAACCATCATCCGTACCTATCCATATCGTTCCTTCTTTGTCGCAGCAGATCGAAAAAATCTTATTATTACTTACCGACTCTTTGATCTTATCGCTATGATAAAATCGTTCAAACTTCTCGGTATTGGGATCTAAAATGTTTAAGCCGTCCATGGTGCCAACCCATATCTTTCCGTTCTTGTCTTCGGCCAGCGCACTGATAAAATTTGAACTTATACTCGCGGTATTTCCGGGAATATTCACTAAACTTTCAAAAGTGTAGCCGTCAAACTTACAAAGCCCGTTATCCGTCCCTATCCACATATACCCCCGGCTGTCTTTAAGTGCCACTGTTACATTTTCAGAAGGCAGGCCATCATGAGTGGTATATGATTTTAATGCAAAATTCCTTGCATCGTTAGTTGGAAAAGTTACCGGAGCCTGCGCGTTCACAATACTGACAAACAGAAGATTAATCAGAAAAAACAAGACAACTTTACGCATAAATCCGTTATCATTTTTAATTAGGCAAATACAACACTCCGTATCATCACTAACATTTTTTACACTATAAACCAGTTATCGCCGCTTGGCTTAGGCGGGCCATGCATTTAATATTGTACTTAATACACTTGTAACCTTCAACAATTCGGCAATGTAAAAACAGAGTTTGTTGGCTGTGCCAGAAGTGCCTGCAAATAATTTTCTAATATCCAGGTATTAGATGTTCATTTGATGAATTTTCCTCTCAGGGCCAGTAACCATCAAAAACTCATTTAATACTCATTGAAAAATGATTCGTCAGTTCGCTTAACTTTTGGCAGAACCTGTCATATAATGCTGAAACACTAAGTTTATAAGGCATCCAAATGTAAATAATTATTAATTGTATTTATAACAATAATTAAGAGCAAAGGGCATTCGTTGAATTGGCGAAAAAGCAAATTAAAAGCCGGGCTATTGTAGTAAACCCTGATAAAATGCCACTTTATCCCCCCAATATTGAGGCTTTACCCCCTTTTCAATTCCTACTTTTTAAAAGAAATTTAGGACAACCATATAAACACGGATTTTCTTCCTCCGATATTACGTATAGCCATTTTTAACGGCTAATTAAATTACTGATGGTTACATTCCGCAGTGATTGACAGTTAATTATCGGCAGAAAATCTATTGTTCAAAACATCTGCCATGATAATATTTGATTTGTGCCCGAACATGCATTCGGTCAGGTTACTGGTAACCCATATAATTCACTTCATATTAACGCTGGGAAGGGCCCCGCCATAATTAAAAATTAAAACCGATTGATCAAAAGAGCTACTTATTTAACACCTGATATAAAATTATGAGAAAAAACTTAACTACCGGGGCACTATACTGCCTGTTAGCCCTGGCCATGGGCTGTTCTAAAAACCCTATTCAAAAAGGCGCTGACCTATCAGGCCAAAAATTTGGAAAACAATCATTTGCCCTTTCAACTACCAATACAAACGGTTTCAGGGGTATAAACTGGGCCGACCCTAACGGAA
Organism: Mucilaginibacter sp. NFR10; assembly: GCF_900100445.1. NCBI lineage: Bacteria > Pseudomonadati > Bacteroidota > Sphingobacteriia > Sphingobacteriales > Sphingobacteriaceae > Mucilaginibacter > Mucilaginibacter sp. NFR10. The sequence goes on along the minus strand of NZ_FMTV01000007.1, from coordinate 244,480 downwards.
ACGAGGGAGATGGGAGGGTTGTATTGCCCAGTGGTATGACTACATCGCTTACCGCTACGCAAGCTGCTACTTTGGCCACTAATATATCCAGTGCCGTTAAAACAAGCGGCGGCACCACCATCAGGATGCCGATAAACCCCTGGACTGCCTCAAGCTCGACTTATTGGCCGGTTTACCAGGCTGCAATTAACGCGGTTGTGGCAAACGGCTGTAAAGTAATACTTTGTTACTGGCCGGTTGGGGTACATCATGTACCTGATACTGCACAATGGCATACCATGTGGACAACAGTAAATAATGTATATAAAAACAATACATCGGTATTATATGAACCTATCAACGAGCCGGTTGATTATTCAAGTACCGACCTGAACAACTTATATGCTGGTTTCTTAACCACTTATAGCCCGGCCGATGGAAAATGTATCCTTGATGGTACAGGGTATGCCGCCGACGTAACTGCGGTTGGTGCCGATTCAAGGTTAGCCAACCAGTATCTTGGACTGCATTGCTACTGGTGGTTCTGGGGCTCGTACAATGTTTGGTCAAGCTACTATAATATCATGTCGGCCCGTACAGGTTCATACGCGTCACGTACCATAGTTACCGAGGTTGGTATCGAAACTTTCAGGAACATGAGCTTCTGGTGGCAATGGGATACCGGCGTATATGTTGACCAGGCCTTCCTCACCGGATCGCTTGCCTACGCCAAGGATAATTCAATGGGGACAATAGCATGGTCGGGCGTTAATGATATTGATACTTATCGGTGGTATACTGCAAACAATAACCTTACCGAGGTTAGCCCGGGTACCGCAAATATGTTCAGGTGGTCATGGAAGCTTACCGCTGCACCCGTATGGATAGGGCCGGTTGCTGACGGGCGATATCAACTTCAAAACCGGGCATCGGGCCTTATGCTTGATAACCTGGGCAGTACAACCGATGGCGCAGCTGTGGCGCAATGGGCATCAGGAACAAGCAATAACCAGAAATGGAATATAAGCTACACTGCCGGTTATTATACTTTAAGTTGTGTTACCGGAAAAGAATGTCTTGATGTGGGTACAAATACCGCAGATGGGTCAAATGTTTTACAGTATGTAGTAGGCACGAGTACAAACCAACGTTGGTCGCTTGTTTCAACCGGAGATGGCTATTATAGGGTAATTAATCTAACCACAGGCAAATGCCTTGATACCGGAGGTTTAACTGCCAATGGATCAGCTGTACAGCAGTGGCCACAGGGTTCAAGTTATAACCAGCAATGGAAACTTATTGCTCAATAGAACATATTTAATTGCCAGGGTAAGCACCCGGCTTTAGTTTAGAAACACATTGTTGAAGGCTGTCTCAAAAGGACGGCCTTTTTTAGTTTTCAATCAATTCATAATTACAGAGATTCTAAATTCGTCGGGCTTTAAAAGCCGTTTCTTAAAATAAATGAAAAGTATATCCATCATATCTCAAAGGGCGTTTTAATTTTGTTTGAGAAGGTTTTACATAGATCGGCATCACATTCGAAAGACATTCCCTTTTAACCAGCCATACACTCTCCGATCTTTCACTAACAGGGCGTAAAATTTTCAATAAGATACAAGATAGATGCGTTATAAATGCATTTATAATGCGAAAACCCTCGATAGCTCGCCGCAATCGGCAGTCCTATCGAGGGTTGTATAATTAAAGAGGGGGGCAATCACATCATTTATTGACGTAATGTCCGGGAGCCCTAATATCCCGGATTGTTAGGCAACAATTTTTTATTAATATCAATATCAGCCTGAGGAATAGGCCAAAGCCACCCTTTGCCAGCGTCAAATGTCCTGGTCTCTAACTTAACCTGGCTAAATTTCCAGGTAGATGGGCTTGCCGGGTTTTTTAGCAACGATTTGTCGTAACCATACACGTCATGAACAAGGGATTGATCTTTCCATCGTAACATATCTGCATACCGGGTGCCTTCCATAAAAAACTCTACCCTACGCTCGTGGCGCAAAACGGCACGTAATTGTGCCTGGCTTAAACCGGCTCCTTCCACACTTTCTACCGTTGGCATATTTACCCTTGCCCGTATCTGGTCAATGAGTGTATAAATTTCGGGTGCAGTACTTCCGGATTCAATCAAGGCTTCTGCACGAATCAGTAATACATCTGCATAACGCATCAGGATAGTATTTAAAGAGCAATTATTAGGGTCGGCAATACCAATTGCTGCGTATTTACGCGGACGGGCCCCTGACGGCACTACATCAGTGGCGGGGATGTAAGTAGTTGAACCCCACTGAGAGCCGGGCAGCACCACTGAAGCGGCCAGTCTTGGGTCGCGATTAACATAAGGGTTTTGCGAATTGTACCCAGAAGCCGAATTGGTAATTGGCAATCCATTGGTCATGTAATATGAATCGATCAAATCGGTGGTAACATTTGGTGTTGGCCAAACGCTCAAAGATAGGGCAGATGACGGCCATGGTTGTGGTTGGGTGGTTGGAATATATTGGATATCAAAAATTACCTCGCTGTTGTTTTCATGCGCTTCATCAAATAATAAACCATAATTTGGATATAAACTATAGGCTTTAAGATCAATCACATCCTGCGCTGCCTGCGCGGCATCGGCCCATTTTCCATTATACAAAAGCACTTTTGCTTTGTAGGCCAGGGCGGCACCCTTTGTTGCACGGCCCACGTCGGTACCTGAGTAAGAGGCTGGCAATGCTGCTGCGGCATCTGTAAGGTCAGTTACAACCTGGGTAAGCACAGTGGCTTTGGCCGTTCTTGAAACATATGCGTCCGAAAGTGACTGAACTTGGGTAATTAAAGGTACATCGCCGAAATAAGCAATCAAATCAGCATAGGCGTAACCACGTAAAAACTTAGCCTCTCCTGTCATTTGGCTTTTTACTGTAGCATCAATGCTTGCAGCGGCAATATCCTTTAGGAACTCATTGGCTCTGGAGATAATAGTATAGTCCTGCGTCCACTTAGCGTATGGGGCCCAACTGTTGGATGTTGTTTGCCATTCCCCCACTTCCTTCGAGCCCTGCCACGCGTCCTGGCAATAGGCGTTATCCGATTCAAAATCAAACTGGAAAAATTGTGCCGGCGTGGCATTGGGCTGTAACGCATTGTAAATACCCACCAAGGCCATTTTTACCTGGGTTTCATTTTGGTAGAATGTTGATGGTGATAAGCGGTCATTTGGAGTCTTGTCCAACAGACCTTTCTTGCAGCTTGCAAGATTAATAACAGCTAATACAGTTAAGACTTTATATATATTTTTCATGATTTTATCATTTAGAAATTAACATTTACACCCGCGGTCATCACACGGACCTGCGGATACGCTTCGGCCCTTGTTTGATCTGTAGTTTGTTCGGGATCAAAGCCTTTGAATTTGGTGAATGTGAAGGCGTTTTGCACGTTCGCATAGATCCTCAATGAGCTTAAACCGATCTTCTTAATGGCAGCCGGACTTAAGGTGTACCCTAATTCAATATTTTTGATCCTCAGATAAGATGCATTCTCAACATAAAAAGAAGAGTGGATATTATTTTTTACGCCATCTAACGTGATGCGCGGATAAGTATTAGAAGGATTTTGCGGTGTCCACCTGTTTAACCACCAGGTGCCAAGGTTTGCAAAGCCGCTGAAAGGCGAAGCAATTTCATAGTAGGTATAACCTTGCATACCTTGTACGCCTTGTAAAAACGCGCCAAGGTCAAAGCCTTTCCAGGCCACATTGAAATTGAATGCATACGTTACACCTGGAAACTGCTTCCCGATAACTTTACGGTCATGATTTTGATCAACTATACCATCTCCATTAAGATCGGCATATTTAATATCGCCAGGTTGTGCGTTATAATCACTTACTTTAACAACACCTGGCTTAAGCGTATAAGTACGGCTTGCATAAGGTATAGACGCATCACTATTGTTTTGCCATGTAAAGTCGGCGATCTGGTAAATACCCGTCATCTGATAGCCGTAGAATGAATTGATAGCAGAGCCAACAACAATAGCTTTTGGTGATGTAAACTGCTGAGGTACATTCATAGCAAGGATCTTGTTGACAATGTGCGACACATTTAAAGAAGTCCTTAATTTAATACCATTATCAAATGCCTTTTTATACGAAATCCCGAGTTCGAAGCCCTTGTTTTGCACTTCACCTGCATTAGCCGTTGGAGCCGATTGAGCAATTGTTAGTGGAATCGGTTGGGTCAACAGCAGGTTTTTAGTCCTTTTGTCAAAATAATCCGCTGTAATTTCAATATTATTGTGCAAAGAGATGTCGAGGCCGAAATCAAGCTGCTGAGCTGTTTCCCATGTCAAATCTTTGTTAGTCATTGCGGTAATGGCAACACCCGAGTAAAGGGTTCCGCCAAACGAATAGTTCTGGCCCGAATTCAGAATATCGCTGCCATTATAATAATTGCTGATATTTTGATTGCCTAAACGGCCCCAGGAAGCACGAACTTTCGCAAAATCAAGCCAGCTCAGGTTTTTCATAAAACTTTCCTTCGATATCACCCATCCAGCTGAGAATGAAGGAAATGTACCCCACTGTTTTCCTTGTGCAAATCTGGAAGAGCCGTCCCTCCTGATATTGGCTTCAAATAAATATTTTTCATCAAAAGCATAATTGAAACGGCCAAAGTATGAGCGAAGGCCAAGAGCATAGCTGCCGGCATTATTTGTTTGCGTAGCTGCATCGCCAAGATTCAATATCCGCTGAGAATTATTTACAAAATGTGCACGATAGCCGCTTTGCCAATCGTAAGTAAACTCCTCTTCGCTATAGCCACCTAATAAATTGAATGAATGACGGTTAATGGTCTTGTTGTATTTTAGTAAACCGGTAAGTAATGAGTGGCCATCAATCTCGCTTGATGTAGTCAAATCAGAAGGTAACTGCGTAACTGTTCCGTTTTGGTTTTGTAAGGTTACATTGGCATGAAAGGCATTGCCGTTAGTAGAGATAACGTTATAACCGTAGGTAAGCTGCGCACTTAAACCGGGCAGAATTTTATACTCCGCTTCGGCCTGACCGCTGAAATTATAGCGTTTTGTAAGGTTTGTACTGCCCTCTTTAATTTCACCGTAATAGTTGCGTTCGCCATTAACAGAAACCCAGTTGCCGTTGGCATCTTTAAGCGGATGTATTGGCGCTAAGGTTGCGTACCATTCAGCGTTCCAAAGATCGGTTGGTTCATTTTTTATCCCTACGTTGCCGGATATGTTGCCCGAAACACGGAGCTTTTTATCTTTTAAATGATAGCTGTCAAGGTTAAGACGGAAGTCCGTTTTCTTGTAATTGGTAGCAACCAGAATCCCATCCTGATCCAAATGGCCAAGCATAAAAGAATAATTAACGTTATCACTTCCTCCTGTTGCACTTACCCGGTGGTTTTGCATGTAAGCATTACCATAGTATACATCAAAATAATTGATATCCGGATACATGGGGTTATTGTGAGCCGCGTACTTTTGGATTATCGAGTCGGGATATGTAGGAGGCGCTCCACTATTTATATCCGCCTCATTATGCAGTGTAGTATATTGAACCGAGTTTAGTACTTTAGGTAGCCTTGTCGGGCTCTGAATACCTGCATATCCGCTGTAATTAACACGGACTTTGCCTGCAGATCCTCGTTTAGTAGTAATTAAAACAACGCCGTTTGCAGCCCGGTTACCGTAAATAGCCGATGATGCCGCGTCTTTAAGCACCGAAATTGATTGAACATCATTAGGGTTCACGTCGCCTATAGCCCCGGGAAAGCCGTCAACTAACACTAAAGGAGAATTATCTCCAAAAGTTCCGACGCCGCGGATGTCGATGACAGTATTGTCATCTCCGGGTTTACCTGAACTTTGCAGCGCATAAACACCTGAAACTGTACCTTGTAGTGCCTGACCTGTATTTGTCAAAGGCCTGCTTTCCAGATCCTGCGTATTTACAATACCTACAGAGCCAGTAAGGTTTTCTTTCTTCTGCGTTCCGTAACCTACTACTACAACATCGTTGAGCGTTTTCATCGATGGCTGAAGCTTTATGGCGATATCAGTCTTTCCGCCTACGGCTATTTCAACTTTTTCGTAAGAGATGTAGGTTACAACGAGCACGGCATTTTCCGGCACATTGTTAAGTTGAAAGTTTCCCTTTATATCACTTAGCGTACCTTTATTAGTTCCTTTGACACTGATAGAAACACCTACCAGGGGCTGGCCGTTGGAGGCGTCTATGACGGATCCTTTTACAGTAATCGCAGCTTTATCAGGAACTATTTGAGCGATTATCAGACTGCTTTTGTGAATTAAATTTGGAATTGACGCGTTAGCACCGATTGGCAATATAAATAATGCCAAAGTTTTAAGTGTGGTGCGAAAACCCCTGGAATACAAATAATTTGAAATAAGTAATTTTCGTTTCATAATTGGGTTATTAATAATTTAGATTTTTGGGTATTGGCAAAAGACAGTTATGTAAACGCTGTTGGTATGTAAGGCACCAACAACCGAAAAGCATAATTTAAATGAAGCTTTCAGGGTTAACAATAAAGGACAATTGCCCGGGCAGTATTTATACCGACATTTCTCGAGATCGTTTTCAATTAAGATGCATGCTGCTTCCTTTTCCTGGGAGCATGCGCTGCGTTCGGTTTTTTTTCATCATGGGTTTAATTAACAGTATAATTGGTTGCACGAATGGTCATCTCTTAATGACCATTCGAGAGATGCAAAGTCTTTGAAAAACACAGAAAACAAAAGGGGCTAACCAGCAAAAAAGAGGGGACAAAAGGGAAATTTTTAGTTGAAAAAAGCACTTAGTGGATAAACCACAGCATATTGCTCCAGGGAGGCAATCATCTAATGAGAAAGCGTTTTGTAGCACTTATAGTCTTCAATTGCCACCGGTTTCGCCATTCAATTCGCATACCGGGCAACTGGGCAATGTAAGGCCAGCGGTTAAATGAACTGCACTTCTTGTAGTAATGATCACGTTGAGTTACACTGTACCAGGGATTAAAGGCGTTGATTGATGATGCCAGGCTGAAAATAGCCAGTACAGATAAAGCCAGGTCAGCATCAACTATGCGGACGGGCGGAAGATCGCTCCAAAGGGTACAATGGAAGCGTTGCCAGTGGAAGACGGCATCGTATCCCGTCTTGGAAGATCGGTGGAGGACATACTATTACACAAAGTTATTCGGTAAATACCGCTGCTAATGCCATCAGGCTTTGGGTGATAAGTACTGCTATTACCGGGGCCTCACAAAGCTCGATTTATCCGACCGGAAGTCCTGCGGCGGGCATACAGGCGGTGCATTTGCTTCAGCTAAAAACTAAGTGATTAAAAATATACCTTTTAGTTTATAAAGGACGTTAATGCCCTAAATAATACGATTGGGGGCGACCTGCGATACTCAAAAAATTGCCAACCTGTTGCTGGGAATGAACCTCAGGCGGAAGGTTAAGCAGCACTCTGAAGTGACCTTTCTGAATGCAAATTCAGGTTAGTGCCCAGCCCAGATTTCCTGAACCTCCTCCAACGATTTCCCTTTGGTTTCGGGAACCATTTTATACACAATCAGTAAAGAAAAAAAGCAACACGCAGCAAAGAACCAGAAGGTGACCGCCGGCCCGATTGAATTTAAAAACATAGGGGTTAGCTGCCCTACGATTGTATCTGCCACCCACATGGTCATGATGCTTAAGCCTAAAGCCCGACCTCGGATCCTTGTTGGATAAATTTCGGATGCGATAACGAATTTCAACGGGCCTATCGAGAACGCGAAACAAGCTAAAAATAGGATGATGCTAACAACTAATGCAATGCCGGTTGTAGCACCTGTATAAAAGCAAACGCCGGTAAAAATAAGGCAAACCGTGGCACCTAAAGCACCGGCTATATATAACGGTCTGCGCCCAATCTTATCAACTTTCCAAATAGCTATTAGCGTAAAAGCAAAGTTAGCAATGCCAAATATGATTTGGCTAAGCAGGGCGTTGCTGATATTGATGCCTGCATCGCTCAATATTCTGGGGCCATAATAAATAACGGCGTTAATACCACTGAACTGAGAGAACAGCGGAAGCAGCAAGCCAATTAGCAATGGTTTACGCATAGCTGGTGCAAATATCTCGCGGTAGGTGCCTATGTCACGGCTTTGGGTGTTCTTTATCAGTGTTACGTCTTTTAGAGCCGTTGCATAGTCGGTTACTTTTGAGAGGACGGCAATGCCATCGTCGGTTTTTCCGTTTTGAATAAGCCAGCGTGGGCTTTCGGGTACAAAGCACAGGCCAACAAAAAACAGCAGGGCAGGGATGGCGCCCAGGCCAAGCATGCTGCGCCAAACTTCTTTAACCAACACCAGATCGATAATTGTACCTAAGTAACTGCTCTTATGGTGTAATGAAAAATTAAGTAAACCGGCATTGGTAAGGTAAGCTACAAGAATGCCCGCGGTGATAGCCAATTGATAAAAAGTTACCAGGCGGCCGCGTATCCGTGCCGGGGCAATTTCTGATATATATAGCGGTGCCACAATTGATGCCACGCCAACACCCATACCGCCCAACATCCGGGCTAAAATAAGTAAGGTAAAGCCCGATGACAAGGCCGAACCCAGGGCAGAAAGCAAGAAAAGCACCGCCGATAACATCAGCATTTTTTTACGGCCTACCCGGTCGCTCAAGTCCCCCGAAAAAGCTACACCGATAATACACCCGATGAGTGCCGATGATACGAACCAGCCTTCGGTAGCGGCCGATAGCGCGAACTGGCTTTTCACAAACGGGAGCACACCCGAAATAACGGCCATATCAAAACCAAAAAGCAGGCCTCCTAATGTGGCTATAAGGGTTACAGCGGTTAAAAACAGGGCGGAGGTTTTGGTTTCCGGCGATAGTTTTTGTTTCATGGCGATTTTATTTTTCGATGCGTACAGTGATTATTCCTTTTGCCGGAATCTTAAAATTGTTATCAAGCGCGGCCACCTTTTCTTCGGCCAGATTGCTTTTCCAGATCTTTATCGTCGCTTTTGCTTTCGGAGTGATGTTCACTTCGCTATCACCGGTGCTCACTATCTGCGCAATAACGCCATTGCCATCATCGGCAGGTTTTAAGGATTCTACATAGATCTGCTTACCACCGATATTAAAAAACAGTTCGTCATTCTGATTATCCGAAGCGGAAACTACTAAAGGTTGATGATTATTAAGGCCAAACCGGTTGGCATCAAAACTATCGTATCCTAAGGCATGTGAACGGAAGATATAACGGAAGGTGGCCGGCCCTTTTTCCTGCTCGGCGCGGAAATTGGTATGCCATAAGTTGTTCATTACCCACGAATAAATCTTTGGCGACTGCGCCGTGAATGTTAGCCACTGCGGCGCGTGATGCAAACCACCAAGCAAATCGGCAGTTGTGATCTTGCCTATCTCAAACAAAGGCGCATCCGGACTTGACCAGGTAATACCGAACGCCGCGTTTGAAACATCAACCCAGCGCTGCATGGTAAACCAATTTTTATTGGCGTTAGGGAGTTGGTCGGCTTCGGCAGCAGCACTTCCCCATGGAATACTATAACGTACCTGCGCGCCTGGAACACTAAACGGAAACGCGAAGTGAACGCTCTCTTTAGAGCGAATACTTTCCTTATCAATGGTATTGATCAGCTCAATTTTATCAAGCCCGTTAACCAGCTTGATTTCGCGGGTTAAGCCATAGGCTCCGGGCGCTTTTGAGGTAACCAAAAGGCTCACCACCAATGGCCCATCTTCTTTAATGCTAATGATGGCGTCGGTACTTGTTTGCTGGCGCTGCAGCGAATCGCCGGGCATATAAATGTATTTGTTAAAACCGGTGCTATCCACCAATACCTGTTTTTTGCCACCCTCGATCTTTACAAGTTTGCTTATATCGCCGGTTTTACTGTCAATTGTGACAGTGTAGATGCCGTTAGCCAATCCGTTTAACGAAATGACAGCTTTGCCCTTTGCAAAAGCTTTACCACGGTTAATGGTGTAAGTTTTTTTACCAAACGCCGGTACCCCGATGGCGACAAAAGCCAGCTCGCCCGAGCTTAAGCGTTGCGATGGGATTGCATTGCCTGTTGCATCCTTAACCAGGTCGCCCGCTTTGCTTAAACCGGCCGGTACATAAACAACATCGGTACGCGGCCATGACAGTGTGTTGTAAACGTCTACCTTATTTGCTGCTGCTGTTTTTATAGCCAATATCAAATTGCTTAGCGAATCGGTTTGTTTTTGGGCGCTTAGTGCATAGCCTTTTTTAATAGTCCACTCGCTTTTAACTTTTGCATCTTCGGGGTCGTCAACGCTGTTATATGCGCCCCAGGTATGTTCATTGTAAAGCAGCAGGTTTTTCCAGGTGTCGTCAAAATCATCAGCAGGGTAGGCCCGTTTATTACGGATGGCCCAAAGGGCCGATGCCTGTTTTAGCTTATCAGATGTTTGGCGGCTGATGGCCGTTTCTTTCGCCGCTGACGACACGCCGTCCGTCCAGTACTCAGTATAATCGCCGGTGAACGACGGGATTTTGTCTTGATATTGTTTCTCAAAATCATGGAAAAACTGTTTTACCGAGGTGATCACCAGTTTTGGCGAGGCAAAATGTTCGTTCCAGCTTTTAACAGCATCGGGAAGTTCAGGATCGATAGGGGCGTTATCGCTCATTGCCCAGGTTAACAACGACATGTTATACGGGAAGTTATTTTGTTCCAGGCCGCCGAGATATTGGAAAAGGTGCGGGTTTAGAAAATTATCCGATGGGTGGCCAGTGTAAAAAGGTTTAGGATCTTCTATAGTAAAAAAATTAGGGATCCTGGTTCCTTTTAGCGCATAGCCTATCGAGTAAGGCTGGCATTGCCAGAACAGTAGTTTTTGTTTACCCGATGGCGAAATCCAATAAAATGGTTTATCCTGCCATTTGGCAAGGTTGCCTATCCTGTCGGATGCGTTTGGGCCTGATAAAAAGTATTTGATCCCGGTTTGTTCGCTTTGCGCAGCAAGACCCCAACTGGCGCCCGGCACATCGCCCTGGAACATGGTATGGATCTCAACCCCATTCGCCTTAGCCAGTTTTTGCGATTTGGCGAACATTTGCATCAACTGGTAGGAGTCTGTCATGCTGGTGTTGATATTACCGTAAGCACCATCCAAATTAATCCATCCTTTTTTCACCGCGTCCCAAAAGCGTTCTTTTTTAGCTTCATCTGCCGCTTTCAGGTAATTATCAACTACCCAAATGGCTTCTGTTGTCCATTTATAGCGGGCTTCCACTGGGTAATTGGCTGTTTTTTTAGCCAGATCAATAGCCTCATCAATATTATCCATGTGCAGCTTCAAAACCTTTGCCTGTGTGTTGGTGTAACCGATATCTACATGCGAGTGAGGGAGGATATATATGGTCCAGTTGTTACGGGCCGGTTCAACAATGCAGCGGGCCATATAGGTTTGCCCGCCGGAATTTAAGATAACCGTAACCTGTGCTGCCGAAGTTATTGGCGAGCCGGGAAGCGGAAGCTCAAATACATCAGTGCCCTCTTTACTGGCCGGTATTATAACATGATCGGTTATGCCATTGAAGGAAACGGTGGCCTCTGTGGCTGCGCAGTTTTTACCCTCATGAAATAACAGCCGGACCATTCTGCGGGGCTCGCCCTGGTAATTGATATAGGCTATTGTTGGTTGCAGGGTGATTCCATTAAAATGCTTACCACCTGTTTGCGCCATTGCTGATGTGCATATGAAAATGAATGCCGACAGGATGGAAAAAATCTTATTCATAACTTAGAAGGTTTTAAGAGGATGCGTTTTGAGTTTGATTTAAGCAGAGATATTAACAACATTCGTCTTTAACAAAAGCTTTGACAACCTTAACCCTTGTTTTGCCTGTATTTTTAAGTGTATAGCTTTTAACCGCGGCCGGAATAATAAAGGTTTCGGCATAATGAATAACCTGTTCACGATCGTTAGTGATCACTGCAATACTTTCGCCCTCAACCAGGCTCAATACATGGCATTGGTTATTGGTATCTTCAGTTATCTCGGTATCAAACTCAAAGCGCTCAATAGCGTAAAAGTGCTCAGGATGAGTTGATAGGTTAATGATCTCCCAGTCATGGCCTTTTTTTAAGGTGGTTTGTTTGGAGATGAGGGTTTCCGTCACTACATCACCTTTCCTTTCGAAATTGAGGTTTTCAAAGGCCCGGTCGATATTCAGCGTTCGTGGATTTCCGCTTAAATCGGGACGGAGCCAGTCGTACATTTTAAAGGTAAAGATGTACGGCGTGGCGCTGATCTCCAGTACCATATTATTTTTGCCCGAGCAATGTACCGTACCATTCGGGATCAGGAACAAGTCGTGCCTGGTTGCCGGGAAGGTTTGTACGTAGTCTTTGATCTCTACCGGTTCGTTTTGCTCAAAGCTGTTCTCTAAAACACTCCTGAATTGTTGTTTATTGATAGTTTCCTGGAAACCAAGGTAAACTTCGGCGCCTGGTTCTGCATCGAGGATATAATAAGTTTCATCCTGCGTAAAATCTTCGCCGAAGTTATCTTTAATGTATTCAACAGAAGGGTGGCATTGCAATGAAAGGTTGCCACCGTCAAAAGTATCCAAAAAATCAAACCGGATAGGAAAGGCATCGCCAAACCTGGCTGCCGCTTTGCCTAAAATGGCTTCGTTATCCAGTAACAGCAAAGTATCCAACGATACCTCTAACATATTGTTGCCGCTTTGCAGCAGAATGCCGTTCTCCGGGGCGATAAGTTCAAATGACCAGGCATAGTTTACAACATCTTTGTTCAAGCCATTGATGTTGTTTTTAATCCATTGGCCTCCCCAAACCCCGGGCTCAAACCATGGCCTGGCCCTAAACATGTGACTGGACATGGTTTTAAGTCCGTTTCTTAACGCATCGCCAGTTGTCCACGAAATTTTATTGATCCTTTGCTCATCGATGATTGCATCTATCGCAGGCAAAAGCTGTTTTTTATGCTTATTGAGTACCGGCCAATCTATAAAATAAAAACGTTTGTATTGATTTTTGGGATCGGAAGGCAGCTTTTCGCCAAGGTTGCAGATTGTGTTGGCCCTTGACCGGAACTGGATCTCATTTTTAGGAACATCGATATATAGCAATGTACATTTCCATCCGGCAAGAGCGGCACCCGCACCATACAATATGTTTAATTTGTTTGGTTCGGGTTTAAGACTTTGGAGCTTTTCTACATCAAAAAAATCGCTCAATTCTCCATCGTATAGCTTACCAAATAACGGGTCATCGCCACCATCGTAATTAGCGGTTATTTCATGAATATTGCTTTCCGGTTTTAATGCTTTATTTACATTAATCCAATTAGCCTGGATGTCTGAAGCGGCAAATTCATCGTTCAGACAGGAGATAAGTACATCCCAATATACGCCCGAATAACCATCTATAACGATATCATGGTTGCATGCAATGATCCAATTGGCTAAAGTTTTATAGCCGGTATATATTGGCCCGGCAATGTCGAAAGTGGGGTAAATGTCATACTCCTGCCTTTTCGCAGCTTTCTTCAAATCCGGAAGCAGAAACTGTTTGGTGTTCCTCATCGTTTCGATATTAACCGAGTTCGATAAAATAGATTTATTCATGCATTAATATGTTGTAATGTGCAAACATATTTTATTTCGTTTATATTCAAATAAGTCAAAAAAAATAAATTTAGGAACTGCGCCTGCTTTCTACCGTATAAACAAAGCTTTCCGCTTTATAATAGCCCAGGTTATACTCCATCGGCCGTTCGCCCTGGTCGTAAACAAACCGTTTCCTGATCAAAACAGGACTGCCCGGATCTATCTCCAGTTTACCTGCTATGAATTTATCGGCCGCCTTGGCGCTTATTTCTTCCTTTGATAGGTCTGCAACTACAGAATGCTCACTCTCAAGCATTTCGTAAAGTGGTTTCTTGAAATCTTCTTCGCCAGTAAGCCCGATCCTTGGATGAAAATACGAAATAAAATATACAAAAGCTTCTTCGGCGTTCCCCCTCAATCTTTCCATTTTCAAAATTTTCTTATCTGTTTTGATATCGAAAAAATTGGCTATATGATCTTCCGGAAAGACCCAGCTAATATGAAGCTCGTAATTTTTTATAGGGATGCTGCGGGCTTCCATCTCCTGTGTAAAGCTCAACCAATTCATTGATTTGGAGCTCATTTTGGTATGGGCCACTTTGGTTCCGAGCCGTTTTTTCCTCACCAGCAGCTCTTCATAAACCAGTTTGTTAATAGCCTGGCGTAAAGTGGTGCGCGATATAGCTAACTTTTTAGCAAGATCAACCTCGTTAGGCAATAATTTACCGGCCTGATATTCAGGCTCGCGGATGAGCTCTCTTAGCAGGTTCTCTGCCTGGATATGTAAGGGTATTGCGCTTTTATGATCGATGGAAATTTTCATAATGAATTAAGTGGCAAGGTAATAATTTATCAGGAAAACGGCAGGGGCCGGCATGTAGTGGTATCACCTTTGGAGGAGGAACATCTACGGAGCAGAAAAAGGTTGAATTTTTTATAATACGGTTTTGGGGTTCAGTAGCAGCTTCCTTTACTAAGGTAATTTTCTGACCTCTGTTCATTTTTTATCATGGTTAATAAAAAAACTTTGGAAAAACTTTGGAAAAACTTTGGAATATAATATTATGATACTATGTTTGTACATACTATAACAATCTGTCTCCATTTCTATCTGGTAAGGCAGTAACCTAATTACATATTTACCTGCATGAAAAAACGTTTACTCATTTCTACGGCATTGTCTTGCTTTATTTTTTCCATTGCCGGAGCGCAACAGTCCTCCAACAAAGCTTTGGCGGGGAAAATTCTTGCCGATATCCGGCTTGATACAGTCCAGGCGAAAGCTTTAAAACTGTTATCCGGTTTTTCTGCAGGTACATCTTACAGCGAGGTGTGGATCCGCGACTTCAACACTTTCATCAATGGCTCATTAAAAGTACATCCCAGAGAAGAAGTAAAAACCAAACTATTGATGTTTTTCCGCATCCAGGGCCAGGGCGGGGATATTGTGGATGGTGTGGTTGACAGCGCTAAAGCCAGTGTAGGTTATAAATATCGCTACTCATCCTTATTACCGGGTTGGGCAGCGCATAAAAACACGGTAGAGACCGACCAGGAATCGTCATTGATCCAGGCTGTGAAAAAATACATTGATTTTACCGGAGACCAATCTATTTTAAACGAGTGTATTGGTGGTAAAACGATTTTGCAACGAATGGAGGAGGCGCTGGCCTATCTGCATAAAGATCGCTGGTCGGAAAAATATGGTTTGATAACCGGAGCCACCACTATTGATTGGGGCGATGTGCAATCCGAAAACGGCTGGGGCGTGGCCATTAATGATAAAACCAAGTGGGCGTTGGATATTTATGATAATGCCATGTTTGTAAAGGCAGTTCAAGATTTCCTTGCGATGGCACCCCGAGGCTATAAAGCCCAAACTGATTGGAAGATCATTGCCGCAAAGGTCACTGCCAATGTTCGTAAATACCTTTGGGATGCTGCCGCTCAAAAATATATCCCGCATATCTACCTTAACGGCAGCCCTTTCTCTTCGGATTTTAATGAAAAAGGGATCTTATACACCGGTGGATCCATATGTGCTATCATAGCAGGGTTTAACACTCCGGCCGAAGTTTTGGAAATAAACAAACAAATGCTTGCAGCCGCGGCTAAAGAAAAGCATGCCACTATCGGCATTACAGTGTACCCTCCTTATCCTGAAAAGCAGTATCCAAACATGAAGCCCTATAGTTATCAAAACGGCGGCGACTGGACATGGTTTGGCGGACGAATGATAGCACCGCTCATTATCTATGGTCACCCGCAGGAAGCTTACGCCGAGTTGTCACCGATGCTCGACAGGATGCTTGCAAACAAGGGCTTTTTTGAATGGTATGATGTGCAATCCGGCACACCAAAAGGTTCGGGCGATTTCAGGGGTGAGGCGGGTGTTTTATATGATGCCATTACGGCACTAAGGCAATGGGCTGCTAAAAACCGGTAGTCTGCCAGCCGATAGGCTTACATAAACTAAAGCAAACTATAATCCAAATTCATGAAAAAAAATGATGCTATAAAGGCAATCCGGACTTCTTTGCCCTTTCTGAAAGGCAACTTCCGGCCTTGCGGCGGTTATAAACCGCCATGAATGCTTCGCAGAGAAGTGTTCCTATAATTACCAGTTTAAAAACAACCTACTAAACAATGTTATGAAGAAAAATCTTATCTACTCAATTCTGCTCACCTTGCTGTCGCTGCACACGATGGCGCAGGTTAAGATCAGCGGCAAGGTAACCGATGCTAAGGATAATTCAGCTTTACCTGGTGTAAGTATCAAAATAAAGGGCACCCAGGGTGGTACCCAGACGGATCTTAACGGAAATTACACGATACAGGTAACCAGTGCCAAACCTGTATTGATATTTTCATATACAGGTTATGCCAGCCAGGAAATATCAACCGTTGGCAAAACTGTCGTTAACGTGCAGTTAGCTGGCACGTCCAGCGCCCTTAACGAAGTTGTGGTGATCGGCTACGGAACTGTTAAAAAATCGGATCTTACCGGCGCTGTTACCGGCATCAAAGGCGATCAGTTAAATGATAAACCCGTGGCTAACGTAACCCAGGCCCTGCAAGGCAAAATAGCCGGTGTGGAAGTTAGTGTTAACAGCACGGCCCCCGGCGCGGGCGCTAAAGTACGAATTAGGGGTATCGGATCCATCAACTCCAATGTCGATCCATTATATGTGGTGGATGGCGTGGTAGGAGTTGATCCAAACTCTATCAACCCGCTGGATATAGCCTCGGCCGAGGTGTTAAAAGATGCTTCGTCCACAGCTATTTATGGTTCGCGTGGTGCCAATGGTGTAATTATGATCACGACAAAACGTGGCCGTACTGGTGCTGCAACTATTACTTATGATGATAACTTTAACGTAAGCGAATTGTATCGCCATTTACGCACTTTAAACTCGGCCGAGTTTGTTAAAGTTTACAATGAATCATTCGCCAACGGTCAAAAATTTGACCCGGCCGGAGGGGTATGGGCACCACCGGTTGCATTAAACCATACCAATTTCCCTAAGCTTTTTGACGCTAATAATAACCCAATTTATGATACCAATTGGGAAAAGGAAACCTATAAACCAGCGTTTTCGCAAAGTCACCAGTTAAACATTCAGGGTGGTAGCGAAAAGTCGCTTTACAGTTTATCGCTTGGCTATTTTAACCAGAATGGTCTTGCGCCAACATCGGCCTTTAAAAGATATACCATCAAAATGACAATGGATAACGACCTGAAAAGCTGGTTGAAAGTGGGTGGCAGCATTAACCTCATCAGCAGCAGGCAACGTTTAGTTACCGATGGTAATGGTGGGCTAAACGTGCCAAGGGACGTATCAGAAGAGGTGCCAATAGTGCCTGTTAAATATCCTGATGGCACATGGGCAGGCAATTATGATATTGCCGGTCTTGAGGGCGCGCCGAACCCGGTGCAGGTTGCCAACGAGCGTTACACGCTTAACAATAACCTGCAAATGTTAGGTAACATCTACTCGCTGTTCCACATTACAAAAGAGCTGGATTTTAAAACAGATTTCGGCTATAACTTAAGCGCTCAAAAAAATAACTTCTACTCAGCAGGCGATCTGCCGCACTTATCACAGGATCAGGGAGGTGTAGCTAACGTAAACGCTTATAATAATTATTACTGGCAAACAGAGAACTACCTTACCTGGAACAAAAAGATCAACGAAAGGCAGCGTTTTACCGCTTTGTTAGGTATCTCGTTCCAGCAACAAGGGTATGCCCGGGTACGCTCAGAAACGCAGAATTTTATTGATGATATTTTTCAGTACCACTACGAGCAGGCAGGGTCTGTAAGGAGCGCCAATGAAACGCAGGATGAAAAATCATCATTAAGTTCATATTACGCCCGTTTAACTTACAATCTGGATGAAAAATACCTGTTTACCGCAACCGGCCGGTACGATGGCTCATCGCGGTTTGGGGTGAATAATAAGTACGCATTCTTCCCTTCGGTGGGTGCCGCCTGGCGTGTATCGCAGGAGAATTTCCTGAAGGATAACCATACCATCACCAACATGAAATTGCGGGCCAGTTACGGTACTTCGGGTAACCAGGAGATAGGTAACTATCGTTCGCTGGCACAGATCCAGCCGAGCACCACGGTTTTGGGTGGGGCTGCTCAGTCAACATTGTTGCCAAGCTATATTGGTAACCCTAACTTAAAATGGGAACGTTCTGTTCAGTTTGATGCCGGTTTGGAGTTAGGTTTATTTCATGATCGTGTAAACCTTAACCTCGATTATTATAACCGCACCACTAAAGATCTGTTGTTGCAGGCCCCTATACCATGGTCTGCCGGTGAAACCAATGCCAATGTATATAAAAACGTAGGATCAGTGCGTAACTCCGGTGTCGAGGTTAGTCTGAACACCCTAAACGTTAAAACTCCCGATTTTGAATGGAGCACCAATTTTATATTCACTACCAATAAAAACAAAGTTTTAAAACTAAATGATAACGGCGCGGACATCTTCCCAGGCCCTAATTTCCTCGGTCAAAACTTTGTGATCAGGGTTGGCGAACCTATCGGTTCGTTTTATGGTATGACAAGGCTTGGTACCTATAGCACTTCGGCCGAGGATGTAGCCGAGGCCGCTAAACACAGCTTAAAGCCCGGCGACAGGAAATATATTTACAATCCGGATGGCAGTAATTATTATAGTATCATCGGCCGCGCTTATCCTAAATGGACGGGCACCTTCAGCAGCAGCTTCAGATACAAAGCTTTTGATTTTTCGTTCGATATCCGATTTGTTCAGGGAGTAAATACTGCCGCCAACTTCAAACACTCGGTTGAGGACAGGCAAACCCTTTCAAACAGTTTGGCCACCGTGCTTAACGCCTGGACACCTAATAACCAGAACACCTATATTTCGCAGGTGCGTAACTACAAATTCGCGCAGGATTCGCATTTCGATACCTGGTGGGTTGAGGATGGCTCGTTTATTCGCGGCCAAAACTTTACGTTGGGCTATACCTTGCCACAGCTGGTGCTTAAAAAGCTTCATGCCAATCGTTTCAGGATATATGCAAGTGTTCAAAACGCGTTCATCATAACCAAATATACCGGTTATGACCCGGAGGTGGATACCTTCAATTCAAGCTACGGGTCGAACGGTTCGTTCTCGCAGAATTTAGATTTCTTCTCAAACCCTCGCCCCCGAGTATGGAACCTTGGTTTACAGGTAACTTTTTAAACAGGGGTAGAGGATCGATTGATAGTTTAATTTAAATTATATAAAAATGAAAACCATAAAAAATATATTGCTTGTAGGGCTGGTGTTGTTTACATGCTCCTGCAAAAAGTTTTTGAAGGAGGAGCCTACCAGTTTCCTTACGCCCGAGTCGAATGTATCGAGTGTTAAAGTGGCCAGGGCTTTTGCCAATTCGGGTTACCAAAACCTGCAGGGCTTTTTATCAGGCCAAAGTGGTTCGTACGGCGGTAATACCTGGAATTTGATGGAATTTATGACCGGTAAATCAGGCAGCGACCTTGGGCAAACCGGTTACGTAAATTACCAGAACCTAACTTATAGCAGTACTTCCTTTTACTTTGATACATGGTGGCAGCAAATGTACCTTGGCATAGGCGCGTGTAACCTGGCCATAGGTAAAATACCAACCATCAATGCACCCGGCCTTACTGACGAGGTAAAGAACAATATGCTGGCCGAAGTAAAAACCCTGCGGGCGCTTTACTATTTTCAACTGGTACGTATGTATGGCGCGGTACCCATGGTTACCGAAACGCCCAAAGACCTGAACCTCAATGTTCCACGTACAGCTGCGAAGGATATATATGATAAAGTGATTATTCCCGATCTGTTAGCTGCCGAAAAATCAACGCTGCCATGGAAAGACAACACGGGTAAAGTATCTATGGGTGCTGTTGAGGCCTTATTGGCCGATGTGTATTTAACGTATGCAGGTGCCGCGATCAATGGTGGTAAAACATTCTACGCCGAATCGGCCAAGCGCTCGCTCAATGTGATCCAGAATGGTGGTTATACCCTGTTTCCGGAATATACCGATATGATCAAACCTGCAAATAAAAATACAGGCGAATTTATATTCCAGGTGCAATATGCGGCGTCGGTACCATCGTCAAATCCGCTTACACCGCTTACTATTCCGAATTTTTCGGGTGTTTCGCAATACTCAGATGAGTATGGTTCGGTTTATCCTACAACTCAGTTTTTAGCATCATTTGCTGCCGGCGATAAACGAGTACAAGAAAAGCAATTCTTTTACTCCAGCTATACCAATACAAAAACGGGCAAAAAAATCACTTTCCGCAGCCCTTATATCTACAAGTGGTTTGATTCTACTGCAATTAATACCACGTTAAAATCTGATCTTAACTACACCCTTTACCGTTTGGCCGATGTTGAGTTGATGTACGCCGAAGCATCAAACGAAGCCGAAGGCGCGCCAAATGCTACGGCTATATTGATGGTTAACAATATCCGCGCAAGGGCTAAGCTGGCCCCGATAGGGGCGTTAACCCAATCAGCATTTGAGCAGGAAGTGTGGTTGCAGCGGTATTTTGAGCTCTGCTTTGAAAATAAAATGTGGTTTGATATGCTCCGAACCCGCAAAGTTCATAACGATGTTACCGGTAACTGGGATAATTTTATAGGCCATAAAACAGTATTTGGCGCCACGTTTACCGATAAACAACTGCTGTTCCCGCTGCCTAAACAGGAAACAGATGTCAATCCGAAGTTGTTACCTAATAATCCGGGTTTTTAAAGGGAAAGTAATCTGAAATTTATTAATAGCAAACAGTAAAAGGCCGCGCAAGCGGCCTTTTACTGTTTGTGGGTTAACCAACAACCTCTGTTTAAACCAACTTAGAGGTTTCTTTCGGATATATTTAATATCCGGGATTTTGTATTAGTAAATTGTTCTTGTTTACTTCATCGCGAGTGATTGGCCTGAAGTAAAGCGCGTTGTTCCAGGCCCTGTTTTCCAATACATTATATTCGGACGGTGTGTAGCTATAATCATAAACCGATGGGTCATAATGGTAAGGAGAGGATTGCGTTTTTCCCGATTTGAATTTTCCGGTAACAGTTACTATGGTTACCTTCCTGCCTACGGTTTCGTTGGCTATCAGCCATCTTCGTACATCATGATATCGCTGTTCTTCATAGGCCATCTCAATCCGGCGCTCATGACGGTAAATGTTTCTCAGGCTTGTTTGATCTGTGGCGGTAACCGCGGGCATACCAACCCTGAAGCGGATCTTGTTTAACCATTCTACCGCCGGGCCTGTGTCACCGAGTTCTATAGACGCCTCAATATAATTCAAAACCGCTTCTGTATATCTGAAAAAAGGCCAGGGAATAGTTTGCGGCATGTTTTGATCAATGATATTAGGATCCGGATCGGTAAATTTATGATAGTAATAGCCGGTGTAGGTACCGTTCCAGTTTTCTAACGAACTGTTGCGGGTGTCCAGTCCGCTGAAAGATGTTAGTTTGCCGCTCACCATCAAATCATAAGTACCGGTTTGAATTTGATTGGCGGGGTCAACATTGCCGGATACTTTATCGCGGGGTTTCCAATCCGAGCCATCGTACAGCACCGTTGCATAAAATCGGGGGTCGCGGTTTTTATAGGGATCAGCTTTTTCTAATGGGTTCGACCAACTGAATGGAGTGCCGTCCTGCATATCATAATCATCAACAAGTAAGCCAATCGGAGAGTTTCCGCCCCAGTTATGATAACCGTTAGGCCCGTTGTAAAGGTTTGGTGTTACGGCATAGTTTGGCAGCAGGAAATACTTTGCAAAGATGATTTCCGAAGCCCCGGCGGGGTCAATATTGGGCGCTTTACTACCTCCCCCCATTGCGATACTCGCATAGTTAATAGCACCCTGACTGGCTGAAACAGGAGCTGATAAATTTAGTTTATAACCGGTGCGCGGATCAGCATCCATTACCGCCTTTGCCGCGGTTTGTGCCAGGCGGTAACGATCGGCCTGGTTGCCGCTTGTGTAACACAGCAGGGGAAGGGTTTGATCCGGAATACCACTAACTTTTGCCGTTAGTTTAGCTTTATCATGCAAGTCACTCGCTGCATAAAGTAATACCCTCGATTTAATGGCCAGGGCTGCAAGCGCCGTAGCACGACCTTGCCCCATTGTTTTACCGGATAATAATTTGTTCGCTTCATCGCAATCTTTTACAATAAAGTTTACACACTCCTCGTAGGTATTACGCTTTACCTTAAGGTCGTCGGTAATGTTATATACTTTGGTGATGAGGGGGACACCGCCGTAAAAGCGTAATAATTGCTGGTAGTAATAGGCCCTCAAAAAATAGGCTTCACCTAAAAACTGGTCTTTTTTGGTCTGGTCGGAAATGCTGTTTTTGCCGCTTACAATTCTGTCGATGGCCGTATTACAGGTCCTGATATACAGGTACATCCTGTCCCAGTTCCACGAATCGTCGATCCAGCCGGTAGTAGTGGGGCTAACATTGCCCGTATTGACGATATCGATACCTCGTCCGGTATGGTTAAACAGAGATTCGTCCGATACGGAGGCGAGCATTTGCTCAGATAATCCACCGTTTATCAGGCCTTTATAGGCATCGTTCATATAGGCTTCGGCCAAAGTCGGGTCGCTCCAAACCACATCAGCAGATAGTTGGTTGGGTGGAGCAACATTCAGGAAATCCTTTTTACAAGCCGCGCCCATTATCATAATGAACACCAGCAGATACAGGTTTTTATTTTTTAATGTCGTTTTCATATCAATTCCTTTCATAATGCGTTTTCTTACGCTCCTTAAAAAGTAACTTTAACACCCATGTTAATTACCTTAGCCTGCGGATAATACTGTCCGCTGGTATTGGTAGATTCGGGGTCCCAAATTTTGATCTTATCAAAAGTGGCCAGGTTGATGCCATTAGCGTAGATCCTCAATGAATTGAGCCCTAACTTTTGTATCCATTCTTTCGGAAGTGTATAACCCAACTCCACATTCTTTATCCGGATGTAATTGCTGTTGATTACATAATAGCTATTGTCTGACGCGCTGGAAGTGAAGTAGGTAGCGCCGCTATTAGAGTCAGATAACCGCGGATAAAGGTTGTTAGGATGATCAATACTCCAGCGTTTTTGATATGACCATTCCAGGTAGTTACCGATACTTCCTGATTCGGTCAGCCCTATTTTTTGTAAGCCGCCGGTAGCTCCCTGAACCAATACGCTTAGGTCAAATCCTTTGTAACCCAGGTTGATGTTCACGCCACCTGTAAAGGTAGGAGTGCCGTTTTTATCCATCCGTATTTTGTCATCACCATTAATTTTACCGTCGTGGTTTACATCTTTAAATTTCATATCTCCGGGCCTTAAGCTCGAATTTGAAATTCCTAATCCGCTGTAGTCAAGCTTATTGGCGTCGATATCTCCCTGGTCTTTAAAAACGCCGTCATATTGGTATAACAGCCAGGCATCTGTTGGATGATCGGTTGCTCGCTGCCAGTCTGGCGCGCCCGGGGTTTCGTCAAAATACAATACTTTATTTTTAGCATATCCGGCGTTTACACTAACGCTGTAATTAAAATCGCCGGCGCGGTCACTGTAATTCACGCTGAAATCATACCCCGAGTTTTTCAACCTGCCGAGGTTAACAGGAGGGAAGTTGTATACAGGGATACCTGCGCTTCCCGGTATCGATCCGGTTTTAGGCGCCAGCACATTTGAGCGGAGGTTATAAAAATAATCGAACGTTACTGATAACCGGCTGTTTAAAAAGCTTGCTTCAAGGCCAACATCGGTATTGTTTGCAACTTCCCAGGTAAAATCATAATTAGGTGCGGTGCCTTCATAAACCGTCGCAACGGGCTGTCCGTTAAACATGTTATTGCTGGTTGCCAATAAAGTTAGGTATTGGTACTCTTTAAGCGCACCGCCATAATATGCTTCGGCCCCCATCCGGCCCCATGAGCCCCTTAGCTTCAAATTATCGACAAAGTGAATGTTGTTTTTAAAGAAGCCCTCTTCCGAAATGCGCCATGCTGCCGTAACACCCGGGAAAAAGCCAAACCGGTGGCTGGGCGGAAAGATATAGGAGCCATCTACACGCCAAAGAAATTGCGCGATATATTTTTCTTTATAGTTATAATTGGCAGAACCGAAATAGCTTAAGCGCGCACTTTTAAATACATCATTGGCCCCGTTTGATTGTCCCAATTCCTGGCCAAATGATAACTGCGGGATTTGCGAGGATATAAAGTTGGTTTTAAAAGCTGTAAAGCCGCTGCTATTAGCAGTTTGGCGCTGTACACCGGCCATTAATGAAACCGCATGACCATTAAAGTTCCTGTCATAATTGATGATGCCGGTTAAGTTTATATCCAGCTCATTAATGTTTTTTTCTGTAAGATTTGGTGTATGAAACTGGTCAGGATAGAAGTTTTTAACCTGCAATTGCGGGCTGCCATCATTATTTAAGGTAGTTTTATCCCACGAATACAATTCATATGGTGTTCTCCAGGTACTTTGCCTGTCCCAGTATTTATCCAGCGACGCTGTACCGGTTAATTTTAGGCCTTCTACGCCCGGCAATTTAATTTCTATTTTACCGGTAGTCTGCAGGTAATCTTTAGTGTTTTTATCATATCCGGTTTGGTTAGTTGTAGCCACAACCGGGTTAATACCGTTTTCAATATCCGGACCGGCCGAACCGTTGGGCCAAATGGCTACATCCGTTGGCCTGCCACGCATAATAAACCTGAAAATGTTGGCGGCACTCACTGTTGGGTAGTTAGGGTTTTCTTCCCTGCCGGTAACATTTAAACTGGTGGTGATATATTTACTAACTTTAGATTCTACATTGATTCGCAAATCGTACTGCTTGTATCTGGTGGCCGAGTTCTTATAAAAACCGTCCTGGTTTAAATAGCCCAGCGAAACAAGGTATTTGGTATAGTCGTTACCGCCCGTAACCTGCAGGTTGTGCCTTTGTTGCGGCGACCATTTTTGAAATACGGTGCCAAACCAATCGGTATTGGGATATCGGAGCGGGTCAGATCCATCCCTGAATTTCTGCATAGCCTCCGGCGAAAAAGCAGCGTTTATGCTGCTGCCATCAGGCCGGGTGTACGTGCCTGTGTTTTTTAAAGCTTGCCAGGCATCGTTCCAGTTGCTTTGATTTAAGCCCGAATTGAATATTTGTAATTCGTTCATGATCTCGGCATATTCCGGTGCGTTTGCCATTTTGGGTACACGGGTAGGACGCTGCAAACCATAATAAAAATCATAACTGAATTGTGGCTTACCCGATTTACCTTGCTTGGTAGTAACCAAAATTACACCGTTACCGGCCCTTGATCCATATATTGCGGCTGATGCATCTTTCAGGATTGATATACTTTCTACGTCGTTAGGATTGATCCTGTCAATACCACCTGCACGTCCCGGTACCCCGTCAATTACAATCAGCGGATCTGTGTTACCGCCTGATAAGGAGTTGATACCGCGGATGCGAATAGTAGAGCCATCACCACCAGGTTCGCCGCTTGATTGGATAGCAACTACACCCGACAGGCGGCCACCAAGAGAGTTAGAGAGGTTAACAGAGGCTGATTTGGCCAGCTCCGAGCCCTTTACATCTGATACCGCGCCCGACACAACGACCTTTTTCTGCGTGCCGTAACCAACCACAACAACCTGGCTCAGATCTGAAGCCAGAGGAACAAGCTTGATATTATCGAGGTTCTTTTTCGCCGGTACTTCCAAAGTGGTAAATCCCACGAAAGAGATAACCAGGATACCATCATCCGGAACATTGCTTAACGTGAAACGCCCTTCGGTATCGGTTTGTGTACCTAAACTTCCGCCTTTTAATTTTACCGATGCACCCATAAGGGGTTTTCCGGTCTCATCAACAACCTTTCCCTTGACGGTGATCGGCGGAGGAGCGTTTTCCTGCTCAGCTGTTTGAGGATAAGTTGCTCTCAGCAAAATATTTTTACCGGTGATCTTGTAGCCGATCTGCGCGTTTTTAAAACAGGCGTTCAATGTTTCCTCGATCGAGGCGTCTTTAACATTAACACTGATGGACGTATTCACCAGGTTTTGATCGGTATACAGAAAAACATAACCTGACTGGTTTTTAATCTGGGATAAAACTTTTTCCAGGGGGGTATTTTTTTCGTTTAGACTGATCTTTTGACTATAACTTTTAGCGCTTGCATGTAATAGCGTAATTATTAGTAGGAGGGTGGTTAGTTTCATAACCATAATAAGTTTATGGACCAGTGAGCCTTTTTTAGGGCATATCACTGTCAGGACACCTGTAAAATTCATTACATTTGTTAGGTTTGAGGTTAACACATAAGATAATACTCCATTTGTTTTACCGATTTATTCGGAAGGGTTGACTCAAGCTTTATCGCAGAAGTGCTTCGAACCACTTCTGCGTTCTTTTAAGAACCCTGTTTTCTCTGATCAGGTTATTTGACGTAATATTTTTTTCATCGTTTTCAGGTTAGCTGTTAAATAATTGGTTATTTATTTAGTGTAGGTTTAAGGTTTAATGATAATTTTCTTTTCTGAGCCTTTGGTTTGCTGTACAATTTCATAGTTTACTTTAAAATAAGCCAGCATATCCAGTATTTGTGTGGCGTTCGCATCTTTGATCATTTCGCCAGAAAAAACGGTTTTCGGAACACCATACGGGTATGAAACATCAACGTTGTACCAACGCGATAACTGCCGCATAACATCCTCAATTTTTGCTTTTTTAAATTTGAACAGCCCGTTTTTCCAGGCGGTTGCCTCGTTAATATCTGCGTCTTTAATTTCAATTGCTGTATTTGATAAAGACGTTATACTTTGCTGTCCCGGGCGGAGGAGCACACTCCTTGAATCTCTTGATAATTTTATGCTGCCTGCCACCAGGGTAGTTTTTATTACCTGTTCATCATCATAGGCATTTATATTAAACTCAGTACCGATATCTTCAATAGTATGCCCTTTGAAATTTACCCTGAATGGTTGTTTCGCATTATGTACAATCTCAAAATAAACTTCGCCGGTAATATTTACGGTGCGATCATTTCCTTTAAAAGCCGTGGGGTAAGTGATGGATGAGGCAGAGTTTAACCACACCTTGGTACCATCAGCTAACACCAGGTCATATTTCCCCCCGCGGGGGGTACTCAAAGTATTGTAAACTACAACTGAAGGATCGGTATTGTCAGGTGCATAAGCCAACTGACCGTTAGCCGTTTTTACGATTCTGATATTGCCTTGTTTAGCTATTGTCCCGTTTATCTGGCTGTTTAAATTAATCTTGAGGCCGTTGTTTAGTACCAGGACCGCTTTATTACCGCCAGGGGCAATGTCTACCCTTTCAACCTTTGCCGTCATTTGTTGCTGACTGGCTTTCGAATTTGAAAGATAATAGTAGCCCCCTACTGATAAACAAAGTATCACAGAAGCTGCCAATGCTATTCGTGGCCATAGCCGTTTGGTTGCGGCCGGCAGTACAGTTACATTTAATGATTGCCAAACATCCGCTTTCATCTGGTCAATTTCTTCGGATGAAAGCTCCTGTTGTTCAGGTGTCCATTGGGCGTACCACTCCTCCAATAAAATGCGCTCTTCGTCGGTTATCGTGCCGGCGTGATATTTACTTAATAACTCCTGAAGATTGATTTTTTGGTTCAACTGGCTAAGTATTGTCTTATTTATTATAGACAAATAGCCCGGTAGCCAGGGGGGTAAAAATTATTTATCGAATAAAATAAAAATCAAAAATGTTATGATGCCCAATTTAACCCTCAATACTTTAAGCGCATTTTTTACATGGCTTCTTACAGATTGTTCGGTAATATCCAGCTTACCGGCAATCTCCTTATAGGTCATATGATGCTTGCGGCTCATTTCAAAAACGATGCGCATTTTTGGGGGTAAGGCCTGAATTTCTTTGTTAATGATCTCGGTCAGTTGCCGTTCACGCACCAGATGATCGGTCATGATAGGGGCGATAAGCTGGTCAGGAAGTTTCAATCTATATCTTTCATGGATCTGTTTACGCCCTATTAAGTTCAGGATCCTGTTTCGGGTAGCAGTATACAAATAATTTGACAGGTTGGTTTTAAATTCAATGGAACCATGATTAGCCCACAAAAAAGCGAATAACTCCTGCACTACGTCTCTTGCTTCTTCTTTATCCCTTACGCGGTTAAACGCATGGATATAAAGCAAACCGAAATACCGGTCGTATATCTCTGCAAAGGCCAGCGGATCATCCAGCTTGAGAAGATCTGTTAATTCGGAATCGCTTAATGTGTTATAATTGACCATCGCGATTATTTAAGTTACCTAAAAAAGCACACCTGACTGACGTAAGCAGCCATTGCGTGTAAATAATCAAGTTATTAATTGGCAGATGTATTAAATGTGGTTTTGACATTAAACGCAATTTGAGTAAAATGGCCGATCAACTCCTATGAAGATGTACTGAAAATCTTGAAACGAATTGGCTGGCGTTATAACTTAAATTTCGACTTAAATAAAGCACAATAAAGCAAATTTATTTTTATGCAGGAAATTTATTTCATTATGCCGGACGCGGACATAGCCGGCTTCAATTCAGACGGATTGATCCGCTCGGTTTTGGGGCTGGTAAACATGCACGGTCACGGATTACCTGTGAATCCGAATAAATTTTGTTCATATATCAATAATTCAAAATCACATTAACGGGATTTCGTGGCTTACTGATAGCTTGATTTTTGATAGTGTGTTAATATTCAGGTATTTATATGATGGTGTTACATTTGAATATTTGATAACAACCATCCCGCGAAACTTTGACTACCTCATCCGGACCCGTGGTATCAGCACATTCAACTATTGTCATGAAAGCGTTGCTAAACAAGGTCACTAAGATGAATAACTTGATATTTGACAGATCAAAAGCGAGCGTTGATCTTCAGGAGAAAGTCGGCCAATTTTTTTATAATAATCAAGCGGTTCTGAATGTAAACGAAATCGGCGAAGAGGGGTCAATCAAAATGGCTTATCTACTTGCCCTGCTCTTTCAATTGTAATATCGCCGTTGCAGTGAAGGTATCCGAAACCTTTTCTGCTCTTTATAAATGTTTTTATTCTGTGAGGTCACTGCATAACATCCTCGTTTTAACAATGGGATAGCAAATGTTGAGCCCTTTAATAGGTTTTCCCGGTTATCTGAGGCTATGAAGGGCTATGTTATTTATTAAAAACGTACGCTGCCTGTGCGGTTTTATTACAAATGAATATGTGAAAGTTTTTATAACTATTTATTAGTTAGTTAGTTATTGATTTGGAATGACGATTGAGCTAATTGAGCACGTGAATCATATTCCTATTATATGACCTTTTACGATCTGGCATCCCTTGGAAGCTTGTTTACCGGGCTGACGCTTGCTTTGCTGTTGGCAGCCAAAAGCACCGACCGTAGCAGTAACTTATTTTTAAGCTCTGCGTTGGTTACAGTCGTATTGAAGACCGGCGGACTTACACCGGTTCTTTTGCCGGCCCTGGGGCCGCTGTTGTATTTTTATGTGCGGCAGCAAACCTGTCCCGGCCAACGATTCAAACTAATAGAGCTGCTGCATTTCTGCCTCTTGCTGCCTGGATTTTGGATGCCGGGATGGCTGGTATTAATTTCGACCATTGGTTACTTGTATTTGTCACATCGTTTGATCAGTATTTTCTATGACCGGATACAGCCGGTGTTGATGGACCGGCCCCGGCTTGCTTTTCGGCGGCTGGAACAGCGACTTTTCTTGCTGGCTGTGCTCTGCCTGCTCTGGTCATTTTACACCATCTTCGGTTTTGCCGTAGCCTTGGTATTGTTCGGGATGACGGCCGGTGCAATACTAAAACCCCTTGGATCGGTGCAACCACAACCGGTAACGACGGACATACCGGATGCCAGAAGTAAAAGCCGGAAACTTAAAGAAGCGGTAGCCGCCGGCCGCCTTTATGAAGATGCCGAACTGACCCTGGCTACTCTGGCGGTGAAACTGGCGATGCATCCGCATGACTTGTCCCGGATTATTAACCTGGGTATGAAAAAGAATTTTAATGATTTTATCAATGAGTTCCGGGTACGGGAAGTCGTCCGGAAAATGCAGGATAGCAGCTATAACCACCTGACCCTGTTCGGCATCGCTTTCGGGTCCGGGTTCAATTCCCAAAGAACCTTCAACCGGGTTTTTAAAGAAATGACCGGAAAGACCCCTGTGGAATACAAAAACAACCTGAAAAAAGAATGGCCATTTGATAAATTGGCCATTCTGCCGCATAAGCGGCCAGTAATATTGCGTTCGGAAAGTCCGCCAAATCGGGTCTCCGAAAAATTAAAACGCAATCGTATGTTCCGCAATTATTTTAAAACTGCATTCAGAAACCTCCGTCAGCAAAAGTTGTACTCCATCATCAATATCGCCGGTTTAAGTATTGGGCTGGCCTGCGCCATGCTGATCATGCTATATGTTCAGGATGAAGTAAGCTACGACCGCTTTCATCAAAACGCCAGCCAGATCTACCGGATCGATAAGCAAACGACCAAAGATGATAACAGTGTCTCCAACGGCAGTTATACCGGTTATTTCCCCGGTCCGCGTTTTGCTGCAAAGATCCCGGAGATACAAAGCTTTGTCCGCTTTCAACCGGCGCAGGCAGATATTAAAATCGGCACAGATGTCAATTCGCAGGGTGTATGTTTTGTCGATGCTAACTTTTTTTCGGTATTCAGCTTTCCTTTACTTAGTGGTGATGCACGTTCCGTATTAACCCAGCCCAATTCCGCGGTAATTACCGAAGAAATGGCGAAAAAGTATTTTGGGCGTTCAAACGCCGTTGGCCAGATTATCTCCATCAAGGACGACAGTGTATTTAGACCCTGCATGATCACAGGGATTGCCAGGAATTGCCCGCAAAATTCATCCCTCAAATTCCAGGTACTGCGACCGCTGCATGTTTCTGCTGCAGCCGAAAATAATAATGCTAATTGGTTTAACTCATTTCTCAGCACTTTTGTCGTGCTATCTCCCGGTGCGGATATTAAAGCTGTTGAAGCAAAAATGAACCAGGTATTTGTATCAGATGCCGGCAAAGCCATTGGGGAGATAAAAAATAAATATCACGTAAAAAATATCGGTATAGCTTATTTGCTGGAGCCGCTTACTGGTATTCATCTGGGTAAGATGGTGCCGGGTGAAAACGAAATACTCCGCGATAAAAGTAACCCTGAATTTGCGTATATTCTTTCGGCTATTGCCCTTTTTGTGCTGCTGATCGCCTGTATCAATTTTGTTAACCTTACCATAGCACGTTCAGTAAAGCGGGCAAAAGAGATCGGTATCCGTAAAGTGATCGGCGGCACCAGGCAGCAATTACGGCTGCAATTTTTAAGCGAGTCTTTTCTGCTTTGTTTGATCGCTTTCACCATCGCGCTGGGGATCGTTATAACGGTATTACCGGTATTTGGCGGGTTAGCCAATAAAGTGCTGTCGCTTACTTATTTGCTTAATGCAAAACTGGTGAGCTGTTATATCGCGCTTTTTGTGCTCACCGGTTTACTGGCCGGGTTTTATCCCGCTATCATTTTGTCCGGTTACCACCCGGTCAAAACATTGTACAGTCGTTTTAACCTGGCCGGGAAAAGTTATTTACAAAAGGCCTTGGTCGTCTTTCAGTTCGCGCTGGCTTCTTTTTTAATCATAGGCGCGATCACCATTTTTTTACAGTTCAATTACCTGACCACGCAAAGTCTGGGATATGATGATCGTAATTTGATTACGGTTGACCAATTCCCTTTGACCCGAAGTGAAGCTGCTTTGATAAAAAAGAAATTGATGGAGAATCCCAATATTGTTGAAGCTGCTCCTAAAAATGGCGGTTATAATAACAATACAGTAAAAATAAATGGTGATCAGCAGATTAACATTGCTGTTGAAACGATAGATGCTGATTATTTACCGCTCCTTCGTGTACCCGTTATTGCCGGCAGGAATTTTTCAGTTACCTATCCGTCGGATCAGCTAAAATCAGCCTTGATCAATGAGGCGTTTGTCAAAGAAGCCGGTTGGAAGCAACCCGTTGGGCAGCAAATCAACACCTTTGGTAATGAGACCTACACGGTCATAGGTGTGGTTAAGGACTACCATTATCAGCCTTTGACTGAAAAAACAGGCCCGCAGCTTTTCACCATGAATCCGGCAAATAGTTTCGGTATGATGTACATTAAAATCAAGCCCGGCACAGAGACCGCGAGCCTCCGGTTCATTGGCCGGGTATTTAAAGAATTGTTCCCGCTGAGTCCTTTCGTTTACAACTTTAAACAAGACCAGAATAAGCAAAGTTATGCAGCCGAAGCCAGGTGGAAAGCGATCATTTTATTCAGTGCCGCAATTACTATCTTTATATCCTGTATCGGCTTGTTCGGCTTATCTGTATTGGCCGTTGAGAAGCGGGTCAAAGAGATCGGCATACGTAAAGTGCTTGGAGTTTCAGCAGGCAACGTAGTGGTAATCCTCTCAGCGGATTTTTTTAAGCTGGTCGTTATCGCGCTCGCCATATCTATTCCGTTTGCCTGGATCGCGGCCAGCCAGTGGCTGCAACATTACCCCTACCGAATTATACTCAACTGCTGGTTGTTTGTATCCGGTAGTGTATTGGTTATACTGATCGCCCTGATCACCATTAGTTTTCAATCTGTCAGGGCAGCGATTGCCAACCCGGCCAAAAGTCTACGAACGGAGTAAGTTATTTACCATTTCTCAGTTTACTGGCCTGCTAAATACCCCGAAGAATAGAACTAAAGCAACTTAATGATGAAGAAAATCATGTTCCTGATTTTGTTGGCCCCGGTGCTTTGCCGGGCACAGCATGTTTCTCAAACAGACTGGAAGAATTTTTGGACGATGCGCGATAGGGTATCAGCCAGCTCTGATACAGCCCGGCAACTTGCCGCGGTTAACCGTCTGTATATAGGCAACGCCAGTGAAGGTCTGAAAGCGTTCATGCGTAATAAAGACGGCCTGGACCGTAAATGGCTGGCGTTGCTTAAGAGCAATCCCGGCTTTTGGGATACCCTGCAAAGAAAGCAATTCATGGTCAATGCTGCCGTACGAAAACTGGAAAGACAGATCGCCCGCTTTCAAAAGCTATATCCCGGACTGAAGCCCGCACGGTCCTATTTTATTGTTGGTTTACAACGGCAGGGCGGCACGGTCCGCGGCAGTCTGTCGCTCATCGGGGTGGAAGTCGTGTTGAACGATCCTGAGATGACAGGCGATCAGTTGGTACGCATGGGGATCCACGAGTATACCCACACGCAGCAAAAGCGTCCGGATTTTCAGCATATCAATGTACTGACTTCGGCTATCCGGGAGGGGGCCTGCGATTTTGTGGCCAAACAAGTAACCGGCATCCCAATGAAAACACCTTATATGGCCTACGGTCCCCTGCACGAAAAGGAAGTGTGGCACTCTTTCCGACAGGAAATGTATACGCAAAACAATGATAACTGGGTGAGTACCGGCCAAAACCCGGCGTTGCCCGCGCCTGACCTGGGCTACTTTATCGGTTACCGGATATGCCAGGCCTATTATGACCAGGCAAAAGATAAAAAAGCGGCGCTAAAGGAAATCATCGAATTAGATTACGCAAACCCGGTAGCAGTGGACGATTTTTTCAAACGTTCGGGCTACCAGGGCGGCCGATCAGGTAACTGAACCACCATTTAAACCAGGCCATAACAACAGTGATAACCAAAATAGCTTGCTGCCAACAAACGGCCTAATTTCAGCGAGGATTGACTATAACCCCGGTTTTTAAGCACTGAGCTTAAAGTGGCCTTTCGGGATGGAGATTTGTTCAGAATCCCATAGGAAATCCGGGAAAAGAAGTAATCCAAATAGCTATCTGTTTTTATGTCATTAATCTTTACCATAAAACTGTATCGTACAACGATTTTCCTGCGTAATATCTATTATACCCGTAACCTGAATTACCATGAAAAAATTCCTGATCATCTTTACCCTGTTATTTATCGTAAGTGTCGGCTGTAAGAAAGAAAATGTTGGTGGCGGCGGACTTTGTGCATGCTCCCCGGTACGTGGGCCCGAAGTTAATTTAGTCATAAAAAACACTAACGGAGACGATCTTTTAAATGATAAGACAACAGGATCATATACAAAAGACAGGATCGCTGTATACCGGAAAGATGGAAATAGCAATGTCATCCCAATGGACTTTGCGATACGACCAGGGTTTTCTTATGGTAATGAGAAGTTCAATTTCAATTCCTTATTCCTCGGTAATCTTACTTTTCTGCAAAAATCACCTGCCGATGTTATCTATCTGAAGCTGGGAGAAAAGGAAGCCGGGGAGTTACGTTTACAACTCAATCAGGAGAAATATGAGGTAGAAAAAGTGATGATCGGTAATGAGGAAGCCGTAAAGGATTCCGGTACCGTCTCCAGGTATGCTGCTGTTTTTTATCTGATACAATAGAACTGGCATCTTCGTTATCATTTCCGATAACTTTAAAATACGACCTTGAAAAAAACGATCTATTTGGAATCATAGCCTTGCAATAAACCTTAGTAAGCGTCTCGCTGTCATCTGTTAATTTAATGAGTTTGTCCCTTATCCGGAATGTTTTTACACAACTATGTGATTTGAATTAACAGGCTTTAAGTAATCGATGCGGCAGTTCGCTTCGTGCTATAGTCCCGACTGCTTTTTCGATATCGTAATCAAAGCGGATGAATTCAGCCTTTAAGCCGCCGTTCGCCGCCAGGAGAGCATGTCGCGAGGCCGGCATCGAGATCATTATATTAATAACGAACCATTAATTTACTGTAATGCCTATTACGTACTTGTATGCGCTCATTTTACTGTAATTCTGTATCTTGGGGCATGGAATTTCGTTTCGCTGAACCAAACGACTTAAAGGCGCTGGCTGCTATTCGCGGGACGGATGATAATTCTGAAAGCTATTGGTTTAACCGGATTTCCGGTTATTATCACGGTACACACAGCCCACAACTGGCGTTAACCCCGCGTGTTATTATCATCGCTACTGACGATTTCAGGGTTATTGGATTTGTAGCAGGACATTTAACCCGCCGTTATGATTTCGATGGAGAACTGCAATGGATTGACACTATACCTGACTACCGGGGAAGGGGCATTGCCACAAGTTTATTTCAGCTTTTGAAAAACTGGTTTATAGAACAGGGTACAAAACGCATTTGTGTCAATTGCGCTTCTGACAACCTGGTCGCTTTAAATTTTTATAAGAAAAATGGTGCCGTTCCACTGAATGAATACTGGCTCGCCTGGGAAGATATTGGACAGGGATTATAGATGATTCAACTCATTTTACTTGCGGCAACAACGTCCGTCTATCGCAGAAAAGCATCTTTGGAAGATTGCAGATCTTTTTAGGCCTGCATAGACTGCTTCATTTGCCTTTCCGGACTGTATGTTGATTTAGCTTGATTAACCTTGTTATGGCAGGCTTATTATTCAGAATGTATTTCATAAGGAGCAAATGGTTATTTGTATGGAGAACCCCGTTGTCCATACAAAGTATTTAAGAAAACAGGTAGATCATATACGAGTCTTATTTAATAAATATGGCCACGTTTTTACAGATTTAAACATTTTTATGCTATTAAATAATTAAAGCGGAAATGGGTAGTAAGTGCATTTCGTTGTTAGCCAAAAAATCATCGCTTTTCCCGGCCGGCCGGAAACTTACGCTCTTGCTATAGTTATGCATGTTCCTTTTCCCGGTGCCGAAGCTAATAAAAACTGAAACCCGATTTGCTCTGCCCGGTGCTGCATGTTTCCCAATCCATAGCCGGTAGGTTTGCTGCTGACCTGAAATCCTATACCGTCATCGGTTATAGCAAATGATAGCCTGTTATGATGGTCTGGTTTAATGACGACGCTGATATTACTGCATTTCGAATATTTAAAGCAGTTGTTGATCGCCTCTTTCGCGATCAATAAAAGGTTTCTCTTTTCGATCTTGGACAAATGCTGGTTTTTTATTCCCGGATCAACATATGTTTCAAATTTAATCCCGTTCGCATGAGCCAGGGGCAGCACGAAGTTTTTGATACGTTCCATCAGCACGTCGATATTGTCCTGTGAATCCTCGAGGACCCATAGCATGTCACGGAGGCCCGCTGTCATACCGGTTATAAGCGTTTCAATTTCGTTCAGGTAGGATTGGTTCTGTTTTTTTTCGATCGCGAGGTGTGTGAAAATCTTGATTGAGTTGAGGCTGCTGCCCAGGTCGTCATGCAGGTCATTGGCAATATCCCGCCTGATGCGGTGCTGAATTTTAACCTGTTCAATACGATAGCGGTAAATACTATACAAAACACTGCATAGGGAAAGGATCATCAATACTTCAAACCACAGGGTTTGGTACCATTTGGGGACAAAGATCATCGATAACCTGATCGGCGCGGTAGTCCATATACCATTTTCATTGGAAGATTCCACTGATAAATGATAGCGACCGGGATTGATACCAATAATGTTGATGAAATTTCTTGTTCCTAAGTCGATCCAGTCATCGTTAAGTTCCTCAATTTTGTACCGGTACTGAACTCTTTTGGAATTATTGTAATGTAAGCCGGTAAAAGAGATCGTGGTTTGTAAGGCGTCATCGGGAACCAATAATTCTGAAATGTTTAAATTTCTCGATACCGTGCTGGCTAATTTGGAGTCTATCCTGATATCGGTGAAGTACAATTTTGGCGGATGGCGATCAATGATCAGCATTTTAGGGTCAATAATCGTGAACCCGTTCAAACCGCCTGCATATATTTTCCCTCCAGATTCGATACCACAATTTTCATCAAAGGCGCTGGAATGCAGGCCATCCTCCTCGTAGTAATTGGTAAAGGATGAGGTAGACAGATTATACACCGATAAGCCATTGTTTGATGTTACCATCAGGTTATCGCGATCAACACGGAATATTTTATAAACACCGTCATTGCATAAGCCGTTAGCACTGTTGAGTACTTGAAATACTTTGCCGGCGGCGTCGATTTCCACTATTCCGAGGCTGTAATTGGCCAGCCAAAACCGGCCATTGACCTCACATATATCAAAATACAGTCTTAATGGATTACCGGAAACCGGGTTTTTTATATTCAGATAACTCACTTTTGAGAAATCTTTTTCGATGACATCGATCCCGAAATCGGATAATACCCATAACCGACCGGAACTGTCCTGAAAGATTTTTTTTACGATATTGCTTCGCAACCTTATAGGTGAGCTGTTATTATTGACGATCCGGAGTGTCCGCCGTTTGAAATTCCAGCAAAAAAAACCTCTGTCATTATCTGAACCTATTACCTCGAGAGAATCACCTATCCTTATCGCGCTGTTGATATAGTTGCCTGACACCGGTTTTAATTCCGGGTAATAAGCGTTAACGGGGATTAATTTTCCCGCGGTAAACACATATAGCCCGTCGTCACCTGAAACAATTACGCGCTTGTTGAAGTCCGTGAAGGCAAAATTGAAAGATCTTTTTTGGTCGATCTTAGAGAATCTGTCGGTCGTGCTATCATACAGCAAAAGACTTTTTTCCTGGCCAACCAATATCTTACCGAAAGGTAAGGGATACAGATTATAGGTATGCGTAAGTCCGGCGTGTGCATACCCTGTATTATTAAAACCCCGGAACGCGGATGAGGTAGTGGACAGATAGGCAAGTCCCCGTTTACAACCGATCCACAGGTTGCCATCACTGTCCGTACACAGGTGGTTGATTTCGTTTAACCAGGATTCTTCGCCATTGCTGTTGGACTCCTTGATCTTGACGCAGGTTGACAGTCCTTCGTCGGTCTTATACAAGCCGCTGTTTCCGGCGAGATAAATATGACCGGCGGCCTTTGTCATCGCTGTGGTCTGCTCGCGGGCCAGGGTCATCAGGGGGCCGGCAAACCGATGGCGGATGACAAGTTTCAGACTGTTGTTATAACTTAGGGCGATCAAACCGGATGATGTGCCAAGCAGAAGTTCTCCTGGTTTAAGTTCTATAACGGTCTTAAAGATCAGCGGGCCTGTTTCTCCGGTCAGTTGTGCATTGGTGATGACCTTAATGATGTTTTTGGTCTTTCCGTCAATAACGGCAATCCCGTAGTGGTTAAAGAAAGCCCAGATACGGCCTGAGCGGTCAGTGAAGATTGTCCTGACAGCGTACAGATCGTCGTCTCCGTTTTTTTTAAACGGGGAGGAAGGGCCGTTGATCCAGGCTTGTCTGACGATGTCATATATTTTGATACCGTTGGTACAACCCAGCCAAAGCT
Organism: Mucilaginibacter sp. NFR10; assembly: GCF_900100445.1. NCBI lineage: Bacteria > Pseudomonadati > Bacteroidota > Sphingobacteriia > Sphingobacteriales > Sphingobacteriaceae > Mucilaginibacter > Mucilaginibacter sp. NFR10. The sequence continues at coordinate 205,927 of NZ_FMTV01000007.1, read as the reverse complement.
GGTCCCGATAAAGGGTCATCGACACCGCCCAGTCGTCATTGTCTGCGCGAAGTCCCCTGATTGTTTTAACTACTTTCCCGGTTTCATAGTCAACCGCGTTTAATACGATCTCCGGATTTAAAACCCAGACCCAATGCCTGGAAGTATCGGTTATCAGCCAGCGTATATCCGTGCCGTAAAGCTTTCGGGTTTTTTCGGCGTTCTCCGTATACTTGGAAAAGGCCTTGCCATCGAAAAGATTTAACCCGTCCTGGGTCGCTATCCACATAAAGCCTTTAGGGTCCTGCAGGGTATGGTGAATATTATAACTTGATAAGCCGTCGTTTTGGGTATATTTTAATAATAAATGGGTCTCCGTCTGTTGGGAAACGCTTTTAAATGAATATATTAGGAGTAAAAAACACGCAATATGGAAACTCATGCTGTTATCCGGAAATGGAATATTATTTTTCTAATATATGCAGAATTGGAGGATATTACAACTAATTTTAATGGCCGGGATGGCTATGAAGCGGATGTGAAAGCAGACCTTGATCAACTTCTGAAAATAATACTCGAAATTGATACGCATGACAGTTTCAACCTGCTCACAATAGAAAATAAAGTTCAGATAAAGGATGAGATTATTCAAAGCGACGTGACTTACATTAGCCGACTGATCTTCGATCCCTGTAAAGGAAATAACACCTTGTTGCAACTGCAGCAATTGGAGGACCGTGACTTTGCACAGAAAAGCGACAGCATAAAAAAGGTATTTCGTTATATAGACCGGTATTATCCGGCCGAAAAGAACATGCTGATCACCTGGGATCATGGATCTGCATTTGGTATTTTTAAAAAAAAGCTGAAAGATCCGCCTCGTTCTGAAGATGAAGAGGTTAGCCCGGCCAGAGGGGGGACAGGCATGGCCGATGATTTGCCGATCCAGGCGAAGGAGGACCTTCTATCCGTAAACACAAAGGTACCGGAATCTCCGTGTTATAAGGTCCTGGCACAAAAAAAGCTCGATGAGAACAAGACAATCTTGGTAGTGAAAAATAGGCGCTTTTTACGACCGGATACTTTTTTTACTGAAAAAATGCGGTCAGGCACTTTTGAAGAAGCGCAAACAATAGATTTTGCATTGCTTTCCAATGATAAGCTGGCAGAAGCGATCAGCATGGGTTTTAAAGGAAAGCAGGTCGATGTATTGCTCATGTTCAACTGTTTTATGCAAAATGTGCATACCTGTTTTTCCCTTTGTAAAAATGTGAGTCACCTGGTAGCTCCGGAAGGAAGTATCTGCGCTCCCGGTTATGACTACAAAGCTATTGCCAGGTCAATCAAAGAGAGTCAGGGAAACATTGATGGTAAACAGCTTGCCAGGTTGGCGGTGAATACCTTCCGAAAGAATTATATATTCTGGAAACGCGCTGCGGCCCTAAAAGCTATTGGCGTATTTGCTTTTTCGCTGCAAGACTATGAACAACAAATGATTGCTGCTTTAAAAGATTGGATCCAGTCTATGGAAGAAATGATCCGGACTTTCACGGAACTGCCTGGTGAGATGCGGGCCGCCAGGGCTCATGATTACGAATTTGGGATCGTTCAGGACATGGACTATCAATTTATAGATCTGAACAATTATATGCTTGATCTCGTAAAGCGATCTGATAAACCGGCGCTGAAAAAGCCGTATTCGGCGGGGATCAGAGCTTTGAAAAAATCATTAAAAGTAGCGAGTACCGCAATAAGAACAGCAAGTACCATTGGCAGGGGATTTTATGCAGATGGGCGGGGAACCTCACAAACGATAGACAAACAACGGCCGACCGGTATATCCATTTATTTCCCTCAGGAAGCGCAGCAGCCGCCCGGAGCAATCGAGCAGTTGTTTATAATTCCCGGTGCACCATTTGTCACGAGCTTAATTGAGGTTTTAAAATGGAGGGAGTTTATCGATGTGGTTTATCCCCCCTCCACTTAAGCTATTACACATGATCAGTTGCCATAATCCCTTTTGGGTTCGGCAAGCGCAAGCTGTAAATTCAAAAAGCCCTGCTGATCAGTAAAAGTTACTGACAGCGCGTTCCCGCCTTTGGGCTGGGCCGTTTCGGGTAAATACATTTTGTCCGTACTGGCAAAACCGACTTCATTTTTAGCCAGTTTATACTCACCCTGGCCGTCCGGCGGGACGACTCTGAATAATCTGGGATCAATAGGAATTGTAACAGTCAGAACCGCCGAATTGATCGTACCGGTAGTGTCCTTTCCTATTTTGATCTCAGCGTTTACACCGCTATCATTATTGCCAGGATTGGATAAGGTTTCACCAAATGGGAAAACCAGAAGGGGAGAAGCAGCCATAATGTAAAAATTTAAAGGTTAAAATAATTTATTCTTTTAAGATTACTTAGTTTTCAGTTCAACCAGACCTAATTTTATGCCTTCTAATGCCATTCCGGTCCGGCTCTTTACGTTTAATTTGCTGAACAGCGATTCCCGGTAACCATCGATGGTTTTCTCGGATAAAAACATTTTCGAGGCAATTTCCTTGTAGGTAAAGTCGCTGCAGGCCAAAGTCAAAAACTGTTTTTCCCGGTCAGTAAACTTCATTTCTTCCTGATTCCTTAACAGCCGGCGGTAATGCAGCCGAAATGTGTCGCCATTATAAAAACCTGTTTCACTTAATTGAAGCAACGCCGTTTCCAGTTCTTTGGGATGCACATCTTTCAACAAATAAGCGGAGCAACCAGCCCGCAACATGCTTAGTATCGAATGGTCATCCTCTTTCATTGACAACGCCGCCGTTTTTATTAAGGGAAAGCGTTCCGCGATCCGGGAGACTGTCGCAGGACCATCCATTACCGGCATCTGTACATCAATCAAAACAATATCGGGCAGCTTATCCAGCGTGGTTAACTGTCTTAGCAGCTCCGCACCATTTAAGGCTTCCACTACTACTACGAAATTATCGAATGAATTGATCAGACCGGATAATGACCGCAGAAATAATTGCTGGTCATCGGCTATACCTACTGTTATCTTCATGGGGAAATTTGTGATTCAGATCGATGTTAGGTTGTTATTGTGCTTAATATTGCATACCTGCATAAGCCGATCTAATTTGCACAAAAAAAATTATACCTCAAAGAGCTTAACCGCCTTTTTCTTACTGAAGCGAATACAATTATAAAACCTCCTGTCAAATTTTTGTACCGGAAAAATCCGGTTTTATATACCGGGTTTTTCCTCTTAATTATCTGTTTATAAGCGATTTAAATTTGTTCTGTACAAAACTTATTGCTCACGCTAAAAAACTTAAACAATGAACGGTATCAGAATAGCAGTCCTGAATCAATTTGCAGGCTTAACAGACGACGAGGTTGCCGCAGCAGTTACAGCCTTACAGATACAAGTACATGAACACTTTGAACCGGCATGGGGAATCGATGCTGAGGTCACTTTCTATCCTGACGGTCAGGCACCCGCCGGATGCTGGCAATTGGTTATTCTAAACAACTCGGACCAGGCCGGCGCTTTGGGCTATCATGATTTAACGAATGAAGGTTTGCCGCTCGGCAAAGTCTTTGCCGGTACGGATTTGGCATACGGCAACTCATGGACCGTTACCGCCAGTCATGAATTGCTGGAAATGCTTGGCGACCCGGATATCAATCTGACCGTTTTTATCGAAAACTCGGCCAACGGTGGGATCCTTTACGCTTACGAAAATTGTGATGCCTGTGAAGACGACCGCTACAGTTACGCGATTAACGGCGTTCAGGTATCCGATTTTGTTTTCCCATCCTGGTTTCAAAACTTTAACCTGCCTAACACGCAATATGATTATTGCAACCATATCACCCAAGCTTTTGAGTTATTGCCCGGCGGGTATATCGGATACTATAACGTTAACGCAGGCGGCGGCTGGCAGCAAAAATACGCAGCTGGCCAGTCGCTCAAGTACAGCATGCGTGCGTATATAGGCAGCAGGCGGGAAAGGAGAAGAACGCCAAAGGTCCAGTGGATTAAAAGCAATGTGAATAAAGTTTTAACATCTAAAAACAGATTTGCCCGGGAATTGACAGCTGAAATAGGGCTGAGACCTATCACCTTCACTGTAAAGTTTTACGATGGGAAAGGCGGTATATGCTTTTTTGACGTAAGCATGGGGAATGATGGTAAATGTATCAATTCTGATAATGGCGACACGCAGTCATTCACCGTTAACCAAGCGCCAGGTATTCAGATAATTGTGGTAACCGGAAGCGCGCCAAACGGTGGAAAAATCACAGTTGAGGTTACAGACGCCCGGGGGAACGTGTTAACAACTGCCGATGATAATTCCTTTTCCGGCAATATCATCAAAAGTTTTATTAAGCCATATACTTTAAACTGATATAGATCATGAAAAAACTTTCTCTCATGGCGCTGTTTGTGCTGGTTCTAACAGGAAAAGCCTTTGGTCGGGCAGATAGTCTGATGGCTGACACCGATAAGTTCAATCCTGAAGTGGAGCGTTTTTTTCAAAAAGGGCCATCTAAAGCGGGTATAAGCTATGAAGCGCTTTCAAAGTTCGTACAGGCCGGTGTGACGACTGAAAATAATGGCGGATTTACGTTTAAGTCTACGTTATTCGGAACAGCCAATTTTTTTAAACACGGGAAATTGGACTTGTCAGATTATTATAACAGTAAGTTAGGGAAATTTCAACGGAATTTTGAATATCAACTGGGGGTGAGTAAGGACAACTCCGGAAGCTACAATATATTTAATGGCGGATTCAAATATGCGATCGTAAACCGCCGGGACAGCAGTGATTTTAACTTTTTTAATATCCTCGTATCAGGCCTGGAAGCCATCGGGAATTTTCAGGAAAAGGCATTGAAGATCTATAAAGACAAAATAACGGGAGACCCTGCCCTTGTTCAGGAACTGGTTGCCGGTATTAATAAATACAGGGACTCCAATAATCTGATGGATCTTCCAAAAGGACTTTTGGCAGTGCGTGACAGTCTCTCCGCATTAATGTTGCACAGAGACGAAAGCGCCTTCTTGGATAGCCTGCAACAGGTTTATAATGCCAAGGTGAAAGCGCTCAACTCGAGAGGCCTGGCAACACTGGGTATCAATTCCCGGTACAGATCGAATACCGGTAAGATCGACAGCCTGAATATTTCTTTTGAATACCTCGTTGGTCTTGGTAAAAATCATAATAAAGCATGGAACGTTGACCTGCAGTTAAACAATATCTTTTTACAGGATTCAATTAGTAAGCGTGGCTTGTCCCGAAATATTTCGAGGGTTTCCCTGGGCATCAATAAAGTATTGATTAACGATAATTCAGGCGCCGGGAGCCCTTTATTCGAATTTGAACTGGCCTGTGAGGATATCTGGCTGGATCATGGGCAAACTTATGCTAATGAGGCGAGGAACACGGTAAACGCCAATGCTATTTTTCGGGTTCATTTTTCCAAATCAATGTCTTTACCCGTTACCCTGAAATATGACGTTAAACATCCCAAGCTGTTTGGGTTTCTGTCGATTCAATGGAATCTTGACGATAACAGTATAACGAATAAATAACCCCATATCATATGCCAAATATCAAATGTATTACCCCGGGATGTCCTCATTGGATCTCGGATCCCTGTATAAAAACAAATGCGTTGTTTCAGATCCGGACTGATCTGATGGAGCGCCTGGAAAACACCCCGGGCGACAAAGAAGCTATGACAGGTATTAATCACCTGGATGCGATAATGGAAAGCGAATTGGGTTTTCAGGATGTACAGGCGCGTTACCAGATACATAAAAAAGCTGCAGAAGGGGCATCGGAAGTTCACCTCTTTACCCTGATCTGTGTATTAGGTCACAAGAATCAATATCAACTTAAATGTTCTTAACGTTATGCCCATTAACGATCAAAACCAGAGCTCAGACATATTCTGGCTGAATATAGGAGCGGAAGAAATATACAATTCTACACAAATCAGAAAAGATGCCGTGCAAAAACTTCAGGCTACCATCGCTTGGGTATTCAGTGTCTACACGGCTACGACCATTGGTTCGACCGTTTTTGGTAAGAGCGACTGGAATGTATGGGCTTTGTTGGTACTTGGGTTTGGTTTTATGGGATTGACGCTGGCCTATTGGCTGGCAACGGTCGCCGGATTCCCGGTTCCGCAATCCTTTTATGCCAATGAAGTTGCCTCGATACAAACTGCTTTCAATGATGCTATAAAGCGGAGTAATTCCCGGTTTAAGTCTGCGGTTATTTTAACTTCAATAGGCGTCTTTCTTTACAGCATAGGTTTACTCATCCAATTTGGGTCACCCGCGTTCAACCCCGTCGTAAGGCAAACGACACCTTGCGTATCCCTGAATGCAGTTTCAACTGTGTCCGCGAGAGACCAGGTCATCGTACTGAAGATCAGCTCCCGGAAGAACTCCTGGAATAAAATTACGCTGTTATCAGACACCGTTATAAATAAAAAGGTGGTTACTGACACGATCACCGATGATTGTTGCCTGAACTTGAAAACGACATTCATCTACGCAGATTCAACGGCAACCGGTACAATTAAGTTCAGAAAACCTTCCAAACGACATTTATATGTAATGATCAGCCGGGAAGATACCCTGTCCAGAGGAACACTGGTACAAACTTTTAAACTAAAATATCCCATTTATTAGATATTTTAGAACAGGATCAAAGATCATTTATAGCGATAAGCCAGCGCGATCCGGATCGGGTTTTCCAGTATCCGGCTCATGAGTCCGGTCAAACGATGAGGCTGATAATCGACAGGTACTCATCCCTGATGAGTGCGTCAGTCTTAGCGGAAGCAGCAGCCCGTCAATAGGTCTTAATTTTTCTGATCAGTTCCTCAAGCGTGCCGATAGCTATCGCTTTATCCCGCTCTTCTATTTTCAAGGTGCTGCTACGCGCGCTTTTCCAGGAAAAATTGGGCATTCTTTCCGTTGAAAGGAAAGGCGTAATGCTGCGGAGAACAAGGCTGAACGAACGGGCGCTCAGCAGCCGGGTTTCGTCGGCGGCCTTTAAAAGGATAGCGACCTGGTCGACGCTCAGCCGGCAGGTAATTTTAAAAAGAGGTTGGTGATCCCCCGCTGCCGGTCCGCTGCCGGCTGATTTATGAGTATCCGTCTCGCCGTTAAAATAATGTCGGTAGCGGCGCCGGAATTGCTGGTCCAGCTGTTCGAGTTCCGCGAGGACCTGATTAAAGAAGCTGTTCAGGGGATTGTCTTCGGGATAGGCGGCCATGTTGACTATGGCCTGCCATTTAAGTTCGTCCAGGCTTTCCTGGTATTGCCGGAGCATAGCGGCGATCTTTTTATGGCTTAAGAGCAGGAAGGTTTGAGCGCTCAGGTTTTTCCAGATCTTTCCGATTTCGGAACGGATTTGCTGTTGCAGGCCGGGCAGATCTTTTAGACTGATCTGTTTCGAGGTGCTGCTTCCGGGAACGAGCGCTGTGCCGATGATTTCATCGAGCCGTTCAAAGGGGTAGCGTAGCCGATCGTTTGTTGCCATAGGTTTGCATAAATATGTGAAGATGAATGTTTTCCCGCCTCAATAATGAAGAGCATTGGGCTTCCGGGTAATTCCGGCAGGTGCCTTCAAAATTAAAGTCATTCATACCGTTGTGGCTTGATCCTGATCAAAATTTGGTTGACGTATTGAAACGGAGGCCTGGCCATGATCAGTTCGTCAATCCGCGGTAATTTACGGTGGCATATGTGTGTATTTACACTGATTCCCAAAGGTACCGCACCAGATATGCACTCTGTCGGTAACGGCCGGCTTTCCGTGTCCTGCCAGTTCTCGGCAAAGTTCTTCAGTCGCCAGTTCGGTACCGATGTTCTGTCCCTGGTATTCCATCGCCGCATTGAAAGTATAGGTGTCTGAAAGAATGGCTGCGTCCGTACACCAGGTCAAAAGTATCCAGGCCTGACAGTGTCCCTTGGCAATCATATCCGCAGACTCCTGATTGGACTGCTGGTAGACGCCGGTTTCACTGGCTTGGCCGTATCCGGGAGTCCAGGCAGCATACTTGCCCGTTCATGGCAAATCTGATTGTTCCTGCAGTAAACGATGTGCTTCCGTATAGACATAATAGGTCACCCGCGGGCGGTGCTCCGAAGTGTCCGCAACAGACCTGAAATAAGGGTTGATCCAGCGCTTAAAGCCGGCACACAGTTCACTTTTTGCAGACGGATATTTTTGCTGGAGCGCTTTGGCATAGCACCATTGATGGTCTGCGCACGAACGGAAGTCACTGCCGAAAGCAAAATGATCAGGGAAATGACTTTTCTGGTCAGTACATCTCTGTCGCTAAACATTTGAGAGGTTGTGGCATGAAATATTGCTTTGTGATTGGTAGGTTTACCGACTTTACTTGTTCTCTTCCAACCTCCGAAAAAAGTCTCCGTCATTACCCTCAACGAATAAAAAGCATGACTGATTTTAAGCTAAAATGAGAAGCTCATTTTGATAAAACAAAGCCATAAATATAGTATCATCACATCATTTAAGGCTGGCTGCATTGGTGACGCTAAGGTATGCGGAGAATTAAAAAGGAGATTGCTGGCCAACAAATATAAGATAAGCTTGAACGACAACGTTGCCTCGGCCAGCGGTCAAAATGCGCTATGCTTGCGTAAACGTACAGCCCAATCGCTAAAGCTACCCTTGCGCTGATTTGACCTTTGCTCGCAACTACCTGCGCTGCTCTTTGGTGGTTTTGAAAGTTCGTATAAGGAGTCGGTGGTAGACATGCCTAAAAACGGTTGGATCATACAACAACTAACACCTTTTAATCAGTGCTGCTGCTAAACAAAACTGAATTTACGGGGCGTGATTATTCACTTGCCGACGTAGGTAACAAATGTTACCGTTTAGCTTTTTAGCCGAACCTACTTTTGTTAAAAAAATAAATTAATGAAAACGATAAGGCGTTTAATCAAAGCGGGCTTGTTCCTCTTTATAGGTTTCTCCGGCTTCCTTTCAGTAGCGCAAGCCCAGGACCTTCACGAAAAGTTGAGCCTGAATGAGGCCATTTCAGCAGCTTTAGCCAACAACAAAACTATCCGCCTGGCCGGTTTAGACGAGCGTATTGCGGAGTTGGATTACAACCAGACCCAGGCGGTCTACCTGCCACAGGTTGATGTCACTTATACGGCCATGAGCACCAACAATCCTCTTAATGCTTTTGGTTTTAAACTACAACAACGCAGTATTACCCAAAATGATTTTAATCCTGCCTTTTTAAACCATCCTTCTGCAACGAATTATATGGCACAGCTGGAGGTTAAGCAGCCATTGCTTAATATCGATATGCTGTACATGCGGAAGGGAGCCAAAAAGCAAACCCAAGTTTACCAATATAAAACCCAGCGCATTAAGGAATATATTACTTTCGAAACCACTAAAGCATTTTTGCAACTGCAGCTGGCTTACCAGGCAGAGAAAGTTTTGACGGAAGCAAGCCAGACTGCAAAGTCGGTATATACTTTCACCGACAATCACTTCAAGCAGGGATTGATCCAAAAGTCAGACTTATTGAATGCCCAGGTTCATGTAACGGCAGTTGAAAGTAGCTTGGCAAAAGCCAAAAGCAGCATCCTTAACGCGTCTGATTACCTCAGCTTGTTAATGGGGCAGCCTACCGGAAAAGCTTATAGCCTTGTTGATCAACCGGAAACAAACTTGCCGGCTATAGATAGTACGCAAAAGGTTTTTGCTACCCGTTCTGATTTTATGGCCATGCAAAGAGCTATTGAAGCATCCGGACTGATGATCAAATCCAGCCAGATGAATTACCTGCCTAAACTGAATGCGTTTGGTAGTTTTCAATATAGCGACAGTCGCTTAGCCGGTTTCGGCGCAAATGCGTATTTGGTTGGAATTCAGTTATCGTGGAATATTTTTAACGGGAATAAAACCAAACATGTCATCGCTTCCCAAAAACTAAAACGAGATAAGCTTTCGGTGCAGTTAGCCCAGCAAAAAGACCAGAGCCGAACGGAGCTGGATAAAGCTTACCGCGACCTTTCTGATGCCAGCTTTGAAGCGGATCAGGATAAGGCTGCCATAGAACAAGCTACCGAGGCCCTGCGAATATTGCAGAACCGTTACCAGCAAGGACTGGTCAACACCACCGATGTGCTGATTGCCGACACCCAGTTATCCCAATTAAAGTTTTCATTAGCTCAAGCGCAGTTTACTGTCGACGTTACCCGCGCTTACATACAATTATTAACAACTACCACCACCAAATAACCATCAGATATGAACTTACCTATCCATAAAAACAGGGCTTTGCAATTACTAATCGGTATCGGTTTAATGGTCATTAGTTCCTGTTCTTTCAATGAAAAAAAAGACACAGCCACCAGTGCAGATACGGCAATACTGGTTACGGTGAGCCAACCTTTGGCCGATGCAAAACAAGGACTGACTGTAAGCGGGCAGATAGAAGCTGGTCAAACAGCTAATATCAGCACCAGGGTAATGGGCTATATTACAAAGATTGATGTCAAGGTTGGCGACCGCGTTAGTAAAGACCAGCCATTGGCTACAATCAGCAATGACGACATTCTAGCCAAAAGAGCACAAGTTGATGCAATGATTGCCGAAGCTAACGCCGGATACCAAAACGCGCAAAAAGATTATGACCGCTTTACCGCATTGTATAAACAACAAAGCGCCTCAGCCAAAGAACTGGACAATATTACACTGCAGTACCATTCGGCCAAAGCGAGATTAGAAGCGGCGAAACAACAACGCCGGGAAGTAAACGCCATGCTGAGCTATACTAACCTGACCGCTCCTTTTGCCGGCACAGTTACTCAGAAAATGGTGGACGCCGGCAGCATGGCCAGCCCTGGGATGCCGCTATTGACCATTGAACAAAGCCGCAGTTACCAGGTAAGGGCCTCCGTGCCGGAAAGTGAGATTAGTTTGATAGAGGAAAATACACCGGTAACAATAAATATCGACGCTATTCATAAATCAATCAAAGGAACAATAGCACAGATCAGTCAGTCTTCAGAGAACAGCGGCGGCCAGTACCTGATCAAAGCAACTATTCCGGATAACGAAAAGAAAGGTTTGTTCGCCGGTATGTACGCCAATGTGACTATCCCGGTTACACAGCCAGTAAAAACCAATGTAAGTGATCAGGTCATGGTGCCGTTAGCTGCCGTTCAGTATAAAGACCAATTAACCGGATTGTATACCATTGGCAGCAACCACACCGCTTTGCTGCGCTGGGTAAGGCTTGGAAGAACGCAGGGTAACCAGGTAGAAGTATTAAGCGGACTGGCTGCGAATGAACCATTCATCGTGAGCGCGGAAGGTAGATTATACAACGGCGTAGCTGTTAAAATAAAATAAGGATATGAAAGACGGATTTGCAGGAAATATAGCGAAGGCATTCATACAATCGAAATTAACCATACTGTTAATGATCGCCTTTTTACTCATCGGCGGTTACAGTACGTTCTTAATTCCGCGCGAGGAAGAACCCCAGATACAGGTGCCGATGGCCGATATATTTATCGGGTATCCCGGCGCGTCACCAAAAGATGTAGAAACGAAAGTTGCCGCTCCGATGGAGAAAATGATCTCGAATATCAAAGGGGTGGAATACGTATATTCTACCTCCATGCAAGGACAAGCGATGGTGATTGTGCAGTTCAATGTCGGCGAAGACGTGGAACGCTCGTTAGTGAAGCTGTACAGCGAACTGATGAAGAACATGGACAAAATGCCGCAGGGCGTTACACTGCCATTGATCAAAACCAGGGCCATTGACGATGTGCCGGTATTGGGTTTAACCCTCTGGAGCGATAAATATGATGATTACCAGCTGAAACAAATGGGCCAGGAACTGGCAAACGAGATCAAAAAGATCAATGATGTATCGGATGTTAACATTATTGGTGGCCGCAACAGGGAGGTAAAAGTATTGCTTGATAAAAACAAGATGGCGGAGAACCATGTGGACTTTTTATCTCTCAGCAAACAGATACAGGGCAGCAATATGCAATTGCCAGGCGGCACCCTGCTTCAAAAAGATACGGCCTTTTCCGTTGAGACCGGAAATTTTCTGGCCTCTTCGGATGATGTAGGCAATTTAGTGGTGGGCATTAACCAGCAACAACCGGTTTACCTGAAATCTATCGCCAAAGTTGAAGAAGGCGCTGAAACACCAAATCAGTATGTGCTATTTGGTTATGGAAAAGCGGATATTAAAAATTTACAAGCCTTTAAATCCAATTACCCGGCCATCACCCTTTCGGTAGCCAAAAAGAAAGGCGCGGACGCGATGAAGTTATCGGAGCAGATCTTAAATAAAGTTGAGCATTTAAAAAGCGGATTGTTGCCAAACGATGTGCACTTAACCGTTACCCGAAATTACGGCGAAAGCGCGTCGGATAAAGTAGGTGAATTATTGCTTCACCTGTTTATCGCCATCATAGTCGTAACGGTGTTTGTGATGCTAGCCATGGGCTGGCGCGGTGGCCTGGTGGTATTTCTGTCAGTACCGGTAACCTTCGCCCTTACGCTGTTCGCTTATTACTTTATGCACTATACGCTTAACCGTATAACACTATTCGCGCTGGTATTTATCACGGGTATAGTGGTGGATGATTCCATTATCATCGCGGAGAACATGCACCGGCACTTTAAGATGAAGAAGCTGCCGCCATTGCAGGCCGCGATCTATGCCATTAACGAAGTAGGTAACCCAACTATCCTTGCAACTTTTACCGTTATTGCTGCGGTATTGCCGATGGCGTTCGTATCGGGCATGATGGGGCCTTATATGAGCCCGATGCCGATTGGTGCCTCTATCGCCATGATCTTATCGCTGATCGTCGCTTTAACCTTGACCCCATACCTCGGTTACATCTTTTTGCGCGGGAAAGAAAAGCACGGCATCGCACACGAAGAGAACAAACCCAAGCTAATGGAAGAAACCCGGGTCTATAAAATATACCGCTCTTCTATCCAGCCACTACTGGAAACCCGGTGGAAACGCTGGACATTTATCCTGGGCACTGTGGTGATCCTGTTTGCCTCGCTGTCCATGTTTTACACCAAAGCAGTTGCCGTGAAAATGCTGCCCTTTGATAATAAGAATGAGTTCCAAGTGGTGATCGATATGCCGGAAGGCACTACGCTGGAGAAAATACAGGCAGTAGCAAAGGACATCGGCTCCTACATTTCCGGGCAAGCACTGGTCAGAAATTATGAGACCTATATCGGTACCTCAGCACCGATCAGCTTTAACGGTTTGGTGCGCCATTACGATTTAAGAAGAGGCGACAACGTGGCCGACATACAGGTGAACCTCATGGATAAGAAAGATCGGAGTAGCCAAAGTCACGGTATAGCCAAGGAAATGCGCGGCCCGATACAAGCCATCGCTGCGAAATACCATGCGAATGTGAAGATCGTAGAGGTGCCGCCAGGCCCTCCGGTGCTCTCTACTTTAGTGACCGAAATTTACGGGCCCGACTATAAGGAACAGATCAAAGTTGCCCGGCAGGTAAAAGACCTGATGAACAAAACCGCCAATGTGGTGGATGTGGACTGGATGGTTGAAGACGCCCAGCCCGAATACCATATTGAAGTGAATAAAGAAAAAGCCATGCGTTATGGTATAGCCACCGCACAGATAGCTGCGACGGTTAACGCCGGCTTATCCGGTATGCCGGTAGGTAATATCGCCCAGCCCGCAGCTTATAACCAAACCGCCATCAAGCTGCAATTGAGCGATGCCGATAAAAGCAGTATAGACGATGTACTAAATTTAAAAGTGATGGGTATGCAGGGGAATGCTGTGCCCATAAAAGATCTGGTTACTGTAATCCGGCAGATCAAGCCGAAAAGCATTTACCGTAAAAACCAGAAAGAAGTGGTTTACGTGCTGGGCGATATGGCAGGTGCCCTGGAAAGTCCCTCATATGCAATCTCCGATGTTTCCGATCATTTAAAAAGCGTGAAAGTTCCTAAAGGCTTCTCGCTGAAAGAGGAATATACCCATCAACCCGATTTGGAAGACAATTACAGCCTGAAATGGGACGGGGAATGGCAGATCATGTTCGAAGTATTTCGGGACCTGGGTATCGCTTTCGCCGTGGTGATCATCATGATCTATATCCTGATCGTAGGCTGGTTCCAGAACTTTACGGTGCCGCTGGTAATGCTGGCCGCAATACCACTATCGCTGATCGGGATCGTTTTGGGCCACTGGATGCTGCACGCTTATTTTACAGCGACCTCGATGATCGGTTTCATCGCCCTGGCCGGTGTAATGGTACGTAACTCCATTTTACTGATCGACTTTATCAATATCAGGCTGGATGAAGGCATCCCGCTTAAACAAGCCATCATTGAAGCCGGCGCGGTACGCACCACACCGATCTTATTGACCGCAGGTGCGGTGGCTTTAGGCGCGGTGATCATTCTATTCGACCCGATCTTCCAGGGCTTGGCCATCTCACTGATGGGCGGTACCATCACCTCCACTTTCCTGACATTGATCGTGGTGCCTTTGCTCTACTTTAAAATGATGCGTAAAACAAAACTTAACCCTAAAATTCAAAAACCATGAAAGAAAGAATCGTTCGTGCCGTTGCCGGCACAATAGTTTTAACCAGTATAATACTGGCTTACACTGTAAATATTAACTGGCTTTGGTTAGGCGTATTTGTCGGCGTAAACCTTCTGCAATCCGCATTTACCAGATTCTGCCCGTTGGAGTTGATCCTGAAAGCAGCCGGCGTAAAAAATTGAATTATTTGAAATTTAAACGATAAGGACATGAATTTATTTAAGCAATTATTCGGTGGTTCACCCGCAGTTGACCTAAAAGAACTGATCAAAGAAGGTGCTTTGATCATAGATGTACGCACACCCGCCGAGTTTGCCTGTGGACACGCAAAAGGTTCCGTCAATATCCCACTGGATAAGGTAGCTTCCCAGCAGGCCATGTTCAGGGGCAAAAAGAACATTATTGTTTGTTGTCAAAGCGGGGGCAGAAGCGGGCAGGCGAAACTCATACTTGAAAAAAGCGGGTTTGCCAATGTGACCAATGGCGGAAGTTGGAATAATGTAGCCCAATACTGTTAACTTAGCAGCATGGACGAACCCATTAATTTTGTTTTTCAGTTTGAACCGGCCCTGATCAAAGAGATCGAGGAGTTTGGCGAGTTACGATCATTCAAAGACGGTGAACTGGTGATGGATTACGGGAAATATATCCGTATGATGCCGCTCGTAGTTAAAGGCACCTTAAAAGTTCTTAAAAAGGATGATAATGGCAATGAGATTTTATTGTATTATCTATCCAGCAGCGAGAGCTGTTCGATGGCTTATAGCTGTTGCCTGGAAGAGAAGAAAAGTGAAGTAAAAGCCATTGCCGAAGGTGACCTGCAAATCATCGCCATCCCCCATAACAAGCTGGATGAGTGGTTGTGTAACTATCCGAGCTGGAAGAATTATATCATGCGGAGTTTTAACGAGCGCTTCTCAGAAATGCTGAAGTCTATAGAAAGTATTGCATTTCATAAACTGGACGACAGGTTGATCGCTTATCTTAAAGAAAAGAAAAGGCTGTCGGGTTCAAGCGTTGTTAAAGCATCCCATTACCAGATCGCTGACGAACTGGCTACATCGAGAGTCGTGATCTCACGCCTGCTTAAGATACTGGAGAATAATGGCAAGATCCTATTATATCGCAACGAGATTAAACTGCTAAATGATTTTGATTCCTGATTGCCTGCAACTAAGCGGGTATCGAATTCTATGTGTTGTTGATGAATAACTAAACTAAGAATTCAAACATAAGCCATAAGGCTACTTTATGGCCACGAATCGGAAAATCCTGAATTGCTGTCTCCGGCAAGAAGCCTTTCGACTCCAATTGTGATTTATCATAACCTGATGGCACCAGGTTCTTTTCTTCAAGATAGATATTCAATTGACCCTTCTCGGAGGAATGAACATCTGTAAGTTCAAAATAGTCTAAAAGGCCTTCTGGTAGGATTAAACGGACGAGGGTTTCGTATGCTGATGACAAGTGGATGCCTGTTGAGTTTTATATCCACAAAGCAAACACTTTTTTTATTCCCCCACAATTTTTCTGCTTGATCCCCTCATGACCCTGTTTATTTGCAGATTTTGAGTGGGTTTATAACAAAAAAAGCCCCTAAATCATTTGATTTAAGGGCTTTTGAAGCGATTTTACGCTGCTTTTGTACCGAGACCGGGAGGCTAATTGAACACATTTATGACTTCCTGATGATTGTAGAGCGGATTCTGCAAAAATATCGGGAAAAAAAATCATGCAATCAAAGTGAATAATTGCTATAGTTTTTCTTATTTAATGTGTTCAATGAATTTAACATGCTGGATTTTTTGAACACCAAATGTCTTATGAAAATAACTATCTTCATACCACTGAATTTTGTCAAAATATTTAATAAAATGTGCCGCCCAATCATACCTTTTAATGCATTCATGCCGGCTGTAGTAATGTTTTTACTCCTGATTGGATGTAATCAAGTACCAAAAAGAGCGGCAAACAAAAATTCGGCACAAATTTTTTCCAGTAAATCCATTGTTAAATCGTCTGTAGCAAAAATTGATTCACCTTTGATATGCGTTGGCTATTCAGACGCAGAAGTTGGAGGATATAATGAGGACAACGGGTTATTTGAGGATTTTATAAATAACAACAAAAACTATTTTAAAGGAAAAAAAAGATTGTCTAATGATTATATAAAAAAGCATTTGTTTCTTAATCCCGATTCCGTCGATATAGGAAATATGCAAAAAGTTTCTATTGATGATTATTTGGCAGATAGGAGTTTCTACATGATAAGTACAATCGTAACAATGCCTCAATACAATGCGATTATTTATGAAGAGATAGGCGATCAAGGAGGGTACAGTTATGGGTCAAAAAAGTATTTAGCCACTATCGACAAAAATGGAAAACTAATTTCCGAGTTAGCTATTGCCAGTTTTCACCACCAGGGTACTTATACAAAAGATGATGGATCAAAAGGAGGGTACTACTCCGGAGACGATGGTTGCATAAGCAAAAATTTAATTATAGATGTAAGGGATAATGATATAAAATATAAAGTGCATGCAAATGGACAAATAGTTAAGTTTTTTTATGTTAAAGCGCATTATGATAGTCTTTTAGCAGCTAATCCTAACAGCGCAGAAATACATCTTAAATACGCCGGTTATCTTACCAATAGGGTCTATAAATACATTATCGACAGCAATAATATAGCCGCAAAAAGACAATATGAGTTGGCTATAAAGATCAATCCCAATTATGCTGATGCATGTGAGCAATATGGTATTTTTCTATGGCGGACTTTTAGAGATACGGTCAACGCACCACGATATTTAAAAAAAGCTGTTGATTTAAACCCACACTCTACAGAATATAAATCAGAGTATAAAGCTTTTTTAAACCGGCATTCAAAAGATAAAGCAATTATAAAAGGTTATGAAAAATTGTTCAAAGGCAGAGATTCTGCTGATTTTGTTCAGCATATGGATTATGCCTACAAACTCTATGATATGAATCTTAAAAATGAAGCACGCAAGCAATACCTAAAAGCTATCCAGCTAAATTCAAATCTGAAAAATAAAATTGATGATCAACTTTTTGGTGTAAAATAATGGCTTAAAGATTGTCTTTACAGTCTTTATGAAAACAGCAAAGAGACAAGCCAAAAGAATAGCAGATCGACCAATAAAAAAGAAAGTTTTAGATAGAAATATGTATGCAGGCAGCGAAGAAGCCTTGGTAAATAAAGTTGTAGAGATAATTGTCAAGATAATTAAGAAAGAGATTGGTTTATAATGAACTGAGGTGTTTAATGCCCAATATTACAAAATGCACGGGATTGTTAAAAAGTTTAATAGTATAAATTATTGATAATCAAAAAGTTGCTTGTGTTCGACTAACAACAAAGGGGAGAGAGGGAGTTAAACACTTTTGACATTATAAGTACTTGATAATTAGCGAATTAATACTTTAATCAAAGCCACCTTATCAGAAAGTGCAATCAAGATTATTTAAAACAAGAAATGCAAGTTGTTGATAGTCAAACTATCACAAACTTGCATTTCTGTCTAAGTACTCAGAGCGGGAATCGAACCCGCACTCCGTTTACGGGAACAGGATTTTAAGTCCTGCGTGTCTACCAGTTCCACCATCTGAGCAGGTGTCTAACCTTTTAAAAATAAAACCCTTCTTTCAATCAGGAAGGGCTTTGAGCGAAAGACGAGATTCGAACTCGCGACCCCGACCTTGGCAAGGTCGTGCTCTACCAACTGAGCTACTTTCGCATTGGTATTTTCTCGCTTGAAGTAAGCTTTCGTTTAACCGGCTGCTTATCTCGTTTGCGGGAGTGCAAATATAGGTAGAATTGGATACTCTGCAAGGGAAATTTTAACTTTTTTTAAAATAGTTTATAACTTGCTGTTTTTCAAAATATCAGCTATCAGCTCAGCTTCAAATCCGCGGCCCATGGCGTACTGCTGCAGCTTGTACCGGCGCTTCAGCTGGTTCTTCTCGTTTAGGATAGCTTCTTTTTTTTGTAATAAGTGGGTCAAAGCAGTCAAATAATCGTCAGGGTCAATAGTGAGGAGAGCTTTTTTGATCAATACATCGGGCACTCGTTTAAGTTTAAGCCCTTGTTTAATTTTAATACGTCCCCACACTTTTTGGTTAAATTTACTTTTAGCATAGATTCGTGCAAAGCGTTCCTCGTTAAGGAAATTGCCCTCTATCAATTGGCTTATAATGCGTTCAACAGCGTCAGGCCATAGTCCCCACTCGTAAAGTTTGTCGCGTACTTCCTGCTGGGCGCGCTCCTGGTAGGCGCAAAAGTGCTCGGCTTTTGCAAGGGCAACTTTCTCGTCAGTAATTTTAATTGATTTGGGTTGATCCATTTAAAAACCAAAATTCGTTAAAAATTATTCTATTTGTTTTAATATCTCCAAATTAGCAGCATGCCCAATAACACGTACACCATAAGCGCTATAAAAAAGATCATCAAGGCAGATGGCAACATCGTTGAAGAATATACGATCAGTGCGCTTTTTACCGATAGCCGCCGGATCAACAACCCTGCCGAAGGCTTATTTTTTGCCCTGAGCGGCAGACGCAATGGCCATGAGTTTGTTGCCGAAGCTTATGCAGGCGGTGTGCGCAATTTTGTAGTGGAACATGGCCCGGAGTTTAACCTGCCCGGCGCAAACTTTTTGATTGTGCCAGATCCGCTGGCTGCCCTGCAAATACTGGCAGCCTATCACCGCAGCCGCTTTAAGCTGGAGGTAATAGGCATTACGGGCAGTAACGGCAAAACTATAGTTAAGGAATGGCTTTACCAGTTGCTTTCGGCTGATAAAAATATTGTACGTAACCCTAAAAGTTATAATTCGCAAATCGGTGTGCCATTATCCGTATGGCAAATCAACGACCGGAACGAACTGGGGATTTTTGAAGCGGGCATCTCTACCATAAATGAGATGAATAAGCTGGAAGCTATCATTAAGCCCGAAATAGGGGTACTCACCCACATAGGCCCTGCGCATGACGAGGGTTTTGAATCGCCCAGGCAAAAGCTCCTGGAAAAACTGGGGCTATTCAAAAACAGCAGGCTGCTAATCCATAATTACGATCAGCTAATCGGTTATGAAAAAGATATCGCGGCTAAAGAAACCTTTACCTGGAGCCGTAAATTCCGTGAAGCTGACCTGTATGTTTTCAGCGAGACGGTGATCTCTAAAAATTATTACTTTCGTGCCCGGTACCAGGGTAAAGAAATAGAATGCCTCGTTCCTTTTACCGACCAGGCCTCGGTAGAAAATGCCATAACCTGCTGGGCTACTATGCTGGCTTTAGGCTACAGTGCTGTAGAGGCCGACAAACGCATAGAGCGCCTCGCCCCGGTAAGTATGCGGTTAGAGTTAAAAAACGGCGTAAACAACTGTTCCGTTATTGATGATTCATACAATTCAGATCTGCAATCGCTGGAGATAGCGCTTAACTTTTTGTCTCAGCAAAATCAGCATCAAAAAAAGACGCTGATCCTGTCGGATATTTATCAATCGGGCCTGCAGCAGGATGTGCTGTACAAACAGGTGGCCGAATTGATCCGGGCTAAAAAGATTGATAAATTTGTTGGCGTAGGGGAGGCGCTGCTCAGCCACCAGCAATATTTTGACATAGCCCAACAGCATTTTTATGCCGATACAGCCACACTGCTGCAACAGTTAAAAGCACTCAATTTTAAAGATGAAACCATCCTGATCAAAGGTTCGCGCAGTTTTGAGTTTGAGCAG
This sequence comes from Mucilaginibacter sp. NFR10, assembly GCF_900100445.1. Lineage (NCBI taxonomy): Bacteria > Pseudomonadati > Bacteroidota > Sphingobacteriia > Sphingobacteriales > Sphingobacteriaceae > Mucilaginibacter > Mucilaginibacter sp. NFR10. The sequence goes on along the minus strand of NZ_FMTV01000007.1, from coordinate 185,535 downwards.
GTCAGCCGTGCGTTGGCCCAAAAAGCGCATGAAACCGTAATGGAGATCAACCTGAACTCCTTACTAAATAACCTCAACTTTTATAAATCAAAGCTTAAGCCCGGCGTAAAAGTGATGGCTATGGTAAAGGCTTTTAGCTATGGCAGCGGCACTTTTGAGGTGGCCAATATGCTACAGTATAATAAAGTAGATTATTTGGCGGTTGCCTATATTGATGAGGGGGTAGCTTTACGGCAGGCCGGGATTAACCTGCCCATCAAAGTGCTTAACCCCGAGGCTTCGGCATTTGATAAGCTCACCGAATATAAGCTTGAGCCTGTAATTTACAGTTTTGGTTTATTAGATGATTTTGTGAGCTATGCTTCGGCACAGAGCATTGCCGGTTACCCGGTGCATCTTAAAATTGATACTGGTATGCACCGCCTGGGTTTTGAAAATTACGAGATAGAAACCCTCTGTGATATGCTGGAGGTCAATCGATATATACGGGTGCAATCGGTATTTTCGCATCTGGCTGCAAGCGAAGCTCCGGAACATGACGAGTTTACCAAAAAGCAGATCAGGCGCTTTGAAAAGGCTTTTAAAGAAATAGAGCGCACGCTGGGTTATAAGGTGATCAAGCACATCTGCAATACTGCCGGCATTATCCGCTGGCCTTCGGCACACTATGATATGGTTCGATTGGGGATAGGTTTATATGGGATCGACTCGTCGGTGCCGGAGTCTGATGCGGGCTTGCAGCCTATAGCCAGTTTAAAAACAAGCGTTGCCCAGGTTAAAAAGATTGGAAAAGGAGACACAATCAGCTACGGGCGAAGCGGGAGCCTTGTTAAAGACGGGAAAATAGCTACTGTTCGTATCGGCTACGCCGATGGTTACCTGCGTGCCTTTGGCAAAGGCGTGGGAAAAATGCTGGTGAAAGGCACGCTTGTGCCCACAGTTGGCAACATCACAATGGATATGTGCATGCTGGATGTGAGCGGTCTTGACGTGCAGGAAGGCGATGAGGTGATCATCTTTGATGAGCACCAGCGCATTGAAGAACTGGCAAAGCAAATAGGTACCATCCCCTACGAAATATTAACCAATATTTCGCAAAGGGTAAAAAGAGTGTACTTTTACGAGTAGAAATCAGGGGCTTAAAATGAACAGGTTAGCGCGGGCATTATTCAGGTATTTTGTAAAAGGGATGTTGGTGGTTGTACCGGTAGGCGCAGCTATTTTCCTGATGTACTGGGCGGTGGCCAGCATTGATAAGGCGCTTAATCTGAGCGATCTTTGGGTTGATAAAACCGGAAAGCACATGTATATCCCGGGTTTGGGGATCCTGAATGTGGTAGTGGTTATCATGATCATGGGGGTACTGGTTACCAACGTAATCACCGAACCCATTAAAGGCTGGTTTAAGCGGTGGTTTGCACGTTTGCCCATCTTCGCGTTCCTGTATTCCTCAATAAAAGATTTAACAGAAGCCTTTGTTGGCGAAGAGAAAAAGTTCAACGAACCGGTACTGGTTGAAGTTAATGAGTTTGGTTTAAAAAAGATAGGTTTCTTGGTTCAGAAAGATTTGGCAAAGATTGGCTTGCCCGGCGAGGTAGCCGTATACTTCCCATATTCCTACTCGTTTGCGGGGCAGGTAATCATCATTGCTGCCGATAAGGTAAAACCGATGGATAAGAGTGCAGCCGATGTGATGAAGTTTGTGATATCTGGTGGGGTGAGTGGGTTGGATTAGCCCAGCCCGGCCCCCTCTAAATCTCCCCCGGTAGGGGAGACTTTTTTGAATTTTCAAAGTCCTCCCTTCCGGGGAGGGTTTGGGTGGGGCTTGCGCGTTCCTATGGCAACACCTCCACCTGTTTTGAATCTGTCACCCCGGCTTTCTTAAAACTCCTTACTGCCAAAAAAACAGCTATTAGCATTAAAATCGCACCTAAAATATACGGAGCGCCCGGAAAATAGGTTGAAGTATTGCGATGGGTGAACAAATGAAACACCGAACTCATTAACAGGGGGCCGATGATCACCGCTAAACTACTGATACTGGTCAATGAGCCCTGCAATTCGCCCTGTTCTTTAGCTGATACTGTACTGGTAATCATACCCTGAAGTGAAGGGCCCGAAATACCGCCAAGGCAATAAGGTACCATGAACACATACATCATCCAACCCTGGTTGGCAAATGCTATGAGGCTTAAACCGATGGTATAGAATAGTAAGCCGGCTACAATGTTTTTCTCCTGTCCAAATTTTGGAATGGTAAATCTGATGAGCCCTCCCTGTATGGCTACCAGTACAATGCCGATGAAGAACCCTAAAAAGCCAATGCTTTTCAGCGACCAGTCAAACTTTTCGGTTACGTAAAAGGATAACACATATTCAACAGCTTTTTGGGCGATATAAACCAACGAGAATGCTCCGATCAATCCGGTTAAGGATTTATATCGCGACAGGCTGCGTAATGAGCTAATGGGATTAGCCTTCTTCCATTCAAAACGCCTGCGGTTTTTGATATTTAATGATTCGGGTAATACAAAATAGCCATACGCCGCATTCAGGAGTGCCAGACCGGCCGCAAGCATAAAAGGGAACCGCACATTTAATGCACCCAAAAAGCTCCCGGTGCCTATGCCAATAATAAATCCAAGCCCGGACGCTGCCCCAACTAAACCGAAGTTTGCCGCGCGGTTTTTACCGGTACTGATATCGGCAATGTAAGCGGTTGCCGTGGTATTACTGGCACCGGCAAAACCTGCTATAGCACGGCCAATAAATAACCAGGCCACAGTAGGAGCAAAAGCCATGAAAATATAATCTATCCCAAAGCCAATAAGCGATCCTAACAATACAGGCCGGCGCCCGTACCTATCACTTAAATTGCCCAGCAACGACGAAAACAGGAACTGCATAGAGGCGTAGGTGAACGTTAAATAGCCATTATATTGCGCCGCGGTGCTCACATCCATGTTGCCCAGTTTTTCGAGCAGCGAGGGCATTACCGGTATAATGATGCCTAAGCCAAGCACATCAATAAAAAGCGTTACGAAAATAAACCCTAAGGCGGCGGTATGTTTTTTAGGTTTGGCGCTCATTAATAATGATAAAGGTTTAAGCTGATTAAAAGTTTTATTATGGGCTGTTTTACAGTTTGATATTTAATTTATACTTACGCTTTTGCTACTCTTCGCTGTTGTTATCACCAACTTTGTGACCGGCAATAGTGCATTCATGATATTATTAACACATGAGGATCGAAATGATTGTTTGCGACAACACCAACAACGGCAGGTTGAGGGTGTTTATCTATCAATTTTACAATATGGGCGTTGCCTGCGGCCCGGGCTTTCCGTTACAAGTCCTCGCTTTTCCCGCGCAAGCCCAATCCACGCTCCGGGCTTTTCACTGCAATCCCTAACGCGGCTCCCGCTCATCGTCCCCTAAAATATATTTTAACCAGCATCACGGTTTTTTTCAGGATTTCCCTGTTGGCTACTTGCAATGACGTGGTTTTTGTTTAATCTCCCAATAATTTTCATCTTCCAAACATGTATTACAACAATAACAACAGCAAAGCTTTAAGCTTTGTGCATTCTGCTTTTGGCTTTTAATGCAATGTTGCTAAGGCATCCACAGCCTTTGCTGAGGTTTTCTTCACGTTTTTGAAATTACGGATAGCAAGCAACGCGCTTATCAACATCAGTATTGCACCTAAAATAAAGGGGGCTCCCGGAAAAAAGAAGGGCCTTTTATCATTGGTGAAATAATAAAATAAAGTGGTCATTACCCAGGGGCCAAAAATGGCGCTCAGACTCATGAGGCTGGTTAGGCCACCCTGCAGTTCGCCCTGTTCATTGGCAGGTACCTGGTTGGTCATGATGCCCTGCAACGCGGGGCCTGCAATACCGCCAAGGGCATAAGGCACCATAAAGGCAAACATCATCCAACCCTGGGTTGCCACAGCAAACAGGATAAGGCCGATGCTATATAGCAGCAAGCCAACCCAAATGCAACGTTCCATGCCCAGTTTAGGTAAGATCAGGCGCATCAGGCCGCCCTGTACCAGCGCTATCATCAGGCCTATAAAGGCGAGAGAATAACCAACAGTATCCTCGCCCCATTTAAATTTTTCGAAAGTAAAATATGTCCAAACGTTTTGTACGGCTTGCCCTGCAAAATATACCAGGAACAGCGATAGGGCCAAACCAATAACCGACGGATATTTTTTAAGCTGCAGCAATGAGCCAAGCGGGTTTGCCCTTTTCAAATCGAAGGGGCGGCGGTGCGCCTCATCCAGCGATTCGGGCAGGATGAAGAAACCATAAAGGGCGTTCAAAAAGGCTAAACCTGCGGCAGCAAAAAAGGGATATTGAACATCCATTTTACCTAACACACCGCCAATTGCCGGACCAATGATAAAGCCAAGACCAAAGGCAACGCCAATCATACCAAAGTTTTGGGCGCGCTTTTCGGGAGTACTCACATCGGCTATATAGGCCGATGCCGTGGTAAAGCTGGCGCCGGTAATGCCCGCAATGGCGCGGCCTAAAAATAGCCACCATATGGATGGTGCAAAGGCAAGGAACAAATAATCAATGCCAAAACCCAGTAAGGAACAAAGCAGAACCGGGCGGCGGCCATACTTATCACTCAGGTTGCCTATCATTGGCGAAAAAAGGAACTGCATTACCGAATAGGCCAGCGTTAAAAAGCCTGAGTACAAAGAAGCTTCGCTCAACCCGGCGTGGATCAATTTTTCAATCAGTTTGGGCAGTACGGGTATGATGATCCCTAAGCCTACCACATCAATCAGTAAAGTAACAAATATAAAGCCTAAAGCTCCCTGGGGTTTATTCTTGACGGACTTATCCATGGCGCAAAATAAATTATTAACGTTAATAATTGTTAAAATAATTGTATTTATAATAATTTGTATTTAACTTGAACTATATAATTAGTTAAACCTATGAAACCACACAAATCAATGCTACTATTGCCGGCACTGCTGGCAGTGCAAAGTGTTTTTGCACAAAGTAACCATCTTACATTATCTGATAGTTATCCATCGACAACTGAAAAAGTTAAAATTACTTATGACCCGGAGGGTACGCCTGTTGCCGGTAAAAAGGATATCAGCGCAGAGGTATATTACATTGATGGAAAAGATAACCCGGCAGCCGACATCGAACTAAAACCTAATGGCACTTTACTTTCCGGTGATTTTACCATTCCTGCCGCAGCGAAAGCTTTTTTTGTAAAGATTTTTAGTAACGGTGATATTGATAATAATAATGACAAAGGGTACGTATACTTAGTTTATAAAGATAAAAAACCTGTTCAGGGTGCTTATGAAGCAAAAGCTTACATATTGGCCAGCGGGGTTGGCAGTAATTTTGCCAAAATAAAAACCGACTCTGAAGAAGGCCTGGCCTTGTTTAAAAAGGAATACGATACTAACCCACAGGCCGAAAAGCCTTATCAGTTTAATTATTACTACTTGTTGGCCAGGAAAAAAGACCCGGCTACCTCAGCTATGTTAAACGCCAAGGTTCAATCGCTTGAAAAAAGCACGGTGGAGAAAGACCTGATCCTTGCAGCCAATATCCTGAACTGGCGAAGCCAAAAAGCATCTGCCGATTCGTTGGGAGAGATCATCAAAGCTAAGTACCCTAACGGCGAGTCCGTAAAAAACGAGGCGGAATTTGCCATGATGCGCGAGAAGGATGTGCACAAAAAAGATTCGCTTTATAAAGCATATATAGCCAAATTCCCGGCTATGGCTACTGATAAAGGTTCTCGAATAGATTATATACGAGGACAACTGGCTACCGGCTTTTTGACTGATGGTAATACAGCTGCTTTTAATGCTTATGCAGCACAAGTCCAAAATAAATCAAGCATTGCAAACAGCTATAACAACATAGCTTATGGCTGGGCTCAACAAGATGAGCGACTTGATGAGGCTGAAAAACTATCAAAACAATCATTGGACATCGTTACTGAAAAAATGAAGCATCCCGAGGCTTCGCCGTTTATGTCGGTAAAAAGCATGCAAAAGCAAAATAAGGATGTATATAACATGTATGCTGATAGTTACGCATTCATTTTATATAAAGAGAAAAAATATAACGAGGCCCTTAAATATCAAAAAGAGGTTTATACAGACAACAAGGATAACGACCCTATCACTAACGAGCATTACGTACTTATTTTAAATGCCCTTGGCAAATATGCCGAATCAAAAGATGTGATTGAGGGCGCATTTAAGGCAGCTAAAGTTTCCCCTGCTTTAGCAGAAGAGTTAAAAAAGGCCTATGTAGGCTTAAAAGGCAATGAAGCAGGTTACGATCAATACCTGGCCGGTTTATCGGCTATTGCAAAAAACAAAAAGAAAGAGGAGGTGGCTAAACAAATGATCAACGAGCCTGCTGCCAAATTTGCCCTTAAAGATTTTGCGGGGAACACCGTTTCGCTGGCTGACTTAAAAGGCAAAATTGTTATAGTTGATTTTTGGGCTACCTGGTGCGGCCCTTGTAAAGCATCTTTTCCGGGGATGCAAATGGCTGTAAATAAATATAAGGATGATGAGGATGTGAAATTCCTGTTTATTGATACCTGGGAAAACGGCGATAATTATATTGATGGCGTAAAGAAATTCATTGCAGATAATAATTACACCTTTAACGTGCTGGTAGATGAAAAAGGCAGCGATGGCAGGCAATCAAAAGTGGTTTCACAATTTGGAGTAACCGGTATTCCAACCAAGTTCATCATCGATAAAAACGGCAATGTCCGCTTTAAGGTTGTGGGGTTTGATGGCTCGGCTGATGGGCTGGTAGAAGAAGTGAGCACAATGATTGACATGGCAAAAGCGCCGGTTGCCGTGGAGGTTGCTGCTACGCCAAAACAAAACATGAAATAGCTGATTGCAACCTAAAACTATATCAAAACAAAAATGCCGCCCTGTTGGAGCGGCATTTTTTATTGTATTGCCTGTTAAAAGTTTGGCTTAAGTACGTATTTGTTATAGAAACGGGTGATGTGCTCAACAGCTTCTTCCGCGGTATCAACCACGCGGTAAAGGTTCAGGTCGTCGGGATTGATATTGTGCTGGTCGTTCAGCATTTTTTCTTCAACCCATTTAAACAGGCCTTTCCAGTATTCAACTCCAACAAAAATGATTGGGAAACGGGCAATTTTACCGGTTTGGATAAGTGTAATGGCCTCAAACGATTCATCCATAGTGCCAAAGCCGCCGGGCAAAATGATAAAACCCTGCGAATATTTCATAAACATAACCTTACGGATAAAGAAGTAATCAAATTCCATGATCTTATCCCTGTCTATATATTTATTGTGGAATTGTTCAAAAGGCAGTTCAATGTTGAGGCCAACCGATTTACCGCCGTTTTCATAAGCCCCTTTGTTGGCCGCTTCCATAATACCGGGCCCGCCGCCTGATATTACACCGTAACCATGCTCGGTAAGCAGGCGGGCGGTTTCTACCGCCAGCTGGTAGTATTTGTTATCGGTATGCGTTCGTGCCGACCCGAAGATGGATACGCATGGGCCAATTTTGGCCAGTTTTTCAAAGCCGTCAACAAATTCGGCCATTATTTTAAAGATCTGCCAGGAGTCGGTAACCTTAATTTCCTGCCAGTTTTTGTTCTCGAATGCTTGTCTTATTTTATCTTCTCCTGTCATAGCTTTTTTAGTCCGTAAGTCCGGGAAGTCCGCTGTCTGTAAGTCCGGATGTTTTTGTTTTAATTAATGCAAAGTACAAAGAAAATGAATTTCGAATAGGTAATTGTTAAGTTTTTAACTTTCGGACTTTCGGACATTTCCGACTTTCCGACTCGAATAGTTTTTAACTTTCCGACTTACGGACTTCCCCAACTTTCGGACTCGAAGTAACCCACAGCCCAAAAAATGTAATTAATCCGTTTACAATGATGAGTTCGTTACCAAAAACATATCCGCCTAAAATTGATTTTGATTCGGCATTTAAAAAATAACATATAGCAGGAGAGAGTATGCAAATGAAGGGCACCAGTTTATCCATTACCTGCCTGTTGCCTACAAACAGGCCAAATGAATAAAGGCCAAGCAGCGGGCCGTAAGTATACGATGCCACGGTGAATATGGCGCTAACTACAGCATCATTATTAATGGCGTTAAATATGATGATGGTTAAAAACATCAGCCCCGAAAAGGCAATGTGTACCCAATGGCGCACGGCCACCATTTTTTTGCTGTTCACATCCTTGCGCTTGTTAAAACCTAAAAAGTCTACACAAAAAGAGGTAGTGAGTGCTGTCAGAGCAGAGTCGGTAGTGGCAAAGGTGGCGGCTGTTAAACCCAGCATAAATATCATAGCCGGAACCAATCCTAAATATTGCAGGGCGATAGTAGGATACAGGTAATCGGTTTTGGTAACATTGATACCGTTTTTAGCGGCGTACATGTAAAGCAAAGCGCCTACGCTTAGGAAAAATATGTTAATAATTACGAAAACGCCAACAAAGCTGAACATGTTTTTTTGCGCTTCTTTGATGTTTTTAAGGCTGAGGTTTTTTTGCATCAGGTCCTGATCAAGCCCGGTCATACCGATAGTGATAAACATGGCGCCTAAAAACTGTTTACCTAAATGCAGCTTGCTGCTCATAAAATCATTAAAGAAGAATATTTTAGAATAGCTGCTGTTTTTGATGGTTTCGGCTGCCTCGAAAATGTTCATGTGCAGGCTCTGGCAAATAAAATATATCGACAGGAAAACAGATGTTACCAGGAAAAATGTTTGCAAGCTGTCGGTAATGATAATGGTTTTCAATCCTCCCTTAAAGGTGTACGACCAGATAAGCAGCAAACAAATAAGCACCGTAACCGCAAAGGGAATATGGTAGCTGTCGAAAATAAACTTCTGCAGTACGATAACCACCAGGTATAACCTGAATGCTGAGCCAATAACCCGGCTCACCAGGAATATAGCAGCAGCAGTTTTATAGCTCCAAACGCCTAAAGCGCCTTCAATGTAGCTGTAAATGGATGTGAGTTTAAGCCGGTAATATAAGGGAAGTAATACCGTGGCTATGATGAAAAAGCCGGCAGCGTTGCCCAGCACAAACTGGAAATAAGCAAAATCATCGGTGCCAACCTTACCGGGAACGGAGATGAAAGTAACCCCGCTCAATGCCGTACCAATCATCCCGAAGGCAACTAAATACCATTTGGAATTTCGGTTGGCTACAAAGAAGGTATCGTTATCCGAAGATTTTTTTGATGTAAGCCACGAGATGATGAGCAATACCAAAAAATAACCGATGATGAATGACAATAATACTCCTGGCGACATAGGTGTTTTTTTAGTCCGGAAGTCGGTAAGTCCGAAAGTCGGGGTAAGTCCGAGAGTCGGCAAGTCCGGAAGTCCGAAAGATTTTTTATTTAGTCCGGAAGCCGGGTAAGTCCGAAAGTCCGGAGGATTTTTTGCAAAATACAAATACATTGTAAGATTTGCCAATCATAACTTCTCTGCTTTAAATTTTCTAAATATACAAACATCCAACTTCCGGACTTTCCCGACTTTCGGACTTTCCGACTTCCCAGCCTTTCGGACTTCCGACTTAAATTCCCTACCTTCGCACAATGAATTTTTCGTCCAAATTGCTGGAAAATGCTGTAGCCGAATTTGCTAAATTACCAGGGGTAGGTCAAAAAACCGCCCTGCGTTTGGTGCTGCATTTACTTAACCAGGATAAGGAGGATGTTGAACGTTTCAGTACCGCGGTAACCAAACTTCGCAACGAAATACAGTTTTGCCGGATTTGCCATAATATCTCTGACCAGCCGGTTTGCGAGATCTGCTCATCGCACCGCCGCGACCACAGCCTTATTTGTGTAGTTGAGGATACCCGCGATGTAATGGCTATTGAAAATACCAATCAGTTTAATGGCGTTTACCATGTGCTGGGCGGCTTAATATCGCCGATGGATGGCGTTGGGCCGTCAGATTTGCAGGTGGATACCCTGGTCGAACGTCTTAAGCCAATCACTGATAACGAGGTTAAAGAAGTGGTTTTTGCCCTCAGCGCCACTATGGAAGGTGACACAACCTTATTCTACCTTCATAAAAAATTAAAAAATTTCAATATTACCATCACAACTATAGCTCGTGGCATAGCTTTTGGTGGTGAATTAGAGTACGTAGATGAGATAACTTTGGGCCGTTCCATAGCTACCCGCGTTCCGTACGAAAATTCACTATCTAAGTAAGCATGAAACTATCTATAGTTGTTGTTAGCCATAATACCTGCAACCTGCTCAGAATTGCCCTGAATGCAGCGGTCAGGGCTGCCCAGGACATTAGTCACGAGGTTTTTGTGGTCGACAATGCTTCGGCTGATAAGTCGATAGCCATGTTAAATACTGAATTTCCGGATGTAAAGATAATAGCCAACGATAAAAACGAGGGTATGGCCCGGGCATATAACCATGCACTTAAACTGGCTACAGGCGAGTATGTTTTACTGGTCAATGCGGATACTATTACAGGCAAGAAGACCATAGAAAAGGCTCTTGAGTTTATGGATCTGCATACCGACGCCGGTGGTTTGGGGGTACGTATGATAACTCCTGAAGGTAAATTTTTAAAAGAATCAAAACGCGGGTTCAAAAAGCCCTGGGAAACCTTTTTCAAGCTAACCGGCCTGGCAAAACACTTTTCAAAATCAAGGCTTACCAGCCCGCAAAGTAAAGACTGGGTTGAAGAGTTTCAAACCTCCGAATCGGATATCATCAACGGTGCGTTTATGCTGCTGCGGAAAGAGGCGCTTAACCAGGTAGGAATAATGGATGAGCGTTTTCATACCTATGGTTATGATATCGATTATTCATATCGGATCAGGCTTGCCGGGTTTAAGAACTACTATTTCCCCAAAACATATATCATCAATTTTAACATCCAAAATAAGGTTAAATTTAGCTGGGCACACATTAAAGAATATTATGGGGCGATGATTATCTTCGCGTCCAAATATTTATTTAAGGTGCCCGAACTTAAGGTGGAAGGCATCCCCCAGCTAATTCCTCCTTCGTATGAAGTTAAATGATAAGATTGTAATCATCACTGGTGCTTCGTCGGGCATCGGGAAATCACTTGCTTATGAATGTGCTAAACGCGGCGCCAATGTGGTACTGGCGGCAAGGCAATATGTTACCCTTTGCCAGCTTACCGAACAGTTGGAGCGGGAATATAAAATCAAAGCATTAGCTATACAGTGTGATGTAACCAATGAAGATGATTGCGCTCAGCTTATTAAACAAACCCTTATTACTTTTGATAAAATTGACGTATTGATCAACAACGCAGGCATCACTATGCGCGCCCTGTTTAAGGATGTAAAAGTGGATGTGCTGAAACAGGTGATGGACGTTAATTTTTGGGGAATGGTTAACTGCATCAAATATGCACTGCCCGAAATTACTAAAACCAAAGGCAGTATAGTAGGTGTATCATCTATAGCGGGGTATAAAGGTTTGCCCGGTCGTTCAGGTTACTCGGCATCAAAATTTGCCATGAACGGCTTTTTAGATTCATTAAGGATCGAAAACCTTAAAACAGGGGTACATGTATTAACAGCCTGCCCTGGCTTTACGGCATCAAACATACGCAACACCGCTTTGAACAGCGAAGGTAAACAGCAAGGCGAGAGCACCCTCGAAGAACAAAAAATGATGAGCAGCGATGAGGTAGCCAAACATATTGTTGATGGCATTGAAAACCGGGTCCGCACATTAACCCTCACCGGCCAGGGCAAACTTACTGTAGCCCTGAGTAAATTTATACCGGCATTTTTAGATAAAATGGTTTATAAGCATTTTACCAAAGAACGGGACCCGCTTCTTCGTTAGTCATTCATTCATTCATTCATTAGGTCATTGAGTCATTGCACTTACGCTGCAAAAAAAATGACTTAATGACGCAATGACTTAATGAATGATATCATATGCGCTGATCCTGCTCAAATCCAATACAACGCGGCCTGTTTCGTCGCGCTCAAAGGCTGGTTTAAATTTAGCGTCCCATACAAAATCGTCGTATTGGTATGAAGTACGCGAATGGACGGTTTGCGAAAAGGTATCGTCGAAAGTTTTCAGGATTACCGAAAGGCCGGCTTGCCTGCGTTCAAGCTCTTCGGGTGTGATATCTTTAATCGGGCTGTTTTCATCAAGCGGATGAACTACTGTCCAGTTCAGGGTTAAGATACTAACCCGGGTTCGTTCCAGTTCGAGCTGGAAGAATTTACGTACGGTTTTGCCGTTTTCCTCGTCGTTATAGCTGAAAACTACTTCCATTTCCAGGTCGATGAGGATATTTCTGCGTTCGTTGGCCAGGCGAAACATCAAACCTTTACCACCGTCGCGATAGGGCGCGATAAGCACATTGCGGCTATACGTGATCTTGGCCGAGGGGCGCGAAAAACGACCGTAAAGTAAACCGGTTGCCAAAGCAAAGGCCAGCAGGCCCATCATTGATTCGAGCGCGGCGATGGTATTGGGAATCATGCCCCTGGGACTGATATGGCCATAGCCCACGGTTGAAATAGTTTGTGCCGAAAAAAAGAAGGCGTCCATAAAGCGGTCGAAATCGGTATTGCCGCTTTTGCCGTCAAGCACATCAGGACCCAAGGAAAAATAAATAAACGCGAAAATAATGTTTACTATAAAATAGCAGCTAAAAACAATGAACCAAAACTTGCGCCAGCTCATGGTAATGAGCGAGTGGTAGTTGTTTGATGTAGTAAAAAACGGAAGGCCGGTACGTTTTACATTGATAGTGCCATCCTTATTTATAACCGGCTGGCTTTTAATAACCGGCTGGGTACCAAAACCAAGATCATCTTCGGGATTAATTTTCTCTTTATGTATAGCCATGGAGCTAATTACTGAATTATGAGTTATTGAATTATCGATTTTTAGAAAATGTTTACAGTTTACTCTGATCTTCTACTAATTTAGTAGCTAAATCAATAATTCAGTAAATCAATAATTCAATAAATGTACTGTTCTGTTTGTTTTTATAAAAACTATTTACATATTTGTGCCAACAAGTAACAATGACAAAATTAAACAACAATTGGTGGTGGCTTAACGAGTAATCGTAAGGCAATTCCATGTTTGTTTAAAAGATATATTCAAAAGGGTTGCCATACGGCAACCCTTTTTTTATGCCTCTTCCCCCAAAGCCCCCTAAAGGGGGAGTGATTTGTAGGGAGGGCGAAAAAAACAATTAAACTATACCAACTCCCCCTTTAGGGGGCCGGGGGGCAAGCAAATGAAACAGATACTTAATCATCTTTTTGAACACAAAACCTTTAGCAGGGAACAATCAAAAGGCATTTTGATCAATATTGCGCAGGGTAAGTACAATAACGCGCAAATGGCAGCTTTCATGACAGCCTATTGTATGCGAAGCATTACCGTTGAAGAACTGGAAGGCTTTCGCGATGCCATGCTGGAACTTTGTCTGCCCGTTAACCTGGAAACCGATGGCCTCATTGACCTTTGCGGTACCGGAGGCGATGGTAAGGATACTTTTAACATTTCAACGCTTGCTTCATTTGTTGTTGCGGGTGCGGGGTATAAGGTGGCCAAGCATGGTAACTATGGGGTATCATCGGGCTGCGGTTCATCAAATGTGATGGAGTACCTGGGTTACCAGTTTACCAACGATATTGACAAGCTGAAACGGAGTGCCGAGGAAGCTAATATCTGTTTTCTGCACGCGCCATTGTTTCACCCGGCTATGAAAACCGTTGCGCCCATCCGCAGGGAACTGGGTGTTAAAACCTTCTTCAACATGCTGGGGCCTCTGGTTAACCCGGCGAAGCCCGATAATCAATTGGTAGGGGTGTTTAACCTGGAGCTTGCCCGGGTATACGCTTACCTTTACCAAAAATCAACTACAAAATATACTATCATAAACGCCCTGGAAGGCTATGACGAAATCTCATTAACCTGCGATTTTAAGACCTTTTCGGCAGATGGTGAAAAGATCAACAGTGTCGAAGACCTTGGATTTGAAAAGCTTGATCCTAAAGAAATCATCGGCGGCGATACTGTGACAGCTTCGGCAGCCATATTTAGTTCGGTGCTTAAAGGCGAAGGTACCCCAGCCCAAAATAACGTGGTACTGGCTAACGCCGCGCTGGCCATTAAAACCATCGGCCCTGAAAAAACTTTTGGTGATTGTTTTTATGAAGCCGAAGAAGCATTGTTAAGCAAAAAAGCGCTGAGGAGTTTTAATACTTTATTACAAAACTAAACCATGAAAATAAAGGTTTGCGGTTTAAAACATCCTGAAAATATTAATGCGGTTGCTGCTTTACAGCCCGACTATGTAGGCTTTATTTTATATGGCAAATCGCCACGCTATATGGCAAACCTGGCGACAGATGCGTTGCAAACTATACCCGCCTCTATCCAAAAAACGGGTGTTTTCGTAAATGAAAGCTCTGAAAATATTGATCGCCTGGTCACTGAATATGGCTTTAACGCGGTTCAGTTGCATGGTGATGAAAGTCCGGAATTTTGCGCTGCTTTTAAAGGTAGGGTAACCGTGATCAAAGCTTTTGGTATTAACGAAGATTTTGATTTTGAACAGTTAAAAGATTATGCCAACAATGTCGATCTTTTCCTGTTCGATACCAAAACAAAAGAATATGGAGGCTCAGGCAAAACTTTTGACTGGGCTATTCTTGATCAATATAAACTGGACATTCCCTTCTTTTTATCAGGAGGGGTGGGGCTTGAAAATATAAAAGAGGTTAAAAACATCACACATTCCCAATTTTATGGGGTTGACCTTAACAGCAGGTTTGAAAATGAGCCCGGCTTGAAGAATATCGAAAAATTAAAAGAGGCATTTAAAATCATCAAAAATAAAACACAACAGATGAAATACGGAGTTAACGAACAAGGTTATTATGGCGATTTTGGGGGAGCATATATCCCCGAAATGTTGTACCCTAACGTAGAGGAATTAAGGGAGCAATACCTCAATATCATAAATGACGATGATTTTAAAGCCGAGTTTGATGATCTGCTTAAAAACTACGTCGGCCGGCCTTCTCCGTTATATCATGCCAAAAGGTATTCGGAAAAATATGGCGCTAATATCTTCTTTAAACGCGAGGACCTGAACCATACCGGCTCACATAAGATCAATAACGCCATAGGGCAGATCCTGTTAGCAAAACGCCTGGGTAAAAAGCGTATTATTGCCGAAACCGGCGCAGGTCAGCATGGGGTGGCAACCGCTACCGTATGCGCGCTCATGAATATTGAATGCGTTGTTTACATGGGCGAAATTGACATGGTAAGGCAGGCGCCAAACGTGGCCCGTATGAAAATGCTGGGCGCTAAGGTTGTACCCGCCACATCTGGCAGTAAAACGCTCAAAGATGCCACCAATGAGGCCCTGCGCGATTGGATAGGCAACCCGGTTGATACGCATTATATCATCGGTTCGGTGGTTGGCCCGTATCCATACCCGGATATTGTGGCCCGTTTTCAGGCTATCATATCGCAGGAAACAAAGGCTCAGTTGCTTGAGCAAACCGGCAAGGAGTTACCGCAATATGTGATGGCCTGTGTAGGCGGGGGTAGCAACGCTATGGGGATGTTCTATCATTTTATAGAGGATGAGGCTGTGAAACTGGTAGCTGTTGAGGCTGCAGGTAAAGGCGTAAATAGTGGTGAATCTGCCGCTACAACAGCTTTGGGCGATGAAGGGGTGCTGCATGGCAGTCGCACCATATTGATGCAAACCGAAGACGGACAGGTGGTTGAGCCTTATTCAATTTCGGCGGGACTGGATTATCCGGGTATAGGGCCGCAGCACGCACATTTGTTTAAAACCGGCCGCGGGCAATATGTAAGTATTACCGATGAGGAGGCTTTGCAGGCAGGTTTACTTTGCTGTCAGCTGGAAGGGATTATCCCGGCTATTGAAACAGCCCATGCTTTGGCCCAGTTAGAGAAAATGAAGTTTGAGGCCAACGATAATGTGGTGATCTGTATTTCAGGCAGGGGAGATAAGGACCTGGATACGTATATTAATTATTTTGGGTACTAATTGGTTTATAGTTGATGGTCTATAGACCATGGCTGATCCGTGAAAAAAATCAACAATAAAAAATAAAACCATGGACTATGGTCTATCGTCCATAGACAAATAAAATACAATGAACCGTTTAAACAAACTTTTTGCATCAAAAAAAAATAACCTGTTATCTATATACTTTACCGCCGGTTACCCAGCGCTGAACACTACAGTTGATATTGCCGAAGCCCTTGAAAAATCAGGTGCTGATTTTCTGGAGATCGGTTTTCCTTATTCTGATCCCGTAGCTGATGGCCCGACTATTCAGCATAGCTCAGAGGTAGCATTGGAAAATGGCATGAGCCTTAAAGTTTTGTTTGAAGAGCTTGCCGAACTACGCAGCAGGGTAAGTATTCCTATTTTGCTCATGGGCTATTTTAATCCCATTGCACAGTATGGTGTTGAACGGTTTTGTAAAAAGGCTGCTGAGATAGGTGTTGATGGTATTATTGTACCCGATCTGCCGATCTATGAATATGAAAAAATGTACTCGTCATATTTTATCGATAACGGCCTGAGCAACATATTCCTGGTAACCCCGCAAACATCCGAAGAGCGCATCCGCAAAATTGATGAACTGAGCAACAGCTTTATTTACCTGCTGTCGTCATCGACAATAACCGGCTATAACCTGAAACTGAGTGATAGTGTAGAAGAATATTACAAACGCATTACCGCGATGAAGCTAAAGAATCCGACAATTATTGGTTTTGGGATTACTGATAGCAGCAGCTTTGCCAAAGCATGTAATTATGCCAATGGGGCAATTATAGGCAGCAAATTTGTGAAGCTTTTAGGCGAGGAGGGGTATATGGATAAGATTGATGGGTTTGTTAAGGGGATAAGGCCGTAAGTCCATTTTCCATCACGTCATTGCGAGTATCCATTAGGGAAGCCTTGAAAAAAATGTAATGACATGTAAAATATATTTTAACGGTGTTGCGCGTGGGCCGCGTTAGGGATTGCAGTGTAAAGCCCGGAGCGCGCAAAGGGGTTGCGGGCAGGAAAGGCGAGGACTTGCAACGGAAAGCC
Organism: Mucilaginibacter sp. NFR10; assembly: GCF_900100445.1. Classification (NCBI taxonomy): domain Bacteria; kingdom Pseudomonadati; phylum Bacteroidota; class Sphingobacteriia; order Sphingobacteriales; family Sphingobacteriaceae; genus Mucilaginibacter; species Mucilaginibacter sp. NFR10. The sequence continues at coordinate 168,350 of NZ_FMTV01000007.1, read as the reverse complement.
CGAGCCACAGGCAACGCCCATGTTATAAAATCCATCAAGAAAAATATACTTAATAATCAATAACTTACAACCACGTCATTATAAGGTACGAAGCAATCCCCGATTAGCAGAGCAGCTATGCAAGTATCTCTGTAAAGTTTGGGATTGCTTCGTACCTCGCAATGACGGGTGATAATAATTAAAACTACAAATACAACTCCAAATCGCCTTTACCTTCACGCACAATATCAAAGTCGCCGGTGGTGCAATCAACTATGGTTGATGGGATGTTATCGCCATAACCGCCATCGATCACAATATCCACCAGATCTTCATATTTCTCGTGGATCAGTTCCGGATCGGTAGAGTATTCTATAATATCATCGTCATCCCTTATTGAGGTTGATAGGATAGGGTTCCCTAACACACGCACAATTTCACGCGCTATATTATTATCGGGTACCCTGATACCAACCGTTTTTTTGTTGGAGCTGAGCATTTTGGGCACCATATGACTGGCATTGAATATGAATGTAAATGGCCCCGGCAACGCTTTCTTGAGCACGCGAAAAGTAGTATTGTCAATCGGTTTGATGTAATCAGAAATATGGCTCAGATCATAGCAAATAAATGAGAAGTTTGCTTTTTCGGGTTTGATGTTCCTGATCTTACAAATGGCCTCAATAGCGCGGTGGTTGGTAATGTCACAACCCAAACCATAAATGGTATCGGTAGGGTATATGATGAGGCCGCCTTTTTTTAACACCTCCACCACCTGCTCAATAGCCTTTGGATTAGGGTTTTCGGGATATATTTTAATTAGCATAAGTATAAGAACAAATATAAGGCTACTTAGTTTAAAAATGAGGCTTAAACGCGCTTTAAATCATGTGTTTGCGATGATTTATACTGTAATGCGGAAAACTTACGAAGTAATTATGTAAGAAAAGCATAGCGCAGGAGCTGCGGTCATCCCCCTTTACGGAGGGCCGAAATTTTAATTTTAAGCGATAACTTTAAGTTTCGCAATGATTAACAATTAAAAAGCTGCGCTATGCCAAGAACAAATTTGCAAAAACAAAATGACTTTAGCGGTCAGGATTTTTATGTTGGACTTGATGTTCACAAGCGATCATGGTCAGTAACGATCCGAAGCCTGGGTATTCAGGTAGGTCACTTCACGCAGCCTCCGGGTGCCGAAGGTTTGTATGATTATTTACAGCGAAACTTTCCAGGTGGGCACTATCATTCAGCATATGAGGCCGGCTTTTGCGGCACTTACGCTCATGAGGAGCTTTGTAAACTGGGGATCAATAATATCCTTTTGCATGCCGCTGATATCCCGGTGACAGACAAACAAAAGAAGAATAAAACAGACCTGCATGACAGTCGTGCTATTGCCGAACACCTTGAGCGGGGCAATTTACATGGCATTCATGTATTGAGCCGTGACCAGCAGGAATTGCGGGGCCTGTTCCGATTACGTCAGAGTAAAGTAGCTGACATAGTGCGAAGCAATAATAAGCTCAAAAGTTTTCTGATGTATCATAGTATAGTGATACCGGAAACAGTATCAACAACCGGGTTTTTATCCGTTAAGGTTTTGGATTGGTTAGCCATCGAATTGAGCAGCATGGCAGGTACGCTAACATTGCAGCAATATATAGCAGATTTAAAATATCAGCGGGAGCAATTATACAGGATTACCAAATCATTACGTACGGAGATCCTGATCCTGCATAAACAAACTTATGAAAGCCTGCTTTCCGTCCCTGGCATCGGGAGTATTACAGCGATGGGTTTAATTGCCGAGCTGGCAGATTTCAGTCGTTTCGATGACGCCGATAAATATTCCAGTTACCTTGGTTTATGCCCATGGGAAGATAGTTCGGGCGATACGGTTAAAACCAAAGGGATGCAGCCCCGCTGCAACAGCCATTTGCGCCCATTGCTGATAGAGGCTTCCTGGAAAGCGATTAGTAAGTCCCGCAGCATGTTTGCCTATTACAGCAAACATGCCGGAAAAGACAGCAAAAAGGCGATTGTTAAAGTAGCCCGTAAACTGGCCATGATCGCCAAAGGCGTGGCCATAAGCGGAAAACCTTACCAGGAAGATTATCTGAAGCAAAAGCAACAGGAATACCAAAAAATGAAGGCTCTGAAAGCGGAAAGGTTTTCTTCAGGCATCGCAGAACAGCATATAAATAAACAGCCAGGCACTGAACTGTATGTGCCCATGCCTGGCTGATATGCATTATCCGGCTGTAATATCCCTGGCTGGTTGCTCCTCAGCAGAGCCGCTTCCGTTTCTTACAGCATCGTAAAATTATTAAAACAGATTCAGTAATAATAAATTACAGCTCGAAAAAACACAAAGGGGAAAACGCAGTTTAAAAACGGTAATTAATTACATTACGAAGTATTCGTACCCCTTTTTTATTCCATACAATTACTTGCGGCATAAGATCGCACATAGCAGTTTGAGACTTTTTTTATTACTGAAAATAAATTATATCTTTATGTGAAGACAAAATCTCACTCTTGTCAGCTGTGCTTTTCTACATAGCAGTTTTTAAAACTTCGTAAGTTTGGTTGGTTCATAACAAACAAAGCCATTCCGATTAAATCAGAATGGCTTTGCTATTTAAATTTTAACCTGTTTTGCTGTTTCAATAATGCCGTGTTGTTTGGATCCTTTAACAACAGCGGCATTTTAAAAGTTAAAACACAGCAACAGTATTAAAACAATTAAGCTTGTTTAGTGAACTGGATGTTGATCAACAATTTAATGTCTTCGCCAACTACAATTGAACCTGCTTCGGTTACACCATCCCAGGTTAAACCGAAATCTTTACGGTTAATTTTGCCGCTGATCTCGAAACCAGCTTTGGTGTTGCCATAAAAGTCAGCAGCCGAGCCACCAAATTCTACGTCGAGGGTTACCGGTTTGGTTTGATCTTTAATGGTCAGGTTGCCTTTCAATTCATATTCTTCATCATCAGTTTTGGTGAATGAAGTTGATTTGAAAGTGATCTGAGGATATTTTTCAGCGTCAAAAAATTCGGCTGATTTTAAGTGCTCGTCGCGTTGTGTCTGATTGGTGTCAATGCTGTTGATATCTAAAGAGAAATCAATTTCAGCATTTTCAAAATCATCATTATCAGTTAATAACTCACCGTTAAAGCTTTTGAAAAAACCACTCACGGTTGAAATAACCAGGTGTTTAACTTTAAATTGTACTTCTGAGTGCATAGGGTCAATAACCCATTTTGTTGCTGTTTCTGTTGCCATGATTTTTATTTCTTTTTTGTTGATACAAAGATAAGTACAAAAATAGATGTTTAAACATGTATTTTTACTTTGTGACTTTAAAACGACATTGAGTAAGTTTCTTAACCACAAATTTGCCCTATTGTTTAAATTATAAATCTATTTTTATCAAACTTAATAGCCGCTTCATATAAAATTAACTATCCATGAGAAAGCTCTTCGTTGTTTCGTTCTTTATCATATTCAGTATGCTTGCCTTGTGGACCGTCATCTGGCCACCCGCTGCATGGTCGTTCTTGTTCATTGGACCTATATATCTTATCGGTTTTTATGATATGGTGCAGCCTAAGCATAGCATTGTGCGCAATTACCCGGTGTTTGGCCACCTGAGGTATTTGATGGAAGAACTTAGGCCTAAAATATACCAGTACTTTATTGAAAGCGATACCAACGGTACACCCTTTAACCGTCAAAACAGGAGTGTAATTTACCAGCGAGCCAAAAAGGTTGATGACACCCGTCCCTTTGGTACCGAGCTTGATGTATATGATAACGGCTACGAATGGCTTAACCACAGCATCGCCGCTATTGATCACCATCAATTAAATATGGATCCCCGTGTAAAGGTTGGCGGGGCTGCCTGTACGCAGCCTTATATGGCCAGCGTATTCAATATTTCGGCTATGAGTTTTGGTTCGTTGAGTATGAACGCTATCCTGGCCCTTAACGGCGGTGCAAAACTGGATAACTTTGCCCATAACACCGGCGAAGGTGGATTGAGTGATTACCACTTACAACCAGGCGGCGATATCATTTGGCAAATAGGCACCGGCTATTTCAGTTGCCGCCATAAGGATGGTACTATGAACTACGATGCCTTTGCCGAACGCGCGGTGCTGCCACAAGTGAAAATGATCGAGATCAAGCTGTCGCAAGGGGCAAAGCCTGGTCATGGGGGGATATTGCCTGCTGCCAAGGTCACTCCTGAAATTGCGCGGATCAGGCTGGTAGAGATGGGGGAGGATGTGGTTTCACCGCCATACCATACCGCATTCACCAATCCATTGGAGCTGATGGTATTTATTCAAAAGCTTCGGGATCTTTCAGGCGGCAAGCCAATCGGGTTTAAATTGTGTGTTGGTCATAAAAGCGAGTTTTTAGCTATTTGCAAGGCCATGGTCAAAACAGGCATTACTCCTGATTTTATTACTGTTGATGGGGGAGAAGGCGGCACCGGCGCTGCCCCGCTTGAGTTCAGTAACTCGGTAGGGATGCCGCTGCGCGAGGCTTTGGCTTTTGTTTATGATGCGCTGACCGGGTTCGATCTTAAAAAACATATCAAGCTTATAGCATCAGGAAAAGTAGCCACGGGTTTTGACCTGGTCAAAAATTTTGCCCTCGGCGCCGATATGTGCAACAGTGCCCGTGGCATGATGTTCGCCCTTGGCTGCATCCAGGCGCTGGAATGCAACACGAACACCTGTCCAACCGGTGTGGCTACACAGGATAAAAGCCTGATGAAAGGCCTCGTAGTGGATGATAAAAAAGTACGTGTGGCTAATTTCCACCGGCAAACCGTGGGCAGCGCCATTCAAATGATAGGTGCCGCCGGTTTAAGCAAACCGTGCGACCTGCACCGCATGTATATTTACCGCCGTGTTAACCACAGCCAGATCCTGACTTATGGTGAGCTGTTCCCTTACATCCCCAAAGGCAGTTTGTTAAACACACCTTATCCGGCATCGTTTGAGTTTGATATGGCCATCAGCAGCGAAAATACGTTTGTGCCTGATTATAGCGGGATTACAAATGTTGACTATAGCAATGTGAGTTCGTATTGAAGAAATTTGAGGCTTGGTGATTAGATATTAATTAAAAATGGGGCGATTGCCGGCTCAAGCACGAATGCCTGAACCGGCGGGTTATATTGCGAAAGCCCCGCGCTTAAATAGGGATTGAAAACATTTAACAGATCTGTTAGCATAATTAATGTCCTACACTTACCACCCTCGTCACTTTCCATTGCCCGTCCTTATACTGCCAAATGTGTACAAATTTCATCAGACCGATTACCGGTTGGCCGTTTTCGGTATGTGTGAAACGATGCGTACCCATTTCAATAGCGCCAAAGCCGGGCATGGGGTAAACCTCAAGCGTTTCTTTAAGCAGGTCGCGGCGCAGGTCGGCGGCTTGTTTGTTTTCAAAAATTCCTTTAAAGCCGGCCATGGTGCCTTCATAACCGGTTAAGCCCTTACCATCGTTATAAAATTCAACATCGGGCGCAAACAGCGTTTTCATCACTTCTAAATTACGGCTGTTAAAGGCGTTGAACATTACACTGTCCATGTGTGCGATGGTGTTAAATAACTGCTGGTCTTTGGGTTTAAAGGCCTTGGTTTGCGCTTTGGCAACGGAGGCAGACAGTATTGCGGCAAAGCCAATAATAAACAGGGTATAGGTTGATTTTTTCATGATATGATAGAGCGTCTAATAATTAATTTACATAAAATAATTATATAATGTTAATAAACAGAATGTTAAGTTTTTGGCTTTGTGCGTTCAGTTTTTAGCTTTATATAAATGTATTAAATATATCATTATGACGCGCCACCATGACCGATAGTGACAGTTGTACCGACCATTTTCATGGTGAAAAAAACTGTATAATGCTACTGCAATTCATAATTAAGTAAAAATGCTCCCGATTAACATAATTTAACGGTTTATGCCCGGCGCCGGTGTAATATTTAGACTGCATTTTACGTAACTTTACTTATAAAATTAAGCGCAATGAAAAGGAATATCTTTATGATAGGCTTGATGCTTTTAGGCGGTTTGTTTAGCGGCACCGTAAAGGCCCAGGAAACTGCATCGCTGGTTGCCGATCAAAATCCACGCTACATGGAAAGCCAGGCAAAATATATCAGGGTTGCCGATACCCTGAACAGCCTGCACGGGGTAACCATACAAAATACTTACAAAGCTTACGATTGGTATGAAGCCAAACTGGAACGCCGCCGTCAAAACCGCGCGTGGCGGCATGAGGAACGCATGAACGGATATTATGATTATTCACCGTCATGGGGCTTATATGGCGGCTACTCTTATTCGCCATTTTTAAACTATGGATGGGGCAACCGCTGGGGCGGCTATTATGGTGGTCGCTGGGGCGGCCGTACAAGCATCGGTATCGGTTTTGGCTGGTAAAAATTAAGCAGCATTCAATCTAACACATCATAATTTATAATATACTACAAATGAAATTTAACAGGATTTTAACAGTTGCTGCAATAGCAGTTTCAGGGATTTTTATAGCCTCATGTTCAAGGCAGGTTACACGCGTTAGCACCGACCAAACTATTGATGTTAGCGGCAACTGGAATAACAGTGATGCACGAATGGCAGCCGATGAGCTTACCGGCAAAATTTTAGGTGCTAACTGGATAGATACTCACCTTAACGAGCACCAGGGTAAACGCCCGGTAGTTATAGTTGGCTTTGTCCAAAACAAAAGCCACGAACATATTGATGCCGAAACATTCTTAACCGATATTGAGAGCTCATTCATCCAATCGCAAAAAGTACGTTTGGTGCAGGGCGGTAAAAAACGTGATGAGTTACGTGCCGAAAAGGCCGATCAGCAAACAAACGCTACGGTATCAAGCATGAAAAAATTTGGCCTGGAAAACGGTGCCGATTATATACTGCAGGGCTCAATCAATTCAATAGTTGATTCGCACAAACGCCAAAAAGTTGTTTACTACCAGGTAAATCTGGAGCTTACCAACATTCAGACAAATGAAGTGGTTTGGATAGGCGAAAAGAAAATTGCCAAATACGTTAAAAACTAAAGCTGGTAAACATCATTGCCCTGAACATGGTACGCCTGTGTTTGGGGCAGTTTGCATTTAATAATGATCAACTTACGTACGCATATTCTCCGGGTATTTTCTTTTATCGGGCTGATGCTTTTTTTATCGGCGTGTTCAACCTATAATCAAAGTGTTGCTCCTTATTACAAAAATGTATCGGCCGGTAACTATCCACAGGCCGAGAAGGAGCTTGATAATAACAGCCTGATTCAAAAGCCCCGAAATAAGCTCCTGTACCTGATGGAGAAGGGGAGGATCTGCCATTTAAAAGGCGAGTACGAAAATAGTAACAACTACTTTAACCAGGCAGATCAGTTGCTTGATGAAGGTTTGACCAGCGCATCTGACGCCGCTGTTGGCGTTTTGCTTAATTCAGCATCGCAAAGGTATAAAGGGGAGGATTTTGAAAAGTTCATGATCCATTATTATAAGGCGCTCAATTATTTGTACCTGAATAAAACAGAGGATGCTATTGTTGAAGCCCGCCGCATTACTCTACAGGCTCAGGAACAGGGCGATAAGTATAATAATAAAGACAGCCGTTACTCAAACGACGCATTTTCGCTGACGTTGCAGGGGATGTTGTATGAAAGTAACAACGATGTAAACAATGCATTTATATCATATAGGAACGCGGCGGAGATCTATCTTAAAAGTCCTGATAAAACTTATTACGGTACCCCAATGCCCGTTGAACTAGAAGAAGATGTGATCCGCACGGCAAAGCTGAACGGCTTTACAACTGAAGCTGACCAGTTTGAAACAACCTTTGGCATTAAATATGAACCTGTAAAACCATCGGAAGGCGGTGAACTGATATTTTTTTGGGAGAACGGCCTTGCCCCGGTAAAAACACAGGTCGACCTGTTTTTTAGCCTGATCCGTAACAGCAACGGCGACTTGTTTTTTACCGATGCTGCCGGAGGCCTGGTAATTCCCTTTAATTACGACGGTGACAGGAACAGGGTAAACACCAAGTCGGTTGAAAGCCTACGGGTCGCATTTCCTAAATATGTTGCGCAAACGCCATATTATTCAAGTGCAAGTATCTCGGTTAATAACCAGGATGCGTCATTGATAAAAGCTGAAGATATTAATGAGCTGGCATTTAAAACTTTGCAGCAGCGTGCATTAAAAGAGATGAGCGGGATCCTGTCGCGCCTTGCGGTGAAGAAGATAGCCGAATATTCGATACGTGCAGCTGCCAAAAGTGATGGCAAAACCAACGGGTTATTGGAAGGACTTGGTTACGGCATTCAGCTTTACAGCTTACTATCCGAAAAAGCAGATACCCGTAACTGGCAAAGTCTGCCGGCTTATATTTCTTATGCACGGATCCCTTTGCAAAAAGGAGATAACCAGGTACGTATTACCCTCAAAAATGCCCAGGGCGCAACTGAAACCAAAACCATTACCATCCAGGGGAATGGCAGGTTGCAGTTTTATAATTATGCTACCTTGCGATAGCTGGCAACAATTATTTGAGATTTGTATATAAACAAAAAAGCCATTTGCTGTTCAGGGCAGATGGCTAATTTATATTGATAGGGTTTAGGTTCGATATTTAAATACTTTTCTAAATATTTTCTAAAAATAGCGTTAATATTATCACCTTGAAATACCCCTTTTTCAGTATATTTCGTTATTTTATGGGTTGCGTTTAAAAAAAACCAAAATATCTACTCAATTATCAACGCAGTAATCTTTCGGGCGTATTGAACCATCAATAGTTTTCATCACATATTGAAAGCAGGTTTAAGCCAGTTGTTTTTCTGTTACCGAGATCAGGTTTACCAGTTCGTTCCCGGCAAGTTCAATAGCACCGTCATTTTGTATTTCGATGCAGTTTTCGAGATTGGTATTGAGTTCGGCAGTGCGGGCTATACGATTGGCTATTTCTTCAGTGTTTTCCCGGCCGCGCCCAACCAGGCGACTTGCAATAGCTTCGGGGCTCGCCGTTACTAATATCACTATCAGATCGGGGTAGAGCCGCTGCGCAACAGGCAGGTACTCGCGCGATCCGTTAACCACCACATTAAAGCCTTTATTAAGCCAGTTGTTTATTTCCTGGCCTATGCCATAGTATTTATCGTGGCTGCCCCAGCTTAAAGCAAACATCCCGGCTTTGCTCCTCAATGCAAATTCCTCATTGGTTAAGCTAACGTGGTTCTCATTGCCAGAAAATGGGGGCCGGGTGATATACCGGTGCGCAAATACCACATTTTCCGATCCGTTAATTTGCTTGCGGGCGTAATTCATCAAGGTGTCTTTGCCTGCTCCGGATGCGCCGATAACATAAAATAGCTTGCCCATGGTGGTTTTTTATGGATGAAAAGGGCGGATTGTTTGAACCGCTATATTTTGAATGGCAAAATTACCGATTGACGGCAGGTTGTGTATAGTCAATTTATTACAAGTGTTGTGGTGATGCCGAAATGATCGCTCGGGTACAAGCCGGTTTCTTCATCAGGCACGTTTAATACCACTGCCGAATCGATAAACCGCGGGTAATTATCCGTATCAGGGAAGGGCAAAGTAAAGATCTGGTCAACACATACCTGTTTGTTGGCTTTGTAATAGGCGTCCGTAAGGCTGTATCTCGGTTCTGCACCATTACCTTCGGTATAACAGTCAACAGCTTTAGATAATTCCCGGAAAGCCATAACCGCTTCCGAATCGGGTGTAGCATTAAAGTCGCCGCAAATAATGTGGTATGGCTTTGGGCTTTCCTCAGTAACAAAACCCGCGAGGGCTTCGGCCTGGGCTTTTCTTATGCCTTTATGCTGGCCCAGGTGTGTAAGATGGGTAGTGGTAACAGTAACTATTTTTCCCGATGGCAGGTTTACGTTTGCCCGGAAAGCTTTACGGTCGTTATCTTCGGCTACTACGGGTAAATCAAAACTCCCGGTTTCGGTAACCGGGTAAACTGATAATATGCCCAGGCCCGACGTACTGTCAACCACCCTGCCTTCAAACAGGCGTTTTTTCGATCGGCCGGGTAAAAAACAGTAGTTCATATTTAATTCGGCAGCCAAAAATTTCAGGGTATCGGCATTTGCTTCTTCGCTGTAAAAACATTCCTGGCAAGCTATAACATGAGGTTTTAATTGTTTAAGTTGTTTGGCAAGTATGCCCATGCGCACCCGATACTCACCATCACATTTCCATGTATTTATGGTGACAATTTTAACATTTTCCACTCAGGCAATATCAGCAATCTAAATTATACAATCAACATTCGGTAATTATTAACTGATAACACCGGCCTGGCGATGCTGACCAGGAGCCTACCGGTTAACCCGTGTAAAATTTACAGTATAAAAATTCCAATTGAGCGTGGCAAGAGGCAAGGTGTTTTCAGTAAACAGGTTAATAAAACTGGTGGATATTTATTTTACCTTTTTAAACAAAGCAAGTGAAAGTGCATTGCCCTTTAACCTTTAACCTTTAACCTTTAACCTTTAACCTTTAACCTAAATTTTCATTTTTTTTTGAAAGTTTAAAAACTTGTTTATATTTGTGCATGGAATTGGCAGAGGCAAAGTTAAAGTTCATTGAGGCCTGGGGTAAGCTAGGGTCGGAGTGGGGGATTAACCGCACCATGGCCCAGGTACATGCTTTGCTGATGATCTCGCCGGAGGCTTTGACCACTGAAGAAGTGATGACCGAATTAAGTATATCACGCGGTAATGCCAATATGACCCTGCGCGACCTCATTGATTGGGGTTTGGTTGAAAAGCAGCATAAAACAGGTGAGCGTAAGGAGTTTTTTTACGCAGAGAAAGATGTGTGGACTATTGCCCGCCGTGTTGCCGAAGAACGTAAAAAGCGCGAGCTTACACCAATCATTAAGATACTTGATCAACTTGCCGGAGTGAATGGCGATGCAAAAGATCCGGCTTATAAAACATTTAAAACCACGGTTACTGATATAAATAAGCTGGCTAACAACGTGAACAAAACACTTGATACCATGCTCAAGGCCGAAGAGAACTGGTTTTTTGGTTCGATATTGAAAGTGTTTAAATAAATTTTTTTATAAATAAATTTCAATTTTTACTGAAAATTCTAAATAATTAATAATAACTAAATCTTTAACATTATGAACTACTTTATTTTAACCTATGTTATTTACCTGTTGGCAAGTGTAGCATTAACAGTATGGGTGGCCAAAGTGCTGTTTAAAAACGGGCGTATATTTTTAGTGGATATTTTTCACGGCAACAGTGAACTGGCCGATTCTGTGAACAAGCTGCTTGTAGTAGGCTTTTACCTGGTAAATATAGGCTATATGAGCCTGGCCTTAAAGGAGTATGGCAATATTGCCAGTATGCAGGTAGTGGTTGAGGTACTGAGTTATAAAGTGGGCTGGATAATTTTAATATTGGGCGGTATGCATTTCCTAAACCTTGTCATTTTCTTTAAGCTGCGTAACCGCGCTAAACGGGAAAATGCATTTACTATAAATGTTTAGTTTTGTTTTGATTTGACGGGGTAGGCGAGTATTTGCCTGCTCCGTTTTTTTCGGGAATATATCCTGTATATCAGGCGGCACTTCTTAACTGCCTGTTTATACTATCCAGCAAAACATCAATGTCAAAAGGTTTGGCTATAAAATCATCGGGCGAACCGGCTTGGCTTAGCATACCCGGATTATGGCTTGCCGAAATTAATATTACAGGTATGTTTTTAGTTTCCTGCTGATTTTTAAGGGTTTTGCAAAGTTCACGGCCATCTAAATTGCCGAGCATAATGTCAAGCAAAATTAAATCAGGCTCGTGTTGCTTTATCCGGTCAAACAAGTTTCTGCCTTCAGTTAAGGTATCAACCTCATAGCCTGAATCTTCCAGTATATATTTTATGATTTCTAAAATATCTTTGTCGTCGTCCACCGCTAAAATCCGTCGCATAGGTAAGTTGTTAAAAAGATGTATCAGCAAAAAAAGTCAATGGCGATATGGCTTTATACAATATCGAGAAACACTATGCAATTTTTATACCAAGTATTAGGCGTAACTATCTTAGTTCAAATTTGGATTTTATGAGGCTTTATAAGGGAATGCTCTGTAATTCTGTACTTATAATGATATACAACGGGTATATTGTTGTATACAAATAAGGTCGGGGCTTTAAAATGACAGTACAAGAAGGTTATAAACGCAGATTACCTGCATTTTCTGAAGTAACAGGGTATCAAAACACCAAAGAAAATTGATTAATGGAAAATTATTTGATGAAAACGTGAGCCGGCTTTTTGCACTTTGCGCAAAAATATTTCCTGACCGGTATAAAAAACAGGATGTTTTTCAAAAACCAACTCCTTCGCATCTGGAAATGGTAAGGGGCTCCGCATTTTGAACAATAATATCTTTTCTTTGACTTGGCTTCGTTTTCTTCCACAAACTTAAAATAACAGGCAGCCAAAATACAATATCTATATTATTGGCGAAGAAGAAAAAAAGGAAAAGTACTTTTAAGTAAGTGTTAATTTCTTTTTATGAAATTAATTATCGTAATATGTATCTCTTGCGCTGGCATTTGTAGCACATGTACCTCTTTAGCGGGAGAAAAAACAAAACTTTTTTCACAAAAAAGCCTCTGGGCACACGGTTATCAAGCTCTGATTTACACCTTGGGCATACCGGCGCCTTTTTTACTTCTGTTTTCTCGTGTTCGTTTATTGATAGTACCATAATACAATCAAGGGCTTATTGTATTTAACTAATTATTTTGCTTTAGCCTATAAAACAAAGTTAAAATAATTACCAATATTTCAACCGTGCTGTTTAAGTATTGATAATTAATCAATTTATGCGTTAAAAATGTGCTGTATTTATAATGCAGGAAGCTTTAAAGCGCTTTCTTTGCTTTTTTTATAATTATTATCCCGGTTTGGCAGAATAAAGGAATGAAATAAAGGTTAAATGGATAGTGCAAGGGGAGGTAAATTGACCGTTGAGGCAGGGATTACGTTTTTAAAGCAGGTTATTAACCTTTTCAACAAGTTCGGTCAAATCAAATGGTTTGTTTATTATTGCGTCGCACCCGTAGCTGATGAGCTCATTTTCATTGTTCACATAGGCCGAGAATATAATAACAGGAGTATTGCCAAATTTAGGATGTACTTTTATGTTTCGGCAAATTTCGCCGCCATTAGTACCAGCCACCCGGTAATCAAGTATAACAAGATCCGGTTCAAAGCTCTCAATCAGCGGAAGTACATCATTGCTTATTGATGTGCTTTTGACTTCAAATTGTTCATAAGTAAGGGTTTCATGAACAATATCAAGTATGTCTTGATTGTCGTCCAATACTAAAATACGCTTTACCATAATAAAAGTTAAAGAAATAAATGCCGAAAAGGTATTAAAGTATGCGTTAAAATTACAGTATCCTGTAAAGTAGTGGTTTGGGTTTAATCTTATCGGATAAAACTTTAATGCAAAATTAAAACTATTTTTTATAAAATTAATAAAACAATGTTATAAATAGCAACATGTTGTATGTTAGTTACACAAACCGCTTGTTTTTGAGTGCAGATGATAAAATTACAAGGCTGATTGATGATTGAGACCGGGTTATCAAAGCTTTTACCATATAAAAACCCTAAACTCAAATTTTGTTATTACTTTAGTTGGCATCAGCAGGCGCCCTATACTGAGGTTGCACACCCGCTGGCCACACATAACCTATAACTTAATGGTACTGTTAACTGTCTTTTTTTGTATTGTTTTACTGGTTTTGCTGGTGAGCCTGGTAAAAATAAACCCTTTTATTGCCTTTCTCATTGTTTCGATAATTGCAGGTTTGTTATTGGGCATACCCATTAATAAGGTAACCGCTTCCGTTCAAAAAGGCATGGGGGATATTTTAGGTCAGCTGCTCATCATTATTTGCCTGGGCGCTATGCTGGGCAAGCTGGTTGCTGTAAGCGGGGCTGCGCAAAAAATAGCAGGTGTACTTGTTGCCGCCGTAGGCGAAAAATATATTCAATGGGCGCTGGTGGCAGCCGGGTTTATTATAGGTATTCCGCTGTTTTATGGTATTGGCTTCGTGCTGATGGTCCCACTTATATTCTCTGTAGTTTACAAGTATAAACTGCCGGCTGTGTATATAGGCTTACCTATGTTGGCTTCGCTGTCGGTAACGCATGGTTTTTTGCCCCCGCATCCATCGCCATCGGCGTTAGTGGCCTTGTTTCATGCTAATATGGCAACCACCTTTATTTACGGGCTTATGATAGCTATTCCGGCTATTATACTGGCGGGGCCAGTGTTTGCACAATTTCTTAAAAAAATCCCATCGGAGCCACTGGCTACTTTCAGGGCTGAAGAATTACCTGCCGAAAAGCTGCCCGGCGCGTTCAATAGCTTTTTTACAGCTTTATTGCCGGTTTTGCTTTTAATGCTTACCGCGTTTTTTCCATACCTTAACATACAGGATCCGGGTGTAGCAAAGTTCATCACATTTCTTGGCGATCCATCAATTGTTATGCTGATAGCGCTTATGGTTGCCACCTATACTTTAGGTGTAAAGCAAGGTAAAAGCATGGGCCAGCTTGCGGGCAATTTTACTGATGCGGTGAAGGATGTGGCCTTGATATTATTGATCATAGCGGGATCGGGCGCCTTTAAGGAAGTTTTAACCGCCAGCGGTGTAAGCGGCCAGATAGCAGCGCAACTGCAATCGTTCAATTTGCCGCCACTGTTATTAGGCTGGGTGATAGCTGCTATTATCCGCGTTAGTTTGGGCTCGGCAACAGTTGCCGGACTAACAGCTGCAGGCATTGTCGCGCCGCTGGTTTTGCAAAATCATATTAATCCCAATTTAATGGTATTATCCATTGGGGCCGGTAGCCTGGCATTTTCGCACGTAAACGATTCGGGTTTTTGGCTGTATAAAGAGTATTTTAATTTAAGTATTAAAGATACTATAAAATCATGGTCGTTAATGGAAACGCTTGTTTCTGTTATAGGGCTTGCGGGAGTAAGTATTATTAACCTGTTTATTAAATAAAAATATGTTTGTTATCAAAAAACTATCAGCAAGTTTAGCCCTGTTAATTTTTATGCTGATCACCAGCAATGGTGCATTAGCGCAGCCGGTTACTGCTCCGGGTAGCTATTATACTTCGTTTGATGGTGTTAAAATCCATTATGAAGCGAAAGGTGATGGCTTCCCGGTGATACTGGTACATGGTTTTTCGGGCACAGGCGAAGGCTGGAAAAAAGGAAAGCTTTATAATGATCTGTTAACGGCTGGTTATAAAGTGATCATACTGGATCAGCGGGGCAACGGACTGTCGGACAAGCCCCACGATGACGCGGGTTATGCTAACGATGCCGAAGCTAAAGACATTATGGGCCTGGCTACAAGCCTTGGGCTGAAACGATATGATATTGTTGGATATTCGCGCGGATCGATCATTACTTCGCGCGTGTTTGTGCTGGATAAGCGGATTCAAAAGGCGGTAATGGGTGGTATGGGCGATGCTTACACTAACCCCGAATGGCCGCGGAGGATTCATGCTTATAAGGCTTTAATGGGCGATACCAGCTTTCATGATGTTGATGGGATGATCAATTATATCCACAGTAACCCTTTTGATGAACTTGCTTTAGCCTATCAGCAAAAGTGGCAGCCATCAACCAGCAAACAGGAATTAGCTAAGGTAAAAATCCCGGTACTGCTCATAGATGGGAGCGAAGATCATGATAACGGCGACGAGGTTGCTCTTCATAAACTCATTCCCGGCTCAAAGCTGGTTCACGTTCCGGGCGATCATAACAGCGCCAGCCGCACTTCCGAATTTTCAAAAGCTGTAATGGCTTTCCTGAAATAAACATTGTCGGTTAATGTTCAGTTGTTGAATTTTGTGCCGTTATTTTCGATAATGGTCTGTTATTTGCATGAGTGTATATGTTAACACTTATAAATACATACCATTATGAAAAAGCTAATGATATATATGTGCTTTTTAATTGGCCTGATGCTATCCATCAGTATCACTGCCAATGCACAAACCACACAGAAAAAGGGAATAAGTAAACAAGGCAAAGGCGCAATCATAGGTGGAGCAGGCGGTGCAATTGCGGGTGGCCTTATTACGCATAGTGCAGGCGGCGCTTTAGTTGGCGGTGCGCTTGGTGCCGGTGGCGGTTATATTATCGGTAATGAAGCCCGCCGACGCGAAGAGAAAAGGCAGCGTGCTGCCCGCATTGCCTGGCGCAGGGCACATCCGCATCACCATTATACCACAACCAAAACAACCGTAACTAAACAAACAACTTACCATTAATTTAAATGGTTGTTATAAAGGCCTGTAGGTTTCAATACTTACAGGCCTTTTTTATTTAAATTAAAATTTAGCTAAATTGAAGCGATTGCCCTGTTTTATCCGTTATTAAACTTACTAACAGCCAAACAGCACGGTAATATTTTTCGTTTAAAGTACGATGGTAAAAGGGTTATCTGTAATAGTTTTATGTTTGATTCCGGCAATGATGCTGGCACAGGAGCCGGTTGCAGATACCATCAGCGTAAAAAAAGATACAGTACCGCAACGGGATGTTATTGACATTGTACGTTCGCTTTTTAAAATTAAGCCCCGGCAGCAGGCAACGCAGCGAAAGAAGATCT
This sequence comes from Mucilaginibacter sp. NFR10, assembly GCF_900100445.1. NCBI lineage: Bacteria > Pseudomonadati > Bacteroidota > Sphingobacteriia > Sphingobacteriales > Sphingobacteriaceae > Mucilaginibacter > Mucilaginibacter sp. NFR10. The sequence goes on along the minus strand of NZ_FMTV01000007.1, from coordinate 151,590 downwards.
ACTTTTCTGTTTTTCCCACCTCAACAACCGACGGGCGGAGCGGCGGAAAAGCATTGTTTACTTCAACAACGGCTGGGTTTTACCTGGGGGATGAAGCTACTACTAATTTATCAAGCTTTACTTTTACCCCTTATTTTAATTTAAAGGGGAGGTATGGCTTGCCTATCCGGTCAAATATCTGGCTTAATAATAACGAGTGGAATATACAGGGCGACACCAGGCTGATGGTTTATCCTCAATATACATGGGGCCTGGGAGGTAACCAGGGTCCCGAAGATAAGTTCCTGGTAAATTATAATTACCTCCGCTTTTATCAAAGCGTGTTAAAGCAGATTAAGCCATACTTTTATGCCGGGTTAGGCTATAATCTTGACTATTATATAGATATTGAAAGCAACGGCGATCAAAACCTGCGTAAGTTTACCGGTTATAAATATGGTACTGCGACCGATCAGGATGCGTTTTCATCGGGTGTAACAGTCAATTTATTATACGATTCGCGCAAAAACTCTATCAATCCGCTGCCCGGAGCTTATGCCAATATAGTTTACCGGGTTAATGCCAAAGCTTTTGGAAGCCATACCAACTGGAGTTCTCTATATATCGATATGCGTAAATATGTGCAGTTAACCAACTCGGGGCCTAAAAACGTGCTGGCTTTCTGGGCCTATTACTGGACAACACTTACACCCCGCACACCTTATCTTAACCTGCCAAGTCTTGGCTGGGAGCCTTATCAGCGATCGGGCAGGGGATTTCCGCAAAGCCGTTACCGGGGCGACAGGCTGGTATATTTTGAAACTGAATACCGCCGCGATATCACCCGCAATGGCTTATTGGGTTTTGTGGTATTTGCCAATGTAAATTCCGTTACCGAGCCCGAGAACCATGCCTTTGTATATTGGCACCCGGCCGCCGGCACAGGCCTGCGTTTTAAGTTCAATAAAAAAACGGGAACCAATATCAGCCTCGATTATGGCGTGAGCAAAAACTTTTCATCAATAAGTCTTAATTTAGGCGAGGCGTTTTGATGCTTCGATTCATAGGTTATGGATCATGGTTCATGGAATTTTAGCATGACCATTATACTATTGTGCCCATTCACAGCTATGAACTATCAACCATGAACCATCAACTAACTAACACACGTATGACCAAACAAAAATATACAGTACTGATCCTCATATTAGGTTCGCTTACAGCACTTGGCCCTTTTTCTATAGATATGTACCTGCCAGGCTTTAAAGCCATAGCTAAGTACTTGCATACCAGTACCGATGAGGTAGCGCTGTCATTATCGAGCTATTTTATTGGCATCGCCGCCGGGCAATTACTTTATGGACCTTTGCTCGACAGGTTTGGCCGTAAAAACCCATTATACTGGGGGCTTGGGCTTTATATCGTATCATCAATGGGCTGTTTTTTCTCTTCATCGCTCGAAATGCTTATTGCACTGCGTTTTTTTCAGGCGGTGGGCAGCTGCGCTGCAAGCGTAGCCGCTATGGCCATGGTGCGCGATTTGTTCCCGGTTGAGGATAATGCCAAAGTATTTTCGTTGCTGATCCTGGTACTGGGTGCTTCGCCAATGCTGGCTCCAACCGCAGGTAGTTACATTACCGCGGCTTTTGAATGGCAGGTCATTTTCCTGGTATTAACTATTATAGCGGTGCTCATATTGCTGTCCGTAATATTCTGGCTCCCCGAAAGCTATCAGCCCGATCCTGCTTATTCTTTAAAACCAGGGCCGATTATAGGGCATTTTATAACAGTTTTAAAGGATGCGCAGTTTGTAACCTATGCCATAGGCGGCGCGTTCGCTTTCGCGGGTTTGTTTGCCTATGTTTCGTCTTCGCCTATCGTGTTTATTGAGGGCTTTAAAGTAAGCGAAAAGCAGTTCGGCTGGATCTTTGCCGGGCTTTCGGTCGGGTTTATTGGTTCAAGTCAGCTAAACAGTGTGCTGATAAAAAAATACAAAAGCGAACAAATGATAGGCGCATCACTTATTTTAATGGTGATTATTTCCACAGTGTTTTTGGCGGGTTCATTAAATCATTGGTTCGGGATAGGTGGTACTATAGCTATGATATTTGGAGTTTTGTGCTGCGTTGGCATTTGCGCGCCCAATACATCGGCATTATCCCTTGCTCCCTTCTCTAAAAATGCGGGTTCGGCTTCTGCAATATTAGGCGCATCGCAAATGGCCGTGGGGGCCTTGTCATCCATCGGTATTTCGGTAATAAAACAACATAGTTCGCTGCCCATGGCGGCGGTTATGGCGGCGTCATCAATTTTGGCACTTCTGATTGTTTTTATTGGCAAGCGGTTTATAAAAAACAAGGTTGAAGCCAGTGGAGAGGTTGTTGCGGCACATTGAGCCTTGATTTTAGGATTACAGGATAGCTTGATTTTAAATTACTCGCGCCGTTGTTGGTGTTGTCACCAACAACTTCCTATTCGTTGCTTTTATTAATTACAAGCTAATTCAGCATTGCAATTGCATAGCGCAGAGTTGTTGGTGACAACACCAACAACGGCGAAGGATTACAGGATTAGCTTGATTTTAAATTACTTGTAAGTGCAGGCCACAAGACAGTACCTTGTGGCCTGCAAGCAAAGAATTAACTGATTTAAAATTTGCTTGCCCGCAAAGCTGTAACCTTTGAGCCTTCGGGGCCGGTACTTTCAAAAACTATCTTATTTTCGGTTAGTTCCGAAACGTAAAAAACGAAATTGCGGGTTTTGCCATCAGGGAGTTTCTCGGTTACATTCATGTTGCTTCCATTCAGCGTAAAAGAGCCGTGCGACAGGAATTTGCCGGCCCATACAATCAGGAATTTCATTTCGGGCGTAAACTGAATATAAGGTACGTTGGCATCCAACTCGGCTTGTTTTACGGTATCGGGCGGGCTTGCATTTGGATGCTCAATTTTTATATATTTCCATTTGCCGGTAAGCGTCCTAACCGAAACTTCAGGTTTACATGATGCTATAAAAAGCACCACTACAGCAAACAATAAAAAGCCTTGTTTTATCATAACAGAAAAATGTTTGGATAAAACTATACAATTGCTTTTAAAATTGAAAGCGAAGGGTTAGTCTTTAGTCTAAAGTCATAAGTCTGAAATGCGGTGAGGAAAAAGAGATCTTTTGACATCCGACTTAAGACTATTGACTTTACACTATCTCTTCTTCAAACCTTTATTAGTACGCTCTTCGGCTTGCTTCACTTCGTCTTTTTCACTTAGCGGGCCCTCGGTTTTGATCTCTTTGGCTTTCTGTCCACCCGCTTTTACCGGACTTATCCTGGTACCTTCTTTTTTGATGTCTTTGGGGATACTCATAGCGGTAATGTTAAGTATTCATTAAACAATAGGATACTTATTTAACTACACCTGTTGTAAAATGTTTCCTGAAAATTATTTAAAAATTTACTTTCTGTGTATCAATTAATTACATGAATTTGACGACGCTCCTAAAATATTTTTATGATTTTTCGTAACAAAGCATAATTGCAACTGTCTTAATGACACTATATAGCCAAGGTACTCTTCCAGGTAAGCTATAAGTATTGTGAGGGCCCGCACCTTAAGGGTTCCGTTAAAAAAATCAAAAACAATCTTAAAAAAAATGGACAATCTAATTGTTAGTCTGTGGTGGGTTATACCCGTCATAGTGTTATTGCTGATGTACAAATTTGTTTTGCGCGTGTTTTGCGGCATGGTTATCGTTCCGGACGACCGTATCGGGTTGGTGATCAAGAAATTTGCCCTTACGGGTAACAGCCGCCTGCCCGATGGTCGGATCATAGCCACCAAAGGCGAGGCTGGTATGCAGGGCCGTGGCCTTGCGCCGGGCTTATATTGGAAAATGTGGCCATGGCAGTATACTATTATCATGCAGCCCTTTACCATTATTGAGCAAAACAAGCTTGGCCTGGTAAAAGCAAAAGACGGGGCCTCGTTTGATACCGGCCGTGTGCTGGGTAAACCGGTTGATTGTGATAAGTTTCAGGATGCGGTAGCATTTTTGGATAATAATGGTCAAAAAGGCCCTCAGGCAGCTTTCCTTACACCGGGCAGCTATCGTATCAACACCTTTTTGTTTGATATTGAGATGGTGCCTATCACCCAGATCCACGAAAACAAGGTAGGTATTATTACCACTTTGGATGGTGAGCCGCTGAACAAAGGCGAGATAGCCGGCGAATCGGTTGCAGGGCATAAAAACTACCAGGACCCAATTGCTTTTATCACCGCAGGTGGCCGCAAGGGTTTGCAGGAGGACGTGATCCTGGCGGGTACCTACTATCTTAACCCCTGGTTTGTGAGCGTTGAGCAGGTAGATATGATCTATATCCCAATTGGTTATGTAGGTGTTGTGAACTCGTTCGTAGGCCCGGAAGGCAAGGATACCAGTGGCGATAATTTCAAACATGGTAACATCGTGAAACGAAATGAAAAAGGGGTTTGGGACGAACCGCTCGATCCCGGTAAGCACCCGGTAAACATCTATACCCACGCCGTTGAAATTGTACCCACAACCAACATCGTGCTTAACTGGGCCGATAGCCGTACCGAATCGCACGAGCTGGATAAGAACCTATGCACCATCACGGTAAGGTCAAGCGATGGTTTTACTTTCAACCTGGATGTGTCACAGATCATCCACGTACCTCGCAACGAAGCACCGAAAGTGATAGCAAGGTTTGGTAAAATGAAAAACCTGGTATCGCAGGTGCTGGAGCCAACCATTGCCAACTACTTCCGTAACTCGGCCCAAAAAAGTGATGTGATCGGCTTCCTGGCCAACCGTATCCAAAGGCAAACTGATGCCCGTGAGCATATTGGCCGCGTACTGGAAACCTACAACGTAATTGGTGTGGATACCCTGATAGGCGACATCGTACCTCCGGCTGCCCTGATGAAAACCCTTACCGACCGTAAGCTGGCCGAAGAGGAAAAGGTTACTTACGAGATACAGCGCCATGCACAAATTGAGCGTAAGGAGTTTGAAAGCGCCCGTGCCGGTGCCGATATGCAGCCTGAAGTAGTAAAATCAACCCGCCAGGTTGAGATTAACACCCAGATGGCCGCTTCAAGGGTTGCCGCATCAAAAGGTGAGGCAGAAGCTAAAACCATCAACGCAAAAGCCGATGCTGAGGTAAGGATCACGATAGCCAAGGCTGATGCCGAAGCAAAAACAGTGAACGCAAAGGCCGACGCCAACGCCACAGAGGTGAATGGTATGGCCGAAGGTGCCAAGATCAAAGCCATAGGTTTATCAGAAGCCGAGGTTACCAAGCAAAAAACCGAAGCCATGGGTACCGAACAATACGCCATAGTGCGCGTGGCCGAAGCTTTGGCTGCCGCAGGTATCAGGTTAGTGCCTGAGATACTGGTAAGCGGTAAAGAGGGTGGCAGCGGTGGTATGATTGATGCCCTTATAGGCACCGAGATGCTCAAAAAACTGCAGATCGAAAACCAGGGCAAGGGCGGCGCCAGCACTAAAGGCGAATAATTAAAATAAATGCATAAAAATTAAAGGTTGATTATGTAATCCCTTCAAATTATGCATCATGACAAAGGTTTGTGATTAGAGATTTTTGAGGGAGAGTACAGATAACTCAAAATCCTAAACCTTTTGTTAAGAGATCAACGGTTGGAGGTTGGTGGTTAGTCGCTCCCTCCGGCAAAAGATAATACGTTCTTTATACCTAAACCTTTTTATAGTGATCAGAGGTTGGAGATTAGAGGTAAGTTGCTGTGATAGTATCCGGCTTTATGATTCAACCGCACTGATTTAATTGACGAGGCTTTTAACCTAAACCGATCAATTGAACAAAGGCATCCCGCGAGGGGATGCCTTTTGTGTTTTATGAGTTAAAGAATCAACGGAATCATCGAAATCAAAACTAATCAACGGTCATAGGTCGCTTAGTTTAAATGTATCCTTAACCCTGATGCCTTTTTCTGTTTGCTGTAAAGTGCAGCATTCATTAACCGGGTCGTGCTCAAAATATAGTACGTATTCTTTTTCAAGGGCCTCGTTTAAAAAAAGTTTTTTCTCAGTAAGCGTTTGAAGCGGGAACATATCATAAGCCATTATGTAAGGGATAGGCAGGTGCCCGATTGATGGCAGCAGATCGGCCATGTACAGGATCTGTTTGCCTTTATAATTAATGAACGGCAGCATCATTGATTCGGTATGGCCGGATACAAAGCGGATCTCAAAATCTTTCATAAAGTTGATGCCGTCTTCAGTATCAACAAATTTTAGCTGGCCGCTTTCCTGTATAGGGATGATGTTTTCTTTGAAAAAGGAAGCTTTTTCCCGTTCGTTGGGGTTAACTGCCCAATCCCAGTGTTTGGGATTACTCCAGTAGGTGGCGTTTTTAAAGGCAGGGAGCAGGTTTTCGCCCTCGCGTACAACGGCCCCGCCCACATGGTCAAAGTGCAGGTGGGTTAAAAATACATCGGTAATATCATTCCTGTGGAAACCAAGAGAGGCCAGCGAACTATCTAAACTTGCATTGCCGTGAAGATAGTAGTGGCTGAAAAACTTTTCGCTTTGTTTGTTGCCTATGCCGGTATCAACTAATACTAACCTGTTTTCATGTTCAACCAGCAGGCAGCGCATGGCCCAGGTGCAAAGGTTGTTTTCATCGGCGGGATTGGTTTTGTTCCAGATGGTTTTCGGAACAACGCCAAACATAGCCCCGCCGTCTAATTTGAAAAAGCCTGTATCAATGGTATGTAGTTTCATTTTAGTTCATGGTTTATAGTCCATAGTCCATAGTCGATGGTCCATAGATAATGGGCGTGACTTATAATGTGCTGATAGGGCTAAATTAGAATAATATTTTAAGATAAGTTGTGGTTATAAAGTATGAAACTAAAAAGCCTCAAACCAAATGCAATGCATTTAATTTGAGGCTTTAAATATTTATTGTAGCTATAATAGCTATCAACCATGGTCTATGGTCTATCGACCATGGGCCAGAATACTACAAATGGATACACTCGCCGTAAGCTTCGGCAGCGGCTTCCATTACAGCTTCACTCATGGTTGGGTGAGGGTGTACCGATTTGATGATCTCATGACCGGTAGCTTCCAGTTTGCGGGCGGTAACTACTTCGGCAATCATTTCGGTAACGTTGTAGCCAAGCATGTGAGCGCCTAAGAACTCGCCGTATTTGGCATCAAATATCACTTTTACAAAGCCATCTTTGGCGCCGGCAGCACTTGCCTTACCTGAGGCTGAGAATGGGAATTTACCAACTTTAACTTCATACCCAGCCTCTTTAGCCGCTTTTTCGGTATAACCAACAGAAGCAACTTCTGGTGAGCAATAGGTACAGCCCGGAATGTTGTTATAATCAAGCGGGTGAGGGTTTTGACCGGCAATTTTTTCAACGCAGATAATACCTTCGGCAGATGCTACGTGTGCAAGAGCCTGGCCTTTAACAATATCGCCAATGGCGTAAACACCTTCCACATTGGTACGGTAAAAATCATCAACCAATACTTTGCCGCGCTCGGTTTTAACTCCGTTTTCTTCAAGGCCGATGCCTTCAAGATTGGTGGCGATACCTACTGCAGAAAGAACGATCTCGGCTTCAAGCACTTCAGTGCCGGTAGCTGTTTTTACGGTTACCTTGCACAGGTCGCCGCTGGTATCAACCGACTCCACATTGGAGCTGGTCATGATGTTGATACCCTGTTTTTTAAGAATGCGGTTTAATCCTTTTGATACATCCTCATCCTCTAACGGAACAATATTATCTAAAAACTCAACTACGGTAACTTTTGTACCTATTGAGTTGTAAAAATAAGCAAACTCAATACCGATAGCACCCGAACCAACTACAACCATTGACTTAGGTTGCTGCGGCAATACCATGGCCTGGCGGTAACCGATAACTTTTTTACCATCCTGTTTCAGGTTAGGTAACTCGCGCGAGCGGCCGCCTGTTGCTAATATAATGTGTTTTGCACTGTAGGTTTTAGCTGTACCGTCGGCGGCTTTAACTTCAACAGCGCCTTTGCTTTTTAATTTACCAAAGCCAACAAGAACATCTATCTTGTTTTTCTTCATCAAAAACTGAACGCCTTTGCTCATGCCATCGGCAACGTTACGGCTTCTTTTAACAACCGCGGCAAAGTCAACTTCTCCGGCGCCGTTAATTTTAATACCGTAATCGGCACTATGGTTAAGGTATTCAAAAACCTGGGCGCTTTTTAACAAAGCCTTGGTTGGGATACAACCCCAGTTCAAACAGATACCGCCTAATGATTCTTTTTCGACAATGGCGGTTTTTAAACCAAGCTGGGAAGCGCGGATAGCAGCAACATAGCCACCCGGACCAGACCCAATAACAATTACATCGTAATCCATATTATTATTGATATACTTTAATTTCGTTTCAAAGGTAAATAAGCTGCGCGGATTTTTGTGGTTTTTCCGCAGCCCCCTATTTTTTGAATGCCAAAGCTAAGGAAAAGGGCTGAAACCAAAAAATGTACTGCCGGTATATATCACCTGCCACGCGTTATTTATATCTGCGCTGTGTCATAAAAGTAAAGGGCGTAAAGCAACCGTTAAGCCCGGGTATGATTTAAACCATATTATTTGTAATATTTTCATTGTTTTTGACGATTGTTTTATGGTTTTTATGCTTATAATGTAAAATGTTGATAAATATATAATAATTGTTAACGTTAACTTAACATTGGTAATTAGTTCATTAATTATCTTTGCGCCAATTAATTAAACGTATAATTAAAAAAGCAATTTATGAGGAAGCATTACCTTCTTTTATTCATTTTTTCGCTGCTCACACTAAACTTTGCGTTCGCGCAAAACGTTACTACAAGTAGCATGTCTGGTACAGTGGTTGATGAAAAGGGATTACCACTCCCTGGTGTAACCATTACCGCGTTACACACACCCACAGGTACTAATTATTCAACTGTTAGCCGCGCCGACGGCCGTTACAACTTACCAAACATCCGTGTTGGCGGTCCGTACACTATCAGTTTTAAATTTATTGGTTTTAATACCTTTAGCCAGGATAACATCACGCTATCTTTAGGTCAGGACTTTAAGATCAACGCTAAACTTGCACCTACCAATACCGAACTTAAGGAAGTTGTGGTTTCGGGTGTACAGAACAAGGTTATCAATACTTCAAGAACAGGTTCGCAGGAGATTATTAACCGTGCACAAATTGATCGTTTACCTACTATCACAAGGTCAATTTATGATTACACCAAGTTAACTCCAACTGCAAATGGTACTTCATTTGGCGGCCGTAACGGTAATGGTAACAACTTAACTGTTGACGGTGCCTTGTTCAATAACTCATTTGGTTTATCAAACACCTTAGGTGGCCAGGCAAACTCACAGCCAATTTCATTAGACGCGATTGAGCAGATCCAGGTTTCTGTATCTCCTTTCGACGTAAGCCAGGGCCGTTTTGCCGGTACCGGTATCAATACCGTAACTAAATCAGGTACCAACGAATTTAAAGGCAGCGTTTACTACTACAAACGTTCGGCTGGTTTATTAGGTTTGCATACGCTTACTACTGATGTTCAAAAACCAACTATTGACTACAATCAACGTGGTATCAGCTTAGGTGGCCCGATCATCAAAAACAAATTATTCTTCTTCGTATCTGGTGAACAGGAAAGGATTAAAGATCCGGCTACTTCTTATACAGCTTTACGTGATGGTCAGACAGCAGGTGGTAGTATCTCCCAGGCTTCTTATGCTGATTTAACCGCATTGTCTTCATTCCTTCAAAAAAATTATGGATACAATCCCGGAGCATTTGAAAACTACCAGTTACGTACGCAATCAGATAAAATTGCTGCCAAATTAGACTGGAACATTGACAAGAACAACACTTTATCATTGAAATATTTCTATTTGAAATCTTTCCGTGACGTGCCTCCAAGCAGTTCAGGTGCACCTACAGGTGGTCGTGCACCAAGCAGCACTTCGTTGCCGTTCTTTTCATCTTACTATACCATCAACAACAACTTCAATATTGGTATTGCCGAGTTGAACACCCGTATTAGCTCAAACCTTGCCAATAAATTAACTGTAGGTTACCAGGCCCTGCGCGATTTCCGCGAGTCTCCGGGCGGTGGTTCATTCCCATTGGTTGATATCCAAAACCCTAATGGTACTACTTTAACCTCATTTGGTTATGAGCCGTTTACTGCCAACAACGTATTGAATACCGATACCTGGCAGGCATCTGATAACTTAACCCTTTACAAAGGTAAACACGAGTTTAACTTCGGTTTATCATACGAATCGAACAAGTTTAAAAATGGTTTTGCCCCTAACTATTATGGCGGTTACCGTTTTAAAAGTTTAGCTGATTTTTATGCATCGGCAGATCCTAACAACGGTCTTACAGATGCACAAAGAGCACTTGCTACCCGTTATGATTTCCGCTATTCAGCGCTGCCTGATGGTTCGTTCCCCTTTGCTATCGTAAAATCATATACTATTGGTGCATACGCTCAGGACAAATGGACAGTTAACGATAACTTCAAATTAACTTACGGTGTTCGTTTTGATTTACCAGTTTATAATACTGACAGTCAGTATAATACCAATGCTGCAGCGTTAACAGGTTTCAGGGATGGTTACAAGATTAATACTGCACAGTTCCCTAAAACGAATATCCAAATTTCACCAAGGGTAGGCTTTAACTGGGATGTTAACGGCGATGCCAGCACACAAGTGCGTGGTGGTGCAGGTATCTTTACCGGTCCGGTTCCTTATGTATATATATCAAACCAGGCCAGCAACAATGGTGTACAGTTTGGTTCATATAGCATTGTGCCTGGTGCCGGTGGTGTATCAACAACCGACCCTCGTTTGATCTTCAGCCCGGATGTTAACAAAAACAGGCCGCAAGGCGCTGCAGCCAATACATCATACAACCTGGTTGTTACCGATAAGAACTTCAAGTTCCCTTCAAACTTCAGGCTAAACTTAGCTGTTGACCAGAAATTGCCATTAGGTATTATCGGTACTTTAGAAGGTATCTATTCAAAAGATATCAACTCGGTATATTTTGTTAACCTTGCGTTGCCTACATCAGGTCAGGCTTTAAAGGGTAATGATAACCGGATCCGTTACAGCAGTACTACTGTTTATCCTTCAATCCCTGCTGCCCAGGGTGGTAACACAGCGGCGGTACCTAATATTACCGATGCTATCCTGATGAAAAACACCAGCAAAGGTTATACTTACAGCGTTACCGGCCAGTTACAAAGAACGTTTAAAGAGCTTTACTTTAACATAGCTTACACTCACTCTGATTCACGCTCGGTTAATGACGGTGGTTCTATCGCCCAGTCAACCTGGAGAGACCGTGTTGTATCCGGCGATCCAAACGCTGATGTTACTTCATATGCTAACTTCTACCAGCCAAACCGTATCATCGCTTCGGTATCATTCCGTAAGGATTATATCAAACACCTTACTACTTCGGTTGGTTTAACTTACGAAAGCGCTAACAACGGTGTTGCTTCATACACTTATAATGGCGACTTGAACGGTGACGGTCAAACTACCAACGATTTGATGTACATCCCTAAAGATGCAAGTGATATCGTGTTGGTAGCTGATAACTTGAATGATAAACGTACCACAGACCAAACTTACCAGCAGTTGAACGCGTTTATTAACCAGGACCCATACCTGAGCAAACACCGCGGTCAATATGCTAAGCGTAATGCTTTGGTATTGCCATACTTTCACCTGGTTAACTTTAACTTTACCCAGGACCTGTATGCCTCAACCGGTAAGTTTAAAAATACTTTACAGTTTGAATTTAACATCATCAACCTTGGTAACTTCCTGAACAGGAACTGGGGTAACTTTAAATTTGTTAACCGTACAAGCCCATTATCATTTAAAGGTGTTTACGCCAACAATGCTAATCCTAATGATCCTAACATCGGTAAGCCAACATTCTCGTTCCCTTACTTTGATGATAAAAACCAAATCCCGCTTACATCAACTTTTGGTAACGGTATTTCGCAGGTATCACGCTGGCAAGCTCAAATTGGTTTAAGGTATCTCTTTAACTAATTGAATTTACCATATGATTTAAAGCCCCGGTCAATTTGACCGGGGCTTTTTTTCGTTAGAAATAATTTGATTATATATTTATATTATTTCATAGTGAGTGAAAGTTAATGTATTGGTTAATAATTATTAATCAATACATTGACTTTGTTTTGAATTATGTTTTATATTTGAATAATACTTAAATTTTATCACCGCCTATGAAAACAAATATCGAAATCATCGCGCTCATCCTCTTTAGCTTTTTAATCGGCTTCTCCGTACACTTAGGCTTTACTATGTCAATTGTGTCGTTTGAATTTACGTTATTGAAAGATATATTAAACCCCGGAAATAGCTTTTGGAATCAACTAAATATCTCACTTTTAGTGTTGTTTCATCTTGGATTGTTAGCGCTGCCCTTCATAAGATCATCAAAGTATTATAAAGTCTTTTTGATCTTTATTCCGGCGTGTTTTCTGTTAACTGTTTGCACAAATACGGTCATCTTTTTATTAATAGCGCCGGATTTGGCAGTCTCGATGATTCCCTTTATAGTTATGTGGATCATCTGCCTGGTTAAAAAAGATAATTCTAAGCGCATACCATATGAGGTGTCGTTGAACATATAAGCAAGGATAAAATTCGATCTAACCAATTATAGCCGGGAGCATTTGCATCGCCTCCGGCTTTTATTTTTTATAAAAGGTGAGCTTATAAGCTTATTGTTTAAGGCTTATAAGTTTTAAATAACCTATCCCAGATGTTGGTATAAAAGCCGAAATTAAAATCAATTTCCAGGTGATGCCGATGGTGAAAAGAGGGTGTACCTAAATATTTAAAAGGAGCCATTTTTCGAACAGAGGCAGGAACGGGCTCAATACCTAAATGGCCCATGATACCGAAAAATAAATTGGCTGTAAGGTAAATCAGTACCGCATAGAAATTGAAACCATAAAGAGCCAATATTATAAGCCATAACGAGCCAAAGCCAATCGTTTCGATAGGATGGAGAACAAACAGGTCGATAGGGATAGGATCGGCGTAATGATGGTGAAATTTGTGGATCGCTTTATAAATAACTGAGTGGTGGATGAAGTAATGGAAAATGAACATAGCCAGGTCCATCAGCATAAATAAGAGCAAGAAATCAAGAAGGGTGTACCACTTTAACTGGAACGTGAGTGTTATATAGTTGTGCTTAAAAAGCCAATAACCGGCATAGGTGATCGCTGTGTTGATGGCATTGGTTAACATGCATACCAGAATCTCGTTTCGGCTTGTCCGTTTTATTGGTTTGTTGGATAGTTTTAAGATCAACCATCCGAATAGCAGGGCCAGGGTAGTAACAAAAAGGTTTTCGGCTAAAAATATCGCCCATAATTTTAATGGGGACAAAGTAGCCAAAAACCTCAGCATAAATTTATGTCGTTATTATTTACTCGTACTCAAACACTCCAAACTCCGATGTCACGGTTACTTTTTTAGTATCAGCCTTTTCTACACGGCCAATGATCTGTGCATCAACACCAAAGTTTTTTGAGGTATTGATCAGGTCAGCAGCTATAGCTTCAGGCACATAAAGCTCCATGCGGTGCCCCATATTAAATACCTTGTACATTTCCTGCCAGCTGGTTTTTGACTCCTCGTGAATGAGTTTAAACAATGGTGGTACGGGGAACAGGTTGTTTTTTATGATATGCAAACCTTCTACAAAATGCAATACTTTGGTTTGCGCGCCGCCGCTGCAATGTACCATGCCATGAACCTGGCTGCGGTAGCCATCAAGTATTTGCTTAATGATTGGCGCGTAGGTGCGGGTCGCACTTAAAACAAGCTTGCCTGCCGTTACGGTTTCACCGTTGCCAATGTCAATTGCATCGGTAAGGTTTTTACTGCCCGAAAAGATCAGCTCGTAAGGGATGGCCGAGTCATAGCTTTCGGGGAATTTATCGGCAATGCTTTTATTGAATACATCATGGCGGGCAGATGTAAGGCCGTTTGAGCCCATGCCGCCGTTGTATTCTTTTTCATAAGTAGCCTGACCGTATGAGGCAAGCCCTACAATTACATCGCCGGGCTCAATACGATGGTTTGAAATCACATCTTCGCGCTTCATACGGCAGGTAACCGTCGAATCAACAATGATAGTACGTACCAGGTCGCCTACATCGGCAGTTTCGCCGCCGGTTGAGTAAATGCCGATGCCGGCCCCGCGCAGTTCAGCTAAAATTTCTTCGGTACCATTAATGATAGCGGCAATAACTTCACCGGGAATGAGGCCTTTATTGCGGCCGATGGTTGATGACAGCAGGATGTTGTCAGTAGCGCCAACACAAAGCAAATCATCAAGGTTCATGATGATGGCATCCTGGGCTATGCCGCGCCATACAGAGATATCGCCTGTCTCTTTCCAGTAGGTATAAGCCAGGGACGATTTGGTACCAGCACCATCGGCATGCATAATATTGCAATACTCAGGATCGTTGGTTAAGATATCGGGTACTATTTTGCAGAAAGCTTTTGGGAAAATGCCTTTATCGATATTTTTTATGGCATTATGAACGTCATCTTTGGAGGCTGATACGCCACGCTGATCATATCTTTGCGAAGAAATCATGGGCAAATATAATGCTATTAACCTTAATTTTCAGAAAGAGTGCTACTCCTTATACGGAGTTTAAATTATGAGTGTGACCTGATTAATAAAATTGACCGAAATTGTGTTTCTTTGTAAGAAAATCGACTAATACACGTCATTAGTCTGTTTTATCAGCTTAATTGAAAACAATTCGCGCTCATAACTCTTCATCAGCAGAATTGGTAGTATATACTTCTTATGTTAAAAACGCTTTCCTACAAAATAAACCGCTGGCGGTTAAAACGCAATAGTCAACGTAACTTTTTAATTTATTGCAGCGTGTTTGTAGGTTTTATGGGCGGACTGGCCGCCGTTGCCCTTAAGTTTTTAGTGCATTTAATGGAAGAGTTAAGCCGGAATATCTCTTCGCACCTGTATTATCATATAGCATATGTGTTTTTGCCAGCAATAGGCATTTTGGGTACGGTGCTGTATCAGCACCTGATCAATCGCGATAAGATTGAAAAAGGGATAGGTAAGGTGCTCATCAATATCAAAAAGAACCGCTCAAACATCAAAGCCAATAATATTTATTCGCATTTAATAACCAGTTCATTAACCATAGGCTTCGGCGGTTCGGCAGGGTTGGAGGCGCCTATTGTTTGTACAGGTACTGCCATTGGCTCAAATGTGGGCAAGTTTTTTAAGCTTACACCGTATGAGAAAACAGTACTGTTGGCAGCGGGGTGTTCGGCGGGCATAGCTGCAGTATTTAACAGTCCTATTGCCGGGGTGCTTTTTTCGCTGGAGATATTAATAGGAGAGATCACCATTCCTACTTTTATACCTTTATTGATAGCCTCTGCTACGGGAGTTGTGGTTTCCAAATTATTATACTCGGGGCAATTGTTCCATTTGGTTACCGAAGGCTGGGCAATGAACGCCCTGCCCTTTTATGTGCTGCTTGGCATATTAAGCGGATGGATAGCGATATATATATCCAAAGTAGGGGGTAAACTTGAAGGAGGGATCCTAAAAAAACAAAACCGGTACGTGAGGGCAGTTGGTGGCGGTGTGATATTAGGGTTGATCATTGCTGTGTTTCCTCAATTGTTTGGCGAAGGGTATCATTATCTCACCGAAATTTTAAATGGTAATATCAATGTATTAAAGGAAGAAAGCTTTTTTGCCAACTGGCTTTCCGAACCGCTTGTCATGCTGTTATTTATAGGGGCACTCGTGTTTACCAAGATCATTGCTGCGGGTATTACCATTGGTGCCGGTGGCAATGGCGGTACATTTGCACCTACGGTATTTACCGGCGCTTTCCTGGGCTTGTTTGTGGCTTACGGGGTTAATCAAACCGGGCTGATACATTTAAATACGGTTAATTTTATTGCGGTGGGTATGGCGGGGGCCCTGGCTGGCGTATTGCATGCACCCTTAACTGCTATATTTTTGATAGCCGAAATTACCGGTGGATATGTGCTGTTTATCCCGCTCATGATCGTATCAGCTATGTCATACATCATATCGCGCTATTCATCGCCTCATAATATGTACTGGAGCCAGCTGATTCATCATAACAATATTCACCCGGGGCAGGATTATGGCATGCTTAACAGTATAATGCTTGATAGCATCATTAACCGCAAATACACCCCGGTTGATAAACAAATGCCGGTTGGCGAATTTTACCAGGTACTGGCAAAAACCGATGCCAATATTTTCCCGGTGCTTAAAGAGGACGGAAGTCTTGAAGGTGTTGTATTGATAGACGACATTCGCCGGCGCTTGTTCAATAAAGACATCGCGGATGAAAATATAGCCGATATCATGATTGAACCACCGGCTATAATTGATTATGATCAACCGGCCAGCAGCGTTATGGACACCTTTGATGCCATTGACGTATGGCAGTTACCGGTAGTAAAAGATGAGGTTTTTATCGGCTTTATATCCAAATCGGCATTGCTGTCAAAATACAGGGCTGTGATTATTGAACAGCATAAGGCGAGTGATTTGTTTGCGTAGATAGTAAGCTATATAAAATATGAATCAAGGCGACGTGTTTACTTTTTTGGCGGCAGATAATCGGTATAAAGTGATCATCTGCACGAGTATTTACAAAGCGCGGAGCCCGCATTATTGCATTTTTGCTGCCTTAACATATGATAATGAAGAGATCCCTGTAATTGAGGATGCCATCAATAGTGGCTTTTGGGGGAAGGCCGTTTATAAGGGCGGTAATTTTAAATATCCGGACTCTCAAATTCAATGTATGTGGCAATATCATCCCGAAATTAAGCCTTATTATTTAGGTAGTTAC
Organism: Mucilaginibacter sp. NFR10; assembly: GCF_900100445.1. Lineage (NCBI taxonomy): Bacteria > Pseudomonadati > Bacteroidota > Sphingobacteriia > Sphingobacteriales > Sphingobacteriaceae > Mucilaginibacter > Mucilaginibacter sp. NFR10. Next base: position 134,586 of record NZ_FMTV01000007.1, on the reverse strand, counting down.
GGGTTACTTATTTGGCGAAAGGATTTTTTGCAGTTTAAGGATAATATGAAGTTTGTCGGCAATCTGAAAATTATTAATGACTTGGATAAAAATGTAAATAGCAGCATGAATGCAAGCAGTTGGTTAACTTTGCAGCGTTTTTTTAACAGTGAAATTTCAAAGGTATTAACATACCGGTCGCAAAAAGTATTTGAGGTACGTTCAGTACTTTGCCAATAGTGGTGAGGTTATAGTGCTAAAACAAAAATGCCGCTAACGTTTAACATCAGCGGCATTTGTATTTTAAAATCAAAGTTCTATTTAATAAACAACAACTCCCTGAATTTTGGCAGCGGCCATTGGCGGTCATCAACCAGTTGCTCCAGTTTATCAACGTGGTAGCGGATAGGCTGGAAGAATGATTTTACCTTTTCATCGTAATCAATAGCGCGCTGACGAAGGTCGTCAATAACGTTAGCTTTTTTACGCTCTTCAACCATTTGCTCGGTATTGGTTTTAATGAAGTTCACATGCTCGGAGATCCTGTTAATGATGTCCAGCTGCGAAGCATAAGTTGCTTTATCCAGGCCAATGTCTTTTAGTCCTTTTACATTTTCAATCAGTTTGCTTTGATAAGCAATTGCTGCCGGGATAATCACGTTCATCACCATTTCGCCAATTACGCGGGCTTCTATCTGTAGCTTTTTGTAGAAAGCATCAAGTAAGATCTCGTGACGTGCATGCGCTTCACGCACGGTGAACACGCCGGTTTCGGCAAAAAGGTGTTCCGACTTATCGTTTATTAAAGCATCCAGCGCTTTTGGTGTGGTTTTAACATTGGGTAAACCTCTTAGCGCGGCTTCTTTTTCCCATTCTTCGCTATAACCATTTCCCTCAAAGCGGATGTTTTTTGATTCTTTGATGTACTTTTTGATCACCATTAATAAAGCCAGATCTTTTTTCTCGCCTTTCTTCATCAGCTTATCTACATCGTATTTGAATTTTTTAAGCTGATCGGCAACGATAAGGTTAAGAATGGTCATCGGGCTGGCCGAGTTGGCTGATGAGCCTACTGCGCGCAGCTCAAACTTGTTACCGGTAAAGGCAAAAGGTGAGGTACGGTTACGGTCGGTATTGTCGGGTAAAATTTGCGGGATCTTAGGGATGCCCTGCCATAACAGGTTTTCTTCTTTAATTTTTTTGCTGATGCGGGATGTTTCTATCTCATCAAGCACGTCGCTAAGCTGGCTGCCCAAAAATATAGATATAATGGCCGGAGGGGCTTCATTGGCGCCTAAACGGTGGTCATTGTTAACTGATGCAATGGATGCCCTTAACAGGTCGGCATGCTCGTGTACCGCTTTGATGGTATTCACAAAAAAGGCCAGGAACATGAGGTTGTTTTTAGGCGTTTTGCCTGGCGATAACAGGTTTTTGCCTGTATTGGTTATCAACGACCAGTTATTGTGCTTGCCCGAACCATTAAGGCCTGCGTATGGTTTTTCATGAAGTAATACCTTAAAGTTATGGCGCCTGGCAACACGGTCCATCAAATCCATTAACAGTTGGTTATGGTCGATAGCGAGGTTGATCTCTTCATATATCGGTGCACATTCAAACTGGGATGGAGCAACCTCATTATGACGGGTTTTAAGCGGGATGCCTAATTGCAATGCTTCGGCTTCCATATCCTGCATGTAAGCATACACGCGCTCAGGTATCGAGCCAAAGTAATGATCTTCCAGTTGCTGGTTTTTGGCCGACATGTGGCCGAATAAAGTGCGGCCGGTTAAATAAAGATCGGGACGGGCATTAAATAAGGCCAGGTCAACCAAAAAGTATTCCTGCTCAATACCTAATGATGCATTTACTTTTTCAATGCCTTTATCAAAATAATGGCAAACATCAACGGCCGCTTTATCAAGCACGTTCAGTGCCTTTAATAAAGGTACTTTATAATCAAGTGCTTCGCCGGTGTACGATACGAACACCGTTGGGATACACAGGGTACGCGCCATTAAAAAGGCAGGCGAGGAAGGGTCCCAGGCAGTATAACCGCGGGCTTCAAAAGTATTACGGATGCCGCCGCTCGGGAAGCTTGAGGCATCAGGTTCCTGTTGTGCAAGGGCATCGCCCGAAAAACGTTCTATAGCGCCGCCATCGGCAGTGGGCTCAAAAAAAGCGTCATGTTTTTCGGCAGTGGTGCCCGTAAGCGGTTGAAACCAGTGTGTATAATGGGTTGCGCCTTTGCCTAAAGCCCAGGCTTTCATTGCCGAGGCTATCTGTTCTGCCAGGTCGCGCGGAATTGGCTCACCTTTTTCAATTGAATTTACAATTCCCTGGTAAGCCTCTGATGAAAGGTATTCCTTCATCTTCTTTTTATCAAAAACATTCGATCCGAAATAATCGGAAATTTTTGGTGAAGGCGGTTTTACTTCAGGGATAGTTCTTGAAAGTACATCCTGTAAGGCTTTAAAACGGATATTGGACATATTTTATGAGGTTTAAATAAAGGTTAGTGTTCAAAAATATAACTATCCTTTAAAATATCGGGCAAAATTAAGTGAAATATAACATACCACCTAATCATTAAAAAACTGATATAATTTAAAGGAAAGTCTTAATTCTTCTGAAAATTCTGCTTTAAATTAATAAAATCGTGTTTTTTTAATGTTTTTGGGCGTGTTTTTGCTTTTAAAACTGATTAATTGGTGTTTTAAACTGTAAAAATTAGATTTTTCAATTTTTTTTATGATGAAAATGAATTTAGATTGAAAATATCATTTTTAAATGTTTAAAAAATGACATTATAAGAGCCTTGTTTTTGCAATTTTCATAATTTTTCGATTTTTTACCATTAATTTATCATTAATAATTTGTTATTCTTAAAAATACTACCTAATTTCAGAAAATAATTTACGAAAACACACCAATTATTATGCTTTTTATAAAAAAATGAAAAAGATTAGAAGCGGGATTGAGGATTTGGAGGTGAAAAGGGTTTTGTAATTCAGGATAGCAATCAAACTAAATTTAAATACAACAATCAAACTAATTAATTTTTAAAAAACAATCAAACTAAATTAAACGATGAAAGTAGGTTCTACAAAACACAACTTCCTAAGTGCAGTCCGACAGCTGACACGTGAAAAATGGGCGCTGGGAGCAACCATTTTTACAGGGAAAATGATTGGCTTATTGCTGGTGTTTGCCGCAATGATGGTTTTGCCAGGTGTATTTGGCACAAAAGCTAACGCTGCCGAAACGTACACCGCCCATGAAACAGCGTTAATTAACACGGTTAATACTGTTTGGACACTGGTTGCTGCCTTTTTGGTATTTGGTATGCAGGCGGGTTTTGTTATGCTCGAGGCTGGTTTCGCCCGTAAACGCGAAACAGTGAACGTGCTGATGGAGTGTATTTTTGATACTTGTCTTTGTGGTTTACTATTTTATGCTGTAGGTTATGCCTTTATGTTTGGCAACGGTAACGGCTTTATTGGCTGGGGTGGTGCTGATGGCAAAACCTGGTTCTTCCTTCAAAACACCCCTGAAACTTATGGTTCAACCGGCATCCCGGTATTGGCACATTGGATTTTCCAGTACGCTTTTGCTGATACCTGCTCAACCATCGTATCAGGTGCAATGATCGGTCGTACCAGTTTCCGTGGCGATATTCTTTACAGTATCGGTATTACCGGCTTTATTTATCCTATCATCGGTCACTGGGCATGGGGTCCGGATGGTTTCCTTGCCTTAATGGGAACTTCAGGCTTCTTTAAATCAATAAGCGCTCAGCCTTTCCGTGACTTTGCAGGTTCAACAGTAGTACATACTATTGGTGGTGTGGCTTCTTTGGCTGGTGCAATGGTATTAGGCCCACGCTTAGGCAGGATATTTGCCCGCGATGATAAAGAAAAAGGCGGTTTGCCTCCAGGTCACAACTTATTGGTTGCTGCTGTAGGTGGTTTTATACTTTGGTTTGGTTGGTATGGTTTTAACCCTGGTTCAACGCTATCAGCAATGGATATGCAGGGTATCGGCCGTGTTGCTGCTAACACTACACTTGCAGCCTGCGCCGGCGGTTTTGCTGCTATGCTTGCCGCTTTATGGTTTGGTCCAACTAAAGGTAAATTTGATTTGGCCTTTACAATAAATGGATTTTTAGGTGGCCTTGTTGCAATTACCTGTCCTTGTTATTGGGTAAGCCCGCTTGGCGCGATCCTGTTGGGTGTGGTTGCCGGCTTTGTAATATTTGCAGGTGTTTACCTGATCGAGTGGTTCCGTATCGATGATCCGGTTGGTGCGGTGTCAGTACATGGTCTTTGCGGTATCTGGGGTACTTTATCATTGGGTTTATTTGCTTCAGGCCAGTATGGTGCTACAGGCCCAACAGGCGCAGATAACTCTGCTCCGGTAGCAGGTTTGTTCTATGGCGGCGGCTTTGATGTGTTGAAGGCGCAGCTTATAGGTAGCTTGACTATTACCGTTGCTGTGTTTGTAATTACTTATGTGATGATGTTTGTGATCAACAAATTAGGTCATCCATGGAAATTACGTATCGAAGAGCATGGTGAAACAGGCGCAGGTGGTATCGACGTATTTGACCACGGTATCGAAGTTTACCCAGTTCAGGATGATGAGATCAGCTTAAGCGGCCTTTTTGATAATGGCGCTAAGGTTGCTTCTGAAGCCTGATCATATAGGAGCTTAACAGCTTAAACAAAGATATTGATGCCTTGTGCGGTTGGAGAGTGGTAGTATTAGCCTATAGTCCTCAGTTTAAAGTCGGGAGTTCATTTCTGACTTTAAACTAAGGTGGTGGCTTAAGACTAAACAGCATTTCATATTAAAACAGCATTAGTTGTTTAAATGGACGTTGCCGTTGCCAACTGTGCAGGGATTTTTTATGCCGACACATAAACTATCCTTTTAACTGCAAGGTATTGATAATCAAATAATAACAGTGTATTTTCCCGAAAAAACAACAATTAACAAATAGTTTATCAATTCACAATTAAATCGTTATCATGAAAAAAGTATTTCTACTCTTCTCATTTTTTTCAATTGCAGCCTTTACGGTTAAGGCTCAGGACACGGTTAAAACAACCTCAGATTCCCCTCTGGTGATCTACGGTTCGGTAGATACCTATTATAAATATGATTTTTCTGATAAGGGCTCACAAATCCCTACCAGCTTTGCAAGTGATCATAATTCAGTATCAATTGGTATGATTGATCTGGGTTTGAAGAAAAAAGTTGGTAAAGCAGCTTTTGTGGGCGAGCTTTCATTTGGTCCGCGTGGCCAGGCCCAATCAATTCCTAATGGTCCTAATGGCGATTCATTCCACATTCAAAATTTGTACGTATCATATGATCTAACCGATAAATTAAACCTTACCGGTGGTTATATGGCTACCTTTATTGGTTATGAGGTTATTAGCCCGGTAGGTAACTTTAACTACTCTACTTCGTATTTATTTACCAACGGTCCGTTCCAAAACCCTGGTGTTAAATTAACTTACGCGTTTAGCGATAAAGTAAGTTTAATGGCCGGTATTTTTAATGATACCTGGAACAATTATACTTCAACGCATAAGGTAAATACTTTCGGCTCACAGTTGTTTGTATCTCCTGTTAAAGGATGGACTGCTTATCTTAATCTTGCTACCGGAAGCACTTCAGGTACCGAAGTTGATTTAACAACCGCTTATCAAATTACTGATGCCTTTAAACTGGGCTTAAACGGCGCTACTTATTCTGCTCCGCATGATGGTGGTGGTTTTAGCGGCGTTGCTTTATATCCGCAGTTAGCAGTATCAAAAACAGTAACTTTAGGTTTAAGGGGCGAGTACTTTAAAACTAAAAAAGGTGATTTAGTAACTTTAGGCCCTCCTCCGGGACAAAATGTTAAAGCATTTACCTTTACTGCAAATATTAAATCAGGCCCGCTTACTTTCATTCCTGAAATCAGGTTAGATCATGGCTCGTCTACATCATTCCTGAACCACTCTGGCGATCCTTCGAAATCAGCCGGTCAGTTTGCTGTAGCTGCTGTGTACGCTTTCTAAAAAAAATAATTTAATCTATTTTTATCGCGAGCCGTTCCGGGTTTATCCGGAACGGCTTTTATATTTGTTAAATGAAAAAGATACTATTAGGCTTTGTTGGTCTCCTTTTTTCGTCAGGCGCTTTTGCGCAGAAGGATTCGCTGGCTTTTGATGAGAATAATAAATACATTTATTATAAAACGGTTGACCAGCCCGGCTCCATTGCAGATTCGCTTTATAGCAGGGGATTGTATTTTTTGACCAAGGCTTATCCTAAAAAAGTGCTTAAACTGGCAAAGGCCGATAAGGATGGCAATGCGCTTACCGGTACGGGTATTTTTTTGGTTAACAAAAAAGGCCTGATGGGTAATAGTGAAGGCGGCGAGCTAAGCTATACGCTTAAAGTAGAGGTAAAAGATGGTAAATACCGTTATTGGTTAACAGATTTTGTTTATCAGCCATATCAGCGTAACCGTTATGGTAATGTGGAACATATGCATGGCAAGGATGTCGCCCTGGAAAAGGCAGCCGAAAAATTATCGAAGGTTGATTTTAATGCCTGTTTAAACCAGGTGCTGAGCAACAGCAAGCATGTAGGTGATAATTTAAAGGCTTATATGCTTAAAACCTCATCGCTTGAGAAGCCGGCGGAAGTTAAAAAAGTAAAAAGGGTATCTACTAAAGAATGGTAGTTTTCTTGAGTTTGCAGTTGCAGTTTTGCAATTTCAGTAAATAATGTGCAAGATGAAATAAAAGAGCCGCACACTGTAAAGGGTGCGGCTTATTTTTTATGTTGTTAATTGAGTTTAATCAGGTAGGGTAGGATCTGGTTTACAGTTCTTCGTCGTGCTGACTGATGTCAAGGCCTGCAAGTTCTTCTTCTGGTGTTACACGCAGTGTGCTGATCATGTCGGTGATCTTTAATAAGATGAATGAGCCGAAGAAAGCGAAGGCTGATACACCTACAAGGGTAATTAAATGAATAATGAAAAGGTGTGTTTCGCCGTAAAATAAACCGTTACCGGTTGTGTTGGCGGCGTTTACGTTTTGGTGTGCAAATACGCCGGTTAATAACATGCCTACCATGCCGCCTACACCATGGCATGGGAATACGTCGAGGGTATCATCAATGCTGGTTTTTGTTCTCCAGATCACAACCAGGTTACTTACTACTGCTGCTACGATACCGATAATTAATGAATGGGGAATAGTTACATAGCCCGCTGCCGGAGTGATAGCCACCAAACCTACAACCGCGCCGATACAGGCACCTAATACACCCGGTTTTTTGCCGCGAAGGATATCAAAGAACATCCAGGCCATAGCAGCCGCGGCTGATGCTGTAGTGGTTGTTGCCAAAGCGGTTGCTGCCAATGTGCCCGAACCTAATGCCGAACCCGCGTTAAAGCCAAACCAGCCAAACCATAATAGGCCTGTGCCTAATAATACATAACTGATCCGGGCCGGATTGTGTGATGTTTCATTACGGCCTTTTAAATATATGGCTGATGCCAAAGCTGCCCAGCCTGCACTCATGTGCACCACGGTGCCGCCGGCAAAATCAAGTACACCTTTTCCGAAAAGGAAGCCTTTTGGATGCCAGGTAGCGTGAGCTAAGGGTGCATATATAAACACCATGAACAGGCAAAGGAAGATGACATAAGAGTTGAAGCGGATCCTTTCGGCAAACGCGCCGGTGATGAGGGCCGGGGTGATAACCGCAAATTTTAGCTGGAACATAGCAAATAGTATCAGCGGGATAGTTGGGGCCAGTTCCCAGGTGGCGTTGCCCAATGTGCCTTTCATCATAAAGAAAGTGCCGGGATTGCCGATAAAGCCACCAAACTCATCTTCGCCAAAGGCAAGGCTAAAGCCGAATATTACCCATATAACAGTAATTACACCCATACAAACAAAGCTTTGCAGCATGGTTGACAGTACGTTTTTTTTGCTCACCATACCACCATAAAAAAATGCCAGGCCAGGGGTCATGATCAGTACAAGGGCGGTACTTACTAATAGCCAGGCGGTATCACCTGTATCAATTTTGCTGTCTTTAATGGTTGTAAGAGTAACTGAAGGGTATAGAAGGGCTAATACAATTACAATTAAAAGTATGCCGAAGGGTATGAATTTTTTCATGTTTTGGGTTTAAGGGAGGAAAAATGAAGATTTGAATAATACTGCCCGGTATCCAATCAAAAATACCGGACAGCATTAAAACTAAATTTTTTTAAAAAACAATAAATCCTGCATGCTTAATCAGAGCATGAGGGTTGGTTTATTGTTTTTTGCCTACCAAAAATCGTGAAACGGAAAAAGGATGAGTTTGCGGAACCTGGAGAGCTTGCTTGTATCCAGTTCGCAAATGAAATCAAGGTATTTAAATTTAATGGCGTAGCCGCCGGGCATTGCTACAAAGGCCTGTAAAGAATGTGCACCCCTATGCTGGTGTATATTAATAGCGGGCGTGAGTGCATTATTGAGTGCGAATTCAAAATTTAACGGGCGATGGTGCGGTATTGTCGCAGATACCGTGGTTTTTTTTGTGGTTTTGTGGTAATAATGGTATAATTCACCCTTGGCGGATGCTGTGAAGCCGCTAAAGAGTAAAAAAAATAAGGCGATAAGTTTATAAAGCCTGTTAACCATATCTAAAAGTAATAAAAAAATAAAATAACTGTACTTTTTTTTAAAATATTTTAAGTTTTTGATGATTTATATATAAAAATTGTGTTTAAATGAATGTTTTTGTGCTGTTTTTATTTAATTGGCAAAAAAAATGGACTTGGTTATTGATTTTTAAACAGATTATTATGATTTGATGGTTTTTGTAAGAAGATGAAAATTTGATGAAAAATTAGACGAAATTATTTTCGATAAATTTAGTTTTATACAAAATATAATATAACTATATTCGTTATAATTGAAATTTAATTCTGAAACTATGCTTATCACCAAATTTGATTTGTACAATGCCGAGTGGCTCGACCTTGTATTTGACCATCGCAACAAAAATTACGGCGCTTATGAATTAAGACAAAGCTATGGGCGTACCATGACAAAATCCATGGGGATCGCCTTTGCGGCAGTAGCCCTTTTATCGGCTGCAGCCATTATTTTTAAGGCAAAGCCGAAGCCAATTGATAATAGGCGGATAATAGAAGTGACACTTGATCCTTCCATCCCCAAACCACCTGTTGAGGCTAAACCCAAGCAGCCGGATGCTCCTGCTCCAATGGAGCATCAAAAGCCGGCTGCCCCGGTTGAAGCAAAAGGTTTCACCACGCCGCACCTGGTAACAACAGACCCGCCAACAGACCCGCCTACAATAGATCAACTGAAAAATGTTGCCATTGGGCCGGTAGATGCAGTAGGGAAGAGCGGAACAGATAATGTAGCCAAAACAGACGAAGGAACTCCCGGAGGAACAGGAACTGCCAAAGTTGATGATGGCGTTCATACACTTGGTGAAGTACTTGAAGTAATGCCAGAACCTGTTGGCGGTGCTGCAGCATGGGCTAAATTTTTGCAAAAGAACCTGCGTTTCCCGGCGGTTGCCCAGGAGCAGGGTGTTTCAGGCAAAGTTCTTCTGAGTTTCATTATTGAAAAAGATGGCACTTTATCAAATATAAAAGTGGACCGTCCTGCAGGCTATGGTTTTGATGAGGAAGCTTTACGTGTACTTAAATTAGCCAAAGCCTGGAAGCCTGGTGTGCAAAACGGCCAGAATGTGCGGGTTAGGTACAGTATCCCAATAAGCTTTCAGTTAGCGACAGAAGAATAGGTAATAATTTGCTGTGTGTTTTTAATTAAATGTGTGTTATATAGTAGCTAACTGTTTCGGCCCCGCGCAAGCGGGGCTTTTTGTTATTCATCATGCCTCCCGGAAGTTATTTATGAACAGGTAAAAGATTTTTGGTAGAGACGCATCACATGCGTCTCCCATAGGGCAAGCTGGTTTGTAAGTCATTAAGTTCAGGAATTTGCATGCGGGAGACGCATGTGATGCGTCTCTACATAAAAAAACAAAATTCGTCATTGCGGGTAGCCACCCTTGGGAGCCCGGAAAAAATTGCGGTGATGTATAAAATAGATTTTAACGATGGTGCGCGGGGGCCGCGTTAGTGATAGGAGCGGATACCGGCCAATGAGCATAAGGCCTGCAGGCGTATGAGCGTATAGCACGGCCGCAGGCAACGCCCATATTTATAATATTGATCGGGAAAACACATTTAACGATCAGTAACTTACTGTCGCGTTATTTAAGTAATGAAGTTATGAGGCCTTTTTTTATAAAATCTTCATCAGGCTGTTTTTAAAAAGCCTCTTAATACCTCATTATATAAAGACTGTGCCGAGACTATCGCCGAGTATTTTCCACTTTCTGTTATCACAATAAAAGGATCTTCATTTGCAAACAGGGCATTTGTTTGCTGCTCATTATCCCAGTTTTTGTCTATCTGTTTTTTTATCAGTACCGGCTTAAATAAATTATCAAGGTGTACGGTGCTGATATGCTTTGCGCCGCCTGTGCTTTCAATAGTTTGGCCAAGTTCGTTCTGTAAAAGCTGCTCGGTTAATAATTCGTTAGGTAAACCGGTGGTAGTTGAAAATGCCATCCAGGCGTGGCTCAGGGCAAGGATACCCTGCATCCAGGGCGGTGGCGGCGGAGCATTATAATAACTGCCGGGCGGCAAGAGGGCTAACGGACCTAATAATGCCCATTGTGCGGCAGCCGCGCGGGCGGCATAAAAGGTTCTTAAGTATCGGGGGTCTTCTTTTAGCAATTGTTCCAGGAGGTCGCCGGGGCGGGCCCAGCCTAAATAAGTTTGCTCTCTTGCTTCGACAGTTGCTACAAAAACAATTTTATCGGGCTTTTTTAGGCGGTCGGCACCGGCCAGCAAAACTAACAACCGGGTTTCCCACCAGGCGTGGCCATCTTCAAGGTCGATCACCGCGACACCCGAAGAGGTGGCCGCGCGCAGTGTTTCGAGGATATTGGAGGTGCCGCTGTCGGCAACGTACTGTCCCCGTACACCGATATTGGCGGGCACGGTAAAGCCCGAATTTGACAGTTGCTGGATTTTTGAAAAGTCGATCTTGAGGTCGCCATAGCCTATGCTGCCCCCGCGCTCAATAACTACATTGAGGATTGCGAGGACGATAGGGAGCAGGCTAAGGATAAAAATACCGATCAAAACGGTGTTATTGGCCGATTCGGCAGGCCAGCCTGTATAAACACGGAGCACCCCCGTAAGCAGCAGGAGCACCAATAAAACAACAACGGCGGTAATGATACTCACCTTTGGTGTAAACGGCCAGAAACTATGATCGCGTGGTTTCATTTATTTCGCCTTTTAATAAAGTGCTAATTATGGTAAAGCGCAATTGTGCTTGTGCAAATCCTGATTGCTGGTTGGTATGATTTTATTGCTGTTAGATGAATGAAATTAAATATAAAATATTGAAATACAATGCGTTGAATCACGCTTTGCGTGTGCGGTTTTTACGTGAATGTAAAAAGCGGCGTTATTTTACTGACAGCTGAGGCTGGGCAGAATTATTTTGCAACTTCCGGAGCGGCCTGGGCCATTTCCCTTATAGAAACCCAACCGTAAGGGCTGTTTTTATACTTTACAAAAACAGTCATCGACCGCCCCCTGCCTACAGACGGCTTGCCGCCATTTACCGGGGTTGCCCTAAACGCGAATATGCAGGTTTCGATAATGGTGTTGCCATTAAAGGCGGTACTTTCAACCTGGTTTTGGATTAATTCCATCCTGGATGTACGGAACATGGCTGTTAACTGCCGGGCCAGCTGCGCGCGACCGGTAACCACATTGTTGCCGCCAAAATATTTAACAATATCGGGATGGTGCAACGCTACTATAGCCTTTACATCACTATGAGCAAAAGCCGTAGTAAAAGCGGCCTTGGTTTTTTGAAGGGCAAGTTTGTCGGCGGCAAGGTTATCGCTTTGGGGAGCTGACGAACAGCCGCAAAATATTAAAACGATGAAAATAAGGTAGCGCGATGTTTTCATACCGGTTATTGATTTTTGATAACAAAATAGCGAATGCTAACGGTATGGGTTTGATGAATTGATGATTGTGTTGGGATAATTGACGAGATGCGGGTTGGGAGGGATGAAGGGGGCGGAAGTTACGCTATCGGTAAACTTGGGCCAGTGAAGGAGACCTGTGAAGGTAAAACAGAACGGCCATTACTATAAAGTATCGGCTGTTTTAATGAATTTAGGCTTGAGCGCCGGATAGCCCCATTTGCTGCTTAACACATATGAGAGATTGTGCCTTTTAGTGTTCCAATGTTTCCTGGGCTTTTTTGATCCAATCGTCTTTTTCCTGCAAATAAACGGCGGGCTTTATACCCGTTTCATCAATTCCCTGGCCTACATCCACGCGGCGGCTACGAGAGGAAGAATAATTAAGAACGTACTGCATGCAAGAAAACGGAGCTTGTAGTACGTTAGAATAATCGAGCGTTCCTGATGTGTTCTGCCCCATCAACGTAACTTTTTTACTTTGGCGGCTTTGTAGTAAAAACTCTTCGGTAGTACTGGCGCAATTATTATCAATTAATATAACAACCTTAGCCGGGTTGGGCTGTATTTTGTATCCCGTGATGTCAAAATCGTTAGCATTCATTACCATTTTACCCCTGTTTGCTTCAAGCGAGGCAACTGTTTTTCTGAGCGATTGTTTGTTTTCTTCGGATCTGTCATTGTCATTTAATATATTTTTCCAGCCGGCTATATTGGCATCGGTAGACAGCAAATCATTACCTATATGTTTAATCGGGCCGGTATACACCAAATCCATTAAGGGGGTAAAGGTATAGTCGGCGCCGCCGCCATTGCCTCTCAAATCTAAAACCAAATTAGGGGTGTTTGAAAGTATCGCTTTATTTGCCTTAACAATAGAATCAATGTTTGTTGCATTTGACGGAGAAAAGGTTGATATTTTCAGATAGCTGGTTTTATCAGATAGTTTACGGAACGCCACCGGTTCGTATTTGGATGAGGCGGACTCAGTAACTGTAGTCCCCTCGCGATGCCAATCGCCATAAATCCGGTTGCCTTTAAAATAAAACCCTTCTACTTTTGGCATCCCGTTAAGTATATATAATACACCACGCCCAATACTGTCATTAACCATTTTAGCTTCCCATTTGATCATGCCTGGTTTCCATCCCGGCAGGTTGGAGCTTATAATCACGGCCAGATAGTCGTGCAAAGGTGTTTTGTCTTTTATTACGGCTATCTTATATTTGGCCGGATCATGAAAATCATAAATACCCTCAAAGCCTTTGGATTTTCTTAATTCGGCAATTTTTTCTGCTGTTATAGGAACGATCTCCCGGTTTGCTATATACGCCGAATCAATTTTAGTTGCATCAAATTTAACACCAACGGATACATGGTGGTCTTTAAATTTACCAAGGTATTGGGCGATGATCAGGAGACAATGTTCATTGGCATGGGGCTTTTTTGCAAGCCCGATATATTCACTGAGCATTTTATCGTAGCCGGCTTTAGTCATCAGTGCCTGCTTGTCCTTAAAACCGGCGTAATTCTTTTCCATAAAGCTGGCGATATATTTTACTTCGGTTTCACAGTTACAGGTTTGCGAAAAAGCACGGCAACCGATAAGTGTTAAAGTAAATAGTAAGGCGATTTTTCTGATCATTGCGAAAGGCTTAAGTTTTACCGTAAGTTACAATAAAACACTTTACTTCAAAGCAGAATAACAAAATAGTTACTGAAAATATATATGCTATGCATATTTATGACCCGAACGCGGGACACAATCAAAGACGCTTGCGGGAGCCTCGCTTGTATACCTCAGATATGCAGCTTGATATTCATATTTGATGTTACGCCGTTGCTAAATTTCGACCAGTAAACGATCCCCCCAAATTATTTTACCGCCATTTTCTTATCATACTCAGCCTGCAGTTCATTTATTTCATCGTAATAATTCTTCTTATCAGCAAAAACCATCGGATTATAAGCGCTGCCGGGCTTGTGTTTGCTGAGGAGATCAAATTGGATACCATGGGATGCTAACCAAAGATCAAATTTCAATCCCTTCATTGCTTTTAAGGTATACGCATAGTCATTGGCGATGCCGGGATAGGAAGAGATGTCTGAAAACTTTTTATCGGTAACGATAGTGGGCATGTTGGCGATCAAAACCCTGTAGTTTCGTTTATTATCTTTTACATCAAATAAATAGCTGCAAGAACCTTTAGTATGGCCCGGATGGTGAAGTATGGTTAGTTTCATGTTACCCAGCTTAATACTATCGCCGTTGTGTAAAATACGGTCTGCTTTTACAGGCCTGAATGTGCGCACATCCCCTTTAAGATCATAATCAGAAAGCCCCCCGTCGGCTGCTACCGCCGCGTCGCCTTCATCTACCATCATTTTGGCTTTTGTGATCTTCTTTATCGCCGCCATCGCACCCATGTGATCAAAGTGTGCTTGCGTTGTTAAAAGAATTTTTGTGTCTGAAATCCTGAATCCCAGGGTTTTGATATTTGCTGTGATTTGCTGTTCGGAACACGCAAGCCCGGTATTGATCAGGATATTGCCTCCGGAAGTGGTGATGAGATAACAAGCCAAATCGGTGGTGCCTACATAATAAAGATTGCCCGCGATTTGAAATGGGGGAAACGGCCGGGTCCATTCCGGGTGCTTTGCTGCTGATGGTTCCAGTACTTTTTGCGCCCGGGCTATTAAAGCGTTGCAGAAAAATAATAACAGGATGAGCGTTCGTTTCATTTCATCAATCTTTTAAAGGTGAAAGGATTTATTTATGCGCGCATGGTGCTGCAACAAAAATGCAACAAACTCGAAAGTATTTGCAACATGCGCGTAAGTGTTTTTTTTACCAGTAACGTTTTTTTGTAAGCTAATTGCATCCGCGTTATAGCCCCGGCCATAAAGCCTGCAATTTACGCTAAACCTAATATCAATTAAATACCCTATGAAAAACACTTATCCATCCGGGCTTTATAGCCTATCGTTTAATGCTTTGAAAAGCAGTAAATTAATTGCAATTGCGTGTCTGCTTTTTTTTGCCGCCTGCAAAAAGGACGCACCTTCTGTAACTAAAACAAACAATGGTACAGATACAACCGGTAAAGGAACGGGTACAGGCACCGGAACAGGCACAGGTGGAGGAACGGGTACCATTGTTGATACCCTAACCCCCAGCAAAGTTGCTGTTGCCGCTTTAGATGATGAGGTAAATACCTTTATGACTACTTATGATGTACCGGCGGTATCTGTAGCGATTACCAAAGGCGAAAAGCTGGTTTACCTGAAAGCTTACGGCGTAAGCGACAAATCTAAAGGTACCAAAGCTGTTATTAGCGACCGTTACCGGTTGGCCAGCTGTTCAAAACAATTCACGGCGGTTGCCATCATGAAACTGCTTGAGCAGGGCAAAATAAAACTATCGGACAAAGTATTTGGCGATGGCGCTATTTTAGGTAAAACCTATGGTACTAAAGCCTATGGCTTACACATTACCGATATTACGGTTGATGAGTTGCTGCACCACACCTCGGGCGGCTGGGGGAATGAAACAGATGACCCGATGTTCAGTAACCCGACAATGACGACGGCACAGCTCATCACCTGGACTTTAGATAACCGCCCGCTCGATCATGTACCGGGTACCAATTACGACTACTCTAACTTTGGATATTGCATATTGGGGCGTGTAATAGAAAAAATTACCGGCCAAACCTATGCTGAAGCTGTAAAAACATTGGTTTTAACTCCAATCGGAATTACGGATATGACCATTGGTGGCAACACACTGGCCGATAAACAGGCCAAAGAAGTTACCTATTACGGTCAATCCGGAGAGGATCCTTATGCTTATAATATTACGCGGATGGATGCGCACGGGGGCTGGGTTGCTACCGCTGCCGACCTGGCCAGGTTCCTGGTTTATATTGATAAGTTTCCGGTACGGCCAGATATCCTTACGTCGGCTTCGCTAACCACCATGTATACCGGCTCAACGGCCAATGCAGGTTATGGATGCGGCTGGGCCATTGCAGGCGATAGCTATTTTCACCAGGGAAGCTTGCCGGGTACGGCTACAGAACAAGCCCGTTTGGGTAACGGGTTTAATTTTGTGATCCTGACCAACACACGCAGTTTCAAAGCTAATTTCGATTTTGCCCTTGATCAGATCTTCTGGAAGGCGTTGGCCAAAAAACCAACCTGGGCTACAGGAGATCTGTTTCTTAAATAGTAATAGTTAATAGTTAAGTGGTTACATCCCCTCGCCGGTTGGGAGACCGGTGGGGATGACTTATTTTTGCTTCAGTTTTGCAAAAAAATCGGTAATAGTGCCAATAACCGCGCATGGCGAATTGGCCGGGCAGTTACTAACTACGGGAACATAAAAAATCCTTCGGCCGGCGGGCTGCCCGTCGGGGCTTATCTCAACAACATAGGTTTCCTCACTCATGCCGCCGCAATTACATTCCCGCTTGTTGATGTTTTCGAAATTTTTTGCGGTCAGCTTGCTCATGAAATTGGTCATGGCGGCATCAGCTATGTATTTACCGTTTTCGGCCAATAAAGGTTTGCCTATTTGCGCGTGCGGTATTTTTTTAAAGTAATAACACTTAGCTGCCGAAAGTGCTATGGCCTTAACCTTATGGTCTTTTTTGTTGTGCGGATTGTACCGGTAGATGATAACCTGCTTTGAATTGATGTTTGATGGAGATGGGCTGCCTGCCTGGACAAAAGTATTTCCTGTGCTTAGGATAAGCAACGCCGTGGATATAATTTTTATGAATATGGACATGGGGTTAACCCTTAAATACTGTTGCCAACGAATCCGCAGTGCGTCTGCAACTGGAGGCCGTCGTAGCTATGTTCGATTTGATAATTGGTTGAATAAAATTAGGGAATTGTTGGGAGAATGGCAATTTTAGTTGTTGCTGTACGATCACGAATACGCCATGCTTTTAGCTGATATTGTGAATAGTTGTTCAAATCAGACGTTATGTCGAAGTCTTGTTCAATCTTTTACGCATTGTTATTTCGCTTTGAAATTCCAGCAGTAGTTCTGCTTTTACTGCTGAGATGTTTTGGCTTATCTTATCGTGCACTTGTTCATAATGTGAGCAGAGGTTAAAAACAGCAATATTATAAGATTTAAAAAGCTCTTCCCGTTCAGCCGCGGGTGTTGATTGTATTTTATTTGCAAAGTCAATTACTGCAACATACAACTTGCGCGATAGTTCATTTACCTTTTCCATTTCGCTTATATTGAATGGAATGTTGAAATAGATGTCCACTACATTGTACTTCCAGTTTTCCAAGCGTAATTTGGCCTGGTAAGCGTCGAGTTTCCCCATTTCCTTTTTCATGAATGCTAGCGTTTCATCATTGCGATCCTTCCATAAATTACGCCAATAGTCAATATTCTTTCGGACCATAGACAGGAGTTCAGTATTAATAAAATAGAAATTTTCGCCGATGTCCAATCGCTTAAGCCTGAACTGGTTTCTAAGATCGTATCTTTGTTTTCTCATATCGTTTAGATATGAGAAAAGTCCGGTGAACAATTGGGTTATCAAGGCGCCCGCCAATCCGGCGAGGGCGCCGATTAAAAGAATGAGATTTTTGTCCATAGATTTAGAACACATTGTTTATTTGACTCCTGATTAAACAAAATATTTCTAACAGGAAGCTAATTGAGAAGTTCAGAGCAAAGACAATAATAACATCCATTATTTACTTGATATTTTGATGAAGCCAATCAGTACAGTTCTTGTTAAAACCAAACCAAGCAGCTTCGTTTGATAATTTTGCTACTAGAAGTTCATCATTATTGTCCATTATTTTCATCAACCGATCCCTGATCGTTGTTGCGGAAAGTGTCGATCTAACCAACCAAGTGGAATCCAGGCAATGCCACCAAGTACCAATTTCCTTTATTGCTTCGTTAAGATGTGTATAATCCTGCCCTGGCTTATCCAGATCATATCCTATTATATAAGTGTTCATTTTTTTAATTTTAAATAAAGTGAATAATCTTTATAGTCTACCTCGGGCGATAAGCTGCCAATAGTGTTGACCAAGCGTAGTAAGCTTGCATTTTTTGCTTTCCATGGCCGCATGCCACATATGTGGTGCACCAACGGGTACCAAAAGGTTTAACCTATTGAACTTTTGCAACCTTGCGAATATTTTAGTATGTTCTTCGATCGGTGCAGGAGCACCTTTCTTCCTCCCCCTTTTTTCGGGTTCAAAAGTAGGATCCAGATGAAATTCAGATGTAGCCTTAGGAAAATAATCTGTTAAGGAAAGCAAATCATCCCGGGAGATTGGAGGGGTCACCTCGCGAAGCGAAACAAATTTTTGAATATTTGTCTTAAAAATTGGTCTCTGTTCCCAACCTCCCAAAGACTTATCAATGTGTGCATAAATACTACCCGGGGTAATGTGTCCAACCAAATCTGCGGCACCTCCGCTGAGCGCGTCCACCATCAAAGAGGTAAAAACCCCGCTGCCATTCTTTTCCCCGGCAGCCTGATCTGCCCGTGAAGCAGTGAGAATAGTCATCCCATCTGCCACAACAGATAATTTGTCTTTACCAGGAGTTGCCCCGGCTATGCCGGAATGACAGCTGTCTAATATAATAATTTTGTTTATCGCTGTTGACTCATTTGCCATGGTCATGATTTCACCTAGGGAAACGCCTTCATCCCCTCGCCTGGCATCAGAGGCGAGGATGTACCCTCCTATCGATTCTATGTGCCCATGACCTGCAAAGTAGAACAGGGCCGTTTCTAAACTGGGCGTGTTGAACAACTGCGCGATGGAGTCCTTGAGTTTTGCGCGTGAAATGCTATCGGGTTTTCCGGAGGCGGTTAAAAGATTACATTCAAAATTTATGGATCCTCCGTCATTTCGTTTTAACATGCTTTCAACGCTGTACGCATCATTTACACAACCAGTAAGCCCGCTGCCATGTTCATAGTAGTTAATACCGACGATTAATGCTAATTTCATCCCCATGATATTAAAGATTATCAATAAAATTCCCTATCGTTTCCCATGTCCATTCCTTGGTGGATAAGTCCGAAATTGCGGTCCTATCGTTTGTATAGGCCCAAATTGCCAGGATTTGTTTTTTTTCCTCCTTCGCACACTGTATTTCCCATTTCTGACCAGATGAATCTTTCGAGTTCTTACTGATCAATACTATAACACCGTGTGACCTTTTGATCCTCGTCCGGACCTTCTCTTTCCAATCGCTTACATAAGCTTCCTTAACGGAAAGATCGATGTACTCGAAAGGGCTATGACCAAGTGTTGATTGCCCTTTAAGAAAATCGCGTTGACGTTCGTCCTCAATTGCGAACGCGATAAAAATGATTTTTTTGTCTGCCATTTTTTTAGTTTATTGAATTAGAAAAATCTTGTTGAAGCGTACTTTGGTTTATTACCTCTAAGCCAGTCTTTGAAATCGATATAGCTATTGGCGCTTTCTACTGTCCATAATTTGTCGTTAAAAAGATTGAAATCGTTTGGTTTTTCGATATACGGATATAGTAGGAGATACTCTGTTCTTGTAAAAGACGCCCTATTGGCATTGTCTTTTGAAACCGGAATTAAACCACATTGTTGGGTGTGGCCATCTACGTAACCTAACTCCCAGGGTACCCATTTCGAAAGGTTAGCGTTGGCGGAAAGCGCAAGCAATAATGTTTTTGAAGAATGAAGGCGTTGACGGACTAGTTCAGCTGTTTCTTTGGTAACATTGTTACGGTCAAGATGCGGATCAATTATCCAATCAACGTATACCTTCAAGCCCAGCCGCGTAAGAACAATGTATAGGCCTTCGACTTCATCTTTGTCAAGATAACTGTGGCAAAGGAAGACATCGAAGCTTCCATGTTGTCTGTCTTTTTGCGCTGAAAGTTCTACCCTTTCACTAAAGGATTTATTCTGCGCGGTACGCTTTAAATAATCACTTGTATATAATGCCATAAATGGGTTTGTTTGAGTCTCAAAACTATATCGTTACCTTTTGGGAAAAAACCTGAATCAGACAGGAGAAATCCTAAAACGGATGTTTAGTGGGTGAGTAGCATCGTTTTCGCTGACTTTTGTGGATTTGAAACCTGAGATGGAAAGATTTCATGTTGGGTCCAAAAGGGAATTATCCTATAAACTGCAAGGGTTTTTCCTGATAAACCCTGATTTTTGCCAATAAAAGGCCATTAATACCAGTTCCCTGACCTAAGATGTTGATTACCCCTGCATTACTGAACTATACTTGCAGCTCATTTTATTCAATTTTTAGATTTATGTTAAAGCAAGACAACGCGCAACCGCTGCCCTTCTTTTTTGTAGGCCAGACAGTGACTCAGGAGCGAATCAACAGGTACCAAGAGTCGAAACACCCGCTGCTAAGCGGGGCCATTAGCAAACCGGACACCAAATCGGTTTGGTATACCCGTGACCACATTACGCAATTATTAGCGGAAATGGAAAAGGCCAACGCCGACGGCTTGAGGATCCACTTAGGTATGTACGGAGAAAATGAAAATTACAGCGGCCAGTTATGCCTGTTAATGGTCATGACCCAGGTAGACGAACAAGGACGCCAGGTAGACATTACTATTGAAAATGCACCGGACTTTCAGGCACGCTCCCTGGATCCGGACCAAACCCGCGATTTCAATGTTGGCTCTCCGTGTCCTCCCATTTGTTAAAAGGTGTGAAAAACTTCCAGATAATGTGTACATTAAGTGATGCCAAACTTTGTCTATTATTTATATCTTATACCGTTAACAGCCAGTACAGTAGTTAGCTTACGTTCTTTTAAAAATCAATGGGCAAAACCTTATCGGTATTTTTCGCTGTTTCTGATGGCAACCCTTACAAATGAGTTGTTTGCGATCAGTTGGAAGTTTTTTTTACATCACAACAGGTACTGGGATTTTCCAAACGCAAATCTTTGGATATATAATATTTATCTACCACCCCAGTACCTGTTCTATTTTCTGTTCTTTTCCCTTATGATTGACGAGCCAGCATTAAGGAAAATGAAAAAGACGATTATGGTAGGCTATCTGATTTTCTGCATCTTGAACATTACGTTTTTTCAATCGATTAAGGAACTCAATACATATACGATTATTGTAGGAAACGCATTGGTCATCGGTTATAGTATTACGTATTTTATACATGAATTAAACCGCCAGAATCCTTTACCTGTACAAAGGCAATCGTTGTTTTGGATCTCACTAGGTGCTTTTGTTTTTAATACAGTTAGCTTACCTTATTTTATCTCGATCAACTATTTGAGCCGTAATAACCTTCCACTGGCTGTAGCATTATTTAATATTCTGCTTATACTTAATATACTTATGTATATCTGTTACTTAATTGCCTTCTTATGCAAAACACCGTCACCCAGGAAACCGTCCTGACAATTATTATTTCAACCATGCTTATTTTACTTTTTGTACTGCTGTTAACCATTTTTTTCTTTAGGCAGCAAAAAAAAAGATTTCTTCATGTACAAGAAGTCGCAGCATTGAAAGAATCATTTAACCAACTAATCTTACAATCAAAGCTGGAAATACAGGAACGGACTCTCGATCACATGGCGAAAGAATTACACGCTAATTTCAGCCATTTGATTTCCTTAATCAATATCAATCTGGCTGTAATTTTACCTCAATGTTCAGGTGAAGTTCATGAACAGGTTAGTGAAACAAAATCGTTGACCAAGCAACTGATGGGAGAAGTGAAAGCGTTAAGTATATCACTAAATACTAACTTCATCATGAAATCGGGTTTTTACAAGGCTCTGGAAAATGAACTTCAGAGATTGGTAAATACAAAGCGTTATGAAGTGCAATATCAACAAACTGGCATGCCCGTAACACTTCCGGCTGGAAAAGAAATTGTTCTTTTTCGTTTATGTCAGGAAATTCTTAATAATATTATCAAACATGCAAAAGCCAATTCTATCTTTGTAAACCTTGACTACGAACAGGAAAACCTTTATTTGAGAATAGCCGATGACGGAATAGGGTTTGATCTGGATCTGGCTAAGTCGCGCAGTATTGAACGGGAGAGCACGGGATTACTAAATATTGCGGAGCGTGCAAGGATTATAAAAGGATCGTTAAAAATCACCACAAGCCCTGGCAATGGTACGATAGTAGAACTTACATTACCATTAACAAACTAATTGGATATGGCGTATCGAACACCTCCGGTAAAAATCGGAATAATTGATGATCATAATCTTTTTCGAAAAGGTATTATTACGTTGATCAGCCTTGCTGATAAAGAGAACTATCTTGTCGTATTAGAGGCTGAAAGTGGTAAGGATATGATCAGGAAATTAGATAAAAAAGCGCTCCCGGATATCCTTATCCTCGACATGGATATGCCGGATATGGATGGCTATGAGGCCATGTCATGGCTACGCACTAATCACCCGGAAATAGCAGTGCTTGTTATATCTATGGTTACAACTGAAGAAGCGATCGTTCGTATGATTACACTTGGCGTCAGGGGCTATTTATCAAAGGATATTGAAGTAGATGATATTCACCAGGCCTTGCGTGCCATTAAAAACAAAGGATATTATTATACAGATTTTCTGACAGGAAAACTCATTGGTTCATACCAGCAGCAGGCATCGGTTGTCCTGCAAAATGTTGCAATGGACGGAAATTCGATTTGGCTGAGTCTCGCTGAACACGAACGTAAATTTATTAAGCTTGCTTGCTCTGATTTGACTTATGAACAAATAGCTGATAAAATGTTCCTTAGTCCTAAGACGGTGGATGGGTACCGTGCTTCGATTTTCACGCGGTTTAACGTTAAGAACAGACCAGGCTTAATCTTGTTCGCTTTAAAGAATGAGCTTGTAAAGTTGGAAGATATAGATTAATTGCAAAGTAGTTTTGCTAACTGACAACTTTGATGACCGCATGAAGAATTGGTGGAAAAATAAATACTTTATTTAACAATTTCAAAATCACTAATGGTGGCAATATGTTGCCAGTACCCCATCAAGCCTCAAGCGCAGATTGCAGAAAATCTCCAAAAAATCATAAAAAATGAGTGAAATAAATGGAAGATGAAAAATCGATGGTTTGATCCTTTTTTTTATTCGTTAAAGTTTTATTCGCTGATTATGAGTTGTTTAGTGGTGTTTCAGGTAAAATGATAGCTGCTTGATTATCAGTGTGTTTCAATAAAAAGGCGTCCCGCGTTTTCACACTCAAAATTTGGAACATGCTCATTTTTAAAAAAAGACGCCGGAGATTTTTTTATTTTTTTTTCGGGAATCAAAAATTGGGACAGCCGCTTTGTTACAATTGAATACCTTAACTTATGCAATCATCTGCTCGTACCTTTAGCCTTTCAGCTTTTACCTTTCACCTAAACCTAAACTCCCTTTCACCTTTCCGCCTTTTTTCATACTTTTGCGCATCCTTTCAAATAAAACAATATTACATTGGAGCACCAGGAATTAACCACCGTTGAAACCGCTAAAGATCTGGGCCTTTTACCCGAAGAATTTGCACGTATAAATGAAATATTAGGGCGTGTGCCCAACTTTACCGAGCTTTCTATTTTCTCGGTTATGTGGAGCGAGCATTGCTCATATAAAAATTCAATTACATGGCTTAAAACTTTGCCAAAGGATAGTCCGCGGATGCTGGCTAAGGCAGGTGAAGAAAATGCCGGTCTGGTTGACCTTGGCGATGGCATAGGCTGCGCCTTCAAAATCGAATCGCACAATCACCCTTCGGCCCTTGAGCCTTATCAAGGTGCTGCAACAGGCGTGGGCGGTATTAACCGCGATATTTTCACCATGGGCGCAAGGCCGATCGCGCAGCTCAACTCCCTGCGCTTTGGCGATCTAAGCCTCGACAAAACCAAATGGTTAGTTAAAGGTGTGGTTAAAGGTATAAGCCACTATGGTAATGCTTTCGGGATCCCAACCGTTGGCGGCGAATTGTTTTTTGACGATTGCTATAATGTTAACCCGCTGGTTAATGCTATGTCGGCCGGTATTGTTAAGGCTGGCGAAACCGTTTCTGCTACATCGTATGGTGTGGGCAACCCGGTTTATATAGTTGGTTCGGCTACAGGTAAAGACGGGATCCACGGTGCCGCCTTTGCTTCTAAAGATATTACCGAAGATTCGGTGAACGACCTTCCTGCCGTACAGGTAGGCGACCCTTTCCAGGAGAAATTGTTACTGGAAGCTACCCTTGAGGTTATTAAAACCGGTGCCGTTGTTGGTATGCAGGATATGGGCGCTGCCGGTATCATCTGCTCAAACTCTGAAATGAGCGCCAAAGGCGAGCACGGTATGCGTATAGACCTGGATAAAGTGCCAACCCGCCAGGACAACATGAAACCTTACGAGATCCTGCTTTCTGAATCACAGGAGCGCATGCTGATCGTAGTTCACAAAGGCCGCGAAAAAGAAGTTGAAGCTATTTTTGATAAATGGGATTTAAACTGCGCCATTATTGGTGAAGTTACTGATACCAAACGTTTAGAGTACTTTATGCACGGCGAAAAAGTTGCCGATGTTCCTGCCGATGACCTTGTATTAGGCGGCGGTGCCCCGGTTTACCAGCGCGAATACCGCGAGCCTGCTTACTTTGCCGAAAACCAGAAATTCAATATAGACGACGTTGCTGAGCCTGCAAACCTGGTTGAGGTTGCCGAGCATTTGGTTGGTCATCCTAATATTGCTTCAAAACGTTGGGTAACCGACCAGTACGATAGCATGGTAGGTGTACAAACCATGACTGCCAACCGCTCATGCGACGCCGCCGTTGTTGCCGTTAAAGATACCGACAAAGCTATCGTATTAACCACCGACTGTAACTCACGCTACGTATACGCCGATCCATATAAAGGTACTGCCATTGCCGTTGCCGAAGCAGCACGTAACATTACCTGTGCCGGCGGCGAGCCTGTGGCTATTACCAACTGCTTAAACTTTGGTAACCCTTACATTCCTGAAGTTTACTGGCAGTTTGTAAGCGCTATTAAAGGTATGGGCGATGCCTGCCGCAAGTTTGAAACCCCTGTTACCGGTGGTAACGTAAGTTTCTACAACCAGTCTGCGGATGGTGGTTCGGTATTCCCAACGCCAACTATTGGTATGTTAGGTGTGATGGACAACGTTGAAAACATCATGACCGCCGACTTCAAGCAGCCCGGAGACCTGATCTATCTGATCGGTGAATCGGTTAATGACATCGCTTCGTCACAATACCTTGCTTCATGGCATAAAATAACTAAAGCACCTGCGCCACATTTCGATATCGATAAAGAGTACGATATGCAGCAAACTGTTAAGGAACTGATCAAACACAAAGTGGTTGAATCGGCTCATGACGTTGCTGACGGTGGTTTATATATTGCGCTGTTAGAGTCGGCCATGCCTAACGGACTTGGTTTTGATATAGCTACTGATGACAGCATCCGTAAAGATGCCTTTCTGTTTGGCGAGGCACAAGGCAGGGTAGTGGTAAGCGTTGCACCCGAAGAGGAGGAGCGCTTTGTTGAGGTAATGGCTACCAGCGAGGTTGAATTTACCTTATTGGGTACTGTAACCAACGGTGGTTTAACTGTTGATGAAGAAGCCTTCGGTCATGTTACCGACCTGAAAATGGTTCATGCTAACATCCTTCACGGTATTTTAGGCGAATAATGTTAAAACTTAACCGGGTACATCATATAGCTATCATCTGTTCGGATTATGCAAAATCCAAACGGTTTTATACAGAAGTACTTGGCTTAAAAATAGTCCGCGAAGTTTACCGCGAACAACGACAATCATATAAGCTTGATCTGGAAGTGGGAAACTTCTACCAGATCGAGCTTTTTTCTTTTCCTGATCCTCCCGCGCGCCCGTCGCGCCCCGAAGCGGCAGGTCTGCGGCATTTAGCTTTTGAGGTTGATGATCTGGATGAGGCGGTAGCGCATATCTCATCTTTTGGTGTGGATATTGAACCTTTTCGTGTAGACGAAACTACAGGCAAACGCTTTACATTTTTTGCCGATCCGGATGGTTTGCCGCTGGAGTTGTATGAGATCTAATTTAGGTAGTCGTGCCGAATTTATTTCGGCATCCCACAGGACAAGTCTGCTTCGTTTTAAATAACTTTTGTTGTTATTAACAATCATCGGCCCGCTCAATTGCCGCGGGATGGCTGTTACTTTTGTCTTGACACAAAAGTAACCAAAAAGTCAAGTCAGCAGGGAGGCTTCTTTGCCGCACTGGCCCGCCCATTTGCCTTTGCTTGGCATTTGCCCTGCAAACCGGGCATAACCACGGGCTGCAATTATTTTACCCCGCTTCGCATGTGCCCAATGCTTCTGCAAAAACTTGCTATGCCCCTGCAGCCGCACAAGGCCACCATTGTTCTGCCCGCTTTCTCCCGAAGCTTACCTGCTGACGAGGAGGGGAAGAGATTCAGGACAGTGAGAGCCAAGAAACAAGAAAAGAAATTACGACTTCATGAAAGGATGGATCTTTGGGCAAATAAAATAATGTTATAAATCCCAAAACGAAAGCGGGTAAAGGCCCGGCAAAAAAGCGGGCCAGGGAGTATGGCCTGTGGGTTGAAGCATTTTTTTGCCTTGATGTTTGGTTACTTTGCATCTAAGGTAAAGTAACTGGCCCTCGCCCGGCCAAGAGGGCGACGATGTAAGTTATTTAGCAGAAATATCTTGTTTTTCCCCTTAAACTCTAACTTCGCCCTCATGTTCCGTTTCAAACAATTCAGCGTTGACCAAACCGGCTGTGCTATGAAGATCAATACCGATGGTGTATTGCTGGGCGCCATTGCCGGCGAAGGAAATCCGCTAAGCATACTTGATATTGGCACCGGAACTGGCGTAATCGCCCTGATGCTTGCCCAGCGTTTTACCGGGGCCAAAATAGACGCAGTTGAAATTGATGTGCAGGCGGCTATAACAGCGAAAAACAATTTCAGCAATTCGCCATTTAAAAACAGATTAACACTTTATGCAAATGGATTTGAACAGTTTTTTGAAGATTATCCTGGAAAGAGATATGACCTCATTGTATCAAATCCGCCGTTTTATATTAACTCCCTGCAATCACCGGGAGCAAAGACCAATCTGGCCAAGCATGCTGATGAAGGCTTTTTTGAAAGATTGATCATATCGGTGGCAAACCGGCTCACAGAGCAGGGTACTTGTTGGCTGATACTGCCCACAGATACTTCGGTATTGGTGAAAGACCTCGCCTCGCAAAACGGACTTTATCTGCAAGAAACGATCGGTATACACTCCTTTAAGAATGATGCCGCACACCGGGAAATTCTTGCTTTTGGAAAAAACGACACGCAGACGATAGCCGATAAATTTGTGATCTACAGCGAACCAAAAGTATACACAGAAGCATACCGTGAAATGTTAAAAGATTTCCTGACGATATTTTAACCCCTATCTTGATTCTTGCATCTTAATTCTTACCTCTTACTACGTATCTTTATCCCATGACCCGCATAGGCCTAATTTCTGATACTCACAGTTACCTCGACGATGCCGTTTTTAAACATTTTGAGAATTGCGACGAGATCTGGCATGCCGGAGATTTCGGCACCATTGAGCTGGCCGACAGGCTCGCCGCCTTTAAACCCTTAAAAGGTGTATACGGCAATATTGACGATAAAGATGTACGAATTGTTTACCCCGAACATATACGCTTTAAATGCGAAGATGTGGATGTATGGATGACCCACATCGGAGGCTATCCCGGCAGGTATAGTCAAAACATCAAAGCTGAAATTTACAGTAATCCACCCAGGCTGTTTATCACCGGGCATTCACATATTTTAAAAGTGATGTTTGATAAGAAGATCAATTGCCTGCACATGAACCCCGGTGCGGCAGGTAAGCAGGGCTGGCATAAGGTGCGCACCTTGTTAAGGTTTAACATTGATGGCGATAAGATCCAGGACTTACAGGTGATTGAGTTGGCAGGGTAGGAAGCAGAAAGCTTTGTTATTTGAATGAGCCGAATGGATTTGAGCATTGGGGCGAAAGAGAAATCTTCTACGCTTTGTAAAGCAACGATGCATGGCTTAAAGCATGAGGTATAAGATATCTCCTCACCGCTCACGCGCTTTCCATGTCAGGTTCGTCGAAATGGTAAATTGTGAATAGGTGATTAGTTACACCATCCCCGCCCTTGCATTCTCCGCCTCAAAAACCGAATCAATAAGCAGGGGAGGACGTTTACCTGCCGCTACAGCCAGTTGATCGCAGCGTTCATTTTCAGGGTGCCCATTATGACCGCGTACCCAGGTAAATTTAATTTTGTGCAGTTTGCTAATCTCTAAATAGCGCATCCACAGGTCTTTGTTTTTTTTGCCTGCGAAGCCTTTGGCAACCCAGCCATTAACCCAGCGCTTTTCAATGGCATCAATAACGTATTTAGAATCGGAAAAGATCATTACATTTTGATTGGGCGCTTTCAGCGCTTCCAGGCCTTTGATCACCGCAAGTAGCTCCATTCGGTTATTGGTGGTTTTGCGAAACCCTTCCGAAAGCTCTTTGTAATGTTGTCCAGAACGCAATATCACACCATAACCACCCGGCCCCGGATTTCCGCTTGAAGCCCCGTCTGTAAAAATCTCTATCATATTTAAGTCCATGGACGATAGTTGATAGTCCATGGCAAAAGTAAGAAACTTTAAATCATACGTTGCATTGATCTAAAGCAAATAAAAACTATGGGCTATAGACTATGGTCTATCGACTCTTTTAATCTTCAACCTCAATGAATTACCTATAACTACAACATCTGAAAAAGCCATAGTCAGTGCTCCAACCATAGGATTAAGGAAACCCATTGCCGCCACTGGGATAGCTATGATATTATAGGCAAAAGCCCAGAAAAGGTTTTGTTTTATGGTAAGCAGCGTATGCCTGCTGATCTGCAAAAACTTAATCACCGACTGTAGGTCGGTATTTAATAGTACCACACTGGCCGACTGAATTGCCACCTGACTGGCGTCATTCATAGATATGCCAACATCGGCATGGGTTAGGGCAGGAGCATCGTTAATGCCGTCACCTATCATAATGGTTTTACCTTTTTGTTTATAAATGTCAATCACCTTCAGTTTTTCTTCGGGAAGTTTTTCGCCATGAACCTCTGTGATACCTAATTGATGAGCTACGCTAAGGCAACGGTCTTTTTTATCACCGCTCAACAGTACCGGGATAATACCCATTTGTTTAAGTTGAGTTATAAGCGTGGAGGCTTCTGGTTTTATCTGGTCATCGACAGCAATTTGCGCCATCGGTACCTGGTTTTTATATAGCACAATGTTGAAATTGGCCTGATGGTTGGTTTTCGCTGTACCCAAAAAGTAATTATTGCCGTGGATATCTTCGGCACGCATACCCAGGCCTTTTTCTTCTTTAACCGATTTTAAAATGAGCTTTTGCTGAGGTAATCCTTTTAAAACGTTTACAAGCGATTTGGCTATAGGATGATTAGATCGTTCCTCAATAGCAATGATCATGCCCCTGATGTGTTCTATATCCGCACCATTCTCAATCCTGATCTCATTAACGGTAAACTTGCCGGTTGTAAGTGTGCCTGTTTTATCAAAAACTACATATCTGGTATTAGTGACGGCTTCAATCGTATCTCCGCCTTTTACCAGGATGCCGTTCTTAGCTGCCCGGCCCAAGCCAACCATAACAGCGGTGGGTGTGGCTAAGCCCATAGCGCATGGGCAGGATATTACCAATACTGCAATAGCATTCATGATAGCATGCTGTAAACCCGAACCGCCAACAAAGTAAGTAAGCATAAAGGTGATCAATGCTATCAGTATTACCGCAGGGACAAATACAGCCGCAACATTATCACCGAGTTTTTGAACAGGTGGTTTAGCCGCCTGGGCCTTTTTCATCAGGTCGATAATTTGGGCGAGGATGGTATTTGACCCAACACGGGTTGCCAGCATATGGAAATTGCCATTAAGCAATATAGTACCGCCAATAACCTTATCGTATTTTTGTTTTTCAACCGGGATACTTTCGCCTGTGAGCATGGCCTCGTTAACCGAACCCTGGCCTGAAAGGATCTCGCCGTCAACAGGTATTTTATCGCCTTCATTAACCAGTAATGTATCACCAGGGCGCACCTCTTTGGCATTGATTATTTCAACGCTTCCATTTATGATGCGATTGGCATTCACTTCCTGAAATTTGATGAGGTCTTTTACAGCCGAGGTAGTTTGACTCACCGAACGTTTTTCGAACACATTACCTAACAACACCAGGGTAATAATGGTGGCGCAAGTTTCGTAAAACTGGTATTGAGGGCCGAGGTTTTGTATTGTGCCGATAAGGCTATATATAAATGCCGATGTTGAGCCCACAAAAATGAGCACATCCATATTAGGAACGCCGCCTTTAAGTGAGCTGATGGCGCTTTTACCAAAATGCAAACACCCAACAATAAAAACCGGCAGGCATAACAACAATTGAATTATGGGCTGATGCAGAAAGTGCCAGGGTAATATCATGTGCAGCAAAAGTGGTGCGGTAAAGATGGCGCAGAAGATAAATTTGTTTTCTACCCGTTCGTAAAACGGTACCGAATGGGTGCTGAGATCCTCGACAACTTTAAAACCTAAACTTTCTATCCCTTTTTTTATTTCAGGCAGTCGGGTTTCATCGCTGGTTGAAAATTTTACTTCTTCGCTTGCGAAATCAACCAGGATATTGTGTAAGCCCTTTTTTTCGAGGAATTTATGGACAGACATCGCGCAATTATTACAATGCATGCCGGTCACATTTAGTTCTATCAATTGCTCAGCCATTTTACAAAAATACTTATTATGCATAATCATTCTAAATTAAACGGGTAAGCTTAATGTAATTTTAAAAAAGAGTTTGCAATTAACCAGGAGATTTCTATTTTTGCACACTCGAAAAACAAAACGGTAGGCATAGCTCAGTTGGTTAGAGCACCAGATTGTGGTTCTGGGGGTCGTGGGTTCGAGCCCCATTGCTTACCCGCTTTTATAAGGCTCATTTACATAAGTAAATGGGCTTTTTTTATGCCCATAGGTAGTTTTTACATGGGGAATTTGATTTAGCAGCTAATATCACTACCACCTGGAAGTGACAGGCATAACTTATGGCGCTATCTGTAATGAAGTATGTCTTTTATTTGCGGCATATACCGTTCTCCTCTCGAAATTAGCCTGATGCTGCGCCTGTGGCTGAAAAAAGGCGCAACCGATTGTTTTGCACTGTATTCTCGCACGATACATATGATCTCATCATTTTTGCCCATATGGAGTGTCAAACAGGCTCCTTCCAATTTTTAGGGTATTCATTATGTTTTATATTTGTGTGCGCACACACACAAATTATTATTTTATTTTTCTCGTAATTTATCAACTATGCTAAAAAGACTGTTGTTTTTAATTTGTATCGGCCTAACAAGCGTTACTAAAGCTCAGGATGTTTTTCTTTCGGGTGTAAAACCGGGCAAGGCATTGGTGTTTTCGACTAAGGGGGCACTGGTTTTAAAAAATAATTGTTTATCTGTAAAGTGGCTTGCTGGTAAATCGATAATTGCCATAAACGAATCTGCCGTTCAGAATAAGAAACAAATTAATTTAAAAGGCTCTCCTTTATTTGGATTAGAGTTTAAGGATGGTACTGTAATAAATTTTGCTGATTTTCAATTAAGTACCACTCCGAAAATTGTTCAGATCAAAGGAGATCCTGAGGCAGTTAAATTTTCTGAAAAGGAAGATGGTGTGAAAATTTTAGCCGAATTTTTGAATGTGAAATATGGCATTCGTGTAAAGTGGGAGGCTATTTTGAAAGATAATTCCAATTATATCAGACAAGTTTTCGGCGTTTTTGCTTTGAAAGACTCTTTAAAGATCAGGAAATTGAATCTGATCAATTTTCCGGCAGAAACGGGCATTAAGCCGTTGGGGGTTGTGGACGGATCGCCAATGGTATCGGATGATTTCTTTTTTGCCTGTGAAAGCCCGATAAGTAAATATAATAATCAGTATGGCCGGATCAGCAGCTATATTGAACGGCAGGAGCCAACTCTTGACTTCGAAGCATCTACTGTATGGGGCATTGCCCCTAAAGGGCAGTTACGGAGGGGCTTTCTTTATTACCTGGAACGGGAAAGAGCGGTGCCATACCGCCAGATGCTTCATTATAATTCGTGGTATGACCTTTCCTGGGCCGATCGTAAGTTAACTGAAGTTGGTTGTCTTGATCGTATTCAGGCATTTGGCGACAGTCTTACCGCAAAACGTCATATTAGCTTAAACGCATTTTTGTTTGACGATGGCTGGGATGACAACCAAACATTGTGGCAGATCAGCAAAAAGAATTTTCCTGCAGGTTTTGATAACATTAAAACGCTGGCTGATAAATACGGGGCTTCATTGGGCGTGTGGATGTCGCCCTGGGGTGGTTACGAGCAGGCAAAGGAACAGCGGCTACAATATGGCCGAAGCCAAAACCCTCCTTTTGAAACTAATTTGCATGGGTTTTCTCTTTCCGGACCGGTTTATTCGTCCAGGTTTAAAAGTACTGCCGCTAAGTTCGTGACCAGTGATGGTATCTCTATGTTTAAATTTGATGGTGTAGGGGCAGGAGATCAGTCTACAGGCGCCACTGTTGAATATCAAACAGATATGGAGTCTTTGCTGAATTTAGTAACGGGCTTGCGTAAGGTAAAACAGGATTTATATTTTAGCCTCACCATAGGTACCTGGCCGTCGCCTTTCTGGCTTAAATATGGTGATGTAATTTGGCGGAATGGCTGGGATACAAATACAGAAGGGCAGGGCAATGGCCGTCAGCAATGGCTCAATTACCGGGATGGTCAGGCCTATAAGAATATTGTAATGCGCGCTCCCCTTTACCCTTTAAGCTCCCTGATGTATCACGGGATTTGTATCGCGGATAATGGTGCGCCTGCTAAGTTTGACATGGATGATAAAGATATTTCTGACGAGATATGGTCGTTTTTTGGATCTGGAACCAGTTTGCAGGAGTTGTATATCAATCCTCATAAGTTAAACGAGGCCAACTGGAATTGCCTTGCCGCTGCCATAAAATGGTCGCGCGAAAATGCAGATATTATGCCGGATGTACATTGGGTAGGCGGCGACCCATCTAAAGGGGATGTTTACGGTTTTGCAGCCTGGTCGTCGAAAAAGGCTGTTCTTACCTTAAGAAATCCCTCAAATACAGCTAAAACGTACCTGGTTAATACCCGGGAAGTATTTGAATTGCCATCAAATAATAATCCAAATTATATCTTTTATAATGTTAAAGTTAGCAGTAAAGAAACGAAGTCGTATGTGTTTAAGGGAACCGTGCATGCTGTTAAGCTTGAGCCGTTTGAAGTGATGGTTTTAAACGCTGTACCTGTAAAATGACGGTTTAATCCATTTGTTTGTCTTCTGATTTGAATTATAAATTGATGTTATGAGTGTGTGCGCAGACGCATTAGCCTGCATGATGATGTGCATGGCAACATGGCTTTTAAAAAAATAAAAATGAAACGCGTATTCGTAGTAGTATTGCTAATCCTTTGCTTTTTCAATAAAACATCTTTTTCGCAAAATTTAGCTCCATATAAATGGTATGACCCGGTTAAGGCTGATTTTCCGGTTATAGAAGGGCAGGCCTGGTCAAAAGAAGCGGCGGGCAGTTATGACAGGTTTCCGGCGCGTGCTCAAAAGGGCCTTAATCCTAATGTGTGGAACATCTCGCATAGCAGTGCTGGGTTGTACATTAAGTTTAAAACAGATGCTCAAAACCTGGTTATCCGGTATAAGGTTAATGGCGAGTTTGCCATGTCACATATGCCGGCCACTGGTGTAAGCGGATTGGACCTTTATGTATTGGATGCTAATGGCCAATGGTGCCTTGCTCCGGGCAGTTTCTCGTTTAAGGATACTATTACTTACCGGTTTTCAAATATTAAGGTAAGTGCCGATTTTGCGGGGAGAAGTTATGAATACAGGCTTTTTCTGCCTTTGTATAATTCGTTATCATGGCTTGAAATAGGCATTCCACCTGGTAGTGCATTTAATTTTATGCCTTTATCCAAAGAAAAGCCGGTGCTTGTATACGGAACATCCATTGCGCAGGGGGCCTGTGCTTCAAGGCCAGGTTTAGCATGGACCTCCATTTTGCAGCGCGCGCTGGATCGCCCGTTGATTAATCTTGGTTTTTCCGGCTCCGGATTGCTTGAGAAATCAGTTATTGATCTGATGGCAGAGGTGGATGCGAAAGTATATGTGCTTGATTGTATGCCTAATATGATAAGTTTTTCTGACCAGGAAATCGAAGCACGTTTATCTGCAGCGATACAAACTTTAAAGCAGAAGCACCCATTGGTGCCGATATTGCTTGTTGAACACAGCGGGGGGAACGCGGGCGGACTATTGGATACGGGTAGAAATGCCGGTTATGGTCATGTTAATAAAGTGCTTGACCTGGCTTATTCAAAGTTGATTGCAGCCGGAACAAAGGGTATTTATTTATTGACTGGCAAAGAAATCGGGTTTGGTATCAACTCAACAGTTGATGGCTTACATCCTAATGATATCGGAATGGAGCAGTATGCCGCAGCATATGAGCAAGCAATCCGTGTTATAATTAATGAACCAATTGGCCGCTATTCAGCCACGCGGCCCGCAGTACAAAGCAGGGATGGGTATTATGACTGGCGAAACAGGCATAATGAAATATTAACGCTTATCAAAACCAGTTCGCCAAAGATTGTATTTCTTGGTAATTCGATCCTGAATTACTGGGGTGGTGAGCCTAAGGCGCCTTTAGCAAGAGGAGCTGATTCGTGGGATAAATATATGGAACCTCTGGGTGTGAAAAATTTTGGTTTTGGCTGGGACCAGGTAGAGAACGTGCTATGGCGCGTATACCATGAAGAAATAGATGGGTTTAAGGCGGACAAAGTGATGATTATGATAGGCACTAATAACTTGTCTGCCTGCAGTGACCAGGAAATATCAGAAGGGTTGAAAATGCTTGTGCTGGCTGTGAAGGAACGTCAGCCCACAGCGGAGGTTCTTTTATCGGGTTTGCTGCCCAGGAGGGCAATGGAAAGCCGGATAAAGGTGCTTAATAAAGCTATTGCTAAACTGGCAGCTCAAACCCAAGTCCGTTTTATTGATCCGGGCAAATTATTGCTTAACCATAAAGGGAAGATCGATGAATCACTTTTCGGGGATGGCTTGCACCCCAATGAGGTTGGTTATCAAAAGCTGGCGGTAACATTGGTGCCATATCTTAAAAAATAATAAAGATGCGGGTATGAAATGCGCTTGACATGTGAAACGCAGAAATAAGTTCAGTATAGCGGAATCGTTTTAAAAGTAATTTCTATCAAATGATAGTCGATATTGATGAGATGGGTTATATTAAATTACTTTTGCTATCTTTTCTACGCTAAAGTTTATTATGAAGAATAAAATTGTTCGCATTAAAGACATTGCCGAAAAAGCGAAGGTTTCGACAGGTACGGTTGACAGAGTACTGCATAAACGCGGGCGGGTGTCAAAAAAGGTAGAAGAGAAAGTGCTCAAAATTATTGAAGAGATGGATTACGAGCCCAATCTTATGGCAAGGGCTTTGGGATCAAATAAAATATATCAAATAGCGGCCTTGATACCTGATCATGAAATTGATTCCTATTGGTATGCGCCTAAGGCCGGTATTGAAAAGGCAGAGAAAGACTTAAAGCAATATGGCATTATTGTACAACAATATGTCTTTGATCCATATGATGTAGATTCATTTATAAGCAAGGCCAGTAAATTAACCAATGATAAGCCGGACGGCATAATTTTATCGCCTATATTTTACAGGGAAACCCTGCCTTTTTTCGAGAAATGGAAGGCTGCTGAAATTCCATTTGTGTTGTTTAATACACAAATTGCTGAATGTGAGCCCTTAAGTTATATCGGCCAGGATTCATATCAGAGTGGTTTTTTGGCTGGTAAGCTTATTCATTATGGACAACCCGATTCCTGCTCTGTTTTAATTGCGCACATTGATGAAGAGACGAGCAACGCCGCTCACCTTTTAAAAAAGGAGCAGGGATTTCGCAATTATTTTGCTCAAAATAACCTGGATCATCAGTACAAAATTCTGAGGGTTGAGTTAAACAGGTCAAATGCCGCAGTTTTTATGAAACAACTGGGGGATGTTATTGACAGCACCCCTGATTTAGGCAGTATTTTCGTGACAACATCTAAAGCTCATGAAATTGCGAAGTACCTGGAACAGCGCTATATAAAACATATTAAAATAATAGGATATGATCTATTGCCTCCTAATCTGTATTTTCTGAACAAAGGGACAATCAGTTTCCTGATTAATCAAAACCCTAAGGGACAAGGTTATTGGGGTATCTATCAATTAACCGACAGCCTGGTGTTCAAAAAAGAAGTGCCAATTATTAAGTATCTTCCGCTTGATATCGTTACAAAAGAAAATGTGAACTATTATGTTGATGATGAGGATGTCGTTTATTTAGATATTTGATCTCTCCTTAGCTAATTATACTTCATTCAGAGGTCTGTATCCGCCATTGTTCGGTTATCCGGTTCAACCCCTGGTCAAATCCTTTTCTGCCAAAGCCCAATTTTTATGGGTTAAAGAAAAACGGTACAATAAATTACTTGATCTCTCACAAAGGCGCTATGCTTTTAAGTTTCCCATTTGCGGCTTAGTGTCCTTGTACGCAAAAAACTTTTTTAATAACATTTTTGTACACAACCAGAGCGGCTCAGCTCAGCGTGGTATTCGCCGATAAGTTCTCGCTGACTAATCTGTTTCATTTATATAATCCGAAGGTTTTTCCGGCGCATTGTCCTCAAAAAAAATAGTAACAAAAAATTAACAAAATGTGTGCGAACACACTAATATAATTATATTTGTATCAAGGTGTTTATTTTAATTTAATGTGTTCGTAAACATTTTCCTGATCGCAACGTATAAACGAAAAATAAATGTCATATAATATCTCTGAAATAGTATCTAATTTTTGCATTGAAGGAAATGTCGCAGCTATTATTCCGTATGGGTCCGGGCACATAAACGATACATTTCATTTAAAAAATACAAACCCGGGTTTGCCAGGGTATTTGCTTCAGCGAATCAATCATCATGTGTTTGAAAACGTTCCGGCTTTGATGAAAAATGTACAATTAGTAACAGATCATTTAAAAGAAAAATTGACCGGCATTCCGGGTTCAAGCCCCGACAAAGAAGTACTGACAATAGTTTCGACTAAAGACAAACAGTGTTTTTTTTGTGATGAAACAGGTAATTACTGGAGAATGTATTGTTTTTTGAAAGATACCAAGAGTTATGACATGGTATTAACCGAACAGCAAGCTTATGAAGGCGGAAAAGCATTTGGAAAATTCCAGTTACTGTTGTCAGATCTTGATAGCGGATTACTTTACGAAACCATACCAGGCTTTCATAACATCACCATGCGGCTTGATCGTTTAAACAAAGCGGTATTGGCTGATCCGAAAAACCGGATTAAGGATGTTTTGACTGAGTTGTCGTTTATAATTGAAAGAGCAGATCAGATGGCTACTATCATGAATTTGGGAAAGGAAGGGAAATTGCCGCTGCGCATTATTCATAACGATACCAAATTCAATAACATATTGCTTGATATGAATGATCATGAACAATGTGTAATTGACCTGGATACAGTTATGCCAGGCTATGTGGCATATGATTTTGGCGATGCCATCCGCACTATCATCAATACCGCGCCCGAGGATGAGCAGGATGTTACTAAAATAGAACTAAACATCCCCTTATTTAAAGCTTATGCAGCGGGGTATTTTGAATACGCCGGTAGCTTTTTGTCAGATACAGAAGTTAAATCGCTTTCGATGGGAGTTTTATTAATACCCTATATGCAGGGTGTGCGTTTCCTGACGGATTATATAGAAGGGGATGTTTATTACAAGATCCACTCTCCCGAACATAATTTACAGCGAGCCAGGGCGCAGTTCGAGCTGCTTAGTAAGCTTGAGAAAAATTACGACGTTTTTGATCAGATAATTCATAACACAGCAAAAAAGTACATACAGATAACAACCGAAATTAAATAATGGAACTTACAGTAGCATTTTTAGAAGATGTGGACAAAAGCAGCCCTATTGAACACATGTCTGTTTTGTTAGACGAACAGGAGAAGCACCTTGTTGGAATTGTACCATGGCCCGATTATAATTACAAACCCGATGTTCATTTTGCAATAGCTTACAGTACCGATTGTTTTATGTTGAAATATTACGTAAAAGAAAAAGCGATAAAAGCTTCCTGTTACAAACCTAATGAACCTGTTCACCAGGATAGCTGTGTGGAATTTTTCATTGGTTTTGGTACCGAGCTGGAGTATTACAATTTTGGGTTTAACTGTATCGGCACTTGTTCGCTTGGGTTCGGAAGGGGTAGGGAAAATCGCGAGTTATCACCTGAAAAGCTAATACGGCTTATAAAGTCTCAGGTGCGGTTAACACAGCAAACAAATATTGGGCATGGCGATATTAGCTGGGAGCTTACCCTGATGTTACCGTTGGATATGTTTTATCATCATTCATTTACATCATTAAAAGGACAACAATGCCATGCTAATTTTTATAAATGTGGAGATGAACTACCTGAGCCACACTTTTTAACGTGGCATAATATTGAATGCGACGACCCCGACTTTCACCACCCGGAGTTTTTTGGGGAAATAAAGCTTGAAGCTTAACATAGCCATGCGGCATTTATATGTGTTTGAAGTTATTTGCAAGGTGATAGCACAGAGTTTTTTGTTTTTATTATTGATAATGTAGATCCCGGAAAAACGACGATTTTATGAGAATGAAACTTATATTAATAATGGTATTATATAGTTCAGTGGCTTTGGCACAGGTTAAAGTTGATGGAACTTACCAGGAGCTTCCGGATCCCAAACCTGTAAAACGGGCAGGCTGGAGTGCGCTGAAACCCGGGGTTTATGTAAGCTTTGCTACCGCCGATATACGTTATGATAAACATAATGCTCCTGCCATATCTCCTCTGCAGGCTCAATGGAAAACCAAAGCGTGGAAAGGAGAAAAAGTGCATACTCAATTCCTGATATGGA
Organism: Mucilaginibacter sp. NFR10; assembly: GCF_900100445.1. Classification (NCBI taxonomy): domain Bacteria; kingdom Pseudomonadati; phylum Bacteroidota; class Sphingobacteriia; order Sphingobacteriales; family Sphingobacteriaceae; genus Mucilaginibacter; species Mucilaginibacter sp. NFR10. The sequence continues at coordinate 95,255 of NZ_FMTV01000007.1, read as the reverse complement.
CAACCCGGAACCTGAAACAACTAAGCTTTATATGGAGTAAACTTAAAGATGGTAAAGGGCATGAAATCCCCGAAAAAAATATAAACGTGAGTTTTGTACGTTATGTGATGGCCGATGGGTTAAACAAAGAAGGCGGTGGCTGTGGTATATTGCCCGGCCATGATTCCAGCCTTGTTGAGGATGTTATTGACCTTGTAAAAATGCTTCCGGCGGGTAAAAATACAACCCGGCCGGTTTGGTTAAGTGTGAGTGTACCGGCTACTGCTGTTGAAGGCCTTTACAGAGGGAATGTGAAAGTAATTGAAGGGAAAAATGCACCGCCTTTAATTTTACATTACGCTATACAAGTGCTTAATCATACCTTGCCTGCACCGGAGCACTGGAAATTTCACCTTGACTTGTGGCAAAATCCCTATTCGGTGGCCCGGGTGTATGGTGTAAAGCCATGGTCAAAGCAACATTTTTATGTAATGCGCCCTTACATGAAAATGCTGGCAAATGCCGGGCAGAAAGCAATTACTACCACACTCATTCATGATCCGTGGAATAGCCAAACCTATGATATTTACGGATCGATGATAAAATGGACAAAAAATAAGAATGGCTCATGGAGATATGATTATTCAATATTTGATAAGTGGGTGTCTTTTATGATGTCATTGGGGATTAATAAGTTAATCAACTGCTATAGTATGATTCCCTGGAATCTAAAGTTTTACTACTATGACGAAGCCCTGAGAAAAGACACGATGATCGTGGCTAAACCTGGCTCGGCAGAATACGAGGCACATTGGCGCCCAATGCTGATGGATTTTGCCCGCCATCTTAAAGAAAAAGGATGGTTTAATAAAACCACTATAGCTATGGACGAAAGATCCATGGCCGATATGCAAAAAGCTATTGCGTTAATAAAAAGCGCTGATAAAAATTTTAAGATTTCGTTAGCAGGCAATTATCATCCGGAAATTGAAAAAGATTTGTTTGATTATAGTGTGGCGTCAAATCAGTTAATGGATGAGGCAACAATTCGTTTGCGCAGGGAATCGGGTATAAATACCACCTATTATACCTGCTGCACAGAAGGATATCCCAATACATTCAGTTTTTCGGCCCCGGCCGAGTCGGTTTGGCTGGCATGGCATGCCGCTTACAAAGGATATGACGGGTATTTGAGATGGGCTTACAATTGCTGGACCAAAGATCCTTTACGTGATACACGATTTGGGGCATGGTCATCGGGCGATGCTTACCTCGTTTATCCCGGTCCACGGTCCTCTGTTCGCCTGGAACGATTGATCGAGGGCATCCAGGATTTTGAAAAAATTAATATTTTAAAGGAAGGGTTTATAAAAAATAACCAGCAGGATAAATTACTTCAGCTAAAAAATATATTGGAAGGTTTTGACATAGGCGAGTTGAAAAATAAGACTGCCGCCGAAACACTTCAGGCTGCGCAGGAACGACTGAATAGCTTATAAATCACAAAAAAAACGTTTTAATTATTTATATTTATTGTTTGCCCGCTTTCATTTTCAGTTTTTTTTTGACTTTATTTATAACTTCTGATTATTTTGAAAAGCTTAACATAAATGGCTTACACCAAGCCCCTAAGGAATAGCTTTTTTAATTTTTAAAAGTTAAAACCAATAATCGATAATAAATACATTCTTTGGATGATGCCAACTATAAATTTTATAATGCAGAATGAATAGCCTGGAAATTCAGCTGATGACGGATGAGGATCTTATAGCATTGATCAGGGAAAATGACCTTGGGGCGTTTGAACGTATTTATAATAAATATTGGTCAAAGCTTTATCTTTCAGCATATAACATCATCAGAGATCGCCAGGTAGCTGAAGATGTAACCCAGGAAGTACTGGTAAACCTGTGGATAAAACGGGCCAATCTTAAACTCACTTCGTTAAATGCCTATTTATATACATCTGTTCGTTACCAGGTGTTTAATGTTATCCGTTCGGGTAAAGTAAGGGCCGATCTTTTTAACAGGCTGGAGGAGCTTTTTAGCAATAACGGCGGCGAGGAGCTCCTGTCTGAAAAAGAAATTAACCGTTTGCTGGAACAAGGTGTTGCTGAGTTACCTGAAAAGTGCCGCCAGATTTTTATTATGAGCCGCAAAGAACACTTATCGACCAAAGAAATTGCCGAACGGCTGGGTATCGCGCCAAAAACAGTCGAAAACCAACTGACTGTAGCCCTGAACCGCTTACGTAAAACGCTGGGCGATTTTGTTTGCATAGCCGCCATTATGTTATGCGGGCGTTGGTTTTAAGCTTTTTTACCTGTATCTGGTTGCATTTATCCCTTTCTTAGATATTATTACAGGTTTTACTCTCAAAAATTTCATGATTCCTTAATGCTGTAGAAATATTTTATTAGTCTTTGGGGGTATGGCCTGTTCAGGGTTACTTACATACAATAACTACCCAAATGGAAAAAGAAACACTGATAACCTTAATAAACAAATACTTATCAAACGAGGCTACTCCCGAAGAAGAGGCCCGGTTGCTAAGCTATTATGATACACTCCAAAAGAACAAGCTGCAATGGGATGAGCTTGAAATGGGCAATGAAAATGTAACAAAGAGCGAGTTGTACAGCAAGATACTGTCAGAGATAAAAAAACGTGAATCTGCACCTAAAAAAATGATTTTTCTGAGGAGGTGGTTTGTGGCGGCTTCTATCACAACATTGCTGATCGCGTCGGCTTCTTTGGTTTTTTATATGAAGTATAACAGCTCATATTTCATCGTAAAAAATAGCACACATCCTGTAAACAAGCACAGTATTGCCCCGGGAGGAAATAAAGCATTGCTGACTTTAGCCGATGGTTCAAAAATTACCCTGGATGATGCCGCATCCGGTGAACTGGCCAAACAATCAGGTACAAAAGTCTCTAAGGCGGCAAATGGGCAGTTGGTTTACACGGTTGAAAATTCAGCATCGCATGCCAATGCTACGGGTTTGCCTGAATACAATGTTATTGAAACTCCAAAGGGAGGGCAATACCAGGTTGATTTACCCGATGGCACTAAGGTTTGGTTAAATGCCGGATCTTCACTCAAATATCCTACAAATTTTGATGGTACAGTACGTAGGGTTGAATTATCAGGAGAAGCTTACTTCGAAGTTGCTAAAAATGCGCATAAGCCATTTAAAGTGCTGAGCAATACCCAGGTGGTTGAAGTGTTGGGAACACACTTTAACATTAGCTCCTACACGGATGACATCTCTGTTAAAACTACTTTGCTGGAGGGCTCGGTTAAGGTATCTGCGCTCAAGGCTAATCAATCCAAATTACTGAAACCTGGTCAGCAATCTGATATCAATTACGCAAATAATTCAATTTCGATACAACCGGTTAACACCGAAGAGGTTGTGGCCTGGAAAAATGGTTATTTTCTTTTTACCGACGAAGATTTGAAAAGCATTATGAGCAAGCTTGCCCGCTGGTATAATGTTGAGGTAGAATACCAGGGCAATGTGGATAATTTAAGATTTGGGGGGATGGTGTCGCGTTCAAAAGACCTTGCGCAGGCATTGAAGATAATTGAACAGACAGGGAACATAAAAACCAGGATCGAAGGAAGGAGGGTTATCATTATGCCGTGATCATTACCCAGCATAAGGTAGCCTAAAAAGGAAAGCCGGAAGTGGTGGAACACTTCCGGCCGGAAAGTTAGGGCTTTGCCATGAAATTAAATTCGTAGTCCAATTACAGATTAAACCCAAAACAAGTTCAAATGTATGAAATGTTATGAAATAAGTTTATACACAATCCCCCGTATAAAAAATAAAGCACTGTTGATCATGAAATTATCGATCATATTGTTATTGGCAACAATACTTCAGGTAAGTGCTAAAAGCTATGCACAAAAAATCACATTGTCAGAGAAAAATGCCCCGTTAGAAAAAGTGCTTAAAGAAATAAGAGAGCAAAGCGGGTACGATTTTTTTTATAACTCAAAGCTGATTAAAGAAGCTAATCCGGTTAGTATCAATGTACGGAATACAGAATTGGAAGAGGTATTGAAACTGGCACTTTCGGGTCAGCCGTTTATCTATAGCATAGAAGAGAAAACAATAATTATAAAACCTAAGCCTGCGCCTGTTAAGCCCTCCGTTCAGGCTGTACCTACTATCAAAGTTTCAGGTGTTGTTACTGATTCAAAAGGGGTCACTTTACCCGGCGCAAGCGTACGTATCAAGGGGACTGATAAAGGTGTAATAACTGATAGCGAGGGGCGGTTTACCATTGAAGCTAATGATAACAGCACCCTTGTTATTTCATTTGCCGGTTTCATTGCCAAAGAAATTACGGTTACCGGAGCAACATCCTTCCTGACCGTTCAGTTACTTGACGATACCAAAGGTATAAATGAGGTAGTGGTAGTAGGCTATGGTAAACAAAAAAAGCTGACCATAACCGGGGCTGTTACAACCGTGAATGTTGCTGATATAACAACTCCAAATCGCTCCCTGTCTAATGCCCTGGCAGGTAAGGTAGCCGGGGTTATATCGATGCAAAGAAGCGGGGAGCCGGGTTATGATAACGCGTCATTTACCATCAGGGGTATTGGCACTTTTACAGGTAACTCAAACCCGCTTATTATTATAGACGGAGTGCAGCGGGATGACGTGAACAGTACTTATGGCGGAGCTTACAACAACATCGATCCGGAGGATATTCAAAGCATTTCCCTGTTAAAAGATGCATCGTCAACCGCTGTATATGGGGCTAAAGGCGCCAACGGAGTTTTGATCATTACCACTAAAAAAGGTGTTGCAGGTAAACCTAAAATTTCCTTTAAGACAGAAACATCCATGTCGGGCCTTACCAGGACCCCAAAAATGCTGGATGCCGTTTCATGGATGAGGTTGCATAACGAAGCAACTACAAATGATGGTAACCCTCCTGCATATTCTGAAGAAACTATCCAGAAAACGGCAAGCGGGTTAGACCCATACCTTTATCCCAATGTAAATTGGATAAAGTCTGTATATAAGAATTGGGCCCCCGGCTATAATACCAACTTAAATGTAACCGGCGGTGCTTCGTCGGTAAGGTATTATGTTTCCGCTTCTTTTTATGACCAGGATGGAAGTTATAAAGTAACCAAACAAAATGGCTATAATCCCAACCTTAACTTTAAGCGTTATGACTTCAGGTCAAACCTTGATATCGATATCAGCAAAACCACTTTATTGACCATGAACCTGGATGCGATGCTGGTGAGCAGCCGTTATCCCGGCATCTCGGCAGGAAACATCTGGTATGAATCATATTTAACCCCACCTAACGCGTTCCCGATAAGATACCCCGATGGCAAATGGGCCGGTCCGTATAACAATGGCGGGTCTAACCCGGTAAACGATATCCAAAACTCAGGTTATAACACCGAGTTTCGCCCTACCATCCAGTCTGTTTTTTCCATTAACCAGAAACTGGATGCAATTACCAGCGGCTTGAGCGCCATGGCCAGGTTCTCGTTCGATTCGTACAGCGAAAATGACAATGGCAGAACAGGTACCAATGATCTTTACTTAGCTACGTCAAGAGATCCGCAGGGTAACCTGGTATTAGGTCAATCGAGGTACGGAAACCAGTTTTTGGGTTATACGCAGTATTCATCTGCCGAAAAAACCATGTACCTGGAAACCAATATTAATTATGATCAGTCCTTCGGCAAGCACCATGTGGGCGGATTGCTTCTATACAATATGCGATCGAGAGTCCAGAGCACCGCGGGGAGTGTTATTACCTCTATTCCTTATAACAATCAGAGTTTGGCCGGCAGGGCAACATATACTTACGCCGATAAATACCTGCTTGAGTTTGATGCGGGCTATACCGGTTCGGAAAACTTTGAACCGGGCAAAAAGTTTGGCTTTTTCCCGGCTGTCTCTGCGGGTTGGGTAATTTCAAGGGAGCCTTTTTTCAAAGATTTTTCAAAAACGTTTAACCTGCTTAAAATAAGGGGTTCACATGGTCTCGTAGGTAACGATCAAATAGGATCTGATTACCGTATCACCAGGTTTCCTTATATTAACCAATATGGCAGTGGCGGCTCAGTGGGTTTAGGCCTTAACGGAACAATATATGGTGGTACTACCGAGACTGTTATAGGAGTGGAGAACCTGACATGGGAAAAAGCCAGGAAAGATAATATTGGACTGGAGATAGGGTTGTTCAATAAACTGAATATCACTATTGATGCCTATAAAGAGAGGCGGACAAATATTTTAGTTCAACGCAGTTCTTTATCAGGGATACTGGGTGTAAGCGGGGCTGTATTTGCCAACTTAGGTGAAATGAATAACCATGGTATTGAGGGTAACATTGAATATAATGATAATATAGGTAAGGTAGGCTTGCGCCTTTATGGCAATTTTACTTATAACAATAATAAAATTGTACAGAAAGATGAGCCTAAACAATTATACGCCTATCAGCAGGCTACTGGTCGCAAATATGGCGATAACCTGATGTACGTTGCCGAAGGGTTATTTACCTCGCAGGAAGATGTTGATAAAAGCCCCACCCAGTTTGGCGCTGTGTTGAGGCCCGGCGATATCAAGTATAAAGATGTAAATGGCGATGGCGTGATCAACAGCTATGACAAGGTTTATACAGGTAAATCCGACATACCTACCATATTATACGGCGCAGGGTTTACGGTTGGTTATAAAAAGTTCGATCTTTCTCTTTTCTTCCAGGGAACCGGTAATGTAATTATTATGGCAAACGGTTCTTCTATAACCGGTGCAGGTGCAGGCGGGGCAGGTATTGTACCGTTTACAGGTATGGGCACTTATCCATCGGGTATGCTTGCAAGCCTTGAGGACAGGTGGACAGTTGATAACCCAAGTCAGAATGTATACTATCCGCGTTTAGGCATTGCTAATCAAAACAGCAATAATTATCAGCCGAGTACATGGTGGTCAAAAGATGCGAGTTTTGTCCGTTTAAAACAGGCCACATTAGGTTATACTTATAAGCCCTCCTTTCTTACCCAGGCGGGTATTAACTCAGTCTACCTTTATTTAACGGGGCAAAACCTGCTAACATTCTCCAAATTCAAACTTTGGGACCCTGAACTTGGCTCTAACGGGGCAGGCTATCCACCGGTACGAATACTTGCCTTAGGGTTAAGGGTTGCGTTATAGAGATCGTGAATTTAAATCAGTTTCAAAAGAATTTAAAGTGTGCCAAATGAAAAAAAACATACTAATAATGGTAGTTGGGATCTGCTTCCTGGGTACCTGTTTATCTTCCTGTAATTACCTCAATAAAAAACCGGATAACCTGTTAACATCAGATCTGATCTGGAGCACAAGGGCTAATGCCGAATCGTACCTGTATAACATTTACGGCTACATTGTACAAACCGATGGGGGAGATTACAGCGCGATGGGCGCAAGTGACGAGTCGTCGGTATCCATTCCGGGTACCAATGTAAGACAAATGGTTGTTGGCAACTGGAGCCCTGTAAATGCTTATTTTGATTATTGGGACAGGTATTACACCGGCATCCGGTCATCCTTCATTTTTGAAGCCAATATTGATAAGGTTCCTGCTACCCAGCTAAGTGTTAGCTTAAAAAATCAATATAAAGCCGAAGCCAGGTTCTTACGCGGATGGTTTTACTGGCAGTTAATGAAGCAATATGGCCCTGTTGTAAAAGTAACGGAAACGTTAAGCTTAAATGATGACTTCAATAAGTACCCTAGAGCGTCTTTTGACGAATGTAAGGATTACGTTAACCAACTGATGGATCAGGCCGCTTCGGGTTTACCGGCGCAATGGCCTTCAACCAGCAATTACGGTCGGCCAACAAAAGGTGCCTGCCTTGCTGTAAAAGCTCAGCTGGCCTTATTGTCGGCAAGCCCATTATGGAATGGTAATCCATCGTTTGCTTCTTTTAAAAACCAGGATGGCACCCCGCTGGCACCCACAGTATTTGATGCCGGCAAATGGAAAATAGCTGCCGATGCAGCCAAAGCTGTAATTGATCTTGGTTCGTACAAGTTATTTACAAATCTGGATAACGGCGGAACCCAGTTTGATCCTTATCTGTCTGTCAGGGACCTTTTCTTAACAAACTGGAACAGTGAGATCATATTTTCAAGAAACTCCTGGAATTATTGGGGATATACCAAATGTGTGTCGCCCGGGCCGGGAGGATATAGCATGTACAATGCCACCCAAAATGTTGTGGACGCGTTTTATATGAATAATGGCCGTACCATTGATGATCCGCTTTCGGGATATACAGCCACGAGTTTTGCTCAAAGTAATGGCGCAAAATATTGGGAACACAGCAAAGGGCAATGGAACATGTATGCCAATCGCGAACCGCGGTTCTATGCCTATATCCAGTATAATGGCCGGCCGGTACTGCCTGCGCCAACTGTTGATGATAAAAACTATTATTCATCTGCAGCGAATATTGACGGCACTGGCCGGGTTGAATTTTATTATAACGGTAAAGCCGGCGCAAAAGCCAGCGGCGCAAGTAATAACATTACCGGATATGATGTATTAAAAAATGTAAGCCCTGCCGATAATATAAGGATGGATGCCACCAACTACAGGCCGTTCATATTGATCAGGTACGCCGAGATATTGCTGGATTATGTAGAAGCCCTGAATGAATATGATCCCTCGAACCCTAATATCGTGCTTTATCTTGATCAGATCAGAACAAGGGCCGGCTTGCCTGGCATCGAGACCGTTTATCCGGGAACTGTTGGAAATAAGGACTTAATGCGGAAATATATTTTAAGGGAACGCCAGGTAGAGCTTTGTTTTGAAAGCGACAGATACTTTACCCTTGTAAGAAGGCTGTTGTTGGGTGCCGATGAAAATCAGACTATTTATGGCCTTAATGTTAATACTGACGATCAGGGCCTGGGATTCGCATTTACCGGGCTTTACAACAAAACGCTTTTTCAAAAAAGGGTATGGAACAATAAAATGTACCTGTTCCCAATATCCCAGTACCAATTGGACCGCGATAGGGCATTGGTACAAAACCCTGGTTGGTAATGCTGGCTCTTATTTACCCTACAGGGTGTAAAAGGTCTGGAAATAAATAATTAAACCGTAATTATTCAAATGAAAACATTCATAAATATATTGGCAAAAGGCATCAATCAATACCTGCTTGCCGGGGCGCTTTTTATAATGATAGCTTTTGTAAGCTGTAAAAAAGAAAAAGTGCCTGCACACGATCCTGCATCACCTATCAGCATCAGTACATTTATCCCGGCACAGGGTGGCGGTGGTACCGAAGTATTGATCTCCGGTACTAACTTTTCAACAGATACCTCGCAAATTTCGGTTACCCTGAATGGGTTTAAACTGAAGGTCATCGGTGCCAACACCAAACAAATGATGGTAGTGGTGCCTAAGAAAGCAGGTTCCGGGCCCATAGTTGTAACTATTGGAAAAGGAACCGCAACAAGCACGGATAATTTTACATATCAATATACCAGGACTGTCACCACGCTGGCAGGATCAGGTAAAGCCGGCTTTGCAAACGGTAAAGGAACAGATGCTATGTTTGATTTTAGCGGGCAAAGCTGGTACAGAAGCTGCGGGGTGACGGTTGATGACAACCTGAATGTTTATGTTGCCGATCCCGGAAATCATTGCATCAGGAAAATTGACACTGCGGGCAACGTATCTACACTCGCCGGTAATCCCCAGGTTTCGGGCTATGCTGATGGTAAGGGGAGCGCGGCAAATTTCTCCATACCTTATGATGTTGCCGTTGACACCCAGGGAAATGTATATTCCGTTGATCCGGGAAATTATGACATCCGTAAAATAAGCCCCGATGGTACTGCAACCACCTGGGCCTGGGGAAATCAATCGCCATGGAGTGTTGCTGTCGACAAAACAACGGGTTTTGTTTATTACTCCAGTTGCTCCAGCCCCGGAAACATCTACCAGGTATCAGCTCAGTGGACTACCAAACAGGTTATATCCGGCCTTAATTATCCTGCAGGAATCAAATTTGACAAAGCCGGTAACTTATATGTATCAGTTAACGGCGACCAGGTTATCAGGAAGTTCAGTGCCGGCAACTGGAACGGTAGCATCATAGCAGGGCAACTTGGTGTTTCTGGTTATTTAAACGGAGCCGCTACGACTGCAAAATTTGCTTATCCATGGGGTATCGCGGTTGATAACAGCAATAATATTTATGTAGCAGGCAACGGAACATGGGACGGCGGTAGCTATAACCCCGATCAAAGTATCCGCTTTATACAGGCCAATACTTTTGATGTAAGCACCTTTGCCGGCAGCGGTACAGCAGGTTATGCTGACGCGATAGGAGGATCTGCGCTTTTCAGCGGGCCAACCGGTGTTGCTGTTGATAAGAATGGAACCGTATATGTTTTGGATAAAAACAACAACCGGATAAGAAAAATAGTTTCGGAATAATAACGATCCTTTTTTAAAATACTATCACAGTTTATTTTTCAACCCAGGCATATCCTTGTTGTCCGGGATAAATATGAGTAGTAGTTAATAATTGTTTGGGTTTATTTAAGGGTACTCCGTAGCAGAAACACGTTTCTGCTACGGGCAGGTACTGCGCGGTTTTAAGTGCGAATAAACTTAAACAAAGCATAGCCCCACTTTTTGAATAAATTTAATGAAACATTATATAAATATCTTTTTAATACCCGCTTTTGCCATTCAGGCAATGGCTTGCAGCAAAAAAACGGTGGGTAATGACGTAATCACTTCAACGGGTAATACACATATCTACTATGTATCGGTGAATGGCTCTGATGCTAATTCGGATAAAATCAATACCCCTTTCCAATCCATCAATGCCGCCTTAGATCATGCCTTGCCCGGTGATACCGTTATGGTTAGAGGTGGCAGCTATTATGATAAGGTGGTGTTTCCTAAATCGGGGGCAATGGATAAGTTGATCACATTGAAGGCTTACCCCGGCGAAAGGCCGATGATAGACGGTAGTAAAATAATTATTTCGGGCTGGGTGCCGCTGGTTACACTGAGCAATGTAAGATATATAACATTGGATGGCTTTGATATCTGCAATCTCACGAGCTCAACTTTTAATACCGATCCTGAAGGGATCGCCATCAATGGCAATTCGCACGATATCACCGTTAAGAACTGCAATATCTATAATATAAAAAACAGTGCTTCATTGGCTAATTGGCGAAGCGGACATGCTATACTCGCGATAGGTAACGGAACCACTGCCATTACTAACCTGGTTATCACAGGCTGCACTGTACATGATACGCAGACCGGTACAAGTGAAAATGTAACGCTGGCCGGTAATATTGACGGCTTTGTTTTTAGCCATAATAAAGTATATGATACAGAAAACATCGGGATAATTGTTGCCGGTGGTGATGGTTTAAACCCTAAAGGAGATGTAGCTACCAACTATGCCCGCAATGGAGTGATAAGTGATAATATTTTTCACGATAATACCATGACCAGGACGCCGGAAACCTGGGGGCCCGACAGATACGGTGCTATCTCCATTTATGTTTGCGGCGGTGCTAATACCATTATCGAAAGAAATACAGTATACAACAGCGACCGGGGGATAGGGCTGGTGAGCGAAAGCAACGTGTATGCAACCAAAACCACCATCGTGCGAAATAATTTTGTATATAACTGCTATCGCACAGGTATATACATGGGCGATTATCTTAACTACACATCCGGCGGAACTAAAAACTGTTACATAATAAACAATACCTTATATCAGAATAACCGTGTACCGGGCGCTTTTGGCGAAATTGAAGGAGAGATCAGGCTTACAGAGCATTGCGACAATAACGTGATCAAAAATAACATAGTTTATGCAAGGCCCGTTGATGTATTTATTCATAAGTATACCACAACAGGCAGCAATAACATTATCGACAATAATTTATACTATACTACTGGCACTCCGCAATGGATCTGGAACAGTACTAACGGTGCTCCATATACCGATTTAAATGCTTGGCGCGCAGCCAGCGGTAACGATGCCAATTCAACAAATGGGCAAGACCCTCTTTTGCTGAACACCTCGTCGCCCGATCTTCATATACAAGCGGCCTCTCCTGCAAAAAATACCGGAAATGTAATTTCTGCCGATATAAATGGCGCCACAGATATTGACGGAAATACCCGCATTGTAAATAATAAGATAAGTAAAGGCGCACAGCAGTAAGATGTTTAATTAAAAAAGTATGCTTATGAAATGTAATGTCTATGTTTTTTTAATGCTTGGTTTTGCTATACAGGCATTTGGCTGCAGTAAAAAGAACGATGCCGGCGGTAATGTCACAATTACCGGGAGCACTCATGTTTATTATGTAGCTGCCAACGGGTTAGAGTCAAATAAAGGAACAATTGACGCACCTTTTCAAACTATCAATAAAGCGCTTTCCCATACCATTCCCGGCGATACCGTAATGGTAAGGGGTGGAGTATATAGCGAAAAGGTTGTATTTCCCAAATCTGGCGTAATGGATAAGTATATTACGTTGAAAGCTTACCATGGAGAAACACCTATAATTGACGGTAGTTCTTTTAGTGTTAACGGGAGGGAAGCCCTGGTAACCATTGATAAGGCAAAGTATATAGTTGTAGATGGCTTTGAAATACGCAATCTTAAAACCGCAACCGGCGATCCCAAAGCCATTATGGTTGAAGGTGGATCCGACTACATTATTATAAAAAACAATACGGTATACGGTATTGATTATACTCAGCTCCCGCTCAATGGAGGCGGAAATGCTATACTGATCATCGGGAATACTGCCGATCCCGTAACTAATATTACCGTTACCGGGAACACAATCCATGATTGTAAAACCGGGTACGGCGAAAATTTAACCATCAATGGCTATGTTGACGGTTTTACCATCACCAATAATACCATTTATAATGCTCAAAATATTGGGATAGATGCAGCAGGAGGCTATGCAGCAAATAGCGATCCAACGCTTAACTATGCCCGTAATGGTGTTATCAGCGGCAACACCCTCTATAACATTGAAAGCAAAAGAGGGCCGCTTGGTGGACATGGCGCCATAGGTATTTATGTAGACGGCGGCAGGAATGTGGTAGTGGAAAAAAACAAAGTGTCCGTTACAGACAGGGGGATTGGTGTTGTGAGCGAAACCACTGGCTTCCCCACCGATCATGTTACCATAAGGAATAACCTGGTATTTAACTGTTGGTGCTCCGGGATCTATATGGGTGGGTATTTAAATTACACAGGCGGTGGTACAAGCAACTCGGCTATAGTAAACAATACCTTGTATAATAACAACCAGGCATTAGGTGCCTTTGGCGAAATAGAAGGGGAGATAAGTATTAGGGAAGATTGCACCAATAACGTTATAAAAAATAACATCATTTATGGCGGGGCATCAGATATGTTTATTCATAAATATACCAACCGCGGATCGGGTAATATCATAGATTATAACCTGTATTACACCACAGGCCCCGCGCAGTGGACCTGGAACGGCGTGGCCTATACCGACTATAATTTATGGAATGCAGCCTGCGGTGGAGACGCCAGTTCAACATATGGCACCGATCCTTTATTTGTCAATACATCCGGCCTTGATTTTCACCTGCAATCGTCCTCAGTAGCAAAAAATAGCGGGCAGGTGATATCTGATGGCGTTAACGGTACGGTTGATTTTGATGGTAATACGCGTATCGTAAATAAGCAGATAAGTAAAGGGGCATATCAATAATCAATACCCATTGTTTTTAATCTTGATTACAAAATGGAAAAGATTCCCACAATTAAAGAGATAGCTAAACGCTTAAAAGTAAGCCCTTCAACAGTGTCGCGTGCTCTTCATGGTCATCCCAGCATTGGCCTTGTAACTACCATGCGGGTTAATAAGGTAGCAAGCGAACTAAATTATGAGCGAAATCAAACAGCTGTATTTTTTAAACAACGAAAAACATTAACTATTGGTGTAATTGTTCCGGATTTTTCTGACGCGTTTTTTTCTTCGGCCCTCAGTGGGATAGAAGATTACGCCAGCAAAAGGAATTATAACGTTTTTATTGGGCAATCGTTAGAAAACCCTGATAAGGAAAAACGTATCCTGGAAACAATGAAAACCCATCGGTTAGACGGTATTATCATTTCGATAAGCAAAAATACCACGAATTATGAAGTGTTTGAACAATTGAAAAAATATAACATTCCTGTTGTGTTTTTTGACCGTATTCCTGGCATGGAAGATATTCATTACTCGGTTTGTAATCTCCAATCGGGAATGCTACAAGCCATTGATTGCTTAATAGAAAAAGGGCATCGTAGTATTGGGTTAATTAATGGTCCATCGCAACTGGCTGCGAGTAAAGAGCGCCTGGATGCTTACAAACAGGGGCTTGATAAATATCAGATAGCAGTAAATACGGACCTGATAGTCTCTTCGGATCTGTCGTCTGCCCAAAATACTTATGCTATGCGGCGGCTATTATCTTTAGCAGATAAACCTACAGCTATTATCACTTTTAACGATTATGTGGCACGCGATGCAATTAAGTTGTTGAAGAACTATAATCTGGCTCCCAATCACGATATTAGCTTTGTCAGTTTTGCAAATTCTCCTATTTGGAGTTTTATGGATAGTGCCCCAATGGCGTCCATTGAACAATTTCCCCAAAAGCAGGGCATAAAAGCGGCCGAAATACTTTTTAAAATAATTGATGATCGCATCAGTGAAGCGTCGTTAACCCCGGTTTTCCATCATGCGGTATTTGATTCCAGTATGGTGTCTCACAGAGGGCGTACCAATGTATAGGATAAGGTTATAAAGAAGTTCGGGTTTTGATTTGCATAAAGCATTAGCGGGTAATATTTATACAAAAAGGGGTTTGCATATTTTTTAGAAATTACACTTAATAAGTTGATTATTAAATATATATGTGGGTGTTAACCCCGAATTGTGTTAACCCTGTTAACCCCTCTTTGTTAACAGGGTAAATCCAACCCAACACTATATATCGCTTAGTATCTGAAAAATCCCAAAAAAGCGAGGCTCATCATACCGCCTCGTTTTTTTTGAATTTATAAGGTAGAAGTTGATAGGCTTGTTGTTTGTATACTCTTTAATATTCCAATTCAAAAGTGTCACTATACTTTAATATGCTGCTCTTTTGTAAAGATTTGGGAATTTGAATACGCAACTGCCCATTTTGATAGGCCCATTTTAACTTTTCAGAGTTGCCCAACAGGCTTACTTTTTTAATCCGTTTAATATTGTTTACAGGGAAACTTACCTCGGCCGGAAGGGTTACATTATCTTTTTCTGATAGCCAGAAGGCATATAATGTTTTTTTTGTTTTTGACCTTGTAAAATATATGTTCCCAACAGAATAAGGTATAACAGGTTCGGAAGCGTAAATTCCTTTTTCGTTAATCTTCATCCAATTCGCAATGTCCTGTAACCTTTGATAGGCAATCGGATTCCAGTCGCCATCCGGTCCGGGGGCTATATTAAGCAAGAGGTTACCTCCTCTTGAAACTATTTTTATCAGCGTTTGCACCAATAGGCGGCTGGGCTTAAATTCGTCATCAGGAACATAACTCCAGTATTTGCCAATGGTCATACAGGTTTCCCATGGGTAGGATAAGGGCTTGTCCGGTACTTCCTGTTCGGGCGTGGTATAGTTTTCAAATTCGCCGGTCACTGTCCTGTCTACCATAATCAAACCTGGCTGATAGCTGCGGCTCATTTTTGCTATCCGGGCCATATCAATGTCCTGGTTATAATGTTGCGGGTCGTTATCCTTTGTAACCGATGGCCGTACCCAGCCGCCATCGAGCCATAAAATATCTATTTTACCATAACCGGTCATTAACTCTTCAATTTGGTTGTAGGTAAAATCTTTAAATTTTTGCCAGCGTTCAGGATATCGTTGCGGATCGTAATTTACATTATGATCTTTAGGAGGAAAGTAAGGCCACCAATAATTTTCATTATGCCAGTCGGGTTTGGAAAAATATGCCCCGATCATAAAATTGTCTTTACGGAAGGCGTTAAATATTTCTTTGGTTACATTGCTTCGCGGATTTTTCGAAAACGGAGTTTTAGGGTCGGTAATTTTATAATCTGTTTGTTTAGTATCAAACATGCTAAAACCATCGTGATGTTTAGTGGTAAATACCACGTAATTCATCCCCGCAGCCTTGGCCGCTTTAACCCATTTTTCGGGGTTAAAATTGACGGGGTTGAAAGTGGTTTGGAGGTTTTCGTATGCTTTTTTATAAGTGAAATAATCATTGCTGTAGGGGCCGGTACGCGTAACCCAGTCATCAGGGCAAATAGTCCAGCTTTCGGCCACACCCCATTGGCTGTATGTTCCCCAGTGCATAAATAAACCAAACTTTTGGTCTTGCCAGCGGGCAAGTTTTTGCCGTACCAGCGAATCTTTAGGAAGCTGGTACGTATCTGACATTTTATGTTCGTTTTGTGCCAATGCCGCCTGGGTGCATCCTAAAATAAACAGGCAGGGTAAAAGTTTTCGGATCATGATGATATAATACATTGATAGTTTTGCTTTCATAGGTAGATGAGCAAACATTAATTTAAAACCAATTCAATTACCGGTATCTCACTATCGGGCTTGGTTTCCGGTAGATTTAATATCAGGTCGTTACCTGTGCCTTTTGATTTGCTATCCTGTTGTATCTCCGACGCGTCATGTAAAAACTGAACGTATTTTACTTTATCCTTGTAGCCTGGTAAAGTAAGTGTTTTGCCGGGATATGCTAACAAATGCACGTATAAGCGCCGGGTATTTGCATTATAGGTAAGCAGGGTGTGCTCCGGGGCTACAAAGGTTTCCGGAGCTTCGGTACATCCATAAATGGAGCGGCTGTTATATTTCATCCAGGCTGCTATTCCGTCCAGCCTTTCGTTAGCACGTTTATCAAATAAACCGCGTGCAGTAGGGCCCACGTTAAGCAACAGGTTACCTCTTTTGCTTACAGCCTCTATCAGCATGGTAATTAATTGCGTGGTACTTTTCCAGCTGTTTTCGTCGCGGAAATAACCCCAGGAACCAGAAAACGTTTGGCAGGTTTCCCAATAAGTTTTGTAATCGTTTTTTTTGACCCACTCCGATAAATTTACCTGTTCGGGTGTCAGGTAATCCCAACCATCCTGGTATTCATTTAAATCGAGGCGGTTATCAATTATAATATTGGGCTGTAATTTTCTTATTTCTTTAACGAGTTCAACAGATCCCCAGTCTTTGGCCCCTTTCCCATGTTTGCCATTATCAGGGTACGAAAAATCGAGCCATAGCATATCAATTTTGCCGTAATTGGTAAGCAGTTCTTTAATTTGGTTATGCATGTAGGTGCGGTACCTGGCCACATCGCGGCCTTTGTTCAGCTTATCATAATCCTCATCTTTTTCGCTTGCCGGTTGCAGGGGGTGTAAAACATCAACGGTAAAGTCTGGGTGATGCCAATCCAACAGTGAATAATAAAAACCTATTTTTATACCCTCGGCTCTAAATGCATCAACAAACTCCTTTACAAGGTCTCTTTTAGCAGCGGTTTTAGTAGCCTTGTAGTCAGTATATTTTGAATCAAACAGGCAAAACCCTTCATGATGTTTAGTAGTAAGCACAGCATATTTCATCCCGGCTGCCTTAGCTTTCTTTGCCCACTCTTTGGGATTAAACAAATCTGGATTAAACTCATCAAAATAAGGCTGGTATTGCGCATCCGTCATGCGCTCCCATCTTTTTACCCATTCATGCCTTGCTGCCTGCGAATAAAGCCCCCAATGGATAAACATACCAAAGCGGTCATTAGTCCACCAGGACATACGTTTGGCTTTTTGTTCGGGTGTTTCTGTTCCTATTTTCTTTTGGGCATATAAAGGGGAAAATGCAATAAAAACCAATAAAATACCTGTTAACGTTTTTTTCATTTGGAGGATAGCTGACGTCAGTTTTAAGAAAGAGTGTTAAAAAAGGGCGATGTTTTTACATTGATAAAATTTCATCAACCACTTCCAGTAAAGGCCTTTGAGGCTTTTCAGGGTTTAGCTTTTGGTTGTCGTCCACCCATTTTCGTTCCCAGGAAAAGTAATCAGGTTCCTGAACGTTTTTACCTTGCAAATTGCTGCGCAGATAATCAAAATAAATCTCCCAGCGGAGCAAGTAATAGCTATCCATCAGGCCGGCCCACTCTTTATAAGCATACTCATGCAGATTGTCTTCGGTACGCACATTTTCGCCCCAATAGGTAATTTGCATTAATTCGTTTTTTAAATTGTTTGCTTTTTCTTCCGCGGTATTGCCGTTATCTATAGCTTGTTTGAGATAGGTGTTGAGCCTGAAATATTGATCGGTATTTAAGAGGTCATCTGTCAGCCTTATCATATGCAGGAATTTTGCGCTGGCTGCGTTAAATGTTTGCAGATTCTTGCTGTTATAAGCAGTTACCATTTCATTAAATGTGAGCGTGCCTTTATTAGCCAGCAGTTGCCGCACCATATTGATGAGGTCTATTTTATAAGTGGCCGAATTTTTAAGATCTGGTGCTGCTTTTGCAAATTCTTTTACCGCATATGCAAAAGCAACCGTGTCATAATTACGAGTGAGCGTACCCCAACTGGAAATTGATTTAACTTTAAGTGCGGGTCTTGCGCAAAAAATGGATTCGCCAGCCCCTTCCTGGTAACCGGGAAGGCTTTGATGAATGGTTTGTAAAAATCCTTGCCAGGCATTACTTGCATGCCCATTGCTTTTACCATAACGATATAGAGCGTATTTATCGATCCAGTTCCGGGTATCCACATGTTCCTGGTGCCAGCCCAGTTCAAGCATCAGGTCATAATCAGGAGGGTTGTTATTGATGCCTTCAGGCATAATCCCCACACCTTTAAGATAATTGCTGTAAGTGCTTTTACGGACACGGTATACCTCATCGGCAAAGCGCTGCAGTTTTCCATATACGCCAGGCCGTTCGCCAAAATTATTAACGCTGCACCATATAAATGGTGTATTATCGTAAGCCTTACGCTTTTCCCAGTTATTTGTAAATTCACCAAAAAGCTCCTGTACCAATACTTTTGATTTATCGAGGCCATCAAGCATGGCCTGCTTGGGATTATCCTGCCAGCCCTGCAATACCCATGTTGAACCGGGGTAATAATTTTGCATCGATGCCTGTATGGCGGTGCCTGCTTTTTTCAAATCAACACCTTCCGTTTTACCACCCTCATGAAAAGGGTCGCCGGCAAAAAAATGGATGTTCTTACCGTATAATTTTTGAATTTCGCTATAGTAGATGCCGGCAATGCGGCTAAACTCAGGATCAGTGGGGTCAAGTATATCAGGTCTTTTAAAAGCACCCCAGGTACCCTGATCAATAATATGTGCTTTACTTTTGTTTTTTAATGTGCTTGGCACCATGCCATAAAAACCTTGCAACACAGGTTGTATACCCAACTCCTGCATCCGCTTCATCATTTTCTGTTGAATCAGCTTCCTGTTGTCTATCTGGCTTTGCGGCATGGGACCTCCCCAGCCTTCAATATTTCCCATCAGCCACCATGCGGTATAAGCAGGCCCAACACTGAAACTGTTAATTTCACTTTCAGTGTATCCTATTTTCCTCAGCGTGTTTTGCCATACCGCTTCCATCCCTTCAACAGTAAGCATTGTATTAACACCATTTAACGCCATCCAGTCAAGCTCCCGTTCCCAGTCGGGCCAACTATAAAAGCTCATGGTATAGTTATAGGTGCAATAATTTAACGCATAACGATACTTGGCCGCAGCTTGTACGGTTACTTTTTTGTTAACATTAGGAATAGGAAACACGGGCGACATGTTATCACCCATGTGCGACATAGAACGATGGCAATAATATTTTAAATACCAGTTTACACCAACAGCCGCCGCATTGGCTCCTGAAGCATGGATAACCAGTTTATTCTTGATGGTTTGCAGTTCAACTATTTCTGAACTGGTGTTTTTTAAGGGTTCAAAAACGATATGGTTGCTTAACCACGGCGCGCGCCTTTTAACCAGTGCTTTTACAGGATCAAATTGTTGCGCTAAAAGCTGTATAGGCAATAATAAAAGTAGCAGACAGGTTGGTTTTCGCATAAAAATTTGTTGGTTTTTTTCTGTTAATATGTCCGAAACTAACTAAAATTTTATGGAAAGATTATGCATAATTCTATGCCCTGGAGCCTTGAAACTTACGCAAACGTTTGTTACTGCAAAGACAAACGTTTGCGTAAATTTTCACTGTTTTTTATCAAATATAGAGCGGGCGAAATGCTAATCCTGCCTGGACAACCCCGATCGACATTAACAGCCTGGGCTATTTTATGATAGGGTGAAAAAATGTAACCGATATTACGGTTACCTATGGCTGCCGATAACTACGGCCTATAAAGGCCGCTGAAAAATAGAATAAAGGCGCTAAATTAGAGCAGAATTACGGATATTAATAATCTAACTAAACTGGTGGTTTAACTCACGAGTTCGGTTGATTTTTAATACGGTCACATGATACAATATTATAAATGTTAAAATCACTCTTGAATACCCGCATAAGTTATTATAGATATTATAACCGCAGTATATTAAAAGCAACACCGCTACTGTTACTGGTAACCTTAACAACAATAAGCGTTAGTGCTCAAAATTTGATTGTAAAAACTGCTTTAGCCTCAAAATCAACAGATATTACAGTGGCCACTGCTCAAAAAAGTATAAGTTTAGCTATTGATAATTCTGATTACCAGGCGGTGAAACTTGCGGCTGGCTTTTTTGCTGACGATATAAAACAGGTTACCGGAACTTCGCCTGCTATTACTACTTTGCAACACCCCGCCGGTGAAATGATTATTGCCGGCACTATTGGTAAAAGCCCAGCTATTGATAGGTTGATAGCTGCACACAAGATCAAAGATATTAATAAAATTAAAGGCCGTTGGGAGGCTTCATTATGGCAAATAGTTAACAACCCCGCACCTGGTGTAAAAAAAGCGCTCATTATAGTTGGAAGCGATAGACGAGGGACAGTTTATGGACTCTTACAAATTTCAAGGAAAATAGGTGTATCGCCGTGGCATTGGTGGGCAGATGTTCCTACTGCTAAAAGAAAAACAGTTACGATCTCCGTACCTAAACCAACTTGGGATGAACCGGCAGTTAAATATCGCGGCATTTTTATTAACGATGAAGACTGGGGAATAAATCAATGGGCGAGGAAAAACTTTGAAAAGGATTTTGCACATGGCATTGGCCCCAAAATATATGAAAAATTATTTGAATTGATGTTGCGTTTGCGGCTCAACTATATTTGGCCTGCTATGCATGAAGTGTCTAAAGAATTTGGCGACACTCCCGAGAATGTAGCTTTGGCCGATCATTATGGTATTGTTGCAGGTTCATCACATTGCGAACCGATGCTGTATAATAACGTGCATTGGAACGAGAAACTTAAAGGTGTATGGAATTATAGCACTAATCCTGATAGTATTTATAAATACTGGAAAGAAACTGCTAAGCACAGAAAAGACAAAGAAGCAGTTTGGACAATGGGTATACGCGGTATACATGATCGTGGTATGGAATCGCCACCGTCAGGTATACCTGAAAGGATAACCCTTTTGGAAAAGGTATTTAAAGACCAGCGAGATCTTATTAATCAATACGTCAATAAACAATGGGGGCCTGTTGCCCAATGTTTTGTTCCTTATAAAGAGGTATTGCCTGTGTATGATGCCGGCTTAAAGGTACCTGATGATGTAACTCTGATTTGGGTAGATGACAATTTTGGGTACATTCGCCGCTTATCGAATCCAACCGAAAGGAAGCGGTCTGGCGGAAGCGGATTATACTGGCACTTATCTTACTACGGTGGTCCTCATTCGTATACCTGGATCAATTCTACCGCCCCGGCATTGATGTGGGAAGAGTTTCATAAGGCCTGGGAAAATCAGGCCCGGACGATGTGGGTGATTAACGTAGGTGATGTTAAACCGATGGAATTGGGGATCGACTATTTTTCACGCTTATCATGGAACCCGGAAAGTCAAAAGACGGATGCACAACCCCAATTTTTAAAAGCATTTCTTACAGAACATTTTAATGAAAATGTAACTACGCTTAACAATTTGCTTACAGAATTTTATCGTTTAGGCACAGTACGAAAACCTGAATTAATGAATCGTGATTGGGCTATTTCTTTGTCGGATAACGAAGCTGTGCAATTACAAGCTGATTATCAGAGATTATTAAATCTTGAAACTTCTGTAGCAAAGTCTGTACCTTTAAATAAGCAGGATCCTTACACAGAAATGATTGGTTTTCCGGCCCGTATCATGGCAGAAACCGGACTTATATTTATGCATGACAGGGCAATTGTTTATGGCGCAAATCAAGCTGCCCATCAGGTCGAGATAGATCGCCTTAAAGCTGCTTTGGAATCCGAAGTTGATAATTACAACAATAAAATAGCGGGGGGGAAATGGCAATATATGATGCCGGGAACAGTAACCGGTCAAAATCTTCTATCATGGAATAGCCAGGTAGCATGGCCATGGGCCGAAACCAGGAAACCGGATACCACCAAAAAAGCAATTCAGGCGGATATAATAATAAACGCTTCATCTGCCGATGAACAAACCACAGCTGGAACCGCAAAATGGTCGGTTATACCAGGATTGGGCAATAGCGGCCAGGCTATGGCATTGACACCGGTTAACCTTAATTTATTATGGAAACCTGGTGATGTAAAAGCTCCAACATTGAATTACAATTTTAAAACTGATGGTAATTCAGCAAAGGTGAGGATTGATTTTATGCCAACTTTTAGAATTTATCCGGGTATGCAATTAAGGGTAGCCATTTTAGTTGATAATAAATTTATTTCAACAACAGAAGTGCCGGGGTCAAATGGCAAGGAAGATGAGAATGGACCCAACCGTAACCAGGGTATTAGAAATAATTACGTTAGTGCATTAATAGACTTACCAGCATTAACCACCGGGACACATAAATTATCTATCAGGGCTATTGACCCTGGCGTAGTAATTGATAAAATTTCATTTTATAAAAATTAGCGTCCTTAACTTTTTTATTTATTCCCAAAGCCGACGGTCCCAAAAGAAAAGACATATTCGGGAAACCGTTCCTGAGGAAATCAGCAGGTGATTGCTGCGTGTGCTTCTTAAAGTATTTCACAAAGTAGGATGGGCGTCTACGACCCATGCAAAACTCCATTCCTTTCTGGCAGGATCTGTAAAGTTTGTATTGGAACATGCAGAGCCGTTTTGGAGAAACGAGGGTTATGCCGGCTCATAAATATTTAACCCCTGATAGACAACCAATGATGATCAAGACCAATCTTTCAGGAATGTGGTAAAAACTTCTTTATATTGTTCGGTTACAGGTATCGTAGTATTTTCAATCTGGACAGAATTTTTGGTAACGGATTTGACTGCTTCTTTGGATACGATAAATGAGCGGTGGATTCGCAGGAAAATACTGGCCGGGAGTTTCTCTTCAAGGTTTTTCAGGCTTGTGAGGGTCAATAAGGGTTTATCCTGGTTCGCCAGGAAAATCTTTACATAATCTTTAAGTCCTTCGATATAAAGGATGTCTGCTATGTTAACTTTTACCAGCTGATAATCGACCTTAAGATAAATATAGTTCTTTTCAACAGGCGTTCCGGGAGTTATATTATTTTGAGCGCTTTCCAAAATCTCAAAATAATCATATGCTTTAGCAGCCGCCTTTGAAAAATCAACAAAACTAAACGGTTTCAATAAGTAATCTAACGCGTTCACCTTAAAGCCCTCTAAAGCATATTGATCATAAGCCGTTGTAAATATAACGCGCGGACCTTTTTTCTTTCCGGTTTGCTCTATGATCCTTGCCAGCTCAACACCGCTTAGGTCGGCCATCCGAATGTCTAAAAATATCAATTGAAGGCCGGGTTGTTGATGAATAGCTTTCAGCGCTTCGATAGCGTTGCCGAACCTACCCTGTAAATTTAAAAACGGGGTTTGTTCAATGTACGAAGTAATTAGCTTTAAAGCTATCGGTTCGTCGTCTACAGCTATGCAGTCAATTTTCATTTGAATCGGAACGTTAAATTTACAATGAATTCCCTGATATTGGAGTCGCGGTCAACCGATAATGTGTAGCGCCCGGGATATA
The DNA here is from genome assembly GCF_900100445.1 of Mucilaginibacter sp. NFR10. Classification (NCBI taxonomy): domain Bacteria; kingdom Pseudomonadati; phylum Bacteroidota; class Sphingobacteriia; order Sphingobacteriales; family Sphingobacteriaceae; genus Mucilaginibacter; species Mucilaginibacter sp. NFR10. The sequence continues at coordinate 71,000 of NZ_FMTV01000007.1, read as the reverse complement.
GCAGGTCGAGCCTTCTTTTCGTATTGACAATACCGATGCCATTACTATCTTCCAACTGAGCCGTTTGTTCTTCAAAAAGGGAATTCCTGATCTCCAACTTCAGCTCGTCGGCAGATTGGCTGATCTCTACATAAATGTAACTTGGGTGTACACCGCTGATGCCATGCTTAAAGGCATTTTCAACAAATGGCAGGAAAAGCATGGGGGCTATTTCATGATTTTTTAGGTTGACCTGTTTTTCAAAAATGATCTGTACATCATCGCTCAGCCTCAGCTTCATCAGCTTGATATAGTCCTCAATAAATTTGATCTCCTTTTCCAGGTCGGTCAGATCGTTCTTGGTTTCATAAATAACATAACGCATCATATGCGAAAGCGTGTAAACCGCATCTTTAGACGCCACAGGGTTGCTATCGGCGAGTGCATAAATGGTATGCAGGATATTAAAAAAGAAGTGCGGATTGATCTGCGCTTTTAAAAAAGAAAGCTCTGAGCTGATTTTTTCCTGTTCGGTGGCACGGAAGGCTTCCTGGTCGGCCTTGATCTTCCGGGAGACCGCGATGATTGTGCTTACTCCGAGTAAAACAAGTGCAGTTATGATAGTCCAATAATTATAAACATGGTTATCGTCAGATGATTTTTTAGCCGGGTTTTTGTAAACTTTGGTAAATACAGCCTTCCAACCGGTTATTTCATCTAACCAATTGTTTAAGTACACAACGGAGACGAGAATAGCTATCATCAAAAGAACAAATAATACAGCCTTGTTTTTGTAAATCAATTGGGGAGTAAAATAAAACAGGTTGGCATAGAATAATGTTGCCCATACCAAATGTATCAATACCTGTTTGATCCAAAATTCACCGGGGAGTTTTAAGGGCCAGGATAATGGGAATAACATTAACGCTAATAAACAGGCCACTATATAAAAGTGAACTGAGAAAAAGATCTTCTTTAAGCCTGAAAAAGCCATATCGCGAATTTTACCATAAAAATAGCGGAAAAAAGTGCGTTTTGTTTCTCAGGCAAAACGCACCATACTGTATCAAATACAGTAATCAACTAAATCCCATCTCACCGGGATGCTGCAAATGACAAAATGTTTTTTTATTTTTTTTAAGGAATAGATGGTTTACAGGAATTAATAGACAGAATGACAACTTTGATCTATAGCTTATATTGAAAATTCCTCCAATCACAAAGCCATAGACTCTAACGTTCGTTTGGTCTATTATTAAGGCCGATCCGTCTATTCTGCAGATTTTGATCAATGTATTTACTTTGTTTTGTTTCAAAATCTCGAATATGGGAACTGAAAATTACAAGTTCAACTTAAAAAATACAACGAGCCTGCGGACATTGAAACTGATAACCTGGTTTTTATTGGCAGCAGGGACCGTGCGAGCCCAACAGCCCGCAGGCCCGCCATCAGGTGCCTCTTTGGGTAATGGAACTATCTTCGGAACCGTAATAGACTCCCTGACTAAAAAGCCACTGGACTATTCGACAGTAAGCTTATTTAAAGCAGGTACAACTGCTCCAGTGAACGGTAGCCTGGCAGATCAGAAAGGGAGTTTCAAAATCACTGGTGTGGCGCCGGGAACTTATCGCGTCCAAATCGCTTTTATAGGTTACTCCACCAAAACAATTGACGGCGTTGTTTTAACGGGAGCCAAAACCGACAGAAACCTTGGGCAGGTCATCGTTTCGCCAAGCGCTAAGATGCTGGCTGATGTTCAGGTTACCGGGCAAAGAGCCCTGGTGGAAAACCACATTGACAAATTAGTTTTTAATGCAGAAAAAGATGTAACCAGTGCCGGCGGCAATGCTTCTGATATCCTGCGCAAAGTGCCCATGGTTTCGGTTGACATGGACGGGAATGTTTCCCTCCGCGGAAATCAGAACGTACGGATACTGATCAATGGCAAGCCTTCAGGAGCGTTGGTAACCAACGCGGGCGACGTTTTGAAATCCATGCCTTCCGATCAGATCAAGAATATTGAAGTGATAACGGCGCCCTCGGCTAAATACGATGCGGAAGGTTCGGCCGGCATTATCAATATTATTACCAAGAAGAAGGAGGTTGCCGGTGTAAGCGGCTCTATCAATATGGGTATAGGTACCCGTCAAAACAATGAGAGCGGAAATATCAATTTTAACAAAAATAAATTAAGCATTACAGCTAACCTTGGTTATAACGTTGGATGGCCGCAAACCACCTATCAATCCTTTAACAGTCAAAATACCGAACTGGGTACATCATCCTCGTCAAACGGGCAAAGTACATCAAATCGTCATTTTACCAATGGCTCGGCATCTTTGGGATATGATTTTAATGATCAAAACACGTTTAACTCTACTTTTAGCCTAAGGGGAGGGGCATTTAAAAATAAAGGTAACTCGGTCAATAGCAATAATTCTGCATCAGAGGGAAATATCGATTATACAGCCTTAACAAGCAACGAATTCAAAGTCTCCAACTTTGACTGGAATAACGATTTTACCCATAAGTTTAAAAAGGAAGGTGAAGAATTAAGCTTTGCTTTTCAATGGACACATGGCACATCAGATGTAAACTATCTGTCAGAATATTCTGCTTTTACCCAAAACCAGCGTGCGGTTAATAACGGTACCAATAACGAGTATACTTACCAGCTGGATTACGTACTACCAATCAGCAGGGTATTTAAGCTGGAAACAGGTGCGAAAAGTATTTTAAGGAGGATATCCAGCGAATACGATTTTTTCAATCCAGATGCTTCAGGCGCGTACGTATTTAATACGGCCACATCCAACACCTATAGTTACGACCAGGACGTGTACTCGGGCTACGGCTTGCTTACTGCAAATTTGAAAGATGGTTTTACTGTACAGGCAGGTGCCCGGTTAGAGAATACAAAAATTAATGGAAATTCGGGTAATGTCAGTGCGGGCCTGGCACCTTTTGATAATACCTATACCAATTTTATTCCAAGCTTTGTGATTTCAAAGGCTTTAACGCCTACCCAAACGCTGAAACTAAGCTATAGTAAGCGTATCCAGCGGCCGAGCCTGCAATATTTAAACCCGTTTCTGAATACCAGCAACCCTCTCAACCAAACGCAGGGTAACCCGGAATTGTCGCCAGAAATTACGCAGACCGTGGAAATGACTTATTCTACCTTCATCAAAAGCAGTGTGATCAATGCCTCCGTCTATTATAGGAAGACCGATGATATTATTGAAAGCTACGTGCGTACAGTGCCTTACACCACGGTGGATAATAACGGGAACCCGGTTACCAGGGATGTTTCCCTCACCAATTACCTTAACGTGGGTAACAATAATTCCGTTGGTGTAACCTTCTTTGGCTCAACAGAATTGTTCAAGGTCCTAACCATACGGGGCAACGTTAATGCATTTACCTATAAACCGCAGGTGATCAGTAGCCTACAGCAAGCAAGCCAGTCTACCTATGTTCAGTACAATGCCTTCATTAGCGGAACAGTAAAAATAAACAAGGCTTTGTCTGCCGAAACTTTTTTGATCCAGAACTCGGCAAGGAGAACTTTCCAGGGAACAAACCCCTCTTTCAATTTATGGGTGATAGGTTTGAAGCAGGATGTTTGGAAAAAACGCGGAACTATTGGTTTGAACATTACCCAGCCATTTAAGGATTATAAAGACTTTACTTCCAATATCAATAGCGGCCCGCTTAGTCAAAGCAGCAGGTTCTCAGTGCCGTTCAGATCTTTTGGCGTTAGCTTTGCCTACAATTTCGGTAAAATGAATTTTGGTCCGCAGATGCCTAAGAAGAAACGCGGCGTTAACAATGATGATTTAAAACAGGGTGACAGCAATGGGCAAGGGGCGCAAAATTGATAGACAATATTGAGGGAGAGTTTTTTGAGTAATACCCTTATCACGGTAAAATGATGGCTATATGGGCTATATCCAACGAACTGATGCCGGTAACGACACACAGCCCGACTGAAACGAAAAGTAACAACCCCGTAATTACCTGAACCTTGCGCCGGGATCAGCGGGCCGTGACATACCTGCCGGGATATTTAAAAATGATAAAAAGTAATTCTGATAAATATCCCGGACCGGTTTGTTTGATATGGTGATGCTATTTAAATGACTTAAAAGCCTCCGCAGCCTGGTTTAATTGCGCTGCGCTGTTAGTTTGCGGGCCATTGTGTATAATGATCCGATACCTGAATGTTACCGATTCGCCTTTCTTTAAAGTCAGGTTCTTTTCAGATTTGCCGTTGGTAAACACCTTTTCGCCCAGCGGATTGGCTGCAAACAGGCCGTAGCCACGGGCATGCCAAAAAGTAGGATAATTAGGGTTTTGAGGATGATCAATAATAGTAACGCTTACTGAATCTGCTCCAATTTTACCATATACCTTGCACCATACACCGCGGGTGCTCCATGCGTCGTTACCTGTTTTGCCCTCACTGGTGAGGTAAGTACCGTTGGCAACTTTATCGGTGCCACCTTTTACTATGGTAACATTACCCTTATCGTCAGTAAATTTCTGGTCGGCAGGATCAGGGATTTGCAGCTCATGGGCCAGGCGCAGGCCAAGCATGCCATCTTTAGCGTCTTTAAAAAGAGCGTCCTTATCCGCAGTAAGCGTAGTTACACGGTCAATGATCCGTTCCCGGGCATTTCCGCTAAATTCAAAGCGGGTTTGCTCTTCCAGTATTGCTTGTTTTTGCTGATCTGTCCAGTTTGCATGATAGGCTAATATGCCTTTTGTCCCATCTTTTGTTTCCAAAATTTTGTCGGTTCGGATCCAACCATAACCACTCTTTTTAGCGGCCGGTATGGCATAAGAGTTATTCCAGAAATCAAGACCGTTCAGGTTTTCAAAGTTAAACCATAACCCTATGTGATGCGGATGATCTGTAGGATCGCCAGGCCGTGGGGCCAGCGGAAAGCCGCGGGTCACCAATGTGCCGTTTGCCGACCGCAAAGGATAAAGAACGGGTTTTTCTAAACTGTCCGAATACAGGAAACTGGTAAAGGGTTTTCCACCTATCAGGATATCTATTTTATTATTTGTTGTTTTTACCAGCCTTACCGGTTCGGCTTTTTGAGCGTGTACTACAGGAAACAATAGCATATTTGCGGCAACGGCAAGTCCCAGTTTTTTTATGATCTTCATTGCTTGATGTAAGGTTAAAAAGGCTGTGCGCTAATGGCAAGGCACAGCCGATGTCAATAATGTTTGTGACCTATCCAGCTATTAATATTTAAAAACTTTTCCATTAGCCATTACCTCCTGGGTAGCTTCATCAAAAGTGGCCTTGTAGCCGGTATGAACAGCTGCATTGGTCATGATATTGGCTATCGAATGGCTGTAACCGGCTTCAACCGGGGCGTTTGGCTGCTTACGGCTGCGCACGCATTCCATCCAGTTGCGTACGTGGTTTGAAGTAAGTATATCACCTCCGGTATTGGCTGATGCTACCACCTTTTCGGTATTAGCCAGGCTAATCTCAGGCAGCAGGTTTGCCTTCATATGCATGGCATCGGCCATTTTTTGAGTAAGACCTCCTTTTGGCGATACTGTATTGGTGATGAGGTTAAGCTCGCCGCCGTTTGAATAGTAAATTTCGGCTGGGTGCTCATCGCCATTGTGCATGCGTGAGCCAAAAGTAACCTGGAAGCCGGTTGAAGGATCATTAAGCGGGCCATAATCAAAAGCGGCCAGTATGGTATCCCAGTTGCGGCGCCCATCTTTCCACATATAGATGCCGCCGTTGGCAACTACACTACGCGGGTGTTTTAAGCCCGTAAACCAGTGTACCGTATCAATCTGATGGCTCATCCACTGCCCCGGCAGTCCTGACGAATATGGCCAGAACAGGCGGTACTCCAAGTATTTACGCGGGTCGAAATCTTCATAAGGCCGGTTCATTATAAAACGTTTCCAGTCGGTATCCTGTTCCTTCAGCTGTCCTAATAACTCCGGCCGGCGCCAGCGGCCTGGTTGATTCACATTCCAGGTGAGCTCAACCATGGTGATAGGACCAAACTTGCCCGAACTGATAAATTCATTGGCTGCATGATAATTAGCGCCGCTTCTGCGCTGCGATCCAATTTGCACAATTTTGCCCGATTCCTTTACTGCCTTTAAGGCAGCCCGGTTATCTTCCATGGTTTCGGCAAATGGTTTTTCTACATAAGCATCGCAGCCGGCCTTCACAGCTTCAATAGCATGGCGTGCATGCTGAAAATCGGCAGTGCTGATGAATACGGCGTCCACACTTTTACTATCATATAATTCTTCATTATTGCGGTAAGCTTTTACGTCATGCTGCATTTTTTCTTTCCAGAGGGCAGAGCCTTCCTCGCGCCGTTTGTTCCAGATATCGGATACGGCTACCACATCAAAGTTGAGTTCTTTATAATGGTTCATGAAACTGGGCACGTGCGAACTTTTGTGCCTGTCTGAAAAGCCTACCACCCCAATCCTGACCCGGTCATTGGCGCCAATGATACGTTTATAACTTTGTGCGCTCCAACTTTTGGGGGCAAGCATAATTCCGGCCCCGGCTAACGAGGCCTGCCTGATAAAGGTACGGCGTGATTTTTCCATGTAGTAAATAGTTTTATTTGCAGGTTGTTTTTCTTCAAAATACGGGTGCCGTCAGGGGGCGGACACCTTCATTTTTTGCTGATTAAAAGGTAAACTGGTTAAAGCCGGTGCTTATGCGCGACTAAATCAAATATCGAAGAATAGAATTGAAAAGCAATAGCGTTTTTAACTGTTAATGTAACAATAATACTGTTTTTTGTAAATCAGATTTCCTTTAATGTCCTGGTTTGAAATGTAACAGGTTAATATTTAATTAAGCTAATTGGTTAAGCAACCCTGATTTTTAGCAGTATAAAGTTTGAGATAAAACCCTAATTGATAATTGATTAAACCCTCAAGCGCCTTTCATGAAAAATGAAAGGCGCTTTCTTGCCTAAAAGTTGTTCGAAACTTTCAGGTTTTAGTTTCAATATATTGACTAATAGAATATGATGTTTTATTTGGTTAGCTTTAATTTCGTTAACTAACTTTCTTTAGGATTAGGCTCTCCTTTACCTGTGGTAATGAGGTTGTACAAACTTCCCGTAATATAACTGGCCCAGGCGTTTGAGCAAACCTCATAACATTCATGAGGTGGAACCAAGCCTTGGTGGGTGAAGCGGACTTGTGTTTTGTCGTCCTGTTCGGAAATTTCAAAAATCACTTTGGTGCCTTTCCATTCGGTTTGATCTTTGGTGAAACTAAAATAGTTGTCCAGTACAAGCCAAACCACTTTTTGGTTGGGAACAACTTCTGTTAATTTCAAGGTACAGCGGTGAAGGTCCCTGGCTTTGTAGGTAAACTCGTCATTGAGTTTTTCTGTGCCGCCTTTAACTTCTTCCGACCACCATCCGCGAACATTATTGATGGCATCATAAGCCTCTTTAGAGGTTTTATCTACCGAAATGGTTATAGTTAAATCCTGATCTTTCATTTTTTGTTCATTTTATCGTTCATTAAAACTCCCAGTTTGTCCAGTTTATCGCCCCAGAATTTACCATAGTAGGCTAACCATTCATTAAGTTCTTTAAATCCGTCCTGTTTTAAAACACAATGCCTTTCCCTGCCGATGTCTTGTATAGAGATAAACCCGGCGTTGTAAAGCACTTTGATATGCTTTGAAACTGCCGGCCTGCTCATATCAAAGTTCTCAGCCAGTGAGTTAATTGTACGACTATCTTTTGAAAGCAGGTGCAGGATCTGCCTCCTGCTTGGGTCGGCAATTACCTGGAATACATCAAGCCTGTGCTGTTCCATCTTTTTCTGCGTTTATGATCTGCAGCATTTTGTTGATAAGCACCAACCAGCCTTTTTCCATCGAGCTAAACATCAACGGGTTTACAGAGTCTGCAAAATCACGGTGTACCAGCAAAAGTTCGGTGCCGTTATCTTTTTCTATTAGCATCCAGTTCACTGTCGAATTGCTTAGTTCACCATTGCCTGAGCCGAATTTCCATGAATAAGAGAGTTTTTTGAAGGGGATAACCTCCAGGATCTTGCAATAAAAAATCCCGTCGAAATCCATCTCGGGCATAGGTTTGGCCTTAAGCTGAAATTCGTGACCCAGTACAGGTTTCAGATCGCCGGGCATGAGCCATTGCGATATCAGTTCCTGATCGGTTAAAAATTCCCAAACCACTGCGGGTGGATGCGGGTAAAATAATTGGTGCTGAATGATTTTTGCCATGATAGGTAACTTTTAAGTTACTCAAACTTATATGTAACTTGTGAGTTACGCAAATTTATTTTCATTTTTATTTTGGATGTCTTATTAAAAATGTAGAGACGCATCACATGGGTCTCCCGTATATTTGTTTGTCTTATGGGAGACGCATGTGATGCATCTCTACTAAAAAATGATTGGACGCTTTGTGCTTTAGGGCAGTTTTTTATGCAGCATGGGCATTTTGATACAATATCACCCCAGTTATTATTAAAGCAATTACAAAAATCACGGCCAGGATAATTTTAATGGCGCTTACCGGGCGCTGGCCGATAACTTCACCGGTACTGGCATTAACTGTAAATTGATAAATCTTGTTATTGTAGTTATAGGCGCTTACCCAAACCGGTAACATCAGGTATTTTATAGCTTTATCAAGATATTGGGTATCGGTGCTGTTAATTCTTTGCTCGTCTCCGCCTATGTCGTCTCGTATGGCCGAATTTATCGCTCCAACAGTTTGTTCAACTGCCTTATTAAAACCTTGTTCCGGGTCTAACTGGTAAGTTTCGGAATGGAAACCGCTCATATAACGTTCATCAAACTTAACCAGCATATTAAAGTTCCATGGGCCGAGTTTGGTAAGCGTTTTTTCGGGCAATGAGTTGCTGGCGGGTACCAACAAGTCACCAAAATCGCACTCTACTCTTCCCGAAGCGTACGACCAGTCAGTATGGCGTACCTGCCTTGTTTTGGTTTGCGTTTTTCCGTCAACGGTTTCGGTATAGGTTTCGGTGGTATAGTAATAATCGCCGCGCTCACCGCTATAATCGGTTATGGTATAGGTGTCGTATGTCCAGTGTGGCAGGTAAACACCTTTTAGTGCTGATGATGCGTCGCTTACCTTTTTAGCCAGGTCATTTGGCGCCCACCAAAGGCTTTTAAGCCATTTTTTAAAAAAATCAACGCCCTGTTGTTGGGTAACGGCAAATGGCAAAATATAATGAGGCGGCACATATTGCTGTCCGCTTTCAAGGTCCAAAACCAGGGGAGCTGTACAAAACGGGCATTTATCCGAGGTTACAAACTGATCGAGGATGGTTTGCGAGCCGCAGCTTTTACAATTCACTACCTTAAGATCGGCACTTTGTTTATTATTGTCAATACCGGCGACAAATTCCTCATAATCATAAGCTAGAATATCGCGGCTGTCGGGGGCACTTTCAATAGCGTTGCTCACGCCACAGTAATCACACAGCAAATTATGAGTGCCGGGATTAAAGTGCAGTAATGCTCCGCAGCCCGAACAATTTAAAGAATTGTTTATTGCTGACGGATTAACCTGGTTGTTCATCTCGAAAATATAGATTTAGGAATAGTTGCAGATCAGGCTATCGGTGGAGGTACATTGTTGAATAATTCTGCTATCTCTTCAACAGATGATGCAACCGCCCATGCAGCCATTCCTTTTTTCCAAATCATGCTTTCCCTGCTTAAGGTTCTGCTGGCGATCATAGCATTAATCTCATCGATAGTGTGCGGCCCGTCTGATTTTCCGTCCTTCACAATATGATATTGGATGCCTGGCTGGGGCGGCGGAGGCGGTACGTCACCACCGGTATTATTAGGAGTAACCTGATTTTGCTGAAAGATATTGCCAACCTGGCCCATCATCGCAGCGCCAACCCCCAAACCCATACCGGCAGCTCCTAAGTTACCACCAATAGTATTTTCGGCAGATTTTTCAATAGCATTGGCAGCCTGGAATTGTGCATAAGCGCCGAGATTACCCAATATGCCCATTTCGCTGCGTTTATCCAGCACCTGCTCAACTTCGGGTGGCAGGGAGATATTTTCGACTAATAGTTTGGTTAGGTTTAAACCAAGCTCAGCGAAATCGGGTTGGATAGATTCTGTTATGAATTTGCCCATTTCGTTGTAGTTGGCTGCCAGATCAAGCACGTTTATCTTTGATTCGGCTACGGCATCCATCCCCCGCGAAACAACGGTGTTCCGCAACTGCTCATTGATATCTTCAATGATAAAATCGGGATTAGTGGCGGCGATTTCCTTAATAAATACTTTAGGATCCTGAACCTTAAAGTTAAACGAACCAAATGCCCTTAGCCGTACCGGTCCAAATTCAGCATCGCGGATCATTACCGGGTTTTTGGTACCCCATTTTTGGTTGGTGAACTGACGCAGGCTTACGAAGAATATATCAACTTTAAACGGGCTTTCAAAGCCATATTTCCAGCTCATTAGGGTGGTTAACAAAGGCATGTTCTGCGTTTGAATCTCATAAGTACCGGGAGTAAATACATCGGCGATGCGTCCCTCGTTCATGAAAACAGCGGCCTGCGATTCGCGAACAATGAGTTTTGCACCCATCTTTATGGCATTATCATGGCGCGGAAATTTCCATACAAGCGTATTCTGGGTGGTATCAACCCACTCTATTACATCTATAAATTCGTTACGAAGGATATTGAACAGGCCCATATTTTTGGATGTCAGGTTTAAATAATGATTAAATATGTAAAAAAACAAATAAATGAATGTGCTCCCGGCTAATTATTTATGCTTTTAAATCTATATAAAACAAAAAACCGGACACTAATCAATTGACTAATGCCCGGCTCAAATGTTACAAATCAACTAAATTATGGTACTACTTTATCAAGAGGCGGGATATTGGTTTCTGAACCTGCGTATCCTTTGCTCTGGTTAATATGACCATTTACATTCAGGTCGATCTCACTTTGCGGGACAGGCCATAAAACATGGTATGGCGAAATAGTATAGTGATTACCCGAATTGGTTACAACATTAGGGTTTTTATAGAAGTCGTTCTTCTCCATGATCCTGTCGTAAAAGAAGTTGCTTGTTGAAAAATTAGCTACGTTGTAGCTTTTTCCATTATAAGCGGCAATTCCTGTTTGCGCAAAGATGAAAGCGATACGGGTAAGCTCAGTTTTACGTGGCTCCTCCCAATACAGTTCTCTCTGGCGTTCGTCAAGTATAGTGCCGATATTAACTTTGCCTGGATCTGTTAACAACTGTGCATTTGCACGTGCCCTTACTTTGTTGATATCATCCATAGCAAGTGCGGTTTGGCCTTTCCATACGTAGGCTTCGGCACGTAACAGATAGGTTTCGGCTAAGCGGAAAACATACCAGTCGGTGTTGGTACCACGCGGCGGGCTCCACCATTTATCAAGCGCGATAGGGCCCGAGCCAATAAACACTTTGTAATGCGGCCAGCCAAACCAGGCACGGATGGTATCTTTTGCACCATTCAGGAAGCGTTGCTTAACGTTAGCATCGGTATATTGCTCAAGATGCTTGCCATACCATGCCGGATCGGAGGTTTTAATGGCCGGGCTATTGTAAACCAGATCAGTCATGTTCATCCAGTTTCCGGGAGCGTGCCTTAAGTCGGTATTATCTGTCCAGATGTATTTGGTAGCATAAGGCGTACCGCGTAAACGACCAATACCACGGCCATACCATAAAGTAAGCGGGAATTCTTCGGTTACTTTATCTGAAATGCCCGGTTTCAGCGCTCCGGGGGTAAGTATAGTACCGTTATGCCACATCGGCACACAGTTCCTCATCACCTGCGATCCGTTTGGCGTAGCGCCGTCAAGTGTTTCGCGGTCAAGTACTACATATAAAGCCTCGGCATTTGTTCCCAAAGCCTTGTTTTCGGGTCGGTGAAGGTCCCAGATGATGTTTTTTGAAGCATCGCCCGCAACTATACCAAAACGATTGGTCATGAGGTGATACGGGCCGTTGATGGCAACGTTGGCAGCCGCAATGGCATCATCAAATAAACCAAGTGCCAAATCAACTTTAGCTAAAAGGTGAGCAGCACCGCCTTTGGAGATCTCGCCTTTAGCGTTCGCATCGGTAAGATTAGCTACGGCGAACTCCAGGTCTGTTTTCATTTGCTTTAGGATAACGATACGCTGCGTACTGAAGTAGCCGGTGTTTACCGCAGTTTCTTCTTTTAGCAGCAATGGCACATCGCCAAACTCATGTACTAAGCGATAGTAACGGTAAGCCCGGTGAAATAAAGCTGTCGCTTTTACCAGGTTTTTATCGGCGTCTGACGGCCATTTAATGTTATCCAGCCTCGATAAAATAACGTTACAGTCATGGATGCCCTGGTACCATGCGCTCCAGTAGCGACCTATCTTGTTATAGTCGTCACTGTTTAGGTTGGCGGTAGGGGTGATACGCGCGTTCAGATCCTGTGCAGGTGTGGTTTTATCGGTAGTACCCTCAACCGCGGCATCGGTAAATATCGATTCGGTAAGCAACGGGGCCGAGTCGCCAAAGTATTCAAATCTGACGCTTACATTTAATGTAGCCAAAGCTGCTTTAAATGCAGCAGGTGAGGTATAAGTTACGTCGGGTGTAAATTTTGAAGGTGCCTGCGGATACAGATCGGCCCGCTTGGTACAACCCCCGGTTATAAATATGGTTGCCGCTGTTAAAGCCGCAGCCATGATGTTTTTGTTTATCTTGTTCATGTATTAAATCCCTCCTTTAAAAAACTACGTTAAACCCGGCTGATAAATATCTTGGAGTAGGACCGCCGTTTTGCGGATCCCAAAGCGGCCAGCTTGAAAACACAGCTGCATTGCTTGCATTCACAAATAATTTGGCGCTTGATATGCCCAGGCGTTTGATAAGCTGCGGACTGAAAGTATAGCCGATAGAAGCGGTTTGCAGCCTTACAAACGAAGCTTTACGCCAAACATTAATGGTTGTGCCTGATGAACCTGAGTTTAAGCGGGCGTAATCGTCAATCTCGTTATCAGGTGTCCAGTAAGGCAATACGTATGAGTTCATACGCGCAAAGCCTACGCTGCCCGGGTTGTTTAAAGCCTGGTTGTATTGCCTTAACTGACCAATGCTTGATACCAGCAGGAACGATACATCAAAATGTTTAAGGAAATTGAAATCATTGCGTAAAGACCAGCTAAAGCGTGGATTGGTTGAACCCAGAAATTGCTTATCATCATTGGTGAATTTAAAATCGCCGTTTACATCCTGCAGTTTAAAATCACCGGGTTTAGCGCCGTATCTAGCTGCTTCAGTAGCATCTGCGGTTTTCCAAACACCCAGGATCCTGTAATCCCAAACAGCGTTGATATCGTGACCAATGAACCAGCCGTTGCCGATATCATCTTTTTCAACATTGGTGGTAACGCCGTTGGCATCAGTAACCGGGAATGCACCGTACAGGTGAACAATTTTGTTGCGGTTTAAGAAAAACGTTCCACTGGCATTCCAGTTAAAGTTTTCGCTTTTAATGATCTTGCCATCCAATGAAATTTCAAACCCCTTGTTGTTAACCTGGCCGATGTTGGTGTATGGGTTGGAGTTGTTAGCCCCACCAACTAAATCGCCCGATGAGTTGTAGCCCTGAACATCAAGAATACTTCGTTTAACCAGCAGGTCGGTAGTTTTACGGTCATAAACATCTATCGAACCGCTAAGCCTGTTGTGTAATATGGTGAAATCCAAACCGATGTTAGGACCTACAGTACGTTCCCATTTTAACTGGGCATTTTGTAGCGTGCTTACATAAATGCCGCTGTTGTTGGTTACAGTACCTGAATTGTTTGCTGTTGGATATTTGATACCACCCAATACAGCTAATGAGATAGATGGATCGGCAGTGGTTGTAGAGGTACGGTTACCATTTGCACCGTAGCTGAAACGTAATTTACCATAGTCAAGCCATTTAAAAGCGTCACCTTTCATGAAGCTTTCATCACTGAATACCCAGGCAATTGCTCCAGAAGGGTATACCTCGCGTGGATGCTGCAAGCCAAATGCAGAGAAACCGTCGCGGCGTACAGTGGCGGTAACAATGTACCTGCCCAACAAGGTGTAGTTGATCCTGCCCATGATGGCATCGGCATTATAAATTCGGTCATCGCTGCTTTCAACAGGTAAATTACCGGCGCCTATGTTGTGGTAACCCAAAATATCGGTTGGGGTTAACTGTGTGTTTGAAGCATTGGTATACCAGGTTTGGTATTTTTCTTTGTTAAGCAGGAAGGTTGCATCAAAGCTATGTATGCCAAATGTTTTGTTCCAGCTTAAAATATTATCGAGGTTGTACCTGTAGCGGTTTTCCTGTGTACGGATGGCAGTACCACCCGAAAGTTCATTAGGGTTAGCTACCGGGCGGAAAAAGAAGTTTCGGTACGATTCGATGGTTGGTGCATAATTCACCGTATACTTAATACCGAAAGGAAGATCCAAACGGGCAAAAAGTACCGAGAACAGCGTGTTTTGAACCGCTACGTTTTGATTATAGCGGTTCCCGAGAAATGGGTTACGCTGATTTAAACCGCTGTCATCGGTATCGATACGGCGTAATGAGCCATCGGCATTGTACACATCTCCATAAGGAGATGAGTTAATGATCTGCGTCCAGTCGGCTTCGGTACCATCAATGCCCTGACCGCTTAGCGGGGTACTGGCAGCGCCTTCATCACGGCTTGCAAACTGTGCATTTACGCCCAGGGTTAAAAACTTAGCTGCCTTACCTTCCAGGTTTACGCGGAAACGGCCGTCGGTATACTGTCCGCCCTGGATCAGGTTCTGGTTTTTAGTGTAGTTGCCCGATACATAATATTTAACGGTTTCTGAACTTCCCGAAAAGCTGCCTGTATAATCCTGACGGAAGCCATTGCGGAAAATCAGTTTTGACCAGTCGGTCATTTTACCAGCCTGGTAGTTGGCAATCTCGTTAGGGAATAAGCCCAAACGCTGCAGCCAGATGGTGGTAGGATCGCCTGTAGCACCGTTTAGGAACTGGTCAAGCGTTACACCCTCAGGCAGTTTGTTGGGGTTGCTGTAATAATAATAAGGATTTGAAGTATTAGAACTACGGGCTCCGTCGGCACGCCAGTTAAGGAAGCCATCGCCTGTATAGTATTTTTGATTTTGCAATAGTTGAGCAATACCGAAATTGGCATTCAGAGTGATTTGAGTACCACCCTTTTTACCTTTTTTGGTAGTAATGGCTACAACACCACCGGCAGATTGTGCACCGTATACGGCAAGTGCGCTTGGATCTCGTAACACATCGACACGGTCGATATCGTTAGGGTTGATATCAGCCAGCTGACCCGGATAAATAACCCCATCCAATACGATAACAGGTTGTACGTTGCCCGAAAGGGAGGCTTTACCCCTGATCTGCAAATCGCCGGTACCGCCGCCTTTGGCCGAGGTATTCAAGGCAACCGATATACCCGGGATATTGCCCCTGATAATATCCGTAGCACTGGCCGGGTGTTCATTTTCTAATTTCTCGGCCTTAACACTGCTGATGGCACCGGTAACATCTTTAACGGCACGTGTGCCGTAACCTATTACTACAACTTCTTCCAGCTGTTTGTTGGCATCGGCCAGTGTTACATCAATTGTTGTGCGTCCATTAACCGGCTGCTCTTGTGTGGCCGAACCCACAAAGCTGAAAACAAGTGTAGCGTTGCCGTTGGCTGTGATAGAATAGCTGCCTTTTAAATCCGTAACGGTTACCGCACCTGTTGACTTGTTTTTTACAGTGGCGCCAGGTATTGGCAGACCCTGGTTGTCTTTAACAATACCTTTCACGGTAATGTCCTGTGCGAACGTGCGTGTTAGTATTGTAATAAGTAAAACAAAAATTAGCGTAATTTTTTTCTTCATAATTAATTGCTGTTTAATTGGTTAAGCAGCCCGTGGCTGCCGGAATGGGCTATAGGCAAACCTGGTTTACACCATAGCGATGCAGGTAATAACTGCTGTGCAATCTTTACTTCATATAAGCGATTTGTTGGTTAAGCGTATTACTAATTGGTATTGGTGGGGGTAAATTTAACGTGGAATAAACCAATAATGCAATAGGTGAATTGTTTGTAAGTTGTTGATTTTAAGATATTTAAATCAATTTTGATACGTTTTGATAACGAGGAACTCAAACGTTGAAGTGGCGTATTTACAGCAGGTTACACCCGGTTTGTTTTTGCAGCTGATACGCTTTGTGAACAAGAAAAAAAAGTGAAAATAATTTGAAAAATGATAATTTGAGTGGGGACAGGCAGTGGTTAAAACCTGCTTTATTATGATAAAAATGAAGTTTTCGCGCAGTGAGGACCTTCCGTGAGTCTGGGTTAACGCACAAAACTAATGGCAAACGGCTATTGTCGATTGATTGATCAGCGTGGGTTGAACCCCTTTGGGGTTCGTGCAGGCGGGGTGGATATTATTTCAGGAATATTATTTCTACAAACCTTTTCCCCCTCTGGGGGACTTTTATAATTTGATAAATAAACGTTAATTGAGATGTACTGAAGTACAGGTGAGAGGTGTAAAAGGTTTGTAGGCCCTGCCTCAGGGGGACAAAACAAGACATATTGCTGATTGAACGACAAGTAATTTTCCGGATTAACTTAAATCTACAAGAGGCGCTGGTAGAATGTAAAAGAGAACATGAATCGCTCAGTCCAACAAAGCCATCACATCACCAACACCGTCCATCCCTGCTGATCATTCTTTTTCCTTGATTTTTTCTTTTCCTGCAATACTTTCTTTATACGGATGGCGTAAGTCCAGCAGGTGCTTTGGCGGATATCGAGCTTTTCGGAAAGCTGGTGCGATGATATCGTGCCGTTAGTACTGTAAATAAGATAGGTGAGATAAAAAGCCTTATTGATAGGAATGCGGCTGTTTTGAAATATGGTATTATGCAGGGCCGATTCTTCATAACTGCATTTGGTACACCGGCGGCTGTGTGGCAGCCTGCCGGCACAATACGTTGTATTCGAGCAGCGGGTACAGATAAAGCCATCTTTCCATTTTAAAGCCGACAGGAATTTAAAACAGGTTTCCTGGTCGGGATACTTTGCGCTGAATTCTTCATAGCCCAACTCTGTGGATAACGCTCGTGATTCGGTAACCTTTTCAATGTTTGTTTTGAGCTGAACATTATCTTTTTCAAGTAAAATATTCATTCTTAATATTTCACCGGCCTGCTTTTCCAACTGCTCGTTGGCCCGTAACAATTCTTTGTTTTGGTTTTCGATGATCTGGCTTTGTTGCCTCACCTCGTTTGATTTTTCAACCAGTTCGTGTGTGCGGATTTCAACCTGGCGCTCCAATTCCTCATTTATTGAATCCTTCAACTGGCTGTTCAATTGCATTTGCCGTATGGTTTCTTCATGGGCTGCATCCTTCTCTTTCCGCAGGATCCTTACCTGGTCGCCAATAGCAAATGATAACAGTATCATCTCAATAATAAAACAAAAACTAAGGCTATAGTAGCTTATAGGTGCGGGTAAAAAGTAAGCGTAACCAAGGGCGGTAAACGCTTTAACTATAAAGCCCACAAACAAAATTGAGTAGGCCAGCACAAAAAAGCGGGCCGGCTTGTAGCCGTTTTTATAGATATACACACCGGTAGCAAAAGCCAGCGATAGCGGGATCACTTCAACAAACTTATATACAAACAGCGAATTGTTGAAGATAAGGCAATACAGAAAATAGGTGGTGCGCAGCAATATCACACAATTGATTAGCCTGTTAAACTGCGGAGCTTTTATTTTAACCTGCAATAGCTCCTTGCTGAATATCAGGGCGCAAATACTGGTAAAATATAGGGCAGTGCCGTTCCCGTAATTATTTAAAGCTGGCGCTCCCGGCCATAAATATTGGAACGCGATGCCATCGGCACTCATTTCGTAAAGGCCTACGCTTAAAATGTAAAATACGTAGTACAGGTATTGTTTCTTTTTAACCGCAAGGAACATAAGCAGGTTATGGAAACAAAAAATAAGGATCATGCCATAAAACAAGCCATAGGTTAAGTATTCATTAAGCGCATAATGAATAAAGTAATTAATAGTACGATAAACTATGATAACGTTCACCGCATTGTGCGATTTGATCCTGAAATAATAGGTATGATAACCAGGGTTGGTATCCCCGATCAGAAACTCAAAGTTTTTATGATGGAAAAGCCTGCTATTGAAATTAAGGTTAGCGCCCGATTCACTTTTGATATAGTTACCTGCCGCATCAGGCATATAAGCCGTTACCTCATCGGTTGTTTGATCAAACAGCTCAATAATGCTGTTGTTGTTTACAGGTTCGCTGAAGTACATCCGCACGCGAAACCAGTAAGCAGAGTTTTTATGGTGATTGCTGGGGTAGTATGAGCTGTTTTCGGTAAAAGAGGAGCTCATTTCCTGTATATCCCGGAAAGTTAGTTTCCCGGTGCTATCCTGCAGGTATTTTACCTCGTTAAGGGTAAACTTATGTTGCTGAATACCTTTATCAACCCGGAGTATATTTTGAGCACGGGAAGTAAGTGCCCACAGACATACATAAAAAATAAATAAGTACTTAGTCAATGCAGGTAAATGTTTAATCAAATGTTTTCAATAAGTAGTATGGCCTGCAATAATTTAAAATGCATAATTACTGCATTCTCCCATTTTTTGGGATGACGGTCATACACAATAATGTTTATTAAGAACAGGTTTACAATCTCCCAAATATAATTAATTGTTAATTATTTGTCGTTGCTGGTTGCTCTATTTTCTTTATATTTTCTGATACACTTTTGATGTATTGTAATTTATGATGTACCAAAACAGGATAAAATTTGCGAATGAAAGCCTGCTACATTTTGATACCTTTGAAAACAACCAGTTATTGATTATACGGCGAATGTTTCAGCGATTAAAGGCCTTTTTGCTCATTTTTTTTATATGCTATTCTTTAGCAGCCATAGCAAAAGGCCCTGGTTTCCCAGTTAGGTATTTAGGTATTGAAGATGGTCTTTCAAACAATGCGGTAACCTGTATTACACAGGATAAATATGGCTTTATGTGGATGGGAACTTATGACGGGCTCAACAGGTATGACGGTTACACATTTAAAGTCTTCCGGAACATCTGGGGAGATAAAAACTCGCTCGTCAATAATCACATTAAATCCATTAACGCCAGCGGCGGACGAATATATGTAGGAACCGAAAAAGGACTCATGTATTTTGATTATGCCGACTCGCGCTTTCATGCGCTTTATTGTTATAATGAAAAGCATGAGCCAATTAAAATTGGGTTTAATATCAATGAGATAGTCTCCGATCGGTCGGGTAATATTTTCGCTACCAATGGTACATACGGCTTCCTAAAATTTGGGAAAACAGATACCATTGGCAAAGAGATCCTGTATGATGTCAAAAAACAACAGTTTAATACCATTGCTGCCCAGATGGATACACAGGGCACTATCTGGATTCTGGTAAACGGGGTTGGGCTTGGCAGATACGATGCACCGGCTGAAAAGATAAAAATTGTATCACCAGAACTGGCATATGCAGGTTGTATCACCATTGATGGAAAAGGTAAAATTATTGCAGGCGCAGGTAATGAATTATGGATGTATGATCCTGTCACCTTGAAAACTACCAGGCTGGAGAACGGGCTTAACAAAGTGACCAATAACAATATTTTTAGCCTCACCACAACAAGAAACGGCGATATCTGGATTGCAACCAATGGGGGAGGTATAAAAGTTTGGAATCCCGAGGCGAACACGCTCACCTATATCAATGCTGGCGAAACACCTAATAGCTTACGCAGTGATGCTGTTGATGCTGTTTATGAGGATGATGAATCCCGGATCTGGATAGCAACCTTACGGGGTGGTGTAAACATTATTGACCATAAGCTGGTCTCATTTCATGTATTCGCGCATGATGCTTTTAATAAAAATAGCGTTATCAATAATTTTATCCTGTCGTTTTGCGAAGATAGACAGCATAATGTATGGATAGGCACTGACGGCGGCGGGTTAAATTACTGGAACACTAAAACAAATACGTTTACTGCCTATGTACACCAAAATATTCCGGGATCTATCAGCAGTAATTTTGTTGTAAGTATTTTAAACGACTATACCAATAAGATTTGGGTGGCAACCTTTAATGGTGGCATTGATGCGTTTGATAATGCAACCGGCCGGTTTAAACATTATAGCTGTTATAACCCGGTGGATAAAAAAGAAGAACGGAATTTTTGGAAGCTTTATGAAGATTCGCAGCACCGTTTGTGGGCAGGCAGTACCTGGGGAGGGGCATTGTTTTTGTACAACCGGGCCAAAGATCAGTTTGAACTTTTTGATAACAGCCTGGTAAACCTCCACGCGCTTTTTGAAGATCATAGAGGTAATTTGTGGGCGGGAAATTATAGTCGCCTCATCAAAATTGATGTTCAGCATAAAAAACACCAGGTTTATTTTATCGGCCAGGCCATCAGGGCTATTACCGAAGATAATAAACGCAATTTATGGATTGGTACCGAAGGCGGAGGGCTGCTTCAATATAATACCAACACCCATCAGTATAAAAGATACACCGAATCGGCAGGGTTACCGAGCAATACTGTACTGAATATATTGGTTGATAACAGCGGCAATTTATGGTGCAGTACTTATAATGGCCTTTCCTGTTTTAATGTAATCACAAAAAAGATCACCAATTACAATGCATCTGATGGTTTGCAAAGCAACCAGTTTAATTACAACGCGGCCTTAAAGCTGGCATCGGGCAAAATGTTGTTCGGCGGCATCAAAGGGTTTAATTTGTTTTCGCCCGATAGTATCGCTCCTTATGCACACCAGCCCCGGCTCATGCTTTCTGATTTTAAAATAAACAACGTTTCAATTGAGCTCGATAGTGTATATGGCCCAAAACTGCCGTTAAATGA
Organism: Mucilaginibacter sp. NFR10; assembly: GCF_900100445.1. NCBI lineage: Bacteria > Pseudomonadati > Bacteroidota > Sphingobacteriia > Sphingobacteriales > Sphingobacteriaceae > Mucilaginibacter > Mucilaginibacter sp. NFR10. Next base: position 49,975 of record NZ_FMTV01000007.1, on the reverse strand, counting down.
ATTAAAAAATATAACCATCCCGTTTAGCCAGGCAACGCTGAACATCAGTTATACAGCGCTTGAATATTCATTTCCCGAAAAGATCTCCTATGCATATTACCTTGAAGGCTGGGACCATGGCTGGAACTATGTAGGCAAGCTAAAGTCGGCCTACTTTTCGCGTCTCAATGAAGGCTCCTATACACTGAAAATCAGGGCTACCAATACGGAAGGACAGTGGACAGCGCCACCCATTACCATTAAAATTATTGTTTTGCCACCTTGGTATCGTACCTGGTGGGCCTATATAGTTTACCTGTCATTAATAGTTGCTATAGGCTACGCGTTTTACAGGTACAGATTAAACCAGGCCAGGCTCAGGTTTAAGGTAAAGCTGGCCAACCTGCAGGTGGAGAAAGAAAAGGAGCTCAACGAAAAGAAACTGACTTTCTTTACCAATGTATCGCATGAGTTCAGAACGCCGTTAACGCTTATTATTAACCCTATAAAGGACCTTCTTAATCAAAGTAAAGGAAATGCAGAAGAGCTGAGCACAATTTACCGCAATGCGCGCCGACTGCTTGGTTTGGTTGATCATTTGCTGCTTTTCAGGAAAACCGAAAGCGAAAATGCTTCGCTGAAAGTAAGCAGGTTAAATTTTGTGACTTTATGTAACGAGGTTTATTCGTGCTTTATTCAGCAAGCCAAAATTAAACATCTTCGTTATACCCTCGAGGGTGGCTCAGATGCCATTGAGGTGTACTGCGACCTGGAAAAGATAGAAATAGCTTTGTTTAACCTCATCTCAAACGCTATAAAATTTACTCCCGACCGTGGTACTATCCATGTTGTAATTGAACAGGACGATACTTATGTATATTTTAAAGTAATCGATAATGGCATAGGCATAAATACCGAGGCCGGCGACAGGCTGTTTGATAAATTTTACCAGGCAAAGGATAAAAACTATTTCCGTAAGGGTTTTGGCATAGGTTTATACCTGGTTAAGGTTTTTATTGAAAGCCATAAAGGTAATATTAGCTACTCCAACAACCCTGATGGGGGGACAACCTTTGTCCTGGCGCTGCCAAAGGGTAAAGCACATTTTTCGGGAGAGGTTATTGTCGATGATGTTGTGCCGGATTACACGTATGTAAATGAGCTTATTAGCGAAGATAACAAAGATATTGTGCCGGAAGACGAGGATTTGGCGAGATTGGAGCTCTTCAGTTCGGCCAGGCATACGCTTACGGTGATTGATGATAACGACCAGATCCGTTCATACATCAAAAAGATTTTTACGCCGGGCTATAACGTAATCGAGGCGCAGGACGGTACCACAGGCCTTGAACTTATTAAAAAGCATATCCCCGATGTAATTATAAGCGATATCGTGATGGATGGTATCAGCGGGCTTGAACTGTGCCGGATTGTTAAAGAAGACCAGGCCATAAGCCATATCCCTGTTATCCTTTTAACCGGCGATACAACGCCGGATATAATGCTTAAGAGTATAGAGGAAGGGGCCATTGATTTTTTGCGCAAGCCTTTTGATAAAGAATTACTCATAGCGCGCGTAAAAAGTGTGCTACGCAATAAAACCGAGCTTCAGAATTACTTTTATAAGGAGGTTACCAAGAAAAGCACCGGTCGCAGTATCTCACAGGAAAATAAGGACTTTCTGAATAATTGTATTTCGGTAATTGAGCATTATTTTACCGACGATAAGTTTGATGTATATGTGCTGGCCAAAGAGATTGGTATCAGCTATGCAACCTTATTTAAACGTCTTAAAAACATCACGGGGCAATCGGTCAATAACTTTATCCGGTTTGTGCGCCTGCGCAAAGCTGCCGAATTACTCATTCAAACCAATTGTAATGTTAATGAAGCTGCATTCCAGGTTGGCTTTAGCGATGTGAAATACTTTCGCGAACAATTCTTCAAACAATACGGGATCAATCCGTCTGATTTTATCAAAAAACACCGCGCAAATTTTCAAATTTCGTATCGTATGAACGAGTTTGAAAAAAACTCTTCCAAATAAGACCCTGCCTTACCGGGATAGTACGTTGTCGCCGGAAAAGCTTTCCGGAAAAATAAAAGTGAATTTGACACTTATTTTATTGCTTATTCTACAAAAACTATCAAAAAGAGGGTTTTTTATATATTTTGACCCCGGTAATTTATAGTTTTACCCCTCTCTCGCAAAGCCAAATTCCGCTTATTTCGTTTTAACCGACAGGCAATAATCAGTACCAATATTTTATTGCCGGCAATTCATAAACTAAAAATTAATGCAATGAAAATTTCAAAAATGCGCAACCGGGCAGCTAATGCCGTGGTGTTAAATCGGCCCGGATAGGCTCAGTTACCACACAAAATTCCAAATTAAATGAACCCTTATAAACCAAATTAAATTATGAAATATAGATTTACTCTCTTAAAAAGTTTTTCCGTATTGCTTTTAATGATGATGCTCACAGGCATTGCTCAACTGGCAAACGCGCAAACAAAAATTAATGTAAAAGGTGTTGTAAAAGATGCTACCGGCAATGTGTTGCCCGGTGCAACTGTAAACATCCAGGGCACAACCCAATCAACCACAACCGATGTTCATGGCGCTTTTAAAATAGAGGTTGCCGAAGGCTCAACACTGAAAATCTCTTTTGTGAGCATGGTAGCCAAATTCGTTGCGGTTACAAAAAATACCACCACATTAAATATCGTACTTGAAGATAGTAACAAGCAGCTTAATGAGGTTGTAGTGGTTGGTTACGGTACGCAAAAACGATCGGACGTTACCGGTTCGGTTACAACGGTACCCAAGTCCCGCTTATCACAATTGCCGGTAACTAACGTATTGCAGGCCGTAGAAGGTGCCGTTGCCGGGGTAACTGTAACCACCACATCATCAATTCCTGGTCGCCAGCCTTCAGTTACGGTGAGGGGTCAAAATTCCATATCGGCAGCTTCGGGGCCTTTTGTGGTAGTTGATGGTATCCCGCTTACAAAAAGTGGGGGATCACTTAATGATATTAACCCCAACGATATTGCGTCAATGGAAATCCTTAAAGATGCTTCCGCAGTTGCTATTTATGGTGCTAACGGCTCGCAAGGCGTTATCCTGATCACTACAAAACGTGGTACTACTGGTAAACCTGTAATTCGTTACAACGGATATGCCGGTTATGAAAATCTTGGGCATATCCTTGAACCACGCGATCCGGCCTCATTTACCCAGAAGTTCCTTGATTATGAATCTCAAAACCACTTAACTCAACAATTCCCGGAGCCGGTGTATAATAACTCAGAAAGGGCTAACTATGCAGCGGGCCGTACTATTGATTGGGTAAAAGAAACTACCCAGCAAGGCTTTATGCAAGATCATAACCTGAGTGTAACAGGCGGTACCCCCGATGTTAAATACTTTTTATCAGGCGATTATCTGAAACAAAAAGGTGTGATAAAAGGCTATCAGTATAACCGTGCAAGCGTACGTTCAAACTTGGATGTAAACGTAACCAGCTACCTGAGCGTGGGCGCAAATTTGTATTTCGCTAATAATAACTATGATGGCGGCAGGGCAAACTTACTGAACGCTACAGCCATGAGTCCCTATGGCAACGTATATAACGCCGATGGCACTTATACTATTTACCCGATGGCGCCTGAGCAATTATATGTTAATCCATTGCTTGGCTTAACTACAAATCAGATAAACCGCAGTGTAAACATTAGCGGTAATGGCTATGCTGAAGTGAAATTTGGAGGTGTGCTCAAAGGCTTAAAATACCGCTTAAATGCCGGGTATACTTACCTGCCTACCCGTGTAGACGGCTATAGCGGCCGTTTAGCTAATACACCTTTAGGTTCGGCAACCGCGGTAAGTTCCGAAACAAATAGCTACACGCTGGATAACCTGTTGCATTATACCCGCGATTTTGGTAAGCACCGGATCGATTTCACCGGCTTATACAGTGCTCAACAACGTAAATATTTCATTTCGGGAATAGCCGGTACTGGTTATATAAACGACGAACTGTCATTTAACCAGATTGGTATTGGTGCAACAGTATCAGGTGCAAGTGTAAATGGCTTTTCAGGGAGTTATTCAGATAGGTATGCGCTTAATTCGCAAATGGCCAGGTTGAATTATTCATATGACAGCAGGTACCTGGTAACCCTGACCGTAAGGCGTGACGGTTCATCAGTATTTGGTGCCAATACTTCCAAATATGGCTGGTTCCCGGTTGCAGCTCTTGGTTGGAATGTAAGTAACGAAGATTTTCTCAAAAACTCCAAACTGATCAATAACTTAAAACTTAGGGCATCATACGGTAAAACCGGTAACGAGGCGGTAAGTGTTTACAGAACCATTACATCGGATGGTACGGTAAGGTTTCCTTTTAATGGGGTAAGTACCGTAGGTATACAGGCAAACAATCTTGGTAACGGAAACCTGCACTGGGAAAGCACTAACCAGGCTAATATCGCGGCCGACTTTTCTGTGTTGAATAGCAGAATCAGTGGTACCGTGGAATATTATGATTCAAGAACAACCGGACTATTGTTAAACCGCGCCTTACCAACCATTACCGGTTACAACCAGGTTGTTGATAACATAGGTAAGGTAGCAAATAAAGGTATTGAGGTAACATTAAATACCCGCAATATTGATGGCAAAGATTTTAGATGGGAAAGTACTATTGTGTTTGCAGCAAATAAAAATAAAATTGTTGCCCTTTATGGCGATGGGAAAGATGACATAGGTAACAAATGGTTTATAGGCAAGCCTATCAATGTGATATATGATTACAAAATGACGGGTGTTTGGCAAACAGGCGAAGATCCTTCCAAGCAGGATCCCGTTGCTAAGCCGGGGGATTTGAAATTTGCCGATATTAACGGTGATGGTAAAATTACTGCCGATGGGGACAGGGTAATATTAGGACAGCAGGACCCTAAATGGACCGGCGGTTTAACCAACACATTTCATTATAAGAATTTTAACCTGAGCATCTTTGTACAAACGGCACAGGGTATGTTAAAAAATAACGCCGATTTAAATTACGCCGATGAATCGGGCAGAAGAAATACGCCTGCCGCGGTTGGTTACTGGACACCAACCAATAACAGTAACGAGTTTCAGTCATTAACTTATACCAACACGCGTGGTTATGGTTATCCGCGTAATGCCAGCTATACACGTATTAAAGATGTGACTTTTAGTTACGTAGTTCCTCAAAGGTTGCTTGATAAAGCAGGCATAAGCGGTTTAACCTTTTATTTAAGCGGTAGAAACCTGAAAACGTTTACAAACTGGATAGGATGGGACCCTGAGGCCAATTACTCAACCCGCGGATCGGGCGATTGGGTAAATAATTATCCACAAACCCGTACAATCATTTTAGGTGCTAATATTTCTTTAAAATAACTAACCCGTAAAAAGACATGAAAAACTATTCAGCAATATTACTCTTTGCAGGTGTGTTAACAGCATTCGCATCTTGCAAAAAATCATATCTCGACGAAAAACCATACTCGTCATATACTCCCCTTACTGTTACCGATTCATTGGGTATGGAGGCATCGGCAATAGGTTTATACAACCTTGAAACCGGTATCCTAACCTATTCAGGTGCGCAGGGCTGGCCAAGTGTTTGGCAGGTAGGTACAGATGTGGCGAACGCTACAGCCCAGCAGCAGGGGATAGAGGTGCCTTATTATAATTATAGTGCGCTGGCACCACAGGATGACGCCGCCAAATATATCTGGGGCAAATATTATGCGATGATCAATAACGCTAATATTATAATTGACAATGCTGAAAATCCATCAAATACAAAATTAGGATCTATAGGAAAAAAACAAGTGGAAGCAGAGGCCAAGTTTTTCAGAGCCTATGCCTACAATAACCTGGTTACCTTATTTGGTAAAGTGCCGCTTACTGATCACGCTTTAACTGTTCCGAAGATAAACTTTACCCGTGCGTCTCTTGATGATTTAAACGCGCTTATTACCAGTGACCTTAACTATGCAGTTACTAACCTGGCCGACCTTAATGCCGGTACCGCGAAAACAAACGCTCAGGGTAAGCCGGTTGGCAGGGCTAACAAATACATGGCAATGCAGTTGTTAGCCGAAGCTTATCTGCGTATGGGTAAAAACGACCTTGCTGAGCAGCAAGCTCAGGCCATTATCAATAGTGGCAAATTTAGCCTGATCAAAGCCCGTTATGGCGTAAGGGCAGGTGGCGCCGGCGATTACTATTCAGATATGTTTGTATATGGCAATCAACGCCGTGCACAAGGCAACGCCGAAGCTATCTGGGTGCTTGAACAGGAAAATTCATCAGTTGTTGTAGGTGGAAATGTGGATAATGCTCAGCAACGCAGGGTGTGGGGCGCGGCATACTATCAGATTCCGGGAATGTTGCCTTGCGATTCCTTAGGTGGTCGTAGTATCGGGAGATTAAGATTAAGTAACTGGGTGCTTTATGGGCTGTATCCACAAGGGGACATTCGTAATTCACAATATAGTATTAAAAGACAATACTATTACAATGATCCTAAGTACCCTGCGTTATTAGGAAAACCTGTACCATTTGCTGGCGCGGATACCTTATTCAGGATTTGCCCGAGTACAACTAAATGGGGCGCGTTTGATCCTAACGATACTTTTGGCTACGCCATGATCAAGGATTTTATCATGATGCGTTTAGGTGAAACTTACCTGCTACTCGCCGAAGCACAGTTTAAACAAGGCAAAACTGCCGATGCGGCCACTTCTATTAACGTGTTAAGGACGCGGGCTAATGCACCACAGGTAACGGCCGCGCAAATGACACTTGATTTTATACTTGATGAACGTGCCAGGGAATTGATCGGCGAGGAAAACCGCCGCCAAACCTTGATGCGTACAGGTACACTGGTTGACCGTGCCACGCGGCTTAATAGTAACGATGCCGTTCACCCAACAACCGGGCTCGCAGCTAAGAATCTGCTGCTACCTATCCCTCTGTCTGAAATTCAATTGAATAAAGATGCGGTGCTGGAGCAAAATCCGGGTTATTAAATTAAAACACAAATAAAAAGTAAGGGCAATATCCATTGCCCTTACTTTTACTTTTTATGAAGCTATACCATTTAAGATCACTTTTTTTTACATGTGTCCTGTTTGGGAGCACTATTGTTGTATCTGCTCAAACCGGCAAAGTAACTACTACCACTATTGGTTTGGGCTGGGCTAATAACTCTGTCAATACAGTTGTTTTTCGCAAAAACTCATTAGTTACTTTTAAGGGTGAACAATACGCCGCTTATTATAACAACGACCAGGCTTTAGTGTTGGCTAAGAGAAAAAGCGGATCTGGTAACTGGCAGGTTGCTGCAACGCAATATAAAGCCGATGCTGCTGATGCCCATAAGGATATCAGTATCATGGTTGATGGTGCCGGTTATTTGCATGTTGCCTGGGGGCACCATAATCAGACTTTAAACTATGCTAAAAGCATTAAGCCCGGAAGCCTAACTTTGTCGGCCCAACAAAGCATGACAGGGGGTGGCGAAAACAAGGTCAGCTATCCCGAATTTTATCGTTTACAAGATGGCGATCTGTTATTTGTTTACCGCGACGGAGGTTCGGGTAACGGAAACCTGGTCATGAACAGGTATAATATAACTACTCAAAAATGGGTTAACATACAGCAAAATCTTATTGACGGTGAGGGTAAACGCAATGCCTACTGGCAAATGTGCATCGATAAAAAAGGGACAATCCATATTTCATGGGTATGGCGCGAAACGCCAGACGTAGCAAGTAATCATGACATGTGCTACGCCCGATCAAACGACGCAGGTTTAACCTGGGAAAAATCGACTGGCGAAAAATATATGCTCCCGATTAATGCTGCTAATGCTGAGTACGCATGCCGGATTCCGCAGCACAGCGAGCTCATCAATCAAACATCCATGTTTGCCGATGACGGGGGCAACCCTTTTATCGCAACCTATTGGCGCGATAGCAGTTCAACTGCACCGCAGTATCATATTGTTTTTAAAACCAGCAGTGGTTGGCACTCGGCCAATCTTGGTTTTAGGAAAACGGCATTCAGCCTTGGAGGCACAGGTACCAAACGGATCCCGATATCTCGCCCGCAGATCATTACCTGGAACAATGGCGGGATGCAATCAGCAGCACTAATTTTCAGGGACGCTGAACGCGGTAATAAAGTTTCGGTGGCGATGAATGCCGACCTGAAAACTTCAAACTGGCAGGTTAGTGATTTAACTACCACGCCTGTAGAGGAATGGGAACCGACTTATGATACCGAGCTATGGAAAGATAAAAAGATTCTTAACCTGTTTGTACAACAGGTAGCCCAGGTTGATGGTGAAGGGAAAGCCAGTATACCGCCCACTAACATACAGGTATTGGAATGGACGCTTTAAAGTTGAAAGTCTGTCGAAAGTCTTTAGACATATTTTAAGAAAAAACGACTTAAGACTTAGAGCTTTCGACTTGAGACTTACAACATGGAACTTGAATCAAAGTATAATAAACAAATAAACATCCCGGATGAAGAAACTCATATTTTACTTTCTATTGATAAGCGCTCCGTTTTGTGCATCCGCCCAAAGCAAAAAGAATATCGCCCAGGTGTCCGACAGGAAATTGTGGTTAAGCTACATGGATAAGGTAGCCCGGCCGGTGATTAGCAACCTTGCTGCCGATCAGCTTAAAGAGAAAATGCCCATGGAATTGTCTGATAGGGTTGATAATAAGGAAAGTCGTGCTAAGGTGGGATACCTGGAAGCTTTTGGTCGTACATTGTGTGGTATAGCACCGTGGTTACAATTAGAAGGTGGTGATCCAGCCGAGGTAAAACTTCGCGAACAATACAGGGCCTGGTCTTTAAAGGCTATTGCAAACGCGGTTAATCCGCAGGCTAAAGACTATATGCAATGGAGCGGTGGCCAGCCATTGGTTGATGCCTCGTTTGTTGCTTTTGCCTTGGTGCGGAGTCCATTGTTATGGGAGCATCTTGATGATGCTACCAAAAAACAAGTGGTTGAAGTAATGAAAACTACCCGGGCAACTGTTCCGGTTTATTCCAACTGGATTTTGTTTTCGGGGATGATAGAGGCATTCTTTTGCAAATATGACCTTGGCTACGATCCGGTAAGGGTTGAATTTGGTATCCGCGAATTTACAGAACATTGGTATGTTGGCGACGGTATGTATTCGGACGGGATGAGCTTTCATCTCGATTATTATAATAGCATCGTGATCCATCCAAACCTGAGTACCATATTGGAAGAGGTAGATGCTAAAAAGAAAACTTATGTGCGTGAGGAACAACGTGAGTTGGCTGTTGGCCAACGTTATGCCGAAGTGCTTGAGCGCCTTATTAATGCTGATGGAAGCTTCCCGGCTATCGGACGGTCGATAGTTTATCGCGGCGGCGCATTTCATCATTTAGCAAATATCGCCTACAAAAAACAACTGCCTGCAAACCTGAAACCGGCACAGGTAAGATGCGCGCTAACAGCTATGATCAAAAAAACGCTTGGCGCACCGCAAACTTTTACTGCCGATGGCTGGCTTAATATGGGTTTATATGGCAAGCAGCCCGGCCTGGCCGATTTTTATATTACAACCGGCAGCCTTTATTTCTGCGCTACTGTTTTTGTACCATTAGGCTTGCCCGAAACCGATCCGTTTTGGACTGATGCGGACGAACCCTGGACCGCAGTTAAAATCTGGAGCGGCCAGGATGCACCTGCCGATCATGCACTTGATATTAGAAAATAATACAACATCTTTATATGAAATACTATCGTTTTTTATTGCCGGCCTTTTTGCTGCTAAGTATCCTCGGTCGTGCGCAAACCAAATTAACCAGTTTTAGTCCGGGCGCAATCTGGCCAGATGATAAAGGGGTGCACATTAATGCCCACGGGGGAGGCATTCTGTATAATAATGGGGTTTATTATTGGTTTGGCGAACACAAAATTGCCGGTGATGCAGGCAACCGGGCAATGGTTGGGGTTCATTGCTATTCGTCAAAAGATTTATACAACTGGAAGGATGAGGGGATCTCGCTGAGTGTTTCGCCCGATACCACAAATGATATAGCAAAAGGCTGCATCCTGGAAAGGCCCAAAGTTGTTTATAACAAAAAGACAAAGAAATATGTAATGTGGTTTCACCTGGAACTATTAGGCAAAGGCTACAGCGCTGCCCGCGCCGGGGTTGCTGTAAGCGATAAGGTGATCGGCCCGTACAAGTTTATTAAAAGCTATCGCCCCAACCCGGGGCAGATGCCGTTTTATCCGGCACTTACACCCGAAGGTGATAAAATAAACTGTATTAATCCGGCTCACGAAACCGATAAGTTTTTTTGCCGCGATTTGCCCGGTGGCCAGATGGCCCGCGACATGACCGTTTTTGTTGATGACGACGGCAAGGCTTACCACGTTTTTTCATCCGAAGAAAACTACACCCTTGACCTGGCCGAACTAACTCCCGATTATACAGGGCATACAGGTAAGTTTATCCGTATTTATATAGGCCACCAAACTGAAGCTCCTGCATTATTTAAACGTAACGGAATTTATTACATGATAGGCTCGGGCTGTACAGGTTGGGCACCCAACGCCGCCCGTTGGTTCAGTGCAAAATCAATCTGGGGGCCATGGACCTACCACGGCAACCCCTGCCAGGGACAGGATAGCAAAATAACTTACGGCGGTCAAAGCACGCATGTATTGCCTATTGCCGGTAAAAAAGATGCCTTCATATTTATAGCCGATAAATGGGCTCCAAAAGACGCTATTGACGGCCGTTACCTCTGGCTGCCCATCAGCTTTAAAGGTGATGACATCGAAATAAACTGGGTAGATAACTGGAACCTTGACGTATTTAAGAAATAATATGCGAAATTTTATAAGCTTGTGCTGTCTGCTGTTCATTGCCGTTACGGCGACTGCTCAGGACAGTCTCATTACCAATATTCAAAGCCGTAAAGCACTTGATCTGAACGGCAAATGGCAATACATTGTTGATCCGTACGAAACCGGGTTTTATGATTATCGCTATAAGGAGCTCAACGAAAAAAATGGGGATGCCTATTGGAACAGCGGCATCCCGGCTAATAAAACTGAGAAAAAGGAGCACGGCTACATCGATAAATATAGCATTGATGTACCCGGCGACTGGAGCCATCAAAAGCCGGAGTTTACTTATTACGAAGGAACTATCTGGTATAAAAAATCGTTCGACTACGTTAAACCGGCCAATGGCGGCAGGCAGTACCTTTATTTTGGCGCGGTAAATTATAGGGCCGATGTATACCTGAATGGAAAAAAATTGGGGATGCACAAAGGTGGTTTTACGCCTTTTAATTTTGAAGTACCTGCCGGGCTGCTTAAGGAAAAGGATAATCTTTTAGTGGTTAAAGTTGATAACAAACGCTATGCGGATGAGGTGCCCACGCTTAATACCGACTGGTGGAACTACGGTGGTATAACCCGCGATGTAAAACTGGTGGAAGTACCGTCTACCTATATCCGCGATTTTGTGATCCAGCTTAAAAAGCCTGTTAACGGTGCCGCTCCTGCTAAACAGCCGGAGGTAAGCGGATGGGTTAAATTGAGCAATTCTCCGCCAACTGGTCAAAATATCACCGTGCAAATACCCGAGCTTAAGTTTAGTAAGCAGTTTGCTGCCACGGGTGCGCTTATACAGGTCAGCTTTAAATTACCAAAAGTGCAGCTTTGGTCGCCCGAAGCCCCTAAGCTGTATAAGGTTATCGTAAGTACTGGTGCTGATAAAACTGAAGATAAGATCGGGTTCCGTACCATTGAGGCGTATGGCCCGAAGCTGTTGTTAAACGGCAAGCCCGTATTTTTACGGGGGATCTGTATCCATGGCGAAATACCACAGGATGTACGGAGGGCTTACACCCAGCAGGATGCTGAGCAATTGTTAAATCAGGCGCATGAACTTGGCTGCAATATGGTAAGGCTGGCACATTATCCCCACGATGAAAAAATAACCCGACTGGCCGATTCGCTGGGTATTATGGTTTGGTCGGAGATCCCGGTTTACTGGACGATTGACTTTGGCAACGCAGCAGTACTTGAAAAGGCAAAAGCGCAGCTTAATGAAATGATTACACGCGACCATAACCGTGCCAGTATCATTATCTGGTCGGTTGGGAACGAAACACCGGTGAGCCCAACACGTACGAATTTTATGCACGATCTGATTATCAGGGCCAAACAACTGGATGATACGCGCCTGGTTTCGGCGGCGCTTGAGGTAAATTATGGTTCAGGTAAAGATTTGAATGTGGTGGATGATCCGCTGGGTGAGTTTGTTGACCTCGTTGCTTTTAACGAATACCTTGGCTGGTATGGCGGCCTGCCTGATAAATGCCGCACTACAAACTGGAGCACGCCATACAATAAACCTTTATTTATCAGCGAAACCGGGGCCGAAGCTAAAACCGGTTTTCATGCCGATTCATTGACCCGCTTCAGCGAGGAATACCAGGAATGGTATTTTAAAGAGCAGGTGGCCATGTTTAAACGGATGCCTGCAAATTTCGTGGGCTTGTCGCCATGGGTAATGGCCGATTTCCGGTCGCCCAAACGGAATAACCCGGTGTACCAGGAAGGCTGGAACCGCAAGGGCCTTTATGATGATAAAGGCAACAAAAAGAAAGCATTTTATATTCTTCAAAACTATTACAAACAAAAAAAAGCGGAAGCGCTGAACCGATAGCCACCACAATGAAAAAAACTATTATATTCTTTTTAACATTTTTAACCCTGGGTATAACCGGCTTCTGCCAGGCACCCAAACATACATTTGCGTTAGGCGATGAAGCCTTCCTGCTTGACGGGAAACCTTTCCAGATGATCTCGGGTGAAATGCATTATCCCCGCGTACCGCGCGAAGCCTGGCGTGCCCGTATGAAAATGGCGAAGGCTATGGGATTAAATACCATTGGCACCTACGTTTTCTGGAACCTGCACGAGCCCCAAAAAGGCAAGTTTGATTTTACCGGTAATAACGATGTGGCCGAGTTTGTTCGCATTGCCCAGCAGGAAGGCCTGTGGGTGATCCTTCGCCCAAGCCCGTATGTATGTGCCGAGTGGGAGTTTGGAGGATATCCTTACTGGCTACAGAATGAAAAAGGTCTTGAAGTACGCAGTAAAGAGGCTCAATATCTTAAGGAGTATGAGAGCTACATCAAAGAGGTGGGCAGGCAATTAGCTCCGCTGCAGATAAATCATGGCGGTAATATCCTGATGGTACAAATTGAAAATGAATACGGCTCATATGGCAGCGATAAAGAGTATCTGGGGATTAATCAAAAACTATTTAAAGAAGCCGGTTTTGATGGATTGCTGTACACCTGCGACCCTGCCCCCGATTTGGTAGCTGGTCATTTGCCGGGATTACTTCCTGCTGTTAACGGTCTTGATAATCCTGCAAAGGTTAAAAAGATCATTAATGAAAATCACGATGGTAAGGGCCCGTATTATATTGCCGAGTGGTATCCGGCCTGGTTTGATTGGTGGGGAACTGCCCATCACACTATCCCTGCCGAACGTTATGCCGGTAGGCTTGATTCCGTACTGGCAGCAGGGATTTCTATCAACATGTACATGTTTCATGGTGGCACCACCCGTGCGTTTATGAATGGCGCAAATTTTAAAGATACCTCGCCTTATGAACCGCAAACGAGTAGCTATGATTATGATGCTCCCTTAGATGAGGCAGGTAATGCCACGCCGAAATTTATGCAATTCAGGCAGGTGATCCAAAAGCATTTGCCTGCCGGTGTGCAATTGCCCGATGTACCGGCAGCCAAACCAGTAATAACAATACCGGCTGTTAAACTAACACAATCGGTAAGTTTATTAAATACTCTGCCGGCTGCTAAAGAAAATATAAGTCCGCTTACGTTTGAAGACTTACACCAGGACTATGGCTTTGTGTTGTACCGCACGGTTTTAAATGGAAGCCAAAGCGGGCAACTCAAGCTAAAAGAGCTTAGGGATTACGCAGTGATCATGATTAACGGTAAAAAGGTAGGCACGCTCGACCGCAGGCTTAACCAGGACAGCCTTTACTTAAAGTTGCCTGCAGGTAAAGTAACGCTTGATATTTTGATAGAAAACCTTGGCCGCATCAACTTTGGTAAGTATCTTTTGCAAAATAAAAAAGGGATCACTCAGCAGGTGCTTTTAAACGGAACAGAATTGCAGCATTGGAAAATGTATTCGCTGCCGTTTCATGATCTAAGCACTGTGAAATTCTCTGCCGCAAGGCAAAATGCTCAATCGCCGGTAATCAGGAAAGGTGGCTTTAAATTGGATCAATTAGGGGATACCTACCTTGACATGAGTAACTGGGGCAAGGGTGTGGTATGGGTAAACGGGCATAACCTTGGCCGGTACTGGGGCATCGGTCCACAGCAAACTTTATACCTGCCGGTTGAATGGTTAAAGAAGGGATATAATGATGTTGAGGTTTTGGAACTGTTAAAGCCTGAGCGAGACCAGTTAGCTGGCGTCGATAAACCGATATTGGATGTGGTAAAACCTCAAATAAGCTTAAAGCCGAAAGCTAAAGGCTCAAAGCCTATTTTGCAAATAAACTATTAAAAGCTTTGAGCTTTTTGCTTTAAGCCTTGAGGCTCTTTTGATAACAGACATATATAAATACTATTTACAATGGCAAGGGTAGCGTTTAAAATGAAGCTTCATGAAGGGCAAACCGCCGAATACAAGGCGCGGCATGATGCCATTTGGCCCGAATTGAGCAGTTTGCTTAAAGATGTGGGGATCAGTAATTATTCTATTTTTTTAGATGAAGACACGCATTGGCTTTTTGGCGTAATGGATGTTGAAGATCAGGAAGCCCTTGATCATTTGCCTGATAGCCCTATTATGAAAAAATGGTGGTTATACATGGCCGATATCATGGATACTAATGCCGATCATTCGCCAGTGAGTGTGCCTTTGAAAGAGGTGTTCTTTTTGCCATAGATACGAATATTGCTATTATTAAACTGGTTGTCATAAAGAGCGTGCTGCGGCAGGCGCCTTTGTGACGGCCATTTTTGTTTTTTATGGATAGCATATGCCTGGCTTTCACCTTGCTGTATACGTTGTATCTTAATTAAAAAAATTATTTTTACAGATATAGCTAACCTCAATAGGTATGGTTGAGATATTTCAGAATATCCGTAAAATATACAGGTTCAGCGCACCTTGCGAAGAGTTGGCTAACTATATAGAATTTTATTCGCAATCAGTTTTAGATTTATCTGCACAGCAGGTGAAAGCTGAGTTTTCAACGGTGAAAATGTTCCCCAGTTGGACACCTACTTTTTATATCAACCTTGGTTCGCCTTATTATATTGATTTGAAGAATACGAGGTATTATGTAGGGAAGCAGCAGGATGTTTTAATATTGAGAAACGAGGACGTTACCAGGCATAAACTACCTGCCGATAATATATTCACGGTTAAATTTAATCCGGGCGGTTTAGAAGCCGTTTTAGGTCTAAATCAAGTCCCGGTTATTGACAAGATCATTAACCTTAATCAAATTTTGCCCTGGGAATTACTTCAAAAAGTAAAACGGCCTGTAAGTTTCGAGAAGCGTGTAATCATTGTTGAATCATTTTTGTTAGAGAAGCTCATTAAACAGGTAAGCCAGGATCATTATGTTAAAATTGTTAACGATAGCATTGGGGAATATCAGGCTACTGGCATGCAGTTGAATACATCAAAAGTTGCTGAGAGGCTGTTTATTACTTCTAAAACTATCAATCGGTATTTCAACAGGGTGATTGGCACCCCGCCTAAAAATTATTTCTCAATTGTGCGGGGCAGAAGCGCATTAACAGCATTTGTAAATGACAGGGAAAACTTCATTCCGATAGATTATGGATATTATGATTTGAGCCATTTTCACAAGGATGTCATGAACCTTACAGGCCAAAGGATAACGAAGCATCAATTTTAATTTGTCCGTTTTTTACTTTTAGTGGGTAAAGTCAATCCCTTTCTTTGTAGGCTAAACAACGGTCATGAAAAAAATCTTTATCATCTTACTCTGCGTCACGATTTTTATTCAAAAAGTATACAGCCAGAAATATAAGCCTGTATTAGAACCTTACCCCGGGCTGGTTAAGGCAGACCCCAGGCTTGTTTTAAAAACAGGTTACCTCGTTGTACCAGAAAATAGAAGCAAGCCCGAAGGGCGCAAAGTGAAGATCCCGTTTTTATTTGTACGCCGGCCGGATCAGGACCCGCGTACAAACATCTCGCTTTACACTACAGGCGGGCCGGGTTATAGTACCACGCTTAATATAGATAGCATCAGCTATAACTCCGGTTGGTTAGCTTACGGCGGCTTTATTGCCTTTGATCAACGTGGTACAAAGCGTGCGCAACCATGCCTGGATTGCATGGAAGTAGCAGCGGCTATTAAACGCAGTTACAGGGAAGGTAAAAATAAAGACAGCCTCGTATCACAGGCCGTTACACAATGCCGAAACCGGTTTACACAACAAGGTGTCGATTTATCAGCTTATAACACCATTGAAAGCGCAGAGGATATAAATGATTTAAGATTAGCCTTGAATATTGATTCGCTTAACCTGGTTGGTATATCTTATAGCGGCGGTTTGATGCTTACCGTGGCGCGAAACCACCCTGAAGGCGTTCGCGCGCTGCTTTTGAATTCGCCGCTGCCGGGTTATGTTAATTTTGAGGAACACGCTTTGTTTAATATCAACGAAGCGCTTGAGCAGGTATTTCATAACTGCGAAATGGATTCTGCTGCCACAAAATATAAAGATTTAAGAATGAGGTTCCATCAGTACTTCAGCTCCATCACCGGGAAAAAGTTTAATATAGTTTATCAGGAGAAAGGAAGTGATAAAAGTGTTAATCTCAATTATACAAAAAATGAAATGCTTGACGCCATTGTAAACCGGATGAACTCCCGGCAGGTTAACACAGTGCCTGCGGTAATGATCGATTTAATTGAAGGCCGTCATGATAAATATATACAGGAGGTATTTGATGGCTATTTCGCGGGCAACTTAAGTGTATCACTGGGTATGCGGTATTCTGTTTATTGCTCAGAACAAATTTCATACGATGATGCTACGCTGGAAGCGCAACAACATTTGGTATTGCCGTGGCTTTCCGGGTATCCGTTTAATGATGTAAATCATGCTATATGCAATTGTTGGAAGGTGAAGGCAGAACCTGCTATAGCAAAGCAGCCTGTTTATTCTACAGTACCGGCATTAATTTCGGCAGGTGACGTCGACCCCGATTGCAGGCCGTTTTATAACAGGTTGATAAAACGGTATATGCCTAATAGCCAATTATTGATCATCCATAACAGGGGGCATGCTCCGGGTTTTAGTGTAGATGGGACTGATTATGTGAAACTATTTTTAGATAACCCACATCAGAAACTTACATCTCAATCAAAAAACCTGATCATTGAATAGCTTAATAGCCATTGTCAGATTTTTCGGTAATAAAGGTTTTGTCGTCTGTTAACATTATGCTAACATAGCAGCCTTACATTTGAGCCAAAACAACTCTTTGGCATGTATCCTGCACTTACTGATGAAGCGTTGATGGGGCTTATCCAGCAAAGCAACCCCGTTGCCCTTGAAACTCTTTTTAATCGTTACTACAAAACCTTATGTCAGTTGTGCACGGTGTACACTAAAGATTATACCGTTGCCGAAGAGATCACCGCCAATCTTTTCATTAAACTCTGGGACAACCGCGATACGGCCATCCTTAATGTAAAAAGTTACCTGTTTGTTGCTGCCAAAAATCTCTCTTTAAATCATATCCAAAAAAAGAAAGATCCGGTACATTCTATCGAAGATATCGACCTTCAGGGCCACATGTTAAAAGATAGGGATAATCCATTTAAAATTCTTTCTGGCCGCGAATCGTACAATAAAATACTAAACCTTATTGATACCTTGCCTGTCAGCCAGAGGCAGATATTGCTCATGAGCCGTATTGATAACCTTGATAAAAATGAGATAGCCAAAGTGTTGGGTATTTCTGTTCGTACGGTTGAAACTACACTTTATCAATCTATCAAAAAACTCCGCCAGCTGTTAAAAGGGCAGCATAATTTCACTTCCGAGGGTTAATGATTTCTTAATATAAACTTAACTCATTTCGCTACGTATCGGGTACGTAAAATCAGTCTTTATTGCAGAGACAGATTTAATGGAAGATAACAGTTACCGCTTAATAGTTGAATATTTTGAAAAAACCATCAGTGATGATGGCTTAACACAGTTACAGGAGTGGATTGAGGAGAACCCCGAAAACCTTGCCCAGTTCAGTGAAACCATCCAGATCCTGGAAGCATCCAAAGTTTATTTTAAACAGCCGGAAAATGCCGAAAGCACCTGGGCAAAAATCAATGCGCATATAACCCAACCCCAGATACCGGTAATTAAACGCAGTTCTAAATTTAACTGGATGGCTTATGCCGCCGCTTGTTTGCTTATTTGTACTGCCGGTTGGTTTGGATACCGTTATTTTAAACAGTCGCCGGTTTTGGTTTATGAAGAAATCAGCAATGCCGATGGCAAGCATTCAAAAATAATACTGCCAGATAGCTCGACAGTTTATCTGGGTGGTGGTAGCAGACTCAGATACGCCAAAAACTTTAGCGGCGAAAAACGTGATGTAACGCTTAATGGCGAAGCTTTTTTTGATGTGGTCCATCAGGCTAAACCATTTGTAGTTAAAAGCGGCGATATCACAACAGTGGTATTGGGTACTTCATTTAATATTAAAGCCTATCTGGCCGATCATAAAGTAGCTGTAACCGTGCAAAGCGGTAAAGTAGGGGTAATGGCCAATGTGCAGGGAAAACCTCAAATGGTTAAATACCTGGTAAAGAATGAACAGATCAGCATCAATACCCAAAATGGTATCTATACTTTTAACAACACTGATGCATCATCAGTAAGCTCGTGGATCAATAACGAATTTGTTTTCTACAATACAACTTACAGGGAGATAGCCGCTTCGCTTGAGCATCATTACGGTGCTAAGATTCGGTTTACAGAACAGGACTTAGGCAATGTAAGGCTTACAGCCAAATTAAGGGGAATGACATTGACAGATGCCATGGAAACCCTCAGCGCGCTATCCGGATTGGGCTACACACAAAAAGGCAATCAGCTATTTATTTCAAACAATAATCAAAAAGGAGGAAGTATAATGAAATAGTATTTACCCGGCTATTGGTAAAAGCCTGGACGTTGCTGGTAACAACCCCAGGCTTCAGAATTTTGACAATTTAAACTCACGGTTAGACAAGTATAAATTAAAGTAAATATATGAAAAAGTTATGGTTATTAACCATGCTGTTCTTTTTACAATTGCCTTTTGGCGGCATAAACGCTAAGGCTCAAACAGTAATAAACAAAAGGATCACGTTTGGTGCCGAGGGCACCATGCTAAAGGATGCCTTTCAGCAAATTGAAAAATCAAGCGATATCTCTATCAGCTATAACAATAGCCTGCTTGATGATAAACGCAAAGTACATGTAACAAAAGCAGAGCGCTCTTTAGGCGAAACACTCGACGTGCTTTTAAAAGGAACTACCTGCACTTACAGGGCAGCAGGCGAACGAAATATCCTCATCATTGCAAAAACACAGGATAGGGGTAGCATTAAAGGGAAAGTGGTTGATGAAAAATCAGAACCACTTCCCGGTGCAACTGTAAAAGTTCCGGGAACCGGCGCCACTGCTATCAGCGGTGTTGACGGTTCATACACGTTAAATATTGTGCCGGGCATTTACACGGTTGAAGCAAGCTTTATCTCCTATGAAACTAAGAGAATTCAGAATGTAAGCGTTAGTTCAAATGCCAATACTGTTTTAAATATCATCCTTAATCCGGTCGATAATAAACTTAACGAGGTTGTGGTAACGGCACTCGGTATAAAAAGGGAAGATAAAAGTTTGGGTTATTCCGCCCCGGTTATTAAAGGTGATCAGCTAACAGGCGCCCTTTCTGGCAACTGGACTGATGCATTATCGGGGAAAGTAGCGGGTTTAAACCTCATCCGTTCAAACAGCGGCCCTGCGGGATCAAACAAAATTATCCTGCGTGGTGAAAATAACCTGACCGGTGATAACGAAGCTTTGATAGTGGTTGACGGTGTTGTAATTAACCAGGGTAGCGGCAGACGTACAAGCAACTCCGGCGAATCGGCTTATGGTACCAGCAGCGATAACATGCCTGCCGATTATGGCAGCAACCTGAACGACATCAACCCAGAGGACATTGAAACGGTAACGGTATTGAAAGGCCCGGGCGCGGCGGCGCTTTATGGCCAGCGCGGTGCCAATGGTGCTATTATCATCACAACAAAATCGGGTAAAAAGCATAGTGGCCTGGGCATCACCTTTAACTCAAATGCAAGCCTTGAAAGTGTAAACCGCTGGCCTGATTTACAATATGAATACGGACAAGGTACGGCGGGTTCCCGTTATTATTCGTACGGGGCAGGGCCGGATGGTGCAAGCACCAGCTCGACAAGCTCGGCTTACGGCCCTAAATTTGATGGCCAGCTTTTTTATCAGTTGGATCCGGTTACGCAAAAGCAAAGCACAACACGTACGCCATGGGTACCATATAAAAACCAGATCCGTGATTTTTTTGATGTTGGCCAAACTTTCACCAACTCGGTAAGTGTTGACGGCGGCAGCGATAAAACAACGGCCCGTTTTTCGGCAACCAACGTTACCAATCACTGGATTACGCCGAATACAGGGTACACCCGTAACAGCATTGCTTTATCGGTTAACTCCAAAATCAATGATAAGTTAACCATCAATGCAAAAGTAAATTACAATAATAAAAACAGCGATAACTTACCTGGTGCAGGTTATGGTAACCAGTCGCTGATGTATTGGTTTATATTCTGGCAGCCCAATGCCAATTTAAACTGGTTGAAGAACTACTGGAAAAACGGGCAAGATGGTAAAGCGATCTTTTATCCTTTCAGCTCGTTCCCAGAAAACCCTTATGCTGTATCTTACGAGTTTATCAATAAATCAAACCGTAATTCGGTTACCGGAAACGTTGAAGCACTTTACAATGTAACAAAAGAGTTTAGCGTACAGGTTCGTGCTACTTTAGACATGGGCTATGAGCAGCGCGCACAGCAGCGTCCGTATGATGCCGGAAGTAAATACCCTAAAGGCTCGTACCGTACACAAAACATTTATTCGGAAGAGCAGGGTGCCGATTTCCTTTTGAAATACAATAAGAAAATAACACACGATGTTAACATCACCGCTACGGCAGGTGGTAGCATGCTCCGCAACAATTATAACCGCGATGAGGTACGTGCCGATTCACTGGTGTATCCCGGTGTATATTCAATGGCCAACAATGCCGGCCCACTCGTTACGTTGCCGTTTAAGTCAAAATATGCTATCAACAGCTTTTACGGCTTGTTATCTACATCTTTTAAAGATTACTTGTATGTGGATTTAACAGCCCGCCAGGACTGGATCAGCACGCTGGCTACTGCGAACCGTACCGATCAGGTTGGTTTCTTCTATCCATCGGCAAGCATGAGCTTTTTGCCATCTGAAGCATTCAAGCTGCCTAAATTTATTGACTATGCAAAAGTGAGGGCATCGCTTGCAGGTGTTGGTAGCGGTACAACAAATCCTTATCAAACCTCATTTAATTATGTATCGGCGGGTAGCACTTATGCAGGTGGTTTGCAAAATCCGCGTACACTATCAAACCCCGATCTGAAACCTTTACGCACCACAACGCTTGAAGTTGGTGCCGAAACCAGGATGTTCAGCAATCGCTTAGGTTTTGATATAGCTTTATATACGGGTAACACTAAAAACCAGATCCTGAGCCGTACTGTGGATCAATCGTCAGGTTATAACCAGGCAGTTATCAACGTAGGTAAGGTAAACAACAAAGGCATCGAAATTACATTGAACGGAACGCCTATACGCAAAGCCAACGTGTTTAGCTGGAATGTTACTGCAACCTTCAGCGCCAATAAAAACACCATTGAGCAACTTGCCGATAGCGCGGTTGTGTTGCGGAATGGCCCTACCGGCGGTGGCCAGATTGTTGCCCGTGTAGGCGGCAGTATGGGCGATATGTACGGTCGCGGTTATTTGCGCTCGCCTGATGGGCAGATCGTTTATGATGCTTCTACAGGTTTTGCCAAATTAGCTGATAACCTGGTTTATTTAGGCAACACTATCCCTAAATGGAAAGCAAACATGGGGCACGATTTCAGGTATAAGCAATTTAACCTGCACCTGTTGTTTGATGCCCAGGTTGGCGGTGTATCATATTCGCTTTCAAACTATAAACTGGCCGAGCAGGGTAAAACAACGCTCACCCTACCCGGCAGGTATAACGGTATCATAGGCAAAGGCGTTATCCAAAACCCGGACGGCAGTTACAGACCGAACGATGTTATTGCAACAGATGTTGACGGTTACTACCGCTCACACTATGGTATTGATAATGCCGAAGGTAATACGTTTTCAACCAACTTCCTGAAATTCCGCGAGGCAAGGTTTGATTATTCATTGAGCCCTCGTTTAGTTAAACGCCTCGGATTAACGCGTGCTACGGTAGGTGTATATGGTCGTGACCTATACATCTGGACTAAGTGGCCAATCTTCGATCCTGAATTTGGTACGCTTTCGGGTACCGACATTGTGCAGGGATTTGAAGTGGCGCAGTTTCCATCAACCCGCACATTTGGTTTTAACATAGTTATTGGCATTTAATAATTAACAATATGAAAAGGAACGGATATATACTTATATCAATGATGATGTTGTTCGTTAGCATAATGTCGTCATGTAAAAAGGATTTTATTGCACTTAATACCGATCCCAACGGCACGCCAAACGCCTTGCCACAGCAATTGCTGGCACCCGCACTGGTAAACACATTGGGGACTAATATGCTTCGCGCTCGTAATTTTAATAACGAGTTGATGCAGGTTACTGTAGATGCCGGCGATTCGGAGGGCAGGGTGTTCAGGTATGATATTAAACGTACCTGGGCCGATGTTACCTGGAATGCCTGGTATACCCAGTTAACCAACTTTAAAGATATTTATACCATTGCCAGCAAGGAGGTTACTTATAATAAAACTTACATGGGCATTTCGCTGATATGCCAGGCATGGTTGTATTCAATGCTTACCGATACTTATGGCGATGTGCCTTACTTTGATTCGAATAAAGGCAAAGACGGGAATTTTACGCCTAAGTTTGATAAGCAGAAAGATATCTACCTGGATATTTTCAAAAACCTGGAAGCTGCTGATACCCTGCTTAATGCATCGGCAAATGTTGTAGCAGGAAGCGATCCGGTGTTTAACGGGAATGCTTTAAAATGGCGCAAGTTTGGTAACACGCTTTATTTAAGGTTGTTGTTAAGGGTATCGGGCAAAGCCGATGTTTCGGCTGATGTGATCGCCAAGATCAAACAAATTGTTGATACCAATCCGGATGCTTACCCCATTATGGGCAGCAATGATGATTCGGCAGTTTTGCGGTGGACAGGCTCCGGTGCCTTGACATCTCCATTTATTGGGGGAGTACGCGAACAGGACTGGCGGCAACCCGGTATTTGCGAGTTTTTTGTAAACAACCTGGCTAAATGGGCCGATCCGAGGCTGGTTAACAACCGCTGGTCGATATCAAGTTACCAGGGTGGCATACAGGGGATTCCAAGTGGTTATGCCCCAGGTGAAAATGTTGGTATCAAATCATATTTCCAATCTACCACATCAACAACTACGTTAATGAACGATCCGTTGATGGGTAACATCATGAACTATTCGGAGTTGCAATTTATCCTTGCCGAAGCCGCTGCCAAGGGCTGGATAGCCGGCGATGCTGCTACTTATTATAAAAACGGTGTTCAGGCTGGTATCACTTTCTGGATCCCGACATATACAGTACCTATTGATACCTATTTAGCAGGCGCTGATATTACGTGGGATAATGCTGCTCCGCTTGATGAAAAAATGGAGATGATCCATGTTCAGAAATACTACTCCATGTTTTACACTGATTTTGAGCAATGGTTTGAATATCGCCGTACCGGCCACCCGGTATTGCCGAAAGGTAATGGTTTAAAGAACAACGGTATTATGCCGGCCAGGCTGCAATACCCGGTTTATGTACAATCGGCCAATCCTGATAGTTACAAGGCTGCGGTAGCTGCACAGGGTGCCGATGAGATAAGCACACAGGTGTGGTGGCAAAAACAATAATAACCCGGTTTTAAACTAAGAGATCCATAAAATGAAAAAAGTATATTTATTACTGGTGCTTGCAATGGCCGCCGGTATAAGTTCATGTAAAAAGAATAATTATGCCGAAGGTACATTAAGCCCCATCATAGCAGTTGTTGACCTTCGCGCTATTTACAAAGGCTCGGATGTTGTGCTGAACAGCAACAACATGGGTGGGGCTAAGGAAATAGTGGGTGTAATAATATCAAATGCGGCGGCAGGTAACAGTCCGGCCGGCGTATTGGTGGTACAAAATAACCGCCGCAATGCTGTACGAGGTATTTCTCTTGAAATAGGCAGCGCAGCTGCAAATTATGTTCCGGGCGATTCGGTAATAGTGCAAGTTGATGGCGCTACACTTACCAAAGTAAATGGCAGTATGCGTGTTAAAGGTCTTACTGAAACATCAGTAAGTAAAGTTGCCGATAACAGACCTATCAAAGTACAATCTGTTCCGTCAGCTACTTTACTGGCTTCGCTGGACGTTTATGAAGGCACGCTGGTTACTATAGCCAAAGCGGTTACTGATCCGGAGCCGCAGCAGGGCGAAACCTACGCGGGTGATAAAACACTTAATGATGGTTTTGGCAAAATAACCATGCATACAGAGGCAAACGCTGCTTTCGCAAGTACCGAATTGCCGTTCAGCGCTAATTTTACAGGTATCCCGTTTGCGGTAACATCTGGTACGGATACCAGGTTGCAGCTTTGGCCGCGTACTATTGATGATGTGTTTACACTTGCGGCAACCAAGCCATCGCCGATTATTATAACCGGATACCTTACAAATCCTTCGGGCAGCGATGGTAATTATGAATATATTCAGTTCAAGGCAACTAAGGATATCGATTTTTCGGTAACCAATTATGCCGTGGTAACCTGTAATAACGCGGGTACCAACCCGGCACCTGCCAATGGCTGGGCGCAAGGTTTGGCAAAAACTTACAAGTTTAACCTTACATCGGGCACCGTTAAAAAAGGCCAGTTCTTTTATGTAGGTGGTAATAAAAATATCTGGGGTAAAGGCTCAACCGATATCAGCTCATCAAACTGGATCAACAGTACTATGTATGCCGAAGTGCCCGGCGCTGATTTCGGTGATGTAACTACCAACCTGTTAGCTAATAGTGGTAACGTAGCAGGCGTTGCAGTTTTCGCGGGAACAACAGTTAATGCCGGAAGCATTCCGCTTGATGTGATCATGTACGGTGGCGGTGGTACAGTGTACTCAGCTGGCCCGCCGGAAATTGGTTACCGCATAACCAACAGCGATTATTATAGCACCATTAACCCGGTAACCCATACCGAGCAGGGCTTTTATGGCGGTGGTTCTAATACCTCAAAACTTACTTTACCAACCGATGGCCAATTTACCCAGCTTGGTGGCGTTTATGACGCGCTTACCGGCAGATGGGTAACCGGCAGAACGGTGACCAGCATTCCGTTAACATTGACGTCGCCAATCAGCACCATTGAAACAGCTACAGGCGTTACAACGGTTCAGAACTAAAACCTAACCCCAACCCCTCTCCAAAAGAGAGGGCTTTACAATTTCATCTATTAAAGTCCTCTCCTTTGGAGAGGATTTAGGTGAGGTCAAAATATCATCAAATGAACAGAAGATCATTTTTACAGGGCGTAGGCCTTATAACCGGCGGCGCGTTCATCTCGCTGCGTGCCAACGGACTTACCCGCTTGCTCACAACAGACGTTGTAAAAGGTCGTGTTACCGCAGGCAAAAAAGGAATTAAAGGAGTAGTAATATCCGACGGTTTTTCAGTAGTTATTACCGATGACAAGGGCTATTACGAACTTACTCCCAGTGAAAAAGCCAAAAGCATTTTCATGAGTACCCCATCGGGGTATGAGTTTAAAACAGATTATAATGTTGCCAAACATTACGAAAACATAGGCGATAGTTCACATTTTGATTTTAGGCTGCAGCCCTTAAAAGTTGACGACAGTAATCACCATTTCATTATCTGGGCCGATCCGCAGGTGAAAAATAAAAAGGATGTTAAGCAAATGATGGACACGTCGGTTCCGGACACTATCGCTACCATAAAATCATTGGGGAAAAACGCGTTGGTGCATGGTATTTGCGTAGGTGATATTGTTTGGGATAACCATGAGCTTTTCCCGGCCTATAATGAAGCTGTTGCTCAAATGGGGATCCCGTTTTTCCAGGCTATAGGCAACCATGATATGGATTACCGTATGGGCGGAGACGAAACCTCGGATGTTACTTTTAAGCAGATTTATGGGCCAACTTATTATTCCTTTAACCGTGGTAAAGCACATTATGTAGTATTGGATAATGTTCGTTACCTGGGCATTGAGCGCGAGTATGACGGTTATATCACCGAAGATCAGCTAAACTGGCTGGCAAAAGATCTGCAATATGTAAAGAAAGATGAATTGCTAATCATTAACTTGCATATCCCTGTGTATAACCAGGTAAAGAATAATAAGGATTTTTATAAAGTGCTGGATGGCTTCAGCAATGTGCACATCATGTCGGGCCACACGCATTACCATGATAACAATATCACCAACGCCATTTTTGAACATAATCATGGCACCGTATGCGGCGGCTGGTGGACAGGCCCCATATGCGTTGATGGCACCCCGCGAGGTTATGGTGTGTACTCAGTAAATGGCACCGAATTAAAGTGGTACTATAAATCTACAGGGTTACCGGCCGAAAATCAGATCAGTGTTTATGCAGAAAAATTAACCGACCAGATGCGCCTGATTGCTAATGTTTGGAACTATGACCCGCAATGGAAGGTGGTGTATTATTTAGATGACAAACCAATGGGAGCCCTAACAAAAGAACAGGGATATGACCCCTTATCAGTAAGTTTGTATAAAGGCGATCAATTACCTGCAGGCCGTCATTTTGTGGAACCTCATGAAACCGGGCACCTGTTTGTGGCGCACTTTGATCCGTCGGTTAAAAAGGTTAGGGTTGAGGCTACGGATCGTTTTGGGAATAAATATACAAGCGAATTAGATGCAAAATAAATTGAACATTGTTGCCGGAATAAGTCTTATCTTGTTATCAGGTTTTACCGTTGTCAAAAAAATGGAATTTAAAAACGCGGATTTTCCTTCATTCAGCGCCGAAGCGCATCGCGGCGGCAGGGGACTGAGGCCCGAAAACACCATTCCGGCAATGAAAAACGCCATTGATCTTGGTGTTGTTACCACGCTGGAGATGGATACGCACGTTACCGCGGATGGGCAGGTGGTTTTATCGCATGATGAATACATCAATCCGCTGTTTTCGCTTACGCCCGATGGTAAGGAGATCAGCAAGGAGGAAGCAAAAAACCTGATCCTCTATAAAATGAAATATGAGGATCTGAAAAAATATGATGTAGGCTCAAAGCCGTACAGCAAGTTTCCGCGCCAGCAGAAGATCAAAACCTATATGCCGCTGCTGTCTGAATTAATTGATTCGGTTCAGAATTATATTAAGGTAAATCATAAAAAGCCGGTATTCTACAACATCGAAACCAAATGCTCACCCGAAGGAGATGGTATCTATAATCCAAGCCCTGAGGAGTTTGTTGAACGTTTGATGGCTGTCTTGGTCGAAAAGAAAATCCTGCCTTACGTGGTGATCCAGTCATTTGATAAACGCACGTTGCAGATCATCCACAAAAAATACCCTGATGTACGCACTTCCTATCTCATCGAAAACAAAAAAACGTTTGAAGATAATATGGCCGATTTGGGCTTTACCCCATTCATCTACAGCCCGGACTATAAACTGGTTGATGCCAACCTGGTAAAGAAATGCCATGATGCAAAGATTAAAGTACTACCATGGACAGTAAATACCAAAAAGGAAATAGAACAACTCAAAAGTTTAGGTGTTGATGGTGTGATTACGGATTATCCGGATTTGTTTTAGTGAAACAACCTGCCGCCGCTCAGCTCCAGCCGAGTGGCAACTATCACGCGGCCTCCGGCCGCCGCAAATAATACAAGCGTTTATTTCTTGCTCACTCCTGCGCTCATTTATAATGAGTGCTTAATATGGTCTTGCGTTTGTAACGCAACCGGGCGATACAATCGCCAAATCATTTTAAGCGCTCGTTGCAAACAAACGTAAGTTTAAACACGGCGGCCAGAGGCCGCAAAATAGTTGCCACTCGGCTGGAGCCGAGCGGCGGCATATGTTTTTATCCTCGCCACGCCAAATAAGCTGAATGTAATGTCAATTTTCGATAATCTAAACATTAAATTTAAATGTGATATTGCGATTGTTAAAACGTTTTATCAATTTAACCAACAACCCAATCATGTTTAAATTAAGAGCTATATGCTTAGCAGCCTTTTGTGCGGCTTCACTCTCACTAAAAGCACAAACAGCGCAGCAGCCTGTAAAACCGCTTGCCCAGCTTCAGCAGGAATTTGTCGACCTGCGTTTTGGCATGTTTATCCACTTTAACATCCCAACCTATATGGATCAGGACTGGGCCGATCCGGAAGCATTGCCAACCATCTTCAATCCAAAAAAACTCAATTGCGATCAATGGGCAAAGGCGGCAAAATCGGCCAACATGACTTACGGTTGTATCACTACCAAACATCACAGCGGTTTTTGTATCTGGGATACCAAAACAACCGATTATAACGTAATGAACAGTCCGCTGAAAAAGGATGTGGTTAAAGAATATGCCGATGCGTTCAGGGCTAACGGTTTAAAAGTGTTCCTGTATTATTCTATTCTGGATACCCATCACAGGTTAAGGCCAAACATGATCACGCCAAAGCATATTGAAATGGTAAAAGCACAGATCACAGAACTGATGACCAAATACGGCGAGGTTTCTGCATTGATCATTGACGGATGGGATGCCCCATGGTCCAGGATCTCGTATGATGATGTTCCGTTTGAAGAGATCTACACACTGGTAAAATCATTACAGCCAAACTGCCTCGTAATGGACCTTAACGGAGCCAAATACCCCGCCGAGGGCATGTATTATACCGATATCAAAACTTATGAAATGGGTGCAGGGCAACGTGTATCAACTAAAGATAACCGCATGCCGGCCATTGCCTGTTTACCGCTGCAGTCAACCTGGTTTTGGGAAACAAAGCACCCGGCAGCCCAGGTTAAAGAACCTGCCAAGTTGGTTAATGATATCCTGAAACCGTTGAACAACGTTGACTGCAATTTTATCCTGAATGTAGCGCCTAATCGCGATGGCTTGTTTGACGATAACGCCCTTGCCGCGCTTAAGGAGATCGGCAAGCTTTGGAAAAACGAAGGTCCGCTTGCTAAACTCTCTCAACTGGATGCGCCTATCATCTCATCAAATATTGCTAAAAATCAACCGGCAAGTTCAAGCTGGAGCGATGATTCGGCCATTATGGATTTTGCGAACGATGATGATTTTCATAGTTCATGGGTATCAAACCCAACAGTTAAGAATCCATGGTACGAGATCGACTTTAAGAAAGACCAGGCCCTGAATACCATTGTTATTGCCGAAGAAAAGCCGAATATTTCACATTACCGTTTAGAATATTACCTTAACGGAAGCTGGAAGCCATTGTTTGACGGTGAGAATGCTAACAAGATTAAAGTTCATCGTTTTGACAGGGTATGGGCTGGTAAAGTACGGATCTCGATAGATAAGGCCGATCACCAGGTATCAATAGCCGAGTTCCAGGTTTATAACGAAAGAAGATAATTACACAATAACTAACTACTAACTGATGAGAGCCCGCCCGCAAAGCGGGTTTTTTTATTGAGCACTAACCGTTTTGGATATAAAAATGCCAATAAGCATTATTTTTTATAGATATCCCGTTGTTATACTTGTAAAAACAATTGTAACCTATTTTATGAACCAAGCTCTGAAAGCAGCACTCCTGTCTGCAGTTTTACCACTATGCATGCAACTGGTTGCGTTTAACGCAAACGCCCAAAACAATACTTTATGGTATAAACAACCCGCAAAGGTATGGACGGAAGCCTTGCCCATAGGCAACGGCCGGTTGGGTGCCATGGTTTTTGGAGGGGTTAATGATGAATTGCTGCAGCTCAATGAATCAACTTTATGGTCGGGTGGGCCGGTGAAGCAAAATGTAAATCCCGGTGCATTTCAGTATTTGGCCCAAGTGAGGGAGGCATTATTTAAAGGCGATTATCAAAAGGCGCATGAACTGACAAAAAAGATGCAGGGTTTGTACTCTGAAAGCTATCTGCCTATGGCCGATTTGCATATCAAACAATCATATAATGGAGTTAACAGTGCAAACTATTACCGCGACCTGAATATCGGTAATGCTGTTGCCACAACAAAATATACGATTGGCGGTGTAAACTATAAACGCGAGATTTTTGCTTCGGCACCCGATAAGGTGATCGTGATCCGGTTTACTGCCGATAAGCCTAAACAGTTAAATCTTAAAATAAATACTAACAGCCAGCTCAGGTTTCAAAAAGAGGTGCTGAATAAAAATATACTACAATTAAGCGGCAAGGCCCCAGCACATGTTGAGCCAAGCTATGTTGATTCAAAAAATCCCATAGTTTATGCCGATGATGATAAGTGCCGGGGTATGCGTTATGAGGTGTTGGCAAAGGCCGTAAGCAGTGATGGTAAAATAACTGCCGATACAAGCGGGATCACCGTAAAAGGGGCATCAAGTTTAACGCTGTATGTTACCGCAGCCACCAGTTTTAAAGCATACAACCAATGCCCTGATGGCGACGAAAAGGTTGCGGCCAAATACCTTGATAAAGCTGCTGCCAAACCTTATGCACAGTTGCTCGCCGCCCACCTGACCGATTATCATCGTTTTTTTAACAGGGTAAGCCTTAAAATTAACGATAACAAGGGCAGTCATGCCGAATTGCCTACTGATGAACGACTTGCGCTTTACAATAAGAATCATGGTACTGATCCTGGCATTGAAGCTTTATATTTTCAATATGGCCGTTACCTGTTGATAAGCAGCTCCAGAACACCGGGCGTTCCTGCTAACCTTCAGGGCATCTGGAATAAAGAATTACGTGCACCATGGAGCTCAAACTATACCAGCAACATCAACGTGCAAATGAACTACTGGATGGCAGAGGATTGTAACCTGTCTGAAATGCACCAGCCTTTATTTGAGCTGATCAAAGGATTGTCGGAAACGGGCGCTGGTGTTGCTAAAGATTTCTACCATGCTAAGGGCTGGGTAACCCACCATAATACAGATATCTGGGCTTTGGCTAACCCCGTAGGCGACCTTGGTCATGGCGACCCTAAATGGGCAAACTGGGCAATGGGTGGCGACTGGCTAACCCGTCATCTTTGGGAGCACTATTTATATACCGGCGATAAAGCGTTTTTAAAAAATACAGCTTACCCTTTAATGAAAGGCGCCGCCGAATTTACTTTTGATTGGTTAGTGCCCGATGGTCAGGGCCATTTGGTAACTGCACCGTCTATGTCGCCCGAAAATGATTTTATTTATGCTGAGGGTAAAACCGGGGATGTTTCTGTTTCTACTACAATGGATATGGGCATCATCCGCGATCTGTTTGATAACCTGATAGCAGCAACTAAGGTACTGGGCGTTGATGCAGCTTTCAGGGATTCGCTTATCGCCAAAAAAGCTAAACTGATCCCGTATCAGATAGGCAGTAAAGGCCAATTGCAGGAATGGTACAAAGACCAGGAATCGCCTGACCCGCATCACCGCCATGTATCGCATTTATATTCGGTTTACCCGGCTAATGAAATTTCGATAGCTACAAATCCTGAGTTGGCAGCCGCGGCTAAAAGATCGTTAGAGTTACGCGGTGATGAAAGCACCGGCTGGAGCCTGGCCTGGAAAGTAAACCTTTGGGCCCGGTTGAGAGATGGCAACCATGCCTACAAACTTTACCGCGATCTGCTGCGCTTAACCGGCGAAAGTGGATACAACTACAGCGAGGGTGGGGGCCTCTATCCAAATATGTTTGATGCCCATCCGCCGTTCCAGATTGATGGAAATTTTGGTGGCACCTCTGGTTTGGCCGAAATGCTGCTGCAAAGCCAGAACGGTAATGTACACCTGCTACCTGCATTGCCCGATGCCTGGGCAAATGGTGAAATTAAAGGTTTGGTAGCAAGGGGCGCATTTGTAGTTGACATGAAATGGGCAGCGGGCAAGGTTGTGACCGCCGATATTTTATCAAAAGCAGGAGGCACCTGTCGTGTTTTATCTAAATCTAAACTGACAGTTAAAGGTTTAAGTGTTACTCCTGTTAAAATAAAAGAGGGGTATGAGTTGGTGATCAATACAGAAAAAGGCAAATCATACCAGTTAGTAAGCAGCTTATGAGTAACAGCAGGAGAGATTTTTTAAAGAAAGCATCGCTGGCCGGAGCCGCGGTGGTGGCAGCACCAGGATTGGCATCAGCATCTGGCACAGATGATAAATATCTTCCCGATGATGGCGTAGGCAAAACCTTCCTGTTTCAAGGTGATTCGATAACCGATGGCGGTCGTAGTTATGATAAAGACTGGAACCATGTTTACGGGCAGGGCTATGCTTACCTGATAACCGCCCGCATTAATTTTGACTATCCCGGCCGTGATTACCAATTTTTTAACAGGGGCATTAGCGGGAATACCGTAAATGACCTTGCAGCACGCTGGCAAAAGGATACGTTGGATATTAAGCCCGATGTATTAAGCATACTGATAGGCATTAACGATGTGCACAGGGTAATTATGCAGGGCGATAAAGCAACCGCCAAAGATTTCGCCAATGCTTATGATAGGATGTTAACACAAACCAAAGCTGCGTTACCCGACGTTAAGCTGATCATGTTAGAGCCTTTTATTTTACCAGTTGGTATGGTAAGCAAGAACCCGGAGCTATGGACAACTGAAGTTCAAAAACGACAGGTTATGGTTAACTCACTTGCTTCAAAATTTAACGCCATTTTTGTGCCTTTGCAGGATGTGTTTAATAAGGCCTTGCAAAAAGCCAAAGCTGAGCATTGGATCTGGGATGGTGTTCATCCCATGCCGGCAGGGCATGAACTTATTGCCCGGGAGTGGATGAAGGCGGTTAAAAAGCTGTATTAAGTTTTCCCTAATTAGTTCCCGCAATCATTTGAATTGCCTCTTCGCGGGTTTTGTGTTCAATGGCCATTACAAATTCAACAGGGCCGCCGCCTTTACCGCAGCCAAAGCATTGAAAAATATTTTTTTCGGGCGATACCATCAGGGAGGTTGCCTGGTCTTTATGGAAAGGGCAGCGGCCTTTTAAATTTCTCCGGCTTTCTTCAAGCAACACATATTTTGAAACAATTCGTACAAGATCGACCTGTACCGGCGACAGGGAATGAGATGCAGACATGTTGGGTAATAGAATGATTAATTTATCAGGCTGCGAAAATAATTTTTTACCAGGTTGCAATAAGGGATTGTTGAAAAAAATGTGATTTCAACGGGATAAGGTAATGCCTCTTTATTACAAGTGGCAGTTTATATAGCAACTGGGCATCACTTTTATTTAGGCGCCCACATGCTAAGTTGATGGATGTTTAACAGATGGCTTGTTCTGTGCATTCCCAAAACAAGTTCGGTATGACTTTTTTTAAGTAACTGGCCATACTTTCTGCTTTTCTCAGAAATATTTACTTTAGCGACACAAGCAAATCGGCAAAAAAACTTTGCGCCTTTGCGAGAGAAAAATCAAACACCATGAACTACACTCAAATTTGCAAAGCTTTTAACGATTTAACCGTTACCGAGTTGTACCAATTACTAAAGCTCAGGAGCGAGGTATTTGTAGTTGAACAAAATTGTGTGTTTTTAGACACCGATGATAAAGACTACGCTTGCCACCATCTGTTATTGTTTGATGATGATCAGGAACTGGTGGCTTATGCCCGTATTGTACCCGCGGGTAAATCATATGCCGAAGCATCAATTGGGCGTATAGTTAGCAGCAAAAAAGTACGCGGTACAGGTGTAGGTAAAATACTAACCCAGGCCGCTATCGATCAAACTAAAAAGATCTATGGGGATGTGCCTATCCGGATAGGGGCACAGTACTATGCTGTCAAGTTTTATGAACAGTCGGGCTTTAAAATTGATGGTGAAATTTATGATGAAGATGGTATCGACCATATTGAAATGATCCTGTCCTGATAGATCTCTACCTGAAAAGAGCGTTGATGATTGCCGTTGCCCGCTTCACTAATTTGATGCAGTTGTAAATGTGGTACTGACTAAATTGTATGATGACACTTCCAAAAAAACTACATAGCATGAAAGTCATAATCTGCGGGGCGATGGTGTTTATCACGCCTGTACTGTCATCTATTGGTTGGGATTTGTCATACACATACCATGATCATCATGCACTGTTTATTTTTTACTTTGAGGTAACCGCATTTACGTTATATTGGCCCAGTAAAAACACAGTTCAGCATGTGTAAGCATTCGCCCCAATATGAATAAGTTATAACAAGAAATAGCAATCACAAATTACATATATCATGAAAACAAACATCGGAATTAACGAAGCCGACCGCCAGGTCGTTTCAGATCAGTTAGCCAAATTATTAGCCGACGAATTTGTACTGTACACCAAAACCCGTAATGCCCACTGGAATATTGAAGGTCCCGACTTTCATTCAATGCATGTGTTTTTTGAACAGCAATACAACGAGCTTGATGAAATTATGGACAGCGTGGCCGAACGCATCCGTAAGATAGGCCATTACGCGCCTGCTACTTTAACCCAATTATTACAACTTACCCATTTAACCGAAAAACTTGATCATAAAAATGATAGCCTTGGTTTTTTGAAAGAATTGCTTGAAGACCATGAAAGCATCATCGAGTTTATCCGCGGTAATATCGATCCTTTTGTTAGCAAGTACAATGATGCCGGTACCAGTGATTTTATTACCGGCCTTATGGAAACACATGAAGGCATGGCCTGGATGCTGAGGTCACATTTCAGATAAGATCCCCGTTTAAATAACACTTTTCGGCTCATATGGTCTTCCGGATGCAAACGGAAGACCGTGAGCGGAACGTAAAATGATTATGTCTGCAATATTATTCGGCCTGCTCATGGTGAGTTTAGTTGCAGATGATAATCCTATTGCCATGCAAACCTTTTGCACCTTCGGCACATTTTTTACTTGTTCCTGAAGTAAGATCTCCAGAGGAGAGCGTTAAATACAATCGATAATATAATGTATTAAAAAAGATAGTACAGGATGCCAGATCATGATGAAAGCGTTAGTATTGTTTAATTATAAACTTACCAGCTTTTACGATAAATCTGTATCATTTGGTATTTAGTCTTCGGTAATATCTTCAAAGAAAGCGCGGTTAACGAACTTGAATCGATGAAAAAGACTATGTTTAACCGGGCAACTAATAAAGCAGTGCGAAATACACCTTTGCTGTGGCATTTTCCATTGTGTACCTTCTTCAGAGGGAAATTATAAAAGTAGGCAAAAAGGTATTTTCACATGAAGAAAATCATCGGTATACTCATATTGACTATCATCTGTTTTATTTGCAAGGCCCAAAAGCTTCCTCCGGTTTTTGATGCTAAGCGATCTGCCGAAGCGCAATCGACAGAAACGGTGAGGAAATATCTTTCTCCGATCCGCATCCTTTGGAAATCGGCTGATGCCGCTACCAATATTATCAATGCCGAAAAACTGCTGAAGCAAGGTGATGGACAAGCCAATCTTTCAGGTAATGACTTGTGCATTCTTCAAAGTAATGAAAAGGGAAAGCCCGGTTTATTGCTTGATTTTGGTAAGGAATTGCACGGCGGTTTGCAATTGGTAACCGATCAGTCGAGGGGTGGCAAGCCGGTGAGGGTGCGTATCCGTTTTGGCGAATCGGCGAGCGAAGCTATGTCAGATATCGATACCATAAAAGGCGCTACTAACGACCACGCTATGCGCGACATGATCGTGTCCCTGCCATGGTTGGGTAAGCTGGAAATCGGCAACACCGGTTTTCGTTTTGTACGGATAGATTTGGTGGATGATAACAGTCAACTTAAGCTGAAAGAAGCAAGGGCCATTTTTGTTTACCGCGATATCCCTTACCTCGGCTCATTTAAATGCAGTGATACGTTGCTTAACAAAATCTGGCTTACCGGTGCGTACACCGTCCATCTTAACATGCAGGATTATCTTTGGGACGGAATCAAGCGCGATAAGCTGGTTTGGGTAGGTGATATGCATCCCGAAACATCAACCATTGCCGCTGTATTTGGCGATAATCCGGTGGTGTCAAAGAGCCTTGATCTGGCACGGAACACTACCCCTTTGCCGGGCTACATGAACGGGATGGTATCCTATTCCATGTGGTGGATCCTGATCCAACGCGATTGGTATATGCATACCGGTAATTTGAAATATCTGCAGCAGCAGAAAGCTTACCTGGTAAAGTTGCTGGATCAGTACGCTGTACAGGTTGATGCAAACGGCAGCGAAAAGCTGGACGGTGCCGGTCGGTTTTTAGACTGGCCATCGAGCGAAAATAAACCTGCTATTCATGCCGGCTTACAGGCCATGCTGGTGATGACCCTGAATGCCGGTGCCGAGCTCTGCAAAATATTGAAAGATCCGGCCACCGCCAAAAAATGCGAAGCCGCGGTTGCTAAACTAAAAAATAATGTGCCGGATGCCAGCGGTTCAAAACAGGCAGCAGCCTTATTGGGCTTATCGGGTTTACTCCCTGCCGAAAAAGCAAACGATATTCTTTCTAAAGATGGAGTACACAATTACTCAACGTTTTTTGGTTATTATATGCTGTTGACCAAAGCCAAAGCCGGCGACTACCAGGGTGGCATTGATGCTATCCGTAACTTTTGGGGACCGATGCTGAACCTTGGCGCTACTACTTTTTGGGAAGATTTTAATATCGACTGGCTGCCCAACGCTTCGCGGATAGATGAGTTGGTGCCCGATGGTAAAAAAGATATCCATGGTGATTATGGCGCTTATTGTTATAAAGGTTTCAGGCATAGCCTTTCGCATGGCTGGGCATCAGGGCCAACACCGTGGTTAACCGAGTATGTATTGGGTGTAAAGGTAATAGCGCCGGGTTGTAAGGTAATTAAGATTGAACCCCATTTGGGCGATCTGAGCTTTGTCGAAGGTACTTATCCAACGCCATATGGTATTGTGAAAATTAAACATGTTAAGCAGGCTGATGGTAAAGTGAAATCGGTGATTAATGCCCCAGCCGGGATTAGGGTAATTCAATAAATATCTACCGTTGCCGCTGGCAAAACCGTAAAGTATTGCCGTCAGTATCCGTAACATAAAACTCGCGCGTTCCCCAGGTTTGGTCGGTTGGTCCCTGGTGAATGGGCGATTCTTTTTTAACTGAGGTATCCAACCCGCGGGATAGGTAATATGTAAACCGGCTATCCATATCATTAACCCAAACATTTACCACCGAACCAAATAAGTGGTCGCTTTCATATACTGATAACTGCAGCTCTCCAAATTCGCTTATTAGGTCAATAACGCCGTCGTCAGCGGTGGCTTCTGGGTATTTGAGCCTGAAATCAAGCACGTTAGTGTAAAAACCAACGGCCTGGTGTAAGTCCCGGCATTTAAAAAGTGGGATCATTTTCATTGTGAAGTATTTGCTTAAAGTTAGCCCTAAACTTTTGTTAGAAGAAATATTAAAAGCGCAGCGATTGAATAATTGGATTTTTCATTGTTCAAAACAAATTTGTTACGGAGTTATTGATATTAAAAGTGCTATCTTGGTGTAATTATAAATCGCTGTATATGTCTACAACAAAGCCCTGCACTCCAACCGACGGCGAAGACAATTCAAACGGAACGCGCCGTGATTTTCTTAAGCAAACATCGCTGTTAACGGCCATTGCCTTAACACCGGGTACTGTAGTTAAAGCGGCCGAAAACCAATGGGATGAGAAACTTGCCGGCGTTTTTGAAAAGCAAGCCCTGCACCTGGAGGTGAACGGTGTAAAACATGAATTGATGGTTGAACCGCGCGTGACCTTGCTGGAAGTGCTGCGCGAATACCTCGACCTTACGGGTACCAAAAAGGGTTGCGACCGCGGCCAGTGCGGCGCTTGTACGGTGCATGTAAATGGCGTACGCGTTAACTCATGCCTAAGTCTTGCATTAACAAATGATGGTAAAAAGATAACCACTATTGAAGGCCTTGCCAAAGAGGAAGAGCTGCACCCTATGCAGGAGGCTTTTATTAAGCATGATGGTTTTCAATGCGGATATTGCACATCGGGACAGATCATGTCGGCTGTGGCTTTGCTTAAAGAAGGCCATTCCGGTTCTGAAACAGAGATCAGGGAGTTTATGAGCGGCAATATTTGCCGTTGCGGCGCTTATCCCAATATTGTTAAGGCTATTCAGGAAGTTAAAGGAGGTATGGTATGAACCAGTTTCAATACACACGACCAGCCGAAACGGCTGTCGCCGTTAAATCATTGGCAAAAGAACCAAACGGTTACTTTTTGGCAGGCGGAACCAATTTGGTTGATATGATGAAGATGGGATTGGTAGTACCGGATAAGTTGATTGATATTAACCGCCTCCCGCTTAAAAAGATAGAAAAAACGGCCACAGGTATGCACATCGGCGCTTTAGCCTCCAATAGTGAGGTTGCTGAGCACGCTTATATAAAGGCGCAATACCCGTTGCTGGCGCTGGCTATCAATGCCGGTGCTTCGCCGCAGCTGCGCAATATGGCTACCGTTGGGGGCAATCTTATGCAGCGCACCCGCTGTCCTTATTTTTTTGATACTGCCATGCCTTGCAATAAACGTACACCCGGAAGCGGTTGTGGAGCGTTGGAGGGGATTAATCGCATGCATGCCCTTTTTGGCGCCAGCGATAAATGTATTGCCGTTAACCCCAGTGATATGAATGTGGCGCTGGCCGCATTGGATGCCACCATCCACGTAACGGGTGTAAAAGGCCCGAGAGCCATTAAGATTGGTGATTTTCACCGCTTGCCAGGCGACCATCCCGAACTTGATAATACCCTGCAAAAAGGTGAGCTGATCACTTCAGTTGATCTGCCCACAGCATCATCTGCTTATAACAAACACGTTTACTATTTAAAAATCCGCGACCGTACATCATATGCCTTTGCCCTGGTTTCGGTGGCTGCTGCCTTGCATATCGAAAATAATACCATTACAGGCGCAAGGTTGGCGATGGGTGGGGTAGCACATAAGCCATGGCGTTTATCCACTGCCGAAACATTTTTAAAAGGTAAAGCTGTTAATGAAGATAATTTTAAGCATGCAGCGCAAATTGCCATGCAGGGAGCTAAAGCTTATGAGTACAACAAGTTTAAGTTAAAGCTTGCACCTAATGCTATTGTACAATCCTTAAAATTGGCCACCGGCCTTGCATCATAAATTAACAACTATTTAGCTAATAGATTTAATACTGATCTTCATGAAAAAAGACGCAATTGGCGATTCCTTAAGCCGTGTTGATGGCCGGTTAAAAGTAACCGGCGGAGCTAAATACAGCGGTGAGTATAAAGTCCCCAACCTCACCTATGGGGTGCTGGTATCGGCAACCATTGCTTCTGGTACAGTAACTGCACTTGATACCAGGTCTGCCGAGCGTGCGCCGGGGGTGCTTGCTGTCATTACGCCATTTAATGCGCCAAAAGTACCGGGTTATCAGGCCGGAGCCGAAAGGCCGGTACGCGGGCTTAAGTTATTTAATGATAATAAGATCTACTTTAACGCGCAACCCATCGCGCTGGTAGTTGCTGATACCTTTGAACGTGCTACCTATGCGGCAAGCCTGGTTAAAGCAACTTACAATACGGAGCCTTTTGAAACTGATTTTCATAAAAACATAGATAAAGGAGTAACCCCGCAAAAAGGTAATTATAAAGATTATGTGCGCGGTGAGGCAAATGCCTATAAAAATGCCCCGGTAATGGTTGAGGAGGAATATCTGCTTCCTACCGAAGTGCATAACCCTATGGAGTTGCACGTCACCACCGCTTTTTGGGATGGGGATGATAAGGTTACACTGTATACCAAATCGCAGGGGGTAAAAGGTTCCCAGCGATCCATTGCTGCGGCGTTCGGGCTTAACCCCGATAATGTGCAGATCAATTCGAGGTTTGTTGGTGGAGCTTTCGGCTCTTCATTACGTACCTGGCCACATGAAATTGCAGCCGCACAGGCAGCCAAGCTGGTAAAACGCCCGGTTAAACTTACACTTACCCGCGAACAGATGTTTACGCAGGTAGGTTATCGCCCTTTAACCATCCAAAAAATAGGACTGGGCGCAACTGCCGATGGTAAGCTGATTGGCATTACCCATGAATCGCATTCGCAAACGGCAGTGTATGAGGAATTTACTGAGGGGGCAGTAAATGTATCGCAGTTTTTATATAACAGCCCTAATGTAAATACGCTTTACAAGGTAGTGCCTTTAAATGTAGGCGTACCTGCGCCTATGCGCGGTCCGGGGGAGGCTACAGGTTCTTTCGCACTTGAATCGGCGCTGGATGAGTTATCTTACAAGCTTAACCTCGATCCCATAGAGCTAAGACTAAGAAACTATACCGATACCGATCCTGAACGGAACAAGCCATGGTCGAGCAAATACCTAAAGGAATGTTACCAGAAAGGGGCCGAGGCCATAGGCTGGGCCGATCGTAAAGCACAACCTGGTACCAATAAAGAGGGCGAATGGCTGGTAGGCTACGGGATAGGCTGCGGTGCGTTTGGTGCATACCGGGGCAATGCCATGGCTAAAATAAAGTTAATGGCTGATGGTAGCGTAAATATTCAGAGTGCGACGAGCGATATTGGCCCAGGCACCGGCACATCGATGGTATTGATAGCTGCTGATACTTTGGGGATTCCCGCGGATAAGATCACGTTTGAGCTGGGCAATTCGGCTTTTCCTAATGCGCCAACGCAGGGTGGATCGGCAACGGTATCATCTGTTGGTTCGGCGGTGCATGATGTGTGTGTGGCTTTAAAACAGAAGCTGTACACCATGGCCGGCAAACCTGCCGATAGTATGGAGCCTATTGATTACGTTGCTGTGTTAAAGCAAAACAATATGCCCTCGGTTGAGCTTACACAAGAATCAAAAGGCAATCCAGAAGCGCAAAAATATTCCATGTACTCGTTTTCGGCGCATTTTGCCAAAGTGCATGTACACCCGCTTACAGGGCAGGTAAAGATCAAGAAGATTGTAGCCTGTGTTGATGCCGGAAAAATAGTTAACCACAAAACCGCCAGCAGCCAGATGATTGGCGGCGCGGTTGGTGGCGTTGGCATGGCCATGACTGAAGAAGCTGTTTTTGATGAGCGTTACGGGCGCTACATTAACGGTAACTTTGCCGATTACCACGTGCCGGTAAATGCCGATATCCAGCAGATAGAAGCTATATTTATTGATAAGCCCGATCCGGTTTTGAATCCGGTAGGCACCAAAGGTATTGGCGAAATTTCGTTGATAGGGGTAGCTCCTGCTTTGGCAAACGCCATTTATAACGCTACGGGCAAAAGGGTAAGGGAACTGCCCATAACACCCGACAAACTGATATAGCTGTAAAGCTGCTGATGAAAGAGATCATTGATATTGTTGCTGCCTATGATGAGGCATATGCGCTGGGAAAAAAAACTGCCCTGGCTACTGTTGTATTGGTGGAAGGCTCTGCCTATCGTCGGGCCGGTGCACGTATGCTGATTACTGAGGACGGGCAACTTACCGGCGCCATCAGCGGCGGGTGTTTGGAAGGCGATGCCCTGCGCAAAGCCCGCCTGGTGATCCTGCAGCAGCAACCTTTACTGGTAACCTATGATACTACCGACGATGATGATGCCAAGCTGGGCGTAGGATTGGGTTGCAACGGTATTATCCATATTCTCATTGAACCCATAACCAGCGATATCAATAACCCAATTAGTCTGTTGAAAAATATCGTCAGCAATGGTCAGCATGCCGTACTTGCAACGGTATTTTCTATTAAAGACCGAAAAGCGCCACAGCCCGGTACCTGCCTTTGCCTTACCGAAGATAAACTTACGATAAGCCATCCCGGGCGCCTGCAATACCAGGTTACTTTGGTAAGTGATGCCGAAAGGGTACTGGAGGAACAGCGATCAGAAATACGGTTTTACCAGGCTGATACTGAATATACTGCCTTTGTAGAACATATTAAACCTGTGATTTCGCTCGTGATTGTTGGGGCAGGTAACGACGCAATTCCTTTAACACGGATAGCTGCGGTTTTAGGCTGGAATATTACCGTGATAGATGGCCGGCCTAATTATGCCATTAAGCAGCGCTTCCCGGTTGCTCAAAATATTGTAACTGCCAAACCGGCTGAGGT
Organism: Mucilaginibacter sp. NFR10; assembly: GCF_900100445.1. Classification (NCBI taxonomy): domain Bacteria; kingdom Pseudomonadati; phylum Bacteroidota; class Sphingobacteriia; order Sphingobacteriales; family Sphingobacteriaceae; genus Mucilaginibacter; species Mucilaginibacter sp. NFR10. The sequence continues at coordinate 7,202 of NZ_FMTV01000007.1, read as the reverse complement.
ATTATCAAATATAAAGATCAATGGTCGTACGGCTATTGTTATGATGACCCACAATTATAACTATGAGATAGCGCTGCTTAAAGAACTATTACCGACATCGTTACCTTATATCGGTATCCTCGGCCCCAAAAAGAAATTGGAGCGTATGCTGGCAGAAGTTGAACATGCAGGCATATCTATCAGCGAAGCACAAATGAACAACATCTATGGCCCGGTAGGCTTGGATATAGGCGCAGAGGGGGCCGAAGAGATAGCTTTATCGATTATGTCTGAAATTAAAGCGGTGTTATCAGCACGCCAGGGATATTCATTAAAATATAAACCCGCGCCTATTCATATTTCTAATCTTCAATACCTGGTTAAGTAGCCGTTAGGTATCAGGATTTGAAAGCTAAAAGCGGAACGCAAAAAGCGCTAAGCTTAAATCCAAAGATTGTCTATTAACTCTATTCAAATATTTTATATGAAATTAGTAGACTCTAAATAATTACTTTAGTTAGTTTTTCAAATCTTCTTCGAATTAACAGTTTTGGTTGCGATTTGTCATACTGCAATCATTAATTGTCCCGAACCGTAAAATAGACCAAAACATCAGAACTTTAGCCATTTTTAATCAGGTATTACTGCGCAATTTTGTATCGCATAGGTGAGGTAATGCAGCGGAATGGGTTGAGTTTTTAAGTGTGTAATATTTACACTAAGATGAGGCTGGTTGCCATAAACTTTAGTAAATTTATGTTAGAAAAACGAGGCAAATGAAGCCGGAATATTTTTCAGATCGGGACCTGATCCTGCTTTACCTGCCTATAAAATATTAAGTATCATGACAAGTATAACACCCCAAAGCGGCAAAAAAAAGATAGTAATTGTTGGCGGCGGTTTTGCCGGGCTTAACATTGCACAGCAGCTATATAAAAACAAGTATTATGATGTTACCCTGGTTGATAAAAATAACTACAATTATTTTACACCGCTGCTTTACCAGGTAGCAACCAGTTTCCTTGAACCATCAAGTATCAGCTATCCCTTCCGTAAGCTTTTCAGGGATAAAAGATTGAGTTTCCGTATGGCAGCCATGGTTAAGGTTGATCCTGCGGCAAAGATTCTTTATTTGAGTAATGGCGAGCTATCTTATGATTACCTCGTTTTCGCGGCCGGTGCAAGTACAAATTTTTACGGGATTGAGAGTATCAAACAAAATGCCATCTCCCTTAAAGAAATTGATGACGCGCTCCGAATGCGTAACAGCCTTATTAAAACAATGGAAAAGGCAGCCATTACTACCGATCCGATAGAGCGTCAAAAGCTTTTAACCATAGTAGTTGCCGGGGGCGGTCCAACTGGTGTTGAAGTAGCTGGTATGCTTGCCGAAATGAAAAACTATATCCTGAAAAAGGATTACCCCGAGCTAATGAATGCAAAAGGTAAAATTTACATAGTTGATGGCGGCCCTGATTTGCTTGCCCCCATGAGTGATAAAACCCACAAGGAAACCCGCCAGGCACTGATTGAGTTGGGTGTTGAAGTTAAATTAAATGCCCATGTAAACGATTTTAATAATGGTGTGATAACCTTTGCCGATGGTGAAACACTTGAAGCTAAAACCCTGATCTGGGCTGCCGGTATCGTAGCCAATACTTTTGAGGGGATCCCTGCAAGTAGTTTAGGCATAGGCCGCCGGATGATCACTGACGAATATAACCGGGTTAAAGACCTTGAAGATGTATATGCCATAGGCGATATCAGTGTGCAAATAACCGACCCGGTTTATCCAAAAGGACACCCGCAACTGGCACAGGTTGCCATACAAATGGGACGCAATACCGCCAAGAACTTTATAGCCATGGCAAAAGGCAAAGCCATAAAACCATTTAAATATTTCGACAGGGGAGATATGGCCATTGTTGGCCGGCATAATGCCGTGGTCGACTTGTTTAAGCACAAGGTACACCTTAGTGGTATTGCAGCTTTATTCGTATGGCTATTTATCCACCTGATGTCGTTAGTGAATTATAATAATAAAATTAAAACTTTGTATAACTGGGCGATAGCCTTTTTAACACACGACCAGGCACTAAGGATGATATTTGGGAGCGGGGAGAGCCGGGCAGATTAATCGTCTGTATTAAATGGTTTGCTTATTACAGTTTTTCAAAAAAGGGGCAGTGCCTGGTGTAGGTTGCTGCCCCTTTTTGTTTCTTAAATAATGTGCAGGCGCGTTTGTGGCCAGAAACCATTGTAACAAATGGGCTGTCCCAATTTTTTGATTCCCGAAAAAAAAATGAAAAAAGGCCGGTGCTTCTTTTTTTTAAAATCCATGTGTTCCATTTTTTAAGTGTAAAATAACGGAACAGGTTAAAAATGTTATTCGTTGATAATCAGTGGTTTGTGTTTTTGCATCGAACATAGTTAAATTATTGATAATCAGTATTTAAAACTTTTTGGAGTATTTGTTTAGTGTTTCACCCTTAATCCAAACAGGGGCTGATTTTTTAGCATATTTTTATCCGTTTTTTGATGTTTTTTAGATGAGGCTAGTTGACGGAGTCTTGATGGTGACAAAGTACTGCCACCATTGCTTAAATCCGGGAAGATTAGCTTTGCGCTTATCTGTGTATATGACGAAGCTTCGCTTCGTCAGCCCCGAGGCTTGAGTAACTTTTATTACCGTGCACATGTGCCGCATGTGCTTTATCTGATATTAGTTTAGAGATACCCGCGAAACGCGCACCAGCACGGTAAAATACTTGTTTTCACAGTTGCGATTTAGCGGTTTAATGGTAGTTTTGAACAACCAATCGCAATTTTATGAGACGTTTAATTTTTATGCTTGCTTCAGTGCTTACTGTGGTAGCTGCCAATGCACAACCGGCTCCTGTTAAGGTAAATGAAGGGCTGCTGCAGGGTACCTTTGAAAATAGCCTCACAGTTTATAAAGGTATTCCATTTGCCGCTCCTCCGGTAGGCAAATTGCGCTGGTGCCCTCCGCAGCCCGCCGCGAAATGGGATGGTGTGCGCTTGGCGGACAGATTTGCCCCTGAACCCATGCAGGGGGGCAACCCTGTGTCGGGAAAAAGTGAAGATTGCTTGTACCTGAATGTTTGGACGCCTGCTAAATCGCCCGATAGCAAAATTCCGGTCCTTGTATGGATTTACGGCGGTGCTTTCAATGCAGGTGGCACTGCCGAATGGGCTTATAACGGTGCCAATCTGGCAAAAAAAAATGTAGTGCTGATAAGCATCGCCTATCGCGTGGGCCAGCTTGGATTTTTGGCGCACCCCGAATTAAGCGCCGAAAGCCCCAACCACGTTTCGGGTAACTACGGCCTTCTTGATATGATAGCGGCACTTAAATGGATTAAACAAAATATCGCGGCCTTTGGGGGCGATCCTGGCAAGGTAACTATTTTTGGCGAATCGGCAGGAGGCATCGCGGTTAGTATGTTATGTGCAAGCCCATTGGCTAAAGGACTGTTTCGCGGGGCTATTTCCGAAAGCGGGGGCTCATTCGGCCCAACGCGTACCACAACCTTTCCGGGCGAAAATATGAAAAAGCTGCATGATGCCGAGGCTGCCGGCGAAGCATATGCTAAAGGTGCCGGGTATCCCTCAATTGACAGTTTGCGAAAAGTTGATGCTGATAAGCTCCCTGCCGTACGCGGGCTTGCATGGCCCATTGTTGATGGTTGGGTGATTCCCGATGATCAGTACAGGCTCTACGAAGCCGGGAAGTACAACGACATACCGATACTGGTTGGTTATAACTCTGATGAAGGAGCCAGTTTTTCGCCGCCTAAAACTACGGATGACTATATCGCCGCAGTAAAAAACCGCTATGGAAAATTCGCCGATGAACTTATCAAGGCTTATCCGCCCGGCACAGGTACGGTAGCAAAAACCGCGCGCGACTTAACACGTGATGCGGCGTTTGGCTGGCATACCTGGAGCTGGGCTACATTACAGGCAAAAAGGGGTAAATCTAAGGTTTTTTATTATTATTTTGATCAACACCCCGAGTATCCGGCAGGTTCCCCGCAGACAGGTTATGGATCGCCGCATGCACAGGAAGTGGCTTACGTATTCGGCCTGCTTAATGCCTCAGGTGCGCAGGCTAAAGCAAACCTGGATATTTCGGATGCGATGAGTACTTACTGGACAAACTTTGCAAAGTATGGCGACCCCAATGGTGCCGGAAAGCCCGAATGGCCGGCCTACAGCCCTGCCCGTCCGGTAGTAATGTACTTTTCCCAAACGGCGCATACCGGCCCTGTTCCGGACCTTGCGTCGCTTAAAGTGTTGGATGCTTATTTCAGATGGAGGCGTTCGCCGGATGGCCAGGCCGGTGTTAAATAAAACGGGGGCGCCTGGCTCCTCGTAAAGGGTTGGTACCGGATTAAAGGAAATAGCTGGTTGGCCGATTAAGCTTTAAATAAAACTTGAATGAAGTTAAGAACTATTGATGCAGCATCGTTAACACCGGCGGAAATGCAGGTTTATCTGCACTATGCCATTGCACCCCGGCCAATATGTTTTGTATCCACTATCAACAAAAGCGGCGAGGTTAACTTAAGTCCGTTTAGTTTTTTTAATGTTTTTAGTATCAACCCGCCAATATGTGTTTTTTCGCCCACAAGCAGGGCGCGGGATAATACCACTAAGCACACACTCGAAAACGTTTTGGAAGTGCCTGAATGTGTGATCAATATTGTGAACTACGAGATGGTGCAACAGACCTATTTAACCAGTATGGATTACAAAAAAGGGGTAAACGAATTTGCAAAAGCGGGCTTTACCGAATTGGCTTCGGATACGGTAAAGCCACCGAGGGTAGCGGAGTCGACCGTTCAATTGGAATGTGCAGTGAATGATGTGATATCGTTAGGAAAAAACGGGGGCGCAGGTAATTTGGTTATTGCCGAGGTGAAACGGATCCATATCAGCGAAGCTATTTTGGACGCTAATGATAAAATAGACCCGCATAAAATAGATCTGGTGGCCCGTTTAGGCGGCGATTGGTATTGCAGGGTAACCAGTGATAATTTATTTAAAATTTCCAAACCAACAGGCAGCGCCGGCATAGGTATCGGTGTAGATGCTTTTCCAATAGAGGTTAAATACTCCAAAGTATTAACCGGGAATGATCTGGGGCTATTGGGGCTTGTTGAAACGCTGCCATCCCATGAGGAGGTAAGCGCTTTTAGCAAAACCGATGAAATGAAAGAACTGGTTGATGCTGCCACCAGTGACACCCACACTCTGCACCTGCATTTAAAAGCCAAACAATTGTTAGATAACGGCCGGGTAATGGATGCCTGGAAAGTGTTGCTGATGTAGATTACGCTTGCGCCTGTAGGTGATTAGCTTATAAAATTCGGCGCCCGGTGAGGTGGTGGAAATAAGCGGTAGTTTTAGTATTTCGAGGTGACGGGGGATTAGCCTATAAAATCCGACGCTGCCGCAAGCGCCAGCGGGGGCGGCACGCGTGCACCAACTAAAGGCGGCGTATGCTATGATTAATTTTATAAAAATTCAAACAATTCCGCTTCTCCAACGCATCTTGGCCCTTCGTGTATCCACCATTTTCTGCCGATATTTAAGTAGCGCTCTATTTTCCAACCTAAAAGGAATCTTACAGTTACTGCTTTTTCTTCACCGGGCTCAATTGTAAACCCATCATCCCACCTAATATCCCCGATGTATGTTTCAAACCTGTTGCCATCTTTGTTATATTCAAAAACGTGATTGGGCCGGTATCCCAATGTCATTAAGTTAAGGAAACACCACAGTTCAGAACCGGATAAAATCCGGTTCTTTATGGTTACGAATCAAAAAACTGTGGTATGTCAGCAAACTTAAAGATCATTTCAGATTTACGGAATTTTATTGCCCTTTCATCTCAAAATAGCGAGTTAAGACAGCTATTCACCAACTCTTGCAATGCCTTTAGTAGAAGGCGTAAGCTTCATTTTGAACTGGTAGTATGTATGCTGCTTAATTTTTTTAAAAGAAGTTATGATATAGAGTTATCGACATTCTTCGATCATATGGGTTTTCAGGAACTGAAAGCCACCAAGTCTGCTTTCAGTCAACAGCGCTCAAAGATTAGTAGTTTCTTTTTCAGCTGTTTAAACAGTACGTTAGTCGATAGTTTCTATACTCATTATAAAGCTGACATTAAACGATGGAATGGATTTAGGGTGATTGCGGTAGATGGTTCTACAGCGTACCTGATCGACAGGAAGGAAGTAACAGAACATTTTGGAACGCATGGAAATCAGCGGGGTACAGTAACTTTAGGCCGCGTTCTGTGTGCCTTTGATGTTTTGAATAAAATCACTATAAAGGCGGGAATGTACCCCATCAGCTGTTCTGAGCAAAAGATTGCTCTGAGCTGGATACCTTCTTATGGGCCGGATATGTTATTGATCTACGATCGTGCATATCCTGGCTTTATCAGCATGTTTCATCATCAAAACAAAGAAACACCACAGCCCTTCTTAATGCGCTGCCCTGTAGGGTTCAGTACTGAGGTAACAGCATTTGTAAAAAGCGGGGTAAATGATGCGATCAGCATGATTAAAGCAAGTAAACCCATTCGGAGGGAGCTTAGAGAGCAGGGTTTTATTGTAAAAGTAAAGGGAACTATTAAGATACGGTTGATCCGCATTGTTTTAGATGATGGAACGATTGAAGTGCTGGCTACCAATCTATTTGACCAACAACAATATCCTTATAAAGAATTTAAAGCACTTTATTTTATGCGCTGGGGAATCGAAACAAGGTTCAGCTCCTTCAAGAACCAGTTGCAATTAGAAGCCTTCAGCGGACAAAAAGTTGAAACAATTCTACAGGATTTCCATGCAACAGTTTTCTTATCCAACTTACAGGAAATCATTAGCAAACCAGCCCAGGAGAAAATCGATCATGAAGTTTCCAAGCGCAAATACGACTATCAAATAAATAAAAATACCGCCATTGGCATTATGAAGAACAGAGTCATAGGCCTTTTACTTTTTAAAGACCCTGAAAAAATACTAATACAATTACAAAACCTCTTTGCTCAATATATTGAACCAATAAGGCCGAACAGAAAACTACCAAGAGTGAAAAAACTCAAACGTAGGTCTGGTAAATACAAAACCTTAACTAATTACAAAAGAGCAATATAATCCTTAACTTAATGACATTGGCCGGTATCCGCT
>NZ_FMTV01000009.1:0-194003 GCF_900100445.1 Mucilaginibacter sp. NFR10 | reverse complement strand
AGCGGATACCGGCCAATGTCATTAAGTTAAGGATTATATTGCTCTTTTGTAATTAGTTAAGGTTTTGTATTTACCAGACCTACGTTTGAGTTTTTTCACTCTTGGTAGTTTTCTGTTCGGCCTTATTGGTTCAATATATTGAGCAAAGAGGTTTTGTAATTGTATTAGTATTTTTTCAGGGTCTTTAAAAAGTAAAAGGCCTATGACTCTGTTCTTCATAATGCCAATGGCGGTATTTTTATTTATTTGATAGTCGTATTTGCGCTTGGAAACTTCATGATCGATTTTCTCCTGGGCTGGTTTGCTAATGATTTCCTGTAAGTTGGATAAGAAAACTGTTGCATGGAAATCCTGTAGAATTGTTTCAACTTTTTGTCCGCTGAAGGCTTCTAATTGCAACTGGTTCTTGAAGGAGCTGAACCTTGTTTCGATTCCCCAGCGCATAAAATAAAGTGCTTTAAATTCTTTATAAGGATATTGTTGTTGGTCAAATAGATTGGTAGCCAGCACTTCAATCGTTCCATCATCTAAAACAATGCGGATCAACCGTATCTTAATAGTTCCCTTTACTTTTACAATAAAACCCTGCTCTCTAAGCTCCCTCCGAATGGGTTTACTTGCTTTAATCATGCTGATCGCATCATTTACCCCGCTTTTTACAAATGCTGTTACCTCAGTACTGAACCCTACAGGGCAGCGCATTAAGAAGGGCTGTGGTGTTTCTTTGTTTTGATGATGAAACATGCTGATAAAGCCAGGATATGCACGATCGTAGATCAATAACATATCCGGCCCATAAGAAGGTATCCAGCTCAGAGCAATCTTTTGCTCAGAACAGCTGATGGGGTACATTCCCGCCTTTATAGTGATTTTATTCAAAACATCAAAGGCACACAGAACGCGGCCTAAAGTTACTGTACCCCGCTGATTTCCATGCGTTCCAAAATGTTCTGTTACTTCCTTCCTGTCGATCAGGTACGCTGTAGAACCATCTACCGCAATCACCCTAAATCCATTCCATCGTTTAATGTCAGCTTTATAATGAGTATAGAAACTATCGACTAACGTACTGTTTAAACAGCTGAAAAAGAAACTACTAATCTTTGAGCGCTGTTGACTGAAAGCAGACTTGGTGGCTTTCAGTTCCTGAAAACCCATATGATCGAAGAATGTCGATAACTCTATATCATAACTTCTTTTAAAAAAATTAAGCAGCATACATACTACCAGTTCAAAATGAAGCTTACGCCTTCTACTAAAGGCATTGCAAGAGTTGGTGAATAGCTGTCTTAACTCGCTATTTTGAGATGAAAGGGCAATAAAATTCCGTAAATCTGAAATGATCTTTAAGTTTGCTGACATACCACAGTTTTTTGATTCGTAACCATAAAGAACCGGATTTTATCCGGTTCTGAACTGTGGTGTTTCCTTAACTTAATGACATTGGGATACCGGCCTGTGGCTAATGCCTTGTGTAGTATGAGCGGATAGCGCGGGCCGAAGGTAACGCCATTATTCTGAACTATGATATTTAAGATTTGAGGATTGTCAAGATGTTGTCTGAACTCGAATTAAACGAATTATTGGAATTTTGCATGGCATTCTATTAATTCATTTAATTCTAAAAATTTCGGTTCAGACAAACTAATCGCTTGCAGAAGTCACAAGTCTGCCACCCGCTGGCCTTCGCTCAAGACTTGCGCCAGTATCGGGATTTCATGCTGTTAATTCTCAAATCCTGAAAATTCTGATTCAGACAAACAAACCAATCACTTAATCAACTCAATCAACGACTCACTTAATTAAACTCCACAATAACCATAGACTTAATATTTCTCCGATACCAAAAAAATGTGCATATTTGAGGGTTTAACTTTTAAAACACATAATTAATTAAAAACAGGCGCTGTGAAGCAGCCTGATACATTTCAAAAACAATTTAAAAAATGAAAGTCGCAGTAGTAGGTGCTACAGGATTAGTAGGCACCAAAATGTTGCAGGTTCTTGCAGAACGCAACTTCCCCGTTACAGAATTAATTCCCGTAGCTTCAGAAAAAAGTATTGGTAAAGAAATTACTTTTAAGGGTAAGCAGTTTAAGGTGGTTTCTGTTGAGGATGCGATTAAGATGAAGCCGGACGTAGCAATTTTCTCGGCCGGCGGAAGCACTTCATTACAGCAAGCTCCTTTATTTGCAGCTGCTGGTACAACTGTTATTGATAACTCATCGGCATGGCGTATGGATCCAACCAAAAAATTGGTTGTGCCCGAAGTAAACGCTGATGTACTTACAGCCGAAGACAAGATCATCGCTAACCCAAATTGCTCAACTATACAAATGGTGGTGGCTTTAAAACCACTGCACGATAAATATAAAATTAAAAGGGTGGTAGTTTCAACCTACCAGTCGGTTACCGGTACAGGCGTTAAAGCTGTTGATCAGCTGTTTAACGAGCGTAAAGGTATAGACGGACCAAAGGTTTACCCTTACACTATTGATTTAAACGTGATCCCGCAGATTGATGTATTTACCGAAAACGGTTATACTAAAGAGGAAATGAAAATGATCCTCGAAACCAAAAAGATCATGGGCGATGATAGCATTAAAGTAACTGCTACCACCGTGCGGATCCCGGTTATGGGCGGTCACTCTGAGTCGGTTAACATTGAGTTTGCAAATGATTTTGACCTGGCCGAAGTTCGTGAACTGTTAGCTAACGCGCCCGGCATTGTGGTGGTTGACGATACTGCTAACCTGAAATACCCTATGCCGCTTGACGCGCATGATAAAGATGAGGTATTTGTAGGCCGCATCCGTCGTGACGAAACCCAGGACAATACGTTGAACTGCTGGATTGTATCTGACAACCTGCGTAAAGGTGCAGCTACCAATGCCGTGCAAATTGCAGAATATTTAGCTGCTCAGCACCTGATCGGTCAGCCGGTTGAGGCGTAAACAGAATATTTCTTTTCAAATAAATAGGATAGGGATAGTCATTTGATTATCCCTATTTTTATGCAGTAAATTTTTGTCATGAAAGCCTTGAACCTGATTGCTCTATTCTGTTTTATCACAGTTACTAAACTCGTTGCGCAAACACCGCAGGCCGTTGAGGCCGATCTGCTTAAATCATTTAAAAAGATTGAATACTGGCATCAAAAACAAGATACAGGCGACGACGGCGCGAGCGATGCCTTAGGAGATGCTAACGATGAATTTGGAAACAAGTTAAAAAAGTACGCGGAAACCTACCCAGCTTCCATCGGTATGCCTTTTAACTCGCTAAAAAAAGCGCAACTTGATATTTTCACTTCGGCAGATGGCTTGTTCAGGATCTACTCGTGGGAGACCTGGCAGGGAGGTACCATGCGCGATTTTGCTAATGTGCTGCAGTATAAAGTTGTCGCTAAAACAAAATCAGTGCTGCTTACCGGCAGCCAGGAAACTTATATACCGTTTTACAGCAACCTTTACACTTTTAAAACGGGCGATAAAACTTACTACCTGGGCATTTACGGCACGATATATTCAAGCAAAGATGCCGGCACCGGTATCAAGGTTTTTGATATAGAAAACGGGAAGCTTAATGATGATGCGAAGGTTATTAAAACAAGCTCGGGATTGAAAAGCAAGATCTATTATGATTATGATTTCTTTTCGGTAGTTGATATCCCTTTTGAAAAACGTCCTACTATCACTTTTGATCAAACAACGCAAACTATACATGTACCCTTGGTAAATGCCAAAGCACAGGTTACCGCAAAATTTATCACCTACAAATTCAACGGGCAGTATTTTGAAAAAATAAAAAGCTAAAAAACAGTTAACTGGCAATCATCGTAACAGAATGTCCGCCGGATTTACTTTTTTTGTGTATCTTGTTTACCGATGAAAACCTTTAAGTTTATAATTGTTTTCTGCTGCTGTTTTTACTCAGCAAATTTGTTTGCCCAGAGTCCACAGGCCATTGAAGCCGACCTGTTACGGATTTTTAAAAGGGTAAACTATTACGGTTCCCACAAAAAAGAGTGGAAAGCAATTGATTCATTAGAAAAAATGAACAAGATCTTTGGCTTTAAGCTGAAGTACTATACCTCCAAATATCCCGGAACAATTAACTATCCCTTTACCGAACTGGTGAAAGAGCGGGTTGTGATCGCCACATCTGCCGATGGCTTGTTCCGTACTTATTCGTGGGATACCAGGCTGGGCAGCACCGGCTATGATTTTGACAATGTTTTGCAATACAAGGTTAGCGGCAAAGCATCGTCATTGCTTAAAATGGATTCCGTTGGCAAAAAACATAACCCGGTTTACTGGTACTCCAAAATCTATACCCTCAAGGCAAACAACAAGGTTTACTACCTGGCGGCGTATAATTCGGTACGTTCAAGTGTTGATGCTACCCAGGGCATCCAGTTTTTTACTGTCGAGAATGGTAAATTGAATGGAGTGGTATTATTGGTTAAAACCCCAACCGGGATGCATAGCAAGCTTTATTTTGATTATAACTTCCTTTCGGTAGTTAATATGAAAGTGATCCCGACTATTTATTATGATGCTAAAACACAAAGCATCCATAGTCCGTTAGTTAATGCAAAACGAGAGGTTACCCGTGACTATATCGTATATAAATTTACAGGTAAGTACTTTGAACGGGTAAAAAATTAACTTTGCCCCATGATCTCTTTCGCCCATCGTGTATTTATGGAAGTTGCCGCTAACCTGAGTTTCAGTAAGGCTGCCCAGGTGCTGTTTATAACGCAGCCGGCCATCAGTAAGCATGTTAAAGCGCTTGAAGATCAATATAAAGTGCCCTTGTTTGAACGCAAAGGCAACAGTATTTTACTCACCGAAGCCGGCAACAAACTAAACGAATACCTGCAGCAGGCAACAGAGATAGAGCGGAAGGTGGAGTATGATCTTTCGGTGTTAAGCAATCTTTCGCAGGCTGCCGGGCATTTGCGTTTGGGCGCAAGTACAACTATTGCCCTGTATATTTTACCTTCGATACTTTCTGGCTTTCAGCGCGAATATGCCAATGTTGATGTACAGCTTGTAAACCGTAACAGCGAGTATATCCTGAACGCTTTGTTAAACCATGAGGTGGATATTGGCATTATCGAAGTTGATAACAAACTCACTACCGTATCATACAAGCCTTTTATGAGTGATGAGGTGATCCCGGTTTGCTCGGCTAAGAGTCCGCTGGCAGGCAAGTCATTAACATTAAAGCAGTTTGTAAAAACACCCCTCGCCGTGAGAGAGCGTGGTTCGGGCACGTTGAATGCCGTATTAAAAGCCTTGTCTGCTTTGCATATTAAACCGGCCGATCTGTCCGTAAAGATCCGCCTTGGTGGTACCGAGGCTTTGAAAAACTTCCTGCTTGCCGATCAATGCCTTGGCTTTATGCCGCGCCCGTCAATCATCAGGCAATTGGCCGAAGGTGATTTGGTTGAAGTGCCTATTGAAGGTTTGAAAATTAAGCGTGATTTCTTTTTTATCCGCCGTAAGGGGACGGAGGATTATGGGCTGACAAGTAACTTTATAAACTACGCGTTGCAGCATATTGGACAATCATCTGAATAATAAGTATACAAAATCGCCAGGCAAAAACTTTGTGTTTTCGCCTCTCTGCGAGAAAACTATTTAAGGAGCCTAATTCAAGATTGGTACTAATCAAGTTGTTATAGCCTCTTTTAAAATTCCTAAAACCATCCTTATTTTTGCCTGTATTTATATTGTATTTAATTTTTATAATCATTAATTAATAAATTATAAATTATGGCAAGTTTAAATGGTCGTAAGGTGGCAATCCTTACCGAAGAAGGATTTGAGCAGGTTGAATTAACAAGCCCAAAACAAGCCCTTGAGCAGGCAGGTGCAACAGTACATGTGATATCGCCCAAAAGCGGAAAAATCAAAGCCTGGGATAAAACCAATTGGGGTATTGAGATCAATGTTGATAAACCGCTAAACGAAGTAAGCCCTGATGATTACGACGCGCTGGTTTTACCGGGTGGCGTGCTTAACCCTGATAAGTTGAGACAAAATAAAGATGCCGTTGCCTTTGCTTCTGCATTTTTGGATGAGGGCAAGCCGCTGGCGGCAATATGCCACGGCCCGCAACTACTGATTGAAACAGGTATGATCAACGGGAGACGGTTAACTTCATACCCATCGTTACAAACCGATCTAAAAAACGCCGGCGCCGATTGGATTGATGAAGAGGTGGTGGTTGATAATGGCCTGGTAACAAGTCGCCGCCCTAATGATTTGGAAGCATTTAACCGCAAAACTATTGAAGAGATAGGCGAAGGTGTTCATCATGTGTAGTTTCTGAACCGGGATTTTTATAGGATTTTTTGGAGTACAGGATTTTTCTCTGGTTTAAAGAGATCTGATCAATGTGATTGGAATTTTATAAGATTTGACATTAGTTGGATTTTTCTAATCGGGTCAGAAAAAATCCTGTTAATCCTAAAAATCCCCCGAATCCCGGTTATCTTTACCCCATGCCTCTTCCCAAAAAAGCTTTGATTATTGGCGCCGGTATAGCGGGTATTGCGACAGCTATCCGCCTGGCGGTAAAAGGATATCAGGTTGAGGTTTATGAGGCTAATAGTTACCCCGGCGGTAAGTTGAGCCAGTTTGAGCAGGGTGGTTACCGCTTTGATGCCGGGCCGAGCCTGTTTACCATGCCGCAGTATGTCGACGAGCTTTTTAAGTTGGCCGGCAAAAATCCTTCTGATTATTTCAGGTATCAAAAGCTGGATGTTGTTTGCAGATATTTTTATGAAGATGGTACGCGTTTAACCGCCTACGCCAATGCAGGCAAGTTTAGTGAGGAGATACAGGAAAAGACAGGAGAACCTGCCGCAGCTGTAAAGCATTACCTTGATAACAGCAGTACGGTCTATAACGTTACCAACCACGTTTTTTTAGAGCGCTCCCTGCATCGGCTTAAAACCCATCTGCGCTGGGATACCGTCAAATCAATATTCCGGTTTGGTAAGATAGATGCCTTTCGCACTATGCACAAGGCCAATGAGGTCTTTTTCAAGGATAAAAGAATAGTGCAATTTTTCGACAGGTATGCAACCTATAATGGTTCAAACCCTTATAGCGCACCGGCCACGCTGAACGTAATCCCGCACCTGGAGCAGCATTTTGGCGCTTATTTTCCGGAGGGTGGGATGTATAACATAACTTCTTGCTTAGTGGCGCTGGCCGAATCATTAGGTATAAAATTTCACTACAATAACCCGGTAGCAGAAATTGTATTGCAAGGATACAAAGTAAAAGGGATCAAGACGAATGATGGAGTAATTGAAGGGGATCTTGTGGTATCCAATATGGATATCTGGTTCACCTATCGCAAGCTGCTAAGCAGTCATTCCAAACTTCATCCTCAAAAAATATTAAACCAGGAACGAAGCAGTTCGGCCCTGATATTTTATTGGGGGATCCGGGATCAGTTCAGGGAGCTTGACCTGCATAATATTTTTTTCAGTGCTGATTATGAGGCCGAGTTTAATCACATTTGGCGGGAAAAGAAGATTTATCATGACCCTACTGTTTACCTTAACATCAGCTCCAAATATAAACCAGACGATGCTCCCGAGAGTTGCGAAAACTGGTTTGTAATGATCAACGTACCTGCTAATACCGGGCAGGATTGGGATGCACTGATAGCCGGGGCGAGGGAAAATGTATTAAATAAGTTAAGCCGTTTGCTAAATAAAGACATCCGCAAACTTATTGCTAATGAAAGCATCCTTGATCCGCGGAGTATCGAAAGCCGCACGTCCTCATACCAGGGCTCCCTTTATGGTACCAGCTCCAACAGCCGGTTTGCAGCATTTTTACGGCATGCCAATAAATCCTCAAAAATAAAAGGTTTATATTTTTGCGGGGGAAGCGTACACCCGGGAGGAGGAATCCCGTTGTGTTTGCTATCGGCAAAAATTGTGAGTGAGTTGGTTGGTTAAGGGAGGAAGATTGGAGTTTAACTTACCAATATCCCCCTCCTTTGTCTATCGGGTACCCACGGTTTAGCATGGCACGACGAATGTGCATGGATTTATAACTATCAGCTCCCCTTCCTTTTCTTCCCGTTATAGCTTGTTATGGTTACCTCCGCTGTATTAGCATCCAATTCCAAGATCCTTGACGATTGCGATAGATAGGTTGATCCATAATAAAATTCGAGGTGCTTTTTGCCACCGTTCTTAAGTTTAATATCAGCATAAAAATCATCGGGCTTTAATTTAATATATCGCCTGGCAGAATTAGCGCCCGTTTTCCGGAATACTTTAATGCTATCCTGATTTTGGGTAGCTACTAAAACCCCGCCTCCTTTAGCCGATTGTACACTTGCCAGGCCTTTACCATCGCCCGCAATATAAATGCCGCTATTAGCTACTGATAGCGGAGCAAAGCTGCCTTTTCCATTGCCTTTCATATATAAACCCATAAAAGCATCGTGCCTCCCGGTAAAAGGTTCCATGCCAAAGTCGTTACCAGTCATTATCAGGTCGAGATTGCCATCGTGGTCAACATCTTCAGCTATCATTCCGTACACCGGGGCCATTTGTGCATAGTGCGGTAATGCACTGATACTAAAAGTACCAGTGCCTTTACCGGTGATAAGGCTGGTGTTCATATCGGTTGCCTTAAGGATTACGGCGCCTTCTTTGTCTTTCTCAGTCCACAGATCATTCATGGTAGCATGACCAAAGCCGCGATAGCTTGGATATTTTTTGCGGATGGAGATCACCTGGCTGATGAGGTCATCGCGGGTATGCATGGGGAAGGGTTTCTGTGAGCCGTCCTCATCCTTCATAAAGCAAAATATCATAGCATCGAAGGAGCCGTTACCATCCAGATCTTTACCCATAATGGTCATGGGTTGCTCAAATGATGCTTTGTAGTTTGAGTTTTGGCCCAGGTTACCGGCTACGTAATCAATGTTGCCATCGTTGTTAAAATCCCCGGCAACAATGCTGTTCCACCAGCCCACATGATCATCAATGCCCGATTTGATCTTGCTAAGGCCATGGCCGGTGTTTTTGTAAAAGGTAACCGGCATCCATTCGCCAACCACCACTAGGTCCGCCTTGCCATCCTTGTCAAAATCCGACCAAAGCGCGTCGGTGATCATGCCGCCATGTATCAGGTCGGGGCAAAGCTGGCTGGTAACATCGGTGAATTTACCGCCATCGTTCCTGAGCAAATGGCTAACGGGTGATGAAGGGTAAGCGCCTGAAACCGATCTTGAACCTATAAAAAGGTCCAAATCGCCATCGCCGTCAAAATCAGCAGCACGTACACATGAACCGTTATCATATTCCACGGGCACCGCGGCAAGGTCGCGGGTGAAATGGCCTTTTTTATCGTTGATGTAAAGCCTGTCCTGAGCCGTGGTATGCCCTTTCTGGAATTCGTAACTACCACTTGCGATATACAGATCGGGGAAGCCATCGCCATTGGCATCAAACAATAATGCACCCATGTCTTCCTCTTCTTTAAAATCTTCGTGCACAAAACGGTTGTTATCCATAGCGAAATGACCGTTTGCATCCTGCATGAAAAATACCCCTTTGTTACCGGCGGAGCCTCCTATAAAAAGGTCATCATAGCCATTGCCATCCACATCGCCAACGGCAATAGCAGGCCCATACTGGCTTAACTTGTGCGGTAGGGTAGGCTGTATATTATAATCGATAGCGTCTTTTTCCTGGTGCACGTATTTTATGCCTGTTTGGTTATTAGCCTCCTGAAACACCGTGATGATTTTGCCGAAAGCATCCGGCGGGAAATAACCAGAGGCATTTTTGTACCGCAATGCAAGTGTTTGGTTGGCCTTAACATTGGTAAGCAGCTGTGTTTTACCATCGGGCCAGCGTACCCGCAATGAGTCGACAGATGTAGTGGCCCCTATACCGAAATGCCCGCGGGCATCATCCGTACTCATATAGCCGCGGCAGGGTTGCTGGTCATAAAACTGCTGCTTGCCTTTGTAATAGATACGGATGGTAGCACCAATACCGCCAATATTTTTGCTGTCGCCCTGTAGTGCAACAGTTAGATAGTTGTGATCTTTGGCAACCTGCGTTTTGCTGTTAGCTGTGTTTTCATAAACAAAAGCATCGTCATCAATATTATTGATCACGAGGTCAAGATCGCCGTCATTGTCCAGATCGGCGTAAACGCCGCCGGTTGAAAAGGTAGGTTTCACAATTCCCCAATCTTTCGATTGATCTTTAAACAAATACCCGCCCGCATTTCTGAAAGCATAGCTTGATGTTTTTACAACCGGAAATGAATCGGCAGCAGCTAAAGTAGTGTTCTCTTTAACGGTACGGCCCTGATCGTTACTGTACAGGGCATGGTCAAGGTCCGTAACGTCGCGGGGATAACCGTTGGTGATCATCATGTCACGATAACCGTCGTTATCAAAATCGGCCACGAGCGGTGTCCAGCTCCAGTCGGTTTGATAAACACCGGCCTGGTAAGCTATTTCGCTGTATTGCGGATGGCCGGCAGGAGTTTGTCCCTGATTAAGCTGCAGCACATTGCGGATGTACTGGTGCTCGTACTTGAACTTGTTATTGTTGATATAGGTAATGTAATTATCGCCTACAAGCATCGTTTTTTTACGTACGTTTTCTTCGGGCAGCATCTCTAACGATACCAGGTCGGCCTTGCCATCATTGTTGATATCAACCATATCCGATCCCATTACCGACCAGCCCGTGTGTTTAAAATACTCGCCCGCGCGGTTGCTGAACGTGCCGTTTTTATTGTTCACCCACAGTACATCGTTCGATATAAAGTCGTTGCCTACATAAACATCCGGCCAGCCATCGTTATTCACATCGCATATGGAAACCGAGTTGCCAAAGCCCTCTATCAATATCCCTGCTTCTTTGGTTACATTGGTGAAGGTGCCATTTCCGTTGTTACGGTAAAGGCGGTCGTTATTCTGTGCGCTGCCATCGGTTAATTTTGGGCGATAGGCCACCGGAGTTTCTTTACCTAAAAAGTTGGTGAGCAGGTACATGTCAAGGTCTCCGTCATGATCGTAATCAAAAAATACGGCTTGTGTGCTGTAGCCGGTATCCTGCAGTCCATAGGCTGCTGCCGATTCTTTGAAGGTTGGCACGCCATCTTTATTAGTTGCCTGGTTAATGAAAAGCAGGTTTTTGCGATGGTTGGGATCGCTTTTAAATGATGAGCAAACGTATATGTCCGGCCAGCCATCGTTATTGATATCAACTACTGATACACCTGCGTACCAGTCGCCATTACCGGCTACACCCGCCGCGTCTGTAACATCTTTAAAAGTAAGTAAGCCTTTGTTAATGTATAATTTATTGGCAACCATGTTACCGGCAAAGTAAACATCGGGCAGGCCATCACGGTTAAAATCGCCGATACCAACACCGGCGCCATTGTACAGGTAGGGGTGGTTAAGGATGTTGATGCTGTCACTTTCGGTAATGGTATTTTTAAAATCGATACCTGTTTGTGAAGCATCGAGCAGCTTAAAGAGCGTTGGGCTTGATGACTTTTTTGAACATCCGGCACCTAAAAAAAATAACAATAAGGTAGATAGTTTAAACGCCTTGGGTAAACTTTTTATCATGCAAATATGGTTAATAATTGATTGATGGTTTATGCTTTGGTTAAGCTTTAACTTATTGGTTATAATGCAATAAGCCACCGTAAAGAAAACGGATTTTACAATTCCTGTTTCTGCAAATTGTATCAAAAGTTAGTTAATTACTATCGGGCCATACTTAAATATTGATTAACTGTTAGCTTTGATCTGAACCCCTGATTTGAGGGTTAGACCAATTAAACTGATCAAGCCGTTGCTGTTCATCATGATGAAGAGACTATATTTTGCATTTATCGTTATTATAACCTGCTCATCATGCGGTAAGAAAAGCTGGGAAAAACCGGCCGAAAACCCGGATTTTATCCACCGGTCTATCAAAGATGTTACTGATGTGGTAAGGCATGATATTTATTCGCCGCCGGTTGCCAGTCGTATTTATGCCTATATTAGTGTGGCTGCATATGAGGCTGCGCGAAATGGCGATGATCATTACCAATCGCTTGAAGGGCAACTGAAAGGGCTCGACTCGGTGCCTAAGCCTATAGCCGGTAAAAAATATTGCTTCACGTTATCGGCATCTCATGCTATTTTAACCGTTGGCAAGATCCTGGTGATGAGTGAGGGCAGGATAGAGGGTTTTCATGACAAACTGATGCAGGAGTTTAAAAATACCGGCATGCCCGATAGTGTTTATGATAACTCGATAGCGTACGGTAAACTTATTGCCGACAGGATCATAAAATGGGCGGGTAAGGATAACTATAAACATACCCGCTCATTATCAAAATATGATGTGCAAACAGATGACGCAAGCTGGAAGCCAACCCCACCGGCCTACATGAAAGGTATTGAACCGCACTGGAACGAGATCCGCCCATTTTTGCTTGATTCGGCACAGCAATTTAAACCGGCTCATCCCTTTACCTTCAGCAACATCCCCGGTAGTAATTTTTACAAGCTGGCTATGGAAGTATATGATACCGGCAAGCACCTCACCGATGATGAGGCAACTATCGCCACCTTTTGGGATGATAACCCCTTTAAGGTGAATATCAACGGGCACACTATGTTTGCCACAAAAAAGATCTCGCCGGGAGGGCATTGGATCAATATCACGGCGCTGGCTTGTCGTAAGGCTAAGGCCGGTTACGTGAAAAGCGCCGAAGCTTATGCTTGTATAGCTGTAGTTATTGCAGATAGTTTTATAAACTGCTGGGACGAAAAATACCGGAGCAAGGTGATCAGGCCCGAAACTTACATTAACCAGTATATTGATCAAAGCTGGATGCCATTGCTGCAAACGCCGCCTTTCCCCGAGTATACCAGCGGGCATAGTGTTGTATCTACCGCATCAGCAGCCGTGTTAAGCAAACTATTTGGCGATGAATTTTCGTTCATTGACTCTACAGAAATGGAGTTTGCTATCCCCGCGCGCAATTTTAAATCCTTTAAGGCCGCGGCCGAAGAGGCTGCTATCAGCAGGTTTTATGGCGGTATCCATTATATGCCATCCATAACTAACGGTGTAGATGAGGGCGATAGGATAGGGCAATTTGCATTAACTAAACTGCATACTAAGAAGTAGCCGGAAGTATGGGGAGTAACTCTTTTAGCAAATTCATAAAGGCATAATCAAGGCGAATTTATAAGTAATTAAAGGTTTTTTTCCATCAGTTGTACCTTTTAGTCGAGGAGTAATTATGGAACAATTTATAACATTAAAACAATAAAGCAACATTTGTATGAACATTTAAGCTATGAAGATCTGAAAGTAAATAATCGATACCAATAACTGCTGCATAGTTAGGTTAGTAGAAACAGAATAAGTCATCGAATTATTAACGTTCCATACAATCTATAAATATCCTGTTTGGCAAATTAAAAACACTCGCTTAAACCATGTAAATACATAATTAACCTTTTACTATCTTTACCCGTACTTATTCCTCATTAAGGTTAGTAAAAGCCGTTATGAAATTAGCCATCGACCATAAAAGCCCGATTCCACTACATATACAGGCCGAGCAATTGCTTCGCGAACTGATCAAAGATCCGGTTTACCAGGCAGGTAAATTATTACCTAACGAGGTAGAACTGGCAAAAAAATTGGCTATATCCCGTACAACACTGCGCCAGGCTATTAATAAACTGGTTTATGAAGAGCTGTTGATCCGCAAAAAGGGTTTTGGTACTAAAGTTGCCAACTCCAGGATCAGTTCAAAATCGATGAACTGGCTCAGTTTTTCGCAGGAAATGAAAGCGAGAGGTATTACCGTAAAAAATTATGAGCTGCATGTAAGCTGGGTATTTCCTGATGAAAGCACCGCCAGTTTTTTCGATATCAGTACAGAGAAAAAAATTGTGAAAATGGAACGGCTACGGGGCAGCAGCGACAACCCTTTTGTTTATTTCATATCTTATTTTCACCCGCGGATAGGCCTCACCGGCGAGGAGGATTTTAAACGCCCGCTTTATGAAATGCTGGAGGACGAATATTCTACGATAGCAAACCTGTCAAAAGAAGAGATCAGTGCACTGGAAGCTAATAAGTTTATTGCCGCCAAGCTTGAAATTGAAACCGGCAGCCCCGTATTGTTCAGAAAAAGATTTGTTTACGACCAGGGCGAGCGCCCCATGGAGTATAACCTCGGCTATTACAAAGCCGAAAGCTTCGTATACACTGTGGAAAGCCGCAGGACCTGATTATAAAGCGCTATACCCGATACCGTTAAGTTAAGAATTGACAAGCTGCACCAGAGGTGCAAAGGTTTGTAGCATATTAGCGCCTCCAGCTTTCCATTGCCCCAGAGGGACAAAACCACGCGCTTTGCCACTCAAATGGTCCCAGTATTTTATGGGTTAAGTTAAACTTAAGAGGGAATCTCGCAATCCCCCACCTTTTAAGTTAACGACTATGTTCATTAGTTCATTGCCAATTATCCATAAACCAATCGCTATCTATAAAAAAATACCAATAAAAATAAAATTTTCATATTAAGATGACAATAAATGTAAAGATTACACGTATATTTGTAACATCATGTGAATGGCTGACAGGCAGCGCCGCCGGTTCGACTCCGGGTTTACATCTCTTCTCATAATTTAGGTTTATAATTGGTTAGAACGCATTCCTGCCCATCAGGAGTGCTTCTTTTTTTTATGCCCTTTTTGAAGCGGAAGACGGAGTGCTTAAAGCAGAAAACTTTTGAACTTGTTACCATTGTGCCCGATAAACTCTTATATATAAATATCACGAAAAATATTAAAGTGCTTTTTTGGTGTCCTGTGTCGTATTATTACCATGCTTAACATCCTTTACACATCTAAAGCCAACGTGGTTTGTTGCCGAGCGATATTCGCCTTTACCTCTTGAGCCTACCATATAGCGGGTGCAGTACTGGTCGGTGCATAAAAATGAGCCGCCTCTTTGAACCTTCTTTTTTTGCCCCGGCTCCTGCGGGTCATAAGAAGCAGAAGGCCCTTTAGGATTGCGCGCAACTATATTAGGATTAAAACTATTATAATAATCATTGCGGTACCAGTCGGCACACCATTCCCATGCGTTGCCGGCCATATCATACAAACCGTAAGCATTCGCAAGGTATTTTTTTATTGGTCCCAGGCCGGTTTCACCATCTTCGGCATTATCATGATCAGGAAAAGATCCCTGGAATGTGTTGGCCATCCAGCGCCCGTCCTGTTTTAACTGGTTGCCCCAGGGGTATAGCTCACCGGCTTTACCTCCTCTAGCAGCAAACTCCCATTCGGCCTCTGTGGGCAGGCGTTTTCCGGCCCATTTGGCATAGGCAGCAGCATCTTCCCAGGCTACCTGTACTACCGGATAATTTTCCTTCCCTATCAAGTCGGAGCCCGGCCCAAGCGGGTGTTTCCAGTCGGCCCCGTTTTGGTACGACCACCATTGCGAAATATCATCTAACTGTACTTTCTGGTGCGGAGGGGTAAAAACCACCGATCCGGCAACCAGTTTTTCGGCCGGTACACCCGGAAATTCAGCCTCGGTAGGTTTTTGTTCAGCCACGGTTATATAGCCGGTAGCTTTTACAAATTTGGCAAATTGGTTATTGGTTACCTCGGTTTTATCCATGTAAAAACCATCAACAAAAACCCGGTGAACAGGCCTGGCATCGTCCATGGCTTCCATACCGCCATCGGTCATACCCCTTGGATTAACCCCACCCATGCTGAAAGTGCCGCCGGGGATCCAGGCCATATCATGAGCTGCTTTATCGGCCGGTGTACTGTTATCGTTAACTATTGTGGGTTTAAATGCCTCCCCGCCCTGGTGCATGTATAAAATACTGTCTTCCCTGATCATCCCGTTTTTGGTACAGGAAATGGCTGCTTTTATTTTAAATCCGGCTGCTGATGCATTAGCTACAGGCCTTGAAGTTGTGTTTTTATCGCCGGAAGTGTGGCAAGCCTGGAAAACGAGAGACAATAGCATCAGGGCAAACCCTGTAAATGATTTAATTCCGGTAAATGGGATATACTTTATCTTCATCAAATTCAAACTTACTGATCTTTAGGTAAAAGCAGGCGAGAGGTTATGTAAAGATTATAGGATAATGAATTTTACCTGCCGGGTATTCATCACTTATTACCCCGTTTTTCATACTTTTATAAACCCTGTTGTATCAAAATGCAGCAGGTATAAAATGAATCGAAAACGCTTCATCTCCTCCTTGGTCACTGCCGGAGCCGCATTGTCAACGTCAAAAACGTGGGCGACTACGCCCCCCAATCCTTATGCTAAAGCTCATCACAAAATCCCTCCGTATTTACAAACCGGGGATACCATAGGCATTATCAGTCCATCGGGATATATGAGCCTGGCCGATCTTATACCCGCTGTACAATTTATACAAAGCTGGGGTTTTAATGTAGCAATAGGCGATAACACCGGCAAAAAGGATTTTATATACGGAGGAACAGATGAAGAGCGCGCGGCAGACCTGCAGCAAATGCTGGATAACCCCGGAATTAAAGCCATTATGTGCGCAAGGGGTGGTTACGGACTGGTGAGGATCATTGACCGGCTAAATTTCAGGCAGTTTAAGAAGAACCCTAAATGGATCATCGGTTTCAGTGACATTACCGCGCTGCATTGCCATATCAACCGCAATTTTGGTATTGCTACCCTGCATTCAAAAATGTGCAACAGTTTTCCTGACGACTGGGCAAAGGCCGATCCCATGCAGATGGCCACCATTCAATCCATCAGGCAGGCACTTACCGGTGAAAGTCTTAATTATTCGTCACCTGCTTGCCCCCAAAACCGCCCCGGCAAAACCGAAGCCCCATTGGTGGGCGGTAACCTGAGCCTGATCGCGACACTTTCGGGCACACCGTCGGATCTGGATACGGATGAAAAAATACTATTTGTAGAAGATACCCATGAATACCTCTACAATATCGACCGTATGTTCTGGAACCTGAAACAAAGCGGTAAGCTTTCGCGCCTGGCCGGGCTAATTATCGGCGGCTTTCAACTAAAACCGGATGTTGAAGGCGAGGAATTTGGTCACACCATTTATGATATCGTTACCGAAAAAGTAAAAAACTATAACTACCCGGTTTGCTTTGATTTTCCGGTGGGACATCAAAAGAACAATTTCGCCCTTAAATGCGGTGTACAACACGTACTTGAGGTAGGCGCGGATGGGAGCACATTAAAGGCGATTTAAACCCTTTTAAATTTTCATAACCAACTTTTTACCGTAAATACGATTAGCTTCCATCAGCCGGTGAGCCTCCTGCACAGTTTCAACGCTAAGGTTCCCGATAATATTTATGGCAGGCGCATCAATTTCGTGATTTTCAATTAGTTGTGCTAAATGACTAAGCGTCTCTCCATACCATGAAAGGTTATTTTCAATTGCAAATGCGTAGGCGGCAATATTGAGGATATTGGCCCCTTTGTCAAATAAAATTTCGCGGGTGACAGAGGTACCTAAAAAAGTTACATCAACATAGTTCCCGTTCATTTTTAACACGTCGGCGGTGGTTTCGGCTATGGTGCCTCCAACAAGGTCAACAGCATAATCAAACTGGTTACCGTGGTTAGCTGTTATAAGCAGATCTTTTAAATCCGGTTGATTATAATTAATGATTTGCCCGTCACCAAGGCCAAGGCTTTGCAATGCGGCTACACTTTGCCCGCTACCTGCCGTAGCTACGATGTTTGAAACCCCATTCGCTTTTAACAGTTTTATCAAAAACCTGCCCACGCCACCAGCCGCGCCATTAATAAAAATGCTGTCAGAAACTTCGGCCTTCATCTTGGTAAAACTATGCCAGGCCGTTAAACCCGACGAAGGGATAGCGGCGGCTTCCTCGAAACTGATATGCCGGGGTTTTCGGCCAATCATCTGGTAATTTAACGCCATTAATTCGGCATAGCTTCCGTTTGAGCCACGGCTACCGGCCAGGGCAATCACCTCGTCGCCCGGCTTAAAACCAATAACATCGGGCCCCACCTGCTGTACTATGCCCGAGAGTTCACGCCCTAAAATTGGCGAACGCATCAGCCTGCTTTCGCGCAGGCCCAGGCGCATCTGGTAATCAATAGGATTAAAGGCTGATGCTTTGATTTTTATCAGCACTTCGTCATTTTTAATTACAGGGGTATCCAGGTGGGTTAAACTGAAGTTAGATACATCGCCAAAACCATTCAATTGTATTGCTTTCATAAATGCAGCGCTTTAAATTTGCTTGTGCCCCAAAACTAAATACCTGGCACATAAATAACCCTTACTCCTTTAATTGGGAGCAACTCATAAAAAAGGGAGTACTTATATAGGTTCTATTATTTAATTTTAACGATCAGGCTATTGGCTTTCAGCTTTGTGCATTCTGCTTTCAGCTTTTATATACTTATGATCAAAGAAAACTCATCAAACGCCATAAACAAAGCATTCCTGTACCGGTCGTGCCGGATAAACGGCGCACTTGATGCCATTTCGGGCCGGTGGAAAGCGCTTATTGTTATTCATATTTCGGAAGGGAATGATCGCTTCAGCCTGCTAAAAGCGGCTATGGAAGGTATAACCGATCAAACATTGGGTAAACAACTGAAAGAACTGGAAGCTTCGGGACTGATCAGCAAAACCATCATTCCCGCTGTACCTACGCGGGTGGATTATACATTAACCCCCAAAGGGCAAGCATTGCTGCCAATTTTGGCCAATCTGTCAGAATGGAGTGATATGTAGGCTGTTTTATTTCAGATTTTCATCAAAATCAATAAACAGATCGGCCTTGTCATTATCATAAATACCGCCTGCTATTATGCTTTGCCCGGTTGTTCCGGGATTGTTCCCCTGGCCGAGCGGCCATGAGCCTCTTGAGTTGGTAACCCCGAACCCCGCACATGAAGCTGCCTGCAATGCAAAATCTGTACAGTTATTTTTTGACAGGTGATACTCCAATCCATCGTATAAACGGGTTAGTTTCAGGATCCTTTTAAACCGGCGTTCGGTTATAAACTTGCCCATTACTTCATCCCATTTGTGCGCCTCATCATTTTTTAAAGTTCCCGAGGTTTCCGGCTCCCATGGAGTGGCTGAAAATATGTTGTCCTTTTTAGGATAAAATCCGAAGGAAACAGAAACCGAGCTTGAATCGGTGTTGTACTTGATGAGCGTGATAAAAGTATGACCGGTGTTAGCCCGTACAAATACAGTCGATTTACCCGGTTTTGGCTGTTTTACATGAAATAACAGTGCGTAAGCAGCCGCTTTTTTACCATCGTTAAAGGTATTCAGGATGCGGTTATAAGTGATCGATTTGCTCTTCTTCTCTTTTTTATCTTTTAGCTGAACCGGGGTGTTTACAAATACTGAATCGTCATTTGCGTTAATGGCCAGCAGGCCGCTGTTTAAATGTAACTGCCGGCCGGTTGTATCAGAAACGAGAGAATCCAGAGCAGCGGATACAAGATCACTCCCCGTTTTTTTAGATACCATCGCTTTAAAAAAGCATTTCATGGCCAAAGGGTACAAATGCAGCCTGGCAAATACATTGGCAAGCTTATAATATGATTTAACTTTCGCCTGGTTATAATTACTTTCGCCGGTATTGTTGACCGATAGCTCTTTTAAATAGTTCAACACCTTTTTACGGCCGGCATGGGTATCCAGTTCACTTTCAAGATCCGTCTCAAAAGCGGCGTCGGCTTTATCAATAACAGGTTTGTTTGATACCCCCGCAAGCAGTTTGGACGAATAACTATCATCAATTATACTGTGGGCAGATGTATCGGGCCGCAGGTTGAACTTATACCTTACCGAAGCCGAGAGCTGGGCCGATGCAGGAAGTACAGATAATATAGAACCAATGACTACAAAGGCGCTGAATAAATATTTTGTACGATAAGCGGTCATGATCAATTTTAAGCTTGTGATAATTGTTGTGTTACAGATATAATAACGAATAGGGGAGCGGTTACGATTTACCGGCAACAACAATAACCTTGCTGGTTATAGCTTAAAAAAAGAAAACGGGGCGGTATAGTTTTCATATCAGTACAAACGTAATAACATTTTAAATAGTCTACAAGTTTAGTAGATTATTTTTATTTAAACTTGCAGTGCAGATATACTTATAAAAATGATGGATCAGTACGCTTTAGTTACGGGAGCAGGTAAAGGCATTGGGCGGTCAATGGCCATATTGCTGGCCCAAAAAGGATATAACCTGCTGCTGGTTTCCCGGTCAGAAAATGACCTCATTGCCGTATCCGCCCAAATAAAAACTAATTTTCATGTTAAAACTGATTATCTCGCGATTGATCTTTCCGGTGCAGGTGCGGCCCTCCGGGTCTTTGACTGGGCTAAAAATTTAAATGTACCCGTATCGATATTGATAAATAACGCGGGGCATGGTGCGTGGGGAAATTTTGATGAATTGGATCTGGTCGCGCAAACCCGGATGATGCAGGTTAATATGAATGCCCTTACCGAGGTCTGCTATCATTTTATCCCGCTTTTAAAATTGCAGCAGCGGGCTTTTATTCTCAGTGTATCCAGCACCGCGGCTTACCAGGCTGTACCGACGCTGGCTGTATATGCAGCCACCAAAGCGTTTGTTTTATCATTTAGCCGGGCTCTAAGATATGAGCTTAAGGAAACGCCGGTATCAGTAAGCTGCCTTTGCCCCGGCCCTACAGACACAGGCTTTGCGCACAGTTCCGGGATGGATGGCCTGGCCGAACTGGCAGCAAAGTTCAACATGACTGCTGATGAAGTTGCAGCCATCGGGATAAAGGGAATGTTCAACAAAAAGGCTGAAATAGTCCCTGGATTTTTAAATAAGCTTTCGGCCGCAGCTGCAACATATAGCCCTAAAACCCTGATTGAACGCGTAACCGCCGGACTTTACAAGCATTAAAAAAATATTTTTATAAATATTTGGTATGATTAACAATTTGTTTACATTTGCATTAGTCTACTAAAAAGATAGATTTAATATATATTGAACAATAAGCACAACATATTATTTGCATGCCCTATGCGAATGCCCTTGATAACAAGGGTCATGTGCAGCTGTTGTTGTTAATTTCCCTTAAAAAGGACCACCTCCTTTCCTAAAAACTGCCCCGGCGGCACCCAGCGTTTACAATCTCATTTTCCAGGTACTTTAATATCTTTTCCACCACATGGCAACGTCATATCAAAAATTCACATTAGGCTCAACAATTACGCCCGAACAGCAGGCTTTTTTTAATCAGCACGGTTTTATTCATTTTAAAAACTTCATTAAGCCCGAAACTGTTACCGACATTATCAACGCATCAAAGCAGGTTGAAAACACCTGGATAAATAATAACACCGAAAAGGTAAACGGCGTACCCATCAAATACGGTAAAGACCTTGACGGCTCGCCTATTGTACAACGCTTTGCCTTTATTAATCAACACCATAAACTGTTAGATGAATTTACCAAAGATCCCCGTTTCCAGGTATTACTTAACCTGATAGGTGAAGGATCCCGGCTGGGAACTGATGAAAAAGACGGCATGGTTTTTAACCACTACGTTAACGGCCCCGAAAGTAGTTTTACCAAAATGGGATGGCATACCGATGGCCTGCGTGATATTTTTCACGGCCAAAAGTTAAACCCGATGCTTAATGTCGGCATCCATCTGAGCACTTTAAACCCGGAGAACGGCGGTTTACGCATCCTTCCCGGCACACATAAGCAAAACCTTTACCAGATGCTTTTCCGTAAAAAGTATTTCCTTGATCATGATACCGACGAAAATGAGGTAGCTATTATCCCCACTGCCGGCGACCTGACCATACATGATGGCCGTTTATGGCATCGCGTGGCCCAGTCAACCGTAGTTGGTGAGGAAAGCCGCCGCAGGGTAATATATATCCCCATTATTGCCGGTAAATACGAGCCGAAGCATGCCGACAGCCCTACCGCTTTTTATCAACGTTTTGCAACTATTGTTAAGTAAAAATTTATGTTAATTGCCTTATTCATCAGCTATCTTATCCGCACCAGGAAGGTGGCAGCCCTGAAAAGCTTTTTCACAGAGCGGGCACTGGTTAAAATCCCTGTAAAATACACACCGAAATATTTAAGGAGAACGGTTCAGGTCTGAATATTACCTGAACCGTAATTTTATAAGTGTTCACGCTATTTAAACTATGCCGTTGTTGGTGTTGTCACCAACAACTTTTCATGCGTTATTGCTCTTATAATCACGAAATGCTTATTTGCTAATGTAACGCAATAATTGCATAGCGCAGAGTTGTTGGTGACAACACCAACAACGGCGGCGGAGGCCGGCCAGAGGCCGTTTTTATAGTTGCCACTCGACTGGAGCCGAGCGGCGGCGTAGGTTTGTTTTTACTTCAACCAAACCGTTTGTGTATAAGCGCCATCAACCGCAGCATCCCATACTTCAAGCCGTACCCATTTGCGGCCTTTCATGTTTAACACTTTACTAAATGTTTTTGTGCTGAAGGCCTGGGTTGATGTAAGATCGATCCGCTCACGATAAACCCGCTTCCCATCTCCCGAAATGATTTCGGCAAAATTGAGCGGGAATGTCCAATTGGTTTTAAAATTGACGGTACATTTACCATTGACAGGGAGGGCGATGGTTTCGCCTGAAGAATGGCCGTTTACGGTAAAATCTTCTATCAAAACTTCGCCGGTAGTGGAAAAGAATTTTCCCTGCTCCAGTACATCGAGTACAGGTTGCCAGCCATTTTTATATTGCGGCTGTTTGGCGAGCTTTAGGTAGTTTACGTTGAGATGGGCGTACATTTCATTTTCAGGCTCGATGCTGAACAAGTCTGCTTCGGAAAGTACTTTCTTTTTCAGGCCCCAGTTATTCATATCATCCATCAGATCAAATACCCGTTTGCCTAAACGAGGCTCTGAAAGATCAGCAGGTAAAGCTTTCCAGGCAGCTCCTAAAAATCTGTCGGACAGGTAAAAATCTTCTTTTTTATAAGCATCCGGGAAACCGGTTGATCCCTTTGTACGGGCATGCGCTGTCCAGGCCAAACCATTTTCGGCTTTAAGCAGGTTCAGCATATCGGCTTTGTCACCAATGTGGTAAACTTTGCCATGTTCGGCATCGGTACTTTCAAAAGGCGTACCCGCCTTGCGCGACATGATCCAGTAAACCGGCTTAGGGAAAAATGCCAGCCAGTGCCCGCCAAAAAATTCATTAGGCTCTTCGCCGGGCAGCAGTAAAAAATTAGAATCAGACAAGCGGTTACACTGATCAAACAGCGCTTTTAATTCTTTAAGGCGCTGCTCGTCCGGTCCTTTAGGGTGCGCTGTGTAATGAAACTCAGCCAAATGAACTATGTTGATGCCTTGACGCTTTAATACTTTTACAAATGATGGGCTATCAGGTACATGCTTACCTGCCAACACCAAACTCATGATAAACTCGTTATGGAAGTGGCTGGCCATGGTTTTGTAACCGAGAAGCGGCTTGTAACTGTCATCATGGGTGAATTGCTTTACGTTATTCAGCAAAGCGTCTGCACCATCATTGCCCAGCAGGCAAAAAAAGTTAAGCCGTTGTTTGGTTCCCGGAGGGGCGTTAAACCAGGGCACGAAACGTTTATCGCCCTGTAATTCCTGCCTGATACCAAGCCCAAAACCCGGAAGCAAACTGCGGTAATTGTTACCGTACCATACAAACTTGAGATTGAAAGCTTCATCCAAAGGATAAAAATACTGGTGCGGTGCAGGGAATATGGCTATCGCGGCATTATCATTTGCGCCTATGATGGTGCGGTATTTTACAGCGAGGTTTTTAGCTGTATCAGGCCGTTCAATCTGATCTGTTTGCAGGTGTTCATACACATCGCTGTAACTTACAGTCTTAAGCGGTTTTGTTGTAGCTATCAAACCTGCATCATACAAAATGGCAGTTGAGTCAATTGGTGTTGATACAACCGCAGCTACATTAAACAGGGGCTGTCCGTTGTACAGGGTGATTTCCAGGTCGCCTTTAAAATTGGGAGCTTCTAATCCGGGTATGGTAATTACAGTTCGGGTGCCTTTACCGCTTACATTGACTGACTTTTTATGAAAATCCACCTTATAGGAATGGTGCGGCTTCAACGGTACTTTATCAAAAAAGATGTTCCAGCCGTTTTGAGAGATAAGGTCGCGCTTGCCTTCTGTGAGGATAAACTGCGGATCAACATTTTCAATTACCGGTTTGTAAATACCTCCTTTACTTAACTGCACGCTGGTAAATAGCGGTTGGCCATTTTTTAAATTTAAAACAAGTTTAGCCTTGCTGTTAATCCCTGCCGGCCAGGTTACCGTTACGTTTGCGGTATTTGCCATTACACTTACGCCGGCCGCCGGTTTAAAGTTTTTATAGCCTGATACCTGCGCCCCGGCATTTAAAAAAGTCAGCAATAGCAATCCGTAAAGTGCCAGATGTTTTAATTGATAAACCATATTATTACTATTTAGTTACTACCGGCCAGCCATTTTGATATTTGATAGGGCTGATACACATTACCCTCCCTTTTTCCTTGCGGACTATTTCGATAGCGTGATAAGCTATAAACTTGTTTCCCTTTTCGTCGGTAAAAATAGAATTATGACCAGGAGCCGTGTAAACAGCATCTTTAACCAATATAGCGCTATTGAGGGTTTTATCACTTTCGCCCAACCTTAAAAACGGGCCAAGCGGATTATCGGCCTTCGCTATCATTACCGCATAATTGGCACCGGCACCGCAGCAGTTATCGCCCGAATAGTACAGATAATAGGTTCCGTTATCGTAATCAAGCCATGATCCTTCAACCAAATTACTGTAACTTTTATCCTTGCCCGGTTCAACTACAACTGTTGGCTGTGAACCTTCTTTAAAGTCCGACCAGTCATCTTTCATTTCCTGTACCCGCAATGGCTGAAAGTCCGATCCCCAGTAAAGAAAATGCTTCCCGGTTTTAGGGTCAACAAAAGCTTTTGGATCAATACAGTGAAAACTCGGGCCTTTCATAAATGGTGTACCTCTGTCTGTAAAAGGGCCAAGCGGGTTGTCAGCATAAGCTATTCCCATCCATTTGCCGGTTAACTCATTTGGATCGGCGGAAAAGAACATGACAAATTTATTGAGTTTGGCATCGAAGAAAACATCCGGCGCCCAAAAGTTTTGCGTATTGGAAGCCCATGAAGGTTTTTGTGGCAAAGCATCACCCGCGTAAGTCCAATGTTCATGATCAGTTGACCAGGCCACCTGGATATTGATCATCTTTCCACCACCTCCCGGCGATTGGGTTGCATAAGCGTAATACTTGCCATTATAACTGATCACCGTAGGATCGGGGAAATCCCTGTCAAGCACAACATGAATAAGACCATTATAAGGCGCTGGCTGTTTAGTTGGCTCAACTTGCTGTGCATGGCTGCGACAGGCGGTTATAGTGCCGAACAGGCCCAGCATCAGGTAACTAAAAAACTTCTTCATTGGTGTAATTGGTTTAAAGGAGGTATTAGCGAGAAACAAGACTTACGAAGTTTTTGAAACTTCGTAAGTCTGTAATAAAATGCTTCTCACGTATGACAAGCAGATTTGCTTGATAGGTTAACGCGGGAGACGAACAGGAATGGATGCGTCTCTATTTAAAACGGTGGTTTCAGTATTCGGAAATCATCTGCACATTCGCACATGTGAAATCCACACATCTAAAACTATCGTCCGGTTAGTTTCTTGATCAGGTTTGTTTCTTCCGGGATGTAGGCAGTACCATCCTTACGGAAAATATCATGGAACCACAGCTTAGGTTCTTTGCCATCAAGCATTGGGGTATCCCAGGCGTAAATGGTATTGGTTTTACCGCTTACAAAGCCCCAGTTTATAGCGCCTACGTTTTCTTTTTTAAGCATTGGCAATACCGTACCGAACAGACTGTTACGTGGACGGGCCATGTACTCGGTACAAATCAACGGGCGACCGTTCATTTTCAAAAACTGTACAGTTTTCAGGTGTTCAGCTTCAGGCGTGTAATCATGATAAGTAATAATATCCGAGTTAGCTATCTGGAATTTGTTCAGATCTTCCAGATCCCAGCGCCATACGCCTGCACTAATTGGCTGGCTTGGATTTACCTGCCTTGCCCATTTGAATACACTTTTAAGCAATGGTAATGAACGGTTGCCTTTATCAGAGTTGCCCGGCTCATTATACAAATCCCAAAGCAAAATGCGTTTGTCATTGGCAAAACGTTTCAAGACATCCTTCACGTATTTTTCAAGAACCGGCGAATTTGCCGCGTTGTCAGATGCCGGTTGGCCCGGATCCTGCATCCAGCCTGAATTGTGAATACCTGGTTTTGGCTCTGGTTGTTTACCTATTTTAGGCACTTTGTTCCAGCAGTCATCAAAAAACACAAACATGGTTTTTACGCCGTGTTTACTTGAAATAGCAAGGTATTCGTCCATGCGTTTTTTGAAACCTTCATGATCCTGCTCCCAGGCTAAATGGTGCAGGAATACGCGCATCACATTCATGCCGATGCCCTGTGCATAGCCTAATTCCCTATCTATCGTTTTTGGATCGAAGGTATCGGCCTGCCACATTTCCAACTGATTGATGGCTGTGCTTGGAATAAAATCGGCACCAACCAACCATTGCTGCTGTGCATACCAGGTTTTCGCCTTCGCCTCAGACCATACCTGTGCCGGCGCCTTTTGCTGCGCCATTACCCTCATCCCCAATGGCATTGCCAAAGCAAGCGCCAATACTTTTAGTTTTGTTTGCATCTATAAGTGTTTAATAGTTTAATTCTGTTTTGTTTTTTTAATTCCCCTCTTGAGAGGGAGCGCGTACGATAGTGTGATGGCAGGGGTGTGTTTCTTCGGTGTTCATTGCGTATTGGATAAACACACCCCTCCACCCCTCTCAAGAGGGGAATCGCACCGCCCCGGCTTTTTGCTCCTTACTTCTTTTTCACCACTCTCCCCTTTATCATCCATATCTCCGTCCCCTTCCCAAAGGCATTTGTTGATGTTAACGCGATAATGGTATCATCATTAAGCACACACAACGCATTCCACAATCCGTGTTTGTTAAGCGGAATATCAAATGGTGTTGGTACACTCACAAAATCTTTAGCATTACTATCACTTAAAGCTACCTGCATACAGGCTTGCTCCCAGTTATGGTTACGGTTTTGCGTGCTTTGATAGGATAGCACAGTTTCGCCACTGTGCAGTTGCCTTAAGTAAGGCGCTCCTGCGTAAACCGTATCCGGCAATTTGGGTGTTAACGCGTATGTACGTTCGGCATCATCAGGCCCGACTGTTTTTTGCCAGTTTTGGCCGATGCTGTTGCGGATGATAGACGGTTTAAAACTTGTACCCGCGTTATCTTCTATGGAAAACACTATTTCATTTTTCCCTTTCAGGATGATGGGTACCGGCATACCATCCCGATGATTTGGCCTGAAGGAGACTATCTCAGGCTGCTTAGTCCAGCTTAAACCATTATCCTTTGATCTGAATAAGGAAATATTCTGCTCGTTTGATTTGGTATAGACACCCTCGTTCGAAAAAAACAACTGGATCTCGCCCGATGGTAACTGAATTTGCGATGGCTCCCAGCAGCCATCATCAAAGTTGTAACGAGCCTCATAAATCAGGCGTTCATCTGCCCAGGTTTTACCTTTATCGTAGCTTTTTTTTGTGCAGATGGCGAAGTGCTTGGTGGTATCCCAACTACCGTTCACTTTATGAGGGCGCGGGTTGTATGATGCCAGTAAGGAATGATCTTTCAGTTCCAATATCTCTGGCACTGCCATATTTACGCCCGCCGTCGGTTTTGCAATTACAACAGGTTGATCCCAGCTTTTACCAAGATCGCTGCTTGTAATACATTCAACGCCCCCGGCGCTTTCATAAACGCAAAACAGGTTGCCATTACTCAACTGGATCATGCGGGCGTAATTGTCGTTTCTGCTCCCGACCTGTTTTAAGGTGGTTTGATCCCAGGCAATAGTTTTGCTGTTAACGGCATAGTGTTGCCCCAGAACCATCACCGGGGCAAACACACCCATTAACCAAATGAATATCTGCCGCATAACCAATTATATTCTTTTTATTTCTGTCGATATTTTATTTGACGTCGGCCAGCCAGAAACTAAATGGCTTATCCCTGTCGCAAACCAGTGTTTCACCGTTAAACTCCAATTCAGCGGCATGGATGGATGTGCGTTTGGTTGTGTAACTGTAAGCCCCCATCTGCATTTTTCATTATTCAGCAACCGGGAAAGCCGAGATCCTTAACCTTGCCCCGCCCATAGGTACCAATGTTAGTTCTTTAGCAGGTTCCTCAGTTTTAACCGGACTTTGTGGCAATACACCACATAAACCTGTTTCATCTATCTTCCAACCGGGCAGCTGTTTACCTTTTGCTTTCAACTCTATCGGCGCAGTGGTATTGGTGAACGGATTATTGTCCTTTGGCCACGCGCGGTGAACAACCTCTATCGATTTTTCAGGATGTTGCTCATCTATCAGTAAACCATAATTCCATGGGGATGCTGCATAGATGTTATACGAAGGCCATTTTTGAGGGTCAGCACCGGGTTGCCAGTGCGAATCGCCCTGAGCATCTTTCAGGTTATCTCCTTTGGTATATTGCTCTTCTATTTTCAAAGAATAGGTAAGCGGGCCATAGCTAACACTTACGCTATTTTTGTTTTTAGCCCATTCTTTCACCTTAAGCTGCATTGGCAACTGAAGCGTTACTTTAT
Source organism: Mucilaginibacter sp. NFR10 (assembly GCF_900100445.1). Lineage (NCBI taxonomy): Bacteria > Pseudomonadati > Bacteroidota > Sphingobacteriia > Sphingobacteriales > Sphingobacteriaceae > Mucilaginibacter > Mucilaginibacter sp. NFR10. The sequence continues at coordinate 165,105 of NZ_FMTV01000009.1, read as the reverse complement.
CGCCATTTTTCCAGTTTTTAGCTAAGCGGATATAATCGCCTGTTGAGGTATTTACATCTACAGCGACGCCATTAACTTTTACCGATGCGCCTTTGCACCATTCCGGGATCCGCAGGTAAAGCGGGAAATCGACTGCTTTTGGCGTATTAACCATAAAGTTGATCTGATCCTGGAATGGATAGTGACTTGTTTCGGCGATGCTTACCGTAGTTCCGTTACCGACCTTCGCGTTCACCTTACCTTCGGTGTAAAGCAGGGCAGCTATGCCGTTATCAGGGGTAGCCATCCAGCTGTTTTCGGCATAATATACCCAACCAGCAGCGTGGTTATGCTGGCAGCAACGGCTGCCGAAAGGGTTCATCATCAAAAACGGCCCTTCATTGGCAATACCCGGATGGTGGTTTTTCCCATCGCTCACCACCATGTTAGGTGCAGTTAGATAACGTAAGGCACGATAATCGGGCATAAAAGCTGCAGGGAAGGTATTGAAAGCTACGTCTTCACAATTTTCGGCCCAGAAACGATCTCCGGTATTACCTAACAACATCTGGTCGGATGTCATTTGCTCCACCAAACCACAGGTTTCTACCGCCTGGCGCGGATCATCATAACCTTTACGTGCGTTTTCATCGGCACCAAACATACCGCCCGGAACCTGTCCGTAGATATCACGGATCAGTTTAAAATCGTTATAGGTAGCATCCAAATCTTTTTTATCATGGCTTTGCAGATAGTAAGTTGCCGGCTCGCGGAAACATTGGGCTACGTTAACATTATGCCAGTTGGGCAGGTTATTAGCCTGGCGCCAGTCGGCAGTATTTTTGTCAAGCTTGGTAGCTAAGTCAAGCAAAAATTTATCGCCGGTGCGGTTATACAGCCAATAAACACTCAGCATATTGTCGCCGCCGCGGCTGTTTTCCCAGTAATCCTCTAAAAACTTGTTATCAGGCGTAGCTAATTCATACTTAAAGTATTTGGTCATGAAAGGGATAACGCGGGGATCTTTAGTGTATTCGTAATATGATTGCAGGCACCAGAGCATCGGCATGTTAGTCCAAAGGTCGCGATTACCGTTATGCTCAACCGCCGGACCAAAATCACCGTTGTCACGCTGATTATTCAATACTGCATCAATCCAAAATTTGGTTTCGGCAATCATCTTTTTATCCTTCAACGTGTAGGCTATATCGGCATAACCTTTTAGCCAGTAGGGAAGTTCTTCCCAACCATATTCGCCTTTGCCCTCTTTGTTAAGCCAGGCATTGTTGGTTTTTGAAAGCCAAACACTGATCTCGCCAAGGTTACCGGTTAAGCCGTCGCGCTGTAGTTCCATCATTTTTTTTAACCAGCCGCCTGCTTCAATACTACCTGTAGGCAATTTGGTAAAATATTGCCTTTGCAAGGGGGCGCGGTTGTTTACATAAAAAGCATTCGCGCCTTTGTTATCAACCGTTGTTACCGTGGTTGCTTTCACGCCCTGGGCATTCACAGTTGCAAAGCCCGCACAGATCATGGCCACAGAAAGACAAACTTCCCTGCGCATCAGTTTTATACTATTTTTTATAGTCATATGTAAAGATACTATTTCACCAGGGCAGGATCATACAATTTGCTGTTGGCTTTTTGTAACAATTCAACAGGCATTTTAATAACCTTACGGTCATAAGTCATGAAGCCGTTTACTTCGCCCTCCACATCTGTTGTTTGTGTATATACTGCTGCCGAAAGACCAACTTTAATCAATTCTTCCAGCCTATCGGTAAAGGTTGAATATCTTTTAAACAAGTCGTCGCCGTTTTTGAAGTTTTGGTAGCCCCAGTTTTTATTAGCCTGCCAGGTATGTCCGTCAACCGGCCAGCCCAAACCACCAAACTCGCCTAAAACAACCGCTTTAGTTTTACCGAAGATCTCAGGACGTGGCATAGCAGGGTGCGGATAGTTATGCAAATCGACAATGTTACCGGTATCGTAGAAGTTGCCACCGCTGGCACTGTTCACCAAACGTGACGGATCTTTTTTCATTGTCCACTCGGTAATTTCAACAGTTTTAAACTGGCCCCATGCTTCGTTAAACGGAGTCCATACCACAATACATGGGTAGTTGTATAATGAGTTCATAATGGCGTTCCACTCTTTACGGTAGTAACCCTCAGACTCAGGGGTACGCTGCTGATCGGTAGCACGGTCAAGCACACCCGGGCGGTTTTCCCAATGGTTGCCTAAATCGCCGCTCGGCATATCCTGCCATAGCAACATACCTGTTTTATCGCAATAAGCATAGTAACGGGCAGGTTCAACCTTAATGTGCTTACGGATCATGTTGAAGCCCATTTCCTTTAGCTTGTCAATATCAAAACTCATAGCCTCATATGTTGGCGGGGTGTATAAACCATCAGGCCACCAACCCTGATCAAGCGGGCCATATTGAAACACAAATTTGTTGTTCAGCAGCATCCGTTGAATGCCGTTAGCATCCGCACCAAGCGAAATTTTACGCATAGCGAAGTAGCTGCCAATCTCGTCGACAGCTTTATTGTTACGGATAACTGCAACCTTCAAATCATATAAAAACGGATCGGTGGTTGACCATAAATGTTGATCTTTGATATCCAACACAGCAGTTTCGCCGGCATCAATCGTTTTTTCGGATACAAGGGTTTTGCCGTTCCAGGCGCTGATCTTCAGCTTATCGCCCGGCTGGCTATTTGAAATTTCGGCGGATACCGATAGTGTGTGATCGTCAATGTTGGGGGTTTGTTTGGTGGCTTCAATGTGTGTTTTAGCTACACCTTCCAGCCAAACAGTTTGCCAAATCCCGGTAACCGGGGTGTACCAGATCCCTTCGGGCTTTTTAACTTGTTTACCACGCGGCTGCGGACCATCATCTGTCGGGTCCCACACGCTTACGGTAATTTCCTGTTTTGAACCGCCTTTTAAATAAGGGGTAATGTTAAATGTAAAAGGATCAAAGCCGCCTTCATGGATGCCGGCACTTTTACCGTTTACAAATACTTCGGTACGCCAGTCAACCGCACCAAAATGCAGCAGTACATCTTTACCTTTTAATATTTTATTTAAGCTGATGGTTGTTTTATACCACAACATGCTATCCTTACCCACCGTTTTACCCACTCCCGACAGGGCGGATTCAACCGCGAAAGGAACCAATATTTTTCCTTCATATTTGGCAGGCCCTGTGGTTGCTTTAGGCACTATGGCATAGTTCCATAAACCATTGAGGTTTTGCCAGTTGCCGCGTATCAATTGCGGGCGCGGATATTCCGGTAGCGGTGCCTTAGGGTCAACCTTTTCGGCCCATGGGGTAGTGATCCTGTCTTTTATCAAATGCCATTCGCCTTGCTGTGCATTGGCAGATAGATAAGTAGTAATAAAAAGAGACAGGCAAAGCGATAGTTTCTTCATCAGTTTTGAAGTGTAAGGATATTATGTAATTAATTATGCAGGGAGAAAAAAATGGCCCCGCCATGAAGCGGGGCCTTATTATAATTTTAGTAGTTAACCTTCACTACAGGCGAGAAAATCATATCTTCAACATCTGCAACTTTAAGTCCTACACGAGCGAACACATAATTTTGCGTAGGTGTTATAGTTGGCACATTTACGCTTATGCTGACGTTATTCATGTTTGTAATTGCCGAACCAGCAATATTAGTAGATGCAATTTGATTATCACCTGCTGATACAAACTGAGTTTTGTTAATATACAACACAATAGCTTCTATATTTTTGGCATTGGCATCGGTTATAACCTTTTGTAAATCAAATACGGCGGTAACAACTTTACTGGCACCCGTTATTTTGGTATTATTAATAAGGTAATATGGAGTTACCTCAATATCAAGAGTTTGGCTACCGCTAACAGTTACAGCCAATGTATCTCTTTTACCCGAGGCAAGCTCTTTCCACATAAATGGGCCTTGATTTGGCGGAATGGTAAATTTGTAATTACCGTTAAACAAAAGCGTTGAGTAACTGCCATCCTGTTGGAAGGTGCCCTTAATTGCACCTGTTTTACCAAAGCCTGGCTGATAAAGCTCGAAAGGGACCTGATTATATTCAACGTTAATTGCCGCCCCTTTATAAGTAAGACGACCGGTAAGTTTTGATGAGGGCGCATCATAGTTATCCTTCTTGCAACCCATGGTAGCAAGTAAGAGCCCAAGTATGATATGATGAAATTTTATTTTCATGATGGTTAATTATTAATACCTATTGATTTGGTTGCTTTACAATTTTAGGATTTGCTGATAATATATCATCACCTATTTGTGAATAATAATTACCTATCTGGAACCTGTTGGCACCCGTTACAGCACTCGGTTTTACTTCTTTAAAGATCCATTTTCCGCTATTAGGATTACCCGGATTGAAATACTTATAAGGCCATAAACCGAAAGGCTGGGTATTGTGTTTGGTAGCACTACCAATATTGCTAACCAGATCAGCAACCGACATTTGGGCACCATCCCAAACTCTTGTGGCAAGTCTCCAGCGTTTCATATCATATAGGGTGTGCCCCTCAAATGCAAGCTCAACCCTCCGCTCATGCACTATCCTGTCAAAGGTGAGTGCAGCCAGGGGAGTGGTTAATCCTGCACGTGACCTTACCTGGTTAATATAACCAAGCGCAGTACCTGTTTGGCCAAGTTCAAAGGCAGCCTCTGCAGCATTCAACAGCACTTCGGCATAACGGTAACGGATAAAGTTAACATCGCTTCCGCGGCCGCGACGGCCAGAGCCTACCGTTGGATCAAGATACTTACGGATATAAAACCCGGTTTGCGTGCGAAACTCCAATCCATTAACAGGGCCGTCTTTGCCAACAACCTGGATATTTTTACCAAGTCCCGGTACATCCTGTGTTATAGTAGCGTCGCCGCTGCTGATCACTGTACCATCGCCAAGCTGGTAGCCTGCAAAAACCTCAGTCCTTTTACCTTTGAATAAGCCATTTGGTAACAATACCGTACCTGCAAGTCGTGCATCCCTGCCTGCAAAAGCGTCAAGCTGGTTGGTATAATACACAGGATTACCTCCCGCATCTTTTGTTGCAATTGGCGCGTAGGTATTATCCAGCTTTTCAAAAGCCTCAACCAGGTTCAACGACGGATTTAAACGACCTGCGTCCAAACCTTCGTCGGATATTGAGAATGGCTGATCATTAGTGGTAAACCCGTGTACTTTACCGCCGTTGGCTTTAAAGTCCTCAACAAATATAGCTTCCTGGTTTACACTGCTTTTATCAAGGAAAATAGCAGCGAAGTTATCGCTCAGGTCAGGAAGAACTTTGTATAACTGGTAACTGCCTGCCGAACCGTTAATAATTTCCTGGGCAGCAGCCAGTGCTTTGGTATAGTAACCATTTGACAAGGTTGATGGAATACCAACTTCGTTCCCCGGTAATGATACCTGGGGCGTAGTGGCGCCATATTTTGCAATTGAACCTGCATATAGTGCAGCCCTTGCTTCCATGGCTAATGCTGCCGCTTTAGTTGCCCTTGATTTTTGGTTAACATCTGCCGGGAGTATTGATTTAATAGCCTCTGCTTCGCTGATAATAAAATCATATACTTCTGATTCTTTAGCACGCGGCCTTTGAAGCGGGGTAACGTTACCGGAGTAGTCATAAGCCAACGGATCGGTAATTAACGGAACGCCACCCATACGTTTAACCATTTCAAAATAATAGTTAGCACGTAAAAAACGGGCCTCAGCAATAAAACGCGCTTTATCACCTTCGGTAAGTTTGGTGGCCGCGGTTGCACGTTGTATAAAAAGGTTCAGGTCGCGAATATAACCATAATCCCATATTGCCCATTCGCCGTAGCCCCAGCCTGTACGTTGCACAAGGAAGCTGCTGCCATTTTCTGAAGGGAAAGCCTCGCTGAAATCAGCGAATGTGCGCCATCCCGGCTCCCTGTCACCATTTGGTGACTGAGGATATTCTCTTGAGGGATAACCATCTAAACTTGAGAAATCGCGTTGTCTGTCATAAAGATCGCCAAGGATTGAAAGTACCAGGGCAGGGTCTGAAAATGCCAGATCTGTTGGCAGCACCTGTTTAGGCGGCACATCTAAAAATGAACTATCTTTTCTGCACGATCCCGCTACTACCGAGATTGCCAGCATTGTTATAATTGAAATCTTTTTCATTTGCTTTTAAACTTTAGGAATTAATTAAAAGGTTAAATTAACGCCGAAGTTGAGTACCTTACTTTGCGGAAACTGTAAACCATTATCATCGGTAGTTTCCGGGTCAACGCCATACTGTTTCAGGTTATCAAATGAAAACATGTTGTACGCGTTAACATAAAATCTCGCTCTCCTGATCTTCACTTTCTTAAGCACATCAGTCGGCAATGAATAGCCCAGTTCTAAAGTCCTGGCCCTTAAATACCTTACACTATGCAACCAAAAAGTTGAGTTACGCTGGCCGTTTAGCTCGTAATCGCTATGACCAAAACCTGGGTTCACCCTGTTTGCCGGATATTTACCCGGCACCCACGGACTGTTTAAATCAAACATATCCTGGCGGTGCCACCTGTCTTCAAATATCGAGTTCAGGTTACCATTGTTCTGGAACGCCCAGCGGGTTTCATAATTCTGGAACCAGGTATAACCTGCACCACCTGAAAAATCGGCATGGAAATCAAAGCCTTTATAAGCAGCACCAACTGTAAAGCCGAAGTTGATATTAGGCTGTGTACCATAACCGAAACCTATAGGGCGCTCGTCATACTGGTCAATTTTTCCATCGCCATTCTGATCTTTATACATCAGGTCGCCCGGCAATAAGGTACGGTTACCTTTGCCATCGTTGTTGATAGTATAGTTGTTGATCTGTTCCTGCGACGTAAACTGGCCAATAACCTGGTAGCCCCAGTCGATATGCGAGTACCTGTTTTCGGTCGAGTTGCGGTATTGATCCCATGAGTTAAAGAATAGCGGGTTATAGCTTTGCAGGTTTTTTTGGCGGGTGTAGCCAAAGTTACCGCCTATATTATAGCTTGCTTTGCCAATTTTACCGTTATAGTTAAGCGAGATCTCAAAACCGCGTTGCGAATCGCTGCTCGCGTTTTCCTTCGGCAAAGAGTAGCCTATTTCAATAGGTACCACAACATCATTTTTAGTACCTAACAAGCCGGTACGTTTACGATAGAAATAATCGATAGTACCATTCAGTGAACTGTTAAACAAGCTGAAATCGGCAGCAACATCGGTAATTTTACTTTTCAGCCATGAAATACGGGTTACAGGGATCCCTTTATCCCTTGAAGTGATAACCGCGTTGCCATCAAAAATATAAGTGCCCTGGTTGTAGTTGTAACCTGGCAAATAAGCATATGGGGCCACAATAGGATTAGCTGAATTTCCCGGATCACGGTCGTCACCTAACACACCGTATGAACCACGGAATTTCAAATCATTCAGGATACTGTTTTCGCCTAATAGTTTTTTCATGAAACCTTCCTGTGTGATGCGCCAGCCGGCAGATACACCAGGGAAATAACCCACACGTTTATCAGGGGCAAACAGGTATGATGCATCCCGCCTTGCCGAAGCTTCCAAATAATAGCGGTTGTCATAGTTATAGTTTACACGGCCAATATAACCTATGCGGGTTTCGGTATTATCACTATCCTGGTATTGATCGGCTGTTGGGAAGTAGATCAATGGCAGGTTATTTGAAATTGGCGAAGCATGGATCCAGTTACGTAAATGTTTTAACTCAATACGTTCAGAAACAAACGTAGCGCCAATGGTATGTTTACCAAAACTGTTGTTATAATTAATTTGCCATTGGTAAGTTTTGGCAAACTCTTTACGCTGCTCACGTTCGCGCCATGGGTTGGTGCTGCCGCCGGTTACATCATAAGTATCGGTAGCCGGCTTGTAGGTATACGCATTGTACGTGTACTCCTGGTTATTAAGCAAATAATCAGCAATATAATAAGAGTACAAACCTCTCACATTCAATCCTTTTACTCCCGGTATTTGATACTCAACGCCAAAGTTACTTTGAAGTACTCGCCAATCACTGTGATAAAGTCCTGAAAGCTTTTTATTCAGGAAGGCATAGTTTGACTCAGTATGACCGATATCATTGAGGTATGCGGGATTATCATTAGCATAAGGACGCTCAAGAGGCGTATTTCTTAATACGGCAAAACGGGCAAGGAAGTAATCATCGCCACCCGGTACACCAGGGTTTTCGCGGGTTTCGATACGCCCGTTAATGTCCAGGCTTACTTTTAAACCGTTGGCCACTTTAACCGAAACGTTCGACTGGATATTTGAACGGTTAAATTTATACTCTTTACCCAACTGCGAATTTTGATAAAGGTTAGTTGCCGAAACATAATAGTTAACCCTGTCGTTACCGCCGGTAAAATTGGCATTTACCGAGTTTTGCGGGGCGTTGTTATTGGCCTTCAAAACATAATCACGCCAGTTAAAGCTTTGGTAACCTTTTTCGGTGCCGGCTTTATACTTATCAAGCTCGGCTTGGGTAATACTGGTTGAGCCATTGCTGTTAACCTCGGCATCAGCGCGGTAACGCATGTAATCATATGAATTGGTTAACACGTTGGGGAACCTGTACCAGTTTTGGTAACCGGTGTAAGCATCAATATTGATGCGGGCTTCACCAGCGCCTTTTTTGGTGGTTACCACCACTACGCCGTTAGCCGCACGTACACCGTAGATAGCTGCCGAAGCGTCTTTCAATACCGAGATACTCTCCACATCGTTAGGAGCAAGGTTGTTAAACTGGCCTTCATCCTGCTGGATCCCGTCAATTACATATAAAGGTGTACCCATGTTACGGATCTGGATGCTGGCGCTGGCACCAGGCCTGCCTTCAGACATCCTGAAAGTTACCCCCGGAATTTTACCTGCCAAACCTGTACTTACAGTTGAACCGGCATGTACGCGGTCGAGGTCTTTACTGGTAACTGTTGAAATGGCACCTGTGATAGATGCCTTCTTTTGCGTACCGTAACCCGTAACAACCACCTCCTGTAAAGCCGAGTTTGTGGCACGCAACCGCACTTTTACGGCTGTTTGGCCGTTTAACGGTAATTCGAGTGTAGTAAAACCGATGTAAGTAAAAACCAAAGTGCTGTTTGCACCCGGTACGTTAATGCTGAAATTGCCTTGCGCATCGGTTGTGGTACCCCCCTGTGTGCCCTGTACCCGTACGGCTACGCCGGTAAGTACCTGGCCGGTGGTATCAACCACGTTGCCTGTTACCTTAATTTTATTTTGCGCGGATGCGCTAAACGAAAAAAGGAAACCGGTCATGATGAAAAAAGCGATTAGCATTACTTTGGGGCTCCATTTACTGGGCGGCCACTGCACATGAGGGTTTCCCCCATGCCTGAGTAGTAAAAATTTTCTCATAAATGATCTATTAATTGGTTAAGTTTTGATTTTAAAAATGTACAATTGACATATCTAAAATCATGTTGTAAAGAAAAAGGATTTTGGCCCCGGCGCTTAACCAAATCATATCAATACTTAGTCAAAAAGTATCAATTTTCGGGAGAAGGGAAACGCTGCAACAGATTGGCTATATTTGCGTTAAGCTGATTATTTTGAAACCACTATACATATTTCTATTATTTTTTACAGTATCATGCGGTATTTGCAATGCCCAGACCTACTACTTCAAGCATTACCAGGTTGAGCATGGGTTATCGCATAATACCGTTTACTGCAGCATGCAGGACAGGCGCGGCTTTTTGTGGTTTGGTACTAAGGACGGCCTGAACCGTTTTGATGGTTATACCTTTAAAACGTTCAGACATAACCCTGCAAATAAGAGCACCATCTCCAACAACATGGTGCATACCCTGTGCCTTGATAAAGAAGGTACGCTTTGGATAGGTACCGACGAGGGCCTTGATAAGTATGATCCCCTGTCAGAAACATTTACACATATCAATACGGCAAATATTAACGGTGTGCGCAGTATCACTTTTGATGAACATGATAATTGCTGGTTTGTAGCCGGAGCTTCATTAATAAGATATAACACAAAAACCGGCGAAAGAACTGATTACTGGCCTTCGCAGCATTTTGAGGCTACGTCTGTAGTAATCATTAATGGTACAGTGTGGGCTTCTTCTTCAACCGGCGCAATGGAGAAATTTGACCGGGCAAGCCGCACTTTTACCGCTTACAACGTGTTTAAGCCAACTGATAAAGTTACCTCAAAGTTTATTGAGAAGATTTATTATGCCGGTAACAACAAAATATTTGTAGGTACCAATAGTCATGGTTTTAAGGAATTTAATGCTGAAACCTATACCTACAAGGACCTGCTTAACTACAACCCGGATAAAACGGCTGTTTACGTGCGCGATTTTTTAAAATACAGCGATACAGAATATTGGATAGCCACAGAATCGGGCGTATTTATTTATGACCCGGTAAAGGGCACATTTCTTAATCTCAGAAAGCATTTCAATGACCCTTACTCCATATCGGATAATGCCGTTTATTGCCTTTATAAGGATTCGGAAGGCGGGGTTTGGGCAGGCACTTATTTTGGCGGCCTCAACTATTACCCTAAACAATATTCAACCTTTAACAAATTTTACCCCGACACTGAGCCAAATTCCCTTAAAGGAAACGTGGTGCGCGAAATTACCAAAGACATGTATGGCAACCTGTGGATGGGCACCGAAGATAACGGGTTAAACAAATTGGCTCCCGATAACACCTGGACCCATTATAATCCCGGCGGAAGTGCCAGCATCTCCAATACCAACATCCACGGTATATTAGCATTAGGCAATGAACTGTTTGTAGGTACTTTTGAACGGGGACTGGATATCATGAACATTAAAACCGGCAAGGTTGAACGCGTTTACCTGGCCGGAAGCAGAAATAATGACCTCAAAAGCAACTTTATAATTTGCTTTTGCAAAACCCGCAGCGGGCTCATTTTTGTTGGTACTACCCGTGGCATTTACAGGTATAATTTGGCAAGCAAGGATTTTACCCTGATAGATAAATTACCCCCATATGATTTCATTTACGCCATAACCGAAGACCATAAGGGCAAAATTTGGGTTGGCACCGTAAGGGATGGTATTTACTGCTACAATCCGGCAAACAATACAAGCACTAAGCTAAACTATCGTTACCCCGTTAAAAATGTGCTTAACACCACCACGGTTAACGGCGTTTTTGAGGATAGTAACCACAAACTATGGTTTGCTACCGAAGGTTTGGGTTTATGGAGATATGATCCCGAAGCGGATAGCTATAAGTTTTATGACACCAATAACGGCTTTCCGAGCAATTACATTTTCAGACTGGAAGAAGACAGCCATAAAAACCTATGGATCAGCACTACCCGGGGGCTGGTTTGCTTTAATGATAATACCGGGAGCATAAAAATTTATACAAAAGCCAACGGTTTATTAAGTGACCAGTTTAACTACAACTCGTCTTTTAAAGATGCCGACGGTACCATGTACTTTGGTTGTGTGCGTGGTATGGTTAGCTTTAACCCTGCCAGTTTTAAGCAGAATTACTTTATAGCCCCGGTTTATATAACCGGTTTCCAGGTGCACAATAAAGAGATTTCTGTTAATGGTGCCGATTCATTATTAAAACAATCTATCATCACCACAAAAAAGATCAACCTTAATTATAACCAATCTTCATTCAGTATTGATTTTGCTGCGCTGAGCTTCCCATCGCCCGAAATGACCCAATATAAATACACGATGAAAGGTTTGGATAAAGGCTGGACCGAACTTAAACGCAACCGAAAAGTTTATTTTACGCAACTGCAGCCCGGACATTACACCTTTGTAGTAAAAGCGGCAAACAATAACGGCATCTGGACCCAAAAAGAAACAAGTATTGAAATTGATATAGCACCTCCTTTTTGGGAAAGCGTTTGGGCATACATTGCTTACTGCCTGTTATTTTTACTAACAGGTTACTACCTGCTCAGAAGCTATCACCGTAAAACCCGCGAAAAAAATAAGCGCATTATCGAAACCCTTGAAAATGATAAGGAAAAACAGATCTATAATGCTAAGATTGAATTTTTCACCAACGTGGCCCATGAAATCCGTACACCTTTAACGCTTATTAAAGGGCCGATGGAAAAAGTGATCAGGCGGGCGGAGCATGTTCCGGATATTCAAAACAACCTGAAGATCATGGAAAAGAATACCAACCGGCTGCTCGATCTTACCAACCAGCTGCTTGACTTCAGAAAAACCGAAACCAATGGCTTTAGCCTCAGCTTTGTTAAAACCGATATTATGGATCTGCTTGCCGATACCTTTTTGCGGTTTAAGCCCATGGCCGAACAAAAGAACCTCAGTTATACCTTTATACATCCGGTTAAAACCGTTTATGCCTATGTTGATATTGAAGCGTTTACCAAAATAATGAGTAACCTCATCAGTAATGCCATCAAATACAGCACTTCTGTTGTTGAGATCGAACTGCTTGATCACCCGGTTAACGACCCTACCTTTACCATCGAAATAAGGAATAACGGGCACCTGATCCCTTACGAAATGCGCGAAAAGATCTTTGAGCCTTTCTTCAGGATGAAAGGGTCGGAAAAACAAATTGGCACCGGGATAGGACTTTCGTTATCGCGCTCTTTAGCCGAATTGCATAAGGGTTTATTGGTGTTGAATAAATCTATTAACGATTTTAATATATTTAACCTTACTTTGCCTGTTCACCAGGAAAAAGAATTCGACCTGCATATTACCCCCGATGAATATGAGCAGGCAGACCTAAGTAACAGAGAGGAGAATATTGACTTTATGAAACCAGTTATACTTTTAGTGGATGATAACCCTGAAATACTTGATTTTATTTCGGATGATCTGAGCGATAAATATTCGGTTATTAAAGCCCTTAACGGACAGGAAGCGCTGGATATGATAGGCATAGAGAACATTCAGCTTATTATAAGCGATGTGATGATGCCGGGAATAGATGGATTTGAACTGTGCAAAACCATTAAAACCAATTTCGATTACAGCCACATCCCCATTATACTGCTTACTGCAAAAAATACCCTGCAAAGTAAAATTGAAGGCCTGGAAGTTGGTGCCGATGCCTATATCGAAAAACCGTTTTCGCCCGAACATTTGCAGGTGCAGATAGCTAACCTGCTTATTAACCGTAATAAAATTAAGGAGCATTTTGCGAGCTCGCCGCTGGCGCATATCAAGTCGATGGCCTACTCAAAACCTGATGAAAGCTTTTTGGATAAGCTAAACGGTGTTATCTACAAAAACATCCAAAACGCCGAGCTTGATGTAGAGCAGATAGCCAATCTCATGAATATGAGTAAGCCAACGCTGTACCGCAAGGTTAAAGCTATATCCAATCTTACTATTAACGAGCTTATCAATATCACCCGCCTCAAGGCTGCCGCGCAGTTACTGGAAGAAGGTGATTATAAAATTTACGAAGTAGCCAACATGGTAGGTTACAGTTCTCAATCACACCTGGGCCGTAATTTCCTGAAACAATTCGGTACAACACCCACTGAATATCAGCAGGCTAAGCGCAGTAAAATAAAACAGGTTTAATCTTACCAGGATGGACTATCAGGCTAAGTCAGCGGCAATGGTCCTTATATAATCATATGGGCGTCCGTGAGGGTAATTCCACTCAGTTATAAACTGCAAGCCTTTTGCATCGGCGATAGCCTATGCAACCATGTGCTATTAAAGCAACCCTCTTTTTTACAATTCTTGTTTATTACCGAAGCCCCTGAACGCTGCAAGCGGGTGATTTAATTGTGCGGGCAACAATATGTGAAAAAATAACGTAGAACTGCCGGTTCCGCATAACAGGGAATGGTTGATTATCAAAACTCTTTCAGATTAATAAATGGGAAATAACAATTACTTACTAAGCATGATAGCTGGTATGCTGGTAATATCATGCTTTGCGTGTTCAAAAAGTATAAACAAAATTGAAACACCGGCAAGTTCAATTCCGGAGCAGGATGGAAAACTGAAAATTTTGAAAACGAAGCCGGTAACTACCTATACTTACACCGTTAAAACTACCGAGTGGATGGTTGACGGGACAAATATCCCCGCGGGGGCTATAATATATATCCCCGCCGGTGAACGCGGGGCTTTGCTGCTTAAAAACTTTAAAGGTACAGCCGCCGCTCCTATCTTAATTGTTAACCAGGGCGGAAGGGTGTCATTCACTGCTGAAACTACCGCCTCGTATGCATTTAAGACACAAAACTGCCAGTACTTTAAGGTAATGGGAAATGGCGTTTCCTCAATTAAGTACGGGTTTGATATAAACGGCGGCAACATCGGTATGACGATGGACTATCTGAGCTCGGACTTTGAGATCGCGAATGTTGAGGTGCGTAACAGCGGGTTTGCGGGGATCATGGCAAAAACCGATCCAACATGCGACGCTGCAACCTGGCGGGGCAATTTTACCATGAGTAATGTAATAATTCATGATAATTACGTTCACAAAACAGGAGGGGAGGGCCTTTATATAGGAAATTCTTTTTATCAGAATGGCGTTTCAACTTCCTGCGGTACAGTTTTACCTCACGATATCGTGAATGCCAGGATCTACAAAAACCTTGTTGACTCTACCGGTGCCGAAGGGATCCAGGTTGGCAGTGCTACGTCGGGGTGCATGATCTATAGTAACACCGTTAAAAATCCGGGGATAAGTCCGTTTGCTTCTTATCAAAATAATGGCATACAAATAGGAGAAGGTACCGGCGGACAATGCTATAACAACCTGGTTAAGAATGCGCCCGGCAACGGCATCATTGTTCTTGGCCTTGGGGATAACCAGGTATTCAATAATTATATTATTGACTCAAAAGCTTACGGTATTTTTGCTGATTCACGGTATACGCCGGGCCCGGATTTTCAGTTTATCAATAATACCATTGTGGGCTCTGTTTTAGGAGGTATAAAGTTAAACTCCGAAACTATCCCCATGAATACCGTTATTAATAATGCTATCATACAATCGGCATCGGTACAGCCGATAATTTTAAAAAGCACCAGCGTTAAACTTACCGAATCAAATAATTATATAAACACAGATGTAAGTGTTTGCGGGTTTGTAGATTATAACGGAGATGATTTCCATTTACAACCGTCATCGCCGCTTATTGATCAGGGGGCAAACGTTTTATCATACGGCATAAAATTTGATTTTTATAATGCTGTACGCCCATCGGGTACGGCTTTTGATATTGGGGCTACCGAGTATTAATATTTAATAAACCAAGCGTTTCTGTCAGGGGCAAAGGGAATTTCTGTAAAAGCAAAAGGGACGGCAACCCTGCCATCCCTTTTTGCGTTTTAAAGTTTTTAGCTTTAAGCTTCGTGCATTCTGCTTTTAGCTAAAATCATGGGCTTACTATCATGCGCAATGGTGCCAGATTGTTGATCTGAACAAAGTAAACACCGGTCATATACGAGCGGGTTAACTGAACCCCAAGGTTACCGCCAAAACCACGATACCTGCCGCTTTGCATAACCTTGCCAAAATTATCCCGGATAACCAGGTTGATCTCTTTCTGCTCCAGGTCGGGCGTTAGTTTAATGTTGAAGCTGCGTGCAGCCACCGGGTTTGGGTAGATCACATTGTTTTGAACAGTACCGATAGGTGCGCTGTTATCCTGTACAATACCGGTTTTTTGACCTATGGTTGAAGCCAGCGAATTGCTGCTGAGCAATGTAGGTTCAGTTCCATAAATCAGCTGATCTTTATAGTAAACGGTAATATGGCTGTTAAGCGCCATAGCAGCTTTAGCAGCAAACGAATAATCATTGGCCTCGTTAAATGCCGACCAGTCTGTTTTATTAACCTGGTATTGAATGTTACCGGTATTGCTTAAGGGGTAAAGCGAACCGGCCGATGGATCGATGGTTAATTCAAGATAGGTGTCTGCCCCGGTTAAAGGGGGACTTAAAGTAACAAACCGGTTGTTGATTTTGCTGTTGCCCAGTTTGGCATAGCTTACCGAGAAATTCAATCCTGCTGTGCCTTCGCGGCTAAACCAATAACGAACGGAAAGATCGCTGTAATTGACAGGCACGTTTCCGGTATTGTTAAGCGCCAGGTAGGTACTGATCGTATTTCCGGAAGTGCTTTGATTTTGGTTTTGATAAGATACAGTAAAAGCCGTGGTAGCTGTAACTGCAGCAGGCTCGGTACCGTAAATTAACTGCCCGTTGCGGTAAAGGGTGATATGGCTGTTTGCGGCATAGCTCCCGGTGTATGGCAGGTATGAATAATCATCGGCCTCCGAAAAGTTTGACCAGTCCTGGTTGGCAAACCTCGACTGAATAACCCCGGAATTGCCGCCTGCGCTGAGCTGGCCGTTATTCAGGAAACCATATTCTATATAACCCAGGGCGCCTGTGCGCGGGTTGGGTAACTGAACATATTTCATGGTAACGTTACTGTTCCCCATTTGGGCATAATCAATCCACGAATTGATCCCGGCATAATTTTCCGCGGTAAACCAATACCTCATGGTCAGTTCGTTTAAATTAATGGCGACAGAATCCTGGTTAACAATTTTCAGAAATGGCTTAATGAGATTGTTTACAGGCTGGTTGCTATCCCCGTCGGAGGATTGTACCTGGACATTGTATGGCAATACGGTGAAGGTTTTGCTTGAGGCTGTCGTATCAAAACGAGCGTTGCCACCTTGCTGCGCTGTAATAGCACTGCTGCCCGCGCCTACAATATGCAGCTTGTTATTGATTACCGTAGCTACGTTTAAGTTTGAGCTGGTGTAAACAACTGTAAGTCCGGAAGTAGCTGTCGCATTCAGGCTGATATCTGCATCGCCAGGCCTGCTTAGAGGTAACGCGGCAAAACTGATGCTTTGGCTCAGCTTGTTAACGGTAAGTGTTTGTGTAACCGGTGATGCCGCAAGATAATTAGCATTCCCACCCTGGGAGGCGGTGATCACGGCGGTACCCGCACCGGTGATGTGCAACTTTCCGCCCGCTATCTGAACTACCGTACTGTCCGAACTGCTATAGCTTACCGCAAGGCCAGAACTGGCTACAGCACCGGCCGCAAAATCGCTGTCGGCAACTGTTTTTGCAGGGATCGCATTAAACGTAATGGTTTGTGCGTTTTGGCTAATGGTGAGGCTTTGATTAATAGAAGTAGCTGCTTTAAAACTGCTGTTTCCGGCCTGGGAAGCAGTGATGGTTGCTGTTCCGGCCGCTTTAATGTGGATGGCGCCATTGATCACACTGGCAACAGTAGTATCTGAACTGCTGTAAGAAACCGCTAAACCTGATGAAGCTGTTGCAACGGACACAAAATCGGCGTCGCCAAATGTTTTTCCGCTGAAGGACGCGAAGGTAATTGTTTGATCGCCCAATATATCGGCAGCAATTTCGGTGCTGCTTAACGCCCTGCCGTAGATCTTGAAATTATCAATGGAGCCTTTGAACATCGGATCGGCAAACTGCGATTTGCCCAGATAATTTTGCGTGGTGCTACCGAGCGCCGATGGTTTGATGGTAATGTTTGTTGAGGAGGCAACCGATGTTCCATTTACATAAAGTGTAGTAGTGGTGCCCGCCCGGGTTACCGCCAGGTAGGTCCAGGTATTTAGCGGGAAGGTGTAATTGTAATTGATATTCTGTTCTGCAGCCGAGCCATTTTTAGTAGCGTAACGAATGGTTGACTGCCCGTTGGTAACACCGGCCTGTACCGTAAGGAACATGTATTGGGTGGTGCTTGAGCCAAAGTCAAAAACACGCATCCAGGTACTTATGGCGTCCATCCGCACCCAGGCAGATATGGTAAAATCGTTCAAGGTACTGAAAATACCGGCAGGCAATGTTGCATAAGCGTTCGCCGAACCATCAAGCAGCAAAGATTTTCCATATTTACCCGCAGCACGACTTGCTGTTGCCGCGAGTGCAGCATGATTGGCACCCCAGGCATCAATGCCTTTGCTGCCGCTTACCTCATCAAATTGATAAAAGTCGCGTTGCCCGGCATTGGGTTTAGCAACCACTTCTGTGCTTTTGGTACCTTCGCCGGTACTGTCTGCAGGGGCTATCACATAAAAATAGGTTGTGCCATTGCTTACATTGCTGTCGGTGAAGGTAAGGTTACTAACCGAGCCAAGTGCGGTATATGGCCCGCCGGAAGTTGTTGAACGTTTAACGTTATAACTGTAGCCGGGAAGTGATTGCCATTCAAGGATGTTTTTGGCATCGCCCGCGGCAACTGTCAAAGAGTTTACAGCACTGCTAAGTACCGTGAGTACCAATGTTGAAGTACCTGTTGTACTGCCGTTGCCTGCCGACAGGCTTACATTAAAGGTGCCTGATTCCGTTGGTGTTCCTGAAATTTTGCCTGATAAAGAATCAATTTGTAACCCGGCCGGCAATCCACTGGCCGAAAAATGGTTGGGCGACTTAATTCCGGTTACGGTATAAGTCATAGGTTTTCCTATCAGCGTGGTATCAGTTGGCGCGCTGGTGATAATTACCGGTAATGGCCGGTCGTCCAGCAGCACAACGTCATTGCCCGTACCGCCTTTATAGCTGATGCGCAGCGTAAAACTGCCAACGGTTACCGGAGCAAGTTCGGGCAAGCCTTTAAATGTACCGGATATTGCCGCACTTCCGGTGTTATCAATGATAGTGAACGAACTTCCCTGGGCCAGGCTGGTCGAGTCGATAGCCGTGATCTGTAGTTTAGGCTGGTTCACTAAATTAACAACGGCTGTACTTACCTTATCACTGGTGGCCGAACTGGTGCTTAACTCTGCTTTATAGGTGGCATCGGCATTCATGGTGAGGGTGCCCACTTTTATGGTGCCTATGGCCTGGTTACCGGGTGCCAGTACCGCGCCTGTACCTGAGCCTGTACCAATAGTAGCCGATGATGTACTCTTCCCACTGCCGCCAAACGTGCCGGCCACTGTAACCACCGGACTGGTGAATGTGCCGCTGTTAGGATCGTTATTGAGCAAATAAGTGCCGTTTTTTATCGTCGTTGTTCCGGAATAAGCCTGGTTACCGGTAAATGTCAGAATAGCTGTACCAACTTTCTCTACGTTCATACTGCCGGTCATCGTTCCGCCGTAGGTGGTAGTTATGTTCAGTGCACCGATGCTGATGGTTGGGCTGCCGCCACCATCTGTACGGATAGCACCGCGGCCGCTTAACGCACCAAAACTGATAGTGCCGGTAGGGAACATAATGCCCTGGCAATCATTACCGTTGGCGTCAAGGTTCCATGAAGCATTCGCGCTGCCTGACTGGGGTACTTCAAAGCGGGTACGTGAGTTGCCGCTGCGTAATTTGGATACAAAGTACCCGGTGAAGCTGCTGTTATCGGCAAACAAATGTAAACCGGCATATACGTTACCATCCTGAATAATTGTTCCGCTGCCGGTAAGCCGCCCGTAAAGGTTCAATGCGTTGCTGGTTTGGTAAAAATAACTGGTTTTTCCGGCAGCTATTTCAATATCGTTGTACAAGGTAGCATCGCCGTTGGCCGAAAAAAGCGCGCCGCCGTTCATGGTGATCTTTCCGGTGCCGAGCGGGCCTGATGTAGGGGCGGAAGGCGCTCCCGTACTTGTTCCCGATACTTCCATGCCATAAACCGGCGGCCAGCTTTGCCCGTTTCCGTTGAGGATAGTACCGCCGGAGTAGGTGTTGTTGCCCCCTGCATACAGGAACCCGATACCGTTCTTGAGCAGGCTGCCTGTGCCTGTTATTTGCCCGGTTAATGCTACAGTGCCGCTCACATTGGGGGTGTTTACATTAAGTAATGTATCGAGTGTTACAGGCATCTTCAGGGTTTGGTAGCCAGAACTGTTATTAACCAGGTCATTTCGCAAATGAATTGCTGCGCCGTCAATGGTATAGCTGCCGGCGTTTGCATTAAACTGAATTCTCGAGGCTACAAGGTTTGGGATGTCGTTGGTAAGTACGGTATCTGCACTGTTTTGAAAAGTAATAATGGCTGGATTAACAGGTGTCGCGTTTTCCTGCCAGTTGCTGGCCAGGGTAAGCGAGTCGGACTCGGGCTGCTGGCTCCATGTTGAAGTGCTTGAGCCGGGTACGCCAAATGTTTCGGCCGAATTGGAGCTTTCTTTGGTTTGGCCAACAGATGAAACAACATAATAGTATGGGCTTCCGTTGCTTACATTCAGATCCGCGTATACCGTAGTTGAAACATTGGCTACGGTAGTATAAGGACCGCCGCTTATGGTAGCGCGTTTTACATTATAAGTAGCCGCCCCTGCTGCTGCATTCCAGCTCAAGTCAACCTCCTTGTTTTTATTAACAGCCGCAGGCTGCGCCGGGGCAGCCGGTGGTACGGATGAGAAAATAACATTCGAGTTTCCGCTTTCCAATGTTCCGGCAAGCGCGGTCACAACATAATAATTGTTTACCTCGGGTACAGGGCTGGCATCTATATATGATGTGTTGGTTATACCTGATTGTATTGTGGTAAACGGCCCGGTGGATGACGACGACCGTTTTACCGAATAGCTGGTAGCATTGGCTGAAGCTACCCAGGTAATATTAATTTGTGTAGAATTAACAACAGCTGCCGCAGCCGAAGCCGGTGCTGCCGGTGCCTGGTTATTGACCACATTCAGCATGAGGGTTGCCGTACCGGTGCCGCTGGCATTAGTGGCGGCTATCGTAATTTCACTTTGCCCTAACGCGGTAGGTGTGCCCGAGATGATACCGGTAGCCGCATCAATGCTAAGCCCTGCCGGCAGGCCGCTGGCACTGTAAGAAGATGGATTAGCACTGGCTATGATGTTATAACTGAAAGGCGCACCATTGGTAGCTGTAGCTGTGGTAGCACTGCTAATCTCCGGAGATCCGGCAGGTGCGGATTGACTATAAGCCACATTACTGAACGTGGCCGTATTTAGCGCCGAGTTATTACTGGAAAGGGTATAAAATCCGGCATACAAATCAGTGGGAAAACCTGTTGCAGAATACCAGCAACCAAGATTGGTCCAACTGATGCCATCCTGCGAATGGTATGTAAATATGCGGGTGCCTACGCGCTCAATTTTTAACCACCAGGGGGCTTTGGGTTGGTAATGGTTTCCGGCACCGCCTGTCGCTTTAAGGAAAATATCATAAAAAGCCGAACCGGGCGCCAACGATTGGCGTAACATGACCCCGCAACCACCGGTATTTAACGACATATTCTCAACTTTTACTACCAGGCCGGCATCGCCGCTAATTTTCTTAAAATTAAAGCTAAAAGCATTACTGGTGGAGGTTCCGGCGCCTTGAAGTGTCCAAACCCCGTTATTGTAGGCAGCGCTGCCCGCCAACCCGGTATTACCGATATCAATATTGGTAAGGTTGCTCACCGGCTGCACATGATCAGCAGGATAGTATACCTGGGGCAACTTAACCGCGGTAGATGTGTCTGATGATTTCAGATATAAGAAATTACCGCCGGCCGGAGAATAATTGGTGGCACCGGGCTGCATTAACGCGGCCCTCATCCTGTCGGTATTAGGGGTAGGTATTCCCTTGCGTACAGCATAAGCGCTGTAAATAAGATTAGTCATATCGCCGGTCCTGGCTCCGGGCTGAATTCCCCAGCCGGTCCAATAACTTGCATAGCCCCCCAACGGGATAAAGGTCATTGTTGCTCCGTCAAAAGCGTATTTATGATACAACTCACCGATAGCCAATACCCGGTTATCCAATTCTGCAAACATATCTGCACCTTGCTTGTAGGCAACTTCCGCGCCCCAGGCCAGTGCTGCTGCCTGCACACGCCAATGGTCGTCCCGGCCCGAATCTCCAACTTCACCACCGGGCAATGAATTGCGCATCCCACCTCCGGCATCCATCCGGTACACTTCCACCGCCTGGTTAAACCGGGTTGCATCATCGCAAAAAACCGAGGCGGCAAGGGCAATTTTTAACTGAAGAGCCCCTTTATTCGCGTCGCGCAAGGGGCTTGGTACCCAGGAAGTAGGGAATAAAACATTAGCAAAATAATTTTTTACGTGCTGTGTGTTGGCTGCGGTCCAACCGGGAAAGGTACAACGAAGGATTTCAGCACCTACGCCCCAATACTGGGCATAATCGCCAATATCCAGCATGGATTCTCCGCCGCCCCAGGTAGTATTGGTTACTGCCCAGGCATCCAACATATTGGTAGCTTTGCGGGCATAAGTAGAGTCGCCCGTAAACCACCACATCCAGGCCAGGTTGTGAACGGCCTGCATGTCTTCAATCCAGGCGCTGTTGTTGAGGTTGGGCGCTCTTGTAACTGTTGCAAAAGGCCCCTTTTGCCCATAACCTAATTGCGAATGCGAATCGTTTTTAAATGCGTTATAACCGGATAGCCATGGTTCGCGGCTAATGTTGGCTTTCAATTGATCCAAATCGGCCCGGTTAAAGGCCACGCCAGGATGGACAAAAGGTTGGGCGCATACACCCATCGTGACAAACATCGACAGCGAAAACAACAGCAGCCTTATCTGCCGGTGCGTACCTGTCAAATAATTACAAAGCGTAAAAAGTTTTTTCATGGTTTAATTGTTTAGGTAAACATATTTACTGCCGTTCCGGTATGTTTGGAAGTCGTGTAAGGGCGTGGAACAAAACAGTTTTATAATCGGACACACCAAAGACAATGACTGCTGTAAATGATACTCACAGCAACGTGATGTTTTTTGAAATTTTTATGACGTTAAAGCGCTTGGAATAAGCTGTTTTGTGTATGGGTAAGTATTGTAGAAGTAATTAAAGATTCTTTCAATTCCTTTCTTGAGCTATTGTCTGTACACTCCTTCAATGATTTATTATCAATTGAAAAACGATGTCATTTCGACCAACGTAGCGTCGGGAAAGTGTGTTGGGGGAGGAGAAATCTTCTACACCATGTCCGCGAGCTTTTCACGTTACTTGGCATATCGTATAAGATCTCCTTTGCTCGCTCGCTCAGGCCTCCACAGCTCTATTGAAATGACATTTTCTTTTAGTTGAAAAGAAGTGTACACAACAGTAGTTTCCCAAGAAGGGAATCGCACAATTTAATACCTTAAAAATATTAGTGGAGATATAAAAGATTGCACACAAGGACAGGTAGTCAATCTTACCCTTAATCCTTGCGCAGAAACTGGACCCCGTCCACATGTTCACCCACAAATATGTTAGCCATATCGCTTGTTTTATAAAAGCTGGGTTTGCCCGGCATCTTATCGAATATCAGGGTGCCGTTTATCTTCAGGTTTTCAAATATAACGTTCCTGATGCCGCGTTTGTCATCGTAGCCGGCTATAACAGACATATCAGCCCGCTTCCCGTTATAATTAACATTCCTGAACAGTATGTTCTCGATCCCCAGCCCGGGAGAGGTGTTATATTTTCGGTTGTACATCACTCTTAAATTAAACAGTTGCCCCTTGCGGATATCCTCAATCTCCACGTTTTCAAAACTGGCGTTCCTGATCAGGTTGCTGTCGCCGGCATTAAGTGATATGCAGCCCTGGTAATCAAGCTGGTTTTCGTTATGGTCAAGTACCGTCATGTTTTGAACGCGGATATTCTGTAAAGTGTCCGGGTGGTCGGTATCCCCATGCGTGCCTATCAGCAGCGGGTGGGCTACATCTGCCCACAAAATGGCGTTGTTAACTGTAATATCGGAGGTATTGCCATAATAATTCCAACGGTGACCGTAAATAGCGATACAATCGTCAGAGTTTCGCATGTATATATGATCAAGCTTAATATCCTGACTGCAAAAGATGTCGATACCATCGGCATTACCGGTTGCACTGAAAGCTTTGAAATTGCTTATTTTCACATGCTTTGATTCGCCTATCAAAATAGAATAGCCCGTTGGGAGCTCAATAATGCCGTCAACACTGATGTTATTGCTGTTCTGGATGATCAAATGATCGTTCCTGAATTTCGAGAATGTTCCCGTAGTATTTGGGGGGTTAACGCTGTCGCCCTGTACCGGGTGCTGTGTAAGGATTCCGCGGCCGCAGATCCTGACATTCTCTGCATGATCTATAACAAATGAACCTTCAACAATAGCGCCGCCGGCCACATACACGGTTTTACCCGAGGGGATCACCATCCGGCCGATTTTATGGATGCCCGGGCCGAAATAAAGTGTTTGCGCATCAGCTTTTGTGGGATGGCTGCTTTCTATAGGATTAGCAAAAATTTGCAGGTTTTCAAAAATGTTGCCGTTTACCTCTAACGAAACATATTGCGAAGCGCTTAATTCAAATTCCACAACGTTGCCTTTAACCTCGGGCTTGATGCCATATGCCGTAGGTCTGATCCTTACTTCTTTGATATTCCCCTGGTTTAGCTTAACCCGAAGCTTTACCGAACCAGAACAATCAAAGTAAGTAAAAGCGGTTTTTTTAATAATACGCTGCGCGTCAAAACGAGCCGCGACATCGGCGGTATATACATCTACGGGCTGCCAGTTGCCTGTGCCCTGCCGCACATCTACTTTAATGGTATGATTAACTAAGTTACTTTCGGGTGCTTTATAAGTTATGATTTCTGCCTTGACTGTTTTTAATAAAAATACGACTGCACATGTCAGTGCCAGGAATTTGTTCATAGAAGTTTTTATAGTGTATAGAGGAAGACAATAAAGGCGGATTCTCATACTCAATAAAAAAACTATATCGAAAAAATAACTGCATTTGCCGGAGATAATGTGCCCTAATGAAATACCCTGAACAATTTGAACTAAATCACTAATCTCTTTGAGTATATTTAAGAGCATTGCTTGTCCTTATTACTGTTGTTGCCCCGTATCCTAAACAATGAAGAATAAATACCTTTTTTTTGCCTTTTTTATAGCCCTTTCTCCCTTTTGCAATAATACTGTGTCCGCAAAGCAAAAGGTTGTTGCACTGCTTTATTCACCAGATAACCGTACGCGGGCGCAATTTTCACTGGATGAGCAAGGGCAACTGTATTATCGGTTAATTTTCAACACACGGTTAATTGTTAACTGGTCGCGTTTGGGGATCGAAACTAACGGTTCTTCATTAGTTCAGGGTATTACATTAAAGGGGTCGGCC
The DNA here is from genome assembly GCF_900100445.1 of Mucilaginibacter sp. NFR10. NCBI lineage: Bacteria > Pseudomonadati > Bacteroidota > Sphingobacteriia > Sphingobacteriales > Sphingobacteriaceae > Mucilaginibacter > Mucilaginibacter sp. NFR10. The sequence goes on along the minus strand of NZ_FMTV01000009.1, from coordinate 139,982 downwards.
AAAAAAGAAATCAATGAAAAGTTTTTGTGGCCACTGGGAGAAGATGCCAGCCTGGTAAATCATTGTAACGAGCTCACACTTCATTGCACCTCTGGCAGAGGTAATTATGATATTATCGTAAGGGTATATGATGGAAGCCTGGCGTTTAGGTATGTCTGTAAGCAGCTTGGTGATAGCATTGTACAACTTAAATCGGAACTAACGGAGTTTAACCTTGCAACAAGCTATCGCATTTACCAGTATCACGAAGAATCTGTTTTCCGGCCGGTTATGGTCGATTCATTGCCGGGTACCAGTGACCTTCCTTCAACGCTTACAGCCGCACAGTCATATATAAGTATCGGCGAAGCCGATAACCGCAATTATACCAAATGCGTATTGGTTCACGGCAGCCGCTCCAATAGCCTGTCGTTACAATTTTATACGGATACTATTTACCGCGACCACCGCGTTCAATCGGTTCGGAAGGATTCGTTGATCCGGTTCACCGATAGTCTCATTACTCCCTGGCGAACCGTTAGTTGCAGTAGTACTGCCATAGGTTTGCACGCTTTTAGTCAGCTTAATCTTAAACTGGTTAAACCACTTAGTAATGAGGTGCCCGATTATGTAAAGCCCGGAAAGGTTTTCAGGGTACCTATCAATACGCAGGGCGCCCTTGATGGAATTGATTTTGCTCAAAAAATGAACTTTCAATACATTTTGGTTGATGCAGGCTGGTACGGTGCCGAATTTCGAACTACCTCTGATCCTACCAGATACTTACCTGATTTCCACTTGCCGGATATCATTGCCCATGCCCGGCAAAAAGGCATCGGCGTTATTTTATACGTAAATTATGTGGGGCTCAAAGCTAAGATAGATACCATATTGCCGCTTTATAAAAAGTGGGGGGTTAGCGGGCTAAAGTTTGGCTTTGTGGATGGCGGCACAAAGAAAGGCCTTGCCTGGCTTGATTCGGCCATGAAAAAAGTAAATGATTATGGCATGATACTCAACGTACATGATCATTATAAACCCACAGGTTTAAGCCGCCGGTACCCGTGTGTGCTGAGCCAGGAAGGGATCAGGGGCGATGAAAACAGTCCTGATGCTTTCCATAATACCGTATTGCCATTTACGCGTTACCTGGCCGGCCCTGCCGATTTTACCTTTTGCTACCCCAACAAGGTGAATGATTACAGTAAAAATATCCGGGTGAGCAAAGCCCAGCAAATGGCCCTAACCATTGTATACTTTGACCCGTTGCAGGCAATTTTCTGGTACGGTCGGTCGCCGGATTATAAGGATGAGGCAGACATTGAATTTTTTAAATATGTGCCCACTGTATGGGACGAAAGCAAATATGTACAGGGAGAGATAGGCGAAGGCATTACCGTAGCACGCCGTAAAGGCCGTACCTGGTACCTGGGCAGCGCTGCTGGCCTTCAGAAATGGGGAGCAAACTTCAAGCTCGATTTCCTGGAAAAAAATCAGGTATACACCGCTACTGTTTATGGCGATGACGGACAGGGCGGCATACAGGTAAAAAAGATTGAGCTCAGGCACAATGATGCTTTTGTTGTTGACCTGGATGCAAAAGGGGGCCAGGCCGTTATCATAAGACCTCAAATAAAATAGGGGGCGGGGCTTTTGTTGTGTGGTATTATTAACGATTGTATTAGTTTGACTTAAGGAGGATCCTGCTTTGGGCGAAATGAAGAAAAAATTGGCTTTGAAAGATATTGCTGCCGCGTTAAAAGTGTCAGAAGCATCTGTTTCCTATGTTCTTAATGGCAAGGCGAGGCAATATGGTATCAGCGTGGCGCTGGAAAATAAAATACTGAGGTTTGTTGAAAAGGTAGGTTACCGGCCCAACCGGCTGGCAGCCAGCCTGCGGACAGGAAAAAGTAAAACGGTGGGCATGATTGTGGAAGATATAAGCGATCCTTTTTTTTCGGCCATCGCCAGGGTTGTGGAAGAGCATATTTATAAAGAAGGTTACCGCGTTATTTATGGCAGCTCTGAAAATTCGACCGTTATCGCCCGTGACCTGCTGCAAACCTTTAAAAATTACCAGGTGGATGGGTACATCGTGGCGCCTACTGCAGGTTTGGAAGATGATATTAACCAGCTTGTAAAGGAAGGTTACCCGGTAGTGGTGTTCGACCGCGCTTCGCCTGATCTGCAATGTTCTAAAGTACTTGTCGATAACTTTCGCGGCAGTGAGGCCGCTGTTTTGCATTTGATAGATAACGGCTTCTGTAACATTGCCATGGTTACCCTTGCGGCCGGGCAGGACCAAATGAATGAACGTGTTAACGGTTACCACGCGGCCCTCCAAAAACACGGGCTACCATCTATCCTAAAAGAAATTATCTATAATGAAGATCCACACAAAACCGTCCAGAACCTTAAAAGCCTCCTGAAAAGTAAAAAGGATATAGATGCCATTTTTTTTGCAACCAACTATCTCGCCTTGAGCGGCCTGCAGGCCCTCAAAGAATCAGGACTGATAATTACCAGGGACATCGGTGTTGCTGTATTTGATGATATTAACAATTTTGCCCTTTTTAACCCGGCCATAACCGCTGTAGCCCAGCCAATTAAAGAGATCGGCCTCAGGGTTACCAAAATTTTATTGGAAGAGCTTCAGGATAACCACATGATCGATTCGCAAAATATTTTATTGAAAACCAAACTGATCATAAGGGATTCATCCGCAAGGTTACCAGTGTAATTTATCCGAAATAAAAAAAATAAAAAAATGAGTATCAAACCTGTTTGGGATTGTCTTTGTTGTAACTCTCCCCTAATAAACCGTTCGGTTTAGTTAAGTTGGTTATAATAAGGCTTCTGAAAGGAAGCCCTTTTTGTTAAGGATAAACAGCAGGGAATATTGAGGAAAATGATCGGTTGGGGCACGGATATAATCCTTGTTCTTTATTTGTCAGATAATTATATTTTTGTTTTGAGTAAATGTAACAGGGTGCAGACATGATAGTGTATCGATTTATGAAAAAAAAGCGAAACGAAGCGGAACCCTTAGAGCTATTTCAGATAAAGAATCCGAAAGCAGACGAACAAACGATCAAAAAAAGCTGGAATTCAATTGTTCAGAAAATAAATCAGGAACCTAAAAAGAAGCGCCAGGAGTAATGTTTAACCTGACGGGACAGTTTTTGAAACACAAACCAAATGTTTCGCGCACTTATATTCAAATTGAGCAGTATTCAACAACCGGCATCCTCCTGTATGCGGCCTTTTAAAGCAGCCGCACGTTGGTGCTGTGTAATTATTTTAGGAGCACTGATTTTAAACAGCAATGCCGCAGCGCTTGCTTTGCCCAATATTCAGCGGCTTGGCCTCAAAGACGGGCTTTCCAACAGCGAAGTACGGTGCATTTTCCAGGATCATTCGGGCTATATGTGGTTTGGCACTTATGATGGCCTGAACCGTTTTAACGGATATGACTTCCGTATTTACCGCAATCAGCCCGAAAAGCAACAATCAATTATTCATAATTTTATTAATTGTATTGCAGAGGATGCGGCCAATAATTTATGGGTAGGTACGCGCCAGGGCATAAGTATCTTAAACCCGGTAACAGAAGAGTTTTCTCCGGCGTATGCAATTTTGGCCGGCAAAGAAACACCCGTGACATCCTTTATCAGGGATATCAAAACGGACCACTCCGGGCGTATTTTCATTGCCTCCCTTTCCAACGGCCTTATTGTTATGGATAAGGGCAAACGAACCGGCCATGTTATACCATACTATGAAAACGGAAAAGCTGTACAGGGTTATAGCGTTAACGCGTTGTATGTTGGGCCTGGCGACGAGATCTATGCGCTGATCAGCGCCGCCGGCCTTTTTAAATACGATGCCGCACACGGTAGTCTGAAGTTATTGAACCCTTCGGTTACCGGCGCTACCTGTATTTATCCGGAGGGCAATGGTTTATGGGTAGGCACAACCCAGGGCCTGCACCATTATGATTTCAAAACAGGGCAATATGACCGTCTTTTTGATGAGTTTAACGGGCCTTTCAAATCGGGCAGGATAACGAGCCTGCAAGTCATGCCCGATAGTACACTTTGGGTGAGTACTGATGGCGGCGGGATCCAGATCCTGGATAGCAGACGCGACAAGATCAGCTATCTGCCTGCGGGAAGTGATGAGCACTCACTTTCAAGTGGTGCTGTTTATGCTTTGTTTTTAGACCGCGAAGGCAGAAAGTGGATCGGTACATTACGGGGCGGAGTAAATGTTATTGATGAGGTGAAAGAACGATTTGTAAATATCAGGCATAATGACCTGAACGCCAATAGCCTTATCAGTAACTTTGTTAAATCGTTATATGAAGCCCCCGATGGCAGGCTGTGGATAGGTACCGACGGCGGCGGATTGAGTATTTGGGACCGGCAGGCGCATCACTTCACCAATTTTCGCCATGATGCTTCACAGCCGGGAACCCTAAGCTCAAATTTTGTAACCAGTATTGCCGGGGATAGGGAAGGGAGGACCTGGATTGCCACTTATGGAGGCGGTATTAACCTGTACCAGCCGGGTTCCAATACATTCACTACATTTCGGGGTATAGACAGGCAGGGAGTTGCCAGCCGGATAGTGTTCTGGTGCCTGTACCTGGACCATGCTGGAAATCTTTGGGCCAGCGGCTTACAGGACGGGCTGTTTCTATATGATAAGCACAACAACCAATTCAGGTTGTATGATGCGGCACTGACCAACATCCTGTCAATGGGCGAAGATCATTTTGGAAACCTTTGGGCAGGAAATTTCGAAGGTGTTTATAAGATTGATCAAAAAAGCAACGCACATAAGTTTTATCCGGTAGGCAAAGCGGTAAGGTCAATGCAGAAAGCAGATAACGGCGACATGTGGTTAGGCACAGAGGCCGGTTTGTTGTATTTTTCAGCATCTAAGAAAAAAATAATTCGTCACTATACCACCAGTAACGGACTTAGTAATAATACGGTACTGGCCATTTTGGAAGACGCGCAAAAGCGTTTGTGGCTAAGCACTTACAACGGACTTTGCCGATTTGATCCCAAAGCCGTTAGTTTTACCAATTTTTTTGAAAGCGATGGCCTGGCGAGCAATGAGTTTAACTTTAACGCGGGCTTAAGGCTAAACAATGGTCAGCTTGCGTTTGGGGGGATCAATGGTGTCACGATGTTTCATCCGCAGGCAATCCTGCCCCTGCATGATATCCCCAACATTGTTATAACTGATATTAAAATTAACAATAAGCCCATAAGTACTTATCCGGACTATGTGAAGACGAATGCCGGGAATGTTATCCGGTCGTTAGAGATTCCTTACGATCAGGCATCAATAGCCGTTAGTTTCGCAGCTATCGAATTTACCGCGCAGGATAGGATCGGTTACCGTTATATGCTTCAGGGCTGGGACAGGGGATGGGTTTATGCAGGGCGGCAGCGTAACGCGCTTTATACCCGTTTAGCACCCGGTACGTATACATTAAAAATTAACTGTACCAATGCCGAAGGGCAATGGATCAGCCGTGAAATTCATCTTCATATCATTATTTTGCCGCCCTGGTATCGTACCATCTGGGCTTACCTCATTTACGCGATGTTGCTTGCGGGGGTTGTTTACTGGTACCTGCGTTATAGGTTCAGGGAAACGCGGCTTAAATATGAGGTACAACTGGCCAATGCCGCCGCTGCACACCAGCGCGACCTGCAGGAAAAGGAACGCGAATTGAATGACCGGCGCGTAGAGTTTTTCACGGGCGTTTCTCATGAGTTTCGTACGCCCCTTTCGCTCATCATCAACCCCTTAAGGGATTTGCTCGCCAAAATTGGCCCTGAGAACCGTGCGGAACTTAATATTGTTTATCGTAATTCAAGGCGCCTGTTAAGCCTTGTTGATCAGCTGCTGCTGTTTCGTAAGGCCGATTCGGGCGCTGGGATCCTGCAAATTGCGCCAATGGACATTACCCTTGTTTGCCGGGAAGTATTTTTATGTTTTGTGCAGCAGGCCAGGCTTTCGGGTATCAGTTTTGAATTAAACGTGCCGGAAGAGACGGTACTGATATACGGAGACAGGGAAAAGATTGAGATTATCCTGTTTAACCTCATATCCAATGCTATTAAATATACTCCGGCCGGGAAAGCCGTGTGTGTTGGCCTGCAATCGGGGCCGGGCGAGGTGGTGATCAATGTGATTGATAATGGCCCGGGAATATCTCCGGAAGCGGGTAAGCATATCTTCGAAAAATTTTACAGGTCAAATACACACGGCCAGGCGGCAAAAGGGGGCTTTGGGATCGGTTTATTCCTGGCCCGCCAGTTTACGATAGATCACGGCGGTTCATTAACGTTTGAAAGTGCGCCGGGTAACGGCTCTGATTTTTGTTTAACCCTGTTAAAGGGTAAAGCTCATTATTCGCCGGATGTGGCAGCGGCAGCCGATGCCGCTGATTTATCGCCTTTGCTTAGTGAAATGGTTGAAGACCAGCCGGCAATAGCTGAAGCCGGCCAAATTAATGATATTGATTTTGAAGCTGATAAGATTTTTACCGACAAGCAAAGGATCCTGGTTATTGATGATGACAGCGAGATCAGGTCGTACATTTGTTCCATTCTTGAAAGCCGTTACAGGGTTTACGAGGCAGATAATGGTTTGACCGGTTTACAGAAAGCGAAAGAAAAGCAGCCCGATCTTATTATCTGTGATGTAATGATGCCTGGTTTAAATGGCATTGAACTTTGCTCAACCATTAAGCAGGACCAGCAATTGAGCTATATCCCGATGATTTTACTAACGGCCAGCTCATCTGCCGAAAATAAGATCAAAGGACTGGAAAGCGGCGCCGATGACTATATTTCCAAACCTTTTGATAAAGATGTACTGGTTGCGCGCATTGCCAATCTGCTGCAAAACAGGAGTAACCTTCAAAGCTATTTTTATAATACCATTACCCTGAAATCGGTTAACTTCACTATTTCGGATGAGTATAAAAACTTCCTGGAAAAATGTATCGAAATTGTTGAGCAGCATATTACCGACGAAAACTTCAACATCAAAATACTGGCTTCAGAGATCGGCATGAGCCATTCAAATCTTTACCGCAAAATTAAATCGCTGTCGGGTCATACCGTTAATAGCTTCATCCGCTACATACGCCTCAGAAAGGCGGCTGAGCTATTGATCCAGTCGGATATGAATGTTAATGAAGTAGCCATTGAAACAGGCTTTAACAGCATTAAATACTTCCGCGATCAGTTTTTTAAACTGTTCGGCGCTAACCCATCAGACTTTCTTAAGCAAAAAAGACCTGTATTTAAGAAAAATAAAAATATAATTAACTGATATTAAGTTATTTATGTATATTCTCTCCATTGCTTAATCAATTGAGTAAATTGATAAATTGCCGAATTTATACCGCATAAATGACCAATTTGAGTCCCATCTGCCGAATAAAATCTATTCATATTAGCTTATATAAACCAGTTATTAGAACCACAGGCAAACTTACTTAATCGATTATGTAAATCGGTTTTCAGCTTAGGTTCCTAAAGTCGGTAACGACCAATTGAAAGAGAAACCAGTTTTTAAAGCCAATATGAACAATTGTAACCAGCTAACTACATGGTGGGAAGAAGCCCTCCACGGAAATGTCAAATCTTTTGGCAGGATACATGACGAACTGTATTCCGGTTTGTATTTCTACCTCTATAAAATTATTAAAGATGAGGATGCAGCCCAGGATGTTTTACAGGAACTGTTTATAAAAATGTGGGAGCGGAGGATAACATTTGGGCCTATTAAAAATGTTAAATACTATTTCTTTAAATCGGCACGGTCACTTGCCATTAATTTTTTAAAGGCCTCGCGGCCCGAGTTTGTAGGCTTATCAGCAAGCCATGATATCGATATTGTTTTTTCGAGGGAAGATGTGCTTGTTTTGGAAGAAACCGGGAGAGAAGTGGAGCACATGCTCGCCCTTGCCTTGAATACCTTGCCAAAGCGCCAAAAGGAGATGATCTTTTTAAGATATTTTGATAATTGGAATTACGATCAGATTGCTGAAGTAACGGGGTTACAATATCAGTCGGTAGTTAATCATGTACACAGGGGCATCAATCAACTGCGTATTAAACTTTCTGAAGGCAGTAAGATAGCCACAACCGAACTGGTGCTTTCATAAAAACATTATATAAGATTTCCTGACCTTCAAAAAACACCGAATGATTAAAAAAATACTTTTAAAAAGAATAACCATGGCTGTCATGACTTTGCTGATTACAGGCCAGGTATATGCACAGCATCAAAAAATCATAAATCCCGGAGAAGTTTGGCCCGATAACCGGGGAGAACATATCCAGGCGCATGGCGGAGGGATTATAAAAATAAAGAACACATACTATTGGTACGGAGAAGAAAGACGTCGGGGACTGGATTCAAACAAACGTTATGTTAGCTGTTATGCGTCAAAAGACCTGACGAACTGGACATTCAAAGGTGATGTTGTTCAGATGACCGATCCCGAAAACCTGGGGCAGCGCTGGGTCCTGGAAAGGCCCAAAGTTTTCTACAGCAAAAAGAGCCGGCAATATGTCATGTATTTCCATCTTGACAATGCAACTTATAAGTTTGCCCGGGTTGGCATCGCCGTAAGCGACCGCCCTGATGGTGATTTTAAATACCTGAAAAGCTTCAGGCCCCTGGAGCATGAAAGCCGGGACATTGGCCAGTTTATAGATGATGATGGTACGCCATATCTTGTTTTCGAAGACCGTCCGCTTGGGTTTCATATCGTCCGGCTTTCGGATGATTGCCTCAGCATTGACCGGGAAATGTGCCTGATAGCCGAGCATATGGAAGGGGGGGCTATAGTGCATTATAATGGCCTTTATTACGCCATAGGCTCCGCGCTTACCGGCTGGAAGCCCAATCCTAACCGGTATGCAACAGCAAAAACCCTGGAAGGTCCGTGGTCGGAGTTTAAAGACATAGCGCCGAAGGAAAAAAACACATATGGTTCGCAATCTACCTTATTGCTCAAAGTTAGCGGGAAGAAGGATACGACAGTATTGTTCCTGGGGGATATCTGGAAGCCGAAAGAACAATGGGATTCCCGGTATTTATGGATGCCTGTTCAGATCGGAGATGGTAAGCTTTGGCTTCCTGAGCCCACTCCGTTTAAGATCGACGTGAAAAACGGCACTGCAAATTAATCAGCATTTTTATACAATTCATTCTTCATAAGGTTAGTTAATAGATTAAGGGGCAGGGGTGCCCCTTTTTCGTTTTTAACGGCCCGGCACGTGCCTGAGCTGACCTTTTTTAATCGGTAAAGTTGGTAGCGGTTAGCCCCGATGGGTTGTTATCTTTGTGTGTCTTCCACAATTCCTGAAAAATATTTTTCATCAGTTTCCTCTCCCTAAAACCACTCTGTTTTAACTAAACCTATAATTCATACCCAATACCAAATTGTTCTTGATTTGCAGGATTTTAGGGGCAAACCAATCTCGTTTTTTATGCGTTATTTTGTAGTAACCAATTATAAATGTATGGATACTTTGTTAACCGATACCCCCTCAACAGGTGGGTATGATTTTGCAATGAACGAAAATCAGCAAATGGTTGGCCAGATGGCCAAAGACTTTGCCGAACGTTATATAAAACCTCATGTAATGGAATGGGACGAAGCCCAGGTTTTCCCTATCGACTTATTTAAACAATTGGGCGAGCTTGGTATGATGGGCGTTTTTGTGCCCGAACAATATGGCGGCTCCGGTTTCGGCTATTTTGAATATGTAACCGTGATCAGTGAAATAGCCAAAGTTTGCGGCGCTATAGGTTTATCGGTTGCCGCCCATAATTCGCTTTGTACGGGGCATATCCTTGCCTTTGGCAATGAAGAGCAAAAGCTTAAATGGCTGCCCAAACTGGCCACTGCCGAATGGCTTGGTGCCTGGGGATTAACCGAGGCCAACACCGGTTCGGACGCGCTGGGTATGAACACCACCGCCGTTTTGGATGGCGACCATTATGTAGTGAACGGCTCAAAAAACTGGATAACCCATGGTAAATCGGGCGATGTGGCGGTAGTGATGGTGCGTACAGGCAACAAGGGCGATTCGCATGGGATCTCAGCGCTGGTGATTGAAAAAGGTACGCCGGGTTTTACCCATGGTAAAAAGGAAAACAAGCTGGGTATGCGTGCTTCAGAAACCACGGAGCTTATTTTTGATAACTGCCGTGTGCCAAAGGAAAATTTGCTGGGTGTTGAGGGAGAAGGCTTTAAACAGGCCATGAAAGTGTTAGACGGCGGCCGGATCTCGATAGCGGCGCTTTCGTTAGGGATTGCAAAAGGTGCTTTTGAAGCGGCGGTTGCTTACGCCAAAGAACGTCGCCAGTTTGGACAGCCTATTGGTAATTTCCAGGGGATAGCATTTAAGCTGGCCAATATGGCTACCGAAATTGAAGCAGCCGAACTGCTGATCATGCAGGCTGCCGATCTGAAAAACCGCCACCTGCCGGTAACAAAACAATCGGCCATGGCCAAATATTTTGCCTCAGAAACGGCGGTTCGCACAGCCACCGAGGCTGTTCAGATCTTCGGTGGATATGGTTATACCAAGGATTTCCCTGTTGAGAAGTTTTATCGTGATGCCAAACTTTGCACTATAGGCGAAGGCACCAGTGAGATCCAGAAGATAGTGATTAGCAGGGAAGTGTTGAAAGGATAGGGAACCCGGTTATTCTGCCTGTAGTTATTGATTTACAATTATATTATTTGTAAACCCTCTGTATGTAAAACATATAGAGGGTTTATTTTTTTGTATTTTAGAGATTCTTCTGAACATACCCTAAAATGCTTTATAAAAGTTCTTTTTTGTAGAGACGCATCACATGCGTCTCTCATAGGGCAAGCTGCTTTTTAGAGCGTTACTATACATCTTGAATTGCAAACGGGAGACGCATGTGATGTGTCTCTACATTAAAAAATTAATGTTTTTAAACAGCTATCTTACAATTCAAATTTAGATAAGCCTACAAATTCCTGGATCCGGGCGGCTATTTCCTCTTCGCTAAGGTTTCTTAATCTTTCTGAACCAAATTTTTCAACACAGAATGAGGCCAGGGCCGAACCAAAAATGATGGCGTTTTTCATGTTGTTGAAATTAACGGTGCCTACTTTAGCCATGTAGCCAATAAAGCCGCCTGCAAAAGTATCGCCAGCGCCAGTAGGATCAAATACTTCGGCCAATGGAAGGGCGGGGGCACTAAAAATCTTATCTTCATGGAACAGCAATGCACCGTGCTCACCTTTTTTAATGATGATGTATTTAGGGCCCATGGTTAATATTTTGCGGGCAGCTTTAACCAGTGAAAACTCGCCGGATAACTGGCGGGCTTCGGCATCGTTAATGGTTAGCACATCCACCAGCTGGATGGTTTTTAAAAGCTCATCAAGGGCAATATCCATCCAAAAGTTCATGGTGTCCATTACAATAAGCTTAGGGCGGTTTTTAAGGCGCGCTATAACTGTTTGCTGTACCTGCGGAGAAAGGTTGCCCAGCATCAGGTATTCGCAATCCTGGTAACTATCAGGGATAATGGGATCGAAAGCTTCCAATACATTAAGCTCAGTTACCAGAGTATCGCGGCTGTTCATGTCGTTATGGTAACGCCCGCTCCAGAAAAATGATTTTTCGCCCTGTTTTATCTGCAGGCCTTCAGTATTAACGTTGTGCTTTTGAAGGTCCTCAATCTCGTGCTGCGGGAAATCATCGCCAACAACCGCAACGATTTTTATTTTATCATAAAAGTAAGAAGCACCCAAACTTGCAAAGGTTGCAGAGCCGCCTACTATTTTATCGGTTTTACCAAAAGGGGTTTCAATGGCATCAAAGGCCACAGTGCCAATAACTAACAAACTCATGTAAAGATATTTATATTTTTTCGCCGCAAATATTGTGAAAATTAAGGGATAATCATTCATTGTTGCTGGTTTGTGATGCCAATTTTCATTGGAGAAAACATAATTTAAGCTGGTTCAGAAAACTGGCAGCTGAAAAAAAGGGGCTTTGCAGAAAGAATTGCCATCGCTAAAAAAATGCTGTAGTGTGTCTTTGGGTTTTAAGTAGCACATAATCAGGGGCTAAAAAAGCCTGTGAAAAATAATTAAAATTTTTTTTAATAAAAATTGTGAAATATCCGATGAGTTTTTACCTTTGCCCCACTCCAAACCGGATTAGATTCCTGAGTAGCTCAGCCGGTTAGAGCATCTGACTGTTAATCAGAGGGTCGCTGGTTCGAGCCCAGCCTCAGGAGCAAAAGCCTCACAGACATGTGAGGCTTTTTTTATATCTATATTCTGTAGATTACTTTGCAGGTAATGGTCAATGTCACCATTTAACAATAACTGCCGCGCTTTTCTGATCCAACTTAGTGACAATTTAATTGGGGATTCCTCGAATTTAGATACAAAACATGCGAAAATGAGACGATATGCGTGTATTTTGACACGATATGAAGATATCCCGGCATCACTTTCACTTATTTTTACGATCTGAATAAGACTTCAATTATATACTGTTCATGAACCAATCTAACCGATTTAAGTCATTGGTCTTGCCGGCATATACATGCACAGGAAAGAAAAACGCCCGCTGAACACCGGCAACACCTGTTTTAGCATCCGGCCCAATATCGACCAACTCTAATCTTATACATGGACAATAATAAACTGATCACCAAGCCGCATTATCCGATACTGGATGGCTTACGCGGTGTTGCAGCCATTATCGTAGTTACCTTTCACCTAACCGAACCATTGGGAAGCGGTCATCTGGATATCATAGTTAACCACGGGTACCTGGCTGTCGATTTCTTTTTCCTGCTATCGGGTTTCGTTATGGGCTATGCTTATGACGACCGCTGGCATAAAATGACAATCGGCAGTTTTTTTAAACGCCGTATCGAGCGACTTCAGCCTATGGTAATTCTCGGGATGACATTGGGTGCCATAGGTTTTTATTTTACAGATTCTACGCTGTGGCCGCTCATTCATACTATACCGGTTTGGAAGATGCTGTTGGTAATGCTGATCGGTTATACCATCCTACCAGTACCGCTGTCTTTGGATATTCGCGGCTGGCAGGAAATGCATCCTCTTAACAGCGTAGGATGGTCATTGTTCTTTGAATACATCGCCAACATTCTTTATGCGGTTTGGATAAGAAAATTTTCAAAAACTACATTGTCGGTTTTAGTATGCGTTGCAGCTGTAGCACTTGCGCACCTGGCTATCACCAATGGAGATGTCAGCGGCGGCTGGACACTTAACGTGGAACAGGTGCGCGTTGGCATTACCCGCACCATATACCCATTCTTTGCCGGCCTGTTGCTTTCACGTATTGCTAAACCAGCCCGCATCAGGCACGCATTTTTATGGTGCAGTGTTTTAATATCGATAGTAATGTATATGCCGCGCATCGGCGGTGCTGCCCATCTTTGGATGAACGGGATCTACGAGTCCGTTTGCATTATTATCATTTTTCCGCTTATCGTTTATCTTGGTGCCGGCGGTAAGGTCCATACCCAAACGGAGAGCAGGGTATGCAGGTTTCTCGGCGATATATCCTACCCTCTTTACATGGTGCATTATCCGCTGGTTTATTTTTACGTAGCATGGATCAGCAATCATAAAGGCGTAACCATAGTGCAGGCCTGGCCTTATGCTTTAGCTATTTTGATTGGTGCAATTTTCCTGGCGTATATTACTTTGAAATGGTATGATGAGCCGGTTCGTAACTGGCTGCAAAAAAAACTTGGCTAAAAAGAGATCTTGAACAAAAGCGGCCTCAGCGTACCTTAACAGGCAAAGCATTAAAAGCAATAAAACATGGCCTGAATTTCTTAAATTCGTAGCATAAGAGATAAAACTTACGGTAAAGGAGGGTCAGCAAAATTAATATTGAGCAAACTTTCGAAATACCGGTTAGCAAAGCGTTAAGTGAACAAAAGCATTCAATTTATCTATAAAAAGCATAATACCTTACCACCTATGAAAATAACACGCGTTTTTATGTTTTCCTGCCTCCTCATATTAGGCTGCGCCGGGCCGAAAAAACTGGCTGACGCCGGCAATGCCGATAAAGGCTGGACGAAGCTGTTTAACGGGACCGACATTAACGATTGGTTTGTAAAGATCAATCATCACCTGGTTGGCGAAAATTATGGCAATACCTTCCGGGTAGAAGATGGCATGATCAGGGTTAGCTATGATCAGTACAGCGATTTCAACGATCAGTTTGGTCATTTGTATTACAAAACCCCGTTCTCTTACTATCACCTGCGGTTTGAATACCGCTTTGTTGGTAAACAGCAAAAAGGCGCGCCAGACTACACGCTTCTTAACAGCGGCGTCATGTTTCATTCACAGGATCCCCGAACTATGCTAAAGGACCAGGATTGGCCGATATCGATAGAAATGCAGTTATTAGGCGGCCTGGGCGACGGGAAACCAAGGCCAACAGGAAATATGTGCTCGCCCGGCACCGATGTTGTTTATAAAGGAAAGGTTTCGCCCGACCATTGTATCAACTCTACTTCAAAAACCTATGACGGTGACCAGTGGGTAAAAGGCGAACTGATTGTTCAGGGCAACAAATTAATTACCCATATTATCAACGGCGATACCGTACTTCAATATTCAAGGCCTACCATTGGCGGCGGCGTGGCACATGGCTATGATCCTAAATACAAGCAGGATGGCAAATTACTAAGCAGCGGCTTTATCGCTCTGCAAAGTGAAGGGCAGCCCGTCGATTTCAGGAATATAGAGATTAAACAGCTGCCGGATACTGATAGGTAGGTTGTAATTAATATTTCTCCTGAGTTAACAATAGCTGTTAAATGGGCAAAAACAACAGGTTATACGAAACTATTTTCCATAAATACCGTATCACTGGGAAGCATTAGAAATACGATAAAACTACCAGCAAAATAATAATGAGGCCAATATCGCTTTTTATCTGGTGTTTATACCTGCTTTTTCCTGGATTATCCTATTCGCAAACACCCACCCTTAAGTTTAAACAGCTTAGCACAAACGAAGGCCTTTCCCAAAGCCATGTAGTAACCATTATTAAAGATAGTCGTGGTTTTATGTGGTTTGGCACCGAAGATGGCCTTAATAAATACGACGGTTATAAGTTTACCCATTATAAGCACGACCAGAATAATAAAGCAACTATCAATGAAAACTATGTATTAGCTATAACGGAAGACAGTTATCATAATTTATGGATTGGAACCGAAAGCGGGCTTGACAGATTTGACCGGGCCACAAATACATTTATCCACTATTCCAATCATTTAACTTTTGCTGTACAGTCTGTTTTTTTGGATAGCAAAAAAAGGATGTGGCTGGGCACCAGCAAAGGTTTATATCTGTTTAATGCCGCAAATGGTTCATTTAAAAGATTTACACATGCCGCAAATAACGCAAACAGTATAGCTAACGATTTCATTTACCAGATTACTGAGGATAATAATGGCTGGTTATGGATAGGTACCGATGACGGGCTTTACCATTTTAATCCACAAAGTGGTAAGTTTATTGGTTATGTTCATGATCCTGCAAATCAAAACAGCATCGGCGCCAGCTGGATAAAGGCGGTATACAAAGATAGCAAGGGCAATATTTGGGCAGGTACACATGGAGGAGGCCTGGCATTATATAACAGTAAAAACAATTCATTTATAAATTTCAAACACGACCCTGATAACAGCAACAGTATTTGCCATAACGATATTCTTTCGATACTCGAAAACAGCGACGGGAAGCTTTGGATAGGGACCGAAAATGGCGGCATAAGTGTGCTCGATTATCCGGCCAATAAATTTACTTGCTACAAATTTGATGCAAACGACCATCACAGCCTGAGCAGTAACTCGGTTTATTGTTTATATAAAGATGATACGGGGAATACCTGGATAGGCACTTATTCGGGCGGTGTTGATTTTTTGCCTGGCTTTGGCGATAAATTCAGTTCCTACAGTCAAAACCCCAACAACCCGAATAGTTTGAGCAACAACAACGTGCTGGCCATCTCCGGTGATGATAGTGACGAAAATATTTGGATAGGCACCGACGGGGGCGGCCTTAATTTATTTAATCGCAAGAAAAAGACCTTTGTTCATTACCTGCATAGTGATAATAACAGCAACACCATAAGTAATAATTATGTAATGGCCATAGTGCCAATAAATAAAGATGTTATTGGTATTGGTTATCATATTGGCGGGTTTGACCTGTTTGATAAAAAAAAGGGAGCCTTTACACATCACATGCCCCAGGCAAATAATCCGCGTAGCCTCTCCCTTTCAGATATCAACAATATGTATAAAGACCGTGACGGCAATATATGGTTAGGTACCTGGAAAGGGGGCCTTAATCATTATAACGTAAAAACCGGTCTCTTTACACGGTACAGGAACAACCCGGAAGATAACAACAGCATAAGCAGTGATATTGTTACAGCAGTGTTTCAGGATAAACAGGGTAATATGTGGATAGGCACTGATGATAACGGGTTGAATGTATTTAACCCTAAAACAGGCCGCTTTACGCACTACACGCACGATGAGAGGGATAAACGCAGCTTATCAAACAACACTGTCGAGTCGATTATCGAAACCGATAACGGTGATATATGGATAGGTACCAACGGCGGCGGCCTTAACCTGTTTAACAAGCATAACCAAACATTTACTATATACACCGAAAGAGAGGGTTTGCCTAATAATGTGATCTATGCGATTTTGAAAGACCGCAAAGGTAACCTCTGGTTAAGCACCAACAAGGGGATCTCGCGGTTTAATCCCAAAACAAAAGCCATCAGAAACTATGACATTTCTGACGGATTGCAGGGAGATGAATTTAAAGGCCATTCCTGTTTTCAAACTGCCGACGGGGAAATGTTTTTTGGCGGCGTAAACGGCTTCAGTACTTTTTATCCCGATAGTTTAAAAGATAATGACTTTGTCCCTCCTGTTTATATTACCGGGCTGCAGATTTTCAATAAGGAGGTAAACGCCGGGGCTAAAAACACCCCGCTTCAAAAAGATATCAGCGAAACAGACTCCATAAACCTATCTTACAAACAGTCGGTACTTACATTTGAGTTTGCGGCCCTGAATTATACCATTCCCGAAAAAAACCAATATGCCTACAAGCTGGAAGGGTTTGATAAAGATTGGAATTATGTTGGCAATAAAAGAACGGCCACTTATACCAACCTTGATCCGGGTAGTTATACATTCAGGGTTAAGGCATCAAATAATGATTGCAAATGGAATAACGAAGGCACATTTATCATCATCAACATTCAGCCTCCTTTTTGGCTTACCTGGTGGTTTAAATTAGTTGTAGCATTAATTTTTATAATCAGCGGCCCGGCATTTTATCTTATCCGCACACGTACTATATTAAAGCAAAAGGCCGAGCTTGAGCGCCAGGTAAAAGAACGTACCGGGCAGCTGGCCCGTGCCATAGAAGTTGAAAAAAAATTAGCCCTTGAGGCCGAAGAAGCTAACAAGGCTAAAAGCATATTTTTGGCTACCATGAGCCATGAGATCCGCACACCTATGAATGGGGTAATCGGGATGGCATCATTACTGGCCGAAACTCCTTTGGACGAGGAGCAGCGAACTTTTGCCGAATCCATACAAACCTGCGGTGAAGATCTGCTGGCGGTAATTAACGATATTTTAGATTTTTCGAAAATAGAATCGGGCAATATGGAGCTGGAGGAAAAGGATTTTAGCCTGCGCACCTGTATTGAAGAAGTTTTTGATGTTTTTGCCTTAAAAGCCGCCCACCTGAAGCTGGACCTGGTTTACCAGATTGACTATGATGTACCGGCGCAAATTATTGGCGATAGTTTAAGGCTTCGCCAGATCCTGATCAATTTAATCAGTAACGCTATCAAATTTACCAAAAAGGGTGAAATTTATGTAGCCGTGCATTTGCTCAGCATATCGGATGATAACCACATCGAATTAGGCTTTGAGATAAAAGATACCGGCATTGGTATTTCTGCCGATAAACTGCACCGGCTATTCAAAGCATTTTCGCAGGTTGACTCATCAACCACCCGGCAATACGGAGGTACAGGTCTTGGCCTGGTTATCAGTGAACAACTTGTAAAATTAATGGGCGGCAAAATCAGTGTAGAAAGTGAAGTTGACAAAGGAAGTACGTTCAGGTTTTCTATTCATTCGCAAAAAAGTTTACTACAGGACCCTGTACAAATAAACCATACCATGCAGGGTTTTGAAAAGAGCGAAATTTTGGTTGTTGATGATAATGATACCAATTGCAGAATTTTAAAGGCTCAGCTGGAGCAGTGGCAACTAAGCCCGGTAGTAGCCAAATCAGGCGAACAGGCTCTTGAGATCCTGGCGCAGCAGCAGCATGATTTTAAGCTTGTTATTACCGATATGCAAATGCCCTTTATGGATGGGATTGAACTGGCAACCTTAATACGGGCCAAATACCCCGAATTACCTATAATGCTGTTAAGCTCCATCAGCTATGTTTTCCATAAAGATAACCCCGGTTTGTTTTGTTCTATACTAACCAAACCTGCAAAACAGCATAACTTATACAAGCACATTATAAAGGAACTTGGCAAGCATGTAAGTTCTGCCACTCATGAGTCGCTGCACAGCGATACTGCAAATCATAAACTGCCTGATAATTTTTCAGAAAGTTACCCATTGAGGATTTTGGTTGCCGAAGATAACCAGATGAACCAAAAACTGATCATGAAGATATTGAGTAAGTTAGGATATGAAGCCGCTTTGGCAGCAGACGGCCTGGAGGTACTGGATTTGGTTAATAAAAAAACATTCGATGTTATTTTAATGGATGTACAAATGCCCAAAATGGATGGCCTGGAAGCTACGCGAATAATAAAGAAGCGTTTCCCCGAACGGCCTTTTATTATAGCGATGACGGCCAATGCCCTCCAATCCGATCTGCAAATTTGTATAGATGCAGGTATGGACGATTATATAAGCAAACCATTTAAATTGGATGACCTGGTTAACAAACTTGTAAAATGGGCAGGGAAGAATACAAGTGCCACGTAACGCTGAAACAACAGAATATAACAAGTTGAATAAAATTGTGAAATATCAATGAAAATTATACTTTTGCAATCCCCAACCGGACAACACTCCTGAGTAGCTCAGCCGGTTAGAGCATCTGACTGTTAATCAGAGGGTCGCTGGTTCGAGCCCAGCCTCAGGAGCCTTAAAATCAATGATTTAACCCCACTCTGGCGAGTGGGGTTTTTTATTTGCATAAAATTTGAATACTTTTTCGATAGTCGCTGGGTAGTGAAAAAAAATGGCTTGTCGGAATCGCTATTTTGCCGGTAATTATGACCTTTTATTTCAGTCATCATCCCCTATCGGTTTGACTTTTTTCAATTAACCCTGATTACTGATTTTCCGACGATGTGCGCTTTAGGAGCCTCAGCGTAAGCAGTTTTAAATGAATCAAAGGAATAAGCCTTGCTGACTAAGACAGAAAGTCCCGCTTCTATATATCTTTTAAGTTCTTTTAAATATAGCTGCGAAGGTTTAAGCATGAGGACCTTATATTTTTGGGGTGAAAAAAGACTGATGAAAAAAGCGGAGACGATTTCTTTTGGCCCCGGAGCAGTATGCACATAGACAGAAGAAGTCTTCATAATCTTTTTTGCAACGCTATAAGACATTTGATTAGACAGATCGATCACCACATCGTAAAGCTTTCCGGCTTTAAGAACATCTTCCTTGCGGTAGTTAATTACAAAATCACTGCCCCAATCTTTTGCTGCCTTTAAGCCACCATCACTTACAACGGCTGTAATGGTGGCTCCTTTCGTTTTGGCAATCTGTATGGCGAACATGCCTATTCCTCCGGAAGCACCATTGATCAGCACCTCCGAGCCGGTTTGAATATTGACTAAGGTATCGAACATCTGGATCGCCGCAGAGCCTACCACCGGCGCGGCGGCCGCCTGCTCAAAAGAAATTCCCATGGGTTTAGTTGCAATATCTTTTTCCTCTGCAATAATATATTCAGCTAAAGCCGCCCCTTTAAAAACATCAAGCAGGCCGTATACTTCGTCTCCTTCTTTATAGTTTTTAATGGAACTACCGGTTGCCTCAACTATACCTGAAAAATCGATACCGGTGCCTCTTGGAAATTTGCTGCCTGACATTAATTTCATTTCGCCGTTTCTTATCTTCCAGTCCAGGGGATTGATGGAGACTGCTTTGACCTTGATCAGGATTGTTGTTTCACTGACCTCTGGAATAACTGTATCGGTCATTTCCAACACATCGGCGTCGCCGAATTTATGATAAACTATCTTTTTCATTTTTGATCTCTTATTGAATTAATTAAATAATACCGGATAATCTGTATAGCCTTTAGCGCCCGGTGTGTAAAGGGTGGTAAAGTCAGGGGCATTCAGTTCTGAGCCATGGATGATTCGCTGTTCCAGATCGGGATTGGCCAGGAATCCCCTACCAAATGCGATCAGGTCTGCATCTCCTTTATCCAGTTCGGCTTCAGCCCCTTCGGCAGTAAAGGTATTGCAGTAAATGAGCGTTCCTTCGAATTCGGTACGGATGGCGTTTAAGGTTTGTGCTGGAACCTGCGGGCTGAGACTGATGTGGATATAGGCCAGGCCAATCCGGTTAAACTCCCGGCTTAAATAAATGTATGTTTCCTCGGTTGTGTCTGCCTCATAAGCCTGCAGGTCGCCAAGGGTAGAGTTAGGCGAAATTCTTACACCTGTTTTTTCTTTACCTATCGCTTCTGCTACTTGTTGTGCAACTTCAATAGCAAATCTGGACCTGTTTTCAATACTTCCGCCATAAACATCGGTACGGTCATTAACGTTAGGGTTAAGGAATTGTTCGATCAGGTAGCCATTTGCAGCATGTAGTTCCACGCCGTCGAAACCAGCAGCTATTGCATTTTTTGCAGCGGTGACATACTGGCCGATCACCTCTTTTACCCCTTGCGTTGATAATGCTACAGGTACGGGGTAATCCTGCATACCTGCTGTATCGGTATGCATTTGCCCTGCCGCCGGGATAGCAGAAACACCAATCACTCGCACTCCTTCTGGCAGGTTAGCCTGGTGGCCGATGCGGCCGGTATGCATCAGCTGCAGGAAAATTTTGGTATTGTTTTGGTGTACCGCTGCGGTGGTTAATTTCCAGCCCTCAATTTGTTCATTAGAGAATATGCCGGGAATACGGGCATAACCAAGGCCTTCCGGTGCAGGAGCAGTTCCCTCGGTAATGATCAGCCCGGCCCCGCGGCGCTGGCTGTAATATTCTTTCATAAGTGCGTTGGGCAGGTTGTCAATAGCACGACTGCGGGTCATGGGTGCCATCACTAAATGATTCTTTAAATTCAGTGCCTGGCTGGTATAGGGCATCAGTAACTTTTTCATATCGTTTGTTTTATTTGATATGTCAAATGTCCGCAGGATATGACGGTTAAAATAGCGCCTCAAGCCCGAAAAATAGTCCTATCCGACGAGCGTGTATTTTTTGGGGGTGGTTCCAAAGTGTTTTTCGAAAAGCCGTGAGAAGTGGCTGAGGTTCGAAAACCCAAGCCGGTAACCAGCCTCAGAAACGGAGTAACCCGCATGTTTTAATAAAAAGCCGGCTTCCTGCATCCTTTCATTCTGGTAAAAGTTATAAATAGTATCGCCAAAGGTCTGCTTAAACAAATGCTTCATTTTTGTTTCGCTCAGGCCGGCATTGGCTGCAAGTTCGCTTAAATGAGGTGGCTGACCCAAGTCAGCCAGTACAGCAGTCCTGATCAGGTATAATTTATCTATATCAGCTTTGTTAACAGGACTTTGTTTGTCGCTGTCCCTTTCCAGCAGTTTATCAAACAACAGGTAGATCATCTCATGCGCCTTGTTACTATAAAATAGCTCGCTCAATTTATTTTGTTCGTTGATCTCCGAAACAAGCTTCAAAACCCTCGCCACATCCGGGTACATCTTTTCATGATAGAAGAATAGATTATCGCTATTTAAAATAGTTTCCAAAGGACCATTAACCTGGTCTACCCGCAGGATGTCGGAAAGCAATTGCCTCTTGATGCCGATGACACCAAAATAGACCTCGACATTGGCGGGAAAAATAGTTTCGGTGGATATAGCGGTGGAGGCGATTTGGATTGACGACCCATTCTTCTTTAAAAATTCTACCGCCGTTTCCCGGTCAATAGCAGATCCTGCAGGTAGCTCATTACTGTTGAATACAATGGAGATCAAATCACTGACTTCAGCGGGGGACTTACGCTTTAAATGAAATTCCTCTTTCAAAGTATAATGATGCAATACGAACTTAAAGCCGGGTGCTACATCAATCGCCTTAATGTGACCTTCGCCCATATGCGGCGGAATTTTCAGTTCATTCTTGAAAACGGGAATATTAAAATGGTTGCCAAAGCTTTTGACAAAATTAAAACCTGCCTGCACCGTAAATTCAAAAGTCATGTTTAAAAATATGGATTTTATATCTTAATGTTTTTAACAAGGTAGATAGCGACACGTTTTTTTTAAAGCCTAAATCCTCAACATTATTAATTAATTGAATTAGTCGGGCATTGTATATTTAAATTAAGGCTTAGGTATTCTATTATTTTACCCATCATATTTTGTTACACTCAGATTTTATTTAGTTCTCAACTATCAAAATCTAATTATTTCTTTTATTTTTTTGTGTCCGACTCGGACATTCCCGGAGTGATGTCCGGATCGTCATAATTAATTTACATCTATAACCACCCAAAAAAGCTGTTATGGAAATATTAACTTTTTGTAATTGATGTTTTGTATCAGTGCCTCGTTAGCTATTATATCAATAGTGCAACGCATCGCTAATGCGGTTATGGGATTGGAATCATTGATCTCCGATAAGAGCGCGGAATTGAATTACCTGTTTTCAATGAAATTAAGCCTAACAGTCAGAGGGTCGCTGGTTCGAGCCCAGCCTCAGGAGCAAAGCCTCACAAACATGTGGGGCTTTTTTATTTGACAAAGCCCGGATTGATCCATTAAAATTCAGATCTCTCATTTCCTGAAACCAAAAGGTTCAATAGCTTTGCAATCCAACAAAAAGGTTAATTATTATGGAATACTCAAAAACCTATATTGCAAAAGATGAGCATATAGATGTACAGGAGATCATGGATGGTTTATATTATCCGTTTTATATGGAATATTGCAGGCATGATTATATCAGGGAAATATTGGGATTTGATTTTGAAACCGAAGCCAAAAACGGGATTTACATGGTACTTTCAAACTATAGCATCAGCTTTCTCAGATCACTAAAAAAGGGCGATGAATTTAAAGTTACCTGCACCTTGTATACTGATAAAGGGGGCTTACCCAAGTTGCACTTTAAACAATCGATAATATGCAACAATAAGGTAATGACTAAAGCTGTATTTACGGGCACCTGTGTGCCGGCAACTGGCGGCAGACCGTATTTACCTGGCTCGGTATTGGAAAAAATAAAGGATGCCCCTGTTCTTGAAGATTAAGCGACCGGCAGAGCGCCGGCCCTTGCCGGATAATCATGCGGCAGGGTAATGTGTATGCAAAAGAGGCTATCTATGGGGATAGCCTCTTTTGGGATTGCTTAAAGCCTGAAATAGCCGATGTATTATGAACCGGCCTGCTGCAACTTAGCATTTTATACAACGGCAGGGGCTGCGTATGTAGCCGGATAAAGTTTACGAAACATCAGGTAGGTTACTGTTACCATGATAAATGCAACAATGGCATCAATGGTGGCGGGAAAACCGAGCACAGCGATTTTAGACAAAAAAGCAAATATAATATCGAAGAAAATACCTGCAAATACCCATTCTTTTAATCTAAGCAATCTGTTAGGTGTTAAAAGAACAGCTACTCCCGAAAGTTTAGCGACACCAAGGATATAAATAAAGTGTGGAGGATAGCCCAGTTTTAAGGTGATATCCCACACAAACTGGTTTTTGGTCAGCTCGCCAAATCCGCTTGCTGCAAACCATAATGAAGTCAATGCTGTTCCTATCCAATAGATTGTTTTTACTGTTTTTGTTGTCATGATATGTAGTTTTGAGTTGTTTGATGGCTCAAAATTGTGGCAAAATCAACGGATATCTAACCACTTTCGGGGTGAAGCAGACAAACTAAGCTCCTGGTCGGACAATCCGGACCCCGACTTCCATAGGGCATTGATGTAAACTGCTTCAATATGTTAATTAAAGCGTGCCTTAAAGTTTTCTATCCCTCAGATAATGATTGCAGCGATCCCGGTGATAGGCCTATAAACTAAAACCGGCGGGGTCGGAAAGACGGATTTTTATTATGCTGTTAAATATTAACATGCAATGGCTGGTCCCAATTTTTTTAATGTTTGAAATGTCCGGTTCGGAGACTTCTTTGTCGGGTTAAGGCACTTTAGATCGGTATGCGGCAAGTTGAAAGATACTTTTGGGGGTAAATAAATACTTAACAAAATGAAAACTCAAATCAACATTACCAAACTAACAATAGCTGCTGCCGCAGTCTTTTTGTCTACTTTCAGCCCAAAAAACAGCTTGGCTCAAACTACACCTGCTGTAAAGAACATTGTGATAGTACACGGCGCTTTTGCCGATGCATCGGGATGGGAAGGCGTATATAAAATATTAAAAAAGGATGGATACAACGTAACTGTTGTGCAAAACCCGCTTACTTCGCTCAATGATGACGTTGCCGCAACCAATCGCGCCCTGGAAAAACAGGATGGCCCCGCGGTGCTGGTAGGGCATTCATGGGGCGGTTCGGTAATTACCGAAGCCGGCGTATCGCCCAAAGTAACAAGTTTGGTATATGTTGCGGCTTTTGCACCGGAAGTTGGCCAGTCGACCCTGGATGTTTATCAGTCGGGCCCGGCACTTGCCAAAAATGGTATCCTGCCTGCCGATAAAAATGGCCTGGTATATTTTGATAAAGCGCTCTTTCACGAATGTTTTGCAGCTGATTTGACTGAAGCGAAAGCAGATTTTATGTTTGATTCACAACAGCCGATTGTTGGCTCAAGCTTTGTAGCCCCATTAACACAGGCCGCCTGGAAAACCAAACCAACTTATGGCATTGTAGCCACCATGGACAAAGCCATCAACCCCGAACTGGAACGTGCAATGTATAAACGTGCCGGTGCTGTAGTTACAGAGGTTAAAGGCAGTCACGTTATATTTATATCGCAGGCCGCCGCCGTGGCCCGCGTAATTGAAGCTGCTGCAAAAAATGGTTCTGAAAAAAAATAAGGTAATGTTATTTTAATTCATTTACTAAAAGATGGAAAGGGGCGACCGTTTTAACGGCTGCCCTTTTCCTGTTGAAGAGCGGTATACAATCTTTGCCATGATGGTATTGGATACCGCTACGAGTTCCAACAGGTTGTTCCGCAGATTTAAGGTAGCCCGTAAAACCAATTGATAAAGCCAGTCTGGTAAAATATATAGTATAGCAAGCGCAGGTCAAACCCATAGAGGTTTAAATTACGCAAACTCATCTGTTGCCTGCTGTGCTATAATAGACTCTCACAGATTTAATTAGCTTATAAATAAAACGATCAGTTTAAAGCAATCAATTTGAGTTGCCGCCCGGGCGGGATTCGGGCATTGAAGGGGGCTATTTCTGCAGTCTTGCCCTTTGTAAGATTTGATTGCTGGTAACAGATTTTAATGAATAGAGCTCAACGATGATTGCACCAGAGGTGCAAAAGGGTTTTAGAAAGACAGACAGGTGTGAGCACCTGATTTTAAGTAAACAAAAAACCAGGATCTGAAATGCATTTTAACATTTCCTTTCCTGGTTTACTGTGTTATTTAAAAAAGGGATTATTATCTGGCAAAGCTTTCGGCCTCTATAATGGCGTCAGCAAAGGCTTTAGGGGCTTCCTGAGGCAGGTTGTGGCCTATGCCCCCGGTAATAGTATGATGTGCATATTTACCTTTAAAGCGCGCGGCATAATCAGCAGGCTTAGGGTGAGGAGCGCCGTTGGTATCGCCTTCAAGGGTTACAGTTGGTACAATGATTGGAGGTGCGGTTGCTAATTTTCTTTCCAGGTCATCATATTTTGCCTCACCTTCGGCAAGGCCCAGGCGCCAGCGGTAATTATGGATCACGATGGCAACATGGTCGGGATTGTCAAAAGACGGGGCGGTTTGCGCGAAAGTGGCGTCGTCAAATTTCCACTTAGGTGATGCTGTTTCCCAGATGAGCCGGTTAAAATCACGCCTGTTTGCCTCGTAGCCCAATTGGCCGCGCTCGGTACTGAAATAAAACTGGTACCACCATGATAGTTCTGCTTTGGGCGGTAATGGTTTTTTATTTGCTTCCTGGCTGCCTATCAGGTAACCACTTACCGAAACCATTGCTTTGCAGCGCTCGGGCCATAATGCCGCCACAATGTTAGCTGTACGAGCGCCCCAGTCAAACCCGCCGATGATTGCACGGTCTATTTTCAGGGCGTCCATTAGTGCGATAACATCGGTAGCTATTGCTGCCTGCTGCCCGTTCCTGAAAGTTTGTGCCGAAAGAAATTGTGTCGTGCCGTGGCCGCGCAAATGAGGCACAATAACCCTGTAACCGGCTTTGGCAAGTATAGCTGATACCTCAGTATAGCTATGTATATCATATGGCCATCCATGAAGCAGGATAACAGGCTGTCCGTTTGCCGGGCCGCTTTCCGCGTAGCCAATATTAAGCAGGCCTGCATTTATCTGTTTGATCGAGTCGAAAGAGGCTGTAGAAAAAAGAGTATTGTTTTGCCGTGCCGGTGAATCTGCCTGTTTGGTTTCGGCTTTAAGTAAACCGAGACCGCCTAACTCTGCTGCTGCAACTGTTAATGCGGAGATACCAAGAAAGCGGCGACGGCTGAATGTTGTTTCGTTGTTCATGTTTTTCGGATTAGTTTGATTAATAATTCGCCTTCAGATGCTTTCCTCATCATCGGGCATAACAAAAGTACACCGGCACCAGGATTATAGAAGTGGTTGATACATGAACCGGACAAATGGTGACTTCAGTTAGACATATTCCCCGCCAGATTTGCCATTATCTGAAATAGTTGGAAGTGGCAGTGCTAGTTGGAGCGCAGTAACAACTAATCCTTACGGTTTATCGGTACCGGCCAGGTTGTATAACATCATTATTTTACTTGTGCATGTAACAATTAGCAACGATTGCTGTATTTTGCTGAAATTTTTTTGTTAATACGCTGTCCGAAAATGAAGTTCATCCCCAAAATTGCAAGCCGGTTTATTTATATCATTTTCTTGTTGTTTCCGTGGCCGGTTTTTGCCCAAAACCTGGTTAAATATGTACAGCCCATGGCCGGTACAGCTATTGCCACTACAGCTTCCGCACTAAAACATGGACAGGCGGCTGATACACGGTTTGCCAACACTATTCCCGCGGTTACTGCCCCCTTTGCCATGACACAATGGACACCCGAAACCGAGAGCGGCGAAACCAAGTGCGTACCTCCATATTATTATAAGGACGGCCTGTTCAACGGCCTCCGTGGTTCGCACTGGTTAAGCGGGTCATGTACGCAGGACTATGGCAGCTTTACCATTATGCCCATCACAGGCAAGCTAAAAACAGCTAATTATAGCGCCGCATTTAAACATACTGATGAACTGTCCTCTCCTCACGTTTATAGCATCAATCTTAATCAATATAAAGTGAGTGCCTCGGTAACCTCCACAGAGCGTTGCGGTATGATGCAGTTTACCATGCAGCAGGCCGACAGCCTTTATTTATTGATCAAAGCCAATAGTGATTATCATGAGGGTTTTGTGAAAGTAGATAAGCAAACGGGTGAGATATCGGGCTATAATCCTGCTCATCGTATTTACCAGGGTTGGGGAAAAAGCGCGGGTTTCAGCGGTTTCTTTGTGATCAGGTTTGAACAGAGTTTAGGTAAAACGGGCACTTTTGCAGGCGATAAAATATTTATTGCGGATAGCATCAAAAACGACGCAGGTACAGGGATTTATGCCGGATTTAAGCTCAATAAAGACGAAAAGCTAACGATCAGGATTGGCACTTCGTTTACCAGTTTGGAAGGCGCCCGCAAAAACCTGGAGGCCGAAATGCCGGGGTTTGATTTTGATAAGATGGTAGAAAGCAGCAGGGTAAAATGGGAAAAGGCCTTAGGGCAAATCAATATTTCAACTAAAAATGAGCAGGATAAACGGATCTTTTATACGTCATTTTACCATGCCATGCAGCATCCGCGTCTTTTTAATGATGTTAATGGCAGATACCCGCGGTTTGCCGGCGATTATCAAATGGAACAATTATCAAACGGCAATTATTATGATGATTTTTCGATGTGGGATATTTACCGGGCACAGTTGCCACTGTTTGAGATCCTGAACCCATCTTTGATCAATAACCTGGCAAAATCACTGATCCTGAAAGGTAAACAGGGTGGCTGGATGCCAGTGTTCCCCTGCTGGAATAGCTATACATCCGAAATGATCGGCGATCATACGGCTTCTGTAATCAGTTCGGCATATTTAAAGGGGATCACTGATCTTGACGCTGAAGAAGCTTACCAAATTTTAAGGCATAACGCTTTTGAACTACCCGCCAATCGCGCCGATTATGTAGAAGGCAAAGGCCGCAGGGCGTTGGATAGTTATTTGAAATATCAATACATCCCGTTAGAAGATAGCGTACGCGATGCCTTTCATAAAATGGAACAGGTGAGCCGTACAATGGAGTATGCTTATGATGATTACGCGCTGGCGCAATTTGCAAAAGCTTTAAAAAAATCTGCCGATTATACCACACTCACCAAACGGGCAAAATATTATGCCAATGTATTTGATGCTGCAAGTGGCTTTGTTCGCGGTAAACATGCTGATGGCACGTGGGTATCTTCCTTTGATTCTGATAAAAAGGCGACTTATATTACAGAAGGTACCGCACGTCAATATACCTTTTATGTACCGCAGGATGTCCCCGGCTTGGCAAAGTTGATGGGTGGTGCGAAGAAACTGGAACAGTCGTTAGATAGCCTGTTTGAAAAAGGCGAATACTGGCATGGCAATGAGCCGGGGCACCAGATCCCTTTTATGTATAATTACACACCATCGCCATGGAAAACGCAAGCCGCTGTACGCAAGATCCTGGCTGCGGAATACAGTGATGGTCCAGGTGGTTTGGGAGGAAATGATGATGCCGGCCAAATGTCGGCCTGGTATTTGTTCGCTGCTATGGGTTTTTACCCGGTAAACCCGGTTTCGGGCGAGTACCTTTTGTGTTCACCTTTCTTTGATAAAATTGCTATCACGCTTCAAAACGGCAAAAAGTTCGAGATCATCTGTCATAAATCAAGCCCTAAATCAATCTATATCCGCTCGGTGAAATTGAATGGTAAAATATTGCCTAATAATTTTATCCGTTACAACGATATCAGCAACGGCGGTAAGCTCGAAATATATCTGAACGATCAACCGGGAAATAACTGGGCAGTTAAACCATTAAATCAACCTAAGGGTATGTGATATAATGGAGCTTAGCATCGGAAGGTATTTAAAAACAGATCGAAAAATGTGATGGCGTATAAACCATATTTTAGGGGTGTTTCGCAAGGGCTGCGTTAGGGATAGAAGCGTAAAGCCCACAGCGCGGGTTAGGTTTGTGCGCAGGCAAGGCGAGGACTTGCAGCGGATAGCCCGGCCGCAGGCAACGTCCATGTTATAAAATAGATAAAAAAAATGCTTAATAATCAATGTCTTATGATGGTTTCATTGTGATGGGCAAAGCAATCCCAAACAATGGAGAGCTACTCTATAGGTCGGGCCGGGCTTCGTTCCACGCATTACGATTTTCTTATTTGTTTTTAGCTTCTTTTAGAAGGAAGCTCTTCATTCCCTGTAAAAATCAGATGACTTAAGTGTATTTTACCCGGAAATATGTAAATTGTCATAAACCAAAAAACATACCTATGAATTCTCGTCGTGATTTTTTACAAAAGTTGGGCTTATCGGCCCTGGCCCTGCAACTTGTACCACACTCAGGATGGGCAGCAGAAACAGATAAAACTGAACAGGTTTATGACGGTCCGGTATTACGTGTGGCCATTATGGGACTTGGAGGCTATGGAACCATAGTAGCAGAAGCTATGCGGAAATGTACCAAAGCTAAACTGGTTGGGGTAATTAGCGGAACCCCATCAAAAGTTAAAGCATGGCAAAGCAAATATGGCATCCCCGAAAAAAATTGCTACAACTATGAGAATTTCGACAACATCAAAAATAACCCCGATATCGACGCGGTATACGTTATTACACCCAACGGTTTGCACCGCGATTTTGTGATCAGGGTAGCTGCAGCCGGTAAACACGCTATATGCGAAAAGCCAATGGCCGTGAATGCCAAAGAGGGGCAGGAGATGGTTGATGCCTGTAAAAAGGCCAATGTAAAATTGTTGGTTGGCTACCGGATGCATTTTGAACCCAAAACGCTTGAAGTGATCAGGATGAGGCAAAACGGCGAGTTTGGGAAGATCAGGTTTTTTCAGGGGCAATGCGGGTTTACCATCGGCGATCCCACACAATGGCGGTTGAATAAAAAGCTTGCCGGTGGCGGCTCTATGATGGATATTGGGATCTATGCCATCAACGGATCACGCTATATGACCGGTGAAGAACCGATATGGGTTACCGCCCAGGAAACTAAAACCGATACGGTGAAATTTAAAGAAGGGGTTGATGAAACCATCCAGTTCCAGTTCGGCTTCCCAAGCGGGGCGGTTGCGTCTTGCCTGTCAACCTACAATATGAACAATCTCGACCGATTTTTTCTTGATGGAGAAAAAGGCTTTGCCGAAATGCAGCCTTCTACCGGCTACGGGCCAATTAAAGGCCGCACCCATTTGGGCGAGCTTAACCAGCCCATTACCACACACCAAACCGTGCAGATGGATGAAATGTGCGAGATTATATTTAATAACAAAAAACCGGTAGTACCGGTAAACGGCGAAGAAGGAGTGAAAGACCTTAAAATTATTGATGCCATTTACCTTGCTGTTAAAACCGGGAAGAAGGTGGAGATAAGTGTTTAATATTGTTCAAAGGTAAAAACATACGTATGTGCCGAATTTATTTCGGCACCTCATTGGATATTCACGCTTGCCAGGTTTCACAATTAATTCGTGCAGAGTTGTTCACCGCTTTACTTTGGAAATGGGGTGCCGAAATAAATTCGGCATGAGGGGTTTGCTTTTTTTAACCAATTGAGAAGCCTTTGCAGTAAGGAAATTAATATTCCACCTGCTATCGGCATATTTAGCCGAACCTGTAACAAGCCGCTGGTATGCTCATCTAAATATAAAAACTTAGAAAAAACATGAGCACCAAAGAAACATTTTCAATTAACGGTGAAGCGTTATTGGGAAAGATAAAAGAGATAATTAACGAAGGTAAAGCCAGCAGGATCACCATTTCGGACAAGCACGGTAAAGAGCTAATGACTTTTCCGTTAAGTGTTGGCCTTTTCGGGATGATCCTGGCACCGGTTTTTGCTGCCGTAGGTACCCTGGCCGCACTGGTTACGGAATGTACCATAACGGTAGAACGGGAAGAGGAAGATAAAGAAGATACCCCCAAAGAATAAGGTATCTTCACAATATGATCCTGCGAAACTAAAGACCTGAAATTTCAGGTCTTTAGTTTAAATTCTCATTAAAAAAATCTATAGTCCTTTTCCAGGCCAGTTCTGCCGCGGCTTTGTCATAACGTGGAGTTGTATTATTATGAAAGCCGTGGTTCGCGTTTTCATAGATATAAGCCTGGTATTTTTTGCCATTTTCTTTAAGCGCTTTTTCGTATGCCGGCCAGCCCTCCGTAATCCGGGTATCCAGGGCCGCGTAATGCAGCAACAGCGGCGCTTTAATTTTAGGGACATCCTCAACAGCCGGCTGACTTCCGTAAAATGGAACGGCGGCAGCCAAATCGGGAACACGTACAGCCATCATATTGGCAATTCCTCCGCCAAAACAAAAGCCCACAACACCCACCTTACCATTGCAATCCCTATGGTTTTTAAGGTATTCATAGGCAGCTATAAAATCTTCCTCCATTTCGCCTTTATTTCGTTTGGCCTGCATGGTACGCCCTTCGTCATCGTTGCCGGGATAGCCGCCAAGCGGCGTTAATGCGTCGGGTGCAAGGGTAATAAAGCCGGCCAGGGCGGCGCGTCTGGCCACATCTTCAATGTAAGGGTTTAAGCCCCGGTTTTCGTGAACAACCACTATGCCGCCCAATTGCTTCTTTGCATCTGCAGGCTCTGATAACAGGCCTTTAATTGTTCCGCCGCCTTTGGGCGAAGGGTAATTAATATAGCCCGATTTTAAACGCGGATCGTCGGATTTTACCTGTATGGCACCCTGGTAATCGGGCATCAGGAAACTCATTAGTGCGGTTACGGTAAGGCCGCCCACTGCATACATGGAGAGCTTTTGCACAAAGGAGCGCCTGTCGAGGCGGTTATGCGCGTAATCATCATACAGGTCAAACACTTCCTGTTTGATATCTTCTTTGCTGATTTGGTTCATATTTCCAGAGGCTTTGTTCAAATTTACCGGTTAGGTTTTGTTTAGGGTGTAACAGTCTCGTTACCGGTGATGTTTTGTGTGTTGAATTGCAAGAGTTTCTACATGGTATGTTTTTATTTCCTTACAACCTGGAAACTGTCAGACCGGTAACCACAAACTTTGAAAGCTTATTTTAACTGCCGGGCTGTTTTTGTTTTCAGAGGTAATGTTTGATTATATTTTTGATTCCGGCGTGATGAAACTTGAACAAACTTGAACCTGTTATGAATATGCGGACACCTTCTGCTCTTTTACATTTGTTTACCAGGCAGCATGCCTTATAGTTTAACTCATGAAACCCACTGCATTAAAATTTTTAAGCTTTATAATATTATTGATTTGGAGCATTCCGCTGAACGCGCAAACACTATATGTAGATGTAAGCCGGGGCAGGGATGATGCCCCGGGTACGCAAAGTGAACCGCTGGCAAGCCTGGAAAAAGCGGTTATCAAGGCAAATACGTTTAGCGGTGAAGAGCCCATTACCATTAAGATTGCGCCCGGCCTTTATACCATTAAAAGTGCATTGGCAATTCGTGATGAAAGTAACCGGCAGGTTGCTGAAAAATACACTTTCGAAGCGATGGTCATGCCCGGTGATCCCGACTGGGCACCGGCCAAAATGCCGGTTATTCAATGCGTGGCCGATTCCAACAGGGCCGGTAAATTAAAGCATGCCAGTTCCGCTTTCCAGGTCAGCCGAAATCATGTAGTAATTAAAGGACTGAAGTTCACCGGTAACCCAAACCCGGCATCAGAGTATTACTATGTTATAGAAAGGAGGGACAGCACATTGACCGGACTGGAAATTTCCCAGTGTTATTTTATCGGGGAAAAGAATTCTGCACCTATACAAGGAGGCGTTTTTGCGCAGGGAGCCGGTATCCGCGTAGACCATTGTATATTTTATGGGGTAAAAAACGCCGTTATGGTGTTCCTCGGGATCAGGGATTTTTCACTCACTCATTCCATTATTTACGGGGCCTATGAAGGCGCTGTTTGGTACGGTTACGGCCGGAGTTCCAATGTGCCGTTTACGTTCAGTGATAATATCGTTACCAATTGCAATTATTTTTGGATAGGTTACCGTGGTGCACATGCTAACTATAAGTTTGCCAATTCGCTTATCTCCGAAAACGCTTTTTATTTGGGCTTTAACGAAGAGGACGTAAAGCCAGACCGGCTAAATAAGCCTATAGAACAGAGTATCCAAAAAGTTGGAAAAGTAACCCTGAGCGAAGTGCAAACCAAAGGCATACCAAAAGATTACCTGAACCTTTCATCTTCATCACCGGGGGCGCACATCGATGCCGGTATTTTTGTAAGGTAAAAAATATTTAATGTGCTTGTTTAATGCAGATTTAGATCAATGCCCTTTCCCAAAGTTTTTTTCGCCAGCTTCAACTGCCATATCAACCCGGTTTTCGTCGGGAGGTTTAGGGCATGAATAGCCGCTGCTGAAAGCGCAGTATGGGTTGTAGGCTTTATTGAAATCTATAACAATCGAGCCGTTTTTAATGTCTTTGGTGGTAAGGTCGATATAGCGGCCTCCGCCATAGGTTTCAGAGCCGTTTGTAGCATCGGTAAAAGGCAGGAACAGATAATTGCTGAAAGCAGGGTTTTGTGACAGGGCTATGCTTTTGTAAATGGTTAACTGCATTGGTTTACCCTTTAGCGTAAACGAAAGTTGGGCATAACGTGTATATTGGCTACCTGCACCGCTGAAGGTAGGTATAATAAAAGTTGGTTGATTAGTCAATAATTCAGCTTTAGCAGTTACGCGGTAGGTACTGTCGGCATCATAAAACCTTAAAAATTGCAGGTCATCTTGTTTAAGCGGCGATCGCGGGTCCTTTAAAAAGTCATCCTTATAATTTTGCCTGAAGGCAGCGATCTGTTCTTTATGACTTTGTGCAAAACTGTGTTGGCCAATGGAAAAGATAAATAGAAGGACAATGAAATATTTCATGTGTGGTGCAGGGATTAGGCTCAAAGATAACTTAGATGCAACTCAAAAAAAAGCGTCATTTGCGAGGCCGAAGCAATTCCAGGCTTCTGTCTCATCAGGGTCTCTCGTAGAGGACCCGGATGTTCCTAACTGACAGGAGACTGTATATAACGCACGAAAAGCAGGCGTACCTGCTTGGGGAAGCCATCAGGGTCCTCTGCGAGTTTAAGTTTACCCACAAAATTGCTTGTCGTTTAAACAGCAAGTCGTTGTGTTTTGCCCCTCTGGGGCAAAGGGTATTCTATAACTTTACGAGCTACAAACCTTTTGCACCTCTGGTGCATCTGTCCTTGGGCAATTAATACATGTTTATTAAATTGTAAAATCCCCCAGAGGGGGAACAGGTTTGTAGAAACAACGTCACACCCCTTACCCGAACCCCAGAGGGGTTCAACTTATCAGGAATACCCAATTTGACTAATGATTTTATGGGTAAACTTAAATCTACGAGAGACCCTGATGGAACGTAAAATGAGTTTATGATATGCTGTATGACGTTAAATCACCCCTTCAATAAAAAACTTATTGATCCCTTCAATATCACTCAAATGGGTAGTTATCCGGCTAATCTTATTATCAGTAATATCGCAAACTATGGCTACCTGCTCATCCAGTATCAAATCGCCACGGCTGGCAGTATTGTGAAGCGACAGGGCTACACTATCCAATCCGTATAGAATGTGGTTTAATTGAACCATTACCCCAAAATCACGCAGCTGACCGGCACGTTTAATCACGGCATCGGCACCAACAGCAGGACCCGAAAGCAAACTTGTTCCTGGCAGGGTCCAGGTAACATCATTGGCAAGGGCCGGGCGCATGAGCTCCCAATCACGATTTTTTAGTCCTGTTAAAAACTTATTGGCTAACTGTCCTTTTACTTCTTCTGTGGTTTTCATGATGAAATGTTTAGATATTAGTTAAGAGGCTCAGCGGCAGGAAAATCTACCGGAACTTCGGTGTTGGCAAATACGTAGTTAGTGTACACACGTATGGTAATAAAGGCTATAAGGTCCATCAAAGCGGCTTCATCAAAACCGGCTTCGTAAAAGTTATTTACTATGGTTTCATCGCCTTTACCTTTATTTTCAACAATTGACTTGGCTAAACCGATAATGGCATTCAATCTGTCATCAGCTGTATGGCCTCTCCTGATATCAAGGGTTTGTTCTTTAGTAAAGCCGCGTTTCATGGCCAGCATACTATGACCGGCTAAGCAATAAGCACAACCGTTTAGCTCCGAAACGATAAGGGCAATGGCTTCCCTTTCTTTGGGGGTAAACACGCTTTTGCTCATGTCATCCTCCATATCCATAAACATTTTAAGTGCAGGTGCCGAATAACCCATAGTAGCATAAAGGTTAGGTACTTTACCAACGCGTTTTGTGAAGGTATCAAACATTACCTGCGCTTCGGCACTTACCTGTTCGCGGGTGGGAACATTTATAGTTTTCATGATTATATTATGGTTTAAGATTATTTACTTGCTGTTTTACGTTTTAGATAAAGTTGCGCGGTTTCGCTCATAGTGATGATGGCACCGCCAAGGATCACGACATCTTTAATAACCAAACGACCGCGGCCTGACAGGTATGGGAAGCCCCATTGGTTATCGGTTAAATGTGGTACCCAGCTTTCGGGCGTAGTTACCAGGAAGGAAAGCGTGCCCAAAGTCATGATAAATACCAGGATACTGGCAATCATACTTGGTATTGGTGCAACTTTATAAAGCGCAACCAGTATGCCCAGTGTTACCAGGAAAATACCCAGGCCAACAGAAAAGCCGTAAGTGTTGTTTTCGATATGCCATTGGTGGTTGGCAGCAATCAGTTCGCCTTCTTTATTGATGTGTTTTTTATATTCGGTTGGGTGATTGTAAAAGAATGACATCACCGGACTGTTGGCCACAAAGGGTACAACGCCATCGGCTTCGTAAGTGAAAAATTTTAGCCCGCCTATCCAAAGAAATACGACTACGATGCCGAAACGGACTGCTTTTTTACCAAGCTGATCAAGGCCGGCTATGGTATTTATGATTGAAGTTTTCATGTTGTTGTTTTTTGATAAAGCAAAACTACAACGCTATGAGCCCCGCAAACATGGACGAAACGGGGTTTTATTTGTACAAATCCGCGACTATGGAGATGCCTGTTTTATCGCGAAAAGTTTGGGGCGATACTTTGGTGAACTTTTTAAATACCCGGCTAAAATAAAACTCATCCTGAAACTTCAGGTTGTAGGCAATTTCTTTGATGCTTTGCCGGGTTAAATGAAGCTGTTTTTTTGCTTCGAGGATCAGCCGCTCCTGTATTAATTGCGAGGGCGATTTACGGAAGTATTTGGTACAACGCCGGGTTAAATTATCAGAAGATATGGCGAGTAACGAGGCATAATCTGATGGTTTATGCAGATCAAGATAATGCTGGTTAAGCAACGTCCGGAACTTTTCCATCAGTTCATCTTTTTGGGGTTTATCCTCACCGGTACTGATGCTATTTATTTTTATGCTGCTGGCCTTGGCCAAAAAAAGCTGCAGGTAGGCCCGCAATACAATTTCGGATGGTTGCGGCTGCATAAATTCGTCGTCCATCTGCATCAGTAACAGCTCAAACACTTTTACATCCTGCGGGGTAAGCACAACTATTGGATCAATATAGATGTTGTTAAATAATAACCCGTTGCAGGCTACCTCTTCGCGGTGGTACTCGATACAATAAAAATCACTGTGAAATTGTAAGATATTGCTTTTTATGGCGCGGCACTCATCTACATAAATAATCTGCAGCGGGGTCGAAAACAACAACACCGGGCCTGTAAAAGGGAATGCCCCAAAATCTGCGTGGAAAATACCCGACCCTTCAGGAACGAGGTAAACGGTATATTCAGAAAACTGGGCAGGCGTACATAAAATATCTTCCCGTACATCCTGTAACCCAAGTAAAAATTCACCTGCTTTATCGCGGATTGCTTTCAATGGCCAATGATTTATGGCACTAATATAAATATACTCTGCTTTTTATAGCGACAACGACTTTTATGAGGCCGAGTTTGCGCTCAAAAATTACAAAACATCAATAGATGCAGCTGTTTTGTTGACAACTTTTATCAAGCAAGTTTAAGCGTTTTTCGCTTGAACTATAACCCGCTATTGTTGGTGACAACACCATAGGTGTTCGGAAGAAATAAAAAAAGCGAGGGATTGTGCGATTCCCTCCCCTGGGGCGGGTGTAGGGAGGGAGGCATTCACAGACTTATTCGCCTGAAACGACGTATAAACCCCTCCCTGCCACCACGAAATCCAACCGCACCCCTCCCAAGGGAGGGAATTAAAAATCTTCCGAACACT
The DNA here is from genome assembly GCF_900100445.1 of Mucilaginibacter sp. NFR10. Taxonomy (NCBI): domain Bacteria; kingdom Pseudomonadati; phylum Bacteroidota; class Sphingobacteriia; order Sphingobacteriales; family Sphingobacteriaceae; genus Mucilaginibacter; species Mucilaginibacter sp. NFR10. The sequence goes on along the minus strand of NZ_FMTV01000009.1, from coordinate 101,892 downwards.
TCTGGTGACAACACCAACAATAGCCAGGGCGCTTAATCGTGCGAATGTTAAACACTCACTCTAACCAACTCTTCTAAAACTCCGCATAAGGTATCAATCTCCTCCTCAGTATTATAATAATGCACGGAAGCCCTTACAATATTATTTAAGTGGTTTTTATTCATGTAAATGAGGGTTGAAACCGCCTTGCCAACTGATACGTTGATGTGCTTTTCGGCCAGCTTGTTTTTTACCGTTGCGGCCTCCATGCCATCTGCCGAAAAAGTTACGATACCGGATAACTCGTCGCCAAAATCATGAACGGTTACGCCGTTAATATTTTTTAGTTTTTCGCGTAGTAAGCCGGCTAAATATTGCACCCGCTGCCAGGTACGGTCAACACCGATATTGAGCGCATATTCAACCGCCTTGCCAAGACCAAGCGTTAAGGCACGGCTTTTTTCATACACTTCAAAACGGCGGGCATCATTACGCGGTTTAAAATCAGTTTGGGTTACCCATTGGGTAGTGAAGCCGTCCATGAAAAATAGCTTCAGCTTATCCTGAATTTCTTTGCGGACATACAGAAAGCCGGTACCCCTCGGCGCCCGCAAATACTTCCTGCCGGTTACTGCCAGCATATCGCAGCCAATGGCCTGTACATCCAGCGGCACATGGCCCACGCTCTGGCAGGCATCAAGCAGGTACAAAATATTGTGTTTGCGCGCTATCCTGCCTATCTCTGCTACCGGGATCATGCCCCCTGCGGTTGAGGGGATATGGGTTACGGCTATCAGCTTTGTCCGGTCAGAAATAGCATCTTCCAAAGCCTGTAGCCGGAAATTACCCTGATCATCATTAGGGATCACTTTAAACTCAACACCCAGTGTTTTTTTAGCATGCAGCAAACCTATCAGGTTGGTTACATATTCCATTTCGCAGGTAATGATCTCATCGCCGGGTTTAAAATCAATGCCGTTAAAGGCAAGCCACCAGCCGATACTGGCGTTTTCAACAATGGCAATCTCATCCTTACGGGCGTTGATGAGCCTGGCTATGAGGGTGTAGGTGTTTTCCAGCTCTTCACGGTAAGTGTACTCTGTTTCATAGCCGCCGTTTTGCGCTTCTTCGTACAGGTAATCTATCACGGTATCAATCACCACATCGGGATGCAGGGATGAGCCTGCATTATTGAAGTGGATGGTTTTTGTTGTGCCCCGGGTTTCGGTCCTTAGTTGCTGTACTTCCTGTTCGCTTAGTATATTTTTCATAAGGTTGAGATAGATTGGATAATTTGATTTTCGGTGTAGAGACGCATCACATGCGTCTCCCGTATGCTAAGGGGCTTGTCCGTTGAAAGACGCATGTGATGCGTCTCTACAAAAAATTGAAGGCTGTTAGTTATTTGTAAAGTTTATTTCCATCATGATATCCGCCCGTTTGTAGGTGCCGGGCTCAACAGGGATTTCGGTAAAGCCCAGTTTGCGGTAAATGTGGATGGCATTTTCGAGCACCCTGTTCGAAAACAGTACCAGCTTTTTTACACCCAGTTCACGCGCTTTATCAATACCGGTTTGACATAGAAACTGACCGGCGCCAGCCCCGCGACTGTCTTTATCAACCGCCATTTTGGTAAGCTCGTAAACGCCGTCTTCTATATATCGCAGTGCTACGGTGCCAATAATTTTTTGGTTCGAAGTGACAAAGTAAATGCTGCCGCCTGTTTTAATGATGGCCTCGTCGGGATTTTCCAATACCCATTTGTCAAAAGGCTCAACGGTAAAATACTCTTCAAGCCATGCTTTGTTAAACTTTTCAAAATAGGGGGCATGTTGTGGCTGATAATCGATAACGTGTAGTTCCATGTGCTTAATTATTTGATCATTACAAAATAAAAACATCCGGCAATAGAAAAACAGATGTAGTTTTATTAATTTTGAGCATAACAGATTTTGCATGGAAAGTCCGGTACTCAATACAGACAACGATTTTTTATACTCGCAGATAGCCGCCCGGATCGAAAAGCAGATTAAACAGAACCTGCTGAAACCCGGCGACAAGCTGCCGTCGGTAAGGGCGCTGAGCCAGGAACAGGGCATCAGCATGAGTACGGCTTATAAAGCTTATGTTGAGTTAGAGAACCTGGGGTTGATAGAGGCACGTACCAAATCGGGCTACTATGTAAAATACCTGCCCGCCCGTTTTGCGAGTGTGCCCGAAACCAAACCTCCGCTTAAAAAGGTTAAACAGGCCAGCGTTGCCGAAATGATTGCGATGGTTTACCGCAACATGTCGGAAGACAGCGTTTTGCAGCTCTCGCGCTCATCGCCGCCGCTCAGCCTGATTCCGCTGGCAAAGCTCAGTAAATCCATGATGGAATCTATCCGTAATAGTCCATCGGGTAATATCACTTATGAAAACCCGCAGGGTAATATCGCTTTGCGCAAACAGGTGGCTAAAAACGCTTTTAACTGGGGTGGTAATATTACTGAAGATGATGTGATCACAACGCAGGGCTGCCTGGAAGCTTTGATATTTTGCTTAAGGGCGCTCACCAAGCCCGGCGATACCATTGCCATTGAAAGCCCTACCTATTTCGGGATTTTCAATGTAATGCTTAGTCTGGATTTGAAAGTATTGGAAATTCCGGTTAGCCCCGATACCGGCCTCGACCTGGAATATCTGGAACGGGCTATGAATGAAGTGCCAGTAAAAGTATGCCTGTTTGTTACCAATTTTAGTAACCCGATAGGGGTTTGCATGCCCGATGAGCGTAAGCAGCAACTGGTGCGCCTGCTTGCTGAAAAGCAAGTTCCCTTAATTGAGGATGATATTTATGGTGAGATCTATTTTGGAAAAAGCCGTCCGCGCACCTGCAAAAGTTATGATAAGGATGGCTGGGTAATCCTTTGTTCATCGGTATCCAAATCAATAGCGCCCGGTTACCGGGTAGGCTGGTGCATTCCGGGCAGGTTTAAAGAACAGGTGCTGAATATTAAAATGATGCATTCCATAGCCTCGGCCACACCTACACAGGCAGCCATTGGTCATTTTTTTGAAACCGGGCGCTATGACCTGCACATGAGGCATTTGCGGAAGGCGTTATATACCCAGTGCCTGCGGTATACCCAGGCTATTGCAACACACTTCCCGGCAGGTACAAAGATCAGCAGGCCACAGGGCGGTTATGCACTTTGGGTTGAGCTGGATAAGAAGGTAAATGCCTTTGAACTGTATCAATTGGCAATAGAGCAAAACATCAGCATAGCTCCCGGCCAGATCTTTAGTGTTGACGGGCGGTTTACCAATTTTATCCGCATTAGTTTTGGGTTAGCTTTTGACGGGGTGGTTGAAGAGAGTTTTAAGGTGCTGGGGAGATTAGTGAGAAATTTGGCACAGTAGTGGGATAGTTATTTAATATTAAATTAATAAAAATAACCCGTTGGTAATATTTATCTTCGCCGCAAAATATTGTTAATGAAAACCTTAAAAACCTGCCTTGTCATATTAATAGCATTTGCTATCGGTTGTAGTAAAACTGAAAATGTTGCTCCGCCTGCACCTGTAGCACCTACGTTTGGCGATTTTGCTATCCCTTCAAAAGAATTTGGCGATCCAGCTTTCAAAATAACCGCTCCTAAAAGCACCAGCGATGGTGCCATAACTTATACCAGCAGTAATACCAAAGTCGCAACTGTTAGCGGCGAAACTATAACCGTTAAAAGTTCAGGGGCTTCGGTAATCACGGCGCACCAGGCCGCGACAAAAGCTTTCCTGGCCGATTCTGTTAAAACTACTTTCACGGTAGGCCTGTCATCGCCAACCCTTACTGATTTTACCATTGCAGATAAAAAAATAGGCGACGCGGTATTCACGCTCGTAAACCCTAAAAGTAAGAGTACAGGGGCTTTTACATTTAAAACTAATAACCCGGCTGTAGCTACGGTATCAGGCAATAAAGTGACTATAGTGGGGGCCGGGCGGGCTTCAATTGTAGCTGTACAGGCGGCCACAGTCAACTTCAAAACAGATTCTATCACCGCAAATTTCACCGTAACGGGTTTAAAGCCTACTTTGGGAGCGCTTACTCTTCCTGCTAAAAAGGTTGGTGACCCCACTTTTATTATAACCAACCCAACCAGTAACAGCACGGGGTTGTTTACTTATAAAAGCAGCAATACAGCTGTGGCTTATGTTACCGGCAATATGGTAACCATTAAGGCCGCCGGCACTACGATAATTACCGCCATACAAAGGGCTACTGCCACCTATAGCGCCGACTCGACCAAGGCCACTTTAACTGTTACAGCCAGACCGATTGCCCCTAACCTTTATAGTTTTGTATTGCCCGATAAACGAGTTGGAGATGCACCTTTTACTATAACTGCACCGGGCAGTACAAGTGCCGGGGCTTTTACTTATGCCAGCAGCAATACAGGCGTGGCTGCTATAAGCGGCAATATCATCACTATTAAAGCAAAAGGACAAACAACTATAACTGCAACTCAGGCTGCTAATGGCAATTATACATCGGGAAGTATAACGGCTGTTTTAACTGTGGAAGACCGTGCTTTAACCGGAACGGTTACCGATGTGGATGGTAATGTTTATAAAACAATCACTATAGGTACGCAAACCTGGATGATTGAAAATTTGAAAGTTACCCATTATAATGATGGTACGGCCATACCAAACGTAACCGAAGATAATACCTGGAAAGGACTTACCACCGGCGCTTATTGCAACTATAAAAATGATGCTTCTATAGCGGCTACTTATGGCAAATTGTATAACTGGTATGCAGTTACAAATACAAAAAAACTTGCGCCGAAGGGTTTTCATATCCCAACCGATGCCGAATGGACAACCTTGTATAATTATTTAGGCGGCGACCGCGAAGATGGGAAAAAGATCCAGGAGCAGGGCACTGCACATTGGTCTGCCAATACGGGTGCTACCAATAGTACATTGTTTACCGCATTGCCGGGAGGCGGACGTATTTTCGATTCGTTTCAAGGAGTATTTGCCAGCTTAACTTATGATGCCTATTTCTGGAGCACAACAGCCAACGGAGCTTCAAATGCCTGGTATATGGACCTTTATGTTAAAGGCTATTTTGAACGGCATGACAGTCCGAAATACTATGGTTATTCGGTAAGATGTATTAAGGATTAAAAGTATAGTAATGGTAAGCTAATGCTGCCATTATTTGCAATGTGTAGTTTCCGCGTGTTTAAATGATTCGTCGAGCAATTGCCTGAGCACAGTATTATCTACATCGGTCAGTTTAACAATATGCGTACAGCCGCCGCTTTGCTTGTGCTTACCTAATTTCTGCAGCAATTGTTCCTTGCACTCAAAGCCTGGAAGATAGAGTGTTAAAGAACTTTTACGGGGCGAGAAAGCTATAAGCGGGGCATCACCCTCACGGCCGCTTTCATATTTGTAATGATAGCTGCCAAAGCCTACAATGGCCGGGCCCCACATTTTTGCTTTGTGGCCGCTGGCTTCTTCCATCAACGCGGTCAGCTTAAAGCTGTCGGCCCGTTTGGTTTCATCGGTAATGGTATTGATGAAATCGCTTACGCTTGCTACGGTTTCCGTGGTTTTATTGGTGTTTTTGGCCATGGCTTAAGCAGGATAAAGGTTAAAAACGGATATATAAATATATCACGAAAATTTTATTTTATCCCATAGTTTATTAGCAACAACCTGCCGGATCACCTGTTCGCGGTAATTGCGGCTTATAGGGATGCGGTGCTGCCCGATAAAAATATCATTCCCCTCAATACCATCAATTTTGCCGGTTGATACGATGTATGATTTATGTACGCGGATAAAGAGCTTGCTATCTAAATTTTGTTCAAGGCTTTTGAGGTTAAGCAGCGTGATATATTTGCCTTTGGCAGTAAATATAGTAACGTAGTTTTGCATCCCCTCCACGTACAGGATCTCATCGAAGTAAATCTTTTCGTATTTATTACCGCATTTTATAAAGAAGTAGCCTTCATCCGCTTCCGTTTTTGGTGCACCGGGTTGGGCCCAATTGTTGAGCAGGCGGTGATAATCTTTAGCTTTATTGGCCGATTTAAAAAATCGGTCGAACGTGATGGGTTTCAGCAGGTAATCGAGCACATTGAGCTGGAAACCTTCTAATGCATAGCTTGGATAGGCTGTGGTGATAATTACCATCGGAGGTTTCTGCATGATCTTTAAAAAATCAATACCATTCATTTTCGGCATCTGGATATCCAGAAATATCAGGTCGATAGCCTGGTGATCAAGTAGCTTGATCAGTTCGAGCGGGTTTTCGCAGGTGCCGGTTAAATTCAAAAAATCAACCTCGCGTACATAGCTGGCTAATCCTTCGCGGGCTAAGGGCTCATCATCTATTATTACACAGTTCATCATAGTGAGGCCATTTGAAAGGTTGCGGATGATTGTTCCAGTTCGGTTAAAGTTAATTGCAGGTGTACCTCAAAGCGGTCTCCGGTATTTTGGATCTCCAGCTTATGAAGATCGGGGTAAATCAGGTCAAGCCGGCGCTTTACATTTTTCAGGCCGATACCCCCAAAGTTCACAAGCCCGGTTCCCGGGTCGTTTGATGCGCTGTTGGCAACATAAAAATCGAGCTGATCGTCTTTCAATCCCAATCTAATCGCAATCCAGTTAGGGTGTTCCGCCTCTTTGGATACATGCTTAAACGCGTTTTCTACAAAGGTCATCAATATAAAGGGGGCTATGCCTAAATGGCCGGGCAGGGGCTCATCTGCCTCAAAGGTAACATGCACATTATTGTTTTGCCGAAGCTTTTCCAGCTCGATAAAGTTTTCGAGATAGCTAAGCTCTTTTCCTAAAGAGATTTGCTGGTCGTTGCACTCGTACAACTGGTACCGCAGTAATTCAGAAAATTTGGCCAATGATGCTGATGCCATGCCGGGGTTTTTATGGATCAGGAAAAATATGGAGTTGATACTGTTGAATAGAAAATGCGGGTTAAACTGGTATTTCAGGAATTTAAGTTCGGTTTCCAGTTTCTCTTTTTCGAGCAACTGCTGGCGGTGCTGGGTTTGCAGCCAGTTTTTGGTGAGTTTAATACTCATTCCCAAAGTCATACTGGCTACGGTAGAGGGGAAGGAAGTATTATAGAAACTCATGAAATTGCCCGGATCAACGCCAAACATTTTTTTTACTGAGCAGCCCGCAAAAAAAGCACTTAAATAATAGCCGCCGTTAATAAGCGATGATGTGCCGATGATGGTTAGCGAAAGATAAATTACATATTGGGTAAGCCGCTCTTTTTTCATAAACCGCGGCATTAAGAAGTAAAGGTTAAAATATACCGCCAACGCCTGGAAAACTACATAAGCCAGGATCTTGACACTATAAGCCGAAAAAAACATCGATTTAGCCGCTGCCACAGGGTTAGCCACCGCTATAGTAAACCAAAAATAATGGTACACACACCAAAACGGGATATGGTACAGCTTGTATTTAAACAGCCAGTTTTGGTTTAAAGTATCAACGGATAAACTGTTCATATTCTCGTTTAATTGTTTGAGATGCTATATCTCTGCCACTGTAAGTGCCGGTACTGCCTACTTTATAAGAAAAAAAACCGTCATTGCGAGGTACGAAGCAATCCCCGATCAGCAGAGCAACCAAGCAAGTTCCTCTGTATAGTTTGGGATTGCTTCGTTCCTTATAATGACGTGATTGTAAGTTATTGATTATTAAGTATATTTTTCTTGATGGATTTTATAACATGGGCGTTGCCTGCGGCCCGGGCTTTCCGTTGCAAGTCCTCGCCTTTCCCGCCCGCACCCCCTTTGCGCGCTCCGGGCTTTACACTGCAATCCCTAACGCGGCCCACGCGCAACACCCCACGCGCAACACCGTTAAAATATATTTTACATGTCATTTCATTTTTTTTCAGGTTCCCTGATGGGTACTCGCAATGACGGCCGTTATATAGTGCCCCGTACCTGTAGGGGCTCGCAACAACGGCTGTTATAAACTGTTTCCCGTCCCATCAGGGTCTCTCGCAGAGGACCCTGAGGCCAGCGCGTTCCAATATCCTACCTAAAGATACAGCAATTGCACTGATTTATATTTTGTTATTGTATCAACCTGCACAAATAATTGACCAAATGCAGGCTTTAACTTATAAGCCGTAAAAAAGGCAATATAGTTTTGGTTTTAAACCCATTAACCCGCTTCTGTGTATCTCATCAATTATCTCATGTCACTCATCATTCACGTTTTTTAAAGTTTAAAGCACCGTTTTTATTTGCCGGTATAACCACCAAAAAGGTTACAAACGCCACATGAAAACTTTATGTATCAGTATGTTACTTATTTGCCTGGCACAAATAGTAAATGCCCAGGTGTCGGGCAGGGTTACCACGGCCGGCAGCCAGCCCTTGCCATATGTCACTGTATCGCTTGTCAGAACTACAGATTCATCTTCAGTTAAAAGTATGCTTACCAATGAACAAGGAGGCTATAATATTGCGGATGCCCCTTCCGGGAATTACCGGTTGCGGTTAAGCAGTATCGGCTATCAAACCTGGTTTTCATCGCCTTTTGAAATCAGTGGGAGCAAGGATGCAAAATATCTTGCGGTTATTGTGATGAAGGAGGACACCCGGCAATTGGGCGAGGTGGTAGTGCGGGCAAATAAGCCATTGTACCAGCAGCGCAGCGATGGTTTAGTGGTAAATGTTGAAAGCAGCGTGCTTACCAAAGGCAGTACGGCCCTGCAGGTGCTGGAGCGTTCGCCGGGCGTAACTATCGATCACCGGGATAACGGGATTGCGCTAAATGGTAAAAGCGGGGCTACTGTAATGATCAACGGCAAGCTGGTGCGTATGCCGCTTGCCCAGGTCATGAATTTGCTTAATGGTACCAGTGCCGATAATATTGAAAAAATAGAACTGCTGAGCACCCCGCCCGCCGGATACGATGCTGAAGGCAGCGCCGGCATCATCAATATTGTAATGAAGAAAAGCAAAAAGCAGGGAACAAACGGCTCCTATTCCTTAACCGGCGGTTACGGCATGGGCGAAAAAGGCACGGCCGGCATCAACCTCAATCATAATACTAAAAATGTTAACCTGTATGGCTCCTACACTTTCCAGCACGACAGGACCTATACCGATCTTTTTATTACCGGAAGCCAATACATGCCTTTTATCGGAGGCAATGCCGAGGTAGAGTTTTACACAAAAACTAAAAGGATCAGCAATAATCACAATGCCACCCTGGGTACTGATATTAAGCTGGATCCTAAAACTACCATAAGCGTTAACCTGAGCTATAACAACAGCCATTCGCCTACTTATACCTACAGTAATGCGGGCTATAAGATCCTGCCCGATTCATTGCTCAGGTATATAGGTCATATCAACGGGAACGGCCACTGGGATAACCTCACCAGCTCGCTTAATATTGAACGCGTGCTGAAGGACGGGGAGAAGATGAGCATGGAAGCCGATTACATCCATTATGGAAATAACAGCCCAAGCGAAGTTAATACTTCCTTTGTAAACAAATACGGTGAGCAGGTGTACGCCAATAACAGCGTAAGCGCGCAAAGGCAACGCGGATTTGCCAATACGGCCATCAACGTAGGTGTGTTTAAAGCCGATTATACCAACCAGCTATCGCCCTTGCTAAAACTGGAAACAGGTATTAAAGGAACGCATACCGGCAGTTCAAGCTCATCAGGTATCGAAAATTTTAACAATGGGGTTTGGAAGCGTAATATGCAGACCGCCGCGAACATATACATGAAAGAGGATATTGGCGCGGTTTATCTGTCCCTCACCTGGCAGTTGGGCAAAAGCATAAGCCTTAATACCGGGACGCGTTATGAGTATTCCTATACCAATATGGATAACCCGCAAACCGGCGGCAATATTGTAAACCGTAAACTGGGAAAACTGTTTCCGACAGTGCTGTTTACCAAAAAGCTGGGCGACCGGTCCGAATTGCAGCTGTCCTATACCAAAAGGATCAGTCGTCCATCATATGACGACCTGGCCTCATACTTTGCATACAGCGACCCTACGGCGGTTTACACCGGCAATCCTTTTCTTAAACCAACCATCACCAACAATATAAAACTGGGCTATAACTACGGCGACTATAGCTTTTCCCTACTTTACAGCCGGGATGATAATGCCATAACCCGCTATCAGCTCAGCGAAAGCCCTGCGCACGATATTTTGTTCATTTCGCCACAAAATCTGCCGTATCAAAACTACTTTACCTTGCAGGCCAATGCGCCGTTTAAAGTAAGTAACTGGTGGGAGATGACCTATAGCTTTGTTGGCGGCCTAAGGCAGTTTAAGGAGGATTATACTTTACATCCATTAACCAAATCGTACTTCGGATATTCCTTTAATTTTAACCAGTTGTTTAAGCTGCCCGGCAGCTTTTTGGCAGAGGTATCGGGACAGTACAATTCCCTGTCATACAATGGCACAACGAGGGTTGATGGTTTTGGGGTGATCAATGCCGGGATCAAAAAAGAGCTGAAAAATAACGGGGGCAGCTTGCAGTTATCAGTGGCCGATGTGTTTAGTGCCGCACAGATCCATGTGCGGTACGGCACACTTACACGTGAGGCTTTTGACATAAAGAGCAACGTACTTGTCAATACCGAAACCAGACGTTTCCCGGTAATTAAACTTACTTATTCAAAGTCGTTTGGCAGCACAAGACCCGCGGGCCTGGGGAAACCGGAAAGCGGTTCAAAAGAGGAGAGTGAAAGGATGAGGAGTAACTAAGTCATCTGTTTTATTCCCTGGCATTTCTCGCCGCCGGCTTTAACCCGACCTGCGCCGGCCTACCGCTTATGTGTTTTCCTGTACTTTGACGGCGACATGCCAATCAGCTTGGTAAATAGCCTTGAAAAATAATAAGGGTCGTCAAAGCCCAGTTCTGAGCAAATTTCCTTAATGCTCCTGTCGGTAAAGTACAGGTACTGGCAGGAGGTTTGAATCTTGAGCAGGTTAAAATAGTTAATAGGTGATGAGCCTGTTTTTTGTTTAAACAGCCGCAAATAATGTGATGCCGAAATTCCCTGCTGTTTTGCCAAATGCATCACTTCAAACTTTTGACTGATGTGTTTTTTCATATAAGCGATGGAGTTGCTCACAAAATCGTTATCATAATCAATCGGGTTGGTTTGCTTATAATAAACCAGCGAGGAGATAAAATTGAGCAGGTTGATGTTAACGATCTCCATTTCTTTTTCATGATAGCTGTGTTCAAGCACGGCGTAGATCTGTTCGTAAAGCTTGATCCGGCTGCTGTCGTACGGAACAGATTGTACCACAGGCTGCCCGTTTTCGAGCGAGCGCTCATAGATCAGGTGCGAATTTAGCCCGCTGAAGTGTACCCAGTAAATGCTCCAGGGATTGGTTTCCGAGCTTTTATAACGATGTGCCACGTTACGGGGGATAATGAAAAAAGTATTGGGTTTAAGGGTGTGGTCCTGGCCCCCTAAATAAACATAGCCTTCTCCATCAACGCAATAAAGAAAAATATATTCGTTGCTGCCTGTACGGCGTTCACGGTCATGAAAGGCCGCCTTGGGATAATAGCCGATAGCGGTAAGGTAAAAGCCTTTGATCAAAGCATTGCTGGTGATGGCTTTTTTTATGTTTGGTGGCAATACGATCATTTTTTGACCGATAAAGCCTTCTTTGATCCGTTTTTTAGGTTCGGCTATCACATTCATAACGTTGCTGTATAACTGGCGATTAAAGGTATTTATTTTTTTTATCCCGGCAAGATTTTAATACCTGCCGGCAAATGATAGTATTATCCATCACTTTTTAAAGAATATCCATTTTTTTAACACCTGTTTCATAGTAGGTTTACCAAAACCAATTAGGGCTAAAACAAGTCAGGCAAATTATCTGGCTGTTTAATGAAGCTGATAACTTATGAACAAACAATTTAAATATCTGAACGTACATGGCTGTTAACACCACAACCCGTTTATGGGGGCAGCATAACGGTCATAACGTTTATCTTTTCAAAATTGAAAACGAGAAGGGGGCCTATGTTGAACTTACCAATTACGGCGCGGCCATTGTATCAGTTGTGGTGCCCGACAGGCTGCGGCACTTTGAAAACGTGGTGGTTGGTTTTCCTGACCTGAGCGGGTATTTAACCGATAGCTGCTACATCGGCTCAACCATAGGCCGGTACGCCAACCGTATCAGCAGGGTAAAATTTCAGCTCGAAGGCGAAACTTTTCACCTGGATGCCAATGAAGGTAAAAATTCCAACCATGCCGGTAAAAGCGGTTTTAACTATAGGGTGTTTACTGCCGAAGCTTTTGATAATGGCGTAATGATGACCCTGACCAGCCCTGATGGCGATGGGGGTTATCCCGGTAAGTTGGAGCTTATGGTTATCTATACCTGGAGCAATGATAATGAGTTGCTGATCAATTATAAAGCTACTACCGACAAAGCTACGATAGCAAATTTTACCAATCACGCTTACTTTAATTTATCGGCATTTAAAAGTAAGATCTATAACCACAAACTTACCCTGCTGTCGGATAGTATTGTGGATTTGCACGAAGATTATACGCCGAGCGGGGCAATTATACCAGCCGGGCAAAAGGCTTTCAATAATAACAAGCTGGGCGATAAATTTAATATAGATGAAAACCGTGTTGAGGGCCTTAACCTGTTTTACATTATCAACACTGGAGACAGGGAGAACGGCTTAACTTATGCCGCTCTTTTAACCGACGAAGCATCGGGCCGTGCCCTTAAAGTTTATACGGATTATCCCGGCGTGTTCCTGTACACCGGTGATTATTTAAGCAGCACTACGCCTATACATACTGGCCAGGGGGCGAAACCTTTTGATGCGTTGTGCCTGGAGTGTCAGCATTATCCGGATAGCATCAATCATCCTGATTTTCCGCAGGCTGTATTGCGGGCAGGCGATGTATATAACCAAAGTATTTTATACAAGTTTGGCACCCTATGAAGCTGAAAGCAAAAGGCAGAAAGCCCAAAGCTTATTTAATAACGGACTGTAATTAAAGTAAATTTATACAGAGAGAAGAAACTAACCAATATCAAATGACCATCGATTTTAAAAAAGAAGTAAAATTTAACAGCGGCTATATTATAGGGATCTCCTTTATATCGGCACTGGGCGGTTACCTGTTCGGCTTTGATTTTGCCGTAATATCGGGTGCGCTGCCGTTCCTCCGCAAGGAGTTTGCGCTTGACCCTGTTTGGGAGGGCTTCCTTACCGGTTCCCTGGCGCTGGGCTGTATCGTGGGCTGTATCATAGCCGGCCGCATTGCCGAAAAATACGGCCGTAAACCAGGCCTGATGGTTGCGGCGTTTATTTTCGCGGTATCGTCACTGGGTATTGCCTTTTCAACCGGGCTCACTTATTTTATCATTCTGCGTTTTGCAGCGGGCATAGGGGTAGGGATGGCATCAATGCTTTGCCCCATGTACATTGCCGAAATTTCTCCGGCACAGGTGCGCGGGCGTAATGTAGCTATCAACCAGCTTACCGTGGTATTGGGCATCCTGATCACCAACCTGTGTAACTATTTTTTGGCCGACAGCGGCGATAATGCCTGGCGCTGGATGTTTGGTTTGGGCACGGTACCTGCCGCGGTATTTTTATTAGGGGTTATAGCCCTGCCCGAAAGCCCCCGGTGGCTGATCAAGGCCGGTCGGCACACTGATGCCGAAAAGGTGCTTTACAAAATAGGCTCCGAAGGTTTTGTGACTTCAACACAGCAGGCCATTGAAAAATCGCTTAGCGGCGTAAAAAAGCAATCGTACCGCGCCGTATTTGAAAAAAGCGTACGCCCCGCCGTATTGATAGGTATTACACTGGCTGTGTTTCAACAGTTTTGTGGCATCAATGTGGTGTTTAACTATACTTCAACCATTTTTGCCTCGGTGGGTTCAAGCTTAAACCAGCAATTGTTTGAAACTGTATCCATTGGTATAGTTAACCTGGTTTTTACCTTGCTGGCCATGTGGCAGGTTGATAAGCTCGGCCGTAAGCCGTTGATGCTCATTGGTTCATTGGGCTTATCCATATTTTATATTGTATTGGCTTACCTGCTGCAAAATCACCTGGCGGCCGGGCTGGTATCCATATTTGTGTTGCTGGCCATCAGCACTTACGCGCTTTCACTTGCACCTATAACCTGGGTACTTATTTCAGAGATCTTCCCTAATAAGATCCGTGGCGCTGCATCAACAGTGGCCATTGTATCGTTATGGGCTGCCTATTTTATATTGGTGTTCACCTTCCCTATACTGGCTAAGGTGCTGGGCACTTACGGGCCATTTTATATGTACGCGGTGATCTGCTTTTTAGGCTTTTTGTTTGTGCTTAAAAAAGTGAGAGAAACCAAAGGTCAAACCCTTGAAGAGTTAGAAGAAAATTTAGTAAGACATTAATAATCATAAGCCACATGAATAATTTGTATGTAAATGTTTGGGAAGAGAAGGTAGTTATCCCAACCTACGGTATAGGGAAGCCCGATAAAAATCCCATGTTTTTTGAAAAGCGCGTTTACCAGGGTAGCAGCGGCAAGGTGTACCCTAACCCGGTTATCGAAAAAATTTACGACGAAAAAGAAGATAAAGAATACGCAGGCCTTTACCTCGAAAATAAATACCTCAAAGTACTCATCCTGCCCGAGCTTGGCGGCCGTATCCAGATGGCTTATGACAAAATCAGGGACCGCCATTTCATTTATTATAACCAGGTAATTAAACCGGCATTGGTAGGGTTAACCGGCCCCTGGATTTCGGGCGGTATTGAGTTTAACTGGCCACAGCACCACCGCCCAAGTACTTTTGAGCCGGTTGACTATAAGATTGAAGAAAATGCCGATGGCAGCAAAACTGTTTGGGTTAACGAGGTTGAGCGCATGTTCCATACCAAAGGTATGGCCGGTTTTACGCTGCACCCGGATAAGGCTTACATCGAAATAAAAGCGAAGCTCTATAACCGCTCGGCCCTGCCGCAAACTTTTTTATGGTGGGCAAACCCGGCGGTGAAAGTTAATGACGATTACCAGTCGGTTTTTCCGCCTGATGTGAACGCGGTGTTTGACCATGGTAAGCGTGACGTATCAACATTCCCGATAGCTACAGGTACTTATTATAAAGTTGATTATTCGCCGGGTACAGATATCTCAAGGTATAAAAATATCCCGGTGCCAACGTCGTACATGGCTATCAACTCCAACTATGATTTTGTGGGCGGATATGAGCATGACAGCCAGGCCGGTTTGCTGCACGTAGCCAATCACCATGTATCGCCCGGCAAAAAACAGTGGACCTGGGGCCACAGCGATTTCGGCGTTGCCTGGGACAGGAACCTAACCGACGAGGATGGCCCGTACATTGAGCTCATGACAGGTATGTTTACCGATAACCAACCCGATTTTACCTGGTTGATGCCGCACGAGGAAAAACATTTTACCCAATACTTTATGCCATACCGCGAGCTTGGCGTAGTAAAAAATGCTACCAAAGATATCCTGCTGGCACTTGATTATAAAGATGGCAAACTACTATTGAAAGTTTACGTAACCGGCGAGCAAAACAACCTGAATATCAAACTGCTGCATGATGGCAAAGTATTATTGAGCGAAAAAGTTTGCATTGTACCAGAACAGGTTTATACCCGCGAGATGGCTGTTAAAGATATTAACGAGAATCTTTTGCTGCTTACTGTACATTCGGCAGTGGGCAAAGAACTCATCAAATATGATGCAGCAAGCAATAAGTTGAACAATATCCCGGAGGCAGCTAAACCAGCTTTATTGCCTGCCGATGTGGAAAATAACGAGCAGTTATTTTTAACCGCGCAGCATTTGGAGCAGTACCGCCATGCTACTTATAGCCCGGTACCTTATTATGAAGAGGCCCTGCGCCGTGACCCGAAAGATATTCGCAATAATAATGCTTTAGGCTTGTGGTACCTGCGCCGCGGACAGTTTGCTAAAAGCGAGCCTTATTTCCGCAAGGCGGTTGAAACCATCACCCAGCGTAACCCTAATCCTTATGATAGCGAGTGTTATTACAATTTAGGTTTGGCGTTGAAATTCCTCGGCAAAAAAGAGGATGCTTACAAAGCATTTTACAAAGCCACCTGGAGCAATGCCTGGAAAGATAGCGGCTATTTTTCGGTAGCGCAGATAGACCTTGAAAACGGCGATTACGAACTGGCGCTTGATCACTCGCTGTCGTCATTAGATAGAAATGCCAATAACAGTAAAGCCTATGTTTTGCGCTCGGCGGCTTTCCGTAAGCTCGGGCGTTTTGAAGATGCTGTCGAGGTAGCTACAGCGGCAATAAAAAGGGATGCGTTTAACCTGGGCGCTCTGTTTGAGCTGGTTTATGCTTACAAAGCTTTGGGTGATGAAGAAAAAGGCACTGCCACCCTTAATGAACTCATTAAACTATCGCGCGGTTATTACCAAAACTACATTGAATACGCACTTGATTACGCCAATGCAGGTTTGTACCAGGAAGCTACCGATTTGTTGAATTATGCGGTGAACGGTGATGTTACCAGCCCGATGGTATATTATTACCTGGGCTACTTTGCTATCCAGATGGGTAATAAGGAACAGGCATCAGCACGCTTTAAGCTGGCCTCAGCTGCCGATTCGTACCTGTGCTTCCCCGATAGGCTGGAAGAGATCAGCGTACTGAAACTGGCCGCTGAGCTCGTGCCCAGCGATGCCAAAGCACCTTATTATTTAGGCAACCTGTTTTATGACAAACTGCAGTATGATGATGCCATCGCGACCTGGGAAACATCGGCAGAGCTTGATGATACTTTCCCAACAGTATTCAGGAATCTGGGTATAGCCTATTATAATAAACGTAATGACCCGGCAAAAGCTTTAATTTGTTTTGAAAAAGCCTTCGCGCTGGATAGAACAGATGCCCGTGTACTGATGGAACTTGACCAGCTTTACAAAAAGCTGAACTATTCTGCAGAAGCACGACTGAATTTTGTTGAAGCTAATCTGGAGACTGCCAAACTTCGTGATGATGTTTATTTAGAGCGTGCAACGCTGTATAACTTTTTAGGCGAGTACCAAACCGCGTTTGAACAGGTGGTGCAAAGAACATTCCACCCATGGGAGGGCGGCGAAGGCAAAGCTTCGGGGCAATATGTTGCAGCTTTGGTTGAATTGGCCAAGCAAAACATCCGCGATGGCAAATACAATGAAGCCATTGAACAGTTAACACAGGCACAAACCTACCCACATAATTTAGGCGAGGGTAAACTATTCGGCACACAGGAAAATGATATCTTTTACTGGCTGGGCCAGGCCCATGAAGGCCTGCAGCAAACTGAACAGGCAAAGGCTTATTTTGAGCAGGCAGCCATAGGTTTGGAAGACCCGACAGCTGCTGTTTTTTATAACGATCAGCAGCCTGATAAGATCTTTTATCAGGGTTTAGCTAAAAAATGTCTGGGTGACAGTACATCGGCCGAACGAATCTTCAAAAAACTGCTTAATTATGGTATCGGGCACATGGATGATAACGTAAAAATTGATTACTTTGCCGTCTCGCTGCCAAATTTGCTCATTTTTGAAGATGATCTGCAGGTAAGGAACCGCGTGCATTGCTACTTTTTACAGGGACTGGGATACCTCGGTTTACGTGATTTCGAGCAGGCACAAAAGGCCTTTACCGAGGTTCTGAAACTTGATGCCGGGCACTTTGGAGCAAGGATACATCAAAACATGATAAACCAAATTACCGAAGCAGCCGGTTAAACCAAAAAATCACACGTGAGAACTACTCAAAGAAAAACTTTACCACTGGGCCTGCTTTTCGCAGGCTCAATGCTGTTGGCCGGCAGGGCAGCAGCGCAGGATGTAACCATCCCTGTTGAAACACAGCACATTGCTATTGTATTACAAACCGATGCCGAAAAACACCTCAACATGGTGTACCTGGGTGCAAAGCTTGCCAATACAGCCGAGTATGCAGGCATCTCAAAAATGTACAAACAAGCCGATGATTCGGGCGTACAAAACGATGCTTACACACCATCAGGCTCAGCCAGTCTGGGTGAGCCGGCTATTACAGTTACCCATGCCGATGGTAATAAATCATTAAACCTAACCTACGTAAACCATACGGTAAGCAAGATTGATGATGATATTTCATTACTGGTAGTTACCATGAAAGATCCTGCTTATGATTTTGAAGTAAAGCTATACTACAAAACCTATTTTAAAGAGGATGTTACCGAACAATGGTCGGTAATAAAGCATAACGAAAAGGGGATAGTGACACTTGATAAATATGCATCTGCCAATTTAAACCTGAAGGGTAATACTACCGGCGGTTTCTGGTTAAAACAATACCACGGCAACTGGGCTATGGAAATGCAGCCCGAAGAAGCCCGTTTAACCCATGGCATTAAAACTATCGACAGCAAATTGGGTACCCGTGCCAACCTGTATGAGCATTCGATGTTCGCCATATCAATGGATAAACCTGCTACCGAAGATGAAGGCAAAGTGCTTTACGGGGCTATGGAATGGTCGGGCAATTTCAGGATTGATTTTGAGCTGGATGTGGCCAATAACCTGAAAATTATTGCAGGGATCAACAATGCCGCTTCCGAAT
This sequence comes from Mucilaginibacter sp. NFR10, assembly GCF_900100445.1. Lineage (NCBI taxonomy): Bacteria > Pseudomonadati > Bacteroidota > Sphingobacteriia > Sphingobacteriales > Sphingobacteriaceae > Mucilaginibacter > Mucilaginibacter sp. NFR10. The sequence continues at coordinate 83,224 of NZ_FMTV01000009.1, read as the reverse complement.
ATCATTTAAAACCAGGTGTTGAATTTACTACGCCAGCTTTCCTTTACACTTACTCTGATCATGGTAAGGGCGACGCCAGCCGCAAGCTGCAAAGTTGGGCACGCCAATACAAAATTGTTGACGGTAACGGCTCAAGGCTTACCCTGCTCAATAACTGGGAATCAACCTATTTTGATTTTAACGAGAGCAAACTTGCCGGCCTGCTAAAAGATACCAAAAAGCTGGGCGTCGACTTGTTTTTGTTGGATGACGGTTGGTTTGGCAACAGCCACCCGCGTAACGGCGATAATGCAGGTTTGGGCGATTGGCAGGAAAATAAACAAAAGCTTCCAAATGGCATCAGTTCGCTGGTAAAAGAAGCGCAGGCCAATGGTGTAAAATTCGGCATCTGGATTGAACCGGAAATGGTTAATCCTGCCAGCGACCTGTACAAAGCCCATCCTGATTGGGTGATTAAACAGCCCAACCGTCCTGAAAAATACTTCCGTAACCAGTTGGTGCTTGATCTGGCTAACCCTAAAGTGCAGGATTTTGTATTTGGCGTGGTTGACGGTCTGTTCACCAAAAATCCTGATTTGGCTTATATCAAATGGGACTGTAACGCGGTAATCTATAACGCGTATTCAGCATACCTGAAAAAAGACCAGTCGCACATTTATGTTGATTATGTGAATGGTTTATACAATGTATTGAAACGCGTTCGTGCCAAATATCCTAAAGTGCCTCTGATGCTTTGCTCGGGCGGCGGCGGAAGGGTTGACTATGGTGCACTGCAATACTTTACCGAGTTTTGGCCAAGCGATAACACTGATCCGCTGGAACGTGTATTTATCCAGTGGGAGTATTCATTCTTCTACCCGGCAATCACCAGCTCAAACCACGTTACCGATTGGGGCAAACAACCCATCAAATTCCGTGTGGATGTAGCCATGATGGGTAAAATGGGCTTTGATATTGTTATTGGCAAACTAAGCGAAAACGATTTGAGTTTCTGTCAGTCGGCGTTGAAAAACTATGACGGCTTAAAAGATGTGATCTGGCACGGCGACCAGTACCGCTTAGCTTCGCCATGGGATAACGACGCGGCATCTATCATGTATGTAAACGACGATAAATCAAAGGCAGTAATGTTTAACTACCTGGTGAATAACCGGTACGGCTCGGGTACCAAAGTGCCTGTACGCCTAAAAGGCCTCGACCCTAATAAAAAATACCGTGTAAAAGAAATTAACCTTTATCCGGGCGCGGGTTCGGTTTTAGGCAAAGAGGATTTAACTTTTACCGGCGATTTCCTGATGAATGTGGGTATTAATCCCGGAAACAGCGCTTATCACACCAGTGTAGTGTTGGAGTTGGAGGCGATTTGATAAAATCGATTTGATATTATAAAGAAGCCCCGGAGCATTAATTGTTCCGGGGCTTCTTTTATTTAGGGGGGGCTCAAAGATATGTCATCCATCGCTGCAGCAAGGCTTTGCCCGGTGCCCCCTTTTTTGTTTGTCATGTTGTTTCAACACCCCACTCGCTAAGCAATCGCGCTGAGCAAATCGGCTACTTGTCCTGTGGGGTGCCGAAACAAGGTCGGCATCACGACGGGGATTTATAGCCTGTTATCTCAACTTATCTGTAATATCAAAATGCTCAACCCTTGCAGCGCCCAGCGGCAGTTTGCTGCAGGCAGAGTAGAAAATATAATCCTTATCCTCAGTAATACCCGGTAGTAGTTTGTTAATAACCTTCCCGATCTGCGTGTTCTCGCTTTTTACCGCGTTGGTATCGGCAATGTTTACTTTGGTTGTATAAAAAATTACCGGGAACCAGCCGTGGCTGTTTTTCTGATTGCCAATCCGGAATACCCGCGGTTCGCCTGCAACACCATCAATTACTACCGGGAAACGGTATTGTTTTACTGTTGCCTCGGCAGCATCCTGGAATAATTTGCCTGCATCGGTATCGTGTTCGTATTGCCAGTAGTCGTTAGGGGCGGTACATTGTAAAGCAAGCTCAAGGGTTAAACGGGCATCGGCAAAATGCTGTTTATTGTATTTCTTTTTTCCCAGCTCATAAAGCTCCGGGGCTGTTTTGCCATTAATTTTATAAGTATTTACATTTACCGAGGTTAGTTTCCAGCCATAATCGTATTTGGCATACAGAGCGGTAATCATTTCCTGATTAGGCAGGTTTTTATCCTTTGGCAAAAAAAGCGCCATGTACATTTCATGGGTAATACCATTATAGATCATTTTATAACTGTTAATGCCTGCCGACGGATTGCCTATGGTATCTGTACTGCGATGTTTATTTACAATGTAATATTCATCGTAAATATCATAGTCGGCAGTTTTAACAGCGTTGCCTACCAAGTCTATTTGCCTTAGATTTGACTTGTCGTCCAGCATCTCCCGCGATTCCATATTGCTGATATCATCACTGTTGCCGGTACGGAGGTCATGGAGCAGTTGTTCGTTAAGTTTGTGGAAATCGTCGCGTTTACCGCCGGGAATCTGGTCGTTTCGCCATGCTCCCGGCTGTTTAATACAGCTTTGTAATGATATAGCCAGTAAAGCGAAGGGAATGAGTTTAATTGTGTTTTGGTATAGGGTTTTCATATTATCCGTAATAATATGAAAAAACACTCAATTGTACTATCGCCACTGGTTTATGAATAATCAAGCTTTTGCATAACGGGATATAGCGGTTGGCTGTTTCACTTTAAGCAGATAAAATCCGGTTTGGAAAAGTTAACATTACTGACATTTTACTAAAGAATCCTGCCAGTTTATGTTAAATATTTATGGGTATCATAAAAAATGGTTTCTTTTGAATTTGCCTTTTCACAACCTGTGGCTATATTGCTTTTAATTACCAAATGTGTTGCGTTCCCTTACAAGAGGAACTGAAATTTATATGGAAAACTTCAATGAGATTTTTGATCTGGAATACTTCTTTCGCTTGTCGCCCGATTGGTTATGTGTTGCCGGGTTTGATGGTTACTTTAAAAAAATTAACCCGGCTGTTTCCAAAACTTTAGGTTATACCGAAAGCGAACTGTTTGCAAGGCCTATCGATTCATTTGTTTATCCCGAAGACAGAAGCATCACCGCAAGTAAACGTGAGAGTATAAAGAAAAACAATCCGCTGTATAATTTTGAAAACAGGTATGTAACCAAAAGCGGAGAAATAGTATGGCTTTCATGGATCTCGATGCCGGTACAAAAACAGCAGCTGGTTTTTGCTATTGCCAGGAATATTACCGACAAAAAGAAACTGGAAGAATTTAGCAAAGTATCACTCGTATCGGTAAAAAATAACGAAATTGAAAGAGGGGCGGAGTTAAGTACACATAATCTAAAGCCAATCAGTGAACTTTCTATTGCCGATCAGCTTTGGCTTTATGAGCTTGAAACGCTGGTAAGAAAATATATTGGAAAAGTTGATTTGATCATTGTATTGTTAAGTAATGAAATGGGTTTAAGTGAAAGACAACTGCACCGGCGCATAAAAAACACCACGGGTATTACGCCAAATAATTATATCCGGCGAATCCGTTTACTGATGTCGATGGAGGCAATCAATAGTGGTAAATACCGTACCGTGGCCGAAATATCTTATATAGCAGGGTTTGAAACCCCGGCTTATTTCCGGAAACTGTTTAAAGAATTTTATGGTCGTGATATAGCCGAATTTTTGCAATAGATATAAAGCCACTCCTCTCTTATTTGACCCTTTTCATTGGGAATTGTATTGCCTTTTGCCTGCCTTTCCTTGTCTCCGATATTTCGGCCACCAACGAGTCGTTAGTGATTTGGGTATAGGTTATTTTTTGCGGAAAATCATGTTCCGGATTTTCAAAAACGAGGTGTTTGTTGTTAGATGAGGTAAGCGTAAAAGTTACCGCTTTGCCGCCATTTTGATTTTTTACCGTTGGGATATAGTAAAGCTTGCCTTTATGTTGCTCCAGTCGGATATGTTCGGATGATACCGTATCTGCACCAGTCAACGAATAGCTTCTGCCGATAAAGGTGCTGTCGTTAAGCTTTTTCCATGTTTCAATATCCACTGTTTTTGCCGATTGATTTTTCCAGCTGCCGATCAACCATTTAGCGTGTGAAATAGGATTGTATTTTTGTTGCGCATAAGATGAGGTATGAGCAAGTGTAATAAAGGCCACAACAAGCAGTAGTGATTGGATATAACGAAGCAGGATCATGGTATTTTGATAAAGTATTTGAATTTACGAAATTATATATCAGTATGTATTCAAATTTCAGGCAAAGGCACTAAGCCGCAAAGATTTTAACTTAGCGCATTTGCGACTTAGCGACAGCACAACCTTGTCGCAAATACACCCGTTATTTGTCGCGTGTATAACCTTGCTTTGGCGTTCATTTTCAGCATCTTTGAATAAATCAATAATGAATCATGGAAAACTCAACAGCTAACAGCCCCGAAGTTATTGTTATAAAAGAAACTCAAAAGGTACTTGATGTTAAATGCGCTCTGCTTAATGGTTCAAGCTTTGAGCAAACGATGATGAACAATGCAAGCTTTAAGGATGTTTGTATAACCGGGCTTAAAATTGAAGATGCCAATTTGAGTGACCTGGAAATAAAATACGCCCAGCTTGGCGGTGCTTATATCCATGATATAGGTATGCCGCCCGAAGGTCATCCGGCTTATGATCCTGCTGCAAAACAACGCCCCCTTAAATTTGAGAACTGTGACCTGCAGGGCAGCACAATAACCGATTGCAACTTAAGTGGTGTTGATATTACCGATTGTGATATAGCCGGTATGAAAATCAATGGGATTGATGTGGGGGAACTGCTGAGGGCATATCAGAAGCAGGGGGAATAGTGAATGTGTATGGCGCATACATCATGGTGCTCTGCGAGTTTAAAATTGCTTGTGGTTTGAAAAGTCGTCGTGTTTTGCCCCCTCTGGGGCAAGGATATTCTATAACTGTACAAGCTACAAACCTTTTGCACCTCTGGTGCACCTGTCCTTGGGCAATTAATACATGTTTATTAAATTATAAAAATCCCGCGGAGGGGAAAAAGGTTTGTAGAAATAAGGTCACACCCCTTACCCGAACCCGAGAGGGGGGCACCGCGTGCTATTGAACAGTGAGCCTGCATAGCGTATACATCAGGATCCTCTGTGAGAGATCCTGATGGGACGTTTTTTGGGTTATCACATTATTAGCTTTCGGCTTTCGGCATTTAGCATTTAGCTTTCAATTATTTAGGAGCCACCCACACATTATCCTTTTTATTGCTATCAGGATCATAGGTAGTACCAAGTACAATCTTTTTAACCGCTTTTTTTGCAGTGAAATTAACTGTGGTTGTTTTGTTACCGGTAGACCAAACAGCAATACTTTTGTGTATCAGTTCGGAAGTGCCATCGGTATAACTAATGGTTAGGTTAACGGGGATGGGCTTACTGCCAACTTTAGTAATTGTGGCAGCATATTTTAACCCGGCGTTAGTCACTTTGCTGATGGCGAGATCGGTTACGCCATTGTCAAAGAACCAGGCTTTCCAAAACCAGTTAAGGTTTATGCCCGAGCCGGTGTTCATACAATTAAAAAAGTCGTACGGCATAGGGTGTTTGCCGTGCCACTGGGCAATATAGTAATGCAGTGCCTTGGTAAACAGCTCGTCGCCAAGCATATCTTTTACATATAAATAGCCCAGGCCTGGTTTGGGATAACTGTCGGTAAAACTGGCTGGGCCAGTGAGCATAGGTGTAAGTGTCATTACCGGCACGTCAACCTCGTGGCCGGCGCTTTGTTCAACTGCGGCAACACCATATGGGTCAACTATAGAAGGATCAATCTCCGGACTTACCAGCCATTCGCCTATGGTTGCCCAGCCTTCATCCATCCAGCCGTATTTGGTTTCGTTAATGCCCATGTAAAACGGAAACATGGTATGAAAGATCTCATGATCGGTAAGCTCAATGGCATCGGCCTTATCTTCCAGCGGATTATCATTCACCATCATCGGGTACTCCATTTGGTCTAAACCATCAAAAACGGTTTCATGCTGGTATGGATACGGCCATTTCGGAAATTTGTAGCTCATCACCTCAACCGTTTTGCGGGCATAATCAACTACTGCATAATAGTCTTTATGATTTTCGTTAAATACCGCATCAACGCGGGTACGCCTGCCGGTTTTCGGATCAACCACCAGGCTCGATGCTTTCCATAAATAATGGTTGCTGGCAGCAAAAACAAAATCGGTAACGCTATCAGCCTCAAACTTCCAGGTGTTAGTTGGATTGTTTTTGGTGATGTTGCCCGCTTTAATATCATCTTCGGTAATAATATCACTTACCTTATTACTTGCGCCGGCATCAGCAATGCGTTTAACGATCCGGCTGTCGTAAACGTCGCCGGCGTTTTTCAGATCGCCTGTAGCCCAAACTTTATAGTCGCCGGGTATGGTGATCTCCGCGCTGAAATGGCAAAAATCGTTATAAAATTCCTGTGAGCCAACGTATGGATAATCGTTCCATCCATCAATATCGTCATAAACTGCTATACGCGGGAAGAAATAGGCAATGAAGAATGCACCGGTATCAACTTGACCGGTGCGGATATGTGAGCCCTTGTTTAATGTATAAGCATAGCTGATATCAAAATGTGCTTTTTGCTTTGGAGCGATAGGGGGAACACGCTGCGTCATGTTTGTGCCGTTGATACGGCGGGTTTTAGCGCTGTCAGGCGTTTTATTATCTATGCTAAGGCTTTTGATCTGTACCCCATCGGTCAAGTCACCTGCCGAAACCTGCATTTGACGTGCCGAACCCTTTTTATATAAGTTGGGGTACAGTTTAAATTGTACCCGCTTTAACGTATCGGGGCTGTTGTTAACATAATCGATACCAACTGTCCCGCTTAACAAGCGGGTTTTAGGGTCGAAATTTACCTTTATCTTATAGTCGGCCGTGTTTTGCCAGTAATTTTTGCCGGGTGCCCCGGTTGTGGTGCGCGTTCCTTTGGTGTAGGTTTTTTGCAAGTTTACAGCTATGGGTAGGCTTTGCTGGGCCAATGCTGCAGTACCGCTCAATAATAAAGCAAAAGGCAATAATTTTTTAATACTGATCATTTATGCGGATATATATAAGTTATATTTGATGTAAATATAATAAACCGTTACAGAACCCGGTAAGCGATAATTTGTATCGCCGGTATGTTACAGGGCAAATCAACTCACGGTTTTGAGTAGTTTATCCATTTATATAAATAGTATCCATGACTGCCGAAAAAATGATCATTGTAACCGGTAAGCAATACCTTGAGCTAAAACAAAGTTTAGAAAGCGGCGAGGGGCTTACCTATAATATAGGTACTGATAAGCATCCCGAAATGGTTAAGATCACCAACATTTATATGGACACTGATCCCGACTTTACCCGCAACCCCCGCCAGTTTGCCCGGATGCACGAAGACCTGAACGTGCAAGTGAAACTGGAGTATGTAGTGGAGTAGATAAAAAACAAACGAACCAGGGATTGGTTTTGTGTGTCAGGAGGTGAGGAGAAATCTTCTACGCCATGTTTTTACAGGTTTAGTTGTAGGGCCTGATATAGAAGATATCTCTTTCGCGCCATTACTCACAACCTGCGCTGCTCTGTCGAAATGACATTTTTTTAATAAAAAGATGTCTATTTTTAGGCCATGCATCACCCTGAAGATAACCCCTGGAAAATAACGTCCCAAAAAAATATCTACGATAACCCCTGGATCAACCTAACCGAATACCAGGTTATTAACCCTTCCGGTAATCCCGGTATTTATGGTAAAATACATTTTAAAAATGTGGCGATTGGTGTTTTACCCTTAGACGCTGAACTAAATACTTATCTTGTAGGGCAATTTCGCTTCGCATTAAATCAGTACAGCTGGGAAATGCCGGAAGGTGGTGGCCCTGAAGGTACGGATCCGCTCGAATCGGCCAAACGTGAATTGCTTGAAGAAACCGGGTTAAAAGCCTCTCAATGGACGGAGATCCAGCGCCTGCACCTCAGCAATTCAGTAAGCGATGAGTTGAGCATATTGTACCTGGCCCGGGGCCTTGAGCAGTTTGAAGCCGAACCCGAAGAAACCGAACAGCTGATTATCAGAAAAGTGCCTTTTGCTGAAATTTACCGTATGGTTTGCGATGGCGAGATTACTGATTCCATGACTGTGGCCGCGGTACTTAAAGTGCGACTGTTGCTAACAGAAAACCGTTTGTAAATTATTGCATTACTGAAAAAAATATAACTTTGCCCATTGATGAAGAAGTTATTAGGTTATATCCTGTCGCCCTTTGCCATAATTGCATTTTTTTTAGCCCTGGTTATTTTTCAGCCCATCCAGTGGATCTGCTTTCGTTTTTTTGGCTATGCCGCGCACAAACGTTCGGTTGATATCCTGAACTTATGCCTGTTCCGCACTTTTTATATCATTGGCGATACGGTAACTTTTATCAATAAGCAAAATTTGCCGATGGGTAGGCCAATTATATTTGTGGCCAATCATCAAAGCCTGCTCGATATCCCCCCGCTTATTTATTACCTGCGCAAGTATCACGCCAAGTTTGTTTCTAAAATAGAGCTTACCAAAGGGATCCCCTCTATCAGTTACAATCTGAAACACGGCGGCGGTGCTAATATCGACAGGAAAGACTCCCGCCAATCCATGACCGAAATGATAAGTTTAGGTGAGCGCATGAAAGCCAATAACTGGTCGGCAGTGATCTTTCCGGAAGGTACCCGCTCTAAGGATGGTGTAGTACGGTCTTTTCAGCCGGGAGGTGTTGCCATGCTGCTAAAAAAATGCCCTGAAGCATTGCTGGTGCCCATCGCCATAAAAAATAGCTGGAAGGTTGTACAATATGGCTTTTATCCGCTTAATACTTTTATATCCATGACCTGGACGGTACTTGAACCGATTGAGCCCGGTAAAACCTCGATTGGCGACCTGGTATTGGAAGCCGAGAACAGGATCAAGGCTGCGTTGTCCTGATTTCGGATCTCGGAATTTCGATTTTGGTTTTTTTTATTTTTGGCTCGCGCGGATAAAAAGCGCGGGATTGAGCGATTCCCTCCCTTGGGAGGGTGTAGGGAGGGGTTTCATAGACTTGTTTACATCGTCAAAATAGCGGATAAACCCCTCCCTGCCACTACACTTCTCCAACGCACCCCTCCCCAAGGAGGGAATTCGAACCTCTTCCGAACACCCCAACTGGTCGAAGTTTAGCGATAGCGTAATTTCGTCCTAAAATGCCTTAAGCTTTCAGCTTAACTATACAATCAATTTACTTTTCCGCTTCCGCAAGCAGAATGCTTGCCCGGTTTTGGGACGAAGTTACGCTATCGCTAAACTTCGACCAGTAAAAAAACTCCTTCCTCTTTAATTTCGAAATCCCAAATCCGATATTCGAAATGCAACCAACCTGTTAATAATCAGGTAAATGTTAACAAATAAATCACACGTTATTTACGTTAATATGAAACGTTATCGCTTATTTTTATAGACCCATAAAAGAGGTCGCCTAAAATTTACCTAAAATAATTTTTATGACCTGGAGAAAATTCAGCGGCGAAGTAATCCAATCGCCCATTATGGAAGAGGTTGAAAAGGCAATTGAACGCGAAGCCCTCCTTGGCAACAAGCTAAAAGTATGTATCGGCACCGACTCGCAAGTTAAAGGATCCGTAACGGATTTTGCAACGGTGATTGTGTTTCTGCGCGAAAAACGCGGCGCTTTTATGTTCATACACCAGGAGCGTACTTCGCAAAAAATGAGCATTAAAGAAAGGATGCTGAGCGAGGTGCAGAAGTCTATCGACATTGCTTACAAGCTTTGCGATTTGCTCGACCTGTATGATGTGGAGCTTGAGGTACATGCCGACATTAACACCAACCCGATGTTTAAAAGTAACGCGGCCCTGCACGAGGCTATGGGTTACATCCTGAGCATGGGTTTTGTGTTTAAGGCCAAGCCCGAGGCTTTTGCAAGCTCATACTGCGCCAATAAAATAGTGCAGTAAATTTGCCGAAACCCAAAGCGTGTATCTATATTTGATATTAAAACATATCAGATATACCTATGTCGCCACTTATTGAAATCAACGACCCGGCTTTAGCCGCACAGGATACTATTCTTATTGATGCCCGCGGAGGGCAGGACTCTTACCAGCGTTACCTGGCAGGCCATTTAAACCACGCCATCTACGCCGACCTTGATCAGCACCTTACCACTAAACCCGATGACCCTGCCTTTGGCGGCAGACATCCGTTGCCTAATATACAGGAGTTTGCCGTACTGTTAGGTAACTGGGGCATTACACCCGACAGTCACGTAGTGGTTTATGACGATAAATCAGGCGCGTTCAGCGCATCACGTTTGTGGTGGATGCTGCGGGCAATTGGTCATGAAAACGTACAGGTACTAAATGGCGGCTTACAGGCCGCTAAAGATGCAGGTATAACATTTAGCACTGAAGTTTATACCCCGGTTGCCGTTGATCCGTACCCGGTAACACACGAATATGCAAATACTGTTGAGATAGCGGAGGCCGGAGAAGCTGCACAGGATCCCTCACGACTGGTAATTGACGTACGCGAAACGCCACGCTACCTGGGCCAGACAGAGCCTTTGGATTTGATAGCCGGCCATATCCCCGGTGCTTTAAACCTGCCTTATATCAACAACCTCGGCGCCGACGGTAAGTATTTACCCGCTGATGAGCTGCGCAAGGCTTATGATGCTGCAATTGGCGATGTAGCGCATAGCGAAGTAATAGTTCACTGCGGTTCGGGTGTTACAGCCTGCCATACCTTACTGGGTATGGATTACGCAGGCATCAACGGCCCAAAGCTTTACGTTGGCTCCTGGAGCGAATGGTCAAGAAGGGATTTGCCAATAGGGAAGGAAGATCGGTAGGGTCAGAAAAAAATGTCATTGCGAGGAACGAAGCAATCGCACGGACGCAGAGCGGTTCTGTATGGTATGCGATTGCCGCGCTACGCTCGCAATGACATCATTTTATAGCCCATTGGGCGAGTCGACCAAAACACTTATCCGTCCCTTCTTGTTACGCCATCGTGAAAACATACGTTTTAAAAAAAGAACAATCCATTCCTATCAGCCTTGATCAGGCCTGGGATTTTTTTTCGTCGCCATTAAATTTGGCTAAGATCACACCCAGTGACATGAGCTTCGTAGTAACATCTGATTATACCGCCGAGACAAAAATGTACCCTGGAATGATCATCACTTATAAGATCTCGCCGTTATTAGGTATTAAAATGCACTGGATGACAGAGATCACCCATGTTGATGATAAAAAGTATTTTGTTGATGAGCAGCGTTTCGGGCCATACGCGCTATGGCATCATCAGCACCATTTTAAAGAAATAAATGGCGGTGTTCACATGACCGATCTTTTACATTATGCTATCCCTTATGGCGCGATTGGCAGGCTGGCGAACACTGTTTTTGTTAAAGGCAAGGTAGAACAGATCTTTGATTACCGTACCAGGGCGATAGAGGATCTGTTTGGGAAGTACAAGTATTAAACCACGGGCCGAAAGCCCGCGGTAGTATTATATTAAATAATATTAATGCCTGCTTCCTTGTATGCCGAAAGTTCTTCATTGTCGGGGGATACATCGGTAATGATGGTGTCCAGTTCTGTTACCGGGCCTATGTAATAAGAATCGGCTTTATTTATTTTTTCTAAGGTGGATAAGGCGATAGTTTCTTTCGATACTTCTATCATCGTTTTCTTGATCTCGGCCTCTTCATAATCCCTGGTTGTGATGCCGATGGCAGGGTGCACACTGCAAATCCCGAAAATGCAAAGATCGGCCCGGATATTCCTGAAGGCATTGATGGTTTCATGGCCGATGGTAGTAAAGGACGATTTATACAGACGCCCCCCGGCAAATATCACCTCAACTGTTGGATGATCTTCAAGCGCGCTTGCAACCGGAAAGCTGTTGGTAACTACGGTGATCCTCAAGTCATCCGGCAGGCTTTCAGCCACAGCTAATGTTGATGTACCGCCATCAAAAAGTACAACCTGTCCGTCTTTTAAAAAACTCAACACTTTTGATGCGATGACTTTCTTAGAGGCAATATCATGCTTTTCCCTCGCGCGGTAATGGTGCGGAATGGGAGAGTGGGCAACCGCGCCGCCCCTTACTGCTGTTAGCAACTTCTGGTCGGCCAATACTTTAATATCCCGGCGTACTGTATCTTCCGAAACATTGAGTTTTTCGCTCAATTCGGCAAGCATAACTTTGTTGTCTTTTGATACGTGATCTAAAATGATCTGGAGTCTTTCTTCTCTTACCATGTTTGCAATATGATGCGAATTTATAAATAATTTGCAAAATATTGCAATTTTGTTTTGATTTGTTGCATGAAAACGCAAACAAAGAAAACTATCGCCATCGATATGGACGGTGTTATGGCCGATGTTGAGCCGCAACTGATCAAATATTATGAACAGTTGTACGGCATTACAACAACCCTTGAGGCTATTGATGGCTTATCACATGCCGAGGCTTTTCCCTTAGATGCTGCAACGAAGGCTTCCCTGAACCTGCCCGGATTTTTCCGTACGCTGCCGGTTATGCCCGGCGCTATTGAGGCTGTTAGAAAATTGATTGAAGATTACGAGGTATACATTGTATCCGCCGCTACGGAATTCCCGCTGTCGTTATCCGAAAAGTTAGAATGGCTTCAGGAATATTTCCCGTTTATCAGCTGGCGTAATATTGTGCTGTGTGGCGATAAAAGTATCATCCATACCGATTACATGATAGATGACCATTGTAAAAACCTCGACTATTGCAGCGGCAAAGCCATCATGTTTAACGCGCATCACAACAAACATGAGCACCAGCATGTGCGGGTTCACAATTGGGATGAGGTGTTGAACCTGTTTGAAATGGAAAAAACTTCTGCAGATTTAGCATAGCAGAATCTAAAGAAGTTTATTGATAACTATTGCTTTAAGCTTATGCCTTCCACTTTTAGCTTTTATAGGGCTACTTCGTATCTATCCGGTAATTAAGTGATGCCGAAAAACTGGAACCTGCGCCGGTATTGCGCCCGGTAATAAAGGTGCCGCCTGTTAAAAACAGCGACAGGCTTTTAGCGAACGCATGGCCATAACTTAACGATACCTGGTTAAAAGCAAAGTTTTTACTGGCGCTGGGGTTCACGTTAAAATCCTTATTAATACTGGTGGCATAAAAGCCGCCTACGCTTAGCGAGATCTGCTCGCGGAATTTTTTATCAAGCGTTAAACCATAAGTGGCATTGTACCTGTCCTGGAAAACACTTTCGTAACCAAAGTACTCGCGTACACCGTTTTCAAGAATGAAGAATGAGTTTTTGCCGAATAAATGCCCGCTGCCGGCAAAGGCCAGTTTAAGTTCTCCCCCTTTTTGGTTATAGCCAAGTGCGGTGTTGGTATACATAGGTACAATAGCCGTGCCCTGTAAGCTGAAGTAATATTTATAACTGATATTGGCCAGGTAATACCTGATACCCACTTCCAGGTCCTGAAAACCTGAGCTTTTGCTTGTACCAAGATCAGTACTAAAAGTATTTATTACATAAGGCGCAAGTACCGATAGGGTAAACTTACGGCTTAAGCCAACTTCTGAGTATAAGGAATAGCTCCATGAGCTGAACTTACCATTATTGGCAAAGGCACCTTTATGGCTGTCGGCATCCCAGGCTTTATTGGCAAAAAAGTAAGTTGCTGATGGCGATAGTGAGATCCTGCCCGGCCTTACCGGGAAACCTCCTGCATAACTTTTACCTGTGGCTAAGGCAAATATTACTATCCCCGTAAGTAAATATTTTGATAAAGTATTTTTCAAGGTCATGTGTGTAGATTTTAATCGTTTTAAAATAAACCAAAGGTGTCGCGCATCCAACGGCCTTCATAATCCTTATATACCTGGCTTACCTCGTGCCCAAGGTTTTTAAATACCATTAAGTGCTTATCGCCACGCATCGAATTGAACACCGCGTAACCATTGCCTGGGGGTACATATGGGTCCAAAAGGCCTAAGCCCAAAATAGTAGGACATTTTATGGTTGTTACAAAGTTTTTGGTATCGTAATAGTCAAGGTTGTTGAGTACCTGGTTAAATGTTACGCCAGGCTTACTTAAAACATATTTTTTAATGTCGTTAATGGGCCATTCAACGGTGCCAACCAGGTTCCGGATATCGCTCATGATAGGGTTTTGTGCCGAGCAAAGTGTAACCCTATGATCAAGGCCGGCAAGCGCCAGCGATAAGTAACCACCCATACTGCCGCCGGTAGCCAGGATCTGATCGTGCCTTAAATTAGGCTGCGCATAAATAAAATCAACCGCGCGTACGCAATCCATAATCACGCCGCGCATTACGTACTTGTTTTTATCCTCAATGCGATAGGAGATAAAAGCATCGCGCTCGGTATGGATCACATCGCGGCTGGTACCTTGCCCACGGGTATTAAGCGTGATGATTACCAGGTCGGGATCGAGGCCTACTATGGGGTATAGCTTTACCTGGTAGCCGGGTAAGCCAAGCAATACCGAAAACTTCTTGTTTTTATTTTTGCTGATGGGCACCGTCATGTAACCGCGGATGGTAAGGTTATCCAGCGATTTCATTTCTATTTCGTAAACCTTGCGGTTTTCGGTGTTCATGGATGGCACTTCGGTGATTTTGTAATTGGGTTTCACTTTGGCCAGCTCATCTTTGGCGGTTTGCCAAAACTGGTCAAAGTCGGCCGGCCTGGCATATTGCGACCGGATTTCCTCCGGCCTGATCCCAAAAGCGCGGCGAGTGGTATCGTCATAATCGCTCACATTGATCATCATGTTAACCTTGTAAAAACCTGTTTTTAGGTTGGGTACCTCAAAATCATATTTGGAAGTGCTTTTTTTGCCCAGGTTTACCGGCTTTGACAGGGTTTTAACAATTTGCCCATTTTCGGTAGTGATATTGTATGATATGCTGCCTTCCTGGTTAGTATCATAAGTGTTTTTAATTTCAAAGCTGAACGAGGCTGTTGAACTGAATATACCATCCTTATTATTGATAGTTAATACCGTTGATACTTCATCATCACCACCGCTTTTGCCGGTATTCTCCGCCGGGTCTTTTTCGGTTTCCTGTGCCATGGCCGGTAGGGCGGCACACCAGGTCAGTAAAACGAAAGCAATGATCAGTAGTTTGTTAGCGTTTTTTAGCATGTTGTAATTAGGCTTTAATCTTAGCTGATTCATTTTCGGGATTACGTGCTTTGTTTTTAATCAGGAAATCAGACTTACGGATATAATGATTAAGTGGTTCTTCAATTAATTTAAACAACGTTATGGAAACGATATTTAAAACGATAAAGGCATACAAAAGGTTTAAGCTATCATACTCAAAAGGCGAATGCCAGTCGACACCCCATTTATCATAAAGCTCAAAAACATAATCGTTAAGACTGTTCATGCCCTGATGGATGAAATTGTACATAAAGCCTAAGTGGATCAGGTAAAATATGTAGGAGCTTTTGCCCAGCAGTTCAATAAAAGGGTGTGCTAAAAACTTTTTAAGGAAGGTAGTTTCGGTGAGCAGACCATAAAAGAAAATGGCAATCGAGGTAGCCAGCAGATAGTTATTAGTTATAATGCCCCAGGGATTATGCAAGCCTGCCTCATATCCTTTCGGGATGGTCAAGGTGGACATGATCCACACGCAAAAAAAGATCATGAAAAAGCCCAGGTAAGTGAACTTCTTTTTGCTTGTACCCTCCAGTTTTTGTTTCCGAACAATAAGCGCCAGCTGAATGCCCGCGTAAAACTCAAAGCATCGGCCTAAAAAGGTGTACAGCATCATGAACGTAAAGTTGCCGAAGAAACCGAACCAGTTTATCCGACTAAAGATAAGCACCAGCAAAACACCCAAGCCTGTAGCCGCGATAGGCTGGATATAAAACTTTTTGTATTTAGTGGCGATAAGGAAAATAAATGGTGCCGAAAAGTAAAAGCATTCTTCAACCGTGAGCGACCAGCCCTGCGCAATGCCGGTAAACTTAAACTGATCAAAAAAGCCGCGCACAAAAACGATGTTCATGAAAAACATAACCACCGGGTTTTGCCCTGCCGTTACTGTTGGACTTTGCGTAAAATGATAAGCTATGAACGCCCCAATGGTAAGCAATGCATACATGGGATAGATGCGCGCCACCCGGTTTTTAAGGTATTGCAGAAACCAGGCTTTTGTTAATTTAAAACTATCAAAATAACGAAATGCGATCAAAAAGCCCGAAAGCACAAAGAAAATGGTAACCCCGATATGGAACTCGTTAAAGAAACGTTGCACAGAGTGGGGAAATTTCTCATCAAACACATAGGCAAAATGCGAAATGAAAACCAGGTAGGCCGCCATGGCCCTTACACCAGTTAATGCCGGGATATAATTGGATTGTGCTCTTTGTGACAAAATAGACGATTTTAACTTTCAGATCAATTTAATTATACGTAAATGTTTGCAAAAGGGATACCAATGTTTAGGAAGTAACAGCCGGCAAGTGGTGATATTTTAAGTTGCAGTGGCAGCTTTTAGTTGCAGGGAGAAGAGCATTGATTTGCTTATTCGTTAAACCAGAACCGGGATTTGGGGGGATTGGCCGGATTGATGGATTTTGTTGACTCGTAAGTTTCCAAAGCTTTTTTATAACATCGTCATCGCGAGTACCCATCAGGGAAATCCTGAAAAAAACCGTGATGACGTATAAAGTATATCTTAGCGATGGTGCGCTGGGCGCGTTAGTGATAGTAGCGGATACCGGCCTTGTGGCTAATGCCCGTGCAGTATGAGCGGATAGCACGGGCCGCAGGCAACGCCCATATCACAAAACAGATCCAAAAATACCTTTGATAATCAATACTGCGCTATTGTTGGTGTTGTCACCAACAACTTCTATTTGTTCAATAAACCATTATTCTTAATTGCTTTACCATTAATAGCCGAGGGGTAAATGTTGTTGGTGACAACACTAACAACGGCAGAGTAATCCGGCAAATCCTATAAATCAAGGTTCAGGCGGTTTCCCTGCACCACACCTCTGCTTAAAATTTTCTGATCAATATAATACTGGATTTCTGATTTTTTCAAACCCCAGTTGGGGGCGATGAGCAGTTCGCGGTCGCTGAGGCCGAAGAGGCGCTGGATCACGATATCGGGGCGAACGAGCGGTAGCAGTTCGCACAGAAAATCGGCATATTCGTCAATACCAAACAGGTGAAATGGTTCGCGTTTGTATTTTACGCCCATTACCGAGCCTTCAACAATATGCAGGTGATGGAATTTTACAAACTTGATCTGTTTAAAACGGTTGATCTCGTCGGCATATTTCAGCATCATTTCTTTAGTTTCCCAGGGGAAACCGAAAATAGTATGCACGCAGATATCCAGTTTCGAGTTTTCGACCAGGCTCAGGGCTTTCACTAGTTCTTCGTGGCTGCAGCCCCGGTTGATCTGGTTTAGGGTTTCGTTATAGATGCTTTCCATACCCATTTCCAAATCAACATCAAAACGATCGGTATAGCTTTCCAACAGCGCGATTTTTTCAGCATCGATACAATCGGGCCGGGTACCTACCGAAAGGCCTACAATATCTTCGGTACCGTAGCTCAGGGCTTCATCATAAAGCATTTTGAGGTAATGCGCCGGGGCATAGGTATTGGTATTGGGCTGAAAGTAAATAATAAACTTATCGGCGTTATTGCCTTTACGGGCGCGTTCCATGCCCTCCTCAACCTGCTGCCTTACAGTAGGGGCGTTGCGGCTAACCGAAGGGGTAAAGGAATCAACATTACAATAAGTGCAACCGCCGTAACCCTTCGAGCCATCGCGGTTGGGGCAGGTAAAACCACCATCAACAATTACTTTAAACACGCGATGGCCTTTGTATTTTTCCTTAAGCCATGGTCCGTAATTGTTATAGCCTTTTTCCCAGGTTGTTATTGTTTGCATTTATGATTTCACCGATTTTTGGATGAAGGCACCAATTAACAGCTGCTTTCATCGATCAGGGGGCAAAGATAATGAATTTTGATGAGGGAGAGTTTATTGTTAGGAAGGCTTATATAGTACGTTATCGACTTTATATTTAATTGACTGCCCGACGATACACAATATTAATTATTATTGTATTATAAATAATCTAAATTCCAAAGCGTGTTACACATAGGCTCAACGCTCGAAACAATTGGTTTACTTGGTGTATACCTGTGTAATATTCCGCTATATATTTATAAAATACTGCGTGCAGTGCTTACAGGGCAACATCTTCCCAGCTATCGGTATCTCTTTTATATACCTCAATGGCTTAACAATTATGTGAAGTTTTTTGGTGGAGGAATGCTGGTATTGTTTTTTGTGCTGATCGCAATTTACAAATAGGATCTCCCACCTCTTCTTGCAATTTAGCGTTTACCCAGCGCTAAACATCTAATTCACCTTTAAATAAGTCTTTTTATAAGTACTCAAAATCTCTGTTATTTTGGATGGATCACGTTTTTCAAACAGGTGAATGATCCATACGGTAATACGCAGCATCCCAACGGGGTTAACGATGCCAAGTCCCAGTTTATTGATATCGCTGTCCCTGCTGGCTATCTGCTTAGGATAAGCATCTCCGGTACGGGTAAACAGGTCTTCGGCAAAGCACCAGGCACCATCGCGGGCGTTGCTCAGGGCAAACTGAATAAGGATAGAATTATTTTGCGCATGCAGGCCCGCCAGTGACAGCAGCGGCGAGATCTGGTTCAACTCGCTGATCACCTCGTAGGTAAGCGCCGATAGTATAGTATTGATGGAATTAAAATCATTATGAACTTCGGTTAGCGGCTGGTTGAGCTTGTTGGCTACTTCAACAACGGCAACACCCAAATCAAGGTTGATATGCGCGTTCATGCCGATGAGCAGATGCTGTAATACCAGCTTTGATGATTTACTAAAGATACCGAACGCCAGTTGCCAGCAGTTGGAGCAAGGCTGCTTTTGTTGCCAGCTGCGATAGGCCTTGATGTACCTGTTGGCGAAGATTACGTCCAGTTGTTCCATGCGGGCAGGGTTTTCAAACTCACCGTTTTGGATGCCTTCCCTTACCTTGCAGGTAACCTTATGGTACAGGGCCGCGAAATACCCCGCCCTGCTGTCGGTTTTTATAGCGTCGGCAATAATAGCCTCTAACTGTTCAATAATCTGGTTAATAGTTTGGGCTGGTGCAATAGGTTCCATAGCAGGCAGATAAGTCCAGGTAAATTATTTATTTTAAAGATAGGTTTTTTGTTGATGGCTTGTACATCAGGTTTTTATGTTGAACAGGCAAAATACAATTAAAAATAGCCCGATAAGCAGTAAACCCCAATATACATACCTGAAAAATGAAGCGCTATTTAGCTTGTGATTAAGATATCGTCCTAAAAAAATCGCGGGGAAAACAGCCGGTAGCGACATGATAAAATATTTCAATACTTCCCCGATAATTAGCCCTTTAAAAATATAGCCTGCTACACCAATTAAGCTTGCCGGTAAAAAGTATCCCTGAAGTGTTGCCCTGAAATTTTGAGCGCTCCATTTGCGCATGTTACCATAAACAACCAGCGGCGGCCCGTTAACGCCATAGGCCCCTCCCAAAACGCCCGAGAGAAACCCACAGATAAACAACCATAATTTACTATCATGATTAAGCTTAAAGCTGTTTTTGCCAAACATGGCATATAACGAGTAAAGGATGATGAGGGCACCCAGCCCTGTTTTTACCCAAAACTCGTTGCCATATATTAAAATCAGCAAGCCGATGGGGATGCCTGGTATAGCAAAAATGATAAGCCATTTCGCGCTGTTAAACTGGATGCTGCTATGATCCTGTATCACCACTACCAGCGCAATCAAAACAGAAATGAGTACCGAAAGCGGAACGGCAACGCCAAGAGGGATAAATATGCTTAGTAGTGGTACAGCAACCAGCGACTCGCCAAAACCAAAGGTCGATCGCACCAGTGTTGCAATAAAACTTATAATAAAAATGTAAAGAAAAACAGTGTACATATCAATGTGTATTAAACCTATTGATCATTTGCCGGGGAGGCTTAATGATCAATAGGTTGTTATTAATTTTTATTACGACTTAGTTGTGCCTCGTTTCGACGACAGAATGGAATCGACAGAGAATATACCGCCTCCCGAGATCAGCAGCGAGATTAGTCCGGCGATATACAATAAATTGATCTCATATCCCGGCGGCCCGAAAACCGGCCCGTTGGGAGTTAAACCAATGGTTTTTACCGAACTGAAACCATAATGAATTTGAATACCGAACATGGCTACAAGCATAATGCCGATAAGTGGCAAGGCGGTTAAGCTTACCATAAACCCGGCAAACATGGCCAGGCCGCCAACCAGTTCTGTTAAGGTTGACATCCACGCCATAGCATGCGGGAAAGGGACATGTATCTGGGCCAGCAGGTTTCCGAAGGCTTCCGGACCTTTAATTAATTTTGCCCAGCCATGTGCCATAAAGCCGAAGCCGATAGTCAGCCGCAGAAACAGGGGAGCTGATTGCCGGTAATTTTTACCGGTTATTGAAAAAATATGTTTGATCATGATTTAAAAAAATGATATGCAATGATCATTTAGGCCGTGTATACAGATGCCGCTGCAGATAGCAACATCAATAACAGAAAAGCCGGTGATCATTAAAAAATTGAATACAAAGAGCCGTAAGGCGTTAGTGGACAATGCTTAATTTAAACGCACAACGTAATTGTTGCGTGGCGAGAAGCATAAAATGGGGCAGGAAAGGTTCAGATCAATAACGACCTGTTTGCCAAATAAAGCGGGATGGGATTTAAACCCCGGGCAGCGGGGTAGGGGTATAAAACAACAAGCCTTTTTAACGGGGCTATGCTCCCAAAAAATGCTGCCGCAACAACAATTGCCAGGAGCAAGGGGATTGTTGTTTTTGATACAACTTCCTGGTATGGTATAATTTTATCGCCGCTATTGTATGCGTTACATACGTCATCAACAATAGCTTTGATATCGCGCGGGGCCTTTTGCTCTTTATTTTGAGACGAATGGCTGGCGAGCGAACACAAAGTATTCCTTACCGGGCAGTAGCCAAGCACCAGGAAAATCACCATCATCATCAAACTTAGTGATGAACGTATGGGCTTAATGTTTTTTCCGCGTATCATGCTTTGGCCTTTAACAATGTTTTTGGCGTAATGGTTAAACAGGTATCGCAAAGATAATATGTTTTAAAGAACGGTATTGTAACAAGATAATGCACAACAGGAGGAGATTAAATTAAAACCAGGCCGCGTGAGATATGCGTGGCTGCGTTTTGAAAGCTAACAAAGGTAAAATTCAGGACTTTTTGCCAAAAGCGATGAGCTTGATAACATGCATAACACGGCAGCAAACGCTAAAGATTTATATAAAGCGCCGAATACGCTGTAATTTACGGCACAAATAAGTGTAAAGTTATTTTGATTTTGTTGCGTGTTGGAGGTTTATTGCTAATAATATCCTAATTTTTTAACCTGAAAGAAATAATAATTGTAAAAGTGCCTTTCGTATATCAAAAAACGACTGTTTAATAAAACTATAGCCAGTTTTATACGTACTAATTATTGTATTAATTAATTATTCACCTAAAATTAAACACTATGATTACGTTATTATTGGCATTAAGCGCAAGTGCATTATGCGGTTTTTTTGTTGCGCACAGTACAAAGGAAAATGAATGTTAAATGTAATAGACTAAACGGGGTAATTATGTGAAAAGGCTGATCAGAGATGATTAGCCTTTTTTGTTGGATACTTCTTTCGGTACGAACGTTGGCTTTCGCTACCGCAAGGCCAATGTCATTAAGTTAAGGAATCCCCCAGAGGGGTACCAAAATAACCGTGCCAGAGGTACGGAACACCGGAGTTGTGTACCTCTGGCACACCGGAAATTTATTCCTATCCATCTCTACAAACCTTTTGCACCTCTGGTGCAGCCTGTCAATTTCTTAACTTAATGACATTGCGCGTGCGCCAGCGAAAGGGCAGGGTTTTTTAAAGCTTTTCGATATTTATATAGTTGATTACACTTTCGGTCAAATAATCAAACAAAGCGAGATCTGATTTTGGGAAATAAGGGGTGATAGGATAGAATCCTTTATCGTCTGCCGAACCTTTAACGATTTTTGGAGGAGCTTCAGTAATATGGTACCAATAAGTGCTCAGGTCGCGCATGAAAAATTCGTAAGCAGCCCCTATTATCCCAATTCCTGGTTCAAAAACAAATCGGTCCATACCGCGATAGTAACTTACGCCGTCCTGTATCCAACTGTCAAGCAACCAAAATTTGTATGCCTTTTTGCCTTTATCCGAAATTATATAAGACAAATTGAGCATCGGGCCGCCTTCTACGCCCAGGCTGGTTTCAGAATCATACTTGTTGTAGTTTGAAGAAAAAGCACCATTCGCCCGGTAATATGCAGATTCATATTCGGCCGTACTTCGCATTTTTGCATTCAAATTAAGTCGAAATCCGGCAGGCTGTTTATTAGCACTATCGCCAACTGTTAAAAACTCTGTAAAACAATCGGTAGCATTACAATAATAGCCGTCGTTTTTTTTAAGTATCAACTCGTAATTAAAATATTTCAATCTATCCAAGCCATCTTTTCCCTCGTTCTGGTATCTTGAAAATTTGTTTTTCATTATATCATATAACTCATTCAAGTTAATTACTGGTGCTTTCAAAGTATCAATGTCTATTTTCTGCCATTTCGGGTCTTTGCTAAAAAGAGAAGGCATCACAGAAAATACAGCTAAGTCCTTTTGGTTAAACAAAATGTTAAATATTTCAATTGTCAGGTCGGTTTGTGGTTGTGTAAATAGGCTACTTTTAAGGGTCACTCTGTGAGCCGAGGTGCCTTTTGGTAAAGCAGCAGCGTCGAGCAAAACATATCCGGCAGGCGGAATTTGAAAATTTCGGAACATCATCCCATTATTATTAAACCCTTTCGGCGGTTGTTGAGCCGTCGCGATTTTAATTGTACCGAAAAGCAGTAGTATTAAAGCTTTTTTTTTCATATTTATAGTGTAGATATAATACCTACGTAGCAATTGCCTCAATAATCTTAGTGAACATGCGTACTTCAGCGGAGAATTTACAAAGTAATTGACAACCCCGTTATATGTTTACAATTAGCCATTTCATAGTTACATACCTTGGTAAATTCTAATTCATCGCGAGAGGCAACACTATCGACTTAAGCAAAATACAATCAATAAAATTCAGTTTCTCACTATCGCTGAAATTGATGAGGTTTTGTATTGAATTTTCAAGCTGATCATACTGTTCCTGTCGTTTTTCATACATCAATTTTGTTTTTTCATCCAGTTTGCTTTGATAATCGTTATTTTCCCAGCCCGTCATAAATCCGCAACCGGCATTATTTGTAATCATCAGCGGTAAAATATAAGTTCGACCAGGTAGGTTCTTTACCTGGTTTATATTTACGCCTTGCTGATTTATTATTGTAATAACTTTCGCGATTCCATCTTTTATAAAAATGGGGGTGGTTGTGGTATAAGTAACATTGGTAAGTTGATGCTGATTGTTAATATTAAAACGTATAAATACACAGCCTTTCCAACAGGTACTTTTTGCTGAATCAATGTTAGGTTTGTAATTATTTATAAAAGCATACTTTATTCCATCAAAACCCCTGATCACATTATCCTTAGAATGGATTTGCGCCATAGATAATTGGGACAATAACGGAAACAAAAAAAACAAGAACAACTTTTTCATAATGTTTGATTAATTGCAGCTTTTTCCAGTTAAACCTTCTCTTTGAAATTCGGTATAAAACCAACCAAGAATAGTAGTATCGCCAACCGCTTCATAGTATGTCTCTTCATTATGATCTCCGAGGGCTTCACCAAAGCCTTTTTACAACATTACCTATTACCTTTGGTGAGCACCGGTATGAAGATTGGAGACAACATAACGGCTTTTCCGGTAAAGTCTTTATTGTTAAACTTCAAATAAGACTCAAGGTACCCATTGGTGTAATATTTATTGGAATTAGGTAATTGGGGTTCATAACTCACCGGAATCAATAAAGAAACGTCTTTATAGGATTTTATCCTGGCATACTTTTCAAGCGTCGCCTTGTCATCATGCCATTTTTTCCTGTTATCGAATGCCTTAACAAATGTAGAATCTGCACTGTCTGAGAACCGCATATCTGCCACCTTTCCATTCTTGTCAATGTCAATTTTCAACACCGCAAACGTCGGTGTTGTGGTAGACATATACGACGGATTATAAAAGGAGTTGTACACGGTACCGGAGAATTCAGTTAAAAGACTATCAGACAGGGTATGTTTATATTTGCCTTCACCCAGCATTTTGTCTTGTGCGTTCACGGTACTTATCCCCGCTGCCGCAAGCGTCCTCGCTTGTGGCCCGCGTTTAGGTCTGCAATGTGAAAAGCCGCATAGCTTAGCATGAAGCCCACAAGCGAGGACGCTTGCGGGAGCGTAATTAGAAAAATTCATCATCCCCCCGCCACCCCCAACACCCTGTTTACCGCCGATAAGCTCATTTCCAACCTGCCGGCAATCTGCCTTTGGCTCAAACCCTGCTTATGAAGCGCGAGTACATCTGCGGCCCGGCGTTGCCGTTCTACCTGGCTGTAGCGGCGCAGGTGTTTTACCTCGTTATCGGTATGGGAGAATACAAACTGCAAAAAGCCATTTTGCCTTTCCAGCCAGCCAAGGCATACGTTATGGCTGCCGTACATTTCGGCGGTGCTGCGTTGTTTTACCTGTTTTAGGTAGCGGTAGCCGGGCAGGGTTTGGCTTTCGGCCATGGCGAAGGCGCTGTCGGCAAAGTTGATGAGCATTTTGCTGCCCTGCAGGTCGTTACGGGTAATAGGCAGTGAAGGGTTGCGTTTAGGGGTGTGGGCCAGCACCAGGATGCTGAGGCCATGGCGGGTTTTAAGCAGTTTGAGCTGTTTCATGAGCGAGAGGGCCTGGCTGCTGCGCTCGGTGCCGTTGCGCAGGCAGGTAATATTATCAATAATGAGCACCCTGGCATCGGTACGCTTAATAGCGCGACTAAGCGCGTGGGTAATAAACTCATCAAAAGTTTTAAAATCTTGCGGCAGGCCGGTCATCTGGTCAAACTCACCGCGGTAAAAATTTTCGTGAAAGGTGTGGGTGGTGCTGCCATCGGTATAGCGCTGTTCAAATTGTTTGCCGGTGAGTTCAAAATCAATGTAGAGGACCGGGCAGGGTTCGGCATCCATTTTAAAAGGCGTAATGGCCTGTCCGCGGGTAATGCTGTCGCCCAGTTGTACGGCCAGTAAACTTTTGCCCATGTTGGTATCGGCAAACAGGATGCACAGCTCGCCCTCAAGCCAAAACTCGCCGAACAGCATCCGGGGCGTTTGGCGTTCGCGTTCCATCTCCATCCATGTACTGGCCTGGTGAATAATAAAAGCATCGGGAGGGATAGCGTCAGGGTCATAAACCCTCGGGCAGATCCCTCTTTTAGCGTCTCTTCGCGCCGCCTCGCGCACATCGGCGCGGATCATTTCTACAACCAGTGGTCGTCCATTTTTTTGAATCATGGTGTTATGTCGTTGATAAATTAATGCTCAGTGTTTAGGGCAAAGTCGTAAGTCCCGGGTGAAGCGGCATAAGTGTTCAGAAGAAATAAAAAAAGCGAAGGATTGCGCAATTCCCCTCTTGAGAGGGGTGGAGGGGTGTGTTACTCTACGCGCGACTTATCGCTTGTATAACACACCCCTGCTCCCGCTTTTTTCCAACGCGCCCCCTCTCGAGAGGGGAGTTTGATGCGTTCAAGCTGAATTAACCTCATAAGTTAACGGCTATGCTCCCAGCGGAGGGAATTAAAAACCTTCCGAACACTTACGGCATAACCCCGACTTATGGCTTCGGACGTAGAAATGTTGACTTAATGTCCCGGGAAATTTTCATAAGCCCTCTCCAAAGGAGAGGGTTGTGTGAGGGGCAAATTTAGCTGTAGGTTTTTGCAATATTGGTGGCGCTGTTTTGTCAGTACCTTTCGATAAAATGGAGGGTTCAAATAAAAAACTCAAAAAAACAGCAAAAAATACATGAAAAATACAAGGCAAAAAACGAGTTGAACCGCTGCTTTAATGAGCGGTTAAATTTACTGGTGAAAAGCTTTAATTGTTGATAATCAAATATTTAACTATGTTTCACCAAAAATGCTAAATAGTTGATTTTTAAGATGTTTCATTAAACGCTTGTTTCGCGTTTCGGCTCTCAAAAAATGGAACACTTGTGATTTTTAAAAAAAGAAGGATCAGGAAATTTCACTTTTTTTTCGGGAATCAAAAAAATGGGACACCTCATTTGTTACAATTCCGGGGTGCAGGCTAAACACCACTTTAACTTGCAGTACCATACTTATAACAAGGCAAACCAACCATGCCGCAAACCATTTAAGTGATAGCCTGGTGTTTATAACGGCCTTAAAAAAGAATACGGTCATTACCAGCAAGGCTAAAGCTATAGCATACGTAAACTGCTCCCAACTGCTCACCGGTATATACCTGAACACATACACAGAAAACATGGCGCAGCTGCCCGCCAGGCTGGCAAAGCTCATACGCCTGATGAAGACCCATTTGTTGGTTTCGAGCAATATGATAGCCGCTATAACCATGACTACCCATTTACTGCATGCAACAACGTTGGATAACAATATGGCCTCGGGCGTAACCACATAGCCAAACTTTTGTTCAATGAACCATGCGGTTATCATGACTGATGCGGCAAAGTTTATGATGGCGGTTATGGCGTTTCGGGTGTTAGCAGGCATTTAAATTGGGCTCGGGGATTTTGGGTGATAAATGTATGTATTTATAATTTAATTAGGAAAGCGGGAGTTTGGTTCGAATGGTGTTGTTTTTGTCAGCAGGAAAGCTTTGGGCGAAACCGGGCAGAACAATGCGGGGGTTGCGGGTACGGAAGGGCATAGCAAGTTTTTGCAGAAGCAATGGCTGGAGGGAGCGAAGCAGGGCAAAATAATTGCAGCCCGTGGTTCTGGCTGGTTTGCAGGGTAAAGGCCCGTGCGGCAAAAAAGCCTCCCTGCTGACTTGATGTTTGGCTACTTTGCATCTAAGGTAAAGTAACAGCCCCGGCGGTAACTGAGCGGGCCAATGATTTTTGTTATTACTAAAGTACTTTCCTGCCTTATAAACAGGATGGCCCCAAAACAACAATAGCGACAGGTAAGCCCGTCGCTATTGCATATATTATATAGGTGTAATTAATTACAACCCGAAGGCTGCTTTAACCTGGTCAACATGATCAAGCTTTTCCCAGGTGAACAGCTCAACTTCGCGTTCCAGTTTGCTGCCGTCGTGGCCAACAAAAGTTTTGGTAACTATTTCGTTAGGCCTGCCGAAATGGCCGTAAGCCGCGGTTTCGCTGTAAATAGGGTTACGCAGTTTAAAGCGGGTTTCAATGGCGTATGGGGTCATATTGAAAATGCCTTCTACTTTTTTGGCAATGTCACCGTCGTGCAGGTCGACCTTAGCGGTGCCGTAAGTATTTACGTAAATACCCATTGGCTGTGCAACGCCGATAGCGTATGATACCTGCACAAGCACTTCATCGCACAAACCGGCGGCAACCAGGTTTTTAGCGATGTGTCGGGTAGCGTAAGCGGCCGAACGGTCGACCTTTGAAGGGTCTTTACCAGAGAAAGCGCCGCCACCATGTGCACCTTTACCACCGTAGGTATCCACAATAATTTTGCGGCCGGTTAAGCCGGTATCGCCATGCGGCCCGCCGATAACAAATTTACCGGTTGGGTTAATGTGGTACTTAATATCGTCGTTAAAGAAATGGGCGTATTTAGGATATTTAGCTTTAACACGCGGAATCAGGATACTGATGATATCGGCGCTGATTTTGGCAAGCATGGTTGGCTCGTCGTCAAAGTCATCGTGCTGGGTTGATATAACGATGGCATCAATACGCTGCGGTTTGTTGTCGTCGCTGTACTCAAGCGTAACCTGCGATTTTGCATCCGGGCGAAGGTATTTGATCTCGTTGTTTTCGCGGCGGATGGCTGCAAGCTCAATTAATAAAGCGTGGGCTATATCAAGGGCAAGCGGCATATAGTTGTCGGTTTCAACAGTGGCATAGCCAAACATCATACCCTGGTCGCCGGCACCTTGTTCTTCTTTGGCGGTGCGGTCGACCCCCTGGTTAATATCGGGCGATTGTTCGTGGATGGCCGATAGCACACCGCATGAACTGCCGTCAAACATATATTCGCCTTTGGTGTACCCGATCTTGTTGATCACCTCGCGGGCAATCTTCTGTACGTCGAGATAGGCTTTTGATTTTACTTCGCCGGCTAAAAAAACCTGGCCTGTGGTTACCAGCGTTTCGCAGGCAACTTTCGATTCGGCATCAAATGCTAAAAAATGATCAATCAGCGCGTCCGAGATCTGATCGGCCACTTTATCCGGGTGACCTTCTGATACAGACTCTGAAGTAAATAAATATGACATAAAATTTAAATAAGTAAAGTAAAAATCGACTGGGAGGGTTTTAAGACGGATCGGGCAGTAAAAAGAAGCATGGTTTTAGCACTTTTTTACGTGGTTGCAATCCGGCTCCGGTGTAAAAAGGAGCATTAAATCAGTCCACATTCGGGCGGTAAAAATAAAACAAATTTCACAAAGCCGAAAATACATTTACTTTTGAAGATTGAAATAATATATATAGTTGAAACGGAAAGCGTTATTTATAATAAACCCAATTTCGGGCGGGAAGAAGAAGGACGGGGTGCCTGAACTGATTAAAGATACTGTTGATGCCGGTGTAATGGAGCCGGTTATAGCGTTTAGCGATGGCATAGCCCATGCGCGGGTAATAGCGGCCGAGGCTGTAGGCAAATTTGATACCGTGGTGGCCGTTGGCGGTGATGGCACGGTTAATGAAGTGGCTTCGGCCATTGTAGATACTGATACGTCGCTTGGCATAGTGCCATTTGGCTCGGGCAACGGGCTTTCGAGGTTTTTAGGGATCCCTATGGATACACGGGATGCTATTAAAAACCTTGCCTCTGGCCGTACCGAAATTATTGATTCGGCCAGGATTAACGGGCAGCCGTTTTTTAATATGGCAGGCATGGGGTTTGACGCCCACATCAGCGAGATCTTTTCGCATGGTAAAAAGCGCGGTTTTATCAGTTATATAAAATCGTCGATAAAAGAGGTGGTTGGCTACCAGCCGCAAAACTATCACCTGGATATCGACGGAAAGAAATATGATTATAAGGCATTTATGCTCAGTATAGCCAATTCTTCGCAATATGGCAATAATGTGCATATATCGCCCAAAGCAAGCCTGCAGGATGGTTTGCTGGATGTTTGCGTGATAAAGCCTTTTCCGTTGTGGAGGTTTCCGGAGATGAGCATGCGCATGCTGATTAAAGCAACCGAAAGCTCCAAATACGTAGAAATTATCCGCGGTAAGCAGATCCTGATAAAAAGGGAGCATACCGGCCCCATTCACCTGGATGGCGAACCGCAAGTGGCGGGTACTGGCATAGATATTACTATATTGCCAAAATCATTAAAGGTTATAGTTGGCCCGTCATTTAAAAATTGATCAATATGGCTAAGAAAAATTTTACAGGCGTAGTTTACTCAACCGACCCTGATTTTCAATACCAGGAAAACGGCGGGGGAGGGGCCGAAACATTGCCGCCACAGCAGCAAAATCTCAAAATATATCTTGACCGTAAAGGAGGCAGCAAACTGGTTACCCGCATTGCCGGGTTTATTAGTGCCGATGCTGACCTGGAAGCTTTGGGAAAAAAGCTAAAATCGAAATGCGGGGTTGGAGGTTCGGTTAAAGATGGCGAAATACTGATCCAGGGCGATTTCCGTGATAAAATACTGGTATTATTACAAACCGACGGGTATAAAGCTAAAAAAGCCGGCGGGTGATCTGAAAAAATAAACAATTATAAACCGGTAGTTTAACAGACTTATTTAAAAGATGCGCTTTTAAACAAAATGTACAACTATCTGTTACAAAGCTTGCATCATAGTTAAAAGGTACAGATACCTTTTATAAACTTAAAAAAAACGGGCTATTTTAGCTTGGTAACACAAATTTTATGTGTTATCACTTGCTATTTTTAAAAAAAATGGTTTTCATTGCATATAATTGTGTTGGTAACACACAATAAAATTGTAATGTTGCGTTTATATTCACCAACAATACACAGAATGATATTCTGTATTAAAAAATTGTAAAGAATAACATAAATGGTTTTTTTAATTCAATAAAATTCTATTTTTGTTATTCCCAACAAACAGCGCATTTTAACTAACTTATAAAATAAACAAAAACAAAAACTAAAAATTCAAAAGTAATGGCAAACGCACCAACAAAACCAACTACTCCTGTTAAGAAAGAAAGCTCAAGTGCATCTGGCATGTTTGCTTCTTTAACCATTCCAATCTGTCTTATTGTTACAACCTGTATCTTTATATTCATTTTAGGCGATCCAAGCCACTTTAAAGGTGGTGATGTTAACGCTTACCCAACAGACATTTTCGGCACAGTTCACAGTGGTGGTGTTATCGTACCGGTGATCATGGGTTTCTTATTAATGGTTATCGTTTTCTCTATCGAGCGTTTCATCGTTATCAGCAAAGCTTCAGGTACTGGTAGTGTTGATAGCTTCGTAAGGAAAATCCAATCTCTTTTAAATGCCGGTAACATTGCAGGTGCTTCTGCAGAGTGCGACAAACAAAAAGGTTCTGTTGCTAACGTTATCAAATCAGCACTGAAAAAATATGGCGAAATGGAAGCTGAACCAAACCTTGACGTTGACCAAAAAACTTTAGCTATCCAAAAAGATATTGAAGAAGCTACAGCTTTGGAAATGCCAATGCTTGAGCAAAACTTAACTATCATCGCTACTTTGGTATCTATCGGTACATTAACTGGTCTGTTAGGTACGGTTGTGGGTATGATCAAAGCGTTCTCTTCATTAGCAACTGCCGGTGTACCTAACCAGGTTGAATTATCGGCTCACATTTCTGAAGCCTTGATCAACACTGCATTTGGTATCAGTACTTCAGCTATTTCAATTGTTATGTACAACGTATTTACATCAAAAATTGATAAGTTGACTTACGCTATTGACGAAACCGGATTTAGCATTGTACAAACATTTGCTTCATCTCACAAAAACAAATAAGAATATATTAGTGCTATGCCTCATGCACAATAAGTTAGGGGCAAGATAGTTAATACTGAAACACTATATATTTTTAAGAAATTTAACATGGCAAGGATAAAAGTTCCAAGAAAGAGCACCGCAATTGACATGACCGCTATGTGCGACGTGGCGTTTCTGCTGCTTACTTTCTTCATCATGACCGCAAAAGTAAAAACCGAGGATCCGGTACCTATTGATATACCAAAGTCTTCAATCCAGCAGCCAGTGCCTGAGTCTGATTTTGCTACAGTATCTGTAGGTGATCAAAAAGCTTTCTTTGGTGTTGAAGGTGTTGATATCCGTAAGGAAACTTTGAACCAGATGGGTTCAATATATCATATGACCTTTACCCCTGAAGAACAAACAAGGTTTTCTTCTATCAATTCATTTGGCGTACCAATGAACCAGTTGAAACAGTTTATCGCTTTATCTGCTGATCAGCAAAAGAAATATGCACAGCCGGGTATCCCGAGAGACTCTGTTTCGGCAGAGCTTACCAACTGGATTCGCCAGGCCCGTATAGCTACCAAAGCCTTACATAACAAGGAACTTCGTTTAGCTATTAAAGGTGATAGCAAAGAGGAATATCCGGTTATAAAGGATGTTATCGGTATTTTGCAAAAGCAAAAAGTTAACAAGTTTAGTTTAATTACGGATTTGGGCAGCGCCGGTGGTGCTCCAAAAAAATAAAAGACCATGGCAGAATTAGATACCTCCGGGGGAGGCAAACATAAAGGCGGTAAGGTTCGCAGTAAGAAGCAATCAACCCGTGTAGATTTAACCGCGATGGTTGACCTGGCTTTCTTGTTGATCACCTTCTTCATCATGACCACTACACTCGCTAAACCAAAAGCGATGGACTTGGCCATGCCTGATAAGGATGAAAAAACAAAAGATCAGATGGATATTGCCGCTTCTCGTTCGATGACCATTTTATTGGGAAGCGACGATAAATTGGAGTGGTACATCGGCGAGCCGGGAAAATCAGCGCCCACAATTGACAATTTTGGCCCTAACGGGTTACGTAAAACGTTAATTGAAAAAAGCAAAGAAGTACAGCAAAAAACAGGCAAATACATGTTTGTTGTGATTAAACCAAGCGATAAATCAAAATATAAAAATATGGTTAGCACGCTTGATGAGATCAATATCGCCAATATCCAAAGCTATGGTATCGTTGATATTTCAGCACCGGAGATTGAGTTGCTTAAAAAAGACGGCTTGTACAACGATAATAAATAATATTAAATAACGTTATAAACTTCCATTAAAGCCTTAACAGATGTTAGGATCAAAATTAGACATACTAAAGCAGGAATGGATCGACGTTGTTTTTAGTAATCGTAATAAAGCCTATGGCGCTTACGAGCTAAGGAAAGAGAATTCAAAAAACACCAGCAGGTCGTTGATCATTGCTATTGTGGTTTTTGTATTTATAGTTTCTTTGCCAACTATCATCAACAAGATCAAAGGTCTTATCCCAGCGAAAGACGAAAAAGTGAAGATAACAGACGTGGTTCTGTTGCCTCCGCCACCGGTTGACCAAACCAAAAAACCACCCCCGCCGCCACCTGAACCGCCAAAACCAAAGGTAGACCAGGTACGTTTCCCTCCTCCGGTTGTAAAACCAGATAACGAGGTTAAGGAGAAAGATCCACCAACAGTAAAAGAGCTTGCTGTTGCTGATCCTGGTCAAAAAGACCAAAAAGGTGATCCTAACGCCGACATTAGAATTGATGAGCCGGTAGGTAACTCAGACGTTAAGCAGGTTGTGGAAGCCGATCCTAACCAGATCTTTACTTCTGTTGAGCAAGTTCCTGAATTTGCCGGCGGTTTGGAGAAATTTGGTCAGTATTTGAGCAAAAATATCAGGTATCCGGCCGTAGCCCGCGAAAACAATACACAAGGACGTGTAATTTGTACATTCGTTGTGGAAAAGGATGGTTCTTTAACCGATATAAAGGTTGTAAGAGGCATCGGTAGTGGCTGCGACGAAGAAGCAGTTCGTGTATTGAAAAATTCACCAAAATGGAAACCGGGTATACAAAACGGTCGTCCGGTTCGTGTACAATACAGTGTTCCAATCAGCTTTACTTTAGCATCTGAAGAATAAGTAATGCCATTTAATTACAATAAAGAGCAAAAATCGCCCAAAAGGCGGTTTTTGCTTATTTTAGGAACTGCTGCATTTATTTGCTTTGTGGTTTTAGGTCTCATGATCATGTTTTGGGACGCGCTCCCGCTGCAACTGCAACATTATCAACGTTTACTTTTCGGTGCGTTTATTATAGGATATGCGATTTTGAGGTTTTCGAGATTGTTTAAGAAGGATCAGTATGAAGATTAAATTAGGGGTTGTATATGTATTGGTTTTAATTGTTTTAATAGCCGGTTTACAGGCTTGTAAGCAAAAACAAGTAAAATCCGTACCAACCGACAGCTTCAACGCCGGAAGAGCAACTTTCGTAGCCGATGAATCTTTTTCGCCTATAGTAGCACAGGAAGAATATGTTTACAGAAGCCGGTACCCCAACGCCGACCCGGTATTTATTTATAAAACAGAAAACCAGGCTGTAAATATGTTGTTAAACGACAGTGTTAGGCTTGCGGTATTATCGCGCACGCTTGATACCGCGGAGCGTAATATAATAACGCGCCGTACGTTGAGTGTTGAGGTAGTACCTTTTGCGGTTGATGCAATTACATTAATAGTTAATAAGTCATCAAATGATACCGCTATTACTGTCGCTCAATTAAAAAAGGAGCTTAAAGGCCAGGGGAACGGAAATAAAACTATAGTTTTTGATAATCCGAACTCAAGTTTGGTAAGGTATTTGAAGGACTTCTCTGGTAATAAGGAGTTTAAGCAAAAGAATATATACGCGCTTAAATCAAATATCGAAGTTATTAAGTATGTAAGCGAACATCCTGACGCATTAGGCATTATAGGCTTTAGCTGGATTAATAACCCGGAAAAAGAGTATGCGGATTATGTTGAAAAAGTGAAAGTTGTAGGGGTTAGAGATGAAGGAAACAAACAGTATCCTAATGAATATTTTAAACCTTCGCAAGAATCACTTGTCTTAAAACAGTATCCCTTGAGCAGGAGTTTATATTTGATCAATTGCTCAAGTAAGAATGGTTTGGCAACGGGATTTGTTACGTTCCTGGCCAGTGATGTGGGGCAACGGATAATACTGAAATCGGGTTTACTGCCTGATTCAATTCCCCCGAGAGAGATAATTTTAAAAAAGTAAACTATAACTAAATAAAGATGAAAATGATCAGTAAAATAGCTAAGGCTTCATTAGGACTGGTATTTTTAGGTTCATCATCAGTTTTTGCGCAAAGTCTTGCCGACGCCAAAAAAGCTATTGACGCCGAACAATATCAGAAAGCAGAGTCGATGCTCAAAACGCTTACTACTACTCAGCCAACCAAAGATGAGAATTTCTTTTATCTGGGTTGGGTGTACATTAAACAGGACTATGCTGATTCGGCGAAAGTCGTTTTCAATAAAGGTATTGCTGCAAATCCAAAATCAGCATTAAATTATGCCGGTTTAGGTGCTGTTGCCCGTTTGGATAAGGATAATTCCGGAGCAACAACCAACTTTAATCAGGCTGTAGCTTTGGCAGGTAAGGACGCAAAACCTTACACGTATGTAGGTTTATCATATTTGCTGCCTACTACAACCGATAAAAAAGTTGCGCCCGCTGATGCAGATGCTGCTATTGCAGTACTGACTAAAGGAAAAGCTATTAATGCGAAAGATGTTGATTTGCTTATCGCTTTAGGTGATGCTTACCGCTCTGTGTTAAAAAGTAACGAAGCGTACTCAAACTATTCTGACGCTTCTACGCTTGATCCTAAAAACCCGGCTGCTAAGGTTGCAACTGGTGTATTGTATAAATTTGCTAATAACTTTGATGGCTCTGAGCAGCAATTTAAAGACGCATTGGCTATCAACGCCAACTATGGCCCTGCTTACCGCGAGTGGGCTGAAACCGACCTGCGCTGGTCATTAACTGACCCCAAAATGGCATCAGCTAAAATTAAAGAAGCTGTTGATCATTACAAACAATACCTGAGCTTAACTGATCAGTCGGTAGAATCTCAAATGCGTTATGCCGACTTCCTGATCCTTGCAGGTGATTATAAAACTTTACAGCAGGTGGCTACTGATTTGTCAAAATCAGCGAGCACCAATGCAAGGGTTTATCGTTATTTGGCTTACGCTGCTTACGAAAACAAAGATTATCAAAACGGTTTAACTGCAATCAATACCTGGTTTCAGAAAGCTGATCCAAAACGCATCATCCCTCGCGATTATTTATACCAGGGCCGTTTGCAGGTTGCCCTTAACCAGGACTCGGTAGGTATACTTACTCTTAAGAAAGCTTTAACACTTGATAGCACTCAAACTGATGTATATGCTGAGATAGCTAAATCATATTTCCGCCAAAAGAAATATGCTCAAGCTGGTGATGCTTACAGGGAAGTTACTCTTAAAGGTGGTCACAGCGTTAAATTAACCGACTATTTTTACGAAGGTATTAGCTATTATTATGGTTACGATACAAAAGCTCCTAACGATTCACTACTTACACGCGCCGACAGTGCATTTAGCTATGTAATTGCCAAAACAGCTACCAGTCCGTTTCCGGATGCATTTTTATATCGTGCACGTGTTAACGACCTAAAAGAAAAAGACCGTAATAACATTTCAGGATACGCGAAGCCATACTACGAAAAGTATATCGAAGTAGTTAATGCAAAGGGTGCCCCTGACGAAAAAACTAAGAAAAGTTTAGCGGAAGCCTACGCTTATCTTGGCACGATTTACCAGTATAAGGAGAAAGACGACGCTAAAGCATCCGAAAACTTTGCTAAAGCGCGCGAACTGGATCCTGCTAACAAAAGTGCCGCAGCTTACTTTCAACACAAAGGTGGCGCTGGAAAAGGCAAATAACATTATAAATTAACAGATATGAAGGGTCTCCTAAAAAGAGGCCCTTTTTTTATTCCGGTTTGAGAAATTGATTAATGACGGCGATTTGTAATCAATATTAACAACGAATTGCAGAAATGATTAACAACCTTATAAATCACACTTTTTTATTATTAAGGCATTAGTATATTTGCAGCATGGAAGCACAAAGTTTACCGGTTAATTATTTACCCATCATATTTCAAATGGTGGTTGCTTTAGGGTTTGTGGTAACAACAATGTTTGTAACGCATAAAATAGGGCCCAAAAGAAAAACAAAAGATAAGCTGACCCCTTTTGAGTCGGGTATTGAGGTGGTGGGTAATGCCCGTACTCCAATCTCCATTAAATATTTCCTGGTAGCCATTTTGTTTGTGCTGTTTGATGTGGAGGTTATTTTTATGTACCCGTGGGCGGTAAATTTCAAGGCTTTAGGTACTACAGGTCTTATTGAAATGTTTATTTTCATGGCGACACTTCTGCTGGGTTTTATCTACGTAATAAAAAAGGGAGCTCTAGACTGGGATTAAGTTTAGATTGATTCTAAATATATCCCCTCTATACCGTAGTGTACTTTTTACATCGTTATTATTGTAAATTTGCTGCTATTATCCACATTTAGTGGTGATGGTTTTTCTATCAATTTAGTTCAATGAGTGATATTCAATTAGTTGATGCCCCTGCCGGAGTTGAAGGCGCCGGGTTTTTTGCTACCTCGCTTGATAAAGTAATAGGCATAGCACGCTCAAATTCATTATGGCCTTTGCCGTTTGCCACTTCATGTTGCGGTATTGAGTTTATGGCCACCATGGCATCTCATTATGATCTTTCGCGTTTTGGTGCCGAGCGTTTAAGCTTTTCACCCCGCCAGGCCGATTTATTAATGGTTATGGGTACTATAGCCAAGAAAATGGCTCCTGTACTGCGCCAGGTATACCTGCAAATGGCCGAGCCACGTTGGGTAATGGCTGTTGGCGCCTGCGCTTCAAGCGGTGGTATATTTGATACTTACTCCGTTTTGCAAGGTATTGACGAGGTTATCCCGGTTGACGTTTACGTACCTGGTTGCCCGCCGAGGCCAGAGGCTATTATAGATGGTTTTATGAATATTCAGGAGCTGGTAAAAACGGAATCCCTGCGCCGCAGGAGCGAGCCTAAATACCAGGAGTTATTAGCTAAATACGGAATTCAATAATGGCTAAGATACCTAACGAAGAGCTTATTAAAGCTATAGCCGATAAATTTGATACTTCAGTAACGGTTGTTGGTGAGCCGTATGAACTGCTTACCGTTGAAACTGGCCGTGAAACAATCATCGATCTGCTTACTTTCCTGAAAACGGATCCGGCCCTTAAATTCATTTTCCTGACAGATATTACAGGTATTCATTACCCTGAACAGGAAAAGCCGATAGGCGTTATTTATCACCTGCATAGCCTCACTACTAATACCCGTATCAGGATCAAGGTATTTTTGGCTGATGCTGATGTGCATATCCCAACTGCTACGGTGCTTTGGGATGGTGCAAACTGGATGGAACGCGAAACTTATGACCTTTTCGGGGTGCTATTTGACGGTCACCCGGATTTGCGCAGGATTTTGAACGTAGATGATATGACCGCTTTCCCAATGCGTAAGGAGTTTCCGCTGGAAGATCCTAACCGTGTTGACAAGAAGGATTTCTATTTTGGAAGATAATACATAGATGGAAACAAGAAATTGAGACATAAGAAACAAGAAATAGGAAAGTAAGAAAGGGGGAGGAAGT
Organism: Mucilaginibacter sp. NFR10; assembly: GCF_900100445.1. NCBI lineage: Bacteria > Pseudomonadati > Bacteroidota > Sphingobacteriia > Sphingobacteriales > Sphingobacteriaceae > Mucilaginibacter > Mucilaginibacter sp. NFR10. Next base: position 45,063 of record NZ_FMTV01000009.1, on the reverse strand, counting down.
TTCCCGTCTTGACTCTTTATTTCTTGATTCTTGACTCTAAAAATTCCTGACTCTAATTAATAATACTGATGCAAAATCATCCTGTATATACAGATAACGATCCGCAAAGCGAGCTATCAACCCTTAACCTGGGGCCAACTCACCCTGCTACCCACGGGGTGTTTCAAAATGTGCTCCAGCTTGATGGCGAACGCATCGTTAGCGGTGTATCAACCATTGGTTATATACACCGCGCATTTGAAAAAATTGCCGAGCACAGGCCTTTTTACCAGATAACCCCGCTTACCGACCGTTTAAACTATTGCTCATCGCCTATCAATAACATGGGCTGGCATATGACAGTTGAAAAGTTGTTAAATATCCAAACTCCAAAGCGCGTTGATTACCTGCGCGTAATTGTGATGGAGCTTGCCCGTATAGCCGATCATATCATTTGTAACGGTGTATTGGGTGTGGATACCGGCGCGTTTACAGGCTTCCTGTACATGATGGAGCACCGTGAGGCTATTTATGAAATATATGAAGAAGTTTGCGGATCGCGCCTTACAACAAATATTGGCCGTATCGGTGGTTTTGAGCGTAACTTCAACAGCCGTGCGTTCGATAAGCTGCGCGCATTTTTAAAGAACTTCCCTAAAACCCTTAAAGAGTTTGAAAGCCTGTTTAACCGTAACAGGATCTTTGTTGACCGTACCAGGGACGTAGCTGCTGTTAGCGCGGAAACTGCTTTGAGCTACAGCTGGACCGGGCCGCTTTTACGTGCTGCCGGTGTTGATTACGACGTAAGGGCTATGAACCCATATTCATCGTACGAAGACTTTGAATTTGAAGTTCCGGTAGGCGACAATGGTGATGTTTACAGCCGTTTTTTGGTTCGCAACGAAGAAATGTGGCAAAGCTTAAGGATCATTGAACAGGCTTTAGCCAAACTTGATAAAGAACCAAGCGATATTTTCCACGCTGATGTACCTGAATTTTACCTGCCTCCAAAAGAGGAAGTATATAATAACATGGAAGCTTTGATCTATCACTTTAAAATTGTGATGGGCGAAATTCCAACCCCCAAAACTGAAGTTTATCATTCGGTTGAGGGAGCTAACGGCGAGCTGGGATTTTACCTGGTTAATGATGGTGGCCGTTCACCGTACCGTTTGCATTTCCGCAGGCCAAGCTTCATCAATTACCAGATGTATGCGCCAATGAGCCGCGGTATGTTATTATCAGATGCTATTATTAACATGAGTAGTTTAAACGTTATAGCCGGAGAGTTAGATGCTTAGAGTTGACGAAGCTCAGGAACCGGTTGAATTTTCGCCGGCACTGATCAGCAAATTTGATGAAATAGTTAGCCGTTATCCGCAGGGGAAGCAAAAATCGGGCTTACTGCCGATCCTTCACCTGGTACAGGCCGAATTTGGCTGGGTTAGCGCGCCCGCGATGGATAAGGTTGCCGAATATTTAAGCATCCTGCCTATTGAGGTATACGAGGTTGCTACATTTTATACCATGTACTTTTTACGCCCACAAGGCAAGTACGTGCTGGAAGTTTGCCGCACAAGCGGTTGCTGCCTGGTAGGTGCCGAAAAGATCATGGATCATATAGAGGAAACCCTTGGTGTAAAAGAAGGTGAAGTTACTCCCGACGGCTTATTCAGCTGGAGAGGGGTAGAGTGCCTTGCCGCCTGTGGTTTTGGCCCCGTATTGCAAATTGGCCCTGAATATACTTTTTATGAAAACCTGACCAACGAGTCGGTAGATAAATTGATCAGTGATTTAAAAGCGAAAGCTAAGAATTAAGTTATGGGACGGAAATTACTTTTAGAACATATAAACGTACCCGGCATCAACACATTTGATGTTTACCGTTCAAAAGGTGGCTATGCTTCTGTGGAGAAAGCATTGAAAACCATGTCGCCTGAGGCGATTGTTGAAGAGGTTAAAAAATCGGGCTTACGCGGTCGTGGCGGTGCGGGTTTCCCTACCGGTATGAAATGGAGCTTTTTGGCTAAGCCCGAAGGCGTTGCGCGTTACCTGGTTTGTAATGGTGACGAATCGGAACCTGGTACTTTTAAAGACCGCTACCTGATGACTTATATCCCTCACTTGCTGATTGAGGGCATGATTGTATCAAGTTTTGCGCTTGGTGCTAATACATCATACATCTACCTGCGCGGCGAAATGATGCCGCAGGTAAGGATCCTGGAAAGAGCTATCGCTGAAGCAAAAGCAAAAGGTTTCTTAGGAAAAAACATCTTAGGTACCGGTTACGATCTTGAGCTTTACGTTCAGCCAGGCGGTGGCGCTTATATCTGCGGTGAAGAAACCGCTTTATTGGAATCATTGGAAGGTAAACGTGGTAACCCGCGCATCAAACCTCCGTTCCCGGCTATTGCAGGTCTATACGGTTGCCCTACAGTGGTAAACAACGTTGAATCTATAGCGGCAGTTGTACCTATCATTAACGAAGGAGGCGACGAATATGCTAAAATAGGTATCGGTCGTAGTACAGGTACCAAATTGATCTCTGCAGGTGGTAACCTGAAAAAACCAGGGGTTTATGAAATTGAACTCGGTGTACCTGTTGAAGAATTTATTTATTCTGATGAGTATTGCGGTGGTATCGCCAACGGCAAACGCTTGAAAGCAGTTGTTGCAGGTGGTTCATCAGTGCCGATTTTACCGGCTAACCTGATCCTGAAAACTATCAATAACGAAGCCCGTTTGATGAGCTATGAGTCATTGTCAGATGGTGGCTTCGTAAGTGGTACTATGTTGGGTTCGGGTGGTTTCATCGCTTATGATGAGGATGCCTGTATTGTACGTAATACCTGGAACTTTGCCCGTTTTTATCATCACGAAAGCTGCGGACAATGTTCGCCTTGCCGTGAAGGTACCGGCTGGATGGAAAAAGTATTACATCGCCTCGAGTATGGTCATGGCAAAATGAGCGACATGGACCTGCTGGTAGATGTATCTAAAAAAATAGAAGGAAATACCATTTGTCCGCTGGGTGACGCGGCAGCATGGCCTGTGGCCAGTGCTATTCGCCATTTCAGGGATGAGTTTGAATGGCACGTAACTAATGCGAGCGAAGCAACTTCAACAAACTATGGTTTAGCGCATTATGCTGATCCGCTGAAGGTTGTAGAGACTGCGTAACCCCTCTAAATCTCCCCGATGGGGAGACTTAAAAAAGAATGAAACCCTATTAAGCCCTCCCCAAAGGGGAGGGTTGGGTGGGGTGATTTATAAACGACGTTATTATTAAATGTCAATGAAAGTAACAATAGACGGAATAACCGTTGATGTAGAACCCGGAACAAGCATCCTGAACGCCGCAAGGCAAATAGGAGGTGATATTGTTCCGCCTGCAATGTGCTATTACTCTAAGCTACAGGGTAGCGGCGGTAAATGCCGTACCTGTTTGGTTAAGGTTACCAAAGGATCAGAAAAAGATCCGCGCCCTATGCCTAAACTGGTGGCTTCATGCCGTACCGGTGTTATGGATGGGATGGAGGTACAAAATATTACTTCGCCGGAGGTTATTGAAGCCCGTAAAGGCGTGGTAGAAATGCTGCTGATCAATCACCCGCTTGATTGCCCTGTTTGCGACCAGGCCGGCGAATGCCACTTGCAGGATCTGGGCTTTGAGCATGGAGCAGCTAAAACGCGCTATGAATTTGACCGCCGTACATTTGAAAAGATAGACATAGGTGACAAAATTCAGCTGCACATGACCCGTTGCATCCTTTGCTACCGTTGTGTGTTTACTGCCGATCAGATCACCAATACCCGTTTACATGGCATCCTGAACAGGGGCGATCATTCTGAAATTTCCACTTACATCAGCAAGGCTGTTGATAACGATTTTTCGGGTAACATGATTGACGTATGTCCGGTAGGTGCTTTAACTGATAAAACTTTCCGCTTTAAAAACCGTGTTTGGTTTACCAAGCCTGTTGAAGCACACCGCGATTGCGATAAATGCTGCGGTAAAGTAACGCTTTGGTACAAAGGCGAAGATGTGATCAGGGTAACCGGTCGTAAGGACGTTTATGGTGAGGTTGAAGAGTTTATCTGCAATACCTGCCGATTCGATAAAAAGAAAACTGCCGATTGGGTTATTGAAGGCCCACGTAAAGTATCTCACCACTCTGTGATCAGCGCTAACCATTACGAGTTTACACCGCTGCCGGTTGTTAAAACCAACCCGGTACTGATGGAAGCTAATAAAGAACAATTTGAAAGGGAGACCCGCTTATAATGGAAACTACCGATTTAATATTCAGGATCGTACTGATCGTTGTGATTTTCGCTATCAGCCTGGTTGTGGCTATGTATTCAACCTATGCCGAACGTAAAGTTGCTGCATTTTTCCAGGACAGGATAGGCCCTAACCGTGCAGGTCCATGGGGTATTTTACAGCCCCTTGCCGATGGCGGTAAGATGTTTTTGAAAGAAGAGATCATCCCTACCAATGCAACTGGTTTTCTGTTCATTGTTGGCCCTTCGCTGGCTATTTTAACTGCTTGTATTGGTTCGGCTGTTATTCCATGGGGATCAGCTATTCAAATTGGCGGTCGTACTTTTGATTTACAGGTTACCGATATCAACGTAGGTGTACTTTACATTTTTGGCGTAGTATCATTAGGTGTTTATGGCATCATGATTGGTGGCTGGGCATCAAACAATAAATATTCGTTATTAGGTGCCATCCGCGCTGCATCTCAAAATATCAGCTATGAAATTTCAATGGGTTTATCCATCATAGCGTTGCTGATGCTTACCGGTACATTAAGCCTTAAAGAAATTGCCGAACAACAACATGGTTTTGCCTGGAACGTTTGGAGACAACCACTTGGTTTTATCCTTTTCCTGGTTTGTGCTTTTGCCGAAACCAACCGCTCACCATTCGATTTACCTGAGTGCGAAACCGAGCTTGTAGGTGGTTATCATACCGAATACTCATCAATGAAATTAGGTTTTTACCTGTTTGCTGAGTATATCAACATGTTCATATCATCGGCGGTAATGGCTACTTTATATTGGGGTGGTTATAACTATCCAGGTATGGATTGGGTTGCCGCTCATGCCGGCCCTACTATAGCGCCTATTATTGGTGTTGTTGTATTATTTGGTAAGATCTTCTTCTCTATCTTCTTCTTCATGTGGGTACGGTGGACAATCCCGCGTTTCCGTTATGATCAGTTGATGGACCTTGGCTGGAAAATATTAATACCATTGGCTATTGCCAACATTGTGCTTACAGGCGTAGGCAGTACATTACTTACACACTTTGGATATTAATCAAATGGAATCATTAAGCAATAAACGAAAAGTACTGGAAGTTAAGCCACTCAATTTTTTAGAGCGTGCTTATCTGCCGGCCATTGTGGGCGGTTTATCCACTACAATGAAACACTTTTTCAAAAAGCCGGTAACCATCAGCTATCCTGAAGAAAAGCGTGAGTTTTCAGAGAATTTCCGCGGCATGCATTCGCTTAAACGTGATGAGGATGGCAGGGAACGTTGCACAGCCTGCGGCCTTTGCGCATTATCGTGCCCGGCAGAAGCTATTACCATGACAGCAGCCGAACGTCAGAAAGGCGAGGAGCACCTGTACCGCGAAGAGAAATACGCTGCTGTTTATGAAATCAACATGCTGCGCTGCATTTTTTGCGGTTTATGTGAAGAGGCCTGCCCTAAGGAAGCTATTTATCTTGACGGTGATATTGTACCTGCCGACTATTTAAGGAAGGATTTTATTTACGGTAAAGACAAATTAGTAGAAGCACCCTTAAATCAATAAAGAAGTTTTATACCTTTGCCCTGCCTAAAAGGGTAAAGGTATTTTGTAAATAAAAACATGAGTACATTTTACTTCATCGCATTTTTGTCCATATTCTTTTCGATATTGGTAATCTCGGCCAAAAATCCGGTACATAGTATCCTTTATCTGATCCTTACTTTTTTTACTTTCACCATTCACTACATTTTGCTTAACGCTCAATTTTTGGCGATAGTAAACTTCATCGTGTACATGGGCGCTATATTGGTATTGTTCCTGTATACGCTGATGCTCATCAACCTTAACAAGGAGTCGGAACCTGTAAAGCCTTTCATGGTTAAAATAGCCGGTGTTTTTGGCGGCGGCATCTTGGCTGTAGCTGTTGCATCTTCACTTAAACTGATGGGCGCATCAAACCCGGTATTGTTACAAAACCCTGATCTGGGCCTTGTAAAAAACTTAGGTAAAGTATTGTTCAACGAATTTTTATTGCCATTTGAAGTATCATCCGTATTGCTTTTATCAGCGATGGTAGGCGCGGTATTATTGGCCACTAAAGAAAAAGAACCTAAAGCAGCATAATGGAAAGTTTAACAAATACTATGCACGCCGTGCCGCTTAATCATTACATACTGTTAAGCACAATCATTTTTGCTATAGGCGTAATGGGCGTATTGATCCGCCGTAATGCAATCGTGATCTTCATGTCGGTTGAGTTGATGCTTAATTCGGTTAACCTGCTGCTTACCGCGTTTTCGGTATACAGGGGTGATGCAACCGGGCAGGTGTTCGTGTTTTTTATCATGGCGTTGGCCGCTGCCGAAGTTGCAGTTGGTTTGGCTATTATCGTGATGATCTATCGTAACACAAACTCAATTGATATCAACGTACTGAACAGGTTGAAGTGGTAATAGTTATTTCGGATTTCGAAGTTTCGATTTCGGAATTGTAATAGCTGATTAGTAATAAAACAAACGTTGTTGCCTCTTTCCCGCAATAGCGATTAGATAATTAAAAACGTATAACGTAACGCGTAAAACGTACAACATCGAACATGGATAAATATATCTGGCTTATTCCAATACTACCGTTAGCCGGTTTTGTTATAAACGGACTTGGCCGTAATTCATTATCAAAAAGTGTAATTGGCTTTATTGGCAGTTTGCTTGTACTGGTATCATTTGGTTTAAGCATTGCAGCTTTTTTCCAGGTAAAATCAACCGGAGTTCCTATTAATGTCAACTACTTTACCTGGTTTGCGGTTGGGTCATTAAAATTTCCTTTCGCATTCCTTATAGATCAGTTAAGCGCTATCATGCTGCTGATCATTACAGGCGTTGGCTTCCTGATCCACCTGTATTCTATTGGCTACATGCATGACGACGAAGGTTTCGGGAAATTTTTCGCTTATCTCAACCTGTTCGTTTTCTTCATGCTGCTGCTGGTTTTAGGTTCAAACTACCTCATCATGTTTATTGGATGGGAGGGCGTAGGCTTGTGCTCATACCTGCTGATCGGTTTCTGGTTTACCAATCCTGATTATGCAGATGCAGCGAAGAAAGCGTTTGTAATGAACCGTATCGGTGACCTTGGTTTCTTATTAGGCATCTTCACCATTATTTATGTTTTCGGTAGCATCCAGTTTGCAGAGATCTTTCCGAAGGCAGCTGTTATGAAATCAGGCGCTGGTCCACTGTTTATCATTACCATTTTACTATTTATTGGTGCCTGCGGTAAATCTGCGCAGTTGCCGTTGTTTACCTGGTTGCCAGATGCGATGGCCGGCCCAACTCCAGTTTCGGCTTTGATCCACGCTGCTACCATGGTTACAGCCGGTATCTATATGATTGCCCGCTCAAACATATTCTATACTTTATCTCCGGATACAATGGAGATTATTGCTTATGTAGGTTTGGCCACGGCTCTTATTGCAGCACTTATTGCGTTAACGCAAACAGATATTAAAAAGGTATTGGCTTATTCAACAGTATCTCAATTGGGGTATATGTTTTTAGGCCTGGGTGTTGGTGCTTATACAGGTGCTTTCTTCCACGTGTTAACACACGCTTTCTTTAAAGCTTTATTATTCCTTGGTGCAGGGTCAGTGATCCACGCCATGAGTGGTGAGCAGGATATGCGTAAAATGGGCGGCTTGAAAGGCAAGATCAAAACTACGTTCACCACCATGATGATCGGTACTGTAGCTATCGCCGGTATCCCTCCTTTGGCAGGTTTCTTTTCAAAAGATGAGATCCTGGCACATGCTTACGCCTATAGCCCTATATTCTGGGCTGTAGGTGTATTAACTGCTATGCTAACCTCATTCTACATGTTCAGGATGATGTACCTTACATTTTACGGAAAATTCCGTGGTACCCATGAGCAGGAGCATCATTTACATGAATCGCCTCCAACCATGACTATTCCGCTTATTGTGTTGGCTATACTTTCATTTTTTGGTGGTTTTATAGGTGTGCCGGAAGTATTACACGGGCATCACGAACTGGCACATTTCCTTGAACCAGTTTTCAAAAAATCAAATGAGATTTTGGGCGAACATCATTTGTCCGAATCACTTGAGTATGCTTTAATGGGTACTTCGGTAGTATTGGCTTTAGCTGCTATGGCATATGCTTATGTTAAATATGCTAAAAATGGTAGTGTACCTGTTGCCGATACTGAAGAGCGTCCGGCGTTGACCAGCTTATCATACCACAAGTTTTACCTTGATGAACTTTATGACCTGATTGTTCGCAAACCACTCGACTGGCTTTCAACCTTCTTCTATAACATCATAGAGCGTTTAGGTATCGATGGTTTGGTGAACGGGATTGGCAGAGGAACAATTGAAACCAGTAAAGGCTTGCGCCTGCTGCAAACAGGTAATGTAGGTTTCTACATATTTATAATGGTACTGGGAATTATCGCGGTATTACTGTATAGCGTATTTGGATTAACTAAAATATAAACGATAAGCGTTTAGCAACATAAAAATGACCGTTAGTATATTACTTTTTTTGCCAATAGTTGCCGCTGTTATAACTGCCCTGCTTAAAAACGGGATAGCTAAACATGCTGCATTATTTTTCTCTGTTGCCCAACTGGTAATAGCGCTTATATTTTTAAGCAAATTTGTTCCGGATGCATCAACCCAGTTTGTAATTGATGTGCCATGGATCAGCAGTTTTGGAATTTACTTCAGTGCCGGTATTGACGGGATCAGTATGATCCTGGTTTTGTTGACCACCGTGCTTGTACCATTAATTATTTTAACAACCTATCAGCATCAATATAAAAACGAAGGTGCCTTTTATGGTCTTATCCTGTTTATGCAGGCTGGTATGCTGGTTGTATTTACCGCCCTCGACGGATTTTTGTTTTACGTTGGATGGGAAGCGGCATTGATCCCGATCTACTTCATTTGTGCCCTTTGGGGAGGTGAAAACCGCATCCGTATTACCATTAAATTTTTCATCTACACCTTTGCCGGTTCGTTGTTCATGCTGGTAGGCATTATCTACCTGTACCTCCAATCTCCCGACAAAACTTTTGATATCCACAATTTCTATAAAATGACTTTGGATGTTAAACATCAGAGCTGGATCTTCTGGGCGTTTTTTCTGGCCTTTGCCATCAAGATGCCTTTGTTCCCTTTCCATACCTGGCAGCCTGATACTTATACCGAAGCTCCATCTGGCGGGACCATGATGTTATCAGGTATCATGCTTAAAATGGGTATTTACGGTGCTATCCGCTGGATGATCCCTAATGCCCCGCTTGGCTTTTATCATTTCCAGGCGTTGGCCATGATCCTTGGGGTTATAGGTGTAGTTTATGCTTCTATTATCGCCTTTAAACAAAAAGACGGAAAACGCCTGGTGGCTTATTCATCAATAGCACACGTTGGCCTGATTGCTGCGGGTATTTTTGCCTGGAATATTGCCGGTGTTCAGGGCGCCATGATTCAGATGCTTAACCACGGTATTAACGTTGTTGGCATGTTCTTTATCTGGGACATCATCAGCCGCAGGCTAAACACCCGTGAGATAGATCAGCTTGGCGGTATCGCGAAGGTAGCCCCTAAATTTGCAATAGGTTTCCTGATCATATTATTAGGTACAGTGGGATTACCGCTTACCAATGGTTTTATTGGCGAGTTCCTGTTGCTGAAAGGTGTATTTGATTTTAGCGTACAGCATTATGTAAACCTGGTACTGGCTGCAGTTGCAGGTCTTACCATCATTTTTGGTGCGGTTTACATGTTACGCCTTTATAAAAACGTAATGCAGGGTGAAACCAACCCGCTTACAGCTACTTTTGCTGATGTTAGCGGTACTGAAAAGTTAACGTTGTGTATCATTTGTGCCCTGGTTATTGTATTGGGCATTTATCCTCAGCCTATTCTGCATATATCTGAAGCTGCGGTAACGCAACTGGTAAATCAGATAGGTTCAAAGTTTACAATGTAGGTTTAAGATTTTAAAGAAAAGAATGAATACTATAATCATCATATCTGTTTTACCTATAGTGCTGCTGTATTTAGGGCTATATAAAGCGCAAAAGGCTTTGCTGCCCGTTACTGTTATAGGATTGCTGGCTGCCTTGGGTTTTGCAATTTGCCAATGGACTTCAAAAGATACAGCTGAGCCGCTTTATACCGGCATGCTGTTGTTCAATAATTTCTCGGTTGTATTTTCAAGCGTTACCATTATATCTACTATTCTGATCCTGTTGCTGTCAAAAGGTTACTTTGAGCGTATCAGCAGGCACACGGCGGAATATTATGCTATTATCCTGTTTTCACTGACAGGCATAATCGTAATGGTATCGTTTAATAACCTTGTGATGCTGTTTATCGGCATCGAGATCATGTCGGTGAGCTTATACATCCTGGCGGGTATTAAAAAGAGCGATTTCGCTTCAAATGAAGCAGCTTTGAAATACTTTTTGATGGGTGCTTTTTCAACCGGTTTCCTGCTGTTTGGTATGGCGCTGTTGTACGGATCGTCAGGTTCATTCAATATCGATACTATCAGGGAGTATGTAATTAACCATCCACATATCGATCCTATGTTTTATACAGGCATATCCCTGATCATTGTAGGTTTATGTTTTAAAGTAGGTGCAGCCCCCTTTCATTTCTGGACACCGGATGTATACGAAGGTGCGCCTACGCTGATCACGGCTTTCATGTCTACAGTAGTTAAAACGGCGGGGTTTGCAGCTTTCCTGCGTTTATTTTCAGCCTGTTTCCAGCCATTGTCTGACTTCTGGACACCAATAATACTTGTAATCACTATTATTACCTTATTTATAGGCAATATCACCGCGTTGTATCAGCAAAGCTTTAAGAGGATGCTTGCATTTTCAAGTATCTCTCACGCCGGCTACCTGTTATTTGCAATCGTGTCATTAGGCGCTGCCTCAGGTAATTCGGTATTTGTATATGCGACAGCATACTCGATAGCTTCAATCATCGCGTTTGGCGGTTTAATATTAGTACAGCAACAAGGTGGAAGTGATAACTTTGAAAGTTTTAATGGTTTGGGTAAGAAGAACCCGTTCCTTGCCTTTGTATTAACTGTAGCCATGCTTTCATTGGCGGGGATTCCGCTTACTGCAGGCTTCATCGGTAAATTCTTCATGTTTTCGGGAGCGGTAGGCCGTTATCATATCGGTTTAGTTATTATAGCTGTGATTAACGCTATCATTAGTATCTTTTACTATTTCAGGGTCATCATCGCCATGTACTTCCGTACCGACGAACGCGCAGAGCTTGCTGTGCCGGTTTATTATAAAGTAGTATTCGCACTTTCAGCTCTCGCTACAATCCTTATTGGTGTTTATCCCGATCTTATAGCCCGTTTCATATAATCGGTATTGATAACTGCAAATTGATATAATATTTGTAGTTTTACAGATATAGTGAATGGAAAGTTTCTGGGAATACCTTCAAAATTTAACTGACGCACAATCCATAATAAGCAGGGGTGGTTTTTATCTCTTGCTTATTGTTGTTTTTGCTGAAACCGGTTTATTCTTTGGTTTCTTTCTGCCCGGCGATTACCTGCTGTTTATGGCTGGTTTATTGTGTGCCGCTGGTAAAGTTGATGTTTCTATAACTACGCTGGTATTGTCATTGATAGGCGCCGGAGTATTAGGCAATTTTACCGGGTATTGGTTTGGTTACCGAACGGGGCCGGTATTATTCAATAAAAACGACTCACTATTTTTTAAGCGGCGCTACGTAGTACTGGCCAGTGAGTTTTACAACAAACATGGAGGGATGGCGCTTATTTTAGGGAGATTTTTCCCTATTGTTAGAACATTTGCTCCTATATTTGCAGGTGTTGTTAAGGTTGATATTAAAAGATTTTCGGTTTATAACCTTATTGGCAGCGTGGCCTGGGTATGTGTATTTACGCTGGGCGGTTTTTTTTTAGGGCGAAGGTTCCCTCAACTGCAGGATTATCTGCAATACATTGTACTGGGATTGATAGTAATTACAACAATTCCGCTGGTTATTGCTTATGTTAAAAAGAAACTTCGTGAAAAAAACGAAAAAATAGATTAGTTAATAATTTTATATACTATATAATAAAGATAAATGAGTACTCTGCATCCATGGCACCAGGTTTCACCAGGTGATAATATCCCTGAAATAGTAAACGCTATTATTGAAATTCCAAAAGGATCAAAAGCGAAATATGAAATTGATAAAGAATCAGGCTTGCTGAAGCTCGATCGTGTGTTATTTTCATCTGTAATGTACCCGGCTAACTACGGCTTTATCCCTCAAACCTATTGCGATGATAAAGATCCTTTGGATATCCTTGTACTTTGCTCAATTGATGTTTTCCCAATGTCTATCATTGAGGCTAAGGTAGTAGGTGTAATGCACATGGTTGATAACGGAGAGCAGGATGATAAGATCATTGCAGTGGCTAAAAATGACATGTCGGTAAATTATATTAACGACTTAAACGAATTGCCTCCACATGCCATGACCGAAATTGTTCGCTTTTTTAAAGACTACAAAAAATTAGAAGGCAAAAACGTAACCATCGAACATTTGTTAGGTGTGCGTTACGCACATAAAGTGATAAACGAGAGTTTGGAGCTGTACAAGTCTACGTTCCCTGTGTATCAATCTTAAATAAATGGACCCCGCACATTACGAGATTAGTTTATTTTACATTTTCGCTACCATATTTTTGGTTTTACTCAATGGCTTTTTCGTAGCTGCGGAGTTTGCCATGGTAAGGGTTCGGGGTTCGCAAATCGAAATTAGGGCTAAAGGCGGCAGCGGCGTAGCCAAAGTTGCCCGGGGCATACTGCATAATTTGGATGGTTACCTGGCTGCTACACAGCTGGGTATTACCATTGCTTCACTGGCCCTTGGTGTTGTGGGCGAGGAGGTTGCGACCAACCTTGTGATCCGCGCTTTCCTGAGCGTAGGCATAACTCTTTCTCCCGGTTATATTACGGCCAGTCATATCCTGGCTTTCAGCTTTATTACCATCATGCACATAGTTTTTGGTGAGCTTGCGCCTAAATCGTTAGCTATCCAGAAATCGGTACGTACAGTGATGGCTGTTTCATTGCCGCTCAGGTTCTTCTTTGTGGTTTTCAGGCCATTTATTTGGGTGCTTAATAATTTCGCAAATTTCATCCTGAAATTGTTGGGTATAAGCACCGTTGAAGGCAGTGAAACCCATCATAGTTCGGAAGAACTGCAATACCTGTTGGAGCAAGGTAAAGAGACTGGTGCACTTGATTCAAATGAGCACGAACTTATCCAGAACGTGTTTGATTTTAACGAGCGGGTGGTAAAAAACATCATGGTACCACGTACCAAAATTTCGGGAGTAGATATTGCTTCAACCAAAGAAGAGCTGCTGGATATGATCATCAACGAAGGTTATTCGCGGATGCCGGTTTATGACGATGTGATAGATAAGATCATAGGTATAGTACACGCAAAGGATATTTTGCCACTACTGGCCCGGAACGAGGAGATTGTACTGAAAGATATTATCCGCAAACCATATTTCATCCCGGAAACCAAAAAGATCAACGATCTGATGGCCGAATTGCAGCAAAAGCGTATCCAGATAGCTATTGTACTTGACGAGTTTGGCGGCACCGCCGGTATGGTTACGCTGGAGGATATTGTAGAAGAATTGGTTGGCGAAATCCAGGATGAGTATGATGAAGAAAAGCCGATTGTCGAAAAAGTAAATGAGCGTGAGTTTATAGTTAATGCGCTTGCATCTATTTACGATGTGAACGAGCATTTACCACATGATTTACCTGAAGATGGCGACTTTGATACCGTATCGGGCTGGCTTGGAGATATCTTCGGAAAGATCCCCGATGTTGGTGAGCAAAAAGAGTCGAATGGATATAACATCACTGTACTGAAAAAATCCGACCAAAATATTGAATCAGTTAAACTCGAATTGCTGATAAATGAAGAAGATGCAGTAGATTTACATTAATCTGCTTATCCATAATGCAACTTTTTTATACGCCTGATATTGACGCCTCACATCCACAATACTTTCTGAGCGAAGAAGAAAGCAAACACGCTATACGTGTGCTGCGCCTCGAAGCGGGCAACGAAGTTCAACTGATTGACGGAAGGGGTGGTTTATACACAGCCCTGATCCATGACGGACACCCTAAGCGTACTATCCTTAAAATAACATCGGTAACTACCGAATTTGAAAAACGCAACCATTATCTACACATCGCGGTAGCACCAACCAAAAATATTGAACGCCTGGAATGGTTTTTGGAAAAAGCTACAGAGATTGGTATCGATGAAGTATCGCTGATCGTCACCCAGCGTTCAGAGCGTAAGGAGGCCAAGGTGGAGCGTTTAAATAAAATCATCACCGCTGCTATCAAGCAATCCCTTAAAGCCTACCATCCGGTATTAAATGAACCCTTAACGTTAAATCAGCTACTCGATAAACCCTTCGATGGACAAAAGTTTATTGCCCATTGCGAACTAGGGGAGAAATTTAACCTGAAAGACGAAATAGCCCCGCGGGGACGTTATTTGATACTAATAGGCCCGGAAGGTGATTTTGCGCCGCCGGAAATTGATAAGGCTTTACAAAACGGTTTTAAACCGATATCTTTAGGTACAAGTCGCCTACGTACGGAAACGGCTGCGCTGGGGGCTTGCTTTGAGGTGAATTTTTTAAACAGGTGATGAAAAGAATAAGGTTAGCATTGGTTGTTTTATTTGCAGCTATAGCAATGAGCAGCTTTAATGCCCCTGCCTATAAAATTGCACGCCTCAAATACAGCGGCGGCGGTGATTGGTATGGCGACCGCACGGCCTTACCTAACCTGATCAAATTCTGTAACGAAAACCTCAAAACCAATTTTGATGATGATGATGAGGTGGTTGAAGTAGGCAGTGCTTCTTTATTTAATTATCCTTTCACTTTTATGACAGGGCATGGTAACGTGATCTTTTCCGATCAGGAAGCCCGGAACCTACGTAAATACCTCACCGGCGGGGGCTTTTTGCATATTGATGATAATTACGGGCTCGACCAATATATTCGCCCGCAAATGAAGAAGGTGTTTCCCGAGCTCGATTTTGTTGAGCTGCCGGTTAATCATCCCATCTACCATCAAAAATATGACTTCCCGAACGGCCTGCCCAAAATTCATGAACATGATGGTAAGCGCGCCCAGGGTTTTGGTTTGATATACAAAGGCAGACTGGTTTGCTTTTATACCTATGAGTGCGATTTAGGCAATGGCTGGGAGGATTATGGCACCTATGCCGGCGATACCCAGGAAGCCCGCCAAAAGGCTCTCAAAATGGGCGCGAATTTAATTCAGTATATTTTTACTCAATAGGAGCTGCTCTTATCCGCAGCTTTCAATTCTTTTAACGCTATTGGAGATGGAATTTACTTGTTGCTGTATTGCAAGTGAAATTATACAGGGTTTATTGAAGGTTTTATATAAAGCAATTGAATAATATTAAACTATAAGCTTTTTAAATTTTACTTTCAGCTTTTATATAATATGTTTAGCTTTATATCAACCCCTAATATAAACCGCTTATCCTCAAATGCAAATCCTATGTATAAATTGAGTATTAATGAACGCTACAGTATTGAAGCTGAAAGAACCGTTGCGGCGGGCTTACTTATTAACGGGGTTAAAAGTAAAGCCGATATTAAACAGTTAAGGCCGGGAATCTATCATGTTATTGAAAATAACCGCTCATACAATGTCGAGATAGTTAATTTTAACGGTAACGAGAAAACTGCTGAAATAAAGGTTAATAACCATATTTATTATATTACCGCTAAAGATCAGTTTGATATATTACTTGATAAGCTTGGATTTAGTGATTTAAACAGTGCCCGGATTAGTGAAATAAAAGCCCCCATGCCGGGTTTGGTGTTGAAAGTATTTGTAAATAAAGGAGATATCATAAAAAAAGGTGATAATCTCTTTGTGCTTGAAGCTATGAAAATGGAAAATATTATCAAATCGCCGGCTGATGTTGTTGTTGAAAAGATATTAATAAAATCAGGAGATAAAGTTGAAAAAGGGCAGATCTTAATGTCGTTTTAACTGTGTGTTATAGCTTAAATATGCGATAATAACATTTTTGTAACGAACTGAACGTAATTTTAAGGTTTTTGTTGTTTCTGCACATTTTTTTTACGAACTTACTTTCTTAATTAACAATATTAACTTTTATGAAGAAACATCTACTAACAGTCATGTTACTGTTTTCTTGTATGGCTATGGTTTTTGCTCAAAACCGGGTTATTACAGGTAAAGTAACAGACCAGAAAGACGGCTCGCCCTTACCGGGAGTAAGCGTAACCGTAAAAGGCTTAACAGGAGTGGGCACCCAAACCGACATTAATGGCAGTTACAAATTAAGCGTACCTGCTACCGCCAAAGTTTTGGCTTTTAACTTTTTGGGATACAAACTTGCCGAACAATCAATTAATGGTAGCATTGTTGATGTTCAGTTAACAAGTGATTCGAAACAGCTGACGGAAGTTGTAGTAGTGGGTTATGGTACGCAGAAGAAGGCCAATATTACAGGTTCAATATCTTCAGTATCTGCAAAGGAAATTGAAGGCACCCCAACCACTTCTATTGAGCAGGCTATACAGGGTAAAACAGCTGGTGTATATATTCAGTCAGGAAATGGTAAACTTGGGCAAGGGATCCAGGTTAGGGTACGCGGCTCATCTTCAATATCTGCCGGTTCGGAGCCATTATATATTTTGGATGGTATGCCAATTACCACCGATAACTTGTCAAGCACCGATGCGCCAACCAATCCGCTGGCGGACATTAACTTCAATGATATCGAATCTGTACAGATTTTAAAAGATGCATCGGCAGCTGCAATTTACGGTGCTCGGGCTTCTAATGGTGTAGTTGTAATTACTACCAAAAAAGGCAAGGCAGGTACTCCTAAGGTTAATTTTTCAGCATCATATGGTAAAAGTACACCGTCAAGGCACCGCGAGTTCCTGAACGCCAAACAATTTGTACAGATAATGGAACGTGCGGGTGAGGGTGCAGCCAAGCAGGACTTTGCTGCCGGGGCTTACGATACACTCGACGACGCACTTGCCGATTATAAATCATATGTTGAAGATAATTTTACCTCCCTTTCGGCTGGTACTGATGATTGGAAAACAGGCAAGATCAATACAAACTGGGAAAGGGCTGCATATCAAAGTGCTCCACAACAACAATATGATTTAAACATATCTGGAGGTAACGACAAAACTACCTATTATATGGGGGGGCAATATCTTGATCAAACGGGTATATTGATTGGTAACAGCTTTAAAAGGTACTCGGGGCGTTTAAATTTGGATAGCAAGGTAGATAAAAACTTGAGTATCGGTATGAACTTAAGTTTTGCTAATACCATTAATAACAGGGTTTCAAACGATAATGCTTTCAGTACACCTTTGCAATCAGTGGCTTTATCGCCAATAACACCATTAATTGACCCTCGCAGCGGTTTAATAAGCGGTACCCCTCCGGGCGAATCAGAAGATTTTCCATTGTATTATAACCCGCTGATCAGCAAGAACAATGCGTTTTATCAGGCGACAGTTTACCGCACTATCGGTAATGTATATGCCAATTGGGAAATTGTAAAAGGCCTAACCTTCCGGTCGGAATTTGGTATTGATCAATTAAACCAGGCTGAAGATAGTTACTATGGAAGTGCTACTTTCCGTAATACAGGTACTAACAATGGTTTTGGTCAAAATACAACCACACAAGTATTGAACTATAATACCAATAACTATTTTAGTTATAAAACTATTTTTGGTCAGGATCATTCACTGGATTTAACGTTGGGAACAACCTATCAAAAATCCCGTACTGTTGGTAACGATGTACAGGGGCAGGAGTTTGCCTCTGATGCTTATAAAAAACTAACCGCGGCAGCAGTAATTGTTTCAGGTGCATCGTATGATAGCCCGTACAGCTTTTTAGCCTATTTCTTCAGAGCCAATTATGCCTATAAAGGAAAATACCTGTTTTCGGGAAGTATCCGTAGAGATGGATCGTCAAGGTTTGGTGTGAACAATCGGTATGGATTTTATCCATCAGGCTCCGTAGGCTGGATACTAACAGAAGAGGACTTTTTGAAAAACAATAATCTGTTAAGTAATTTAAAAGTTAGGGCAAGTTATGGTTTAACGGGTAACGCCAATATTGGAAATTTTTCGTCATTGGGTTTATTTTCCGCAGCAAATTATAATGGTGTAGGCGGTCAGCGCTTTTCACAAATAGTTAATCCAAACTTAAAGTGGGAAACAACCGCAGCACTTGATTTAGCTGTTGATTTTGGTTTCTTTAACAACAGGTTATCGGGTAGTTTTGATTATTATAAGAAAAACACCCGCGATTTGTTATTAAACGTGAACCTCCCTGGCACGTTAGGCATATCAAGGCAATTGCAAAATCTTGGTAAACTATCTAATAAAGGGTTTGAGTTGGAGTTATCATCAGATAATTTTGTGGGTAAGTTCAAATGGTCAACAAGTTTGAATGCTTCATACCAAAAAAATTTAATTACCGATATAAAAGGCCAGGTTATAACTGATAATAATATCAATTATGTAATGGCCGGTCAGCCGATAGGTGTATTCTACATGCCCGAATATGCAGGAGTAGATCCTGCCAATGGAGATGCTTTATATTACAAAAACGCAAAGGGAACCGACGGAAAGCTGGATCGTACTAAAACAAACGATCCTACCCAGGCACAAAATGTTGTAGTAGGCTCGCCAACACCTAAATACTACGGAGGTATTACAAATACATTTGGTTATAACGGAATTGAATTGGCGGTAACCTTCCAGGGTGCATTTGGCTACAAAGTGTATAACAATGGAGGCCAATATATGAGCACAAGTGCAGGCAATGGCTTCGATAACCAAACTATCGACCAGTTAAAATACTGGAATAAGCCCGGTGACATAACCGATATACCTGAGCCTCGTTTATTTTATGGAAATGGCATCAGTACTTCAAGCAGATACCTTTCAGGAGCCAGCTACGTTCGTTGTAAAACAGTAACGTTAGGTTATACATTGCCAAAAGCTGTGGTTAGCAAATTGAGGCTGCAAAAAATAAGGGTATATGCTAGCGCCTATAACCTGTTTTTAATTACCAAGTACAAAGGATGGGATCCTGAAGTAAATTCAGACGAGTTGCCAAGTAATGTTGATCTGAGTAATGACTTTTACTCGGCCCCGCAGCCCCGTACTATAATATTTGGTATTAATATAGGCTTATAATATTAAAAAATTACAAAAATGAAAAAGATAAAGTTTATATATATATCGGCAACAGCATTGGCACTTTTTTTAAGTGCATGTAATAAACAACTTAATATAAAGCCGGTTGAATCTGTTGATCAAAACCAGGCTATTAAAACAGCCAAAGATGTTCAGGGCGTTTTGGTAGGCACTTATAACCGGTTGGGGCAGGTTGACCTTTATGGCGGCCGTATATTTATGGAGCCCGATTTGTTAGCTGCACAGGCTGAAATTACCTGGACTGGCACTTATACAGGTTTAACGCAAATTACTGTACAGGCTATAACGAGAGATAATAGTTTTGTTGAAAACACATGGTTGGATGCCTACCAGGTAATAAATCAGGCCAATACTGTGCTTGCCAATTTAGATAAAGCTGATAACGCGGATGATAAAGCAAGATGGGAGGGGGAAGCTAAATTTATAAGGGGGTTGATGTATTTTGACTTAGCCCGCTTGTTTGGAAAGCCATGGAATGATGGCGATCCGTCAACTAACTTAGCAGCCGCTATCGTATCAAGTCCAACTACTTCTGCTGATAGCGAAGGGGCTAAAGTTGGCCGGTCTACAGTAAAGCAGGTTTATGATCAGGCTATCAGCGATTTGACGGCTGCCAAAAGCAAGCTGCCGGAGGATAATGATTTCTATGCCAATAAATATTCCGCCTCGGCAATCCTTGCAAGGCTTTATCTGCAAAAAGGCGATTATACCAATGCCTTAAAGGAGGCTAATACTGTTATTACATCCGGCGCGTTTTCTCTTGTGCCTGATTACACCAAGGAGTTTTTACTGTCAAGCAAACCATCGCATCAGGAAAATACTACTGAAGATATCTTTGCTATACAGGTTACTCAACAGCAAGGTATAAATAGCTTGAATGAATTTTATGCCTCATCTGCAAACGGAGGGCGCGGAGATATTAAAATAACAGATGATTTTTTGGCAGAATTTGAAGCCAACGACGTAAGAGGCCAGTTTTATACTGTCACATCGGTTAACAGAACTAAAAAGTTCGATAATCAATATGGAAACGTACATGTCGTGCGCCTTGCAGAGATGTATCTTATCCGTGCTGAAGCTAACCTCCGTGGTGGAACATCCACAGGTGCAACGCCGGCAAGTGACGTTAACACCATCAGGCAGAGGGCTGGCCTTGACCCTTTAGTAACTGTAAATCTTGCTACAATATTAGCAGAACGCAGGCATGAGTTATGTTTTGAAGGAGGGTTTTTTCTGCATGATGCGAAAAGGCTAAAACAAAGTGCAGGCGGGCTTCCTTACAATTCACCGAGACTGGTGTATCCAATCCCTCAACGCGAAATTTTGGCTAATTCAAAGTTGGTGCAAAATGAAGGTTATTAATTGTCAATAGCTTTAATAATATGGATCCCGGATAACAGTATTGTTTTCCGGGATTTTTATTTAGGATATAGATCCTATTTTTACCCGAGTGATGGCTATCCGTTATCTAAATGCGATTAGATTATTATTGATGTATCAATCGATAAATAAAATAACCTAAATTATACAAACCATGAACGATCAACAAATACTTGCCGCCCTGAATGCCCACTGGCAGGCATCGGCCGCTGGTGATATCAACGCAGAACATGATATTTACGATGATGACGTTATTTGTGATTATCCTCAATCAGGCGAACGAATTTTTGGGCGCATTAATTTACAGGCCTTGCGCGGGCATCATCCCGGTAAACCATCAGGTTTCCGTGTCAGGAGGATTCTGGGAAAAGGCGATACATGGGTCACTGAATATACCATTAACTATCAGGAAAAGCCGGTCTACACGGTAAGCATTATGGAGTTTCGTGAGGACAAGGTAATACATGAAACACAGTACTTTGCCGACCCCTTCGAAGCCCCGGCCTGGCGAAGCCAATGGGTTGAGCCGATTGATGGATAGATAAAACTTTAAAACAAATAAGGCCTCTCATTACTGAAAGGCCTTATTTCAAAATATCTGTTATAAAAATTATCTTGTTTTAAACGGCTTAGCTTTTTTAACCGGGTAATGTGGTTTGCCATTAGGGTTAATTTCAGGAGCGCCAACTAAGGTCATTGCACAGCGGAAACCAACCTCCGCACTCGCCTCGTCCTGATCCATAAAACGACGGGTAGCAGGGTTTAGCCAAAACGCCATATCGTTCCATGATCCACCTTTGTATACTTTAGAATGGTCGTTAACCAGCGTGGTTGTGCCGTAAAGAGCTTTATTAACTTCGTCTTTTTCGCCCCTCGCATCCGGGTTGTAAGCTTTACCCGAGTTTTTAGGCAGCAATGAATCAACCGGCAATGACCCTGTTTGGGGAGTTGCAAGCGGCGCGTTTGGATTGGCGCTTTGCGCGACTGTATTTTGTTGCTGTAAAGCTAAAAGTTCGCTGTATTTTAGTTTCTTATTAGCATGTGCGGGATCTTTGATTGGCTTGCCGTATTTATCTTTTGCATAAAGTCCTTTGCTTGGATCTGCAAGGCGTTTGTTTGAAAACTCATTACCGCGGAAAGGGTTAAAATCTTCAAACTCCTCAAATGATGTTTGGCGGTAGGTATCAGCAACCCATTCGTTAACATTACCCGCCATGTTATATAAGCCAAAATCATTAGGTGCATATGAACGTACAGGGGCGGTAATGTCTGCCTTATCGTTCAGGTAACCGCCAACACCGGCGTTATCACCGTTGCCGCGTTTAAAGTTTGCCATGATCAGGCCGCGTGTTTTCTTTTTTGCCGAACGTACACCCATACCGTTCCATGTATATATTTTGCCATCATCGATGTTTTCAAACTGGGTGTTTCCTGCAAGCGCCAATGCTGCATATTCCCATTCGGCTTCTGATGGTAGACGATACGCTTGCTTAAGGATCCCGTCTTCCATACGTACGGGCCTAACGGCTTTGCCGCCTTTCCCTGTACCTGCCTGGGCATTAGGGCTCAGGTTAGGCATCATTTTTTTACCATCGATGCCTGCCCCGGTCATCTGGCCGTTCAGGTAAATATCAGTATTAAAAGGTTGTCCGTTCGCTGCAATGCCGGCGTCACCGCCACCACCTTTTTTGCCCATATCTTTCCACGCTACCATTTTTCCGGTTTCGCGTAAAATGTTTTCGTTGGTACGGTCGGTGCGCCATGAGCAATAATCCTGTGCCTGGTCCCAGGTTACGCCTACAACAGGATAATCCTGAAAAGCGGGGTGACGCAGGTAGTTATCTACATATGGCTCATTATAAGATAAGGGATGACGCCAAACCAATGTATCAGGCACGGCATTGTAATATAACTCACGATCCTGCGGGAAAGTAATGTTTATCCAATGCAGGTAATCAAGCCAATCCTGATTTGATACCTCGGTTTCGTCCATGTAAAAAGAGGGTACGGTAACCCTGCGGCGTACATTATTATAATCGTAAGTTATGTCCTGATCGGCGCTGCCTCCCATAACAAAAGTACCACCCTCAATAGGCACCAATCCGGGTCCTGGCGATGGATGGCTTTGCCTGAAACGCTCATAACCGCCGTTGTTTTTATCGTTATAAGTTATACCCGTTTTTTGCGATTGCTCACGTTTACTGCAGCTACTCATCACGGCACCTAAAGCCAACAATCCCAGAGCAGTTTTAGTAAAAAGTATTTTCATATTTTTACAGTTATATTAAGTGGTAAATTTATAAAAAAATGGATACAGTGCTTATGCTAATGAACCATTATTTAGAAATAAATACTACAATTATCAGGGGTTTTAACGAAAAATTAATGAAATTAGTTGCGTTGATTTAAATTTTTGATTTAACTTTCAGCAAAAGTGCGGACTTGAAAATGTGAAGCAAGTCATGGTCCCATAGTTATAAAATACAAATTGTTAAAACCTAACTCCTACAAATGAAGTTTTTTACATTTCGAGGCCTTGCTATTATTACACCATTTTTGTTGCCACTTGCTGCGGCTGCGCAAACAAATCCTAACGGAAGTAATATCAATGCAATTCCCACCGAAGTCCCGTTTTTAAATATTTCACCTGATTCGCGTTCGGGGGCTATGGGGGATGCGGGCGTGGCTTTGTCGCCGGATGTAAATGCGAATTTTTGGAATCCGTCAAAGCTTGCATTTTTAGAAAGTAATGATGCGTTATCTGTATCATATAGCCCCTGGTTAAGGCATCTTGTGCCTGATATCAGCTTATCATACCTGAGCTATGCCCATAAAATTGATGAGCGGAATACAATAGGTGCTTCGCTCCGCTATTTTAATTATGGTTCCATTCAGCTTACCGACGATAATACAAACGACCAGGGTACTTACACGCCAAACGAGTATTCGTTAGATGTTTCATTTGCCCGCAAGTTTGGCGATAATTTTTCACTGGGGCTGACTGCCCGGTATATTCATTCCAATATATCAAGTATTTCGTTTGCCACCGGCTCAAGCCAGGCGGCAAAAGCCGGCAATGCTTTTGCCGCAGATGTTTCACTATACTACACGGCGCCTTATGGTGACGGCAACACTTTTGCTTTTGGAACACACATTTCAAATATTGGTACAAAAATCAGCTACAGCGATGTGGGCAACAAGTATTTTTTGCCGGCCAATTTGAAATTAGGGGTGGCTAACACCTGGCAGTTAGATGATGTTAATGAGTTTACAGCAACCTTTGACATCAACAAACTGCTGGTACCAACCCCGCCCCTGCGCGACAAAGATGGTAAGATCATTAAAGGCAAGGATGATAATGTATCGGTGCCGGCGGGTCTTTTTCAGTCGTTTGGCGATGCACCGGGTGGTTTCAGTGAAGAGTTGAAAGAGATCAGCTTTTCGCCGGGTGTTGAATATTGGTACAACAAACAGTTTGCTGTACGGGCAGGCTATTTTTATGAAAACCCCAACAAAGGCGACAGGCATTATGTTACCATGGGTATTGGGTTTAAGTACAGTGTTTTTGATTTTGATTTTTCGTACCTGGCAGCCAGCCAGCAAAATAGTGCCCTGGCCAATACTTTGCGCTTCACCTTGTCGGCAAATTTTGGCGGTACAACAAATGCTTCTAAAAGATAATGGGTAAAATTAAGGTAGGTTTTGGGTTTGATGTACACCAGTTAAAGGAAAATCACCCATTTGTTTTAGGCGGGGTTAAACTTGAGCACCATGCCGGTGCTTATGGCCACTCAGATGCCGATGTATTGTTACACGCAATTTGTGATGCCCTGCTGGGTGCAGCAAACCTGCGCGATATAGGTTTTCACTTTTCAAATAAAGACGACCGTTGGAAAGGCATCAGCAGCCTGGTCCTTTTGCAGCATGTAGTTGCCCTGATCAAAGAAAAAGGGTTTGTTATTGGCAATATCGATGCCATGGTATGTCTTGAGGCTCCGAAGATCAACCCGCATATCCCGGCAATGAAAACCTACATAGCCGAAGCTGCGGCTATTAGCGAAGAAGATATTTCCATTAAAGCTACTACCAACGAGCAAATGGGTTTTATCGGTAGGGAGGAAGGCGTTGTGGCTTATGCGGTTTGTTTGATTGAAAGGGAGTAAGGAAACACTCTATAGTTACAAACTAAGGGCATAGTCGTCCGAAGTCAGAGACTTCGAATCCGTATACTATAGTTTGTAACTAAAGGATCTTTTAATCCTAACTATAATGCATATACAACAAATACACAATCACCGCAACTATTGCCACGCCAATTACCATATATATTGGCTGCGCTTTTTTGCTTCCTGAGCCGTCAACTTTCACATTGCCGGTACGCTTAAGAACGCCCCATCCGCTTAACTCGCCTTTTAATGCTTTTCGCAGCGATTTAAACAGTACGTAATACATCAGCTGTCGCCACATAAAGCGCTGCGGAATAATGTAGATGAGCTTCTTGTAATCCTCTTTTTCCATACGGAAAGCGATGATGCCTACTATAAAATCAACCACCACAAATGCCACGTAGTAAAGCAGCATTTTTTCGGGCTTTTCACCAAATAGCGCGAACAGCATCATCAGATCTGCCAGGGGAGAGAACAACGGTAGTATGATCTGGAATATCAGGATGTTAGGCATCCCCACCATTCCAAAAAACTTATACTTTTTGTTAAACAGCGCGTCGCGGTTTTTCCAGAAACTTTGCATCACTCCAAAACTCCAGCGGAAACGCTGTTTAAGCAGCATGTTAATGGTTTCTGGCGCTTCGGTGTACGCGATGGCTTCGGCACAGTTGCGTACCACGTAGCCTTGTTTCAGGATACGCATGGTGAGGTCGCAATCCTCGGCAAGGGTATCATACGTAAAGCCGCCCGCGCGAAAAATGGCCGACTTACGGAACGCTCCAATAGCCCCCGGCACAACGGTAATACTATTGATGAGATCAAACGCGCGGCGGTCCATATTTTGCGCAGTAATATACTCTATCGACTGCCAGCGGGTGATGATATTGGTTTCGTTGCCAACTTTAACCGTTCCGGCCACAGCACCTATTTCCTCATCGGTAAAGTAGGTCATGAG
This sequence comes from Mucilaginibacter sp. NFR10, assembly GCF_900100445.1. Taxonomy (NCBI): domain Bacteria; kingdom Pseudomonadati; phylum Bacteroidota; class Sphingobacteriia; order Sphingobacteriales; family Sphingobacteriaceae; genus Mucilaginibacter; species Mucilaginibacter sp. NFR10. Next base: position 18,918 of record NZ_FMTV01000009.1, on the reverse strand, counting down.
CTGATAAACAGCATCAGTTTTGAGTTGGGTATCAGCATCAATACAAACCACAAAATCATTTTGGGCATGGGTGATACCAAAGTTTAATGCTGATGCCTTACCTCCGTTTGGTTTGGTTAGGATCTTGATGAGCGGATTACCTTTATAGGCGGATTCTACAACCTCAAATGTTTTATCTTTTGATCCGTCATCAACAAAAATGATCTCGAACGATGGATAATCGGTTTTAAGCAAGCTTTGTATTGTTGCTACTGCGTTAACTTCCTCGTTGTAAGCAGGAACAATGATGCTCACCGCAGGCATCACATCGGCATCGCGATCAAGCTTTTTGGATTTTTTATCCACGCCTCGCTGCCTTACAGCCAAAATGCCAATAAGCACAATGCGGCCAATAGCCAGGAATATAGCCGACAGGAATATATAGATCAGCGCCCAGTTTATATAGTAATAACCATGAATAAAAACATCATAGGCGGGCCCGAAAATGCCTGTGCTTGGATCCGGTTTAATCGGCGGCATCAGATCATCCTTAGTTTTGCCCAGCACATCGGCAATAGTGGTAAACTGGTACCCGTGCGATTTAAAGTAATGAATGATTGCAGGAAGGGCTTTAACGGTTTCTTCACGGGTATCACCTCCTGCATCATGCAGTAATATCATCGATCCGTTATCTTTTTGCCTTATGGTGCGGGCAATAATACTATCGGCAGTTACGCCGGGCTGCCAATCCCAGGGATCGATAGATTCGCCGATGGTGATATAACTTTGACGGCGGCTTTCTGCAACCGGAATAACCTCGGCAAGGGTTTGCGGCTCGGCATCGGCATTAAATGGCGGGCGGAACAGGATAGTGCTTCGGCCGGTTACCGATTCAATAAGTTTACGCGTGGAGTTAAGCTCCAGGATCACCCTTTTTAAGCTGATGGTTGAAATATCGGGGTGGAAAAACGTGTGATTGCCTATTTCATAGCCTTCTTCGTATTCGCGCCGCAGCAACTGTATGTTTTTTTCGGCCATGGAACCCACAACAAAGAATGCTGCCGGTACCTTTTCGGCTTTAAGGATATCTAAAATACGTGGGGTAAAATCGGGGTCGGGGCCATCATCAAAAGTTAAAACTACTTTCTTAGGAGCATAACCATACCTGCGGATCACATATTTAGTGGGAAGTTTTATATAATGCTGATCGAGAATGGTAAATGTAGATGTATCCATTTTTACATCAATTACCCCGGTGGTAGGCGTGGTAATGAGGTCAAGCACCTCGCCATCACCATCGTAGTCAACATTTACACGGTTGTTTAACCCTACAGATGTAAGTTTCCGCATATCCACACCTGTCTTTTTCAATGAGTCTATCGACAGGTTTTTCTGGAAAAATGTCCACAAACGCGGATCTTCGGCACCTAAACGCCATAAAGCCACGCCGCCGGTGGCCCAGTCGTCGGCCATGCGGATTACATTAAAGTTTGTTGCCGCGTCTGTAAAGTATATGGAATGGTCAAGACTGTCCTTGTCCATATAAGTGAAGTGTAAATTTGCCGAATTTGGATCAAAGGTGATCTTGCTTTTTTGCTCTTCGGCGGTACTGATAGCCTGCTGATAACCGATAGTTTTACCTACACTGCCTTCGGGCCAGTCATAGGCGCCGCCTGCGAATGTTAAAATTATTTTTTCTGACGGAACTTTCGAACATACATCATCGAGGATTTGTTCAACCCAGCGCTGATTTGAAAGATCGCCGGCATTAGTTGCTTCATAATGTTCATCAATAGCCATGATGAACAGGAAATCGTTTACATGCTGGAGCTTTGTGATATCAAAGCTTTCATCCTCCGGCACTACGTTTTGAGTAACCAGGAAACCTTTGGCATGCAAGGTTGCATAGAGCTCATTTTGAAAAGCTATGTAATTTTTACTGTTGCGGTCCCTCACCTCATCAAAATCAACATTGACACCCTTCAACTTGTTTTTGGTAAGCGAGTTAGCTATGCTGTTAATAAAATTACTACGAAGTGTTTTATTGTTAACAATACGGTCTACATCTTTAGTATCATAGCCGCCATGTGTGTTGTTGTAGTTTACGTAGTTTGACAGTGATACAATAATCGGCTTGTTGTATTTTTTATTGAGGTTCATCAGCCCGGTATCGAGCTTGGTTACAACGGTATCAGTTTTAGGTAATATAGAAAAGCCTTCGCTCACTACCATATCCAGGTGGCCAATATTCACCACCAGCGAGTTATAAGCCTGGGGTTCCCACGCACGATAAAAAGCGGCGTTTATACGGTCTTTATTGTTAGGTTGTTTAAGCTGGTGTAATTTTTTTGCCCTCTCAAGTGCTTCTATTTCAGATTTTTGAATTTTGAACGATTTGAACTTCGTTGACTTTTTTAATTGCTCGAGTTCCTCCCTGGTCATTTTTTTGGGAGCAGGGTTAAGGTTGGGAAGCTCGGGGTAATAGGTTGAGCGGATAGTAACAATAACGGCTATTATACCAATAATCAATGCAGCCAGTAGTACACGGCTCAACCATTTAAAACGGTTCCACCTACCGGGATTATCAGCCTGAAAAACTTGCTTGCTTGATGACATTAAGAAAAATTACTTTATTAAAAGTATGGGTTACTTATGAAGATTGTATGAAATAAGAATTGGGCATTATTTGGTGGTTTTTCCGGGTTCGATACCTGAAAAATCAACACCGCATTTGCAATTGCCGCCGCAGCTTTTTTTAGTAGTAAGCGCCCTGTACATCATACGGCCAATGTAAAAAACAGCGCCTGCAAAAAGTATCGCGATAATGATGATCTGCATATTCATAAAGACAAAATTAAGCATTATTTAATATATACGTACAGACAGGGTAATTAGTACAAAGTTTAACGGGGCATAAAAGCAACCGTGCCGCCAACCCAGTTGTAATCTTTATTATAACGTACGCCTATCATTTTTCCACGGCTTAACCGCGCAAGGTTTATGGCAAGTGTGGGTTTTTTATCCCCATCGGGCCAGAGATAAAGCAACCTGATCTCGGCCTTTACGCCGCCTTCCGGCGATTGTACAACAGGTTCGTAATTTACCTTTTCCTGTAAAATCCAGTTTTCAGGATCTGTAATAGTTGTTATGTCTTCCTTACTAATATCGATAATTACACCCTGACCCGCAAAGGAGAACAACGGTTTAAGCACATAGTTTTCCAAATTGGCAGGGATTTGTTCTAACTGGTGCAAAAACTGAGTTTTGGGAATGTAATTGCCTGTTAAAAAAGGCATGGTGAATTTACTGACCCGATAAAACCAGTTGGGATGAGTGATCCATTCAACCTCAAGGGGCTGCCTGATATCGGCTACTTTGGTAAAGATCTCCGGATCGCCCGCTATCTCATCAAATATTAAACGATTATAAATGCGTTTAATTTGTTTCTTTTGGTCGCCCACCATGTAGTAAAGCTTTTTGCCATCCTGGATCAGGTCGGACAATGACACAACCGGCGTGCCGATGTACTTTTGGGTAAGGTAAAAATCAACCGATGTTTTTTGCTCAGGGGCGTTTACATCCATTAGCACAACTTCATCAGGATGGTAAGTACCTACGATTGTCTTTTTGAGCAGATCGAGATAGTTTTCCCTGTCCAACCCTCCGAAAAAGATAGTTTCGTCGGCAGGGATATCATAAATTCCCCGGTAGGTATTGCCCAAATGTACCTGGAAGCCATAAAGTGAAGGAAAGCCCTGTAATTCGATGAGTTTGGGTACGATATTGCCCTGCTCATCCTTACAGATGCCAAAATCCAGGGCGATAAAATGCGGGTGATCATTTTCATTGGCCACCCGCCAAAAATCAGGAATAGCCCGTTCGGTCAGTTCTTTGAAATTGGGCTTGAGGATAGTATCAACAATATCATTACCGGCGGCGATGAGCTTATTACGAAAATCGGCAGTCAAAAACACCGGTGTTTCCGCAACACGGAACGGAACAGGTTTACGTAGCCCTTCATTAAGAAGATTCAGAAATTGACTGTACTTTTCCTCGCTGAATGTGTTGTTAAATGTTTTTCTGGCTGATGGATTCATCGATAATTATTTTTAAATCAAAGTCATATTGAGTTTTAAATCCGTGACCTCTAAAGCTGAAATGACATCTCCACGCCGTCATGCTGAACTTGTTTCAGCACCCCACAAGAAAGGTAGGCGATTTGCTTAGCATGTGGCTTAGCAAGTGGGGTGTTGAAACAAGTTCAACATGACGATAATTTATTAATCGGGTCATGCTGAGCCTGTCGAAGCATAGTGGACAGGGCCTCTGCGCGCGTCCTTCGACAGGCTCAGGATGACAGTCCCGCTACACAAAAATGAAATTACAGTTTATATCACACCCAACGCACTTTCTACCGCCATATCCAAAAAATTAGGAATAAGCGTATGCTGGGTATGTGTTATTTTATCCGGATCGTCGAGGCGTTCAAGCATCTCGCGGTATTTAACCTCGCCATGTTCGCTAATGACTTCGTCCTTTTTTTCTTCGCGAAGCAGCATCCCCTTCATTCCTCCGGCATCGGCCTCGGGGTGAAATTGTGTGGCAAAAAAGTAATCGTTATACCTGATCGCCATCATCGCCCTTGGCAAATCAACATGCGGCCGTTCTTTTTCTATCGCAACCAGTTGCATGCCTAATTCATTAAAGCGTTTTTCATCAGGGTTGATCACCTGCCAGCTGCGCGAATCAACGGCATAAAAAGGTTCGGCCAAACCTTCAAATAAAGGCTCATTTAAGCCAATGGCTGTTTTATTTACCGGCAGCACCCCGAATGAAGGGGAGCGGCGCATATTAATATCGCCGAGCTTGTAATAACGGCACATTAACTGAAACGAGTGGCACACAAAAAACACATGCTTTTTATTGCTGTTGTTAGATAAGTTGTGATCTTCCAGTTTATTAACCAGGTTAAAGTATTTCTTTTCCCACTCGGTACCCTCGGTTTCCAATGGATTGCCGGGTCCTCCGCTTGATATATAAATATCAAAATTGAGATCGGCCATTTCGCATTTGCGGCGTACATCAAAGATCTGGTAAGTTAAATTCAGATCGTGTTCGGTTCGGTATCGCTTTAAAATATCCTGGAAACCGCGCATACCCTCGTTCGCTATCCCATCATACAGATCAAGTATGGCCACTTTTATTTCCGGTTTCATATGCCCCCTCTAAATCTCCCCTGATAGGGGAGACTTTTTGTTTTAATGTTTAAAAAATAATCTCCCCTTTTATATCCCAAACTGTTTAAAGCCCTCCCTTCCGGGGAGGGTTTGGGTGGGGTGAGTGGGTCACTACAACCCCTTCAAAGTTTGTGAGGTGATATAATCCACCACATCGGCAAAGTTATTGTTTTGCTGGTAAATGGCCAGTTGCCTGTCGGCACCGGTGCCGTGCTCCAGGATATTGTGTACGTATTGCAGGTCATCGCGTGAGCCAAGCTCATCAACTACATCGTCTACAAAATCAAGTAGTTCCAATATTAACGATCGGGTATTTACCTCCATTTCCTTACCAAAATCTATCATTTTGCCGTCGATACCGTACCGGGCTGCACGCCATTTATTTTCGTTAATGAGCGCGCGCGAATAGTTAATAAACTTCATGTTTTGCGCCCTGAGCTTGTACAACTTGGCACATAAAGCCTGGAATAAAGCGGTAAACGCAATGGTTTCATCAACCAGCATAGGGCAGTCGCAAATGCGGAACTCAATAGTCTCAAAGAAAGGATGTACCCGGATATCCCACCAGATTTTTTTGGCGTTATCAATGCAATTGGTTTTTACGAGCAGCTTTATGTAGCGGTCATACTCCTCGATACTGCTAAAATAATCGGGGATACCGGTGCGCGGAAACTTATCAAAAACCTTGGTACGGAATGATTTGAAGCCCGTGTTCCGCCCTTCCCAAAACGGCGAATTGGTTGAAAGGGCATACACATGCGGCAAAAAATAGCGCACCTGGTTGGCAATATGAATAGCCATATCGCGCGACTGGATGCCAACATGCACATGCAAACCAAAAATGAGGTTGGAGCGGGCCGCCTCCTGCATCTCATCCACAATTTCAAAATACCTGGGGTTATCGGTAATTAATTGATGCTGCCAGTGCGAAAACGGGTGTGTACCCGCGGCGCCAATCCGCAGACCAATATCACCTGCCAGTTGCGCTACCGTGGTACGAAGCTTACTTACCTCTTTGCGGGCTTCCTGGGTATTGCGGCAAATATGTGTACCCACCTCAACTACAGCCTGGTGCATTTCGGCTTTCACCTGGTCTTCATGGATTTTTTGGGCTGCATCCACAATTTTTTGCTCATGCGATTTTAGCTCCCGCGATACCGGGTCAATCACCATAAATTCTTCTTCAACACCTAAGGTAAATTCGTTCATAATTGGTTAGGGTTATTACTTAAAAAACGGTTGTCATTTCGACCGTAGGGAGAAATCTTATACGAATAGCTTATCGCGCGTACAGGATTTCTCCTCGTTCCTCGTTCGAAATGATAACCTTTTATTTATTTCTTAGCTGCCTTTTTAGGCTTAGGCGCTGCTTTTTCTTTTACGGCTGTAGCTTTGGCAACAGGCTCTTTTACCACAGCGGTTTTTACTGCCGCTTCTTTCACTGCGGCAGCTTTTACCGCCGGTTCTTTTGCTACTGCCGGTCCTTTTGCCACAGCTGCTTTTGCTGCGGGTGCTTTGGTTTTCTTCGGTTTGCCCTCGTCTTCAATAGCATGGTCAACCACAGCCACGGAAACATCTGCTTTAACAGCCGCTTTTTTTGCAACTGCTACCAACGGCATTTTTGCTGCCGAAGTTTTTACAAATTCGCCCCAGGTAAGGTTGTCAAAGCCGTCTTTTTGTTTTTTTGCGCGTTCAATGGCATAATCGGCGGCTGTTTCAACCACCCATTCAAAGTTTTCCTGGCCTACGCTGGTAACTTCGGCGTCGGGGGCGGGGTTACAAAAATCAATAGCGTAAGGTATGCCATCGCGAACGGCAAACTCCACTGTATTAAAATCGTAACCTAAATATTGGTTTAGTTTTATCACATAATCTTTAATGGTGTCCAATAGCTTTTTAGATGCAGGTGCTTTACCATGCTCATAGCGCAGGTGGTGCGGGTTACGCGGCTCATACTGCATAATGCGCACATGCTTGCCGCCAATGCAATAGCAGCGAAAGTAATCGTCAAAAATAACCTCTTCCTGCAGCATCATTACATACTGTTTGGTTTTATCGTATTTGCTGAAAAAATCTTTCTCATTTTCCAGCTTATAAACTTCTTTCCAACCGCCGCCGTCAAAAGGTTTCATATAGGCAGGGAAACCTACATAGTTGAAAATGCCATTCCAATCAAGCGGGTAAGCCAGGTTACGGAATGATTTGCTGGTGGTATCATCCGGCAATTCTTTTGATGGCAGAATTACAGTTTTAGGTACCGGAACTCCGATTTTTACAGCAAGGGCGTTGTTAAAAAACTTTTCGTCAGCACTCCACCAAAAAGGGTTGTTGATTACCGCTGTACCACAAATAGCCGCGTTTTTTAGGGCCGCGCGATAGTAAGGCACATCCTGCGAAATGCGGTCGATGATCACAGCATAGTCAAGCGGTTCGGCCTGCATTACCTTATCAAGGCGTACAAACTCGGCACTGATGCCTTTTTCTGCTTTTTGGTTCACGCGGTCAACAAATGCCTGCGGAAACGAATCTTCCTGTCCGAATAAGATACCGATTTTTTTCATGGTAGTAGGTGTTTTTATGTTTGTTTTTCTTTGGGTTTCAGGTTGATGTAAATCTTGCTCTTTATTTTTTCATTTTTTTCCTGTCTCTTAAACTCTTGCTTTTTATTTTCTTGTTTCTTGAATCCTGATCTCTTGTTTCTATTTAATCGTTGATAAATAATGCGGGAACATTTCGCGCCAGATGGGCCAGTCGTGATTGGCAAAAGGGCGGATATCCAGCCAGTGTTTAATGTTTTTTTGTTTTAAAATATTTGAGAGCTGGATATTATACCCTTTACATATGTCATACTCGGATGTACCAAGTACAATGTTCATTTGCCAAAGGTCATGATGGTTACTGCCCGGCAAAAAATCGACCGGGTTATTATAAAAAATGTTATCATCATAATAACCATCGGTAAACATTTTAATATCAAAGGCCCCGCCCATGGTAAACAAATGCCTCACCTTTTCAGGATGTTTGAACGCGAAATTGGCGGCATGATAGCCCCCAAAACTACAGCCGGCGAGAGCTACCTTGCCAACGCCTGTTTCATGCATGACCCAGGGGATGAGCTCGTTTATCAACATGCGATCGTATCCTGCATAGGTTTTGGCCCTGTCGGCCGGGTGGATGCCTTTATTGTACCAGCTGCGGTCGTCGATAGTATCGGGGCAGTAGATTTTCACCAGTCCATTATCAATAAACCATTTTACACTCTCGATCAGGCCGAAATCTTTGTTTTGATAATAGCGGCCTTTGGTAGTAGGGAAAACGATCACAGGATAACCGCGGTCGCCGAATACCAGCATTTCGAGGTCGGTGTTGGTGTTGGGTGAGTGCCAGCGGTGAAATTTTTCGGTCAAAGCTTGTAGTTTTTATAATGATTGTAAGTTAGGAGGTTTGTTTGAAAAAGGCAACAGCCTGATAATATTAATCCTTAGCCGCCAAAAAGTAAAAAGTATAGCTTATTTTTGCGCCCTTAATTTTAATTTAGAAAGAGATGTACCCGGGCTGGCTTGATACTGAAATGACAATAACCGAACAAGAAATAAATATAACCTCGGCACTGCTGGAGCGGGAAGTGACCTTAACCATCCTGAAGCCGGAAGACAGTGATATCGCCGAACCGCTAAACCTGCTGCTGCTTAATGACGGACAGGAGCTTGAGAACCTCGGATTAAAAACCACGCTCGAAACATTATATAATACCAATCGCCTTAAGCCGCTGCTGATCGTAGCTATCCATGCCGGAGATAGCCGCCTGGATGAATATGGCATTTCTGGTAAACCCGATTTTAAAGGCCGGGGTGCCAAAGCAGGTGTATATACACAATTTATAAAGGAAGAACTATTGCCTCAATTACTACAATTAACCAGCTTTACTGAATTTGATGCAACGGCCTTTGCTGGTTTTTCGCTTGGTGGTTTATCTGCTTTTGATATTGTTTGGAATAACCCGGTGTTATTTGATAAAGCGGGCGTTTTTTCAGGTTCGTTTTGGTGGCGGGGAAAAGACCTGGCCAAAGGCTATACCGACGCCGACAGGCTGATGCACCAGGTGATCAGGGAAACTAAAACCAAACCGGCTATCAATGCCTGGCTGCAAACCGGCACTAAAGATGAAACCAGCGATCGAAACAAAAACGGCATTATTGATGCCATTGACGATACCATCGACCTGATCAAAGAAATGGAAGCCAAAGGTTTTAAACGCCCGGAAGAAATTCAATATGTTGAAGTAGTAGGAGGTACCCATGACACTGCTACCTGGGGCAAGGCGATGGCCAAGTTTTTGGTTTGGGCTTTTGGGAGATAACGTATAGTTTTTGTAAATTAGCTTAATTAAGTTTAAGAACATGGTTAGTGCTGCACTTATAAAAAAGCTTGATCAATTGCCCCCTGATTTACAAACTCAGATAGAGAAAGATGTGGATAGGCTTTTGAAAAAAATTACTAATGCTGAATTGGTAAACAGTGATCAAACTATAAGAGGATATGGAAGTTTAAAAGGGAAAATTTGGGTGTCGGAAGACTTTGACGAACCGCTTGAGGATTTTAAAGATTATATGTAATGCAATTGCTTATAGATACACAAGCAATTCTTTGGTTTCAAGCTTCTGATGACAGATTATCTAAAACAGCCAAACAATTAATTGAAAATCCCGATAACCAATGCTATATAAGCATGGCATCACTATGGGAGATGGCTATCAAGGTTGCTTTAAAAAAGCTTAATATCGAAATTGGTTATGAAAATTTTTATAGCTATTTAATAGGGAAGCAATTTGAGGTTCTTGATATAACACCTTATCATTTAGTTAAATTAATATCTCTGCCTCATCATCACGGAGATCCTTTTGACCGCCTCATTATCTCGCAGGCTATCTCTGAAAATCTTACCATCATTTCGGCTGATCAACACTTCAAAGCCTACCCGGCAAGCGTACTTTGGTAAACTCAATGTTAATTCTAAACAATAACCGCTAAACGCTTTATAATCTCATAATTTAACCTTACCTTTGCGCCAAATTTAGAGAGGCATTTTCATGCAAAAAATCAGAAATATTGCGATCATCGCGCACGTTGACCACGGTAAAACTACTTTGGTTGATAAAATCCTGCACAGCTGTGCCATTTTCAGGGACAATGAGCAAACCGGAGAGTTAATCCTTGACAACAATGACCTTGAACGTGAGCGTGGTATTACCATCGTTTCAAAAAACGTATCTGTAAGGTATAAAGATGTTAAGATCAACATTATTGATACCCCTGGTCACGCCGATTTTGGTGGCGAGGTTGAGCGTGTATTGAAAATGGCCGATGGTGTATTATTACTTTGCGACGCTTTTGAAGGCGCTATGCCTCAAACTCGTTTCGTAACTCAAAAAGCTTTGGCTTTAGGCCTTAAGCCAATTGTGGTTGTAAACAAAGTTGATAAAGAGAACTGTCGCCCTGAAGAAGTTTACGAACAAATTTTTGAATTATTCTTCAACCTTGAAGCTACCGAAGAGCAGCTGGATTTCCCGGTTATCTACGGTTCATCAAAACAAGGCTGGATGAGCACCGACTGGAAGAAACCTACGGAGGATATCTTCCCGTTGATGGATGCTATATTAGAAAACATTCCTCCGGCCCCTATCGCCGAAGGTACGCTGCAAATGCAGATTACCTCTTTAGATTATTCATCTTTCGTAGGCCGTATCGCTATCGGTCGTGTAGCCCGTGGTACAATCAAAGAAAACCAGCCGGTATCTTTGGTAAAACGCGACGGCACTATCCAAAAATCAAGGATCAAAGAACTTTACACTTTCGAAGGTTTGGGTAAAGTAAAGGCTACCGAAGTAAAATCTGGTGATATCTGCGCTGTAGTTGGTATCGACGGTTTTGATATCGGTGATACTATTGCTGATTTTGAAAATCCTGAGCAATTAGAGGTTATCAAAATTGATGAGCCAACCATGAACATGTTGTTTACCATCAATAACTCGCCTTTCTTTGGTAAAGAAGGTAAATTTGTTACTTCACGCCACGTACGCGACCGTCTGTACAAAGAGATGGAGAAAAACCTGGCGCTTAAGGTTGTTGAAACCGAGTCGCCTGATTCATACCTGGTTTATGGCCGTGGTATCCTTCACTTGTCAGTGCTGATCGAAACTATGCGTCGTGAAGGTTACGAGTTACAGGTAGGACAGCCTCAGGTTATCGTTAAACACATTGATGGTGTTAAATGCGAGCCGGTTGAAACCCTTATAGTTGACGTTCCTGCTGAAGTTGCCGGTAAGGTAATTGAATTGGTAACTCAACGTAAAGGTGACCTGTTGATCATGGAACCAAAAGGTGATTTACAGCACTTAGAGTTTGAAATTCCTTCACGCGGCATCATCGGTTTACGTAACAACGTATTAACTGCTACTGCCGGTGAAGCTATCATGGCGCACCGCTTTAAAGCTTACGAACCATGGAAAGGGCCAATCCCTGGCCGTTCAAACGGTGTATTGATCTCGATGGAAAAAGGCAACACAACTGCTTATGCAATTGACAAACTGCAGGACCGTGGCCGTTTCTTCGTTGATCCGGGTGTTGATATTTACGAAGGTCAGATCCTTGGTGAGCACATCCGCGATAACGATTTAGTGATCAACGTTGTTAAAGGTAAACAATTAACCAACATGCGTGCATCAGGTAGTGATGATAACGTTCGTATCGCACCGGCTATCAAATTCTCGTTAGAAGAATCGATGGAGTATATCCAGGCTGATGAATACATCGAAGTTACACCGCAAAGCATGCGTTTACGTAAAATCTACTTAACCGAAAACGAGCGTAAAGTAAACGCAAAAAGGTTTGTTAATCAATAAATTTCAATAAACAAGTATATGAAGCCCTTCGGTTAACCGGAGGGCTTTTTACTTATCAGCTTACCATTATAAACTACTTTGCCATTTAGTTCGATGGTATAAACATACACGCCTGCCACAAGATTTACGGGGATACTGTTTTGTAATTCATTGATGTTTTTAACCAGGGTTAACTTACCATCGATGCTGTATAGTTTAAATTCGTAATTATTGATATCGCCGCTGATGATATTGATCTGGCCGGCAACAGGGTTGGGGTATATAACAAATTGGTTGGGCTGTAAATAAACAGCATCGGCTATGTTGGAGTAAATAATATCGCCGTTGATTGTGGTGAGTTTTGCCCTGTAATATTGTTTGCCTTGCCGGAGATTATTGTCTGTATATATATAATCCACCGCTGTACTAACCGGAATGGTATTTAAAGTAACGTATTGGCCGGCAGTTGTTGTTTTTTCCCATGTGATGGATTTAAGATTATAAACACTGCCCAACTGCAGGTTGAGCACAGTGGTATTGTTAACTACATTTGCCAATAATGTTTTTACATAGCAGCCAACCCCCTGCGTGGTAGCATTAATGGTATAACTTTTTAGGCCCTCAAAACCACTGCCTGTAGCGCTCACCGCAAAATAAGTTGAAGTTTGTTGTTGCGCGGGTATAATGATGCTGGTATCAGCTGTTGATACAAGTTTTTGAAGCAGGTTATCTTTAATAGTATAAACGTTGTAGCCAGTGCTGCCTGGTTGGGGTTTCCATTGCAGGAGCGTGCCGCTGGCGCAATTATACCCTATATCAAGTGTTAAAGGTTTTGAAATGCTGAACTCCGCGCTGGTAAAAGTTTGACCGCCGATATCCATTTTAAGCATGGTTTTGGTAAAAACATCGGGCGCTGTCCAGGTATAATAGCGGTTTTTAAGGGTGGCATTATTAATGGCCTGCCAGGTTTGGCCGTGATCATAGCTAACGCTTATTGTACCCGATGTGGTATTGAATGAGCTTTGCCATCTCAGGTAATTGTCCTCGCCGGCAAAAAGCTGGTCGCCGGCCGACGGGTAGATCCATTCAAACCGGTTTGATATGATCTCCTGGTGGGCAACATGAAATTTTTGAGCACCGGCAGTAACCCTTCTGCCCTTAACATGCACCATGTATGTGCCAGCCTCGGGGTTTTGTAAACTTATTTGTTCTGTATTGTTTAATGTATCCGCTCGTCTTTTTGCCGGGGCAGATAATGAATCGGCAGAGGGGAAGCTGCTGAGCACCCATGGTAAAATTTGCTGCCCGGATGGTGTGGTAACAGTAAGATCGAGATCATTTACCAATGCCCATGGCGCATTAACGGCCGCCGCGGGGTCATTCCAGGCCAATGAAACTTTAAGCTCCCTGCAATTCGCGGGGACCGTTATGGAATAGTCTGTTTGTGTAGCATTGCTAACCGAGCCGGTAAAAATGCGTTTTTCATTGATGGTGCGTAATGCTTCCAATGCATTCAATAAACCATAGCCTGTTTTATGGCTGGGACCTGATGAGCCTATTTCATCGGCCGAGTTAATGAGTACACTTTTTATAAGCGCGGCAGATGGCAGTTGTTTATATTGTGTTTTATAAGCTTGCTGCAGCAAAGCTACCGTGCCTGATACGAGGGCTGCAGCGCCAGACGTACCATCCTCACCATCCGCGATCAATTCGGGCTTGATGCGGCCATCATATGCGGGTCCTGCCGAGCTTAAGGGTTCGGGGGCACCCGTTCTGCCGGTGCCGCCAACCACCAATACATTTTTAGCCTGCTTAAAGTCGCCCGAGAGGTTGGCTACCCCGCTTATACCGTTGTAAACCCCGCTTTCGGGCGTAGAAGTGCCGATATTCCCCGATGAAAATACATGCACCAGCGAATCATTTTCAAGGATCTGCTGATCATAAGCGGCACTTTCGGCACCATAATAATTTTCAATGCCGGTACCATATGAGTGGTTTTGCACCGAAATTCTGAATGATTTAAAAATGGTAGTGCTATCGGGCATTAGTTGTGCAAAAGATGATGACGTGAAATTTACTTTAGGCGCAACTCCCAGGCCTTTGATATATGAGTTGCCATTGCCGCCTATAAGGGTCGCCATGGTGGTAGCGTGTCCTGATGTGATATCGGATGTTTTGAAGGATGTGAAGCTGCGGCCTAACAGGTCGAGATCATTATCATAGCGGTCTTCTTTTACCGAAACGTTAATGCCAGATCCGGTTATACCCGGAAAATTAGCGCCTATGGCCGACATGGTATTTAAGCCGAGGTCGATATCGCTAATGGCAAGTTCTTCATGAGGTTGGCGCACCTCATTGGCAAATAATATATAGTCCTGCTGAAGTAAGGCAGGTAGGTTTTCTAATTTGATTTTAAGACGTATTAAGTTGCCGGTTTGGCCGGTAATGGCTCCGGATTGTTGGATGTGGTTAATAACGGTGTCATTAACAGCGGTAACTGCAACCTCAATGGCTTGTGTGCGTGCCGGATGCTGCTTCCAGTTTTTTGCAAGGTTATCCGAAGCTTTCCAGATGGGGGAAGCGGCGCTGTTATTTATAATATTAGCATCGCTTTTGATAGCCGAGGCTGATGATACTACATAATAGTTATAAGAAACCCGTTTGATGATATTGTATTTCCGGTTATCAATATGTACCGGATCTTTAAATTTTACAAGGTAATACTGGTTGGGATTTTTTTGCGGAGATAAATATGTTGCCTTATAAAGTGAGATAATTGCCTCGTCGCTCATGTGTTTTTGTGACCATGACACTTTAAAGCATAAAAAAAGGAATAATACGGTAACAGGTAGTCTTTTTGTCATAGGCGGTAATGTGATCAAACCAATAAAGGGGAGCTGCAGCATCCCCTTTATTGATAGAGCTATTTAGTTGAAATGTAAAAAACAACTATAGGCGCTATTAGTATAAATAGTTTAACGCTATCTGATCATTGGCATTAAACGTACGGTCGGTACCGCTTGAGCAGGCTAACATCCATGAGCCGGCATCTGCCTTGGTTGGTGTGCCCGGAATGTTGATAGCGCCTATGCCTGCCGAACCTTCGTTTACATGTCGGCCGCCGCAGCTGAACGCGCGGTTCATATAGTCGGTATGACGGAAACCGATACAATGGCCCAACTCGTGCTGAATAACTGATGTTACATAACCCAGATCAGGGTTAGTGCCATAAGCCTGTTCGTTGGTGTTCATCTGGATTTGGCTATACGGGTCGCCCGACGAAGTAGGGAAGCCTGATGAACCTAAAGTGATATAACCGCCGCTTGGGCCCTCGTTAAAGCCGATGATATCGATTGTGCCGCCACTGCTAACCATTTGAAATTTAAGCGTGAGGTTTAAAGCATTGTAACGTGCAACCGCCGCGGTAGCCGCGTTAAGGTAAACAGTAGGCAGGTTTGTAACTGATACGGTTACTGTCCTGGGCAGATTTTTAACCAGGTTTGTGGTACGGTACTGCTCAACATCGGCAATTCTTAAGGTAGGGCTGGTGCTTGCTTCGGCTAAATTAGCTTTAGTGAGCAGGATATCTCCTTCAACAAGATAGCCATCGCCCTGCCTGCGCACTTCATCGGTGCTGAAGCCTAAGTTTGTAATACTTTTCAGTACATCATCCGGAATAGCGGTTGGGCTGGTGGTTGTAGTTTTTGCAGCCTTGTCTTTTGAACAGGAGAATAGTACAGAGACTCCGACAAGCACGCTTAGTCCGATCCCTAATAATAGTTTTCTTTTCATTGTTTTCGTTACGTTTTAGATGTAAAAGAAGAATTAATTTCAGCAGCCGGCCAGCGCTATTAACTTATACGCAATATATAAATAAAATGTTATGAATTTATTAATAGAAAATAACAAAAAAATATTCTTTTTAGGAATTATTGTCTTTTTATTCGATTGATATCGAAATTATAATTGTCATTTTGACTATTATGCCAATTATAGCTTTGTTTTAATTGGAGTGGTACTTTTATATTTATATACATAATTTTGTTATGTATATAAATATTTATACTTTTGATTCATGAGCACAAATCCGCTGCTAAAAGGTACTCTACAAACCATCATTTTAAAACTGCTGGAAGATAATGCTGAAATGTATGGTTACGAAATAACACAGAAGGTGAAGGAAGTTACCGGCGGCGAGATCGTGCTTACCGAAGGTGCACTTTATCCGGCGCTGCACAAACTGGAGGCTGGTGGCCTACTGGAAACCTTTACGCAGGTAGTTGATAACAGAATCCGCAAGTACTACCGTTTAACTGAGCAGGGCGGTAAGGAGGTTACCAGCAAGTTAAGTGAAGCACGATTGTTTATTGAGCAACTGCAAGCATTGTTAAATCTTAAACCTGTTGTAAAATGAGTTTACCGGTTGATGAGTTGAAATGGATTGAGCTGCGTTTGGGAGCATACCAGATCAGATATAGGAGCGTGTACCACGAAATTCTTGATCATATTATATCTGCAATAGAGGAAAAACGCCAGACTGGTGATAACCGAAATATTGAAAGCCTTTTTCAGCAAGTGGTTGACGGACATCTTGGCGGAACAGAAGGTATAAAAAAGCTTGTAGCTGAACATGAAGAAATTTATAAAGAAGGTATAAAGAAACTATGGATGCAAAGCTTAAAGCATTATCTCACGTGGCAGATGTTGGCTTTTACAATTGTGGTACTGCTGTTGAGCCTCAAGCTTCCCGACGTTGAGTTGGTAAGATCGTCGGTTTTTGTAATGTGCATTTTACTGGCTTGTTCACCAACGGTGTATTCATATTTTTCATTGCGGGACCGGGTGATGACTACAATGGATGGTAAGCTGTCGTTTTTTAGGGTTCATTTAATTAAAAAGGCATCAATATCGGCGGCTATTATCTTTAATGTTATTTATTTATTGTCTCCTGCAGTTATTGCCAATACACCAACAATAATACTGATGGCGTTAATGATGCTGTTTGTTTTATTAAACCTTGCTTCTATTCATTTTTGCAGGCAATTTACAGCTTCAAATCCTACAAACCCGTAAACATCTAAAAGAATATATATATTAGGAACAGGAGTATTTGCTATCTATACTTGACTCTTTAATAAATTTTAAACTCCGCGTTTTCTCATTCGAGGCTTTTTTAGTTTCAGTACCCGTTTCCCATAGTCAATAACGGCTTTATATTTCATTAAAATATCTCCGCCCAAAACACCCAGTACCTGCGGGTGCCCCATTTGGCCGTAGGCCACATTAATAGTGGAAAGATCAAGCACAGCTACTTCAAATTCGGCGATAGGCAAGTCGCCGATGTGCAGGTCGCTGACTGTTGCTGTAAAAGATTCCATGGTATTAGTGCCGAGGCCAGTGGAGAGTTTATCGCTGGCTAAGATGTTCATGGTTTCATTGGCTTCGGAAAGCACCGTTTGATCAAAGGCGGTTTTTGACGCGCCGGTATCCAGCACCATAATAAAAGTTTTTTCAAACAGCACAACTTCAACCAGTGGGTGGAAACCATCGTCATGCAGGTCGATAATATGGAGCGGGACAGATATAATCATTGCAGGCATGCCAATTACAGATGTGCAAATGTGCAGATTAAAGCAGTGATTATTATTGATCCTGTTAGAAAAAAATCCGGCAGTAGTTTTAGGATTTAATTAGATGGCATCTTTCACGGTGTGATCTTTCAATTGTGATAAGGTTTAGGCTTTAAAGATCACCAACAGGGAGTTAATTTTAACAACGCCTTTTAGTTTCTTTATAACGCTAAATTAGCGTTAACCATTAAGCCCTGCAATACTGAAAAAGTGGTATATCAGAATGCGCGGAATTTATTAATAGCTTCTACTTTATTTTGTACCTGCAGTTTGATGTAGGTATTGCGGATGTGTTTTTTAACGGTTCCGGTAGAGATATCGAGGCGATCGGCGATTTCTTTGTACTGGAGGCCGCGGGCCAGGTGGTTAAGTACTTCAACCTCGCGTTCGGTGAGGCTTTCGGCGGCAGGGGCAGGCGGTTTATCGGCGTCGGCATTGAATGATGCGATGACCCTTCGCGAGATATAGGCGCTCATGGGCGAACCGCCGGCGGCGATTTCGGTAATGGCGTTCCTGATCTCATCGGCCGAAGATTCTTTGAGCATATAGCCGGTTGCGCCGCTTTTTAAAGATTCAAAAATATTGGTGTTGTCGTCGTTAATGGTGCACATCAAAAATTCGGCATCCGGCACAAAGGGCTTGGCCCGCCGTATAAATTCAATGCCCGACATGCCTTCAAGGTTTATATCCACGATAAAAACATCCGGTTTAAGCTGGTCAATTTTTTTTAATACGGCTTCGGCATTGGAATAAGAACCAATTAAAGTTACGCCGCCCATATCATGAATAATCTGTTCCAGCCCGCGCCGGTAATGTAAATTATCCTCTAACAAAATTATCTGGAGCATGCTTTGCGGTAAATATAAAATGCTAATTTCCTAAATTATCCCGGCTTTCTTTATACCTATTATGGGGTATACGCTAAAGGTTTAGTTTAAGGCCGATGGATGTGCCTTTACCGTGGGCAGTATCAATTTTGAGTTCGGCGTTCAATCTTTTTGCCCGCGTGTGGATATTCCGGATGCCCATGGTTTCGTGCTTGCGCACATCGGGGTCAAATCCGCGCCCGTCATCACGGATGCTGATCTGCAGCCGGTTTTTGTAAAGATTGATTTCCAGAAAGGCGTTTTGTGCCTCCGAGTGTTTAACAATATTGTTTAATACTTCCTTAACAAGGAGGTATACCTGGCG
>NZ_FMTV01000021.1:0-5886 GCF_900100445.1 Mucilaginibacter sp. NFR10 | reverse complement strand
ATTAGCTAAGGCTTTTGCAATGTTGCACCATTGAAGGTGATAAAGGGTGGCACCGACCTACTCTCCCACGTTTTACCGCAGTACCATCGGCTCTGGCGGGCTTGACTTCTCTGTTCGGAATGGGAAGAGGTAGACACCGCCGATATAGGCACCTGAATTTCTTTTTATTAAGGTGAAAGCTTAAAGGTAAAAGGTTAAAGGTTTCTTACCTTTCGCCTTTATCCTTTGGCCTTTCAGCCTCATAAATGACATATTATTGAAAGAAGGAATTGAATGTAGAGAAAACAACAGCTTTGTTGTTTGTTTGTGGTTGATAGTTCATGGTTCATCGCTGCATATTACTATGAACTATGATCCAATTACTATCAACCCTTTTTTCTATCTGAAGAAAGCTTCGGGCAATTAGTATTACTCGGCTATGATGTCACCACCTTTATACCTGTAACCTATCAACGTAGTAGTCTCCTACGACCCTCAATGGAAGTCTCATCTTGTGGCTAGTTTCGCACTTAGATGCTTTCAGCGCTTATCTATTCCCAACGTAGCTACTCTGCAGTACACCTGGCGGCATAACAGATTCACCAGAGGTTAGTCCAACCCGGTCCTCTCGTACTAAGGTCAGCCCCACTCAAACTTCCTACGCCCACAACAGATAGGGACCGAACTGTCTCGCGACGTTCTGAACCCAGCTCGCGTGCCACTTTAATGAGCGAACAGCTCAACCCTTGGGACCTTCTCCAGCCCCAGGATGTGACGAGCCGACATCGAGGTGCCAAACCTCCCCGTCGATATGAGCTCTTGGGGGAGATCAGCCTGTTATCCCCAGCGTACCTTTTATCCTTTGAGCGATGGCCCTTCCATGCAGAACCACCGGATCACTATATCCGTCTTTCGACCCAGCTCGACTTGTCTGTCTCACTGTCAAGCAAGCTTATGCTATTGCACTCCGCGTACGGTTACCAAGCGTACTGAGCTTACCTTTGAAAGCCTCCGTTACCTTTTTGGAGGCGACCACCCCAGTCAAACTACCCGCCAAACAATGTTCTCCACTTTGTAGAGTTAGACACCAAATACAGAAAGGGTGGTATTTCAACGTTGACTAACCGACTCCTAGCGAAGCCGGATCACAGTCTCCCACCTATCCTACACATCCTGTATCCGATATCAATGTTAAGCTATAGTGAAGGTGCATGGGGTCTTTCCGTCCCGTTGCGGGTAACCGGCGTCTTCACCGATACCACAATTTCACCGAGCTCATGGCTGAGACAGCGCCCAGATCGTTACACCATTCGTGCAGGTCGGAACTTACCCGACAAGGAATTTCGCTACCTTAGGACCGTTATAGTTACGGCCGCCGTTTACTGGGGCTTCGATTCAATGCTTCGCCTTGCGACTAACATCCCCTCTTAACCTTCCAGCACCGGGCAGGTGTCAGGCCATATACGTCATCTTGCGATTTTGCATAGCCATGTGTTTTTGTTAAACAGTCGCCTGGGCCTTTTCACTGCGGCTGACATTGCTGCCAGCGCCCCTTCTCCCGAAGTTACAGGGCCATTTTGCCGAGTTCCTTAGCCATGATTCACTCGAGCACCTTAGGATTCTCTCCTCGACTACCTGTGTCGGTTTACGGTACGGGTTTTTATTACCTGAAGCTTAGCGGGTTTTCTTGGAAGTCTGATTACCTGAACTATCACCTTGTCCGAAGATTCGGTGTACTATCAGCTTTCAGCAAAACATGCGTACTTAACTACACGTCTTATACCTACAGCCTTTAACGAACTATTCCGTCAGTTCGCGTCAGTGTCACTACTCCGTCACCGCATCGCAGTAATAAAAAGTACTGGAATATTAACCAGTTGTCCATCGGCTACGCCTGTCGGCTTCACCTTAGGCCCCGACTAACCCTGATCCGATTAGCGTTGATCAGGAAACCTTAGTCTTTCGGTGGGCGGGTTTCTCTCCCGCCTTATCGTTACTTATGCCTACATTTGCTTTTCTATTCCCTCCACAGTCAGTTACCTTCCTGCTTCTCCGACAAATAGAATGCTCCCCTACCAGTCACATTACTGTGAATCCATAGCTTCGGTATACTGCTTGATGCCCGTTTATTATCCATGCCCGATCGCTCGACTAGTGAGCTGTTACGCACTCTTTAAATGAATGGCTGCTTCCAAGCCAACATCCTAGCTGTCTGTGCAATCGGACCTCGTTAGTTCAACTTAGCAATAATTTAGGGACCTTAGCTGATGGTCTGGGTTCTTTCCCTCTCGGCCATGGACCTTAGCACCCATAGCCTCACTCCAGCGTATATTATAAAGCATTCGGAGTTTATCTGGATTTGGTAGGATTTGACTCCCCCGCACCCAATTAGTAGCTCTACCTCTTTATAACTCAACCGCCAGGCTGTTCCTAAAAACATTTCGGGGAGTACGAGCTATTTCCCAGTTTGATTAGCCTTTCACCCCTACCCACAAGTCATCCGGAAACTTTTCAACGTTTATCGGTTCGGTCCTCCAGTACCTGTTACGGCACCTTCAACCTGCCCATGGGTAGATCACAAGGTTTCGCGTCTACCTCCCCTGACTATACGCCCTTTTCAGACTCGCTTTCGCTTCGGATCCGTGTCTTAAACACTTAACCTTGCCAGGGAAGAGTAACTCGTAGGCTCATTATGCAAAAGGCACGCCGTCACGGTGTTAACCGCTCCGACCGCTTGTAAGTACACGGTTTCAGGTTCTATTTCACTCCCCTGTTCGGGGTTCTTTTCACCTTTCCCTCACGGTACTGGTTCACTATCGGTCTCTCAGGAGTATTTAGCCTTACCGGATGGTGCCGGCAAATTCCCACAAGGCGTCTCCGACCTCGCGGTACTCAGGATACCACTATCCTATTATCTATTACCCGTACGCAGCTCTCATGCTCTATGGCAGGGTTTCCCACCCCCTTCCGGTTCTATTTAATATTCATGTTGTGGTCCTACAACCCCTGCTATGCCGTAACATAACAGGTTTGGGCTTCTTCCATTTCGCTCGCCACTACTCTGGAAATCACTATTGTTTTCTCTTCCTCTGCTTACTTAGATGTTTCAGTTCGGCAGGTTAGCGCATTTATGCAGTTATTCTTCAAATAACTAGGTTTCCCCATTCGGAAATCTGCGGATCAATTCATATTTGCTAATCCCCGCAGCTTATCGCAGCTTATCACGTCCTTCTTCGCCTCTGAGAGCCAAGGCATCCCCCGTGTACCCTTTCTTACTTTCTTCTACTCTTGCGCCTTTTGCGCCGCAAGGTATGTCTTTATTTTAGTCCGTCGTTCGACAGAGTCAAGAGTTCAGGAGTCAGGAAGCAAGATTACTCTTGTTTCTTTATTCTTGTAATCTTGGTTCTCAATCAAACAACTTCCTATCTGTTGTTTTCTCTTGTTTTCAATTACTTCTTCCAATATGTCAAAGAACGTTAGTTTTCATCTGTAGCGTAACCTATATTATAGTTACTGTAGAATACTTGGTGGAGAATAACGGATTCGAACCGTTGACCCCCTGCGTGCAAGGCAGGTGCTCTAGCCAGCTGAGCTAATCCCCCGTTGATGAGTGATCAGAGATCGGTGATCAGTGATTAGTTACCTAACCTCTTATCTCTAATCTCTTTTCGCCTTAATAGTAGTCCCGAGCAGATTTGAACTGCTGACCCCTACATTATCAGTGTAGTGCTCTAACCAAGCTGAGCTACAGGACTATTTGTTTTTAGTTGCAGTTATCAGTTGCAGTTTGCAGGACTTTTCTGCCTACTGCTGCTGCCACTGCTTACTGCCACTTGTCCTGTGCTTACTTTCGTTTACACATTCCACAGATGGCTTCATCTTCTGGGTTTCCTTTTGTCTTTTTTTTGTGTTTTAAGAAATATCATGTAGGTAACAGTTCCGAATTACTCAGAGATACTGCTCCAGAAAGGAGGTATTCCAGCCACACCTTCCGGTACGGCTACCTTGTTACGACTTAGCCCCAGTTACCGACTTTACCCTAGGACGCTCCTTGCGGTTACGCACTTCAGGCACTTCCAGCTTCCATGGCTTGACGGGCGGTGTGTACAAGGCCCGGGAACGTATTCACCGCGTCATTGCTGATACGCGATTACTAGCGAATCCAACTTCACGGGGTCGAGTTGCAGACCCCGATCCGAACTGTGAATGGCTTTATGAGATTGGCATCCTGTTGCCAGGTAGCTGCCCTCTGTACCATCCATTGTAGCACGTGTGTAGCCCCGGACGTAAGGGCCATGATGACTTGACGTCGTCCCCTCCTTCCTCTCTATTTGCATAGGCAGTCTGTTTAGAGTCCCCACCTTAAATGCTGGCAACTAAACATAGGGGTTGCGCTCGTTGCGGGACTTAACCCAACACCTCACGGCACGAGCTGACGACAGCCATGCAGCACCTAGTTTCGTGTTCCGAAGAACTGTGACGTCTCTGTCACATTCACTAACTTTCAAGCCCGGGTAAGGTTCCTCGCGTATCATCGAATTAAACCACATGCTCCTCCGCTTGTGCGGGCCCCCGTCAATTCCTTTGAGTTTCACCCTTGCGGGCGTACTCCCCAGGTGGAACACTTAACGCTTTCGCTTAGACGCTGACCGTATATCGCCAACATCGAGTGTTCATCGTTTAGGGCGTGGACTACCAGGGTATCTAATCCTGTTTGATCCCCACGCTTTCGTGCCTCAGCGTCAATCATACTTTAGTAAGCTGCCTTCGCAATTGGTGTTCTGTGACATATCTATGCATTTCACCGCTACTTGTCACATTCCGCCTACCTCAAGTACATTCAAGCTCTTCAGTATCAAGGGCACTGCGATAGTTGAGCTACCGTCTTTCACCCCTGACTTAAAAAGCCGCCTACGCACCCTTTAAACCCAATAAATCCGGATAACGCTTGGATCCTCCGTATTACCGCGGCTGCTGGCACGGAGTTAGCCGATCCTTATTCTCAAGGTACATTCAACCCGGTTCACGAACCGGGGTTTATTCCCCTGCAAAAGCAGTTTACAACCCGTAGGGCCGTCTTCCTGCACGCGGCATGGCTGGTTCAGACTTCCGTCCATTGACCAATATTCCTTACTGCTGCCTCCCGTAGGAGTCTGGTCCGTGTCTCAGTACCAGTGTGGGGGGTCATCCTCTCAGATCCCCTAAACATCGTCGCCTTGGTATGCCGTTACCACACCAACTAGCTAATGTTGCGCATGCCCATCTTGATCCTATAAATATTTGATTATAATACGATGCCATATCATAATGTTATGCGGTCTTAATCTCTCTTTCGAGAGGCTATCCCCCTGATCAAGGTAGGTTACATACGTGTTACGCACCCGTGCGCCACTCTCATTAGGAGCAAGCTCCCAAATCCCGTCCGACTTGCATGTATTAGGCCTGCCGCTAGCGTTCATCCTGAGCCAGGATCAAACTCTCCATTGTAAAATGTTTTGTTTAACCACTGACCCTATTATTAATTAATAGAATCTGTATTATATATCTTTATACAGTCTCTCTTCTTTTTGTAACTCTTCAGCTTTGTTTAACCTTGGTTAGACTTCGCCTCCCGTTACGCTACATGATTTCCATTTCTTAAAAGAACTTGCTCGCTTCATCATCCGAATCAGCTATTATGTCGTCGCAATTCGCATTGCTTAACTTGTCAGTTTGTTTCCCCGAAAATCGCTTCCGGCTCTTTTGTTTTACTCATTAACCATCGTTAACTTTCTTCCTTCTTTTATTGACTGAACTCGCTCAGCCTCAACTTCTTTCGCTCTCTCAAGCACCCTTCCGTTTGGGTCTGCAAAGGTAGAAAACCTTTTCTTATTTCCAAAACTTTTTTATTTTTTATTTTTAAAGTTT
>NZ_FMTV01000025.1:0-2010 GCF_900100445.1 Mucilaginibacter sp. NFR10 | reverse complement strand
TTTGTAAAGTCGATGGCAAATTCCATGTACCTTAGCACGTCATCATCCCATACCGCGGTATTTCCTGAGGTTTGGTAAGCTACGTGTACATCATGTCCCTGGTCTACCAAACGGATAAATGTACCGCCCATCGAGATCACGTCATCATCAGGGTGCGGTGAAAAGATAATAGAGCGTTTTTTAGCAGGCAATGCCCTTTCCGGCCTTTGCGAATCATCCGCATCAGGTTTACCGCCCGGCCAGCCGGTAATGGTATGCTGGATCTGGTTAAAAATATCAATGTTAATATTATATACAGGCCCCTGCTCTACTGCAAGTTGGGCCATGCCGTGGTTATTGTAATCTTCTTCGGTTAGTTTCAGTACCGGTTTGTTAACCTCATTCGCCAACCAGATCACCGCCTTTTTCTTTAACTGGTTATCCCACACGCAATCTTTTACCAGCCACGGGGTATCAAACCTGGTCAGTTCTGACGCGGCATCTGCATCCAGTACAAACTCTACATGTTGTGATAATTGCAGGTAAGTGGCAGGTACTTCACCCGAGATCTCCCCTTCTACCGCTTTCTTGATGATTGGCGCTTTCTTCTTATTCCAGGCCATCAGGATGATTTCCCTGGCCTTGAAGATGGTACCGATCCCCATGGTAATGGCTTTGGTTGGTACGTCGGCTTTACCACCAAAATCGCGGGCAGCGTCACGTCTGGTCAGGTCGTCAAGCGTTACCATCCTGGTTCCTGAGTTTGGTGCAGAACCCGGCTCGTTGAAGCCGATGTGACCTGTACGACCGATACCCAGGATCTGAAGGTCTAAGCCGCCCAATTCTTCTATCTGCTTTTCATAGGCTAAACAGAAGGAAACAACTTCGTCTTTATCCAAAGTGCCATCAGGGATGTGCACATTGGCTTTATCTATATCAATATGGCTGAAAAGGTTTTCGTACATGAAGGTTACATAGCTTTGCGCTGCTGTGGGTTTCATTGGGTAGTACTCATCCAGGTTGAAAGTGATCACATTCTTAAAGCTCAAGCCTGCTTCTTTGTGCTGTCTTACCAGTTCGGCATATACCCCTATCGGGGTTACACCGGTGGCAAGCCCCAATACCGCTTTTTCACCTTTGGCTTGTTTTGCGCGGATCAGATCTGCTATCCGGTTCGCTACCGCTACCGAGGCTTCCTGCTGGTTGTTGTAAACGCTTACCGGTAACTTTTCGTAACGTGTCTCTTCCAATAAATTTAATCGTGCCATAATTTTCTCAGAACCTATATGTTATATGTTAAAGTTTAAAAAGTCGCTATACAAAAAACCCCCGCCAAGGGCGAGGATTTTTATCAAACCAATTAACAAAAATGTTTATCCTCACCGACATGAGGGTAAAGTAAAGTGCGTATAATAATATGCTGTGCATTATCAATACAAACTTACTAAAACAAAATTTGAATTAAAAGAACTTTTTAAATTTTTTTAATAAGTATCTTATCCAGGAAGGGATAGGATGGGGTTCATTTTGGCTAAAATTCACCCATATTAGTGAAGCTTATCCTAAGTAATAGTAAGAATCCTCTTTTCTTTCGCATCGTGACTTACGAAAATCATCATTCCCCTGGCTCAATCAAAATCGGGTGTCATGCTGAGTGATTTAAATCCGGTGGCCTCTGAAGGAGAAATGACATATCCACCACGTCATTGCTGAGTTACGAAGCAATCTCTTATAGGCAGATAAAAGACTTTATTCTATAAACTTACATCGTCGCGCTCCTGGCCGCGCGGGGCCAGTTACTTTTGTCGCCACAAAAGTAACCAAAAAGACTTGCAGCAGAGAGGCTTCTTTGCGCACAACCTGGCCCCATAGCCCTCGGCGCGGCCTTCACCCTGCAAAACGAGCAGAACTACGGGCTGCAATTATTTTGCCCCTCTTCGCACGCAATGCCTCCGCTTCTGCAAAAACTTGCTATGCCCCTGCAGCCGCACCGCCCAGCATCGTTCTGTTCGTTTTCACCCGAAGCTGATC
>NZ_FMTV01000026.1:0-1413 GCF_900100445.1 Mucilaginibacter sp. NFR10 | reverse complement strand
CGGTCTCATACGGCTATAGGTTTACAGTTTTGGAATAAACTTATTCCAGATGAAAGAAACAATGTTGTCACGCTTCTCCTTTACAGAGACTTTTAAGGAGAAGCTGGTACTGATGGTGATGTATCGCAACCGATCAGCTAAAGAAGTCGCCAAAAGTTACAGATTGCCCAATGTCCAGATGCTTAATAACTGGGTTAACCTTTACAAGAAAAAATTGGAAAAAGGAGCCGTAACTTTAGCTGTCATGGATGCTAAAGATAAAAATGATCCTAAGGCCCTTAAACAGCGTATAAAGCAATTAGAGAAGTCTTTAGAAAAGGCTAATGTAATGATCTATGGATTGAATGCAATGATCGATTACGCTGAAAAAGAGTTGAAAGTGCCAGTACGAAAAAAGCGTGGCACCAAACAGTGATGCTGATCAAAGAAAAGCATATTACAAGGATGGGAGTAGGGCCGCTTTGTAAGCTGTTTGGTAAATCCCGACAGGCATTTTATAAAAAGCAATGGCATTTAAGCGAAGCTGAACAGGTGGAACTAATCGTTTTGGAGTTAGTTGCCCAGGTTAGGCGCGAACTACCCGGATTAGGGCTTCATAAGCTTTATAAGTGTATTTACCAGCCTTTACGAACCAACAATATCTCAATGGGAAGAGATAAACTGAATAGTTTATTAAGAGATCATGGGTTATTGGTTTCAAGAAAAGTTAGAGGGCCTCGCACTACTTATTCAAATCATATGTTTTGGAAGTATTCGGATCTGGCAAAAGGAATAGAAGTAGTGCGGCCTGAACAGCTCTGGGTGGCCGATATAACTTACATTTGCATAACCTATGACTTCAACTACCTGAGTCTGATTACCGATGCTTATTCCAAAAAGATCATGGGATATTGCTTACATCCTTATCTGACTAACGAAGGGCCTATTAATGCTTTAAATATGGCTATAAGGAACAGAAGTACAAAGTTGCCTTTAATGCATCATTCAGACAGAGGTGTTCAATACTGTAGTTATGATTATATTAAGATGCTTAATAAGGAGAGTATAGCCATAAGCATGACCCAGCACGGTGAAGCATATGAGAATCCTATCGCTGAAAGAATAAATGGTATTCTTAAAACCGAATTTCAGTTAAGCCGGATATTCAAATCACGGCCAGAAGCGCTATTAGCTGTTAAGAGTGCTGTAGAGGCTTATAACAACGTTAGGCCGCATATGAGTTGCAGTAACCTGACACCGGCATACGCCCATCAGAGTACAGAACCGCTTATGAAGCACTGGAAGAATAGAAGAAAGAAAGCACCGTCGCCCGCACAGTAAATCAATAATTACTTTAAAAACAATTATTAACTTAGTACAACAAATAATACTTTAACCCTCCAAAAACTGTAAACCAAAATCCGGACAAGACCA
>NZ_FMTV01000027.1:0-1142 GCF_900100445.1 Mucilaginibacter sp. NFR10 | reverse complement strand
GCGAACGGTGTAAGCATTATCAGCTTCTATAATCATTATCAAAATTACCGGATAAGTTTACTCAATACCAGTAACGGGCTCCCTTCAGATAACGTTGCCGATGTGGTACAGAACGGTCATGATTATTATATAGCTACAGATCAGGGCATAGCCGTTACTCAAAATTTAGGGAACACCGCCCTGCCTAAACCGGTGTTGATTAATGATGGGATACCCGGAACTCAAAACAGCTTTACTTACGGCCGGCCTGTTGTATTTAACTGCGTTGCCCTATCCTACAAAAGCATGGGCAAAATACAATACCGCTTCAGGCTTAAGGGGGTTGATAAAAATTGGAGCGTCGCGCCTTCCGGCGAAAAACGGTTCGACCTGCTGCCCCCCGGAAACTATGAGTTAGAAGCCCTGGCTGCCGACCGTTTTAACCAGTTAAGCCAACCGCTCATTTTTAAATTTGACGTTATGCCTTTATGGTACCAGCAGTTATGGCTGCAGGTGCTGGCTGTATTAAGTGCCATAATCATCGCTTTCCTGCTGGTACGGAAATATTATCAATCCATCATCGGCTTACAAAAAAAGGACTATGAAAATGCCCTTGCCCTGCAGCGCGAACGACAGCGCATCAGCAGTGAGGTGCATGATGATTTAGGTGCAAGCATCTCCGGTATTAAGCTCAGGACCGAATTACTCAGCCGCAAAACAGCCGATCAGCCTGCTTTTAAGGAGATTGACGCTATTCATGAAGCCATTACCGATATATCTACCCAGGTAAGGTTAATTATCTGGAGCCTTGATGCCGAAAACGACGAAGTAAGCAACCTGGCCGGCTTTATTCATAAACAAGCCATTAAAATATTTGAATACAGCAATATTGACCTCCATGTAAATGCCTCCGTCAGCGAAACCCCGGTTACCATCAGCGGCGAAAAAAGGCGCCAGGTATACCTCCTTGTTAAGGAAGTATTAAACAATATTGTTAAACACTCGGAGGCACAAAACGCCTTTCTGGAAATCAATCTTTACAAAAACCGGCTGCAGATCAGCATCCGTGATGACGGGCGCGGATTTGACCCCGATGTGCGCAAGCACGAAACCATGGGCATCCGGAATATCCACACGCGGGCAAAAAGATTGAACGCCGAACT
>NZ_FMTV01000028.1:0-1001 GCF_900100445.1 Mucilaginibacter sp. NFR10 | reverse complement strand
ACGTTTGCCGTTACAACGGTAAAACAGGGCACCTACATTATTAACTATCTTACCGGCGAACGGAAAAATTACCTTAATAATAACATCACTACCGCCACGGTTATTGACCGGGAAAATAATTTATGGTTTGGCAGTTATGACAAAGGCTTCTTTTTAAGTACTAACCCCGAAGTAAAAATCATTAACAAAGAAAGCGGGCTGGCCAATGAAGATGTTTTAAAACTGGCCATTGCAGGAGGCTACCTTTTTACCGGGCATGTTTTAAGCACACTGAGTTATATGAAACTTGGCGCAAATCAAACGCCGCCGATTGGTACTATAACTATAAATCAAGACAGGTCTGACTTTAACCGGATAACCAATCTGCTTACAATTCCGGGCAACAGGCTCATGATTGGTACCGATAATGGTATATTCAGATTAGATATTTCGAACAAGAACCCGGCGTTATGGCATCCCGAAAGTTATTTTGAAGGCCCTGTAAAATTTGATGGCCCTATAAAAGGAATCACCCATCAACATGATACAGTGTATTTTATTTCACAAAATGCCGTTGTTGTAATATCAAATCAGTTCAAACGTCTAAAAGGTTATAGATTCAAGCCTATACGCATGACATCTCTTACCTGGTATAAAAACAAGCTGCTGATAGGTTCACTTTATGGGTTATACCAGTTAATGCCCACTACTAATGATATTACCTATGTGCGGATATTAGCCAATAAAGGAATAAATGTTGTTAAGAGCCTGGCATCAAATAATGAAGTATGTGCGATAGGCACAGAAGCTCAGGGGGTGTTTTTGCTGGTCGGCGAAAAAATTGTTCAATTTAGATCTCCTGCTATTTTTTCAGGCGATATCCGTAAACTGATATGGACAGATGACAATACACTATGGGTCTGCACCGCGAACGGTGTAAGCATTATCAGCTTCTATAATCATTATCAAAATTACCGGATAAGTTTACTCAATACCAGTAACGGGCTCCCTTCAGATAACGT